>JBMNGP010000006.1:0-155000 GCA_050949905.1 Desulfitobacteriia bacterium | reverse complement strand
CTATTGGAGTTGAAGCCTGCAACCAAGGTAAAACCGTCAAATTCTTTCGTACAGCAGCTCTTGTTAACCAACTATCCGAGGCCAAAGCTTCCGGCACATTAAACAAATATATGCGTCAGATCCAAAAGTGCGATCTTTTGATCTGTGATGAATGGGGCTATGTACCTTTTGAAAAAGGAGGTGCCCAATTACTTTTCCAAGTAATCTCAGAGTGTTACGAGAAACGCAGCGTCATTATTACCACTAACCTTGAGTTCAGCCGTTGGAACGGCATATTCTTCGATGAGAAAATGACCAGTGCTATAATAGACCGTCTTATTCATCACAGCCACCTGCTCGTATTTAACGGTCCAAGCTACCGACTAACCCATTCAACCATTAATTTCTAAATATGGAAACAGGGGTGCTACATATTTAACTTCCGGAATGCTATATTTTTTACTTGCCAAAAACATAAGTGTAAGCGTCAAACACATTCTGACGTGAGTTACATTAAGTCAGGCTCATCCACTCCAAGAAGATCGCAAAGCGCATTGTTAACCATTATCCTAAAATCATCATCAGATATGTTGTTAGCTTGAACATATTCGACGACATCATCGACAGTGCTGATAAATTTTTGTGCTAAACGAGAATTCTCCTTTTTCATCTTTGGAAAATGCTCAATAACATAGCCTGAATAATCCATTTCGAAGGAATATCTTGGTATCTTTCCATCAGCAAAATCGGAGATAAAATCTATCATAAACGCCGTATGTTTTCCAACCTTCATCAGTATTCCTCCCACGCATATTTTTCCGAGCTTGCGTTACAAATTCGCGGGGTGAATACTTTTTCCGGCAAGGCTGCACTACCAGGTAAAAAGTCTTTAATCTCAGATATGTAACCCGCTTTTCCCAGGTTAGGAGCATTTGTAAAAATCCATGTTAAATATTCAAATGGATTCAAGCCGTTTTCTCTCGCACTCACAATCAGGCTGTAATAAATTGCACTCGCCTTGGCACCGTTTGGTGTGTTAGCAAAAAGCCAATTTTTTCGACCGATTACAAAGGGTTTAATACTGCGTTCCGCACGATTGTTTGAAATTTCAAGACGCCCGTCCAGCAGGTATCTCTCAAGATATTTTCGCTGGGATTTGGCATAATGCACCGCTTTGCCAAGAAGAGTGTTAGGCAAAGCAGCAAGCCCATAAATCCAATTGTAAAATTCTTCAAACACAGGCCTTGATAGTCGCTTGCGTTCTTTGAGGCGATTATCCGGGGTAAGCAAAGCAAACTGTTTTTCAAGGTTAAACAGTTTATCTAAGTAAGCTACTCCCTTTGCCGCGTTGGATTCCGGTTGTTTATCCTTGGACAGGGTTTTAAAGGCATCAAAAAACTTCCGCCTAAGGTGTGCCAGGCAGCCAACAACTATTATGTTTTCAGGAAGCTTATGATAACCTTCATATCCATCTGCATGAAGATATCCTTTGAAATTTTTAAGGAAATTTCCAGGATGGATATGTCTTCTGTCTGGTTTATAGTCATAAATTACAATTTGGTGTTTCGCCTCCCCGCTGGTGCGGTACAGCCACATGTAACTCTTTGACTGTGCCGCCTTTCCCGGTTCTTTGAGCACCTGCAAGATGGTTTCATCCCCGTGAAGAACTTCATGTTCACAAAGCTTAAGCTTCATCTCTTCATATATCGGTTCCAGCCAGTTCTCACTAGCTTTGAGTAACCAGTTTGACATCGTCTGCCGGGAAAGCAGTATGCCATTTTGCTTCCATTCTTGCTCCTGGCGGTATAGAGGGGAACCCATCATGAATTTCTGTACCGCTATATGATCAATTGTCTCAGGGGAAGCAAATCCGCCTTTTATAACAGGTTCCGGCATATCGGCCTTTACGATAGGAACATGGTCGGCAGTTCCTTCACAATTACGACAAGCGTAGACATGCCGTACGTGTCGTACAATAATTGCTTTGGCAGGAATGACTTTGAATTCTTCGCGAGTTTCCCTGCCCATCGTATGTAACTGACTCTTGCAATTGGGGCAAATACAATCTTCTGGCGGAAGCCCGTGTTCTATTACCTCAATAGGTAAATCTTTCGGCAATTTGTCAGTTGTAAGGCGTGTCCGTTTCCGATAATGCGCCTTTACCTCGGTAAGCTTCGGTTCCGGAATAGTTATATCGGCGCTCGATTCGGCCTCGTTGAATACGGATAATTGAATATTATCTGTCTTTTCACTTGATGCGCCAAATTGTTTATGCCTAGCAAGGCGGATTTGGGACATAAACCACTGTACTTGCTGCTCTAATTCAGCAATTCTGCGGTCCTTTTCTTCAATTATTTCAAGCAGTTTTTCTGCTAAGTTTTCTTGTGTTTTCATAAGAAAATTGTACCATATATTGATTCAATTGTGGATTCGCTCAGACATCGACATCGGTCTTGTCGACTGGTTATTTCCCGAATCTTTTCTTTGAATCGTTCTATCGTCTTGGGGGCCAGGCGAATCGTCGCTTGGCGATTGGGTAGAAAGCTAAACCCGAGAAATTTTCGGTTCCACGGTCTATCTACAGCACTTTTCTCTCGATTTACTCTGAGTTTTAACTTCCCCTCTACAAATTGAATGACCGATTTCATTACCCGTTCTCCGGCTCGCTTGCTCTTGACGAAGATGTTACAGTCATCGGCATAACGCACAAAGCGATGTCCTCTTTTGGTTAACTCCTGGTCTAGGTCATCCAGTAAGATGTTCGCCAGCAGCGGACTTAAGGGGCCTCCTTGAGGGGTTCCTTCGACTGTCTCTTTTGTCACTCCGTTTTCCATGACTCCGGCATTAAGGTATCCTCGGATAAGTTTTAGGACTCTTTTATCCTTAACTTTTCGGGCTACTCTCGCCATGAGGATGTCATGGTTCACTCGGTCAAAGAACTTTTCCAAGTCCATGTCCACGACATAGCGATATCCTTCTTGGATGTAGGCCTGAGCTTGTTTGACTGCGTCGTGGGCCCGTTTGCCAGGCCGGAAACCAAAGCTGTTCGGAGAGAAATACGGGTCAAATATTGGGGTCATCACTTGGAGTAGGGCTTGCTGGATGAGCCGGTCCATTACGGTGGGGATGCCTAACAAGCGGACACCGCCTCCGGGTTTGGGGATTTCCACCCGTCTGACAGGTGCTGGCTTGTAGGTTCCCGTCAGGAGTTCTGCTTTGACAGTGTCCCAGCACTCCCACAAGTGAGCTTTTAAGTCTTTTACCGTCACTCCGTCGATGCCGGGCGCTCCTCCGTTTTGTACCACTCGCCGGTAGGCAAGTCGAAGATTGTTTCGTTCTAGCATTCTATCCAGCAAATCGCCTTGGTCTTCGCGAGATGAGTGGTCTACTTGTGCCGACGATGAGCTCGGCGCTCCGACATACCCTTGCGGCTTCACCGCTACTTTCTGCCGTAAGCCTTCATATGAAGTTGGCTGCTTTCGTTGCTCATCATGCGAACGCATAGGCTCATCTCTCCTTTAAGTTCGGTCCTTCCGGTTTCCGCCGTCGCTTACTCCCGTACTATGACCTCTGCTGACTTCTGCAGATTCAGCGCACCCTTTCGAGTGCGGTTACGAAGTAACTTCGCGTTTCCTGCAGACCTCCCCAGATAAGAACGTTATCTTTCTGCCCGCGCTTGCCCAAGTATACTGCCATAACTCTTGGCGGCTTTGGATTTAATCTTGTTATGGAGACTCATCCAGTTATGACAGCCTCAAATTGGGTTCGTGTACCTCAAGCCGTGCATTTGCCTTAAACTTCCTTCAGATTCCGCCTCACGACGGACACCCTTGTTCTCGGCTACGGTAGGCGCTCGCCAGCCCCCGTTCCGGACTTTCACCGTATAGATAACGCCCATGCTGGGCGTACATAAAAACCGCATAAAAGCTAGATTTTATGCGGTTCCAGGCCATCTTGAAGATATTATTTTTTAAGAGATTTGCCGCTCGTAAACTTCTTCTCGTTTAAGCTTTTTTTCTAGTTTCGCACCTTCAATGAGATAAGATAATTCTTTGGTTTTTAGAACCATAGTGGCAGTGTCTCCTTTTACCGGCCAGCGAAAACGTCCGCGCTCCAGACGCTTGAAATACAACCAGAATCCATCACCGTCCCATTCCAGGATTTTTATTCTGTTCCGATTTCGGTTGCAGAATACAAATAGCGCTTCTGAAAACGGATCGAGGGAAAAGCTGTCTTTGACCAGTGCCATGAGCCCGTTGATAGATTTTCTCATATCTGTATGCCCGCAGCATATGTACACGGGTTTGTCACTCCATCTCATTACAGTACCCTCAATATGCGGCAGACCTTTTTCAGAAGTTCAGGATCCGTTCCAGCATCTACGTTTATACGACAACCACCCACTTCAATATCTAGCGTCGGTCTTATTTCATGACCTTGGGTAAGTTGCAACCACCCTTCCGGAACACAGTTTACGGCCTCTTCCTGCTTTGAAAGTTCCATAAATGCAACCTTCCGTAACTTCCGCTGCCAGTAAAAGTATGCATGTCTGCTTATTCCGTTCTTTTGGCAAAAATCTTTAATGCTTAGCCCGCTTTCTTGTCTTTCCCGTATCACTTGCATCCATTTTGATAGCCGGTACTCTTCTGCAACTTTTTGCATATCCATACAACCACTCCATTTCTGGTTGAAAAATTTTGCATACTTTTTCGACTTTCTCAACCTTACTTATTGTGATTGTACTATCTTCTAAGTTGCGATTCTATGTGACGGCGTCTTTGACGCTTACAAATAAGTCGTTGCGAAGGTCATGGATGCGTTAAGGCCTTATACGGCCTTAACGAGTGCCGCGGTGTCATGGATGCGTGAAGATCTTAAACGGTCTTCACGGGAGCGGCCCAGGTTATAGAAGAAACTACTTCGAAAGAGGTAGTTTCTTCATATAAATTTACGGAACCGTTAGTGGCAATCAATGGGTCGGAGGCCTAGCGGGGTATATAGGAAATGACGAAACAATAGAAAATAGCTATGCTACCGGCAATGTCAGTGGTGAAGAATTTGTCGGAGGCTTGGTCGGTACTCTTTATAACTCGAATGTAAAAAATAGCAACACCACCGGAAAGGTTAGAGGCAACTCTGATATGGGAGGTTTAGTGGGTAAACTAGTAGATGATGGAAGTGTAACTGCCAGCTACTATGACTCTCAAACCAGCGAAAAAAGCGACACCGGTAAAGGAGAAACCCGTACCACTGAGCAGATGGTAAAGGGAACGGCTAACGGCAATATTAATGGAGTCGCACTACACAGGCTGGAGCACTGAAATCTGGGACTTCGGAGACGATAACGACTATCCTGTTTTGAGAGGACTACATCAGAACAGGGGAAACCTATGTAACATAGGGACGACAAAAAAATGTTAGGGTTCCGCCTTGACAAAAGCTTGAAGGTGAATTATTATAGTGTGTAAATTCAAAGTGCTTAAACACGATGAAGGGAAAGTCTTAAACTATAAGTTGTTACAGAGAGCTGGTGGTGGGTGCAAATCAGCCAACTGGGTTTTTGATTCCGTCCTGGAGTGGCCAATGATGAATTGCGACGGGTTCCGCCCGATACTGCGGACTAAAGTTGGCCGGTAATGGCAATTTGGGTGGCAACGCGGGAATAACCTCTCGTCCCTTTTGGGGATGAGAGGTTTTGTTATTTTGATATTAAAAAATGACAAATAAACGTTGTTGTCCCAGTAAAGCCGATTAGCAGCCGAAACTTGGGTGGCACCGCGAAAAAATCGCCCCAATGAGGGGTGTTTTTTATTTAAAAAGCTTTGTTTTTAAGCAAAATTACCAATAAACAAGCTAGCTTAACAAAAGAGGAGGATTTTTTAAAATGACCAGAGTATTTAACTTTTCAGCAGGACCGGCTATCCTACCGGAAGAAGTTCTCAAAGAAGCCGCAGAAGAAATGTTGGATTATAACGGGACTGGGATGTCCGTTATGGAGATGAGTCATCGTTCTAAAACTGTCGAAAGAATCATCGGTGAAGCCGAAGAAGATTTACGAGAACTAATGCACATCCCGCCTAATTATAAAATATTATTTTTGCAAGGGGGTGCCTCCCAACAATTCGCGATGGTACCCATGAATTTAATGAAGAATAAAGCTGCCGACTATATTAACACCGGGCAATGGGCTAAAAAGGCAATTGCCGAAGCGAAAAATTTCGGGATGGTTAATATAATTGCTTCTTCGGAGGACAAAACGTTTTCTTATATTCCCGACTTAAAAGACTTGAAAATTTCCGATGAGGCTGATTATGTTTATATCTGCCACAATAACACTATTTATGGAACAAAGTATACTGAATTGCCTGAGACAGGGGATAAGCCTTTAATTGCTGATATGTCTTCGGATATCTTATCTGAGCCGGTTGATGTTACCAAGTATGGCTTAATTTTTGCCGGTGCCCAAAAGAATATGGGACCTGCCGGTGTGGTAGTAGTCATTATTCGAGAAGATTTAATTACCGATGATGTCCTGCCTGGGACGCCGACGATGCTAAGATACAAAATTCATGCTGATAACAATTCGCTTTACAATACCCCGCCCGTTTATGGAATTTATATCTGCGGAAAAGTATTTAAATGGATTCAAAAGCTTGGCGGGCTGGAAACAATGAAGAAAAGAAATGAAGCCAAAGCAGCAATTCTTTACGACTATTTGGATTCCAGTAAACTGTTTAAAGGTACGGTAGCCAAAAAAGACCGCTCTTTAATGAATATACCTTTCATAACAGGCTCTCAGGAATTGGATGCTAAATTCATTGCCGAAGCCAAGGCAGCAGGATTTGACAACTTAAAAGGCCATAGAACCGTTGGCGGCATGAGGGCGAGTATTTATAATGCGATGCCACTGGAAGGTGTTAAAGCTTTAGTTCAGTTTATGGAAACTTTTGAGAAGGAAAATATATAATTAATTCTAACCATTGATAAAAAATTTTTAGTATTAAGCAATTAATAAAGCGAGGGAATTGTTAAGATGTTTAAAATACACTGTTTGAATCCAATTGCCGAAGTGGGCTTAGAACTATTTAGCGATAAGTATACAATAGTTAATGACTTGAAGGAGGCAGATGCCATTCTGGTCAGGAGTGCCAATATGCATGATTTGGAACTGCCACCTTCTTTAAAGGCTATAGCTAGGGCTGGAGCAGGGGTAAATAATATTCCTCTGGAAAAGTGTGCCGAAAATGGTATTGTTGTTTTTAATTCGCCGGGGGCTAATGCCAACGGGGTCAAAGAACTGGTAATAGCAGGTTTGATTTTGGCCTCAAGGGATATTATTGGCGGAGTTAGCTGGGTAAATTCTGTAAAGGATGATCCGGAAATTGCCAAATTGGTTGAAAAAAATAAAGCACAGTTTGCAGGTACGGAGATAAACGGCAAAAAATTAGGCGTTATCGGCCTAGGGGCAATCGGAGTATTAGTCGCTAATGCCATGATTAAATTAGGCATGGATGTTTACGGTTATGATCCCTATATTTCCGTAAAGTCGGCCTGGGGTTTATCCAAGCATATTAAACCAATTAAGTCTTTGGAAGAGCTGTATAAAGAATGTGATTATATCACTGTTCATGTACCCTTAACAGCTTCTACTAAAGAGATGTTTAATCGCGAAGCCTTTGCGCATATGAAGCCGGGGGTAAGAATTTTGAACTTCTCCAGAGATGGCTTAGTTAATGAAGACGATCTAATCACAGCTTTGCAATCCGGAATAGTGCAAAAGTATGTTACGGATTTTCCTACGCCTAAGATGGTTAAGCAAGAAGGTGTTATTGCTATTCCTCATTTAGGGGCTTCCACTTGTGAGTCGGAGGACAATTGTGCAGTAATGGCTGTCAATCAGTTAATTGATTATCTGGAAAATGGCAATATCACCAATTCTGTCAATTATCCCGATTGCGAAAACGGTATTTGTGACAATCCCGCCCGCCTGGCAATTAACCATCGCAATATTCCTAATATGTTAGGCCAATTCACTTCAGCTTTAGCTCAAGAAGGCTATAACATTTCAGACATGATCAATAAAAGCAAAGGACAATGGGCTTATACAATCATTGATATGGAATGTCCCTCTACCAAGACCATAGCCCAAAAGATTGCCAAAATGGAAGGGGTTAGAAGGGTTCGCATTATCAGATAATGTGAGCGTTCGTTAGCGCATTTTATTAAACCGTAGGAGGATAATAATCTTGGCACTTATTAAACCTTTTAAAGCTTTAAGACCAAAGCCTGAAGTTGCCGGCAGAGTTGCAGCACTTCCTTATGATGTTTATAACCGGGAAGAGGCTTTGGCAGAAATAAGCAAGGAGCCGTTATCTTTTCTAAGAATTGATCGAGCTGAAACCCAATTTAGCCAAGACACTAATCCTTACGATGTGAGGGTTTATGAAAAGGCTAAAGAAATACTGGAGCAAATGAAAAGTGAAGGCATAATAATTCAAGAAGACGAGAGTTGCTATTATGTTTATCAATTGTTTATGGACGGCCGTGCCCAGACTGGTATTGTTGGCTGTGCCTCCATTGATGATTATCTGAATGATGTTATTAAAAAGCATGAAAAGACCCGTGAGGAGAAAGAATTAGATCGATTTAAGCATGTGGATATTTGTGATGCTCAAACCGGCCCGATATTTTTAGCCTATCGCTCTAACCCTGGTATTAATGCAGTTGTTGAGAGTATTAAAAACGAGCAAGCCTTATATGATTTTGTTGCCGCTGATGGTGTTCGACATACAGTTTGGCGGATTAGCGAGCAAAGAAATATTGAATTTTTATCACAAGAATTTAAAAAAATCCCTAACATCTATATTGCCGATGGGCACCATCGCGCTGCTTCAGCGGTTAAAGTTGGCCTGAAAAGAAGGAAAGGGAGGCCAATGTATACAGGAGAAGAGGAGTTTAATTATTTCCTCTCGGTGCTTTTCCCGCATGACCAGCTCCGGATTCTAGATTACAATCGAGTGGTAAAAGATCTTAATGGATATGATAAACAGGGATTTCTAAAGGAAGTCGCAAAATTTTTCTTTGTCGAGGAAATAGGTACAGAACCATATCAGCCAAAGCAAAAAGCTACTTTTGGCATGTATTTGAAAGGCTTATGGTATAAGCTGACTGCCAAAGATGAAATTCTTTGTGCCGATCCGGTTGAAGGGCTGGATGTCTCATTGCTGCAAAACTATCTGCTCAAGCCAATATTAAATATTAAAGATCCGCGAACAGATCAAAGGATTGACTTTGTTGGCGGCATAAGAGGGTTAAAGGAATTAGAAAAAAGGGTAAATGAGGACATGAAAGTTGCTTTTGCCTTATACCCAACTACTATCAACGAATTATTTGCCGTAGCTGATGCGGGGTTACTAATGCCACCCAAATCAACCTGGTTTGAGCCGAAGCTAAGAAGTGGGCTCTTTATTCACGAATTATAGCCTTTATATGAACAGATAACTATATATTTAAGGGAAGCCGGCTAAAGTACTGGAGAGTCTTGGCTGGCTTCGCTGTACATTAAGCGCTGTGCCCGGATATGATTCTATTTGGGATAATTTTATTGTATAAAAGGGATAATTTTTTGTATAATAAAAGCTAAATCTGCAATCTGAAAGCAGATTTATGTTTTGCCCTAATTCACTGCCTTTTGGAGGAACTGCATGCAGCATATTCAAGATAATATTTATAGAATTCCTGTTCCCTTGCCCAATAACCCGTTAAGAGAGCTTAATGCTTACTTAATCCGAGGAGAAAGGGATCTACTGATTGATACCGGTTTTGATCTGGATGCCTGTGAGAAGATAATAATTAATTCATTGGCAGAGTTAAATATTAAAAGAGATAAACTGGATATTTTTATTACCCATTTCCACTCTGATCATGTTGGTTTACTACACAGATTAGTAACACCTAAAACTAGGGTTTGGTGCGGTAAAATTCCTTGGGATATTTTAGCGGTAGAGGATCCTAATCGTTGGCAGAAAAGATTTCAGGCTTTGAGATCTTTTGGTCTTTGCCAAATAGATGAGCAATGGAATCCCCAAAATAAACCGGAATTCAGTGTCAACTGGTCAAAGGTAAAAAACTTCTCTGTAGTAAAAGAAGGCCAAGTTATTGAGGTAGGAGGCTTAAGGCTTAAATGCATCGAAACTGATGGGCACTTCCCGGGCCATATTTGTCTTTATGAGCCTAAGCTTAAAATATTATTTGCTGGAGACCATATTTTAGATAAAATCTCTCCCAATGTTGCTTGCTATAATTTGGACAATAGCAGTTCCTTGGCTCAATATCTTCAAAGCTTGGATAAAGTAGCCAAGATGGATATCAAGCTGGTTTTACCCGGCCATCGCAATTTTTTAACCGATGTACAAAGAAGGGTAACAGAACTTAAAATCCATCATCAGGAAAGGTTAGCGGAGGTTGAAAGGATCATAACCCATAAAGGACAAACCGGAGTGGAAATAGCCAGTCAAATGAAATGGGATTTATCTTATCCTGCATGGGAGAAATTTCCGCCTACCCAGAAATTTTTTGCCTTGGGTGAGGCTATGGCTCACATAAATTATTTAGTTGAGAAGGGTTCAATAAGAGTCGTCAATAGATGTGGAATATTATATTTCTCAAAAGTTGTTAAGAAAATTAATACAGAGTACTTTTAAGCCCTTGCACCGGCGCATGGCAATAACTCTCTTAGGAAACGCTATACCAAAGGGTTTTCATACCGAGCTTTTCCTAGGAGAGTTATTATTAATGAAAAAATACTTATTAATTTTAGTCGGCTTTACATTGTTATTCTCTATTTTCATATACTCTCTAACAAGTTCCCATTTTTCCTTTGCAGGAAAATATCAAGTTGTCAATCCTGTTGTTAATGCCCAAATTCTTGAAAAAGAACTAATCTATCAGGAAATAATTTTTAGTTTTCTGGAGCCAAGGATTAAGGAAGTTTTAGCGGATTATTATCCGTTGCCAATTAATTATGACCCGGGTGACGTTAAGATTCTAAGCATTGACAGACCAAATGGCAGCGGAACTTATTATTTTCGTTTTAAAATTGAGGTGCGCCAATATACCGGACCCTACGACAGAATTGGCATAGACTGTATTACCTTAGAGACAGCTTCGGGAAGCAGGCTGAGAGCTACTGAGTATAAACATACCGATGGTTTTGATTTCCATAATGAAGTACGGCGAGAGCCTTTAACAGAAGACAGCTTGGGGACTCCTAAGTGGCCGGATAACTTAATAAAAAGCGGTGTTTATCATGATCTTACTATGTATCTTTTAAATCCTTATATTGATGAGGCAATAGCTCATTATTATGGGCAGATTTTTAACCATGATCCCTGGTCTTTAGAGGTCTTATCTCTTGCTAGAGCAGAAGAGATGGGCAAACCGGTATGGCAAATTAAACTCCGGGTTCTTCCTTATACAGGCCCCCATATTAGTATCGGTCTAGATAATGTTACACTCCGTCTTACGCAGGGGCCAAAAGTTGAAATAGTAGAATTTGAGCATTTGGAAAGTCACGAATCGCCAAGAAGGTCTGAAACAAGAAGCGAAAACAAGGGAATTGTTCAGGTCTTATCTTATTTTGTAAGGCTGTTTAATTAAACGAGGTATGTACGAGTCAAAAAAAATACCCGATACCAAGCATCGGGCAATTAGAGGGGTTAGATAATATTGAGGAGGAGTAGATGAGATGTACCAGTGCCTACACACTGGTCACAATATACTTACAACTCCACATATGCATTTTACCGTATTTGATAAAAATTGGCCAGATTAATTTCCAAAGTCTGAATATTGAGTTATTTTAGGACTGCAATCTACATTTAAGAATGAAGCTTAATTACTGATCATCCAGGCCCGCTGCAATTATACCGACCGGGAAGTAGTGCAACAGCTTACGGAAAATCCTTACCTGCAGTACTTCATCGGCCTGAAAGAGTATCAGTTGAGCCCGCCGTTTACTCCGGTAGCGCTGGTCAAATTTCGCAAACGGTTCAAAAAAGAACGCTTGGAGAAGATCAATGAGCGCATTGCATTGGCTATGACACAGTGGCAGGCCGCCGAGAAGGAGGAGGCTAAGAAAGATAACAATAACCACAATGATCCTCAGGGCGGAAATTCAGATACAGAGAGTGCAACAGAAACTAAAGTACCTGCAGAACCTCAAGCTAATCAAGGAGTTTTAATTTTGGATGCCACCTGCATCCCAGCTGACATCAAATACCCGACTGATTTGGGTTTGCTCAATGAAGCCAGGGAAAAACTCGAAGAGATTATAGATACCCTTCACAACGCGGGGGGTAAAAAAGGCAAAAAACCTAGAACCTACCGTCAAAAAGCAAGAAAGTAGCATAATATGGCACAATATGGTATAATTAAGGTATTACTGGCGAAACGAGGTTTGCATTATGTATCTGAAAAAAACGTATCGCAAGGAATCAGGTAGAACCTATCTTGTTATTGCCCAGAAATACAGAAATCCAAAAACAAATATTTCTACTGATCGGACTGTTAAGTCCCTTGGTTACTTAGACGAACTTGCGAAAGAATACGATGATCCTATCGCCCATTTCAAAGAAGTAGCTCGCAAGATGACCGAAGAAGAAAAATCTGAGAAAAAGGTATCCTTGTCAATCAATATGGATGAAAAGCTTTCTGTCGGTACCGATAACAGAAAAAACTTCGGGTATGCCGCAATACTTAAGATTTACCATGAACTTGGTCTGGATGTGTTTTTTAAAAATAAATCCAGGCATGAAAATTTTGAGTACAATACAAATTCCATCATGCTTTTGCTTATTGTATCCAGATTCCTTTCCCCCGGCTCCAAGAAGAAGGCTTTCGAGGAAAAAACTCGGTATTTCGAGCGCTTCAACTTTTCTTTAGCGGATGTTTACCGCTCTCTTACCCACTTTTCTAAGATTTCTAAAGAATTTCAAAGATATTTGAACGCTCAGATTGCTGCTAAATATGGGCGCAATACTAAGACTATCTATTACGATGTGACGAATTTTTATTTTGAGATTGATCAAGCGGATGAGTTTCGTAAACATGGATTATCCAAGGAAAAACGACGCGATCCAATTGTGCAGATGGGGCTGGCTATGGATGCCGATGGTATTCCGCTGCATTATGAACTGTTTCCAGGCAATACGGTAGATAAAGAGACATTTAGACCAGTCATTGGTGAAGTGAGAAGAAACTATGATACCGGCAGGGTTATTGTTGTTGCTGACATGGGGATTATAACGGGAGATAATATTTTTTATCTTCAAGGCAAGGAGAAAGGGAAAAATTTTAATGGCTATGTTTTTAGTTTTTCGGTTAGAGGCGCTACTAAGGAGTTTAAAGAGTTTGTCCTCTCTGCTAAAGGCTATGTAGGCAAAGATGGCAAGCCTGTTGATGAGGACACTGATTTTAAGATTAAAAGCAGGATAATTGCCCGGGATATCAATGTGACGCTCTCTAGCGGAAAAAAAGTTAAGAAAACGGTGTATGAAAAGCAGGTAGTTTTCTGGGCAAGAAAATATGCTTTGAAGGCTCAGGCAGAGCGTGAAGAGGTCTTAAAAAAGGCTTATGATCTCGCTTCTAATCCTCAAAAATATACGAAGGCCACTTCTTACGGCGCGGCCAAGTATGTGAAGAATTTGAAGTTTGATGAAAAAACCGGGGAAATTCTTAAAGTTAAAGAGCGTCCTGTCCTTGATTACGCAAAAGTCGCTGAAGAAGCAAAGTATGATGGCTACTACGCTATTGTCACCAGTGAATTGGATATGTCTGATATTGAAGTGATTGAGACTTACCGCGGTCTGTGGGAGATTGAAGAGACTTTTCGCGTGACTAAAGGGGTACTGGATCCAAAGTCTGAATATTGAGTTATTTTAGGACTGCAATCTACATTTAAGAATGAAGCTTAATTATCTTGACGGGATTAAAGTTGTTTTAAAATAATTTAGAGTGTAAAATGAGTTGGATAGTATTAGCAGGGCGATTTTACCAGTCTGGTTATTTTTTTAATTTTTGTCAAGAAAGCGGTAGATTTTTTGGAGAGAGCTTATCGGATTCATATTAACGGCATAGTACAAGGAGTTGGGTTTCGGCCCTTTGTCTATAGGCTAGCCCGTGAACTAAATATCAAAGGATGGATCAATAACACCAGTGATGGGGTAGAAATCCACGCCGAAGGAGAAAAGACTGAAATATTTTGGCAAAGAATCTTAGATGAAAAACCGCCACTTGCTTTTATTCTTTCTCAGGAAAAAACAGAAGTTCCCAGAGAGGATTTTCTGGATTTTCGGATTGTTGAAAGTAGTAAAACGGACAAAAATGATACTCTGATAGCTCCTGATGTGGCAACATGCAAGGATTGTTTACAGGAGATGTTTGCGCCCAAGGATCGAAGATACCACTATCCTTTTATTAACTGTACGAACTGCGGACCCAGATATACTATTATTTATGACCGTCCTTATGACCGCCCTCTGACAACCATGAAAGCTTTTCAGATGTGCTCGAGTTGCCGGAAAGAATACGAAGATCCTCGGAACAGAAGATTCCACGCCCAACCTATTGCTTGTGATGTTTGCGGGCCGGCGCTTAAATTAACGGATGCTGAGGGCAGAGAATTAAAAGGGAAAGGGATTGGTTTAAGCTTCTTAGCAGAGGGTGCTATTCTTGCTGTTAAAGGTTTAGGCGGATTTCATTTAGTATGTGATGCTACTAATGAGGCAGCGATTCGCAGATTGAGAAAATTAAAAGAACGTGGCGCTAAGCCCTTTGCCCTAATGGCTAAAAGTATTGAAGCAGCGGCTAAAGAAGTGAAAATTTCCGAGCAGGAGAAGAAGGTTTTGACTAGCCCTGCGGCACCGATTGTTCTCTTGGTTAGGCAAAATCAGCTTAAGAGTAAAATTCCTTCCGAGGTTGCCCCCGGTTTGCATACCTTAGGCATTATGCTGCCCTACACTCCCATACACCATCTTCTGTTTACAGGCGATTTTGAATTTTTAGTTATGACGAGTGCCAACTTAAGCGGTCAGCCTCTCATTTTTGAAAATGAAACTGCCCTGCGCGAATTAAAGGGAATAGCCGATTATTTTTTACTGCACAACAGAGATATTTATCATCCCTGTGACGATTCCGTTGTTCAGTTTGTCGGGGAGCAAATGACTTTTATCCGCAGAGCCCGGGGTTATGTACCTCTGCCTATTGTCCTAAAGGAAGAATTCCAGGTTCCCATAGCCGGTCTAGGCGGGGAAATGAAAAATGCTTTTTGTCTTGCTATGGGAAACATGGCTTTTATGAGCCAATATATTGGAGATATGCATGGCTTGGAAAACTTTGAACGTTTTAATCAAGAATATTCTTCATATCAAAGAGTAGTAAATATTTTCCCGCAAAAAGTAGCCCACGACCTCCATCCCGAATATACAACAACAAAAATGGCCAAGTCCATGGCTTGTCCTCAGCATGCTGTTCAGCACCATCATGCCCATTTGGTCAGTGTTTGCGGGGAGCACCGGTTATGCAGGCCAATACTTGGCCTTATTTGCGATGGAACCGGCTATGGCCAAGACGGCAAAATCTGGGGTTTCGAATTTTTGTATGGTGATGCGGGGGGAGCTGAAAGGCGCGCGCATTTGGAATATTTGCCTTTACCGGGCGGTGATGCCGGAGCGAAGCATCCTTTGCGGATCGCTTATGCCTATCTGCAAAAGACCCTCTCTGCTGAAGAATGGCACAGTGCTCAATTTCTTAGGGAAAGGCTCTCTTCAGAGGAGAGAGTAATTCTTGACGGCCAACTGAAAAGCGGTTTGCAAATCTATGAGACTTCCAGCGCCGGTCGTCTTTTTGATGCTGTCAGCGGCCTATTGGGGGTCTGCACCGAGGTCACCTATGAGGGGCAAGCAGCAATTGAGCTGGAAAGTACAGCAACTGTTTGGCTACAAAAGCACCTGGCAAGGGAGGAAGGTTTAATCAACTGCGCTAAACAAACTGTGGGTGATTATGATGTTTGTAACAGTGATCATGTTGTTTGTAACAATCATCCTGAGACCGATGTTAAAAGCAGCATTGTCTCTGAACTGGAAAATGCAGTCCTAAGCAGGCTCTCAAGGACTCAGGAACTTTTAGAAGGTGAACTTCTTAGGGATTGCAAACAAGCCCGGCTGGAATTAATTGAACGTTATAATGAAATAGTCCGCTCTTCGCCGGCAGAGTTATATCCTATCTGGTTAGAAACCCAGGAAGGAAAAGTCACTCTTAAAATAGATTTATTGCTTAAAAAAATTGTTCAGGATTATTTAAACAGAAAAACGAGAGGGGAAATAGCTTGCCGTTTCCATTTTTCACTGGCAATTTCCATGTTGGAGACTGCTTTGCTTCTAGGCCTGGAGAATAACGAAATGGTTATTGGGGGAGGAGTTTTTCAAAATAAACTTTTGACAGAAACACTCTTGGCTTTGGCCCAAAGGATTGGAGTAAAAATATATTATCCTCTTCGATTACCGGCTGGGGATGGCGGTTTAGCCTTGGGGCAAGTTTTGGTTGCTAAGAGAAGCGGGAGAGCTATTTAGTTAGTTGCTAGAAACTTAACTAATGTAATCTGGAGTAAGCTTTTTAACTAGGATTATATGGGGAGTCAATGAACTTTTTAAGGGAGTATTTTGCCGTTAATAGTCGGGCATGGTAAAATAATAATTAGTAGCGCATTTTCATGTTAACAAAGCTACCAATGAAAATCATAATTATCAAAAGAAAATATTCATTTTCAGGGAGGAATTTACGTGGCCGGACATTCTAAATGGGCTAATATTAAACACAAAAAGGCAAAAAGTGATGCTATTAAAGGTAGGATGTTTACTAAACTCGCCAGAGAGATAATTGTTGCTGCCCGGGCAGGAGGAGCCGATCCCAACGGTAATTTCCGTTTGAAGATAGCCATAGACAATGCCAAAGCCGCCAATATGCCAAATGATAATATCCAAAGAGCTATTCAAAAGGGTGCCGGAGCGGGCGAAGGAGATAACTATGAAGAACTGCGTTATGAGGGGTATGGTCCCGGGGGAGTAGCGATCATGGTTGATATCATGACGGATAACAGGAATAGAACAGCTTCCGAAATGAGGCACCTCTTTTCCAAAAATGGAGGCAATATGGGTGAGTCTGGGAGTGTCAGCTGGATGTTTACGGAAAAAGGACAGCTGTCCATTCCCAAAGAAGAACTGGTTATTAAGGAAGATGACCTGATGCTTTTAGCTCTGGAAGCGGGTGCCGAAGATATTGTCGAAGAAGATGAAAGCTGGGAAATATTTACCGAACCTGCCCTGATGCAAGAAGTAAGGCAAGCCCTGCTTGATCACGGTTTGCCGATTGAAAATGCCGCTCTTAACCTGATTCCTAATAACCAAGTTGAAATTTCTGACCTTGAGCAGGCTAAAAAAGTAATTAAATTGATTGACTCCTTGGAAGGGCACGATGATGCGCAAAAGGTCTATACTAATTTTGACCTGGCGGACTCCTTAGCGGAAGAAGAACTGTAGGAGCCTAAGATGTTAATTCTGGGAATTGACCCTGGAACTGCCCTAATGGGTTATGGTTTAATCGAAAAAAAGGGACAAGTATTAAGTGCGGTGGAGTATTCTTGTTGGCGGACTTCGGCAGATTTACCCATGGCCCTAAGGTTGAAAAAATTATTTGATTCGCTGGAAGAGCTTTTGTTAAAATATTCACCCCAGGCTGTGGCTGTGGAAGAATTGTTTTTTAATAGAAATACTACAACAGCTATTGCGGTGGGACAGGCGAGAGGGATAGTTCTCTTAGCTGCAGCCCGGCACAGTATAGAGGTCTATGAATATACGCCTTTACAAGTCAAACAAGCAGTGGTAGGTTATGGAAAAGCAGATAAACACCAAATCCAGTATATGGTTAGAGCTTTGTTGGCTTTGAGGGAAATGCCAAAGCCTGACGATACTGCTGATGCTCTGGCTATCGCTATTTGTCATGCCCATAGTGTGGGCCCAAGATTTGGAGGGCATTGCTGATGATAGGGATGTTAAGAGGAACTGTCTGGGGTATGGATAGTGAGAAAATAATCCTGGATGTTAATGGTATTGGCTATTTATTGCATGTTCCCCGGCGCTTAGCCACTTTCACCAAAGGGGAAGATAGGGTTTTTTACACCCATCTTTTGGTTCGCGAAGACGATCTTGTTTTGTGCGGGTTTGATAGTGCCGAGGAGAAGGATTTTTTTATTCAACTTCTTAGCGTTTCCGGAATTGGCCCCAAGGTTGCTTTAGGTATTCTGTCTGTTTATTCTGTCCAGCAGGTAAAAATAGCTATTTTACGGGAAGATGTTTCTCAATTGACTAAGGTGCCGGGCATAGGCGCTAAAACTGCCAAAAGGATAATCCTGGAATTAAAAGAAAAAATTAAAGATATTGAGCTGGAATCTGCCGCCGAAGAAGCCGGGTATTCAGCCGACCTTACTGCTGAAGCTTTCGATACCCTGCTGGCTTTAGGGTTTTCTCGCCAGGAAGCCCGAGAGGCATTAACGAAAGTTCAAGCCAGAGGTATTAATGTTACGGAAGATCAGATCAAGGAAGCCTTGCGTCTTTTAGTAAGTAAGAAATAGCTATATTATTGAAATAACTTTAAATGCGCTGATAATTTATATTTCCTATAGAAATGTAGCCGACAAACGTTAAACAGCAGATGTCAGCATAGCGGGATAGATCTAAAATTATAGGAGGTAAAATTCTTTGGATAGAGTTATATCAGCCAGAGAAAGACCCGAAGATTATGAGAACGAAGCTTTGAGGCCTTCCAAACTTCAAGATTATATAGGTCAGTCCAGGGTCAAAGAAAACCTCCAAGTCTTTATCCAAGCAGCTCAAAGCAGAGGTGAAGCCCTTGACCATGTGCTTTTATATGGCCCTCCGGGTTTAGGCAAAACCACTATGGCCAATATTATTGCTGCTGAGATGGGGGTTAATATTCGAATAACATCAGGCCCCGCAATTGAACGTCCGGGGGATCTGGCTGCTTTATTAACATCTTTGGAACCTCGGGATGTTCTTTTTATTGACGAAATTCATCGTTTAAGCAGAACAGCAGAAGAAGTCTTATACTCGGCTATGGAAGATAATTGCCTGGATATTGTTATAGGCAAGGGACCGAGTGCCAGATCTATCAGGTTATCGCTGTCGCCCTTTACCTTGGTAGGTGCAACGACCAGAGCAGGACAGCTGACTTCTCCCTTAAGGGATAGATTCGGGGTAATCTGTAGGCTGGAGTTTTATACCACAGAAGAACTTTTGCAAATTGTCGGGCGAGCTTCCCGCATTTTGCAAGTTGGGCTTTCTGCGGATGGCGCTCTGGAAATTGCCAGAAGATCCCGCGGCACTCCAAGGGTTGCCAATAGGCTCTTAAAGAGAGTTAGAGATTTTGCCCAGTTTTGGGGGAGTGAAATGATTGATAGAGAGCTTGCCTCCCGCGCACTGGAGAAGCTGGAGGTCGATCCCTTAGGTTTAGACAGTCTGGACAAAAAAATCCTGTTGACAATGATCCAGAAGTTTGCGGGAGGGCCTGTCGGCTTAGAAACTTTAGCTGCAACGGTCGGTGAAGAGGCTGAAACTTTGGAAGACGTAGTGGAACCATTTTTACTGCAACTGGGATTTTTACAACGTACTCCCCGGGGAAGGCTGCTTACCGGTGAGGCCTATAAACATTTAGGTTTTGCTGTTCCTGCCACGCAACAACAAGAAAGTCTTTTTCTGGAAAATAATTGAATATTGCTTATTAAATGTGGGTAATCTGTTTAAGAGTAGAGTTAAAGGTAAGCTCTCAAGAACTGCAGTCGAGGGGACATGGCATGAGACCTTCTCTTAAACAGAAAGTTTTTTTATGTCTAAACACTTTATTTATCTGTTTGCTGTTGCCGGCTTCTTGTTACGCTCGGGATGTTACCGTGGAACTCATCTGGAAGTTTCCTGAACCAGGTTGGCTAGAGTTTGAGGTTACTCAAGGAAGCTATACCCTTGAATATAACAAGTCAACCCAAATAATCACGGTAGGGGAAAAGATTATCATAGGTCAAAGCAGCCTTACTGTTTTCCTTTCTACTAATAATGATTTGGTTATCCTGGATGAGCCTAATGTTAGGTTTCTTACCTCAAATAAGGGGATTTTTCGGATAAGAGAACCAAATAGGGATTGGATTAGTTACCGGGGGGACCTGGAGTTAGCCAAAGAAGGTATGTATTGGAAACTGTTTAATACGTTGGACAGCGAGGATTACCTTAAGGGAGTTGTTCCGATTGAGATGAGTAATGCCTGGGCAGCAAAGGGCTTTGAAGCTCTGAAAGCTCAAGCTGTGGCCGCTCGCACTTACTTGTTGAAAAATATGGATTCTCAGGGTAGAATAACTGATTCACCCGATATCCATCAAGCTTACTGGGGGAGGACGGTGGAGGGTGAAGCCAGTATAGCTGTTGAAGAGACTAAAGGGGAAATTTTAGTTGATCTTAATACCTTTGAACCTATTCACGTTTTCTATTCAGCGCATAACGGAGGGTATTCGGAAGAAACGCAAAATGTTTGGAAAAATCACGATCCGCATTATATTTCTCGCCCTGACCCTTTTTCGCAGGGAATCGGCGGTTATGTTGACAGGTGGAGGTTCTTTATTGCCGCCGATATTCTGGGTGAAAGTTTTGGTTTAGCCCCAGTGAGGGAAGTCAAATTGAGTACTTATGCTTCAGGCCGGGTTTACCAGGTTGTTCTTCGTGATTGGCTCGATAATGAAAAGTCGGTAAGCGGGGGTCAATTTTTTCAAAAGTTTTACCCTTATAACCGGGAACTTGATAAAGAGTCTTTCCTAAGTAGATTATTTCAGGTTAATTACATCTTCCCCCGCATGGAAGCAAACAATGAATTTTTTCGGGGGTATTTACCCATAGCTAGCTACCAACCAAATAGTACTTTCTCCGGCCCTCTTTTGTCTCGCCTTAAAAGTTCTAATGAGGGTTTAGCCGACCGCCCCCGCAACTTTGGTATTTTTGTTTTCAACGGCCGAGGTTGGGGCCACGGAGTAGGTATGTCGCAATGGGGTGCTTATAATATGGCTATGCAGGGCAATTCTTATAAGGAAATATTGGCTTATTACTACCATAATTCCCTTATTTTAAAGCGTTAGAATTATAAAAGGTATGATTAGCTTGGCCGATTTAGATCAGTAGCTGTAAGATGCGCTTTTATAAGTTGCTGGCATTAATTTAGGAAGAAAGGCTTGAAAATGAAATTAGAAGACTTTGATTATTATTTACCGCCGGAATTAATTGCCCAACACCCCCTGGAACCAAGGGATTCCTCCAGGCTGATGGTCTTGAATAAAACAACCTGTAAGATTAGTCACCATACGTTTAAAGATTTTGAGAATTTCTTAAAGCCTGGGGATGTTTTGGTACTTAATAAAACCAAAGTTATGCCGGCGAGGCTTTTAGGTGAGAAAAAAGGCACCGGAGCGCAAATTGAAGTCTTGCTTTTGCGCAGAATTAGCAACAACTCTTGGGAGGTCTTGATTAAACCTGGAAAAAGACTTAAAGTAGGGCAGGAAGTAATCTTTGGCGGTGGTCTTTTGAGCGGGAAACTCGACTCTATTTTGGCCAATGGTAATCGTATTATGGTCTTTGATTTTGCAGGTCTCTTTGAGGAAGTTTTGGATAACCTGGGTAAAATGCCCTTACCGCCTTATATTCATGCCGACCTGCAGGATAAGGAAAGGTATCAAACTGTATATGCTAAAGAAAGCGGTTCAGCAGCAGCTCCTACTGCCGGGCTGCATTTTACGGAAGAATTGCTGCAGAACATTAAAAATAAAGGCGTAGAGGTATTAGAGATTCTGCTGCATGTAGGATTAGGTACTTTCCGACCGGTAAAAACCGAGAATATTACTGAACACCAGATGCATTCTGAGTATTTCCGTCTGGATCAAGTTACGGCCGAGAGGATTAATTTAGCAAAAAAGGAAGGCCGGAGGGTTATCGCCGTCGGTACTACGGTAGTGCGGACTTTAGAATCTGCGGCTAACTTAAGCCCTGCAAAAGAGACTGTGGAACTTACTGCTGACGAAGGTTGGACTGACATTTTTATTTATCCGGGTTATCAGTTTAAAGTGATTGATGCTTTATTGACCAATTTCCACTTTCCTCGCTCGACACTGATTATGCTGGTCAGCGCTTTTGCCGGGCGGGATTTGGTTTTGCAGGCTTATGCCCAGGCTGTCCAGGAAAGATATAGGTTTTTCAGCTTTGGTGATTGCATGTTTATTATGGCTTGATTACTTAGAACTTTGAGATTAGACTGCGGATATTGTATTAGGTTCTTTAGTTGTTCTTCCCTGAAAAAAGCAGAGGGGAGCTATTTTCTAGTTTTAGGAGGTAAATGTTTTGGCTGCCGTCAAATTGGAAATAATAAAGAAAGATACGCGTACTAGGGCTCGTTTGGGAAGGCTCTCTACTCCTCATGGAGTGATCGATACGCCTGTATTCATGCCGGTTGGAACTCAGGCTACCGTTAAGGCTATGAGCCCAGAAGAATTACAAGAAATTGGCGCAAAAATAATCTTAAGCAATACTTATCATCTTTTTTTAAGGCCTGGGCACGAACTCATAAAAAAGGCCGGTGGACTACATAAATTTATGAATTGGGATGGCGCCATTCTAACGGATAGCGGTGGGTTTCAGGTCTTCAGCTTAGGGGATTTGAGGAAAATTACGGAAGAAGGCGTAGAATTCCGCTCTCACCTTGATGGCTCCAAACAATTTCTTAGTCCGGAAATTGCCACTCAAGTTCAAATGGCTCTTGGTTCTGATATTGTTATGGCCTTTGACGAGTGTACTCCTTATCCGGCTACACATGAATACGCCGAACAATCTGCCAAGCGGACTACACGTTGGCTGAAGAGATGTAAGAGTACCCTGACAACTACTGAGCGGCAAGCACTTTTCGGCATTGTCCAGGGAGGGATGTTTGAAGATTTGCGGAAACAAAGTGCTGAAGAGGTAACTGAGCTTGATTTGCCAGGCTACGCTATAGGGGGTCTTAGTGTAGGTGAATCCAAGGAAATAATGTACGAAGTACTCGATTATACCGTTCCTTTGCTGCCGGAAGATCGGCCAAGGTATTTGATGGGAGTAGGATCACCTGATGCCTTAATTGAGGGTGTTATGCGTGGTGTGGACATGTTTGATTGTGTCTTGCCTACCAGAATAGCACGCAACGGTACGGCTCTGACTCGCTTTGGAAAACTGGTTATACGCAATGCCGAGTATGCAGATGACTTTAGCCCAGTAGATCCCACTTGTGATTGCTATACCTGTAAGAATTACTCTCGTGCTTATCTCAGGCATTTACTTAAAGCGGATGAAATATTTGGCCATAGATTGATGACTATTCACAATCTGCGTTTTTTGCAGATTGTTATGCAAGAAATCCGCCAAGCTATCTCCGAGGAGAAACTGCCTGAATACCGCCAGCAGTTTTTTACTGACTACGGATATGATATTTAATATTGGTTTTATGAAAATTAGTGCTGTAGAAAAGCCATAAAGATGTTATAATCATTCAAGACAAGCTTAACCATTTACATATAAGGTAAGCGATAAACTCATCACCAATCATAAAGGAGGATTTATATTTATGGATCAAAGCTTAATGAATATGCTTCTTTGGTTTGCAGTCTTTTTTGGAATCATTTACTTTATCATCATTAGGCCCAATAGCAAACAACAAAAAGAACGTCGTGCCATGCTAGAAAGCCTAAAAGTAAAAGATAAGGTTGTTACTATTGGCGGAATTCACGGTACTATTACCAAGGTTAATGAAGATACCGTAATGATCAAGGTGGCCAAAGATGTTGAACTCGAGTTTTTAAGAGCTGCGGTGCAAAGTATTCAAAACAGGGATTATAAAGAGGAATCCGGCAAAAAGAGCAGAAAAGTAAAACTGAGAAAGGAACCCAAAACCGAAGAATCGGCGGAAGCTAAGGATGAGACTTCAGACAATGTTTAAAAAGTAAATTTATGCCTAAGAAAAGACAACTAATTAAGGAAGACAACTAATTCAAATTAGAAAAAATAATTGTTAATATCTAACAAATAATGCAAGTGACGGTTCACATGCAAGTGGCGGTTTACTGTCAATAATCAGCAAAAATGTCACCCCTAAAGCAATATAACTAGTCAGCAGAAATGTCATCCCCCCTTGAAGGATTCGGAGCAAGGAAACCGTCCCTCGCCGGGTGGCAGAAGGCCATTTGTAATGGCCTTTGGGCAATAGGGTTTTGGGCTATACATGCTGTCAAGGGTCTACGGCTTCGCCTCCGATGAACTTCGCTTCGCTTGCCCTTGACAGCTGCCACAAGAGAAGATCCAATACAGTAATTCACTAAACATTGCTTTAGAACAGCTATTCTAAACGAAAACTGGATAGCTTGCTTTTAGAATAGAACATCTCAGTATAGTTAAACCAAGGCGATTTATTTTTAGGTTTGCACTGGGGTTGAAGAGGCTGTTTGCATTGAGATTTGAGTTGAGGGGGCATTTGTACTATACTTTCCTTAGGCTGAGTTTTAAGCGGTTCGGGTTTAATAACGAAGCCTTTGAGAAGTACCTGTATCCCGATGTGCTTACTAATTGCTACAGTAATCGTGTCATGAGGAGATGCAGGTACTCTCTTACTATTGACATAAACCGGGAGACGATATTTCTGGCCTTCAAAAGAAAAGGATAATCCCGAATCAAGCTTTCTTGTAACCTGTTTAGAAAAAATAAGTTGAATTTGGGCTAAATCTACTTTAGGCAAATAAGCTTTCTCTGGTTTAGCAGCTTGGACGGCGAATTTGCGGTTGTAATAAGGAATATAGTGTTTGAGGAATTCATTAGCCTGCTCAGTAGTAGTAATGCCTTTACGTTTCATATCTTTAACCAAGCGATCCTGCAAGGTCTCCCAGAGTCTTTCAATACCACCTTTAGCTTGAGCAGACTTAGCAATAATCAATAATATATTTAGCTCTTTTAGAGCTCTGGCGAAGTGAGGTTGTTTTTCTGTTTTACCGGCCAATTCCTCGGCAATTGACAGTTTCTTTTTCTTCTTACTGTCATAAGCAAAGATACTTCTTCCATCGGTGTAGATTTCTCTTGGTAAGTGACCATCTCGATTCATCTGGAATATCAATTCACAGTAACCTTCAAAAGTTTCCTCTTTTTCGAAATGAAGAGCCAGGATGCGACCGGTAGCATCGTCAATGGCACCATGCAAGTGTAGATAAGAGCCATTGCAAAGCCAATCGAAGCTGGAAGCATCCATTAAGACCAATTCTCCTTCTCTTTCTCTAGCATTCCTGGAGCGATGTTTCTTAGGTCTGCGTTTAGCCTTAGGGGAGCGAATCCCCTTAGCTTTAAGGTATCTGGAGACAGTGCTGACAGACACAAATATACCATTTTCTTCAGCAAGAACATCAGTAGCATGACAGAAGTTATAGCCATTTAATTCTGTCTCATAAATATGACAGATCGCGCTAGCAACTTCAGGATCGATTGCATTAGCAGGTTTACGCCCTCTATTCTTATGCAGTATACTCAAAACCCCATTGTTGGATGCCTCCTTTTTCATCCGTTGCACTTGTCTGACACTGAGGTCTAAGAGTTCTGCTGCCTGACGATTTGTGAACCTTCCTGCTAAAAGCTCTTCGATAATAGTTATTTTTCTAGCTTCTTCTTTACTCATTTCTAATTTCATCCTCCCATTATATACCTTTCCATGGGGGATGACATTTTACCTGATGAGTTATACCATGACATTATCACAGATTAACAACATGCAAGTGGCGGTTTACTTGCTTTATTTTTCTTTCCAGAATATAATTAATAGTTATATATAATCCATCAAGCTAAATAAGTGAGCTCGCTGGAACGGTTTGTGAAATCTTAAATTGGACAACCCCTGCTGGACGAGCAAAAATGAAGCAATGTAAAGATCTTTTTGATCGATTAGAAGCCGATGGGATAGTACAGCTGCCACCCATCAAACCCTCACTGCAACGTAAACAAAGAGTCCATATTCCCGAAATTAAATTTAACACCGATGAAATTAGTGGAGATATCCGAAACTATGAACCCATGCAGTTAGTCATTGCTGAACCCGGTGAAGAATTGAAACGATGGCGTTCCTACGTGAATCAGTATCATATGCTCGGGGACAAGTGGGTCTTTGGTTCGCGTCTACACTATTTTGTAAAATCAGGGGACAAAGAACTTGGCTGCCTTCAATTCTCAGCATCGGCGTGGTCCCTAGAAGATAGGGACCAATGGATTGGCTGGACAAAGGAGGATCGAAAAGTTCGCCTTCATTTAATTGTAAACAACAGTCGCTTTTTAATTTTTCCATGGGTTCATATACGCAATCTAGCAAGCAAAGCACTCTCTCTTGCCGTAAAGCAAATTCAGCAGGACTGGCTCAGAGAATACTGCTATGCGCCCGTCTTATTAGAAACGTTTGTGGATACAGACCATTTTAACGGGACGTGCTACAAAGCATCGAACTGGATCTATCTAGGAGAAACCAAAGGAAGCGGACGAACTAGAGTAGAGTCAGAACCTCTTTCTAAGAAAATGATTTTCATGTACCCTTTGCAAGAAAATTTCAAGGCTTGCTTAAAAGGAGAAGAACATTACAAGGTTGTGAATCCTGAATGAGCAAGTCTAAAGCAAAGCGAGAAAAGAAGCAAAATACCCAGGAAGAAAAGATGCTGGAACGTGTGCGCTCTAGGAAAGCAAGTCCAGTTGTTTACGAAGAAAAGAAAAAGAAGGCTGCCCTGCCGAACCGTTTGAACGTTGGAGGGAGTGTCGAAGAAGAGCAAAAAGAACAACAGGATACCTTTGAAAAAGTCGTCATGGTATACCGCCAGATGCTGCCAAGCTTACTCCAAAAGCTTAGCAAGATTAACGATCCCAGAAAACCAGGAAGCATAAAACACAAAATAGCCGTATTAATGATTTATGGAATACTCATGTTTGTGCTACAAAGCGGGTCGAGGCGGGAAGTTAATCGATCGATGACCCGAATTCAATTTGAGAATCTCCAGGCAATGTTTCCGGAATTAGAAACCTTGCCCCACGCAGACACACTGGCGCGATTACTGGAAAGGATCGATGTTTCGGAAATACAAGAAAGTATGATTGAACTTTTGAAGGATCTTATCCGGAGAAAGAAGTTTCAGAATTACTTAATCCGAAAAAACTACTTAGTTGCTATCGATGGAACACAGAAGCTATTTCGAGATTACAAATGGGATGATAACTGCATGAGACGGCATGTAGGCGGTGAAGAAAAATTTCCGCAGTATTATGTCTATGTATTGGAATCGGTTCTGGTCTTGGACAACGGAATTACCCTTCCTCTACTTAGCGAATTCTTAATTACTAGATTGACACTTAAAGCGTCGTAGGGATATAATGAAATTTGTATGGGCAAGTCCCATTCAGAGTTTATTAGGGAGGAACGAGAATGAAACGGGGAAATATACTAAAACTCGCGATAGCCGTCATATTAGTCGTAGCTGCGGTTTTCTTTTCCATCCAACCCCTAACGGATCCGGAAAACGGGATGCCGCTGGGACTTGATTTGCGTGGAGGAGTTCACCTGGCCCTGCAAGCCGAACCAGGAAAAGATGGATCTCCCATAACAGATGAAGATATGGCTAAAGCCAGAGCTATTATTGAACAACGTGTTAATGGCCTTGGTGTGGCTGAGCCTTATATTCAAGTTGATAATGTGAGAAAAAGAGTTATTGTCGAGCTTGCCGGGATCGATAATCCGGATGAGGCAGTTAATATTCTGAAAACTACTGCAAAGCTTACTTTCAGAGATCCGGAAGGCAATATTCTGCTGGATGGTTCAGAATTAAAGGACGCTAAAGCCGGAGTAGATAATTCTTACGGACGAACTGATTATGTGGTTCATATTACCTTTACACCCAAAGGCGCTACGGAATTTGCTAAAATTACTACTGACTTTTTAAACCAGCGGATTGGGATTTATCTAGATGAAGAAATGATTCAAAACCCTGAAGTCATGTCTCCCATTGTTAACGGTGAAGGTCAAATTCAAGGATATTCTTCTTTGGAGGAGGCTGCCCAGTATGCAGTTCTCTTGCGTTCTGGTGCACTGCCGGTCAGCATGAGTATTGCCGAGAAACGCCAGGTTGGAGCTTTGCTGGGTGCGGATTCCTTGAATAAAAGCCTTGATGCCTGTATGTATGCAGCAATATTCATTATTCTGTTTATGTTGGTTTTCTATCGTTTGCCAGGTTTGGTTGCAAACTTTGCTCTGGTATTATTTTCCTTAATAGTGTTATGGGGATTATATGCCATAGGGACGGTACTCACTTTGCCGGGGATTGCAGGCTTTGTCTTATCACTGGGTATGGCTGTAGATTTAAATATTATTGTTTATGAAAGGATTAAAGAGGAATTAAAACTTGGTAAATCTTTAAGAGCTGCTGTTGACGCGGGATTCAGCAGAGCATTCCTAACAGTTTTTGATTCCAACCTAACTACTTTGTTTGCAGCAGGTGCGCTTTTCCTTCTTGGATCATCTTCGATCAGAGGTTTTGCTATTACTTTGATTATTGGTATTTTAGCCAGCCTGTTCACGGCAATAACCTTTACACGCTGGGTTATGCGTTGGATTGTGGGTATTAATCCCAGGATGAGCAAAGCTTTATTCGGCGTAAAGGGGGTAAAATAAATGGCTAAGAAATATACTGAGCAGAAAACAGAACAGAAACCTGCAGAAAAAATTACTCCTGCTGCCGGGGAAGCGACTTATGAAGAAGTCAAAAAGGAACATAGGTTATATTTTAACATTGTCAAAAGGCGTTATATTTGGTTTGCTATCTCTTTGCTGTTTTTGATTCCTGGGATCATTTCTCTTTTTGTACAAGGTTTGAATCTGGGTATTGACTTTAAAGGCGGCTCGATGTTTGATATAACGTTTAATCAACCGGTATCCCAGTCCCAAGTTTCCAAAGCCTTGGATTCGGTCGGTCTTTCCGGTCAGGTTCAATTGTCCGAAGGCAATACTGAAGTCCTAATCAGGACGGATGTACTGGATGATGAAAAACGAGATGCACTTCTTTCAGCTCTGGAAACAGAAGCAGGGGAATTTGACAGGAATAATCTTAAGGAAGATAAGGTTGGGCCAGCCATCGGAGCCGAACTCCAGAGCGGAGCCGTCAAAGCATTAGTCGTTGCTTCAATTCTCATTTTGCTTTACATTGCTTTCCGTTTCCGTTTTATTTTTGCTTTTTCCGGAGTAGTTGCCCTTCTCCATGATATCTTTGTTACTTTGGGGATATTTTCCATTTTCCAATGGGAAATCGATGCCGCTTTTATTGCAGCTATTCTTACAATCTTTGGTTACTCTATAAATGATACAGTCGTAATATTTGACCGCATTCGGGAAAATGAAAAGAGGCTGAAGAAGCGAGACAGCTTTGAAGAAATGGTTGACAAATCAGTTTGGCAGACAATGGGTCGTTCGATTAAGACCTCAGTTACTGTCTTAATTGCTCTTCTTGCAATTTTCCTTTTAGGTGGAGATAGCACCAGGATTTTCTCATTAGCAATGATTATCGGAGTATTTAGTGGTGCCTATTCTTCCATCTTTATTGCCAGCCAGCTTGTCATAGAGTTAAGAAACCGCTTTGGCGGAGCAGGTCGGAAAAATAAAACTGTGGAAGCCTAAGGGTATATAACGATAATAATTCTCTGCCTTAATTTTATTGCCAGGGGAATTTAGACAGAAGATTATGCTTATAATAAAGACAAGGGATCTCGGATTTTCCGAGGTTCTTTGTTTACCTACATATTAAGAAAGGATGGCTTGAGATGAAGATTACTGTTTTAGGGCGCTGGGGGGCTTATCCCGAGCCTGGGGAAGCTACTGCCGGTTATTTGTTGGAAACCGATAAACATAAAATTCTCTTGGATTGTGGAAGCGGAGTCTTAACCAATTTATTAAAAATTATCCGTCCGGAAGATTTAACGGCTGTTTTTATTTCTCACTATCATTATGATCATATCGCTGATTTAGGTTGTTTATTGTATGCCAGTAAATTTGCTTATGTATTTAAGAAAAGGAGTGAACCTTTGCCGGTTTATGGGCATAAGGATTCCCCAAGATTCTCGGAATTAAGCTTTAGGGAATATACTGTTGGCAAAGAAATTCATCCCGACCTAACTGTAAGTATTGGTGATTTAAATGTTACTTTTCGGCAAACGGTTCATGAAGAATATAATCTAGCCATGAGGTTCGCCTATCAGGATAAAGTATTGGTCTATACCGGTGATTTGGGGCCCCGCTCCCAAATTACAGACTTTTGTCAAGGCGCAGATCTTTTAGTCTGTGAAACGAGCCTTTTTGCCCACGAAGAAGGAATGTTTCCCGGCCATATGACCAGCAAGGAAACCGCGGAGTTAGCTCAAGCGGCCGGAGCTAAAGAACTTCTCTTGACTCATTTTCCGCATCTGGGTGTGATTAGTAGAATGTCTGAGGAAGCTGCCCAATATTATCAAGGCCGCATCCATTTAGCTGAGATTAATAAAACCATAGTGATTTGACAAATAAAATATCATATAATTATAAAATAGTATTATTAATATAGTGCATTTATTTCTCATCTGTACTATAATACTTAGAGAAAGGAGAGGAGACAATTAATGAAAATGACCGGCGCCCAAGCTGTAATAGAATGCCTTAGACAAGAAAATGTTGAAGTCGTATTTGGTTATCCGGGTGGAGCCGTCTTAACCTTATATGATGCTTTATTTTTAGCTGAATACCCTCATATTTTGCCTCGACATGAACAGGGAGCTATTCATGCTGCCGACGGTTATGCCAGGGCTACGGGGAAGGTCGGAGTTTGCATAGCTACTTCCGGGCCAGGTGCTACCAATTTGATTACCGGTATCGCAACTGCCTATATGGACTCCAGCCCCGTTGTTGCTATTACCGGCCAAGTAGCGGTTTCTTTAATTGGCAGGGACTCTTTTCAGGAAGCTGATATTAGAGGTATTACTACACCTATTACCAAGCATAATTATTTGGTTAAGGATGTCAGAGAATTGCCTCAGGTTATGAAAGAAGCTTTCTATATAGCCCGATCTGGCCGACCGGGGCCGGTACTGGTGGATATTGCCAAGGACGTCTTTGCTGCTGAAATTGATTTTGCCTATCCTCAAGAAATCATACTGAGGGGATATAACCCTGTCTATGCAGGGGATATTGATTCTATTAATGCAGTTTATGAGGAGTTGTGTCAGGCTCGGAGACCACTCTTTTTCGTAGGGGGAGGTGTTACTCTCTCCGATACCTCGGAATTAATGCGGCAGATAGTATCATATACCGGTATTCCGACTGTTACCAGCCTGATGGGGTTAGGATCTATTGCCGATGATGACCCTCATAATTATGGCATGATAGGGATGCATGGGACTTACGCTGGAAATATTGGCACCACGGAAACGGATTTGCTGGTGGGAATTGGCGTTCGTTTCGATGATCGGGTTACCGGCCTTTTGAGAGACTTTGCTGCCAAAGCCAAAATCGTCCATTTTGATATTGACCCTGCAGAAGTAAATAAAAATGTCCGTGCGGATATTAAGGTAATAGGTAATCTAAAATGGTCCTTAGCAAAACTGCTGGAAAGAGTAAAAGAACGTTCTTGCTTGGAATGGCAGGAGCAAGTTGCGCCCTGGCAGAAACAAATGAACACCTGGAAAAAAGAAAAACCCTTGGTCTATAACAATGATTCGGAGCAGATCTTACCACAGATGGTTATTGAAGCCATAAGTGAAATAACTCAAGGCCAGGCTATAATTGTTACTGATGTCGGGCAGCACCAGATGTGGACTGCTCAGTATTATAATTTTAAGCAGCCGCGATGTTTTCTAACTTCAGGCGGACTAGGAACAATGGGCTACGGCGTGCCGGCGGCATTAGGCGCTCAAGTGGGAGAACCTGACAAAAAAGTTATTTGTATTTGCGGAGATGGCGGTTTCATGATGAATTGTCAGGAATTAATGACTATAGCTGATTTAAATTTGCCTGTTAAGGTTATTGTTCTGAATAATCAAGTTCTAGGAATGGTTGCCCAGTGGCAGAGGAATTTTTATAATCAGCATTATGCTCACTCCTGCCTCAAGACTAAAGCCGACTTTGTGAAGATCTCCGAAGCAATGGGAGTGCCTGCTGTTAGATTGGATAAAAAAGAAGACTTAACTGAAGTATTACAAAAAGCGATTAATGCTGAGGGGCCAAGGTTTGTAGAAGTTTGTATTCCGGAGAATGAAGATGTCTTACCGATGGTACCTGCCGGGGCTCGTTTAGATCAGATGATCATGGGAGGCTAGGAAAGATGAAGCATACTTTAGCCGTGCTTGTTGAGAATAAGCCGGGGGTCTTAACCCATATTTCCGGCTTAATCAGCCGCAGAGCTTTCAATATTGAAAGCATTACCGCCGGTTATACGGAAGAGCCTGATATGACCAGAATAACCATAGTGGTTGAAGCAGATGATAAATATGAATTGGAACAAGTTGTTAATCAGTTATCCAAACTGATCGATGTTATCAAGATTATTGACCTTACCGGCCAGGACAGGGTACACCGGGAATTGGCGCTGATCAAGGTCAGGGCAATTCCTGAGAACAGAGCCGACGTAATAAGTATTGTTGAGATTTTCAGAGCTCATATTGTGGATGTTAACAAGGAAACAATGATTGTGGAACTTACTGGGGAAGAAATGAAGATAGACGCGATGTGTGAGTTATTGCAAGATTATGGAATAGTTGAAATTGTCAGAACGGGAAAAGTCGCCATGTGCAGAGGGCCCAAAGCCGCTAAAGAAGTTTAATCCGGAAATTTTAACTGCTGCCATTGTTCCATAATGGCGGCTGTTTTTTCACCTTAATTCTTTAAGTATAATTATTCCAGGCTTAACAGGAAATACTATATTGAAGCACGGTAAATGAAGTTAGGTGAAAAACAAATTGTTCTGGGAATATCTTGTGTTAGAGGCCTTGCTGATTGTGGCCGGGGGAGCCTCTCTTTTCTGGGGAACTAAAGGAGTATTTCTTGCGGCTATAATACTGACGATAATTAATTATTACCATAATTACCTTGAGGATTTTTGGCATTGGGAGCCAATCATTATCTTTATAGGTCTCGTCGGGATTATCCTAAATTATTTTTTAGATAAGAAAACTCAGCAACTCCGAATAATTAAAGTATCTATGGTTTCGGCAGCTTCTTTATTAGCTGCAGGTGCTATTTTGCCTTTAATTCCGGCTTTTCTGCTCTGGTCTTTAATAATAGGGCTTCCTTTACTTTTTACTTACAGACAAATTCCCCGTGCTTTATACCTGCAAGTAATTTTTAAGTTTATTTTTTTCTGTGGATGGCTTATCATAGGGAATATAATTTACTAAACTATGTAAATATTTTTCTAATACAAAGGAAAAAGACGAGAGAGAAAGAAATCTTGTATACTTTGATTAAAGGAGGATTTGTATGTTCGTTCTCATGATTTCTATCATTATTGCTCTAATTATTGTCATCTTCGCAGTTCAAAATGCGGCTATCGTCCCAGTTCAATTCCTAAGCTGGTCCACTGAATTACCGTTAGTACTGGTCATTTTTTGTTCGGTTTTTGCCGGTGCCTTATTAATGTTTTGTTTAGCACTTTGGCGAGAACTTAAACACCAAATTGGCAAACGACCCAAATCCGAAATGAAAACCAAGAAGGATAAAAAGGGAAAACTTATTGAGCCTAAGCAGGCAGGGGATAATGATCCTAAAGATCCTATTGACATAGCCAGCATTAAACAGACTTTAGCCGATAATAAAGATGAAAACAAAGTGAGTGGCAAGGCTGAGCAAGATATTAAATAAGTATTTTGATTCATATAAATGCATTTAGGTAATATTAAATTTTTGCAGAAAAAGGATTTAATATGTGGAGTTTATCACAACAACAATTAAGTTTAGAGATTGCTAAAGAAATTCTCAGCCCAAGTGTTGCTCAAATTCTCAGCAAGCGAGGATTTACCACCATTGAAGATACCCTCGAATATTTAAGGCCTTCTTTATTTAATTTGCATTCGCCTTTTCTTTTTAAAGATATGCGGCAAATCATGTTAAGATTAGAGAAGGCTTTAGAGCTTAAGGAAAAAATTTTGGTTTACGGTGATTACGATGCCGACGGTGTGACGGGAACAGCTCTCATCTACAAAGCTTTTAAGAATTTTGGTTTTAATGTTTTGCTCCATATTCCTACGCGGGAAGAAGGGTATGGTTTACACAAAGATATAATTGACAAAGCTGCTGCTAATTCCGTTACCCTGATTATAACCGTAGATTGCGGGATTACGGCTATTGAGGAAACAGAGCTTGCCTCCGGTTACGGCATAGATTTGATCATAACCGACCATCATGAGCCTCCGGAAATACTTCCGGCTGCCCTGGGGATTCTTAATCCCAAAGTTATAGACTCAGGGTATCCTTTTCCCCACTTAGCCGGTGTTGGAGTAGCCTATAAACTTGTCCAGGCTTTATTTGCTCATTGCCAACCTGACTTATCCGAGCATACTGAACTTGCTTATTTAGACTTAGTGGCTCTCGGTACTATAGCTGATATTGTTCCGTTAATAGGCGAGAATAGAATATTAGTCAAATATGGCCTAAAAGTCATGGAGAATTCCCAAAACATGGGCGTAAAAGCACTGCTTGAGGAATGTGGCCTTAAAGATAAAAAGCTCAAAGCCGGCCAAGTCTCCTTTATCATTGCACCTCGAATCAATGCCGCCGGGAGAATGGATACGGCACGCTTAGCCTTGAATTTATTTTTAGAAGATGGGTACGAAGAAGCCTTGGTTCTGGCCAAGGAGTTAAGCCAAGAAAACTACCGGAGACAGCTCACGGAGAAAAAAATCTTTCAGGAAGCAAAAGAAATCTTGCTTGAGGGGCCTTTACCGGCTGTGATTGTGCTTTCTTCACCGCACTGGCATCATGGTGTGATTGGTATTGTAGCCTCGAGACTGGTAGAATGTTTTCATCGTCCGGTATATCTGATTTCCGAGGAAGGGGAAACCGGCAAAGGCTCGGCTCGAGGTATTCCGGGTTACCACGTCTATGAAGAACTGACTAAGCAAGCTTCTTTGCTGCTTAAATTCGGCGGCCATAAACAAGCGGCGGGGTTTACCTTGGAAAGAAGTAAAATTAATGCATTTAAAGAAAGTATTAATGAAAGCTTTGTTAATAGCGGCTTGCTCTATCAGAAAGAATACACCATTGATGCCGTCTTGCCTTGTGCGGAGATTAATTTGGATCTCCAAAAGGAATTAGCCCAAATGGCTCCTTTTGGGGTTGGAAATCCGGAACCTTTACTTCTGACATCTAATTTAACTATTAAAAAGCTGATAGCAATGGGTAAAGAAGGAGAACATCTGAAACTATTTCTGGAATCCGGCAATCATCAGCTGGAGGCTGTGGCCTTTAGGAAAGGGCAAGCCTTGGAAGAATTGAATAATATGAAAAAAATTGATATGATATATAGTCTCGAAGCAAATGATTATCTTGGACAGGAAAGAGTTCAAGCGGTGTTGAAGGATTATCGGCAAGCTAATGGAGATAGTTTTACTGAGGCAGCTTGTTCAAGTGAAGAACCTGAAATAAAACCCATTAGAGGATTCATTTCAAATAAGAATAATCATATTTCTTTAACAAGACAAAATTTAGTTAACTTTTATAAGGAATTAAGGAAAGCAGCTAAAACTCCTTTCTTTTCCTGGCAGCCTAATGGTGACAGCAAGTACCAAATGGAATGTTTAAAAATCTTGGAAGAACTTGGCCTTGTTACCTGGATGGGAGGAACAGGTCCGTATTTAATCCGCTTAAACACTGCTAAGAAAACTGATTTACAATATTCCTTACGTTTTAGGATGTTAAGTTAGTAGTTTATCTACTGGGTTTAAATTTATTATCCTTTTGAAGATCCTGAGGTGGCATATGAATTTTGAAGATCTCAAAGAAAAAATTATTCACAATAACGCTCAAAATAACATTGCTAAAATTGAAAACGCCTATCGGTATGCAGAGGAAGCGCACCGGGGGCAACTTCGGATCTCCGGTGAGGAATACATTCATCATCCCCTGGAAGTGGCATTAATTTTATTAGACCTGGAGATGGATGACTCAACGATCATAGCCGCCCTCCTGCATGATGTTGTCGAAGACACGGAACTAAGCCTTGAAAACCTTAGGAAAACCTTTGGTGATGAAGTAGCGGGTTTAGTGGATGGGGTTACCAAGCTGGGCAGAATTGAATATCAAAGCAAAATGGAAGTTCAGGTTGAAAATTTGCGCAAAATGTTTTTAGCTATGGCTAAAGATATTCGGGTAATCTTGATTAAACTAGCTGATCGCCTGCACAATATGAGGACTTTAAAATATCAGCCCGAACACAAACAAAAGGAAATTGCCCAGGAAACCCTGGAAATCTATGCTCCCTTAGCCAATAGGCTTGGAATTTTTAAGATCAAATGGGAACTGGAAGATATAGCTTTTAGATTTTTAAAGCCGCAAGAATACTACGATCTGGTTGAAGGGATTTCTTTAAAACGCAAAGAGAGAGAAGAGCAGATTAACGAGGTAATTGAACAACTCCATGCCAAACTGGCGGAAGTTGGGATTGAAGCGGATATTGCCGGGAGGCCTAAACATTTTTACAGCATCTACCGGAAAATGGTTACCCAAAATAAGGATTTGAGTGAAATTTATGACCTTACGGCAGTAAGAGTTATTGTCGAGACTGTTAATGACTGCTATGGTGCGCTGGGGATTATTCACACTCTCTGGAAGCCTATTCCTGGAAGGTTTAAGGACTATATTGCGATGCCTAAACCTAATATGTATCAATCCTTGCATACGACTTTGATCGGAACCCATGGTGAACCTTTTGAAATTCAAATCCGTACTTGGGAAATGCACCGGACGGCAGAATATGGGATTGCCGCTCACTGGAAATACAAAGAAGGAAAAAAGGTCGAAGATAATTTCGAGCAAAAGCTATCTTGGCTACGCCAACTTTTGGAATGGCAGCATGATTCCAGAGATGCCGGGGAGTTCATGGAATCCCTCAAAGTTGATTTATTTGCGGATACTGTTTTTGTGTTTACCCCTAAAGGGGATGTGGTAGAACTGCCGGCTGATTCTTGCCCGATAGATTTTGCCTATCGGGTTCATACTGATGTCGGGCATAGATGTATAGGAGCAAAAATTAATGGTCGCATTGTCCCCTTGGAAACTAAGCTGAAAAATGGCGACATTGTTGAAATTTTAACTTCGAAGGCTCCTACCGGACCCAGCCGGGATTGGGTTTGCCTGGTGAAGACTTCTCAAGCCAAAAACCGGATTCGCCAATGGTTTAAAAAAGAAAAAAGAGAAGAAAACATTGCCCGGGGGCGTGAAGGGCTGGAACGGGAAGCTCGGAAATTGGGAATGGAACCAACAACGGCTTTAAGAAATGAAAACCTCTTAAAATTAGCTAAAACCTTTAATTTTAACAGTATTGAAGACCTTTATGCTACTCTTGGTGATGGGGCCATTACTTTTAAGAGGGCCCTAAGCCGTTTAAGGGATGAAGTTATAAAGGAGGAAATTGAGCCTTCTCTCTATCCTCTCCCCGGGGAACAAAAACCCAGCGCGAAGTCGTCTCAAGGTGTAAGGGTTAAGGGAGTTGACAATATCTTAGTTCGCTTCTCGCGCTGTTGTAACCCTTTGCCCGGAGACGAAATTGTCGGATTTATTACCAGGGGACGAGGGGTGTCCATTCATCGTACGGATTGTAACGAATTGCTGGGGATGACGGCTGAAGAACAGGAACGTCTGGTAGAAGTCGAATGGGAAAAGAATATTGAATCTGTTTATCCTGTTGATATTGAGTTGGTTGGTTTGGATAGAGCCCGTTTGGTTACTGATATTATGAATGTTATAATGGAGACGAGGACTCATATGCTTAGTATTAATGCCCGAGTGGGCAAAGATAAAGTAGCTCATATCCAATTAAAAATTGAAGCTCGCAATTTGGAGCATCTGAATTTTGTCTTGCAAAAGATCCGCCGCGTCAAAGATATAACCGTGGTGGAAAGAATTCAAAGCGGGAGAAACCGGTAATGCGTTGTGTTGTACAAAGAGTAAGTAAGGCGCGGGTCAAAGTCGCGGACAGGGTCAGCGGCGAAATTGGCCCGGGGCTTCTGGCTTTAATTGGAGTTGGCCGGGAAGACCAAAGCCAAGATGTGGATTGGCTGGCTGAAAAAATAATCGGCTTAAGGATTTTTGAAGATGAAGCTGGAAAAATGAACTTATCCCTGCAAGATATTAAGGGGGAATTACTTTTAGTGTCTCAGTTCACCCTTTTTGGCGATTGCCGTAAGGGTAAAAGGCCCAGCTTCTCCGATGCGGCTCCCCCTGAAACAGCAATAACACTGTTCAATGAGCTCATTAATACTCTTCGCCAAAAAGGCCTTAAGGTAGAGACAGGTGAATTTCAAGCCTATATGGAGGTTGAACTGGTTAATGAAGGACCGGTTACTATTTTGCTGGACAGTAAAAAGACTTTTTAGTGAGGTGGTTCTTAATGATTGAAGGTATTGTTACTCCAGGGATGGGTGTAAATTGTTATCTTGTTTCATGTGAGCAAACTAAAAAAGCAATTCTGGTCGATCCGGGAGCAGGCAGCAAAAGAATCTATGATTGGCTTAAAGGCAAAGATCTGGAGATTATTGCGATTGTCCTAACCCATGGGCATTTTGATCATCTCGGAGCAGTTGAATTTCTAAGGAAAGAGCTTGGGGTTAAAGTGGCCATTCATGCTGATGATGCAGAAATGCTAGTTAGCCCGCAGAAAAATCTCTCTCAATATTCCGGTTTGGCCATGAAACTACAGCCGGCGGAAATTATTTTACAGGATAAGCAAGAACTAAGTGTAGGGGAGATGATAATTAAAGTCCTGCACACCCCCGGTCATACTCCGGGAGGAATATGTTTATTAACTCCTGAAGGCCTCTTAAGCGGTGATACCCTCTTTAATGGCTCCGTAGGCAGAACTGATTTTCCGGGAGGAGATATGGGACAGCTAATAAAAAGCATTAAAGAAAAATTAATGGTCTTAAATGATGATCTCCGTGTTTATCCCGGCCATGAAGGGGCTACGACTATCGGCAGAGAAAGGAAGTATAATCCATTTATCAATGGAGCTTGGGAATGGTAAGTGAAGTAATTAGGGTTGTTAGTTCCACAATAGAAGAAAAACTGCTTCAGAGCTGCAGCGCTGTCATCGCAGCTTTTTTTCCGGGTAAAAAAATTGAGCTTGCTGAAGTATTGTCTGCTTCTCAGGAACTTATTATGGAAATTAATACTGAATCCCCCAATTCTTTTAGGATTCGCTGGCTCGAGGATAGTAAGATTATTCTGCAAGAGGTCATTGATTCTCCGCTTGCTCTTTTCGAAAATGGTTTCCGTCCGCCGGGCAAAGAACCCTTGTTCCAGATCCTGGTGAAAAGAGCAATATTTATTTTCCTCAAAAAACTAACCGGAAAAGATAACCCTTGGGGAATACTGACCGGTATCAGGCCCGGCAAACTTCTTCGTAAGATGGCGGACAATAGTCTTACGGCGGAAACCCAGACCAAAATACTTACCGCTTTATATTCAGTCAGCGAGGAAAAAACTAGGCTTCTGCAATCTATAGCTGCGGTTCAAAGTCCTTATCTAAATAAATACCAAGCAAACCCAAAGGTGATCTCCGTATATCTGACAATTCCTTTTTGCCCTTCCCGCTGTTTTTACTGCTCATTTCCATCCGAGCAGTTATCTGCCCACAATCAAGCATTATTATCCCAATACCTGCAAACCCTTCATGAAGAAATAAGAATGACAGGGCAAATGATGCGGGAACTAGGACTAAGAGCCGATAATATCTATATCGGCGGGGGGACGCCAACCATTTTAGAGGCCGGCGATCTGGAAATGCTACTGCGTGTTATTCGGGACAATATAAGTACGGAAAAAGACTTAGAGTTCACCGTAGAAGGCGGCCGGCCGGATACTATTGATTCCAGCAAACTTAAAATCTTAAAAAATTACGGAATTAACCGTTTAAGTATCAATCCCCAGTCTATGCAAGATGAAACATTAAAAAGGATCGGCCGTAAACATCAGGTCTCAGATATCCTGAATTGTTATGTTTTAGCCAGAGAAATGGCTGACTGGGTAATTAATATGGATTTAATTCTTGGCCTTCCGGGAGAAAAATTCGCAGAAGTCAGTGACTCTTGCGAAGAAGTTCTGAAGCTAAGACCAGATAACCTTACCGTCCATGCCTTGGCCCTCAAAAGAGGCTCAATTGCTTGGGAAGAGAACTATGTTCATTCTTGCCAGGAAAACTGGCTTAGTCTCCAGAGTTTACTTGACCAGAGGCTAGGGGCAGAAGGCTACCGGCCTTATTATCTATACCGCCAGAAAAACATTGTCGGTAATTTGGAAAATGTCGGCTATGCTTTACCGGGTAAAGAGTGCCGTTATAATATAGCTATTATTGAAGAAAAACAAAATATTCTAGGCTTAGGAGCAGGCGCTGCCAGCAAAATACTTCAGGGTAATTCCGGCCATGTCAATATCTATAATCCCTTAGGCCTTAATCATTACTTAAAAGGTTATAGGCAAGTGCATCTTAAACGTCTACAAGCTTTGCTGGGCAGTTAATTTTTAAGAGAAAAATATTAAGAAATAATGAGTGTTAAGCACAATTGTGTTATAATACTAAAATAATGGACGTCAGGAGGAAGATGATGATTATTCAACGTCCAAAAGGAACACAGGATATTATCGCTAAAACCGCCGCAAAGTGGCAATATCTTGAAAATGAAATAAGAAAAATTTGCTTTAAGTATGGTTATCAGGAGATTAGAACCCCAATCTTTGAAGCGACGGAACTTTTTCAAAGAGGGGTTGGCGAAACCACTGATATAGTTAATAAAGAAATGTACACTTTCTTGGATAAAGGAAAGAGATCTATTACCCTAAGGCCGGAAGGAACTGCTTCCGTTTGCCGCGCCTATGTGGAAAATAAACTCTATGCGCAGGCTCAGCCTTTAAAACTGTACTATCTGGGCCCCATGTTTCGCTACGAGAATACCCAGGCCGGACGGTTTCGCCAATTTCACCAGTTCGGGGTTGAAGTTTTAGGCGGTGAGGATCCGCTGGTTGATGCCGAAGTAATTCAGCTTATTTGGGAATTCTATCAAGGACTGGGCTTGAAAGGGCTTCAAGTGCATCTTAATTCTGTAGGTTGTCCGGCTTGTCGAGCTAAGCATCGTACTGAGCTACAAAAATATTTGCAGGAGCACAAAGCAGATTTATGTGAGGATTGTCAAGCGCGCTTTGAACGTAACCCCATGCGGATTCTGGATTGCAAAAACAAACGATGTCAAAGTTTAACTACCGGTGTCCCCACTACTTTGGATACACTTTGTTCGGAGTGTCGGGAGCACTTTGAACAAGTTCAGCAATACTTAAATGTCTGCGGTATTGATTATCTGATTAACCCTAAACTGGTCAGAGGCCTTGACTATTACCAAAAAACCGCTTTTGAGATCATGGCCGAAGGAATTGGGGCTCAAAGCGCAGTCTGCGGCGGCGGCCGCTACGATGGATTGGTTGAAGAGATTGGCGGGCCGCCGACCCCGGGGATTGGCTTTGCCATGGGGATCGAGCGTCTTTTGGCAGTTATGGATAAGCAAAGAATCGAAATAGAACTGGAACCGGATAATAAAGTGATGCTTGCCGCCTTAGGGGATAAGGCCCGGCAAGAAGGGTTTAAACTCCTCAGCCAATTGAGGCAGGAGGGAATTCCGGCCTTAATGGATTTATTAGGCCGGGGGCTAAAGAATCAAATGAAATATGCTGACCGCGAAGGTGCTAGGTATGTGCTGATCATGGGAGATGAAGAATTAGCCAAGGACATTATTATTGTCCGGGACATGAAATTAGGAGATCAAACCGAAGTGCCCAGGGGAGCAATTAAACAATACCTGCTTCAAAATATAAACAATAGTCAAATCGTACTTTAGGAGGATTTCAATGTTAAAAGGAAGGGCCGGTGCAGGTACTCTAACCAGAGAAAATGCCACGCAAATTGTAAGGTTATTGGGCTGGGTTCAAACCAGAAGGGATCATGGGGGAGTAATTTTTGTTGATTTAAGAGACCGTTCGGGAGTTGTCCAGGTTGTCTTCTATCCAGACATGCCGGGCGATGGCTTTAGCAGTGCGGAAAGAATTCGCTCGGAATATGTTATTGAAGTGGAAGGCAGAGTACGTTTAAGACCTGATGGTTCTGCCAACCCCAATATGAAGACAGGAGAAATTGAAGTAGTTGCTGCCAGTATTAATATTTTAAATAGGGCCAAGACTCCTCCTTTTTATATACAGGAAAATGTTGAGGTAGATGAAAGTGTCAGGCTTAAATATCGCTATTTGGATCTTCGGCGTCCTGATATGCAAAGCACTTTTCTGATGAGGCACCGGGTTATGCAAATAATTAGGAATTATCTTGACCAAGAAGGTTTTTTGGAAGTGGAGACTCCTATCCTAACGAAGTCAACTCCGGAAGGTGCCAGAGATTATCTTGTCCCCAGCCGGGTTAATCTGGGAAGTTTTTATGCTTTGCCCCAGTCTCCCCAAATTTTCAAACAACTCTTAATGGTAGCAGGGTTTGAAAAGTATTTCCAAATAGCCCGTTGTTTCCGGGATGAGGATCTTCGGGCCGACCGGCAGCCTGAATTTACCCAACTCGATCTGGAAATGTCCTTTATCGAAATTGATGATATTTTACCATTAATGGAAGAACTAATAACTAAAATCTTCCGGGAAACTAAAGGCATTGAAATTCCAAGGCCGTTTCCGCGCCTGAGTTATAAAGAGGCGATGGAACGTTACGGATCGGATAAACCGGATACCCGTTTTGGCATGGAATTAATAGATGTAGGACCTGTTGTCCAGGGAACCGGTTTTAAGGTTTTTGCGGACGTGATTGCCAAAGGCGGCAGGGTCAAAGGGATTTGCGCCAAAGGTTGTTCCGGTATGCCCAGGAGAGAAATCGATGCTTTAACTCATTTTGTTAATATTTATGGAGCCAAAGGACTCGCCTATATCGTCATGGCGGAAGACGGCCTGAAATCACCCATCTTAAAATTCTTCAAAGAAGAGGAGATTTCAGAGTTAATTTCCACCATGGGGGGAGAAACAGGTGATATTCTCTTCTTTGTTGCCGATAAAGAGGCTGTTGTCCATAACTCTTTAGGTAACCTCCGCCTGGAACTGGCTAAAAGGCTCGGACTTATTCCCCCTGGAACAATTAATTGCCTTTGGGTTACAGAGTTCCCACTTTTTGAATATGACGAAGAGGAGCAGAGATATGTTGCCCTGCACCATATGTTTACCAGTCCAATGGATGAAGATATACCTTTATTAGATTCTGATCCTCTCCAAGTTCGCTCCAAAGCCTACGATATGATCTTCAATGGGATGGAACTGGGTGGAGGCAGTATTAGAATTCATCAGCGAGATATTCAGGAAAAGGTATTTAAGCTGGTAGGTTTAAGCCCCGAAGAGGCTAAGGAGAAATTTGGCTACTTACTGGAAGCTTTTGAATATGGAACTCCTCCCCATGGCGGAATTGCTTTTGGTCTCGACAGACTGACAATGATCTTAACCGGCCGGGATAATATCAGGGATGTAATTGCTTTTCCCAAAACCCAAAGTGCCAGCTGCCTCTTGACCCAGGCACCTTCGCCTGTTGCTGACAGCCAGCTTCAAGAACTAAGTATTAAGCTGAGTCTTAAAGGCAAGAAATGAATGAGTAGGGAAGCAGGGGAATATTTAAGGGAGAATATTTTTTGGTAGATAGTGTTAAAATTATATTGACATAACTAATTGACAGGTATATAATGGATCGAGATATACCCCCTAAGGGTATAAGGAGAGTAAAATGGAACTGCAAAATCAGAGTGAATTAAAGAATGATATACTCTTGCGCCTCAGGAGGATCGAGGGACAAGTTAAGGGTTTGCAGCGCATGCTGGAAGAAGAAAAATGTTGTTCTGATATCTTGATTCAAGTCGCTGCCGTCCGGGCAGCAATAAACAAGGTTGGTATCCTTATTTTTGAACAACATTCCAAAACTTGTTTGAAAGATGCTCTTAAAACTGAAAACGATCAAGCTTTAGATGACCTAATTGAAGTTCTTAATAGGTTCATTAAGTAGATAATTATAAGGTAAAAGGAGGTCTATATATGTCTGGTCTAAATGTCAAAACGTTTACGGCTGAAAACTGGGAAAATGAAGTCTTGAATGCCAAGGGGCTTGTCTTAGTTGATTTCTGGGCTGACTGGTGCGGGCCTTGCCGGATGATTGCTCCCGTGGTGGAGGAGCTCGCCAACCAATACACAGGCAAAGCCTTAATTGGCAAGTTGAATGTCGATGAGCACAATGAAGTCGCAGCTAAGTATAATGTCATGAGCATTCCCACGCTCATACTATTTAAAAACGGTGAAGTAGTGGATAAGGCAATAGGTTTCAGGAGCAAGCAAGATTTAGCGAAGATGATTGATGCTCAATTATAATGATAAATATTAAAAAATGATACTGTTTTTTAGCTTAGAATTTTGGCCGCCGACTGCATGTTTGGCGGCTTTTTCTGGATTGGCAAAAGGTTAAAAGGTTTAAGATCATACTTGTTGATTGTTGCCGGATAGCATACAATTATTCTATGGCTATAATTAAAGCCTCATAATGACGATAACTAGAATAACCAGAAAATTGAATCCGGTACCAGGCTGTTATTCGCTGGTTTAAGCACGGATAATTATTTAATTGGTTATTAAGGGTTCTGGGAAAGGTTTGATAATATGCCGCTCAATAAGGTGAATCTTCCTCCTAGTTTGCTCCAGCCTGTTGACCCTATCCAGTTAAAGGTTGGCCAGCGCCTTTTGGTGGAAGTAGTGAGCCAAGATCACAAGCAAGAGGGGCTAATATCCGTTGGCGGTAAATTGATTAGAGCTAAACTTGAGGCTCAGGTGCAAACCGGAGAGCGTTTTTGGGCTGTAGTTAAGGAAGCTGACGAGCAAGGGATAATCTTAAGCCGGGTTAGTTTAAATAAAGCTAAAATTAACAACCTCAGAAACGAAGAACTTCTTTTCCTAATCAAAAGAGGATTGGCTCTGGATCCGGAAATCTATGATTATCTCAAGAGATTTATTGATCCCAGCAATATTACTTTTACCACTGAACTTTTAGCCATTTTGCGCGGCAAAAACAAGTACCTGCAAAAACTGGCAACAGTAATCTGGAACAGTATTCCCAGGTGGTCGCAACTAAGCGGCTCAAATTTTAGCCCTTTGCTCATCTACTATCAAATGCTGGGGATCGATTATGAATACTTAATATATGAAGATTATAGGAATGAGCAAGATAACCAGGGAGCCCGCTCCTGGCCATTGAAATATTACTTGCTGCAAATCCTTTCTAAACATTTTGAGAGCTTGAATACTGCAGAAAAAGCCTGTCTAAATGAAATACTTTCAGAAATAACCGGTCAGCAGCTTTGGCTGCAAACCGGAACCGGGGATAGTGCCTATTGCTTATTGCACTTCCCGCTTTTCGATAAGGGCGAATTGTATCAGGCTCGACTGGCAATTGAAAGTTCACGTTACGGGCGGCGGATTGATACCAAGCATTGCCATTTAGCTTTACAGGTTGAAACTCCCCATATCGGTTTAGTTGGAGCAGATTTAGTGCTCTATGATAATAAACTTAGTATTTGTATTCTTCACGATCATATTGAGGAAATTTTTCCCTTGATTCAAAAAATGGAAGCTGAGATCCAAAAGGGCTTTGCCACCTTAGGCTTTAGCCTCCAGCAAATATCGGGGAAAACATTTGTTGAGTGTCCCCAATTTGCCAAGTTTATCTCCGGCATTCAATTAAGTGGAGTTGATATCAAAGGATGAGGGAAGAAAAAAGAGGGGTCAAGAAAGCAGCCGCCCTTGCTTACGACCATATTGGGGCGCCAAGGGTTGTAGCAAAAGGTGATGGGTTTTTAGCCCAAAAAATAATCGCATTTGCCCAAGAAAAAGGAATCCCGGTTCAGCGCAACGAATCACTAATTGATGCCCTGATGCAGATTGAGTTAGGCAAAGAAATTCCGCCTGAGCTTTACCAGGCAGTTGCAGAGGTTTTAGCCTTGATTTATCGCCTTGATCGCCAAAAAGCTGAAGAACAAACAAAACCCGGTACAAAAAGCAATAATTCCGTTTAGACTTTAGCCCTATTTTTTTTGCGGCTCAAGTGCTTGCGGGCTATAATTTCCGCTACTTTTTCATTATCGCCCAGAACCAGCCCTTTAAGACGCCATTCTCTAAAGATGCGCCAAAAATGGTCTTCGGAGATCTTGCTGGTATAGCGCTCTGATTCTTCATCATACGGCCAGAAAACATCTACCCAGAGTTTTCCGCTGTTACTAAGGACTAAGACATAATGCTGAAGTTCACAATTAGTAGAATCCAAGTCGCGAATTAATATATGGGAGCGCCCATTAGGAAAATTGGTCTGTAGATAAACCAGCTTCATTCTCATCCTCCTATAACCCTTAAGGCTTATTACACGCCAACCAATGCAATTTCGTTATATTAATATGCTGTCTTTTCCTATTTGTGTTTTCTATTTTCTAGCAGAAAAGGCTGTATGAAGGGAGCCTAAACTTAAATTGGAGAAACCTATTGTCATACTTTCGGTTGTGCCTCCCCAAATAACAGGGAAACAGTGGCATTTTGCTGCTTTAAGAATAGAAAAAAACCGGAAACCGCGTTACCTGCTATTTACTCGAAATCAGGCTTATTTAACATCTGAGGATAAAAACAGAGACAGGGCAAAAGTTAAGGAATTTATTATCAATTCCAACGTTTTCGTCCGGGATAGCGATACTGTTACCCATTGCTTAAACTTATTGGACAGTAGTATTAATCTTACTCAATTGATTGAAGTTAAAGAAATATTAGCGATATTTTATCCATTCCTGAGCAAACACGGACTGCCTGAAGCAGGAAGCCTATTTGTACAAAGAATTAAGTATCGCTCACCCGCTCACAAAGAAGTAAGAGAAATTTGGAAGCTTTTAAAAACCTGTTTTGCTATCGGCTTAAACTTTGATGTGGGCTACTTAAACAACCTGGAAGAACATACCAAGGGGCTTGCTTGTGGATCACTGATTACGGCCTTACGCCGGCAAATTATCAAGCAATTTCCGGACAGACCTATTCGGACAGGCTTAAACCTTAATGAAGAGGGTTTTAATTTATTCACAAGCGAGGCTGAAGTTCAGGCCGAGCACATCCCCGAATCACCGGAGTGGGTTAGGCAATGTTTTCAAAAAGGAGGGTTACTTTCTAAAAACCTTGCAGGTTATGAAGATAGAGCTGTTCAATCCAGGATGGCAGAGGCTGTTATCGAGGGCTTTACCCAGGCAAGAAATTATATTATTGAAGCAGGCACCGGTACAGGAAAAACCCTTGCCTATCTTATCCCCGCTTTATGGTGGGCCCGGAAAAATAAAAGTCGGGTCATTATAGCTACTTATACTATTACTCTGCAAGAACAGCTCTTTTATAAAGATTTGCCGTTTTTGCAAAAGATTCTACCCTTTAAGACCAAAGGGGCCTTACTAAAAGGCAAAAATAATTATGTTTGTTTACAGAGCTTTTATCAGGATAAACCTGATGATAAACTTCCAAAGAATGAGAAGTTGGTGAAAGCAGGTATTTTTACCTGGTTGAGCCAAACAATAAGCGGTGATTTTAGCGAAATAGCTCATTTGCAAAACATAAGCGGTATTTGGAAAAAATATGGAGCTGATAATCCCTACTGTCAGCCTAATGAATGCCAATTTGCCAGCCGCTGTTTTATGCTCAAAGCCAGAAAAAGAGCTGAAGAAGCTGATTTAATTGTGATCAATCATTCTTTGCTCCTAGCTGATATCAAGACAAAAAACAAGATTTTGCCTGAATACAATGATCTTATTATTGATGAAGCTCATAACATTTACCAGACAGCCCTTAAACAATTAGGTTTTGCCATCAGCAGGGAACAGATGGCAAGCTTAACCGATAGAATCAGCGGGAAGAAGGGCAGTCTCCATCATTCGCTGCAAAAGAATCGTTTTATCTGGGCTCAAATATATCCACTAATAAATTGGTCTGAATTCGATACCTGTTTAAAGAATATCCTGGATGTGAGCTTAGGAATTACGGAACAAACCAATGAATTATTCGCTATATGCCAGGAAATTCTCCAGGGACGCTTAAATCTCCGAATTGATGAAGTTAAACTAGGAGAGGGAACTTATGCGGTTTTTACTGTTGCCATCGAAAATCTTCTGAATCGGTTGGCGGGATTGATTGATGTCTTAAACAAGCTGTATAATATCCTGGCTGTAGAAAGTGAGCAATTAGATAGGATTCGTTTAGAGATTCTCAGAAATAAAAGCGATTTGGAACTTATTTATGATGGCCTGCAGGTAATTGTTTCCGATAATAGTGAAAACATGGTAACATATTTGGAAAACAATAATGGCATCTATCTCAAAAATACTGTCGTAGATATAGCACCAATCTTAAAAGAATGGATATTCAGCAAAATCAACTGTACAGTTTTAACCTCGGCTACTTTGACGGTTGCGGATAGTTTTGCTTATTTTGCCAGAGATACCGGAATTGATAATTATTTGAGTCTGAAACTTAAATCACCATTTGACTATTCTCAGCAGATGTTATTTAGTATTGTTAATGACCTTCAAGTGCAAAAAATCCCTGAAGGAGATTTAGCAGTTAAAACAGCCAATTTTATTAGCCGCATTGCTGAGGTTATGAATGGGAGAACTTTAATACTATTTACTTCCCATCGTTATTTGCGCCTGGTTTATAGTCATTTAACGCAGGAAATGGCTGCTTCCCGGCTAAATATCCTTGCCCAGAGAATAAACGGCAGCCGAGAAGTACTCCTTCAAGAATTTATGAAAAATAAGCAAAGCATTCTTCTAGGAACGAGCAGTTTTTGGGAAGGGATTGACTTACCTGGCGAGGCCTTAAGATGTGTGATAATGACTAAATTGCCTTTTTGGCCGCCGGATACACCCGTGCTGGAAGCTAAGGCAAACCTTCTTGCCGGCCAGGGATATGATCCTTTTCAAGATTTACACTTACCTGAAGCTATCATCCGTTTTAAACAGGGTTTTGGGCGTTTAATAAGAACGCAAGATGATAAAGGTGTTGTAATTCTCTTAGATGATCGAATTCTTCATAAATATTATGGGAAATTCTTTTTAAAATCCTTACCTATTATATCGTATTTTCGAGGTAGCGCTGCTAGTGTTCTGGAACAAGTCGGTTATTGGGTTTAGGAAGTGTAAAAAAAATACAGCAGGAGAGTGAATATCAATGAAAGTAAGATCCTTCGATTCGAGAATTCTACCCAGTCTTTTTACACTAGCTAATTTATTATTTGGATTTTTAGCGATAATTTTTTCATTCGAGCATAACTTAAAGCAGGCTTCGGCTATGGTCATGTTCTCAGTTCTGATGGATTCACTCGATGGTAAAGTGGCCAGAAGGTTCAAAGCCAATTCAGACTTTGGTAAAGAGCTGGATTCTTTAAGTGATATTATTTCTTTTGGCTTGGCTCCGGCTGTTCTGGTTTATGTTTTTGTCCTGCAAATTAATTGGCCTTTTTGGGGAATTTTAGTTTCTGCCTTTTTTGCGATGTGTGGCGCAGTACGTTTAGCAAGGTTTAATCTTCTTCCTAGCGCAGATTATTTCATTGGTGTCCCGATTACCTTTGCAGGAGGTTTTATGGCCCTATTGCTCTTTTTTATGGATAAGATTCCCTGGCAGTCATATCCTGCTGCTATGATTGTTTTAGGATTATTGATGGTTTCTTCGGTCGAAGTTCCTAAACTAGGCAAATAAATTAGCTTATTCCAGCATTTATCACCAAAACGTATTTCACCCCTGTTATCACCTGCGCATATAGTAATGCACAGGTGATTATCATGAGGGGAGAGAGAGAAAATGGGTCAACCAATAGATTGGACCGGTATTGGCGTACGTATGGTTCAAGGCCTAAACACTACGATTGATGCTGTCAGGCAGCTCGATACACAAGAGGCCGCTCTGGTTATGAAATTATTAGGTAAATCCTGCACCAAGATGATGAAAGAAGGTGTAGGTCATCAGTTCGGTATTGCTATGATTGAAACTAGTGAGAAATTAGCCTTGAAAGATAAGTTAGTATTTGAGGATGTTATTAAAATGCTGGCTGCTATTATTGCCAAATTATATTTTTCAGCCAAATCGGCAGAGGAAGTATCTTTAGTAAAACAACTTGAAGAAGCTGTTAATAACTACCATATAGTCTAATTTATTTTATTTGTAATAAATTATCTTAGAATATTTTTTGGAGGGGAGCGCATATGAAAATATATTATATCCGTTTGCCACAGCCTGTACTTAATGTCTTAAAAAAAGTTTTTAGAAATAAATAAATTATTGAGACATGAATTTAGGGTTTCCCTCCTATTTATATAGTAAAAGCTTTAGGAGGGAAATTATGTTTTTTAATCGTCACTTCATTATTATTACCTTAAGTGTATTTTTTATTGGAATAATATTTTGGTGGCAGAAACCGGAAGTTACTGTTTCCGCAATGGCCAGAGGGGAATATATTTCTAACCCCTACAGTGTAGTCAAGAATTATTGGAAAAGGATGGATTACCGGCAGCTGGATTTAGCTTCAGGGATGACAGCACTGGAAGCTAAAGATAATCATGCGATAATGGCTAAGCTTTTAACAGAGAATCCCTTTTTGAGCATTCAAAAGACGGTTATTGAGAATACTTCGGATGAGAATACATTCTTAGTAAAACTAGTATTAGGTTCGGTTATTGATGAGAAACAAGAACTAGACTTTGTTGTAAGGTTAGAAGCCATAAACGGAGAATGGCTAATCACTTCTATGAAGACGGTTCCCTAGGAATTGTATAGCTTGGCTGAGTGCGGGCAGAATAGTTAGTAAAATATGACGAGGTGATAATATGATTGCCCATGTTGAAAAAGATGCGTGCATAGGATGTGGGGCTTGTCCCTCAGTATGTCCGGAAATATTTGTAATGGACGATGATGGGCTAGCAACGACTTTGCAGGACCAAGTCCCCGAAGATTTGGAAGATTCTGCCCAAGAAGCCGCAGATAGCTGCCCGACAGAAGCTATCATACTTAGTTAATTTTCGACTTATTGCCCGTAAAAGCAACTATTGACTTGCTGGAAATAGGTTTATTGAGCGCAAGCACATATTAATATACAATATGCAGCCACTTTTATCCTTTTTATGGTGATGCTTGCAGTATTGTATATTTTTTTTATTGATAATTAAACACTGGCAAATAAATATAGATTTGTAGTCAGTTTCCTTGCGAGTAGGTCATTTCAAGACAAAAAAACTTATATAAAAGTCATTTATAAATTTTGTTCGCTATATTCATTTAGCGAATGATAAAATTGAGTTATTTTAACGATTGAAAAATTGATGGACAAACTAATAAACTCCCTGAAAACACAAGCATCCGTAAATAATTCCAAAAAATGTTGGTGTTCCTTATTTTTTAAGAATTCGACATCCCTACTGATTTATAATGAAGACACCGGAAAGGCAGCCGGAAAAAATATAATAAGGCGGGATATGGTAAAATGGCAAAAAAGGTTAAAATTATTGTTGCGGAAGACAATCGGAATTTATGCCAAATTCTTCAGGATTATTTCCAACGAGATGATAGTTTCGAGCTCGTGGGAGTAGCATACAATGGTCTGGAAGCCTGGGAATTGATTCAGAAAAATGATCCGGATTTAATTATTATGGACTTAGTCATGCCCAATTTAGACGGATTAGAACTACTGGAGAGAATAAATGCCAGAACATCGGTGCCGCGTCCTAAAGTTATTATGTTGACTGCTTTTGGGCATGAGACATTAACCCATCAAGCTATGATGATGGGGGTGGATTATTTTATTCTGAAACCCTTTGATTTGGAAATATTAGGCAAGAGAATCAAAACCTTAACCCAGGAAGTAGAAGTGTCTAATGCTCCCCTCGCTCAAACCTGCTCAGCTGTAGCACCAACGGGCAAAAGTGTGAATATCAGTGTCGAAGTTACAACCATGATGCATCAACTTGGTATTCCTGCACATGTCAAGGGCTATCAATACATAAGAGATGCGATCTTAATGGTGATTGAAGATGTATCCTTATTAGGAGCCGTAACTAAGGAGTTGTATCCGGCTATAGCCAAGAAATATAATACTGCTCCCAGCAGGGTAGAACGTGGGATAAGACATGCTATTGAGTTGGCCTGGGAACGTGGACACATGGAAACTCTGAAGAGAATATTTGGCTATTCCATGAATATTGAAAGACAAAAACCTACTAATTCGGAATTTATTGCTTTACTGGCTGACAAACTAAGAGTAATGAGTAAAGTGGGCTAAGGGAGAATAATTGAATTAAACCTAAGACTGAATTTAAACGGTGCTTCCAAGTACTTGGAGACACCGTTTTTAGTTACACCTAAACAGGTGTTTTTTTTTATTGACTTTGATATACTTTTAATATTAACATCTGTGAATGCATGATGGAACGATATCGACAAAAAATAAAGGAGTTTAAATGATTAATTATGGGAAAATTCCAAGGAAAATTTATAGTCTTTGAGGGTATCGATGGATCAGGAATCAGTACTCAAACCCAGCTATTAAAAAACTTGCTGGAGACAAAGTACGGCCGCAAAACTATCTTGACCAAAGAACCAAGTGATGGGCCGATCGGTGCCGTTATTCGCCAAGTCTTAAGCGGCCGGACCCAAGGAATAACTGCCGGCAGTTTAGCCTTGTTGTTTGCTGCCGATAGGTTGGATCATAATAATAATAAAATCAAACCTGCCCTTGAACAGGGCGATTTTGTAATTTGTGACAGGTATATCTGGTCTTCTTTAGCCTATCAAGGAAGAGAAATTGATTCTGTATGGCTTAAAGAAATTAATAAATATGCGTGTAAACCAGATTTAACTATTTTTATTAAGGTCAGGCCTCAGACTTCTCTAAAACGAATCCAGGATAGCCGGTTTCAAACGGAAATATTTGAAAAGGAAGAAATTTTGCAGCAAGTGCTAGCAAACTACATAAAATTATCTGCTGAGTGGAAAGATTTAGGGGAAGAGGTTAGGGTGATTGATGGCGAGCAGGAACCCGAAAAGGTAACAAGAGATATTCAGGCAGTTGTTGAGCAATTCTTGCAAGCTAACAGAAAAGGGACAAACCTGCTAAAGTAGAAAGTTTACTCAGCTGGAATGTCCCCTAAAAAAATCTCGAAATCAATCAATGGTGCGCCCGGCAGGATTTGAACCTGCGACCTCCGGCCTCGGAAACCGTCACTCTATCCCCTGAGCTACGAGCGCATTTCAATCAGCCTAATTACTTTACTAAATGCGAAACATTTTGTCAAGCCTTAAGTTCTTGTTTATTCTGTTGTATAAATTTGGATAGATTTTGCGAGTATATCTAAGGAGCCAAAGTTTTTAAAATGATTATAAAAAAGTTTCCTTGGTTGATTATTAAACAATGTATCGCGATTATTTTTGGGGCATTTGTTGTCGCTATTAGTATAAATGTCTTTATTTTACCTAACCAGATTGCCGACGGAGGAATAACAGGGATAGCTATTATCCTTTATTATTTACTTGAATGGGAAGTGGGGCTGTTAGTTTTTATTCTAAATATCCCGTTATTTATTTTAGGCTATAAAGAGGTTGGCCGTCAGCTTTTTTTCCTAAGTATTTTAGGAGTAGCCAGTTTTTCCATCGCCTTAAGATTAACTGAAGATATCTTCATTATAACAACCGATTCTTTATTGGCTGCTATTTTTGGAGGGTTGGTAACCGGCATAGGGATGGGGATTATTTTTCGTTCCCGTGGTTCGATGGGGGGAACGGATATTTTGGCTATTGTTCTAAACAGAAAAACCCAGTTTAGTGTTGGCCAAATTATTTTAGGTTTAGATGCAATTGTTTTCTTAGGGGCTGCTCTCATTTTTGAGCCGGAGATGGCGATGTATGCCATGATCTATATGTTTATAGCTTCGAAAATGATTGATTTAGTTCAAGTCGGTTTAGATTATTCCAAGAGTGTCATGATAATTACGGATCAATCCGAGCAGATTGCCGGGGAAATCATCAAGAAGCTGGAAAGGGGAGTCACCTATTTTGTGGCGGAAGGAGCTTATTCTCAGTCCCAGAAAAAGGTTGTCTACAGCATTATCAATAGAGCCCAACTGACCCAGCTTAAAGAAATTGTGCATCGAAACGATCCTCAGGCTTTTATGGCCATAGGTGATGTTTCGGAAGTAGTGGGTGAGGGTTTTTCCAGCTGGAAAGGACATTAAAGAGTGGAACCCGGAGGCCAGCTTTCTTTGGCGTTTTGTAATAAGACACCGACGGGCACGAGTTCATAATTCTTATCTTTCAGGGTTTTAATGACTAGCGGCAAAGCTTTGGGGGTATCGGGAGCGGAATCAGAGGCATGAAAGAGGAGTATATCACCTGGGGCTGCACCCTTATTCTTCCCCCGCCCATTAATAATATTGTTTACGATGGCTTGAGGACCGGGTCTTTTCCAGTCCAGGGAGTCCACACTCCATTGTATCACTTTGTACCCTTGGCTATTGGCAACCGCAATAACCTTATTATCATAGGCTCCGTTTGGCGGCCTCAAGAGATTAATTTTTTGACCGGTGAGGCTTTCCAAGACACTTTTGGAAATAGCCAGTTCTTGAATTAATTCTTGTTCGCTTAAGGTGTTTAAATCAACGTGGCGCCTGCCATGCGAGCCTATTTCATGGCCTTGAGCGGCAATCTCCTTAACCAGTTCCGGCTTTTTTTCCGACCAGGGGGAAGAGAGGAAAAAAGTAGCTTTAACATTCTCAGCTTTTAGTATCTCTAAAATCGGCAGGACATTTTCTTCTCCCCAGCTAATGTCAAATGTTATGGCAATCTGGTTTGTATCAGTTTTAACAGAATAGATGGGTTTAAGATTGTTCGTGATAACACTTAATACTCTATCATATGTTCCTAACCAGAAAAGTCCCATTAACAGAATACTTAACGTAATAATAAACTGTTTCCTTTTCAGGATAATCACTCTGCTGTGAAATCTCATAGCTGTTTCCTCCTTTCCCTGAATTATTATTCTTTTGGTCTAAAAATATGAATAGGAAAAGGGCTGCCGCGTAGAAATTTGAATTCTCTGCTTAGCAGCCCTCATTATTTAATAAATACTTTTGCCGATTGTTGCTTGTGACGAAAACCTTATTTTTTCCATCCTGCGCCGAAAAGTAAATGAAGCAAATCTATTTGAAAGATTAATTTCAGAAAGAGGTGTACCACCAGAACAGTAGCGGTGAGGAAAACCAAAACTTTGATCAGCCAGAATCCGATCCCTAAGAGAATACTAATTAGGGGCCGAAGAATTAAATATGCTAAATATAAAGCTAAACAAAAAACTAAGATCCTGAAAAAAATTGACCAAAAGCTAGCATTAGCCGGTTGTCTTTTATTCATCATGAACAAAACACCCCTTTGAGATAGAGAAAATAGTCTTGAAACTAGTTTATTTATTTTGAATCAGTCTAATTTGAGCCATCAATTTAAGTATAGCATATTATAAACCAGGGGGATAACATGAATGTTTTGTTTAGTAAATGGCAGCAACATCTGGAAACAGGTATAAAATATTTGAGTGACGGCAATTATGTTGGGGCTGAAGAACAATTAAAGATCAGCCTGGAAGAGGCAGAAACTTTGCAGGTACCTGTAATAATTGCTTTTTCCCAAAGACTATTGGCGACAGCCCAAGTAAGAAATAATAAGCTTGAAGAGGCTGAAAGTGGTTTCTACAGAGCTTTTAACTATTGTAGGCAATTAAATAATGAGAAAGGCATGGCTGAAGCCAAGGCCGGTTTAGCAAGTATTTGCTTTGTGCAAGGTAATTATCGGCAGGCCATTGATTGGTATCAGCAAGCAATTAATATTTATCCGCAGAATTCATCCTCTTTGCGTTTAGCAGTTCTTTACACTGACTTAGGCCAAGTCTACAGTAGATTAAGAGAATGGAAAAAAGCAATAGATGCTTTTTTGCAGGCAGGCGCATTGTGTAAAGCATATGGCTATGTTCGAGGGGAAGCAGATATTTACCTATATTTAGGTGAAGTCCAATATAGCCAGGGTAAAAATCAAGCCGCCAAAGGAAGTTTTATGCAAGCTGCTAAAATTTACGCGTTATTAGCAGATGAAATTTCCTTAGCCAATTCCCATCAGTACTTAGCTTTTATACTATTGGAAACAAACAGGATCTACGAAGCTCTGGAGTATCAATACCGCGTTATTGTGCTGCACTTCAAAAAACGGCAGTATTCAGAAGTTAGCGAGGCGTACTATTTGTTAAGTTATATCCTTCAGTATGCCAAACTGTTAGATGAAGCCGAGGAAAGCCTCAAACTATCCTTAAAATATTATAAAGGGCATGAATTTGGTTTTGCAGTGCGCTATCATGGCTTAGCAGTTATTGCTATTATGAAAAAAGAATATGAAGATGCTAAAAAATACTATTATGAAGCTCTAAAATTTTTTCAGTTTCACGGCGATGGTTCCAAAGTTGGGGAAATCAGCGAAGAATTAACTTATCTTCTCAAATATAAAGATGCTTGTATAAAGCAAAACCTTTATAAATGGCTTCAGGGAAGGTACGTCAATGTCGACATGCCTAAATATGAAGTAATGTTGCAGTTAGCAAATAGGCTAAAAAACAAAGGTAACAACCTGGCTGCTTTACGTTACGGGTGGAGAGCTTTAGAGCTAGCCAAAGTCATGAAAGGCGAAACCCAGGAAATTGAAGGCTTAATTCAAAATCTCTCGGAGTGTATTCGCAGAAAGAAATAGGTCAATATTTATTCGTTTTCATATCCACTGGTAAAAAAAAGCTGGGAAAAAAACTGATCTTAGTATAAAATAATTGTTAAGCCAGATAAAGGTGGAGATGGACTTGTTAGATAATGACCAAATCTTGTTAGACAGTTTCGAGCGGATCTTTCGGGTGCTGGATCAGGAAACTACAAGGCTCAAAGAAGTAAAATCAGTCCATACCGAAAGTATACGCGAGTGGGAAAGAGAGATAAAAGCCTACGCTCGAATCCTGGAGGATATATCCCTGCCGGCGAGATTCATAATTGAACATATTTTGAAATTAAGACAGGAAGCTGGCCAGATGGCTGTGGAAGCCGAAAATATCATTCAGGGTTTTTCCCCTATCATCGATGTTTGGGTAGAGGAATTTGGGGTAATAAAAATATCTACCGGGACTATTAGGCTTACCTGGCGTGATTCAATTTATAATTACCTATTGTACCCTGATAAGGTAGAGTTGCGGACTATTGACGAAAAAGCTACTCTTAAGCTTTTTTTCTCCCATGTTTTTAGCAAGCAGGAGATTCTAAGATTTTCAGCTTTAAAAAATAGTCCCAATTTATTGTATATCCATCCCTCGATGCTAAAAATAATAAATAAAACCCTCAATAATGGTTGAGAAGGGAGAACATGACGTGACTGTTTCCAAGGAAGATATATTGAAAGAAGCCTCCGACAAAGGAGTAAAGTTTATCAGGCTTCAGTTTACGGATATTTTTGGAGTGCTGAAAAATATTGCTATTCCCATTGAGCAATTACCCAAGGCCTTAGATGGAGAACTGATGTTTGACGGTTCTTCGATTGAAGGGTTTGCCCGTATTGAGGAATCAGATATGTATCTGCGGCCTGATCTCAACACCTTCGTTACTTTTCCTTGGCGGCCTGCCGAAGGAGGTGTGGCCAGGCTGATGTGCGATGTAGCGAATGCGGACGGAACACCTTTTGCCGGATGCCCACGCACTGCCTTAAAGAAAGTCCTAGCCGAGGCCGCTGAATTAGGTTATAAATTGTATATCGGCCCCGAGCTTGAATTTTTTCTCTTCCACGTTGATTCTGAAGGCCGGCCAACTACCAGTACTCACGACAAAGCAGGGTACTTTGATTTAACACCGGTGGATTTGGGGGAAAATGCCAGAAGAGACATGGTTGTCAACCTGGAGCAAATGGGGTTTGAAATTGAAGCTTCTCACCATGAAGTCGCCCCTGGGCAGCATGAAATTGATTTCAAATACACTGATGCCCTTGAAATGGCCGATAAAATGGTCACTTTCAGATTTGTTGTTAGGACAATTGCTCAACGACATGGACTACATGCAACCTTTATGCCTAAACCAATTTTCGGTATTGCCGGTTCAGGAATGCATGTTAATCAATCACTATTTAAAGATGGCCGGAATGCTTTTTATGATCCGGAAGCCCCCATGGGCCTTTCCCAAGTAGCTACTTCTTATATCGCAGGGCTTTTGGTGCATGCCAAAGCTTTTACAGCAATTACTAATCCCACTGTTAACTCTTACAAGAGACTTGTACCAGGTTACGAAGCTCCTTGCTATATTGCCTGGTCCGGTAAGAACCGCAGTCCGCTGATTCGCATTCCGGCCAAAAGAGGTGCTTCCACCCGTATTGAGTTAAGAAGCCCTGACCCCTCATGTAATCCCTATTTGGCACTTGCTGTCCAACTAAAAGCAGGGCTAGACGGTATAAAACAAAGAATGACTCCTCCTCCGCCCATTGATTTGAATATCTTTGCTATGGATGACAGGCAGCGTCAAGAATTAGGTATTCATTCCCTTCCCGCCGATCTTAGGGAAGCCTTGAGTGAATTAAACAAAGATAAAATTATTCAAGATGCTTTGGGCGAACATATCTATGAGCGGTTTGTAGCTGCTAAAATGAAAGAATACGATAGTTTTCGGACAGCTGTTCATCAATGGGAGCTTGATAATTACCTAGCCACATATTAGTAATACTTATTACGGTAATCTGCTAAGAACTACTAAGGTTCAGAGTGATCTGAACCTTAGTTGCTTAAAATAAGCCTTTGCGTCCATTTCATCTTTTTAGCATCTAGGTGTTATAGGTAGTTACCCTACTGTATTTTGAAAATATCTGGGAGGCCTCAGAAGTGTTTGTTAGTAGTTTTAATCGCCTCGCTTATCAGTTTGTTGATAAATTCAACTTTTTTAGTGTGCCAAATATTACTGTGATTCTTGGGACAGAGGGCTTGGGAAAATCGACTTTTCTAGAACATCTTTTCAGGCAGAATCAAAACAAGGTCAAAAATACAATTTTGATTGATGCTCTTAAATATACTTCTAAATATTCTTATGCTGCTTATAGTGGGGAGTTAAGTCAATTTCGCAAGTATTTCCGTAGTTCTAAACTGTTGCTGTTTGATAATATCAATTTACTTCAAGGGAAAAAGAAGACAATTGAAGAATTGTTTCACACCCTAGATACCATAATCGCTCAGGGTGGCAAGACAGTTATAACTTATGAGGGTGATAAATTTTCTTTTGAATTTCTGGGTACTCGCTTTGCCTCACGTTTAAACAGTGGTTTGATTATCCGCTTAAACCAGCCAACACCCGAAGAGATTAAAAACTTTATTAATTATTATTTAGATTCTTGTAATCAACTTAACTTAGATTCTCTCAATCCATTTAACCTGTTCGAGCCCAAATTTAATTTGAATTATATTAACCTTAAAGAAGCAGTGGAAGCAGTCGATAAAGTCCTTAAGCACTCTGCATGCCAAGAGGACAAGTTGGCTAACAAGATTAACACCGAAAACTTCGCTTCTAAGGATCTAAATATGGTTCAAGTTATTAATCTTGTCATGCCTCTGCTTCTAAGATACTACGAATTAGAATCCAAGGATATTTTAGGAAGCTCCAAAAAAGCAAACCATGTTCAAGCCAGATATATGCTCTATAATTTAATACACGAAATCTTTACTAAAGACTATAAAAAAATTGCCGGATATTTTCAAAAACGCCTAAGTGGTTTTGAGTCTAGATGCCAAAAGTACAAAGCAGAAAACATAGAGACATTTGATACTCTATGTCAAAAATTGTATAATCAGTTAAACGGGCCACAATGATTTTCGGCAAGGATAAGGTTTAAGTGGGGTGATAAAGTGTCTTTAAATAATAAAATTGCGGTCTTAACAAGTGGGGGAGACGCCCCAGGTATGAATTCAGCCATTAGAGCAGTTGTCCGCAAAGGAATTTATCACAATTTGAAGGTCTATGGTGTCTATCATGGCTATGAAGGGCTGATTAACGGCGAAATTAAAGAGATGGAACTGGGTTCGGTTGCGGATATCATCCATAGAGGTGGAACCATTTTAAAGAGCGCCAGGTGCCCGGAGATGTTTAAAGAGACTGGGCAAAAAAAAGCCGCTCAACAATTGCTGGAGAAGGGCATCGATGCTCTGGTAGTAATTGGGGGAGACGGCTCTTACCGGGGTGCTCTTACTCTTACCCAATATGGTATTCGGATAATCGGAATACCAGGTACTATTGATAATGATATTGTAGGGACTGACTTAACAATTGGCTATGATACGGCGGTAAATACTGTAGTGGAAGCAGTCAGTAAATTAAGAGATACTGCTACCTCCCATGAAAGAGCTTTTATTGTCGAGGTTATGGGAAGAAACTGCGGGGCGATTGCTCTAAGATCAGGACTAGCTATCGGGGCTGAATCTATCTTGCTTCCTGAAGTTCCCTTTGATTTACAAGAGATCAGTGAAAAACTATTAAGAGGTTTCCGACGGGGCAAGAATCATAGTATCATTATCGCAGCCGAAGGAGTAGGGGACATTTGGCAAATTGCTAAGAAGCTAAAGGAATATTCCGGTTTCGACAATAGGGTTACGATTCTGGGGCATATTCAAAGAGGCGGTTCACCATCGGCTTTCGATTCTTTGCTGGGAGCAATGATGGGCGCTAAAGCCGTTGAGGTTCTTTTGGAAGGTAAATCGGAAGTTATGATTTCTTTTTCGCATAATGAAGTCGTTGCTAAACCTCTAAGTGCAGCTTTTGGACCCAAAGAGCCATTTAATTTTAAGCTCTATAACTTGGCAAGTGAGCTTGCTATTTAAGAATTTTCTTGGATGGTCTAAGGGGTGAGGAGAAATGGAGCCGATTTTTGTTTTAGATATTGGAACAAGGGTAGTAATCGGGTTGGTAATGCAAAAAAAAGACCAAGGATATGAAATTATCGCCGGCACAAGGGTTGAGCATAGCCAGAGGGCAATGTTTGACGGCCAAGTGCATGATGTCGATGAAGCGGCCAAAACGGTCCGAGAAATTAGAGAAGAGCTGGAACAAAAGACTGGAATAAGGCTACAAAAGGTTGCTGTTGCTGCTGCAGGAAGAACCTTGCGTACCGAAACCGGGAAAGCTTTCAGAGAAGAGGCATTCCCAATGCGCTGGGAAAGACAGGACGTCTTGTCTCTGGAAATGGAAGCACTGCAAGAAGCCATGACCAAAGCAACTTCTGCGGAAATGGACAGCAGTTACCCATATTGTGTCGGTTATAGTACGGTTAAGCAAGAATTGGAAGGCCAGTCCTTAACCTCCTTGGTTGGGCAAAGGGGGAAAAAAGCTGAAATTACTGTAGTTGCTACTTTTCTTCCCAGAACTGTCGTCGATGGTTTAGTCGCAGTCTTAGAAAGGGCTGAATTAGAAATGGCCAGTTTGACCTTAGAGCCTATTGCCGCTGGTCAAGCTGCTATTCCTCCTGATATGCGCAGACTTAATTTAGCCTTGGTTGACATTGGCGCCGGTACATCTGATATAGCTATTACTAAAGATGGTTCCTTCTTTACCTATGGCATGGTTCCGATAGCGGGTGATGAGGTAACAGAACAAATTTGTGCCCACTTTTTCCTCGACTTTCAGGAAGGAGAAAAAGTTAAAAAAGCAATTACTAGTCAACAGGAAATTGCTATAAAAAACTTTTTTGGGGAAATAACTGTTTATCCTATTTCCGCTATTTTAGAAGTAATCCAACCAACCGTCCAGACAATGGCTGAAAGAATTGCCCAAGAAATTCTAAAATTAAATGAAGGTAAACCACAGGCAGTTATTTTAGTGGGGGGCGGCAGTCTTACACCCCTTCTCAGCGAATTTCTTTCCAGTGTATTAGATATACCGCGCTCCAGGATTGGAATTCAAGTCAGGGAAAGAATAAGCAAAGTTTGGGGAGAAGAAACCAATTTAACAGGTTCTGATGTCATAACTTCCTTAGGTATTGGGATAAATGCTTTGGATGGCAATGGTCTGAAATATTACTCCGTTAGGGTCAATGGCGTTAACATTCCTTTATTTGAATTAAAGTTAGTTACTGTGGCAGAAGCACTGCTGTCAGCAGGAATACACCCTCGGACATTTCTTGGCCGGCCGGGTGCAGCTTTAATCTATTACTTAAACGGAGAGCTCAAAGTCTTAAAAGGTGGATTAGGTAAGCCGGCTCAAATAACAGTTAATGGCCAGCCAGCTAAATTGGAACAAAACTTAAAGCCCAATGATTGTGTCCAATTTGTTCCCGGATCTACCGGTACTGACGCCAAAGCACAGCTTAAAGATGTAATATCATTTTCCCCCAGTAAAACAATTGTCTGGAATGGGGTTCAAGAAGAATTTAAACCCGTAATTTATGTCAATGATATAATTGCCGATGCCGAGGATTGGTTGGTAGACGGTTCCAAAATAACTTTCCTAGGTGATACGACACTCCATAGTTTTCTTAAAACAAAGGGAATAAACCTTAAAACAGACCAAAAAAAAGTTATTAAGGTTAATAATCATGTTCGAGAAATAACCTCAGATTTAGTTATTAAAGTTAATGGCCAAATTGAGACAGCGGATTATCTTATCAAGGATTATGATGAAATAGAGGTTACGGAAAAAAGAATTACGATTAAAGACCTGCAACTAAAACCAGAGCCAATGATTTTTACGGTTAATGGCCAGGAATTTTTGCTGCCTCCCCAGCAAGAGAGGGTAATCTCAAAGGGAAAAATACTCTCTCCAGATGAAGAAGTATTTGATGGCATGGAATTAATTGTTGAGGGATTTAGCCGCAAACCCATTCTTTCAGAACTTTTTCCTTACCTGAATCTTACAGAGCAAGCTATTCCAGGCGGGCGCTTGGAAATGCTTGTTAATGGAAAGGCGGCTGAATTCACTACACCATTAACTCAAGGAGATCGGATAATTATCAAATGGGTCATTGGACAGCAGAGAGAGAGAGTAGTATGATTATTATGTATTTAAGCTCACTTAGTTGGCCGAGGGGTGACATTATCTTTTGAGAATTGCTCCAATTGTGCCGCCGATTGACCCGGCTAATATACTTAAAGCTAACTTGGACAAGATCATTTTCCAGGAAGGATCCCCAGCATAAAAGATGTAATATACTGCCAAATTAAGTAAAAAGAATCCGAAACCAATTGTTAGCCCATAATAAAGGCCTTTAGAACCGCAATGAAAAGCTATATAAAAGCTGGCGGCTAAAATACTTACCCCGGCAATTACTAAAGAATGCACTACAGATTCCTGTAAAGAAGTAAAATGATAAATTAAACTTAGCAGCAAGGTAAGTACGAAAGAGAGAATAACTGCTATAAGAATACCCTTTAGAACATTGGTTATCTTAAAGGATTTTGACATGGAATATCCTCCTTTTTGTTACCATGTATTTTTGCTAATACAAATTATGCCTGACCAAGGTTTCTTATGCCTTAGGTCCGGCTAAAATTTAACTTTAATTGGTATTCTAAAAGTATTAGGAGGCTGGGTTTTAATATGAAAAAAAAATCTATTCCCGAATTAAAGGCTATGGCTGCACAAGGCAAAAAAATTACCATGCTAACTGCTTACGATTATCCAACAGCTAAAATTTTGGAAAAAGCAGGAGTAGACACAATTTTGGTTGGCGATTCCCTAGGCATGGTTGTATTGGGGTATGAATCCACTGTACCGGTAACTATGGAAGATATGCTTCATCACGCCAAAGCAGTCAGAAGAGGGGCACCCAATACCTTTGTAGTAGTTGATTTACCCTATTTAAGTTATGCCACTCCTCAAGATGCTTTGTGTAATGCCGGCCGGCTTATTCAAGAAGGCGGTGCGGATGCGGTAAAACTTGAAGGTGGACAAGATTACTCGGAAATTGTTGCCTTTTTAACTAGAAGTGGGATTCCTGTGGTCGGTCATATTGGTCTAACTCCTCAAACTGCAGCGCAGTTAGGTGGTTTCAAAGTACAGGGGAAAGATTTGGATAGTGCTAATAAGCTGAGGCAAGATGCTCAGGCTATTGCTAATGCTGGAGCGATAATGCTGACCTTAGAAGCAATTCCTTCAATTTTAGCTGAGAAGATTACTGAAGAAATTAGCATTCCGACCATAGGTATTGGTGCCGGGAATAAATGTAGCGGGCAAGTGCTTGTTTTTCATGATTTGGTTGGTCTTTTCGACAGGTTTGTACCTAAGTTTGTTAAACAGTATGAAAGTTTGGCAGAAAAAATAGATATTGCAGTTAAGCAGTACTGTAAAGATGTCAAAGATTCAGTTTTTCCTTCTGCGGAACATTCTTTTTCCTTAAATGAAGAAGTATTAACTAGATTATATGGGGATAAATAGCAAAATAATAAATATATTTTTTTAATTGTATTGAGAAAAAAAGCATTTATTTATGTTATAATATAAAAACATGAATATGAATATTTAATTTTAGCGGAAGGATGAACCAATTTGAAGTTGAAGGACAAGACTTATAAAAAGTTCATGGATTTTTTTGATAAAACGTCAAAAAAACACGATGAAATTGAATTTGAGATTGCGTACTCCGAGATACAGCGTGAAACGGGCGTGGCCAGTATTACTCTTAAAAAAGCTATTCAAATCCTTGAAAAGGATGGCATAATCCAGGTGAGCCAAGGAAGAAATACTCGCTATGGTCGATTTAGATATCTCTTAAATAATAAGGATAATAATTCTAAAGATAGCCTTAACCTTAAAAATAGAGATGTTTTAGATCCGGATGAAGTTAATACTCAGTTATTGGTCTGTCAGCTTAAAAATATGTCCAATCTTATTGAACAACTGAGACAAAGGGTTAGAACTCAGGAAATGACTATTTCGGTAATACTGGACAGGCTGGCGGAAGTGGAAGATAAAGTAAACTAACATAAATATTAATTTTCCAGTCGTTTCTAGAGGAATATACTTAAAACTAGTGATATAATGGTATTAAGCTGCTTTGTTTGTATGGATTATCTAGGTTTTGATCCTATTATTTAATCGGGTACTGATTATGTCGGGTTGTGTACATCAAGCTTTCTTCTTGAAAGTAGATGGATAGATCTGACTAAGTTCCCACCTTGCGAGAGCAGGGTCAGAAAACCAGAAATCTAACGGCAAAGCGGGAAGGGCTGTTGCATATTATCAACCTTAGTTGGTCAGTGCAACAGCCCTTTGTTAATTCATTTGGCTACTCTTATGGTATCAGTTTTTTTTCATCTAATTACTGTGGTAATGTGCCGTGTTGCCATTCCTCTTCAAATAAGCTCTTAACTTTTTCAATTGCTTGAGGAGAGGGAATGATCAAAGCACTTTCATGGTTAATAAAAAACGAATAATGAGTCCAAGAAGAGTTTGTCACAAGTAAAGACTTCTGGTCAATAATACCGATATTATAACCAATGGGAAGTTTATCCGGGTTATTAAAATATCTATATTCAATATCCGCATTTTGAAACTCTTTGATCGTATTAGGGGTAGCCACAGCACAGGATGGGCTTATGATCAGCTGAATGCTGCACCCTCTGTTTTTAGCTTCTTTTAGAGCTTGAACAGTATCAGGGTCACTTAGTTGTTCGGTTATAACTAAAATTTCCGAAGTTGCTGAGTTTATAGCCCTTAAAATAAACTGTTTGACGCCGGCATTGGTTGTATAAGTAATATTATCTTCCGGCAGCTCAACTGCTTCAGGCAAATCTAGAGACAATGTAGTTGTATACTCCCATTCGTTTCTAAAGGATTTAGCCATTGTCCAGGCTGTATCTCCGGTTAATTTGATCGCCATGCTATGGGTTTCAAATCCTTTACTGGTCCAGTCCTGAGAGTAGAAAATACTAACCCGGTAATCAATTACTAAGTAGCGCACTCTATGGTACTGCCCTTTTTGAGCAGGATAGTATTGCACAGAAACATTTTGATTTTTGAGGTTTTTAACCGTTTCGGTGTTATCGCGCTGCCATTGATCCAGGAGAATTCTGACCTCAACACCGGAATGAGACTTCTTAACCAGTAAATTAATTATTTCCGGATCATTTAAAGCTGATAATTGAATAAAAATGGCTTCTTTGGCATTCTCGATCAGTTGAATAGTCTGGGAACGTATCTCTTGAGAATCAAACCAAACTGCACTAGCCGTTAGATTTGAGATTTTTTCCGGTTCTTCTTTTTGGAAAAATGGCAGCAGATTTGTACAACCGGACAGCATTATAGTAGTGGAAAACAATACAAACAGAATAGTTAGAAATCTTTTGGTAAACATAAATGACCTCTTCTTGAAATAATTTAAGACTACTTATTATTAAAAAGGAAGATAATTCTTCACTTTTATTATACAGTTTTTGCAGATAAATAACGAATAAAAAAATACTATTTTTGATATTATCTTTTTCGCAAAGAATTTGATGATTAGTTCAGTTCTGTTTTTGGAGGTAAAACATAGAAAAAGAGAGAATACACATTCCATAAACTTCTACTCTAAAAAGGAGTGTTGGAACGTGGATAATCCATTGATTTCTACTCTTCAAGACAAAATTCAGTTGAAAGACAGAACACAAGTTCTTCGTAGAGTACGTCTTAATTGGTGGCTTTACCAAAGTAATGAGTCTAAGGTAATAGAAAAACTCCTTTCAACTCTCAATCATGCGTTGCTTCCTCAAAAAATATATTTGGACGAAGCGAAGAAGTTAATTGACTACCAAGTTTACCAGCAGACTAGGGATTACCTTGAGGAAGCTTTGCAACACTATCCTAACAAATCTCAATTGGGTCAGATTCATTTCCTGTTAGCGCGTTGCTGTCAGGGTTTAGGAAATCTTGAGGACGCTCTGGATCATTTAAGAAATGCTTTGGAGTGGGAACCAAGTAAAAGCGAATACTGGAATTTACAGGCTGATTGCCTGTTAGAGCTTGGCGAATGGCAGGAAGCGATAACTTGTTTGAATAAGTCCTTAAGATCATCCCCCAGGGATGCCGATACTATTTATCGTCTGGGCAGTATATACCTTTTTCATGGTGAATATGGCGAAGCATTAAACTGTTTCAACGGCTGTTGCGAGCTAAAGCCGTATAACCCTGAATACTGGGAAATAAAAGCTGAAATCCTGCTAAAGCTTGATAAGTTAACTGCTGCCAGTGAATGTTTTCAAAAAGCAATTAGGTATGGGGGTAATACTCACTTAATGGCACGGTTAGCTTACTGTTATGCGGAGAACGGAGATTTAAAAAGAGCCAAAAAGATTTTCCAAAAAGTATTAAAAACTGAGCCGGATAACTTTGAGGCTTTATGCAACCTCGGAGGAATTTACCATAAGCACGGCAAGGACGAACAAGCCTACAAGCTTCTAAAAAAAGCCTATTTGCAGAATTGCAATGATGCAATGTTGTTGAATAATTTAGGGTATGTTTGTTTCCGTTTAGGACGCTCCAGAAAAGCTATTGAATATTATAACCAGGCGCTGGCAATCAGTCCTACCAATGAAATCATTTTATATAATTTAGGGGCTTGTTATTACGAAAAAGGTCTTTGGGAAGAAGCCCGCGCAACTTTAGAGAAAATTCTTCGTAGCAATAAACATAACAGTGCGGCCTGGATTCTTTTAGGAAATGTTTATGAACAATTGGCAAAACCTAAGTTAGCTGTAGATTGTTTTAATAAATCCCTAGGATTAGCCTGATAAATAGCAATACTGAAAAAGTGCCAATGAAGGGGTAAGCTGTATATTGGTTTTAGAATTGATAGGGTACAGCTGCCCTTTTTTTATGCCTTTATGATTAATACAAGATATTTCTGATGCTATATACAACGCTTAGTTGAAGGGGCTTCTAAAAAATGTTTGGAGATGAATCATTTCAGTGATAAAATACAACATAACGATATAATCAAAGTTAACACTCTGGGGGTAGGATAAATGACAATTGATGTGGAAAAGATCGAAAAGGCAGTTAGGAATATATTAGAAGCAATTGGTGAAGATCCGGAGCGTGAGGGCTTAAAAGAAACACCGCAAAGAGTTGCCAGATTCTATCAGGAAGTTTTTGCCGGAATTCATGAAGATCCCAGTAAAAACTTAACTGTGTTGTTTTCGGAAAAGCATGAAGAAATGGTTCTTGTCAAAGATATTCCTATTTATTCTATGTGTGAACATCACCTACTTCCTTTTGTAGGGTTGGCTCATATTGCTTACATTCCTCGTCATGGGCGAGTAACAGGTCTCTCCAAGTTGGCCAGGGTAGCAGAAAGCTATGCCAGGCGGCCCCAGCTGCAAGAACGCTTAACTACCCAGATTGCAGATACTATTAAAAATATTCTGGATGCCCGAGGGGTATTAGTAGTTATTGAAGCTGAGCATATGTGTATGGCAATTAGAGGTATAAGAAAACCGGGATCACGGACGGTTACTTCGGCAGTAAGAGGAATCTTTCAAACCAATGCTGCGACCAGAGCCGAAGCTTTTTCCTTGATCATGGGTCGAGGCTGATCTGCTATGGATCTCGCTTTAATATTTTACTAGAGAAAAGAGGATAATTATGGATCATAAAGATAAAGAGAATAGGGCGGAGAATTTAAAGCCCGGTAAGATGGAATTAATTGCAACCCAAAGGTTTACGGATAATCCCGAAATGTATAGAGTTATTGATTTTCTAAATCGCTCTTTGAAGGATCATAATATTCTGTTTGGTTTAACAAGAAGTGAAAACACTATGGTTATTTCTGTGTACGAAGTAGAGTAATCGGAGGTTTTAAAGCATACATGAAAATTCTCCTGACTAATGATGATGGGATTTTTGCACCTGGTATAACCACCCTCTATAATGTTTTAGCGGCAAGGAATAAACATGAAATAAGTATTGTAGCTCCCGAAGGACAACGTTCGGCAGCAGGGAGATCCATTACTATTTATAAGCCGTTGTTTGTTACTAAGCACGAATTACAGGGAAACGATACCGGTTTGGCTGTAAACGGAACTCCTACTGATTGTGTAAAACTAGCTATTCAGGGTAATGTTTTACCTTGCAAACCGGACCTGATTATTTCGGGGATAAATGATGGACCCAACTTAGGGACAGATGTGTTTTATTCCGGTACTGTAGCTGCTGCTATGGAGGGAACCCTTTTAGGAATTCCTTCTATGGCTGTATCGCTGGCCAGCTATGATTACCGGAACTATTTGCCAAGTGCCCTTTTCATAAGTACTTTAATAGATAATTATAGTGACTTCTTAAGCCCTCCGGATGGCCTTTTAAATATTAATATCCCGGGGACAGAGGAAAGTGCCTGGCAGGGGGTAAAAATAACCAAGCTAGGTAAATCGGTCTATGATAATAACTTTGAAACCCGTCAAGCTCCTTTCGGCCGAGAGTACTATTGGATTACAGGTACTGTGGTCTTTGATGATGAAGAAAACACGGATTTAAAAGCTGTCAAAGACGGCTATATTTCCATAACGCCTCTTCATAGTGATTTAACTGATTATAAAAGAATAGAAGAACTAAAAGGTAAGTTTTAAAGCAGGGGGAAAAGATGGCTATTGGGATATTTCTGTTTTATTTTTTAATTTTTGTGTTTTTATTTCTTGGCAGCCGGAAAAAAGGGGAAAAATTTAACTACAAAACTCTTCTCCTCATACCTGCGATCTTAGCTTTGATTATGGTCCTTTTGTCGGTAATTAAGATTTATTTTATTTATAAAATTTTGTTAATCATCTTTGCAGCAGCTTTGTTCCTACTTACCTACTGGCATTGGGGAGAGCGTATTCGCAGATGGTTTTTTTAAGAATAGAGTCTTTTCAGCAAGGGAACCTTTTTTAAGTCTTTGGACGTAATCCCGCCATTTAGAGTAAGGATGAAAAGATAAACAATGAAACCGGCAGCTGTAAGTGCTAAGGCAGAAAGCGGAGTTATAGTTACATAGAAAGTACCGGCTTTTAAGACCACCAGCATCCCAAACCCTGCGGAAAAAGGTTGAAGCAAGAATGTTTGATAATTAAAGGTCATTCCTATATTTCGTTTGATTGCCCTTAAGTTTAACAGTGCCATACAGAAATATCCTAGGACATAAGTACAAGAGCTGCCCAATAAACCCCATTGGGGAAGCCCTGTTAGATAAAACAAAAGGGGTAAGCGAAAGGAGGCACTTATCGTCGAATGAAGCAAAGGAAGATAGGTCTTTCCTAAGCCTTGCAAGATCCCTGTCGTTGTTTGCTGAAGATAGGTGAACAGCCCACCGAAGGCCAGGATTTTAAGTACATTAGCAACCTCCTTACTGTTAAAAATAAGTGTTAAAGGTTCGGAATAAAAATAAAGGGCAATTACACAAGGCAGACCCAGGAGAATAGTATACCTGATAGCATCAGAACACCTGCTCTGTGCCAATTTGTAATCCCTCCTGCCAATGGCTTCGGAAATAGCCGGAACAAGAGAGGTTGATAAGGCAAAAGTAAAAACACTGGGAAAAGTAAGGAGAGTCATTGCTGTCCCGCTTAATTGCCCAAAAAGGGAGGTGGCAGCTCGGGCTGAGAAGCCGGCAACTTGTAATTGTTTGGGAATAATTATGGCCTCTAGGGCAGAAAGGCCTGAAGACATCAAGCGACTGCCTGTAACCGGCAAAGATAGGGTAAAGAGACCTCGGAGAATGGTTCTGGTTGATTGCTGAGAATTTTTAATTCTAATGTTTCGTTTGTTTTTACCTGCAAGGTATTGCCAAAGAATTATCAGAAACCCGATAATTTCTCCACCTAACATGCCGGCGGCCAGTCCGGCAGCAGCCCAATCTATGCCGTAGGCTAACATTTTTAAGGAAAGGGTAAAACCTACAGATACTCGGAAAACTTGTTCCGATATTTGGCTAATGGCTGAAGGGATCATGTTTTGCAGACCCTGAAAATAACCTCTGAAAGCGGAGGCAAGGGCGACAACAAATATCGCGGGGATGCAGATTCGAAAGACTATCAAGACTCGTTTATCGGCAAAAAAGAGATCCACAATCCAAGTTGCATTGAAAAAAAGGAAGAGTGAAACAAATAACCCCGAGAAAAATAAGGTTAATAAGGCTAAGCGGAATGTTTTTTGTGCATCACCATAATGCCCGGCGGCAACTTTTTCTGAAACCATTTTGGAAATAGCCAAGGGAATACCTGCTGTGGTGAAAACTAAGGCAGTCATGTAGACTGGAAAAACCATATGAAACAAACCGTAAGCTTCACTACCTATGTAATGCATTATAAGATACTGGTAAATAAAGCCAAGGATGCGGCTGATGAGGTTAGCAAGAAATAGAATTATTGCACCGTAAATAAGGTTGTTATAAGGCATTAGTTCCTCCTGGCACATAATTAAATCTCTATACTATCCAACTTATGCACCAGAAAATGGTGTCATGCCCTAAGTTTTTTACCTAATGAATATTTTACATAAAGGATTTGACAAAATTGCAGAGAATTAGGTAATGTTATGATAGCGATAATTTTAAGTTATTTTTTAAGAATATAAACAAAGGGGAGATTTTTTTTGAAAAGCTTCGACACCAAGAGTATTCGTAACATTTGTTTCGTTGGGCATGGAGGTTCTGGTAAAACCTCACTTGCTGAAACCATGCTCTTCAATTCCGGAGTAACCAATCGTATTGGTAAAGTTACCGACGGCAACACTGTTTCCGATTATCTGCAGGAGGAAATTCAAAGAAATATTTCTATCAGTACTTCTCTGATCCCCATTGAACATAAGGGTATCAAAGTTAACATTTTGGATACACCAGGATACTCAGATTTTATTGGTGAAGTAATAAGTGCTTTACGGGTAGCGGAATGCGGACTATTAGTCCTTTGCGGTGTTGGAGGAGTGGAAGTACAAGCCGAAATAATTTGGGATATAATGGATGAGAAGCAGCTTCCTAGAATTGCCTTTATAAACAAGTTGGACAGAGAAAATTCCAATGCTGATAAAGTATTGGATCAACTCAAGTCTACTTTCCCCAATGCCAGATTTGTACAAGTACAAATCCCTGTAGGTAAAGAGGATAGTTTTGAGGGTATTATTGATATTTTCCAAAGCAATATTCCTGACAAATATAAGGACGATGTCGAGATGCTGAAAGAAGCCTTGGCTGAGGCTGCAGCAGAAGCTGATGATGATATCTTGATGAAGTACTTGGAAGGCGAACCTCTAAGTGACGATGAAATGAAAGAAATTACCCAAAAGGCTCTTGCTCAGAATATGATTGTTCCGGTATTGTTTGGTTCTACGGAAAAGAATCTTGGTGTCAAGGAGTTAATTCAGTTCATAGCGGATTATGTACCGGCTCCCACCCCTCTGGAGCAAAAGGCTGCTCTTGTCTTTAAGACTCTGGCAGATCCCTATCTTGGCAAAATGACTTTCTTTAGAGTATATGGAGGGACTTTTACCGGAGATTCTACTTTTTACAATGCTACCAGGGAAATTGAAGAAAAAGTTGGCCAGCTTTTTTACTTACGTGGTAAGAACCAAGATAATACGCCTAATGTTCAAGCTGGGGATATTGCTGTTGTGGCCAAATTACAGGAGACCAAAACCGGTGATACTTTTTGTGCCAAGGATAAGCCTGTTGTTTTGGAGGGTATTAATTTCCCATTGCCCTGTCTGCCTGTAGCCGTTAAGCCCAAGAGCAAAGGTGACGAAGATAAACTAGGGTCAGCCCTCGCTAGATTGGCTGATGAAGACCCAACCATTAGCGTCAGCAAAAATGTTGAGACCAAGCAAACAATCCTCAGCGGATTAGGTGAAATGCAGTTGGATATTGTTTGTGAAAAGCTGGCTCGCAAGTTCGGAGTTGCAGTTGAGACTGCAGTTCCTAAAGTACCTTACAGGGAGACTCTTAAAAAGCAAGTTCAAGTAGAAGGCAAACATAAAAAACAAAGCGGTGGCCATGGACAATATGGACATGTCTGGATTAAGATGGGTCCTAACCCTGAATCCGAATTTGAATTCACCGAAGAAATTTTCGGCGGAGCTGTACCCAAAAACTTTTTCCCTGCGGTTGAAAAAGGATTGAGAGAGGCTGTAGCCGAGGGTTTCTTAGCCGGTTATCCTATGACCAATGTTAAGTTTACTTTATACGATGGTTCCTATCATAGTGTAGACTCCTCGGAAATGGCTTTTAAATTAGCAGCTATCCTAGCTTTTAAAAAAGGTGCTGAACAAGCTAATCCTGTACTTATGGAGCCTATCGTTGAGGCTGAGGTTCGGGTACCGGAAGCATTTATGGGAGATGTTATCGGTGATCTAAACAGTAAACGGGGACGAGTTCTTGGAATGGAACCTGAGGGCAAATTCCAAGTGATTAAAGCCCAAGTACCGCAATCCGAAATGATGAGATATGCTATTGACCTTAAGGCCATGACCCAGGGACGCGGCACATTCTCCACTAAATTTATTGGTTATGAAGAAGTACCCGGAAAACTGTCCGAGGCTTTGGTAGCTCAGCTTAAAGCCCAGCAAGAGAATTAAGGTGCTTTAAAAATCTTCATTTAAATTGGAATATCCCGTGCATAAATATTGTACGGGATATTTGCCAACTATTAACGTTAAGGGCTGGTAAAGAATAACTCTTGATGAGGAGGGAAGATTATGTCAATAACCCTGGCCAAAAGGATGACTAAACTTGGAAGTGAAACAGCTTTTGAAATGCTTGCTAAAGCCAAGAGCCTGGAAGCACAAGGTAGGGAGATAATTCATCTGGAGATTGGTGAGCCGGATTTCCCTACTCCCGCCAATGTAATTGAAAAAGGCAGGGAAGCAATGCTTGCCGGAATGACAAAATACACGCCTTCTCCAGGATTAATCGAAGCTAGACAAGTTATTGCGGATTATATTGGCCGGACAAGGGGTTATACAGTTGACCCTGAAGAAGTCGTCATGACAGCCGGCGGCAAGCCAATTATGTTCTATTCTATTTTGGCTGTGGTCGATCCGGGTGATGAGGTTATTTATCCTAATCCCGGATTCCCAATCTATGAATCAGTAATCAATTTCGCAGGAGGTATACCTGTACCGATACCCTTAAGGGAAGAGAATGATTTCCGCATGGATATCGAGGAACTAAAGTCTCTTATTACACCTAAAACAAAAATGCTAATCATTAATTCACCGCAAAATCCAACAGGGGGGATGCTGACGAGGGAAGACTTGGAGAAACTTGCCGATATTTTAGCAGAGAGAGAGATCACCATTTTGTCTGATGAGATCTATGAAAACATAGCCTATGAAGGCCGGCCTTTTTCCATAACATCACTGCCCGGCATGAGAGAGAGGACCATAATTCTAAACGGCTTTTCCAAAACTTATGCCATGACCGGCTGGAGAGCAGGGTATGGCGTTATGCCCAAAGAAATTGCTCAGCATATAACTAAGCTGGTCACGAACAGTACTTCTTGTCTGGCAGGATTTACCCAAATGGCTTGCATCGAGGCTTTAACCGGACCGCAAGCGGAAGTTAAAAACAGAGTGGACCAATTCAAGTTAAGAAGAGATAGGATAGTTGAAGGCTTAAACTCCATTAAAGGGATAACGTGCCGGAAACCCCATGGCGCCTTTTATGTATTCCCCAATATTAAGGCCTTTGGCATCTCAAGTAAAGAGATGGCCGATTACCTGCTTTATAATGCCGGGGTAGCAACGCTTAACGGCAGTTCTTTTGGTATTTATGGGGAAGGATATTTGAGGCTTTCTTATGCCAATTCCCTTGAAAACATTGAAAAAGCCGTAGTTAGAATTCAGGAAGCCTTGGCTAAACTGTAAAATTATATCTCTTAAACTGGAGGACTCACTTACAATAATCTAAAAGAATTGTTTGAATATTCATAAAATAGGTGCATTCTAAACCATCCTAACCCTTTGAAAGGCGAATAATGGCAGAAACTTTACACATATAGTTGCTATTATGGATATTTATATTTATAATTAACATGGATTGCAACTTGTAAATTTAATAAAATAACAGATATTATAAGTAAAGGAGGGGTAAAATAGTATTGTTAAAGGAAAGGAGTGAAAAGTATTCTATATCGAGATTCTTGGATTCTTTATTATGTTCACAATTATGGATTTCGCAAATAACTTGAGGGGAAAGAGGATGCCAACATGAACACTGTGCTATTTTTGATTTTATACCCTGTTATTGTAGCGCTTCTCTTGCTCATTCTGCCGCAGCTAGCAGTCCGGAAATTAATTGTTGTGGCATCAACGGTAATTCTAACTGCAGCTTCTTTATACCTAGTTGTTCAATATTTTAATACCGGGGCTGTTTTCTTTGAATTCGGCAGCCATGCCCTGGATCTAGGTATATTCATTACGGAAATTGTTCTGGCAGCAATAATTATCTACATTTCCGTCAAACATAAACAATTTTTAGCTGCACTTTTAATGCTTATTGGTGCTGCAATGACAATTTGGTTTGAATTATCCTACGGTAGCCAAATCCATGCTACCCATAATTTATTTGTTGATAACCTTTCATTGATTATGGCTCTCATTATAGGTATTATCGGCAGTTTAATTGCCTTATTCGCCTTAGGCTATATGGAAGATTATCATCACCATCATCCGAATGTTAAAAACAGAGTTCCGTTTTTCTTCTTTATAGTTTATGCCTTCTTAGGTGCCATGAACGGCGTTGTTTTTGCCAATAACCTAATGTGGTTATTCCTCTGCTGGGAAATCACAACGTTTTGTTCATTCTTCCTGATCGGTTATAGTGGCGATGAAGTTGCGATTAGAAACGCGTTCAAAGCTCTTAAAATGAATCTTCTCGGTGGTCTGGGTTTTTCAGCCGCAATTATTTACCTCTTTATCAATGCTCAAACCGTAGAGCTTAATCAGCTGCCAGGTTTAGCTTCAACAGTCGTTTTGCTGCCTGCTGCGCTGTTAGCTTTTGCAGGTATCACCAAATCAGCTCAGATGCCGTTTTCATCATGGCTTTTAGGGGCAATGGTTGCTCCAACTCCTGTTTCTGCACTGCTTCACTCCAGTACCATGGTTAAAGCAGGAGTTTATTTGATCCTAAGATTGTCCCCGGTCTTCGCTTTTGTTGAAGGCGGAGCTACCGTCGGCCTTTTCGTAGCCATGGTTGGGGCAGTTACATTCCTGCTCACATCCTTTATGGCTATTTCGCAAATGGATGCCAAAAGGGTACTGGCTTATTCGACAATCGCCAACCTTGGACTTATTGTTCTCTGTGCCGGTGTTGGGACTTACGAATTAGTCTGGGCAGGGATTATGCTCGTAATCTTCCATGCTATATCCAAATCCCTTCTCTTCCTGTCAGTCGGGACAGTCGAGCACAATGTCGGGGATCGAATCATCGAATCTATGGATGGTCTGATTACAAAGATGCCTAAAGTTGCCGTTGGTATGGTTATTGGCATAGCCGGTATGTTTTTAGCACCATTTGGTATGCTTATCAGTAAATGGGCTGCCATAGAAGGTTTAGTAGCAGCCAATCCTATCCTGACTGTTTTCGTGGCCTTCGGGAGTGCGGCAACTTTGTTCTTCTGGACAAAATGGCTGGGCAAGCTCACCATGGTCAAAGAAAAACCGGCCGACTTTGTACCCAAGGTTCCTGGTTCGGAGTCATTTACGTTAATAACTTTAGCAGTCATGACCGTCGGTGTCTGCCTGATGTTCCCTCTAATCTCCAAGTATTCGCTGGAGCCTTTTATCACCTCAATCTATGGACATGCTTATCTGCTTGATCAGAGTAACGTTGCCATCCTGCTTATTATGATGGGTTTAATTCTCGTATTGCCGCTGCGTCTTTTGACTTACGGAGAGCTGAATTATAAACCCCAGTATCTGGCTGGCGCCAACGTCGAGAAAGAGAAGTTCTATGGCTCTTTAGGTCTAACCAGAGAAGTTACCATGAAAAGTTTCTATCTGAATAATATTTTCGGGGAAGACAAACTGTTCAAACTCGGTGTAGTTTCCAGTATTGTTCTAATTATCATAATGTTTGGAGTGGGAATGTAATGAGTGGAATGAATGCTTGGTTGGCTGTAATTCTCTATATTGTTCTTGCCCCGATAATTGGTGGACTAATATCGGGGGTAGACCGAAAAATATCGGCTAGGATGCAGGGCAGATACGGTCCGCCGCTACTCCAGCCCTTCTATGATGTCTTTAAACTAATGGCCAAACAAAATATAGTCGTTAATAAACACCAAAAATTTTATATTTTATGTTTCTTAATCTTTGTTATTATTACCGGAGCAATTTTCTTTGCCGGTGGAGATTTACTCCTGGCGGTGTTTGCTTTGACCTTAGCCAGTGTGTTCTTAATTGTAGCTGCTTACTCCACCTATTCACCATATGCCTATATTGGTGCTGAAAGAGAAATGCTCCAGATCATGGCTTACGAGCCTATGGTAATTCTTACCGTTGTAGGCATGTATATGGTAACCAAAAGCTTCAATGTTATCGACATTGTAGCTTATGATCAACCATTGCTTTATAGCCTGCCTGGGATTTTCCTTGGATTCCTTTTTATCTTAACGATAAAATTCCGCAAATCGCCATTTGATATTTCCATGTCTCATCATGCTCATCAGGAAATTGTCCGGGGAGTTATTACTGAGTTTTCTGGAAAAGAATTGGCGATGGTTGAAGTAGCCCACTGGTACGAGAACGTGTTCCTGCTGGGAGTTGTAGCCTTATTCTTTGCTTCGAATCCGGCAATTGCTATTATCCTTGCTCTTCTTACGTATTTGCTGGAAGTGTTTATTGATAATACCAACTCTCGTTTAAAATGGCAGTCCACACTTGGTAGTGCTTGGATCGTTGCCCTTGTTCTGGGAGTAGGTAATATTGCCTTCCTTGCATTAATGTAAGAGAGATTGGAAGACCTGTAATAATCATCATTTGCGATTGGGGTGAAATTAATGTCTTACTTGCCAAAGTCTCCTTGGCTGGTTCATTATGATGCCACAAGCTGTAATGGCTGTGATATTGAAGTGCTCGCATGTCTGACGCCATTATATGACGTAGAACGTTTCGGAGTTCTCAATATCGGAAATCCTAAACATGCTGATATTTTTGTAGTAACTGGATCGGTTAATGAGCAGAATAAATCTGTTGTAAAAAATATTTATGATCAGATGGCAGAACCTAAAGTAGTGGTTGCCGTTGGAGCCTGTGCTACTTCCGGAGGTATTTTCAGGGAGTGTTACAATGTTCAAGGCGGAGTCGATAATGTTATTCCGGTTGACGTTTATGTTCCAGGGTGTGCTGCTCGGCCTGAAGCTATTATTGATGGTGTAGTTCAAGCTTTAGGTGTGCTTGAAGAAAAATATAAGAACATGGGGAAGGTGGCGAAATAAATGGCTGATCAAACTTTCAAGCCGGTTACTGCAGCCGAAATAGTCGATCGTACCAAGCAGTATGCCCAAGAGGGTTATCGGCTGGTACAAATGCATTGCACTAAAACCCCTCAAGAAATGTTCCTGATTTATACTTTCGAAAAATTGGATCTTTCCTGTGAAAACCTCAAGATGGATGTCCAAGTAGGGGATACAGTCCCTAGTATCAGTGGAATTTTCTTCGGTGCTTTACTCTATGAAAATGAGACCCATGATCTTTATGGGGTAAACTTCTCCGATATGGCAGTTGATTTCAAAGGCACGTTTTATGAAACTTCGGTTAAGCAGGCATTTGCTCAAACTGGTGCCGACAACAAAGAATAGAAGGGGTATGTAATATGGGTGAACGTACAATAATTCCATTTGGGCCTCAGCATCCGGTACTGCCCGAACCGCTTCATCTGGATTTAATACTTGAGGATGAAAAAGTGGTTGGTGCCGTCCCTTCTATTGGGTTTGTGCACAGAGGCTTGGAAAAATTAGTTGAAAAAAGAGATTACCACGAAATGATGTATGTCATTGAACGTGTTTGTGGGATCTGCAGTTTTATTCATGGCCAAGGCTATTGCCAAACAATTGAAGGTTTGATGGGTGTAGAGGTTCCGGAAAGAGCCAGGTATCTGCGTACTATCTGGGGTGAACTTTCTCGTGCTCATAGCCACTTACTTTGGTTAGGTCTTATGGCTGATGCTTATGGTTTTGAAAGCCTGTTTATGCACTGCTGGAGAGTGCGGGAAAAAATACTGGATATTTTTGAAGAGACTACCGGTGGCCGGGTAATTTTCAGTGTCTGCCGGGTAGGTGGTGTCTGGAAAGATATCGATAATGATACCTTAAAGAGAATCGTTAGTGTGCTCAAAGTAGTGGAAAAAGAAACTAAAGAATTAGCCGATGTCTTTATTAAAGATTATACCGTACAAAAGAGGACCAGAGGAGTAGGGGTAATGACTTACCAGGAAGCCATTGAACTTGGTGCTGCCGGTCCTACTCTCAGGGGCAGCGGTGTCCCCTTGGATATGCGTAAACTAGGCTATGCTGCATACGGTGAACTTGATTTCGAACCAATTGTGGAAAAAGACGGCGATTGCTATGCACGTACCTTAGTCCGGGTACGAGAAATCTTCCAATCCCTGGATTTAATTTATCAGGCAGTGGATAAGATTCCTGACGGCGAGATTGCTACCAAGGTCAGGGGAAATCCGCCTGCTGGAGAATATCTTTCCAGGCTGGAACAACCACGTGGTCAAGTTGTGTATTACGCCAAAGGTAACGGTACTAAACATCTGGATAGATTCAGAGTTAGAACCCCAACCTTTGCGAATATCGCTCCACTTTTAAAAATGCTTCCGGGATCTGATTTGGCAGACGTTCCTATTCTCGCCTTAACAATTGATCCCTGTATTAGCTGTACGGAAAGGTAAGGTGAGAACTATGGCGTTTAGTGTTATTGGCAAAACTATTATGAAGAGTTTGTTCGGCAAACCTGCTACAGCTATGTACCCTGTCGTTAAAAATGAATTTTACCCCAATACCCGAGGCAATATTCAAAACGATATAAATTTATGCAATTATTGCGGCCTGTGCGACAGACGCTGCCCGGCAGGTGCAATTAATGTTAGCAAACCGGAGAGAAAATGGGAAATTGACCGCACAAGGTGCATCGTATGTAATTATTGTGTTCAGGTCTGTGCCAGAAAAGCCTTGAGTACCGGGAGGCATTACACGACTCCAATGACCGATAAAGCTAAGCGGATAACAACCCTTTACGGGGAAACAGAAACTGCTAAAGAAACAGTTCAAGAAAATGCATGAATATCCTATCACTGAACAGATTATAAAAATCGCCTCAGATAAAGCCAAGGAAAACAATGCGCGTAGCGTTACGCGCATTGCCTTGGTTGTTGGTGAATATTCAGGGTTTATTGGGGACTCAATTCAAATGTATTTTGACATTATATCCAAAGGCACTATTTGCGAGGGTGCCGTCTTAGAGATAGAGAACATTAAAGCTAAGTGGAGATGCCCGGCGTGTGATATCTATTATCTTCGCCAGCCTTTTTCCTTCGCTTGCCCCCAATGTGGCCAAGACGGTGAACCAACGAGTATTGGGAAAGAGTTTTATGTCAAAAATATAGAAGTGGAAACTTAAAGAAGAAAGAGGTGATTTTATGTCCGGCAAAGAAATCGAAGTTGTGCAGGATATCTATGAGGAAAACGATAAAATTGCCTCGGAAACAAAAGCAAGCCTCGAAAAACGCGGAATTTTTGTTGCCAATATTATGGGTGCACCGGGAGCAGGCAAAACCTCAAGTATTATTAATATAATTAAGAATCTTCCTGAAGAAAAGATTTATGTAATTGAGGGAGATATCGAATCAGATCTTGATACTGTGAAGCTGCAAGGCTTAGGAATTGATACTATTCAAATCAATACCGGCGGTGCTTGTCATCTTGATGCCCCAACGATTAAGAATGCTCTTCAGAATTTAGATTTTAGCCAACCTGGGATACTCTTTATTGAAAACATTGGCAACTTAGTTTGCCCGGCAGAATTCCAGATTGGTGAACATATCAAGATGCTTATTTGTTCGGCTGCCGAAGGCAGCGATAAGCCTTATAAATATCCTTTAGCTTTTGAAAAAGCTGATATCATCCTGCTTACGAAGTGTGATCTCAAAGAGTATGTTGATTTTAATGATGAATTTTTCCTCAAAGGAATTAGAGGTCTTAATAAATCTGTACCGGTCTATGAAGTCAATGCCAAAACCGGACAAGGATTCACTGCTGTAGCTAAGTGGCTCAAAGAAAAGAGCAAGTAAGTAGCCTATTAGTGTAAGGAAAAGTAGGGCAAAAGCGTGGTTGAACCTCCTTAAATCTTCCACGCTTTTTCTAATTGTTTTGCATTTTTTCTAAACTAGTACTAAAATTAAATGATAAAGCAGGCCTAAAGAGCCGGTGGCATTTACTCTATTTATAACATGGTGGTGATCTGAGATGTGCGTTGCTCTTCCCGGTAAGGTAATTGCTACAGATGGGTTATTTGGCAAAGTTGATTTTCAAGGAAATGTTGTTGATGTCAATATGGGTGTTGTGAATGCCAAGATTGGGGATTATGTTTTAGTACATGCCGGTTGTGCCATTGAGGTCATGAAAAAGGATAAAGCCCAGGAAATTTTTGATTTATTTCAAGAATTGGAGTCCTTGGCCAAATGAATTTAGAAATAATTCTTAAGAAAATCGGCGACTATAACGGTCCTAAAATTAAAATAATGGAAGTCTGCGGAACCCATACCGCCAGTATTTTTAAAAATGGCATCAGGAGTTTCCTGCCGGAGGCTATCGAACTGATTTCCGGCCCGGGATGCCCGGTCTGTGTAACACCTTCCTCCTATATTGACAAAGCTATCGAGTGGTCATTAAAGCCGGACTGTATGCTCTTAACCTTTGGGGACATGATGAAAGTACCGGGAATGCATAAATCCCTAAGCGAAGCCAAAGCGGACGGTGCTAAAGTAGAATTAATGTATTCCCCCCAGGAAGTAATAAAAAAAGCGCAGCAAAATCCTGGTATTACTTTCGTTATAGCCTGTGTCGGCTTTGAAACGACCATTCCGATTTATTCCCTGCTCCTTGAGCAATTAATTGAGAATAATATAGCTAACGTTAAACTTCTTACAGCCCTGCGCCGTGTAATACCGGCCCTGGAATTTATTTGTGCTACCGAAAGTGAAATTAATGCATTCCTTGCCCCCGGACATGCCAGTACTATTCTGGGTTCCGACGCCTATCGTGATTTAGCCGCTAAATATCATAAACCTTTTGCTGTGGCCGGCTTTGAAGCGGAGCATGTGCTTATTGCTATTTATGATTTAATCAGGCAATTAGAAACAGGGAAATACGAAGTGCATAATCTATATCCTTCTGTTGTCCAACCAGAGGGAAATATTGCCGCCCTGGAAATCATTGATAAGTACTTTATACCCGATTCCGCAAGCTGGCGGGGGATAGGTGTTATCACCGAATCAGGTTTCTATTTGCGGGATGAGTATCAGAAATATGATGCAGGTTCCCTTGATCTACCCGCCGAAGATCCGCAGGTACATTCAAAATGCCGTTGCGGGGAAGTTATTATTGGTAAAATTAATCCTGATCAGTGTTCAATGTTTGGCAAAGTATGCACTCCAATTAAGCCGAAAGGCCCCTGCATGGTTTCTACTGAGGGAACTTGCGGGATTTGGTATAGGTTTTCTCGCTCTACTTGATTTTTGAAAATCCTTTTTATGATTGGACGGCAAAAACCTTAAGGTGCATATGGCCTGGCAGTGGAAAATGTTACTTACAAGTAGGTGAAAGTATGAAGATAGTAATGGCTCATGGCAGCGGCGGTAATGCTACCAGAGAGTTAATCAGCGATCTGTTTCAAAAGTATCTCTCCAATGCTTACCTGGATAAAATGGAAGACTCCGCTTCCTTACCCAAGCCGGAATACCCCTTGGCTTTAACAACGGATTCCTTTGTGGTAACTCCTTTGGAGTTTCCCGGTGGGGATATCGGGAAGCTGGCCGTATGCGGTACTGTTAATGATCTCTGGATGGCCGGCGCTGAACCGCAGTATCTCACAGCCGGGTTTATTCTGGAAGAGGGCTTGGATATAAACCTCTTGGAAAGAATAGTAAAATCATTAAGTCTAACAGCCCGGGAGGCCGGAATATCTATTGTTGCCGGTGATACCAAGGTTGTTCAGGGAAACGGCGGCTTGTATATTAATACGGCAGGGCTGGGGTATAAAAAATACCGGCAATTAACCGACGGACAACCATTGCAGAAAAACGATGCCCTAATAGTCAGCGGTGATCTTGGTAATCATCATGCCTGTATCATGTCACAGAGGATGGAAATCAAGAACTCCATCCAAAGCGACTGTGCCGACCTGGGACCTGCCGTCCGTGCTTTATTAGAACAAGGAATTGCAGTCCGTTTAATGCGGGATATCACGCGCGGCGGTCTGGGGACCATCCTTAACGAAATAGCTGAATCCAGCCAAGTTGTCATGGAAATTGCAGAACAGAGTATTCCGGTTCACCCCGAAGTACAATCTTTTTGTGATATCCTAGGCCTTGATCCTTTGTACATGGCTAATGAGGGAAAGTTTTTGTGTATAGTGGCCAAGGAGGATGAAGAAAAAGCTTTAGCAATCCTCAAGAACACTAAACTTGGTGCTAATGCCCGGATAATCGGCCATATTATGGAGACAGGAAGATATTTAGTTACACTTAAAACCAGGTTAGGAGGAAGAAGAATAATCGATGTCCTATATGGGGAAGGTCTGCCGAGGATTTGCTAAAGTCTTTTTAAAAATAACTCAAGGACCTAGCCGGAGTGTGGTCAATTCCTATACTTTTTTCAAAATGGTACTGATGCTTACCCTCTGCCAAACAATCCTGACAGAGATAATTCAGAGGGGAAGTATTATTTCTGCGCTTTATTGGCTGGCTATCTACCCCTTGACTTTTGCTTTAAATTATCTGCTGACTTTAGTTTTTTTCCTCTTCTTTTTAATACTAACCGGCAGATTGGCCATAACTTTTATTCTTTCCACAAGCAGCTTAGTTTTACTGGCTCTTAGCAGCCTGGCCAAAAAACAATTTCTTGGTGACCCTCTTTTCCCCTGGGATTTTTTGCGTCTTGACCAGGTTTGGAATCTCTTACCTCAATATTCAGGGGAAATAATGCTGGCTTTACTCTTTTTGGCCTTACTCATCCTAGGATTGTTAGGCTCAACGAGATTTCTCATCCCTGCTTATCAAGCGAGTTGGCCTTTAAGAGGCTGTTTGCTGTTAATAATCGGTATTATAGTTCCTTTAGTGGTTTTTTATCGCCATACTCCTTTGGAGTCGGCACTCAAACAAGCCAATATTGAACACATTTACTGGGCTCAAAGCGAAAACAGCCTTAAAAACGGATTTTTATTTGGATTTGCTATGAACCTGGAAAGTATCATGATAGTTGAGCCGGAGGGTTATAATTCGGCCGAAATTAAACGGATCATGGAGGAAAATACTCCCAGCACCCCGGCTTTGGCGCTTGGCAGTGCTCAGCCTGATTCTAAACCCAATATTGTCTTTATCCTGAACGAAGCTTTTTGGGATCCTACGGTCTTACCGCAGGTCAGTTATTCGCAAAACCCTCTGCCTTTCTTTCAGGAGCTTCGCCAGAAGCAGCACTCCGGAACAATGGTTTCTCCCGTTTTCGGCGGAAGTACGGCCAATGTGGAATTTGAAATCTTAACCGGCCTCAGTACTACTTTTCTTCCTCAAGGTGCTATTGCCTACCAGCAATACATTGAGCACCCTATCCCTTCAATTGCCCGGACATTTAAGAACAATGGCTATGTTACTACTGCTATTCACCCTTATCATGATTGGTTTTATAAAAGGAATACAGTATTTCCAAACTTGGGATTTGATAATTTCTACAGTCTGAAGGATTTCCCGGAAGCAGAAATAAAAGGCGAGTATGTCAGCGATCTGGAAGTGAGTAAAAAGATTGCTGCCGAATTGCATAAAACCCGAGAACCTGCCTTTATTTTTGCCATTACGATGCAAAATCACGGTCCCTATCCGGAAAAGCGCTATCCGGAGAAAGATATCCGGGTCCAAGGTAACCTTTCCCCCGAGGGCCAGGCAATTTTAGAAACCTATGTCCAAGGAGTGCATGATGCCGATCAAGCTCTGATGAGTTTGCTTAAATCTCTGGAGCATTTGAACGAGCCCACGGTTGTAGTATTCATGGGCGATCATTTGCCTTATCTCGGTAAAAATTATCTGGTCTACAAGGAAACCGGTTATATTAAAGACAATGAAAATAAATGGACAGCCGCGGACACTTTAAAAATGAGGTCGCTGCCGACGGCAGTTTGGTTCAATTACCCTACAGGGTTGCCGAATTGGGAAATCTTAAGTGCCAAATACCTTGGTAATCACCTTCTGGAGCTTGCCGGCCTGCAAGGCACTTCAATAAATAACTTCCTGGCTGATTTGGCAGAGAAGTTGCCCGTTTATGAAAAAACTGTTAACATTAATCAAAAGGGTCAAGTCTCAGAGTCTTTACCTGCTGAACTCAAGGCCTTGGAAAGAGATTATTGGCTGTTGCAGTATGATATTTTGTTTGGCCGCCAATATTACCAAGAGTATTTATAAAAATCACAATATATGACAAGAAAGAGGGAAAAGAATGGCAGATTTAGCTTGGATTAATGGTGAAATATGTGATTTGCATGAAGCAAAAGTTCCTTTTTTGGATCATGGTTATTTTTTCGGCTATGGTGTCTATGAAGCATTGAAAGTTTACGAAGGCAAGCCGTTTGCTTTTACAGAACACATGGATCGCTTCGACCGCAGTATGAAGGAAATCCGGATTGAACCTGATTTTACCAGATTAGACTTGAGAGCTATCACTCATGATTTAATTCTGCAATCCGGCTTACAGGACGCTATGGTCTACATGCAGGTTACCCGGGGAGTCGCTCCCAGAAGCCACGGGGCTTTAAAAAACGCTAAGCCTTCTCTGACCATGTTTATTTCCTACCTGCCGCCAACACCTGAAAATTATCGGCAAAATGGCGTTAAAGCCGTAATCCTTAAAGATGACCGCTGGGCTCACCCTTATATTAAGACCTTAAATTTGCTGCCAAATGTTTTAGCTAAGCAAATTGCGGAAGAACATAACGCCTATGAAGCAATCCTGGTAAGGGAAAACGGCTATGTCAGCGAAGCCGCGAGCAGTAATGTATTTGCTGTGCTGGGGGACACCATTGTAACTGCGCCTCTGGATGGGAAGATTCTGGGAGGTATCAGCAGACAAATAGTCTTAAGAATAATCGCTGAAAATAACCTTAAATTTAAGGAGGACTACTTCACGGCAGAGCAGTTGAAACAGGCTCGCGAGGTATTTGTGACGAATACCGGGGCGGAAGTACTGGCGGTTACCAATCTGGACGGAGAACCGGTGGGAAATGGAAAGCCCGGAGCCCTAACCCAGCGTTTGTATCAATCATTTATGGAAAAAGTAAGACATGACCTTGATAACTATAAACTCTAAGGCTAAACTTATAACTAATGGTTTATTTTATGTTTGGTTAAGGGCAAATACCCTTAGCCCTACTTTAACGATAGGAGGTTAAAAAATGCTTGATCTTTTATACCAAAGGAGAAGTATCCGCAAATACCAGGCAAAGCCAATTGAAAAGGAAAAGGTTGATCAACTGATTAAAGCCGGCCTTTTAGCCCCATCGGCCAAAAGTGCTTTGTCCCAAAGATTTATTGTCGTTGATGACCCGGTTTTACTCGACAAATTGTCCCAGGTCAGAGCCGGAGCATCCTCTTACCTTAAAGATGCCGCCTTGGGTATAGTTGTTTTAGGAGATAGCAGTATAATTGATGTCTGGGTAGAAGATGCTTGCTTAGCCGCAATCATCATTCAATTAGCTGCTGAATCCCTTGATTTGGGCTCCTGCTGGATTCAAATCAGAGATAGGCAGCATAATGAGCAAATGAGTGCCGAAGAATATGTTCAACAGGCTTTAGGTATTCCCGAACATTTAAAAGTGCAGTGTATCCTTTCTATCGGCTATCCCGAGCAGAAAAAACCGAGAAAAACCGATGAGGAACTAAAATTTGAAAGGGTATTCACCAATAGGTACCAAGAGCAATAGATTTCTCTCTCCATAATCAAGAGTGGGGAGAAGGGAAAAAGGGACTTTCTCTACAGAAGAGAAGGTTCCTTTAAAATTATGAAAAAGTACCCTATAGTTATAAATGCCCATTTAATAATAAAAAGTCCTGCAAATATTTGCAGGATACTATTTCTTGCTTGGCAGGGGATGCAGGAGTCGAACCCACACTAACGGTTTTGGAGACCGCTGTTCTACCATTAAACTAATCCCCTAAAGAATATTTAATATTAACGACGAATGCTATTATATCCAAATTCCAAGGATGTGTCAATAACAATAATTTAACATTGCCGGCTTCGGTTGTTCACCCCTCAGTTGACATTGTAAATGCAACCCATACGTTACTTGATGATTGCGTTTAATTTGTCAAACAGGGGGGTGGCATTAAGTCTTACAAGCAAAAGATGTTTCTTTCCTCACTCCCCCATGGGGGAGTGATTGCATTTAGTCTGGCAAGAATTCTGACGAAATAATAGGTAAGTGTGTTCTGCGAAACCTATTTTAAATTGAAGGAGAGTTTACCATGGCTAAAAACAAGCACCTTACCGATTTGGAACGTATGCTGATTGAACAGAAGCTGAGGGAGGGCGTATCCCTCAAGCAGATTGCCGCCATTCTTGGAAAAAGTGCATCCACCATTTCCCGTGAAGTCCGTGCCCGCGCCATCGAAAGCAATAAATATGCGCCATACCGCATCCATAACCGCTGTGCAAAACTAAATGTCTGCCAAAAAATACAGCTCTGTGCGGATAAACCCAACTGCACCAGAAAGTGTTCCAGCTGTAATTATTGCAATGCTATATGCGAGGAATTCGAGGAACGGCTGTGCATCAAGCTTTATGACCCTCCCTATGTCTGCAACGGCTGTGTGGAAGAGCGCCAGTGCGTACTGCGGAAAAAATATTATCTCCATAAAAAGGCCCACGAGGCATATCGTGAAATGCTGGTAGAATCCCGCACCGGTGCGAACATTACTGAGGATGAGCTGCTCTACCTTGACGAATTGGTTTCTCCTCTCATCCGGCGTGGCCACTCTGTCCATCACATCGCAGTCCACAATGCCGACAGCCTTGAAGTCAGTGAAAAATCCATCTATCGCTATGTTGCCGGCGGCCTTCTCAAGGCAAAAAATATAGATATGCCCCGCGTCTGCCGCATAAAGCCCCGGAAATCCAAACCGGTGGAGCATAAGGTTGATTGCTCCTGCAGGATCGGGCGTACATACGCCGATTTCCTGACTTTCAAGGAAGCTTCAGATGTTACCGTTGTTGAGATTGATTCGCTCATCGGGCGTGTTGGAGGCAAGGTTCTGCTCACGATGATGTTCAAGTCCTGCGATTTGATGTTGGCCTTCATCAGGGAGCGCAACACCTCCCTGTCCGTTATCAACGTTTTTAATCGCTTGGACCAAACCCTTGGCAGGGAGCTGTTCAGTCGGCTTCTCTCAGTCTGTCTCGCTGATAACGGTTCGGAGTTTTCAAATCCTAAGGCTTTAGAGTATGATGCCCAGGGCATCCAGAGGATGCGTGTGTTTTACTGCGATCCATACGCCTCATACCAGAAACCCAATGTGGAGCTCAACCATGAATTCATAAGGAAAATACTGCCCAAAGGCACATCATTCGATAATCTATGCCAAGGGGATATTGACCTGATGATGTCGCACATCAACTCCTATTCCAGAGAGAAGCTGGGCAACAAATCGCCCTTTGATATGTTCGGCTTCATCTACGGATACGATGTCCTTCAAAAGCTGGGGCTCAGCAGTATCCACCCTAATGAAATCCTGCTGAAGCCTTCGCTTTTGAAAAAGTAATCCGAGCGTTCTCTAGCTCGCAGAGCACATTAATAGAAACCTTAGTCAGGGGGACGCATTAACTCTGTCCGAAAAAACAGCTTTTGGGTACCCCTTGTATTCCTATGCCTATTTTTAGTGCTCAGCGGCCAAATTTCGCTCGCTATTAATATAAATCGGCTATTTTTGCTGAAAGTATACCCTGTTATTCCTAAATCTTGACTAACTTAATGCTACTTTTCAATATTTACTCTGTCAAAGGTTGCATTTACTTTGACCGCCCACCTTCGGTTGTTCACCTTCAGCTATTCTCTTTTATTATCCAAAAATTTACTCGTAAGAGAGAGGAATTTAAGGAAATATGTGGAATATGGTAGTATGCTGGGAAGCAGGATTTATATATAGGTGGGATTACCGCAATCAGCTGCGGAAATCCCTAAAGATTTGGATTTAACCCGCAACTTTTTTGCGGTAAAAAGACGTTATATGACATCGGATATATAAGCGCGCATCCATGCGCGCATAGAGATATAAAGTTAAGAAAAGGAAGAGTTTTATGGAGAAAAGATTTCAAGTCTTCGTAAGTTCTACATATCAAGACTTACTTGAAGAGCGAAACGAAGTTATGCAGGCGCTATTAGAACTAAATTGTATGCCAGCAGGAATGGAATTATTTCCAGCGGCAAATGACACTCAATGGGATTGGATAAAAAGAGTAATCGATCAGTCTGACTATTATATCGTAGTAATTGGTGGGAGATATGGAACGGTTTCTGAGCTTACAAATCAAAGCTATACAGAAATGGAGTATAGGTATGCCGTTGAAAGTGGGAAACCAGTTATAGGATTTCTTCACGAAAATCCAAGTAATCTAACACTAGGTCGTTGCGAAACTAATCCTGAGAACATTAAGAAATTAGACAATTTTAAAAAAATGGTTGAAAAAAGATTATGTAAATACTGGTCATCACCAGCAGACTTAGGTGCAAAAGTAAGTAGAAGTATAACTCAGTTAATTAAGCAATATCCAGCAATAGGTTGGGTACGAGCCGACTTGGTACCAGAAAAGAGCAATGCTGAGGAAATCTTGAAATTTAAGAGAAGAATTGAAGAGCTAGAGGAGGAACTGGATAAGATTAAGACTGAAAGGCCGAAGGGAACAGAATTTCTTTCAAGCGGATCAGACTTATTTACTGTTAAATATTATTATCGGAGAAGAGCCTCAAGACTAGGAAAAAATGGTCAGAGGGTTTGGTATTGTGTAGATGAAGATAGTTGTGATACTTTTGATATTTCTTGGGACGATATTTTCTCTTCTATAGCATTTATGCTTGTTAAGGGAGTTGACTCTAATGCTATAACAAAAGCTTTAAATGATATGACATATGATTATGCTCTACAATTACTTGAAGAGAAATATCCTGAAGATAAGATTGATAATATCGAAATGGATATGGACGTGATGAGGACTATATTAATTCAATTAAGAGCTTTAAAGTTAATTAACTTAGATATGAAGAAGAATAAGTGGGGACTAACTGCGTACGGAGACAACTATATGTCTAGTCTTATGGCAGTTCATAAATAGATATAATCCATCTCCATGAGTTGCACTGCTCAAGGAGACGCCGTCCATGGCGTCTTCTGAATTCGGGGTACCCGACGTCACATAACAGTAAGCGATTTATGATGTTCAGCACAAAAGAAAACAGCCAAAGAACAGAATCTCTGGCGTTGTTGAAAAGTACATAATAAACCGAAAAACCGGAACATCATGAATCGTGTGTTGTACTAAACCGTCTGCCGACGGAACACAAAAACTATGGAAATTCAATCTTTTTTAGTCCCTGCCGTTAAACAGAAAACAAAGCAAACCACCAACAAAAAGACAGCAATAATGCAAAACGGCCTAAATAGAACTCAAAAATAGACATACCTTCCCCCTCCCCAAAAACGGGCATTGCAAAAACTATTCAATTAATAATCCAGGAGTTATGCAGTTGATGGAATTAAATAACAGTCCATAACCCCAAAAAAAGTTCATAAAGTCTTAAGAAATTTTCAAAAAACACTGTCAATAATCAGCAAAAATGTCACCCCTAAAGCAATATAACTAGTCAGCAGAAATGTCATCCCCCCTTGAAGGATTCGGAGCAAGGAAACCGTCCCTCGCCGGGTGGCAGAAGGCCATTTGTAATGGCCTTTGGGCAATAGGGTTTTGGGCTATACATGCTGTCAAGGGTCTACGGCTTCGCCTCCGATGAACTTCGCTTCGCTTGCCCTTGACAGCTGCCACAAGAGAAGATCCAATACAGTAATTCACTAAACATTGCTTTAGAGCAGCTATTCTAAACGAAAACTGGATAGCTTGCTTTTAGAATAGAACATCTCAGTATAGTTAAACCAAGGCGATTTATTTTTAGGTTTGCACTGGGGTTGAAGAGGCTGTTTGCATTGAGATTTGAGTTGAGGGGGCATTTGTACTATACTTTCCTTAGGCTGAGTTTTAAGCGGTTCGGGTTTAATAACGAAGCCTTTGAGAAGTACCTGTATCCCGATGTGCTTACTAATTGCTACAGTAATCGTGTCATGAGGAGATGCAGGTACTCTCTTACTATTGACATAAACCGGGAGACGATATTTCTGGCCTTCAAAAGAAAAGGATAATCCCGAATCAAGCTTTCTTGTAACCTGTTTAGAAAAAATAAGTTGAATTTGGGCTAAATCTACTTTAGGCAAATAAGCTTTCTCTGGTTTAGCAGCTTGGACGGCGAATTTGCGGTTGTAATAAGGAATATAGTGTTTGAGGAATTCATTAGCCTGCTCAGTAGTAGTAATGCCTTTACGTTTCATATCTTTAACCAAGCGATCCTGCAAGGTCTCCCAGAGTCTTTCAATACCACCTTTAGCTTGAGCAGACTTAGCAATAATCAATAATATATTTAGCTCTTTTAGAGCTCTGGCGAAGTGAGGTTGTTTTTCTGTTTTACCGGCCAATTCCTCGGCAATTGACAGTTTCTTTTTCTTCTTACTGTCATAAGCAAAGATACTTCTTCCATCGGTGTAGATTTCTCTTGGTAAGTGACCATCTCGATTCATCTGGAATATCAATTCACAGTAACCTTCAAAAGTTTCCTCTTTTTCGAAATGAAGAGCCAGGATGCGACCGGTAGCATCGTCAATGGCACCATGCAAGTGTAGATAAGAGCCATTGCAAAGCCAATCGAAGCTGGAAGCATCCATTAAGACCAATTCTCCTTCTCTTTCTCTAGCATTCCTGGAGCGATGTTTCTTAGGTCTGCGTTTAGCCTTAGGGGAGCGAATCCCCTTAGCTTTAAGGTATCTGGAGACAGTGCTGACAGACACAAATATACCATTTTCTTCAGCAAGAACATCAGTAGCATGACAGAAGTTATAGCCATTTAATTCTGTCTCATAAATATGACAGATCGCGCTAGCAACTTCAGGATCGATTGCATTAGCAGGTTTACGCCCTCTATTCTTATGCAGTATACTCAAAACCCCATTGTTGGATGCCTCCTTTTTCATCCGTTGCACTTGTCTGACACTGAGGTCTAAGAGTTCTGCTGCCTGACGATTTGTGAACCTTCCTGCTAAAAGCTCTTCGATAATAGTTATTTTTCTAGCTTCTTCTTTACTCATTTCTAATTTCATCCTCCCATTATATACCTTTCCATGGGGGATGACATTTTACCTGATGAGTTATACCATGACATTATCACAGATTAACAACAAAATTTTCAAAAAACACTTGACTTTTTCAAAAAGCCCCAATAATCGCGAAGGATGGCATTTTGTCATTACTTTAGCGATAACAGGTGATATATTTGAAAAAGTTGGGTGATCCGTCTTTTGAGAAAAAAGATTACGGCCAAGGCGCCGGAATTCCTATTCTCAAAACGATTTGGGATTTATTTGATTTGTCTTTGCTCTTTTCCCAGTTAGGTATTCGTAAGCATTCCGGGTTACCTCCATGGCTTCTGGCTTTTGCGTATATCTGCGGTCTAATCGGTCAAGTAACTTCAGCAAACCGAAATGCTGAGTTTTCATCTGAAGCTCCTTTCCTAAAACAATTGCTTTCAGAGCAAACCATTTCCCAAAGTGCCTTCAGCCGGTTTTTATCTATGCCTGTCGAGTGGTTTAAGTTCTCCTTCGGAAGGGTGAAAAGGCTTCAGAGCAACCCGGACAGCAGACTTGCCGACGGGGATATTATTGCCTTGGACGATTCCAAAATTGAACATCCTTTTGGTAAAAAAATTCCTTTCCTTTGCTGGCTCTTTGACAGTTCTGAAAAGCGTCATGTCTGGTGCATGAATCTGGTGTCAACTCTGGCTGTTTTGAAAAATGGCCTGGAATATCCCATGTTGTGGCGTCTTTGGATCAAAAAGCATCAGGAAAATGATAAACAAACGAAAATTGATCTTGCCAAGCAAATGCTTTCTGAAATACGCCAAATGAATACTGCAAAGCTCTGGATTGCCATGGATCGTTGGTTTCTCTGCAAGAAGTTCCTGCGTTGGCTTATGGATCAGGGATTTGACTGGGTTACTAAAGCCAAACGTAATACCGTATTGTTTAGGAAAGTTTATGATCCTGTACTGCGAAAAGAACATTACATCAAGTTGAATCCAAAACAGCTGCTACAGGAAGTTTATCCTAAGCTCCGTATTCTTGGTAAAGGTTGTGTTCTCAGCATTCCGGATATCTACATCAAAGTTCCTTACCAGACTTTAACCCGCAAAGGAAAACCCATCACCAGGCAACAATATTTGCCTATAGCCGCCATTGCTTCTACTTTTGAAAAGAAAGCTGATGAAGATATCCTACTTCCCGAAGAAGAATGTCCTGCCACTTTCAAAGATGCATACCTTCTGATCAGCAACCGCTTTGATGCACCGGAAGAAGCAGCTGATGCCTATGTCAAAAGATGGAGAATAGAGGTCTTTTATCGGACTGCTAAGCAAAATCTTGGCTTAACTACGTGTTATGCTCAATCGGAAACTGCTCATCTCGCACATGTGGAACTTGTATTCACGGCCAAAACCCTTCTTTGTTTTGCTGCTTGGGAGTTCAATAAAGAAGGCGCCGAACAAGCCCTTCCCCTTTGCGAAGTGATCAGGTACTTTTTCAACGCCGGTTGTCGGATTAGCTGTAGCAACCAGCTAATCCAAGTCTATTTTGACACGACAACCAAACGTTTTTCAAGGCTTATTGATAAATTTTGGCCTCAGTTTTTAAAATTTGGGTTATGGAGATGGAATTATTCTCCTGGAACTGCATAACTCCTGTAATAAAACTTAAGTGACGACAGAAGGAAAGGATTGCCACACAAAAGTAACCTTGGAACTACCGCAGTAAGGACAATACCTTGATTTTGGCCGGGGTGAAAAATCCGGCATTTTACCTTTCGCCAACCGGCGGCAACGGAGCAGTTTGCTACCGATATTCCTGCTGCATAAAATCCCATAATGCCGGATCTTAACGAAACCATCAGGCAAGATATGCTGAAGAAACCTGCGGGTAAACTCAGCGGACTGAAGCGTCATCAACTTAGGCTTACCCTTATCTTTATAATCCTTCCAGAAAAAACTGACCGACTTTCCATCAAAAGACTTAATTCTCGAATTACTAATAGCCACCCTATGCGTATATCTACCAAGATAGCGAACCACATGCTCCGGAGACTTAAAGGGTTTCTTACAAAAAACAACCCATTTCTTTGCATAAAGGCTATCTACAAAAGAAGCAAAATTACCGGGTATGGCAAGTAAGGTGGTCTCATGAAAAAACTTCAGCTCACCCCGGGTATAGGCCTTCTTCAAAAAATAAAGGAACTTACCCCTAAACTTATTGGAGACAACCTTAACCGGAATAAAAAACTTTTTGCGGGATCGGACAAAGCGAAGACCATCGCTACTAAGCCCGCCTCCAGGGACAATGGCATGAACATGAGGATGAAATGATAAATTCCGGCCCCAGGTATGCAAAACCGAAGTAAGGCCGATGGTTGCACCTAGATACTTAGGGTCCCTTGCCAGCTCCATCAATGTATGACCGGCCGCACGAAGCAAAAGGGAATAAAGCAGCTTTTGGTTGTGCAAAACGAGGGAGTTCAGCTCATGGGGAATCGTAAACACCACATGGAAATAACCTACCGGCAATAACTTCTTTAACTGAGCTTGAACCCAACTCTCCTGCACAGCCAGCTGACACTTGGGACAATGCCGATTACGACAGGAATTGTAGGAAACCGTTGAAGTTCCGCACTCAGAACAAACCATCGAATGCGCCCCTAGCTTGGCGCTACGGCAATGGCGGATCATATGAAAAGCCTTCGCCTGCTGGGGAGACATAGAGATAGCGGTATCCTTAGAAGCATAGACCTGATCAAAAATCTCCTTCAGCTCAGGCATTAGTATCACCGCCATCCAGCGGACTTTGCACCGCAGCAATCCGCTTAACCGAAAGATGGAGATAAAGCGCCGTCGTAGAAATATCGCTGTGCCCTAAGAGAACTTGAATCGTGCGTAAATCGGTACCCCTATCCAGTAAATGAGTGGCAAAACTATGGCGCAGAGAATGCACCGTAGCCGGTTTCAAAATTCCGGCCTTAGCCTTGGCTTCCTGAAAGATTTGCTGGATATGCCTGGCCGAAAGCGGTTTACCTTTGATATATCCGGGGAAAAGAAAATCATCAGGGCGGAAAAGTTTCCAGTATTCCCGCAAAACCCGGAGATTTTCTTGAGAAAGAATAGAAAAACGGTCTTTGCCTCCTTTCCCTTGAACAACCCTGATCAGCATTTGCTTGGAATCAATATCCGAGACCCTAAGGTTAAGCGTTTCACTAATGCGAAGCCCGGAAGAATAAGTGGTCAGAAGAATCGCCTTATGCTTCAGATAGCCGACTTGATCAATAATCGCTAGAATCTCCTGTCTGGAAAGAACACAGGGAAACTTCTTTAAGCGTTTGGGGCGTATAATAACATCATCGGACCAATTACACTGAAGAACCTTATTAAAAAAGAGCTTGAAAGCGTTGCAGGAAATATTGATATTGCTGTAACTGATCCCGGACTTAACGCGGTAAAGGAGATATTCTTTGAGCTCATTCGCAGAGATCAAAGGAGCCGGTTTGGCATAATGTTTCTCCAAAAGCCTCAAGTGGGTCAGGTAATGCCGCATCGTTTGAGGAGAGAACCCGCGAAGTTCCATTTCCGATTTCATTTGCAGAAAATGCTCAGATAGGGTATAACGGTTTTGAGTCATGATTTAATCATCCTTTCGAATTAAATAGGGATAGATTCAAAAAGATGATATCATGACTCAAATTACATAAGGGTATCCTGTATTTGATAAGCCACCGCGCAGCGGTTTAGTACAACAGAGGAGTTCCGCAACTTAGAATAGATGAATGTAATATGACGCTGCGGAACTCCTCGCGACGTTCTACGACATATCGTGCAAAGGCCGCGCCGTCCTGGCGCGGACGAAAAGAATTTATGATATGTAAGGAGCATGTTAATGGCGAATCATTCATTTTGCAACCAAAGGTTGACATAAAAGTGGTGGACTAAAACTGCGATAATCTATACAATTGCCCCGAGGTGATTATATGACGATTGGAGAGCAAATTCAAAAGTTAAGAAAGCAGAATAATCTTTCTCAAGAAGCTATAGCTGAAAAGCTGAATGTAAGTAGGCAAGCTATTTCAAAATGGGAAACAGGTTTGTCAAATCCAGACACTGAGAATCTTATTCGTTTATCAGAATTGTTTGGAATATCAGTCGAAGAACTGACAAGTGGGCGGTCTCAGACTAATTTTTCCAACAAAGTGAGTACAGAAAAGAAACCCCATAAATTTCGAAAGAAAATTATTACTCGGATAGCCGGAATTTCCGTATTATTGATAATATTTGTTGGAACGATTTTCATTCATTTCGCAGCTGTGAAATGGGATGCTCTGGCTTGTTCGGGCGGTTATGCTACTGCAATATTTGACAAGTACAATGACTCTCTGGTTAAGAAATATATTGATGGTTCAGATCGAAGTGAGTATATATTATCCGCTGAAGCAGTACGTGGTACGCAGGAAGCTGAATGGGACGGTAGGTGGATAACGCTGTATTTTGATATATCATATAAGGATAATGAATTAGGTGAAATCACAGAGCGAATACATTTTATGGGCAAACGCATTTGGATTGATACATTCCAATGGGGTGGTGCAATAATTGGAAGTAGCGAATAATTGGGTTTCTTAGAAATTGAGAATTATTATTAATCGCATTATATATTTATGCCATAATAGTTTCATTAGAATTATTTAAGGCAGCGCCGTCCGTGGCGCTGCTGAGTCAGGGGGCACGTACGTCGTAGAACAGCGGGTTCCCAAAATCTGAGAGGTATGCAGGTAGTAACCAGACTTCGGGAACCCGCAGGACGTTAGTGCGCCAAGCAAAGCTTGGTACTTCTTGCAAGGTGAAAGTCCTTGCTGGGTAAGGTCTAGCCAACCACCCATATCGAGTGTTGCTCCGAAACTGGCAACAGCAAGGCGAAGCGTACACAGAGAATTATATAGGCCATAAGGAGGACCGTAACTCCTGAAGCATATTCAGCCCCGTAAGTGTGGTACCGGAAACGGACAAGAGCAGACGGCGACATGCTTAACGTCATGGAAGCTAACACTGAAGAATCGACGAATGGCAAGATTCCAGAAGGTCTGTCGGGGTCAGAGAACGTGGCATGTATAAAGAGAAGTATCAGGAACTTGGGAGGCTCCTGTTGCTCCTGCCAGAAAGCAGGTAGGCTAATCCAATCGAAAAAGAGGACAGCCAATGCACACAGGAATTCGGATTAACCCATAGTACTCTGAGGACGGGAGAGCCGGCTACACGGGGAAGGGGTTAACAGGCATATGCAGCCCGCAAAGGAAACATTGTCCGGACTGCAGGACTGGAGGAAACAATGCAAACCTCACTGCGGGGAATAGCAACAAAAGCAAAACAAGACAAAAAGCACAGATTCGGAAACCTCTACGGACTCATTAACCGTCAGGCATTGTATCAAGCATGGGCTGATATTGTTTCTGCTAGCCCAAAATAACCGAAAGCTGACGGTGTTGCCTGTCCTGAACTTGCTGGATATAATGACCATATCAAGAAAAGGAAAAAGGATGTCTCTGCTCAGCGTGATCTGTTACCAGCAGACCACCAAAGACATCCCTTGGTCATTGTATGGTCATTGTAACAAATTACGAGTTAATTGAAAATCCTCAAACCGGTTTTTTTATGTTCGGTGTACAGAATTAATTCCTTGTCCTTGTTGCGACAGCGATCTTAAGGTCATCGGAAGCCGTAAGCGTAAGTTTAAGGTTACCGGTGAAGAGACGAGAATCTTAATTATTCGAAGGCTTCGTTGTAAAGCGTGCAAAAGAATCCATCATGAACTGCCAGACTGTTTGGTTCCTTACAAACGCTACTCTTCCTTAAGCATTGAGCAGGTTCTTACTGAAACGCCGTCGCCGCCGGATTTAGCCGCAGATGAAGTCACGTTGTATCGCTTAAAGAGATGGTTTCATAGCCTGCTGCCTCATCTCCTGGGATCTTTAAGATCAATAGCTATCCGTTTGGGACAGGAACCTGTGAAAGAGCCGTCCGTCCTGAATCAGTCTGTCCGCCAAAGAATCGGGCATTATGTTGGAAATGGACCAGGTTGGCTAAAGAGAATTGTCCGACCTGTCGTTAATGCAAATTTATGGGTACATACCCGTTCTGTCTTCTTGTCCGCAGACACTTAAGCTAGACTTGGAAGAAAAGCCTAGAGAGGAAGTGTTTTGCAATGAGAGATCAAAAGAGAGCGGAGAAAATTGCCGAAAAACGTGTAGAACTTATCCTGCCCTTACTGGAAAAGGGCTTAGATCTGGCTTTAGCGCGGGAAAGGAAAGTACGTATTTGTCAAGAATACGGGATATCTGAAAGAACGCTCAGACGATACCTAGCCGAGTACCGGGAAAAAGGATTTATGGGTTTAAAGCCTAAAGGTAAAGGAAGATGTGAGTCCAAAGCAATTTCTGCGGAATTATTGGAACAAGCTATACTCTTACGCCGGGAAGTACCCAGCCGTAGCGTTGCCCAAATCATCCAAATCTTAGAATGGGAAGGCAAAGCAAAACCTGGTGAAATCAAGCGTTCTACCTTGCAAGAGAAACTCTCTGGGCGGGGTTACAGTAGCCGGCAAATGCGGATGTATACGGATAATGGTGTTGCAGCCAGAAGATTTCAGCAACGCTACCGCAATCAACTGATCCATTCAGACATAAAATACGGTCCATATCTGCCGATTGGCCCGGGCGGCACCAAGAAACAAGTTTTTCTGGTCACCTTTTTGGACGATGCGACCAGGTTCGTTTTGCATAGTGAGTTTTATCCTACCTTAGATCAAGCAATCGTTGAGGATTGTTTCCGTAATGTCATCCAAAAATGGGGTGCCCCGGAGGCTGTTTATTTCGACAACGGCAAGCAGTATCGAACTAAATGGATGGCCCGGACCTGTTCCAAACTAGGGATAAGACTTCTTTATTCTAGGCCTTACTCGCCCGAAGCGACCGGCAAAGTTGAAAAGTTTAACCAAACAGTTGATTCTTTCTTAAGGGAATCAGCTTTGGAAAAACCCAAAACCTTAGAAAAACTCAATGAGTTATTCCAGATCTGGCTTAGCGAATGTTACCAAAATAGACCGCACACTGCTTTAAAAGATAACATGAGTCCGGAAGCCGCATTTAAAAGCGACAGCCAACCTTTGCGCTTTATTGAACCTAATGTTTTAGCCAATGCCTTCTTACATTGTGAAGCCCGCAAAGTGGATAAGTCCGGTTGCATTAACTTTATGAGCAAAAAATATGAAGTGGGCATAAATTTCAGTAATTGGCCAGCGTGTCGGCAAACGTCCGGGATTACCAGTTCACCTGGCAATTAGTCCGGCAGATTCGTCCAGACTGCTAAGTGCAGCCGCATTGAGGAATAAAGAAAGGCAAATCCGGCAAAACCAGGCTATCTCCTTTCGCAGCGTAGGAAAGGAGGATTAAAGCCATGTTTGAATCTTTTTACAACTTAAAGAAAGTTCCCTTTTCCAGGGATATTCCCACTACCGATTTATATAAATCAGCCGCTTTAGAAGAACCCCTCGGGAGGCTTGAGTACGCAGCTGAACGTAAATGGTTTGCAGTTATTACCGGAGACTGCGGGACAGGCAAAACCACAACAATCCGCTGTTATGCTCAAACTTTAAACCCATCTAAGTTTAAAGTTTTGTATATTTCCGATTCCAAGCTGACCCCGCGCCATTTCTACAAAGGGCTTTTAGAACAATTGGGGCATGAAGCTAAGTTTTACCGGGGTGATGCCAAACGGCAGCTGCACCGGGAAGTCGAACTGATGCAAATGGTTCACCATCAGCAACCGGTTGTGGTTGTGGATGAAGCTCATCTTCTGGATAAAGAAATGCTGGAGGAAGTCCGGTTTCTCTTAAACATGAACATGGATGCCCAAAGTCCGATGGCTCTTATTCTGGTAGGGCAAACAGAGCTTTGGGATCGGCTGCAGATGCAATCTTACGCTGCTATTCGCCAGCGAATTGATCTGCAGTGCAAACTGAACTATTATGACCGCTCTGAAGTAGGAGCCTATATTAAACAACATTTGACTTATGCCGGAGCCACCCAGGATATTTTTTCGGATTCAGCTATTGATGACATCTACCGTTTTTCCAGCGGAACAGCAAGACTCGTTAATAAAGTATGTACCCATGCTCTAATGTATGGTGCGCAAAACGGTCACCGCATTATTGACGACCGGATGGTTAAACGGGTCATCGAGGGGGAACTATCATGAATCCTAAAAATTTAAGTCTTGAAGAATATTTTATCCGAACGGGCTTCTACGATCTGCTGCCATTGGCAACCCAAATAGCTGAAAATCTTAGGTTTAGCCAGGAAGAGATGAGCGAAGCAGTTTGTAAAGTCTATGATAAGTTCTGCCGCTATCCGCCTACTCGAAATAGAACAGCTTGGTTCGCGCTGGTTTTTAAGGAGAAACTGTATGAAGCCCGGGGGGATCTTCTTTACCTACAATCACAGAAGTGATTTCGATGATATCCTGCCGGTTTGCTAAAGGGGCGACCGGCTTCTCTCTTAATATTTTCAAACCGGTAAGCTGACGGACTCGATATTAGGTCAGTTTATCCGTCAAAGATTGGACAGCATACACTAGCTGTGTTTGGTCATTATGCGGCAGCATTAACATGATATCAACAAAAAAGCAGCCGCCGGTGTGGATAAAGAGACGGCCAAAGAATTTACCAAAAACCTTGACCACAACCTAAACGAACTGCTGACAACCCTAAAAGAAAAGAAATACAAAGCCAAGTTGGTCAGAAGAGTCCACATACCAAAAGGGGATGGCAAAACCAGACCGCTAGGGATCCCGGCAGTCAAAGACAAAGTACTGCAACGAGCGGCAGCTCGGATATTGGAAGCCATCTACGAACAGGACTTTCAAAAATGCAGCTATGGTTACAGACCGGGAACAGGCCCGCAAAAAGCCGTACAGGAACTCACCAAAGAAATTCAGGGAAAATACAGCTACATTGTAGAAGCTGACATCAAAGGTTTTTTTGACAACATCGACCACGGGTGGCTGATGGAAATGCTCAAACAAAGAATCAAAGATACAGCATTTCTGAGACTCATCAACAAATGGCTCAAAGCAGGGATACTGGAAACAGACGGAAAAGTAATCCATCCCATAACCGGATGTCCGCAAGGTGCAATCATAAGCCCGGTACTGGCCAACATCTATTTGCACTACACACTGGATATATGGTTCGAGAAAATTGTAAAACCAAGATGCCAGGCAGAAGCTTACCTCTGCCGTTTCGCTGATGATTTTATCTGCGCCTTCAGGTATAAACGGGACGCTGAACGATTTTACAAAGCGCTGGCCGGACGGCTCAACAAGTTTGGGTTGGAGATGGCTAAGGAAAAAACCAAAATCATCAGTTTCTCCCGGTTTAGGAAGCATGAAAACACCAGCTTTGAATTCTTGGGATTCGAATACCGGTGGAAAGTATCCCACAAAGGGAAAGACATCATTGCCAGAAGAACAAGCCGGAACAAACTCAGAAAATCAATAAAAGCATTTACAGCGTGGTGCAAAGAGAACCGGAACAACCGGCTGAGGAAGATCGTAGGCATGTTAAATACCAAGCTAAGAGGATACTTTAACTATTATGGCGTAATAGGAAACAGCAAAGGAATCACTGAGTTCTATAATATCGCCCTGAAAATCCTGTACAAATGGCTGAACCGCAGAAGCCAGCGAAAAAGCTTCAACTGGAAAGAGTTCGAAGCAAAAATGAAATGGTATGGATTGGTAAAGCCGAGAATAACCGAAAACCCAAATAAACAGTTACAAATAGAATGGATAGAAGATTGTTTTGCTTGAATACGGAGGCGAATATGCTTGAAGAGCCCGGTGCGGTAGTTCCGCACGCCGGGAACTGTGCGGGGGGTGTCGGGTAACCAGCATCTCTACCGTGACTCTGACATATCCTGCATTGCCCGCCATCCATGGCGGGAGTTAAGATAAAAAAATTGTTGCAAAGTAAAATTTATTATTTTAGGAGTGGGAACATGGAAGTTTTCAATTATCCTTTTCCGTGTAAAAGGTTATCTGAGAATAATGACGATACCAAAAATATTGGATTTGCTCAGGGGGTTTTTTCTGATGGGAGGCCATTTCATGCTGAATGTTGGGCCGTAGATGGAGCAACGCATTTAACGTTTTTCTTTTCTGCAAATGGATGTGAAAACATGAAGAAAGATGATATAGTAAAATATCTTGTTTCAGAAGATGCAATAGAATTAATCGAGGGAAAACCCTGTTATTGTGGAGTAGGTATATTCTGCGACGATTCACAACACAAGATGTGTTCTGTAACAATAACCATTGGCGTTGAAGATGAGTTATTTGTTGATTCTGAAATGCCACTTCATGCATGGAAAAAATTTTTTGAAACGGAACAGGAGTCTATTCTTTTGTCAGATGATGAATAGAAAGTATACATATAGAGGGCGCACCGTCCGTGGTGCGCTCTGGCTCCGGGGGCAGGAAACGTCAGATAACAGTAAGCGATTTATGATGTTCAGCACAAAAGAAAACAGCCAAAGAACAGAATCTCTGGCGTTGTTGAAAAGTACATAATAAACCGAAAAACCGGAACATCATGAATCGTGTGTTGTACTAAACCGTCTGCCGACGGAACACAAAAACTATGGAAATTCAATCTTTTTTAGTCCCTGCCGTTAAACAGAAAACAAAGCAAACCACCAACAAAAAGACAGCAATAATGCAAAACGGCCTAAATAGAACTCAAAAATAGACATACCTTCCCCCTCCCCAAAAACGGGCATTGCAAAAACTATTCAATTAATAAAACTTAAGTGACGACAGAAGGAAAGGATTGCCACACAAAAGTAACCTTGGAACTACCGCAGTAAGGACAATACCTTGATTTTGGCCGGGGTGAAAAATCCGGCATTTTACCTTTCGCCAACCGGCGGCAACGGAGCAGTTTGCTACCGATATTCCTGCTGCATAAAATCCCATAATGCCGGATCTTAACGAAACCATCAGGCAAGATATGCTGAAGAAACCTGCGGGTAAACTCAGCGGACTGAAGCGTCATCAACTTAGGCTTACCCTTATCTTTATAATCCTTCCAGAAAAAACTGACCGACTTTCCATCAAAAGACTTAATTCTCGAATTACTAATAGCCACCCTATGCGTATATCTACCAAGATAGCGAACCACATGCTCCGGAGACTTAAAGGGTTTCTTACAAAAAACAACCCATTTCTTTGCATAAAGGCTATCTACAAAAGAAGCAAAATTACCGGGTATGGCAAGTAAGGTGGTCTCATGAAAAAACTTCAGCTCACCCCGGGTATAGGCCTTCTTCAAAAAATAAAGGAACTTACCCCTAAACTTATTGGAGACAACCTTAACCGGAATAAAAAACTTTTTGCGGGATCGGACAAAGCGAAGACCATCGCTACTAAGCCCGCCTCCAGGGACAATGGCATGAACATGAGGATGAAATGATAAATTCCGGCCCCAGGTATGCAAAACCGAAGTAAGGCCGATGGTTGCACCTAGATACTTAGGGTCCCTTGCCAGCTCCATCAATGTATGACCGGCCGCACGAAGCAAAAGGGAATAAAGCAGCTTTTGGTTGTGCAAAACGAGGGAATTGAGCTCATGGGGAATCGTAAACACCACATGGAAATAACCTACCGGCAATAACTTCTTTAACTGAGCTTGAACCCAACTCTCCTGCACAGCCAGCTGACACTTGGGACAATGCCGATTACGACAGGAATTGTAGGAAACCGTTGAAGTTCCGCACTCAGAACAAACCATCGAATGCGCCCCTAGCTTGGCGCTACGGCAATGGCGGATCATATGAAAAGCCTTCGCCTGCTGGGGAGACATAGAGATAGCGGTATCCTTAGAAGCATAGACCTGATCAAAAATCTCCTTCAGCTCAGGCATTAGTATCACCGCCATCCAGCGGACTTTGCACCGCAGCAATCCGCTTAACCGAAAGATGGAGATAAAGCGCCGTCGTAGAAATATCGCTGTGCCCTAAGAGAACTTGAATCGTGCGTAAATCGGTACCCCTATCCAGTAAATGAGTGGCAAAACTATGGCGCAGAGAATGCACCGTAGCCGGTTTCAAAATTCCGGCCTTAGCCTTGGCTTCCTGAAAGATTTGCTGGATATGCCTGGCCGAAAGCGGTTTACCTTTGATATATCCGGGGAAAAGAAAATCATCAGGGCGGAAAAGTTTCCAGTATTCCCGCAAAACCCGGAGATTTTCTTGAGAAAGAATAGAAAAACGGTCTTTGCCTCCTTTCCCTTGAACAACCCTGATCAGCATTTGCTTGGAATCAATATCCGAGACCCTAAGGTTAAGCGTTTCACTAATGCGAAGCCCGGAAGAATAAGTGGTCAGAAGAATCGCCTTATGCTTCAGATAGCCGACTTGATCAATAATCGCTAGAATCTCCTGTCTGGAAAGAACACAGGGAAACTTCTTTAAGCGTTTGGGGCGTATAATAACATCATCGGACCAATTACACTGAAGAACCTTATTAAAAAAGAGCTTGAAAGCGTTGCAGGAAATATTGATATTGCTGTAACTGATCCCGGACTTAACGCGGTAAAGGAGATATTCTTTGAGCTCATTCGCAGAGATCAAAGGAGCCGGTTTGGCATAATGTTTCTCCAAAAGCCTCAAGTGGGTCAGGTAATGCCGCATCGTTTGAGGAGAGAACCCGCGAAGTTCCATTTCCGATTTCATTTGCAGAAAATGCTCAGATAGGGTATAACGGTTTTGAGTCATGATTTAATCATCCTTTCGAATTAAATAGGGATAGATTCAAAAAGATGATATCATGACTCAAATTACATAAGGGTATCCTGTATTTGATAAGCCACCGCGCAGCGGTTTAGTACAACAGAGGAGTCCCGCAACTAGAGGATGATGAATGTGGTTGGGACGCTGCGGGACTCCTCGAAACGTTAGTACGCCAAGCAAAGCTTGGTACTTCTTACAAGGTGAAAGTCCTTGTTGGGTAAGGTCTAACCAACCACCCATATCGAGTGTTGCGCCGAAACTGGTAACAGCAAGGTGAAGTGTACACAGAGAACCATATAGGCCACAGGGAGGACCGTAACTCCTGAAGCACATTCAGCCTCGATAACGCGAAAAAAGCAGGCGACCACGTGTTTAACGTCACGGAAGTCAACACAAAGGAATCGTTAAAGGTAAGATTCCTGAGGGCCTGTCGGGGTCAGAGAACGTGGCATGTATGGAGAGAAGTATCAGGAACTTGGGAGACCCTGCTGGTTCCGGCAAAGACCGGTAAGTCTTACCAATCGATAAAGAGGAAGGCTGAAGACCAACAGGGAGTCGGATTAACTCACAGTACTCCGAGGTCGGGAAAGCCGGCTACATGGGGAAGGGGTTAACAAGAGTATGCAGCCTGTAAAGGAAACCAGCGCCGGACATGTCGGATCGGAAGTACGCTGGCAAACCTCCCTGCGGGGAATAGCAAAGAAGGCAACAGAAAACAAAACCCACCGGTTTGAGAACTTATATAGACTATTCAACGTTGAAGCACTGCGCGAAGCTTACTATGACCTAAAGAAGAAAGCCGCTGCAGGAGTAGACAACATAACGGCCAAAGAATACGCTGAGGAATTGGAATCCAACCTTGGTAAGGCAGTAGAGCAGTTAAAAAGCAAACAATACCGGGCGAAGCTCGTACGCAGAGTGCACATCGACAAAGGTAACGGAAAGAAAAGGCCGCTAGGTATACCTACGGTATCAGACAAGATTATCCAACGTGCAGCAGCGAAAATCCTAGAGAGCTATCTATGAGGCGGAATTCAGTGACCATTCCTATGGATACCGACCGCATACGGGAGCACAAAAAGCAGTAATAGACTTAACCCATGAACTAAACTTTGGAAAGTATAGCTACATCGTGGAAGCAGACATCCGGGGTTTCTTCGATGCGATTGGTCATGATTGGCTCATTCGAATGCTCGAATTGCGCATTGCAGATAAGGCATTTCTAAGACTTATCAAGAAATGGTTAAAAGCAGGTGTCCTGGAAACCAATGGAATGGTTAAACATCCAGTAACCGGCTGCCCTCAAGGTGGAGTCATCAGTCCGATTCTAGCGAACATCTACCTTCATTATGCACTGGATTTATGGTTCGAAAAGAGAGTCAAGCCGTCTTGCAAAGGCATGAACTATATCTGCATATATGCAGATGACTTTGTGTGCGCGTTCCAATACAAACAAGACGCAGTGCAGTTTTATCAAGCAGTAGGAGAGCGCTTGAACAAATTCGGGCTGGAACTAGCGGAGGAGAAAACCAACATTATAAGCTTTTCACGATTTCGTAAAGAGGAAAATACAAAGTTTGAGTTCTTGGGGTTTGAATTTCGCTGGGGAGTATCTAGGAAAGTTGGAGACATTATCAAACGACGTACAGCGCCAGGAAAGTTAAGAAAATCACTGTCTGCATTTACAGAATGGTGTAAAGAGATGCGAAACAAACGTTTGAGAAGGCTCTTTCCGAAATTCATAGCGAAACTGCGAGGATATAACAACTACTATGGACTGATTGGAAACTACAGCAGTTTAAGCAAGTTCTATGAACAAGCAAAGAGAATTCTATATAAATGGCTTAACCGAAGAAGTCAGCGACGTAGTTTCAATCTGGCCGAGTTCACTGCATGTTGGAAAAGATATGGAGTTCCGAAGCCAAGAATTGTCGAGTCGAATCTAGTACAACTTCACTTTAATTTCTGATGCTGGAGGTACGGAAGCGAATACTCTTGAGGAGCCCGGTGCGATAGTTCCGCACGCCGGGATCTATGCGGGGGGTGTCGGGTAACCGGTATCTCTACCGTGACTATAAAATCACGCGCGAGGCTGCCGCGTCCTGCGGCGGAGAAAATATATTTTGAAGTATTCAATGTTGACTATTCACGACAATATGGGAGTAGAATTAATAGACGGTGTTTATTTTTCCTTTTTCAGTTATCCGAGGGGGGTAATTCAATGAAGTTTTCCTCTAATCTCGCAAAAAATAATGCTTATCAGAAAAGCCGGAATTATTTTTGGAATAATTGGTACAGTAATTATTATTGTTTTATGGTCAATTCTTATTTTTCATACGAAAGGATATATGTTCATTCTGACTCAGATTCTTCCAGCAATTGTAGGATTAATATCCTCTGTTATAAAGAAAGTATGGCTTCTGTCTATATCTTTTATTATGATAAGGTATCATTAATTTCGCAAATTCATAATTAAGTGTTTATGAATAAAGACATAAACGCAACTGCTTGGTAAGATAAGGTTACCACACCAATCTAAACCAGGAGGAGATGCGAATATGTCTGAGAAAATTATACACTTAAATGAAGGAGCAATAAAGCAGGAGTTAAAAGAACTGGTACGCCATAGCGTGGAAGAAACTCTAAATAACCTGTTAGATCAAGAAGCAGCAGAGCTCACAAATGCCGGCAGGTATGAGCGTACAGAAGAACGAAAAGGTTATCGGTCTGGTCATTATGAGCGGAACTTAACGACCACTTCCGGAGAGGTGAAGCTAAAAGTGCCCAAACTAAAAGGCGTAACCTTTGAAACCGCAATCATTGAGCGTTATCGCCGGCGTGAAAGCTCTGTGGAAGAAGCTCTGATCGAAATGTATTTAGCCGGTGTTTCTGTCCGCAGAGTAGAAGATATCACTGAGGCTCTATGGGGTACCAAAGTATCGGCCGGAACGGTCAGCAAGTTGAACCAAAAAGTCTACGGGCACATCGATACCTGGCGTAACCGGCCTTTACAAGGAAAATATCCCTATGTTTATCTCGATGGGATTTACCTTAAACGCAATTGGGGTGGTGAATACGAGAACGTAGCGATCCTAATTGCCATGGCTGTGAATGAAGATGGCTATAGAGAAGTCATAGGCGCCTCTGAAGGAATGAAGGAAGATAAAGCAAGCTGGCTAGAATTCATGAAAAGTTTGAAGGAACGTGGCTTATCCGGAACCCAATTATTTATCGGCGATAAATGTCTGGGCTTGTTGGAAGCCGTGAACGAGACATTTCCAGAAGCCAAATTCCAACGGTGTACTGTTCATTTCTACCGGAATGTCTTCTCAGTAACACCTCGATCGAAGATGAAAGAAGTTGCGGCAATGCTGAAAGCGATTCATGCTCAGGAAGATAAAGATGCTGCCAAAGAGAAATCAGCTGCAGTCGTAGCTAAACTCCGAGATATGAAACTAAAAGAAGCTGCGAAAAAGGTTGAGGACAGTATCCTCGAAACACTGACATACATGGATTTTCCACAAGCACATTGGACTAAACTGAGGAGTAATAATGTCATTGAAAGACTGAATCGGGAAATTCGCAGGAGAACCAGAGTAGTTGGCACTTTCCCGGATGGAAAGTCAGCATTATGCTGGTCTGCGCTCGGTTACGACATGTGGCCAGTAAGGCTTGGGGAACAAAAATGTATATGAGCATGAGACATTTAGAAGAAATGAACAAAGAAAAAGAATCTAGCAGCAGGTTAATTGCGGATATTCTCTGAGTAGACTTGGCCTGGGGCCCCAGGCCAAGTCTACTCAGAGATAAAGATATACAAGAAAATTACCAAGCAGAAAATCAAATTTGCGAAAGATTATTGACAGTACCAAATAGGCATACCTTCCCCCTCCCCAAAAACGGGCATTGCAAAAACTATTCAATTAATAAAACTTAAGTGACGACAGAAGGAAAGGATTGCCACACAAAAGTAACCTTGGAACTACCGCAGTAAGGACAATACCTTGATTTTGGCCGGGGTGAAAAATCCGGCATTTTACCTTTCGCCAACCGGCGGCAACGGAGCAGTTTGCTACCGATATTCCTGCTGCATAAAATCCCATAATGCCGGATCTTAACGAAACCATCAGGCAAGATATGCTGAAGAAACCTGCGGGTAAACTCAGCGGACTGAAGCGTCATCAACTTAGGCTTACCCTTATCTTTATAATCCTTCCAGAAAAAACTGACCGACTTTCCATCAAAAGACTTAATTCTCGAATTACTAATAGCCACCCTATGCGTATATCTACCAAGATAGCGAACCACATGCTCCGGAGACTTAAAGGGTTTCTTACAAAAAACAACCCATTTCTTTGCATAAAGGCTATCTACAAAAGAAGCAAAATTACCGGGTATGGCAAGCAAGGTGGTCTCATGAAAAAACTTCAGCTCACCCCGGGTATAGGCCTTCTTCAAAAAATAAAGGAACTTACCCCTAAACTTATTGGAGACAACCTTAACCGGAATAAAACTTTTTGCGGGATCGGACAAAGCGAAGACCATCGCTACTAAGCCCGCCTCCAGGGACAATGGCATGAACATGAGGATGAAATGATAAATTCCGGCCCCAGGTATGCAAAACCGAAGTAAGGCCGATGGTTGCACCTAGATACTTAGGGTCCCTTGCCAGCTCCATCAATGTATGACCGGCCGCACGAAGCAAAAGGGAATAAAGCAGCTTTTGGTTGTGCAAAACGAGGGAATTGAGCTCATGGGGAATCGTAAACACCACATGGAAATAACCTACCGGCAATAACTTCTTTAACTGAGCTTGAACCCAACTCTCCTGCACAGCCTGCTGACACTTGGGACAATGCCGATTACGACAGGAATTGTAGGAAACCGTTGAAGTTCCGCACTCAGAACAAACCATCGAATGCGCCCCTAGCTTGGCGCTACGGCAATGGCGGATCATATGAAAAGCCTTCGCCTGCTGGGGAGACATAGAGATGATGCACGTGGTTAGGACGCTGCGGGAATGGCGAAAACGTTAGTGCGCCAAGCAAAGCTTGGTACTTCTTGCAAGGTGAAAGTCCTTGCTGGGTAAAGGTCTAGCCAACCACCCATATCGAGTGTTGATCAGGTCCAACAGAATCATTTGTCTGTTCCGGCTTTATTCTGCCTGCAACTCCTGCAACCGCTTACTAAAATATTCTTGCACTTCCTTGACATATTCCGGTTTTAGAAGATATTTGGTGAAGTAGATATTAATATTTCTATCCAAACCATAAGTACCTTCTTCAAACCACTGTTCCTCCAGGGTACAGGTTGCTGATACCTGATCATACAGATATTTAGACCCGGAAAATTTCTCGAACAAAGCCAATAATTCTTTTTCCATCTGGGGATAGGGCAGGCAAAGATTAAATGGCTTTTTATAGGATTCATGTTCATAAGTATCTTGTTCTTCCCAGACAAAGGGCTTGGCACATGATTCCAGAATGGCTTGACAGGTATTGATCATCTTTTGCTTATCTTTAATTTCTTGGCTCATTATACAACCTCATTTCTGTATGTTAGGCTTAAAAGCCTTTTATTTTTTTCTCAACGCCCACCATAATACCGTAGTCTTACTCTAATTTTCAAGTATTTTTATTTAATTGCGGTATTACACTATAATTAAAAGGATTTTGGCTTAAAAAAAAGAATAAAATACCAATATAAAAGATATTGCCGAGAAGGAAGTATTTGCTTGAAAGCCGATTTACATATTCATACCAAAGAATCAGATGGCTGCTTGACAATTGAGGAAGTACTAGAGACCGCTTTTAAGAGGGATCTAAAAATCTTGGCAGTCACGGACCATGAGACTACTTCCGGTGTAGATAAAGCCCGGCAAGCAGCTTTAGCCTATGGCATTACTATTATTCCCGGAGTGGAGCTCAGTACAAGCTACCAGGAGGAGGAAATTCATATCCTGGGTTATTACAAAGATATTAATAGTGATTATCTTCAACATAAGCTCGTGCAATACCGCCAGAACAAAACTAAAGCAACCCATTCTATGGTAGAAAAATTAAAACTGCAAGGGTTGAAGCTGGAATGGGAGCAAGTCCTGCAAACAGCGAGTCAAGAAGGGGCGATCTGTAAATCTCATATTATGTATGCGCTGAAAAATAACAGTTTAGATTTAGAAAATATGAATTGGCCTGATATAGCTGCCTGGTTTAGGCCGGGTGGACTGGCCTATATTCCGTATGAAGGCAGTTCATACCAAGAAACAGTTGATCTAATTTACATGACTGGGGGTCTGCCTGTCTTAGCTCATCCCGGTTTGATCAGAAATAAACGGGTCATAAAAGATCTCTTAGCCTATCGGCCAATCGGTTTGGAAGTTTATTATGGTTACTGGGAGCAAACGGAAAACCTGATAGCTTTTTTTGAAGCCTTATCTCAGAAGATGGCTGTACTCTCAACAGGCGGCAGCGATTATCATGGTTTTTTCAGTCCGGTTGGAATTGGTGAAGTACCGATCCCCAGTGACTGCCTGAAAGAACTGAAAAACTACCTACATATAGATTAAAGGCTCTTAAACTTCAATTAGATTCAAATTCAATCCTTCATATTCTAAAGTTAAATACTTCCCTTTACGAAAGTATTATAGAGGAGTGATTATGTTGTACTTTCTTGGTGGGTTACTACTAAAAGGCTTAGCCTTTCTCTATTTGCTGATGGCTATTATTGGTTTTTTAGGTTATTTGCAGTTGGGGGCATTTTCAACTGATTTGTTTCAGGTTTTTCATACTTTTTTAGGTTCTTATTCCATAATTATACCGTTTCTTTGCCTTATTTTTACCGGAGTTTGCTGGAAGTTTTCCAGGTTTAAAAAACGGGCTGAGGAAAGCTATGAATACGAGGACGAGGACGAATATGAACAAAAAAGTGTTCATTATTCACAAACGAGAAGAGCTATGCTCAACCATAGCCCTGGTAGTATGAGATCCGGTAGGGAGAGGATCAGGAATAATAACCGGGTGTATAGTCAAAAAAATGCTAATGGTTTTTCTTCTTACTTTGCAGGAGAATTACCGATAAGAAATAATAACAACCTTAGTGACGATAAACATAAAAAGCTGGGTAATAATTTTTCTACTTATTTTGGCCAAGGCAGCCGAAGCATCTATATGCCTTCTAAAACTGTCAGCCTGCAAGGGTTTAAAGATTATTTCCGCAGTTCAAACATGAGCCGTAGAGAATCCGGCCAACCACGGCACGATTATGCTAGAAGAGATAATAAAGATAATAATATAGGAAATTACTCCTCAACCAGGAAAAATAAAGTCGAGTCATTATATGCGAGAAATACTGAGCTCTGGGAAAAAGGGTATTCTCAAGAAAGCAGCATTATACCCGAAATACCCGAAAAACCTTCGGTGAATTCAAAATCCTGGCAGCTTCCGCAACTAGAATTGCTAAAACCTCCGGTAAGAACTGATAACCGGCTTGAGGAGCATAACCCGAAATTGCTGGAAGATGTTTTGAGTACCTTTGGGGTTACAGCCAAAGTAGTCAATATTACGGTCGGTCCTGTTATTACCAGGTATGAATTGTCACCGGCTCCTGGAACTAAGATCAGTAAAATTGTCAACTTGGCGGATGATATTGCTTTGGCCTTAGCTTCCAAAGAAATTCGGATTGAAGCCCCAATTCCGGGTAAGGCAGCAATTGGCATTGAAATACCACGTCTTTATCCTCGCATTGTCTATTTCCATGAAGTAATTGCTTCAGAAAATTTTCTCAAATCTAAAGGAACAATTAAAGTAGCTTTAGGCAAAGATATTGCCGATTCGGCAGTAGTAGGGGAATTGGAGAAAATGCCTCACCTCTTGGTAGCAGGGGCAACCGGCTCAGGCAAGAGTATTTTTATTAACTGTCTTATTAATTCGATTTTATTTTGCAGGACTCCGGAGGAGGTCAAGCTTCTTTTAGTTGATCCCAAAATGGTGGAGTTAAGCCAATATAACGGAATTCCTCATTTGCTGGCTCCTGTCGTAACTGATCCCAAACAAGCCGGCAAGTATCTGAAACATATTGTTAAGGAAATGGAAATGCGCTATGAACTCTTTGCCTCTACCGGAGTAAGGGATATAGATCATTATAATCTGAGTGTGGAAACAAACAAATTACCATATATCGTGGTGATTATCGATGAACTTGCGGATTTAATGATGGTCGCTTCCGCAGAAATTGAAGAAACGATTTGCCGGCTGGCCCAAATGGCCAGAGCCGCCGGTATTCACTTGGTTATTGCTACCCAGAGGCCTTCAGTTAACGTCATTACCGGTTTGATTAAAGCTAATATCCCCAGCAGGATTTCTTTTGCCGTGTCTTCGCAAATAGATTCCAGAACAATTTTGGACATGAATGGTGCGGAAAAGCTCCTTGGAAAAGGGGATATGCTGTATTCCCCGTTAGGCTTAAATAAGCCGCTTAGGGTTCATGGCTGCTTTATTGATGAACAAGAGATTAAAAATATTATAGATCACTGGCAAAAACAAGGCGGGACGGATTATCAAATAAGCGCGGCACAACTTGAGGAATATTCTACTCCGGCCAAAAGTGAGGAAGAATTCGACGAACGTTTTGTGGAGGCAGCTGAGCTTGTTATTACCAGCGGTGTAGCCTCGGTTTCATTCTTGCAAAGACGGTTACGAGTTGGGTATTCCCGGGCGGCCAGGCTGATGGATATGCTGGAGGAAGCCGGTGTAGTCGGAGAAAGTGAAGGAAATAAGCCCCGGGAGATTCTTATGTCTTTGGAAACCTTCAGCAATAAGCATTGTTCATAACGAGCTTTGGCTCTGAATTTTAAAGAAGATTACTTTAAACATCCAATTCTCTAAGGAGATTGGATGTTTTCCATTTATTGCATTTTTGACTCTCAACAGCGAATTATGATAAAAGAAATGGACATAATGAATAAGGGAAAAACATGTTTATTGGGGTTGAAAAATGAAAAGTTCAGAAAATAGTTTTCCGCGAACTAATGTAAAACAAAGTGTCCAAGATAAAGATATTTTAGATTATGCTCTTGAGCTTGCCCAATTTCATAATTGGCTGGGACTAAAAAAAACCGGTAAAAGCCTGTTACCTGCAATTAAGGAGTATAGCTCCTTTATAAAGGAGTCCTATTCGGAGATAAATGAATATTATTATAAAACTCAAGATGTGATACCTGCTGCCGAGTGGTATTTAGATAACTATTATTTGATTTCTGAATTAAGCAGTGCATTGCTTCAAGATTTGTCTAAGGAACATGAATCCAAGCTCCGATACTTGGTTGGCGGAGATAAAGCAGGAATGGCTCGGACCTATTTGCTCATTAGTGAATACATCAAATCCAGTGAGACCGAACTGGATTTTGAAATGCTCAAGAGTTTTGTGATTAATTATCAAAGCGAAGCACCTCTCTCCTCGGCTGAGATTTGGTCAATTCCACTCATGCTTAAGATCATCCTGCTGGAAAAGATCTATTATCATGTTGAGCGTATCCTTTACATTCAAAGGGAAAGGGCTTCAGCTGAGAATTGGCTTGATTCCATACTCGATGGGAAGAAAAAAGATACAAGCCACTTCGATCAAGAATTTGATTATAGCAAAAATTTTTCTCCAGTCTATATTGAGAGAGTAGCCAGAAGTCTTAAAGAACATGGGCCTGAGGCCAAGTTACTGTTGAAATGGTTGGATAATGTGGCCGGTAAACAAAATATGACTGTGGAGAAAGTAATTAGCTCCGAACAGTATTATCTTACTTCTCAAGGGGTTAAAATGGGGCACATCATTGCAACCCTTAAACAGATTAATGCTCAGAACTGGTCCGAATTCTTTGAACGCGTTAGCCTGGTGCAGCAAGTATTAGAAAAAGATCCTGCCGGAATTTTCAAACAAATGGATTTCGAATCCCGGGATAAGTACCGGCATCTAATTGAAAACCTTGCAGAAAAATATCATGTTTCGGAATTAACTGTAGCACAAACTATCGCCAAGATTGCTGCCCAAACCCAGGAATTACCGCTCAATCATGTTGGCTACTATTTATGCGGTCTTGGCAGAGCTAAACTGGAAAAAGAGTTGACAGCAAATTGGGGTAAAGTCAAGCAATCCTTTCATGGCTTATTATGTTTTTATAAACAAAAGCCAACCTTAGCCTATCTGGGGCTGATCTCAATTGGTACTGTTTTACCCTTTTTACTGTTTGTTGCTGTGAGCGGCAGCCTGCTCAATAATACTAACCTAGGAGCAAATATACTGGCTTATATTGGTGTTTTTCTCTTACTGAACTGTATGGCTGTTTATTTTGTTAACTGGGTTTTTTGCAGGGTTCTGCCGGCTAGTTTTCTCCCTAAACTTGACTTTAGCAGCGGAATTCCGGAAGAATATAAAACAATAGTTGTAATTCCGGCTATATTTAATGATGCCGAAAAAGTTCGCGAACAATTGCGTCAATTAGAAGTTCATTACTTAAATAACCAGGATAAAAACCTTTATTTTGCTTTGCTGGGTGACTTCTGTGATGCCGAGAAGGAAACAATGCCTGGCGATGAACAAATAATTGCCGTCGGTATCAAGGGAGTTCAAAAGCTCAATGCCAAATATAAAGGCAATAGGTTCTTTTATTTGCACCGAGCCAGGCAGTGGAATGACAAGGAAAAAGTGTGGATGGGTTGGGAAAGAAAACGGGGGAAGTTAATTGAATTTAATACTCTGCTCCTTCAGAACGGGGGAACGAGTTACCAATACCATAGCAAGAATTTAGATACTCTGCGGAATATCCGCTATGTTATTACCCTTGATGCAGATACAATACTGCCTAGAGATTCTGCCCGCAAACTCGTAGGGACTATTGCCCATCCCTTGCAGAGGGCTAAACTTGATACTCAAAACAATCGGGTTATTGCCGGCTATGGCATTATCCAACCGCGAATTGGGCTGACAGCGACCAGTGCCTTTGCCACACCTTTTTCCTCCCTGCAAACCGGAACAGCAGGGCTTGACCCTTATACTTGTGCTATCTCCGACATTTATCAGGATTTATTTGGGGAAGGGATTTATACCGGTAAAGGTATCTACGATCTGCAAGTCTTTCATGCTGTTACCAAAGATGCCTTTCCTGAAAACGCAATTCTTAGTCATGACTTAATAGAGGGTTTATATGCCCGTACTGGACTGGCGACTGATCTTCTGCTCTTTGACGGTTTCCCATCTAAATACCTTGCCCATACTAAAAGGACACACCGTTGGATAAGAGGGGACTGGCAAATAGCACTTTATATTTTTAATAGCGGGCTCTCTGCGATAGCTCGCTGGAAAATTATTGATAATTTACGAAGAAGCCTAGAAGCTCCGCTACAGCTCTTAACTTTGTTTTTAGCCTTTACAGTTTTAATTAATATTTTTGGCCTTCTCCTGACAGTAGTTTCGTTTAGTTTCGCTTTGCCGCTTATCTTGAATCTCAGTGGCAGAATACTGGACAAAAGTTTAACCATAAGAATTCTCAAACACGAACTTCGTTTAGGGTTGTTCCAGATCTTCTTTTCTCTAACAGTCTTACCGTATCAAGCCTTTATTCAAGTTGATGCTATTGTTCGGAGTATAGGAAGACAGCTTATTACTAAACGATATCTTTTGGAATGGGAACCGGCGGCCGATTCCGATAAGTATTTGGAATTAAGCTGGAAGAGGTTTTATCAAATAATGTTGCCCGGAGTTGTTCTTAGCTTTTCATTCCTCTGGGGTTATCTTTTTGCCAATCAACTGACCGGTATCCTTCTCTCTTTATTGATTTTCAGCTGGATTTTATCGCCAGTTGTAGCTTATAAACTAAGTTTACCCTATCCCGACGAGCCTGGAGAATTAAGGGAAGGTGACAGGCTTGAACTAAGACAGTGGTCACGGCAAGTATGGGCATATTTCGAGTTATTTGTTAACCGGGAGAATAATTACCTTCCGCCGGATAATATTCAGCTTGAACCTTATAAAGGAATTGCCCGCCGCACTTCTCCCACCAATATAGGCTTAGCTCTGCTCGCTAATTTGGCGGCCGAGGATTTTGGGTATATTCCTAAGCATGAAATGCTCTCTAGAGTTCGTCAAACCCTAGGCACGATTCGAAAAATGCCCAAATGGCATGGGCATATCTATAATTGGTATAGTACCGAAAACCTGGAGCCTCTTCATCCAATTTATATTTCTACGGTAGACAGCGGCAATTTTGCCACTTATTTGCTTGCTTTAAAAAACGGGTTGGGGGAATACTCCCAGAGGCCAATAATAGAAAGAACATTCTTAGACGGCCTGGAAGATACCTATAACTTAATGTCTAAAGAGACAGTTGACGGTCAAGAATTACTCTCGTCCTTCGGTCAGGAATTATTGGAGTTAAAAAACAATTCGGATCAGTTGGATTTAGTGAAACTTCAGAAGTTTATTGCTAAGTGGCTGGAGAGTTTCCAGCCTTGGGTGCAGAATATCGAAGAAATCAAAGATAAAAACATCCCTGCTGATAGCCGGGAATTTTGGCTGGCAGCTCTTTGGCGCCAATTGGAGGGTTACCGGAAAGCCCTTGAGTTGTATTACCCTCTTCTTCAGTACGATTATTTGGCCGGTATTGAAGGATTGGCTAAAGCAAATCCTTGCAGCCTAATAAAAACATATGTAGGGTTTCTTAAGAATAATAAAAGCCTGTGCAGGGAGGTAAAAGACGCCTTAAAAAAAGGTATTAAAAATAACGCCATATTTTTGCTCCGGGTAACTATAATGCGGAGAGAACTGCAGAAAATTGCCTATGGGATGAATTTCCAACCGCTTTATGATCAGCAAAAGGGCTTCTTCTCCATCGGCTATAACTTAAGTGAACAAAAGCTGGATAAGTCTTATTATGATTTACTAGCCTCCGAAGCACGGCAAACCAGCTTATTTGCGATAGCCAAAGGAGATGTGCCCGAAGCCCATTGGTTTAAGCTGGCTCGCCCTCTGACGAGAATAGACGGGCGCAGGTGTCTGGTTTCCTGGAGCGGAACCATGTTTGAGTTTCTGATGCCTTTAATTCTCCTTAAGAATTACCGGGGAACCCTGCTCGATGAAACCTATCATTCAGTAGTTAAGATTCAACAACAATATGCTCAAAAAGAGCAGGCTCCATGGGGAATATCTGAATCAGGCTTTTTCTCTTATGATATACACTCGAATTATCAGTATAAGGCTTTTGGGGTCCCGGGTTTAGGTCTAAAAAGAGGCTTAGCGAAAGATATGGTAATCTCGCCCTATTCTACTTTTATGGCTTTGGCGGTGAACCCGCAGAGTAGTATAGCTAATTTAAAACAAATGAAGGAGAAAGGATTTAAAGGCATCTATGGTTTATATGAAGCTATAGATTATACCAAAAGCAGAGTGCCTTATAACGCGGAGTTTAGTGTGGTAAAAAGTTATATGGCCCATCATCAAGGGATGAGTTTAATATCTCTATGCAATACCCTTTTTCAGAACATAATGCAGGAACGCTTTCATAGCGAGCCGAGTATCAAATCTATAGAACTGCTTTTACAAGAACAAATTCCGTTAAAAGAATACACTTATAACCCCAGAATTGAGGAAATAAAAGAAGAAATAAAATCACCCCTTGGCCGTGAGCAAGGGGAAAGGCCTGCCGTTTACAATTCACCTGATACTAACCACCCCCGGACGAGTTTTGTCTCCAATCGGGAGTATACTGTTATGCTGACTTTAGCAGGAGCTGGTTACAGCCAATTCAATAATCTGTTTATTACCAGGTGGCGTGAAGATCCGACTATGCAGAGCTATGGTTCCTATATTTATGTGCAAAACCTGAATTCAGGGGAATTATGGTCTGCTACTTCCAAGCCGTTAGATAACCCGGGTACTAACTATAAAGTCACTTGTTTTCCTAATACCGTAAAGTACTCGCGGCAAGATGGCAATATAATTACTCAGACTGAAGTTTTTGTCGCCCCTGAAGACCCTGTAGAAATCAGAAAAGTGTCTCTGACAAATCTCAGCAAATATTCCAGGGATATTCAGCTGACAAGTTATTTCGAAGTGGTCCTGGATGAACTCAAAGCGGATCTTGCGCATCCGACTTTTAGCAAGTTGTTTATCCAAACCAGGTTTGAAAATGAGACTTTGGTGGCTTTCCGCCGGCCTAGGCATCATGACAAAAAGAAAATATTTTTAATGCATACTGTCTTCATAGAAGGGGAGATGCTCGGGGATTTGGAATACGAAACAGACAGAGCTAAATTTATTGGCCGGGGAAGAAGTTTGGCTAATCCCAAAGCTTTAGATTATAATCAGCCTTTAAGCAATTCGGTCGGAGCAGTCCTGGATCCGATTATGAGCTTGCGCGCCAGAGTCAGGATTGGCGCAGGTAAGACCGTAGTAGTTTATTATTTGACCGGTGTTGGTGAGAAAAAACAAGTTGTGCTGCAATTAGCTCATAAGTATAGAAGCGGCTTTACTATCAATCAAGCTAAAGAACTGGCTTGGTCCCAAAATTTAATGGAATTAACTAATTTGAATTTAAGTTTTGAGGAAGCCAATCAACTTTCCAGTTTGGCCGGTCAGGTTATATTTCCCGGTCCTCTGCGCCGTTCGATTAATATTAAGAACAATAAGTTGGGGCAGTCTGCTCTTTGGCCTTTCGGTATTTCCGGGGATTTACCGCTGGTTTTGCTTAAAATTCAAGATAATAATCATTTAAAATTAGTGGATCAGATGCTTAAGATCCATGAGTACTGGAAAATTAAAGGGTTATTCATAGATCTGGTTATTCTGAATGAAGATAAAAGCGGTTATTTCCAGTCAATTCAAGAAATGATCCAGGAAAAAATCAGTTTAAGTCACGTCCGCAAATTAGTTAACAAACCGGGAGGAGTATTTATATTAAAAAAAGACCAGCTTCCCCAGGAAGCGGTACTCTTACTGCACACCGTTGCCCGCCTGATTTTTTCCGGTGAAAACGGCTCTCTGCCCAATCAAATCAAAAAACTTTTGCGGATAGCCGAATACCTAGCTCCGCGCCAAAAGAAAGATCTGGAATTAACCGGTTCCGGCTCGGAGATTACACCAGATAGCAGTTTCGGGTTAACAGGCAATGAAGTTAAAGAGCAATTGCTGTTTTATAATGGGTATGGCGGGTTTTCCCCCGATGGATTGGAGTATCAAATTCTTTTGGAAAATGATAAGAATACCCCTTTACCCTGGGTTAATGTTTTAGCCAACCCGAGCTTTGGCACCCTCATTACTGAAGCAGGCTCCAGCTATACTTGGTCGCAGAACAGCAGAGAATATAAGCTTACTCCCTGGTTTAACGATCCGATCCTCGATCTTAGTGGTGAAGCCTTGTATTTGCGGGATGAAAGTACGGGCTATTACTGGTCGCCAACCCCTCAGCCCGCTAAAGATAGACAACCCTATCTGATTCGCCATGGACAAGGGTATAGCAAGTTTGAACATGTGTCTCAGGGAATTCGGCAGGAAACAACAATCTATGTTCCCTTAGCAAAAAATCTCAAAATAATAAAATTAACTTTAAACAACATCACTGATTCCCCTAAGAAGCTTGCGGCTTATTATTATGTGGAATGGGTCTTAGGGGTTAGCAGGGAACAAAATGCCCCCTATTTAGTAACTGAAGTCCAAGATAATACTGTTTATTGCCGAAATGTTTATCAGGAGGAATTCAGGGGTCGTCTGGCCTTTCTGACCTGTTGGGGCGAAAAAGTAAAATCTTTTACAGTTGATCGCCAAGGTTTTATTGGTATCAATCGGAGCCTTAAGAATCCTCTTGCCTTGGAACAGCAGGAGCTTATAGCCAAAGAAGTTCAAGGGATTGATCCTTGTGCGGTGCTCCAGGTAGAGCTAACTATTGAGCCTCAAGCCGAAAGAACAGTATATTTTCTCCTTGGAGATGCAGTGGATCAAGAAGCTGCTTCAGCATTAATAAAAGAAGCAAGCAGCACTGAGCAATTAACAGCCTGGTATGCTGAAGTGCTAAAATATTGGGACGACCTTTTGACTACTATTCAGATTAGCACTCCGGAGAAGGCGCTTGATCTTCTGTTTAACCGCTGGCTTCTTTATCAAACCTTAGTATGCAGGATCTGGGCACGTTCCGCCTTTTATCAATCAGGAGGTGCGTTTGGTTTTCGCGATCAACTGCAAGATGTCATGGCTCTTGCTGTTATTAAACCGGAACTAGCCAGAAAACAAATAATTATTCATAGTTCCAGGCAGTTTCCGGAGGGTGATGTTCAGCATTGGTGGCATCCTGAGCAAGGAAAAGGGATCAGGACTAAGTTCTCTGATGATCTTCTCTGGCTGCCCTATGTCACAGCCGATTATATAGAACATACAGGGGATGAAAGCATCCTCGACGAAAAAACACCCTTTCTCGATCAAGAACTCCTGAATCAAGATGAAGATGAGCGCTATGCAATCCCCAAAGTGACTGAAGAGTGGGCATCAGTCTATGAACACTGCGTACGAGCAATCGACCGCAGCTTGAAGTTTGGTGAACATGGTTTACCCCTCATTGGTACCGGAGATTGGAATGACGGCTTTAGCGCCATTGGCAGGGAAGGGAAGGGGGAAAGCGTCTGGTTAGGCTGGTTTATAATAACCATGCTTAAAAGTTTCCTCCCTATTTGTCAAAGAAAAGGGGATGAAGAAAGAGTACGTCGATACCAGGAAATCATAGTTATATTGACAGCAAACATAGAAAAAAATGCCTGGGATGGGGCTTGGTATCGCCGTGCCTATTATGATGATGGTTCACCGCTCGGTTCCATACTCAATACAGAATGCCAAATCGATTCTCTTGCTCAATCTTGGGCGGTTATCTCGGGAAGTGCCAAAGAAAGCAGAGCCAAGGATGGTATGCAAGCTGTCGAAAAATATTTGTGGAATAGAGAAGAAGGCATATTGAAACTCTTTACCCCTGCTTTTGATAAAACAGATAAAAATCCAGGTTATATAAGAGGTTATATTCCCGGAGTGCGGGAAAACGGGGGCCAATATACGCACGGGGCTCTTTGGTCTGTCTTAGCTTTTACCAAGCTTAAGGAAAGGGAGAAAGCTCTAGAGCTTTTTAATATGCTTAACCCTATTAATCATGCCCGCACCAATTCTGAAGTTCTTAAATATAAGGTAGAGCCTTATGTTGTGGCAGCCGATGTTTATGCGGTTAGTCCCAATGTGGGCCGGGGAGGCTGGACATGGTATACCGGTTCGGCCGGCTGGATGTATCAAGTGGCTTTAGAAGGAATACTGGGCTTTAACCTGAAAAATAACCAACTTAATTTTTCACCCTGTGTACCTACCAGCTGGCGTGAGTATTTGCTTAAATATCGATTTAAGAGTACTGCTTATAATATTACGGTTAAATTTAATAATTTAGACAAGCGGGGTATTTATCTTGATGGGGTAGAGTTGAATAGTTATTCAATTGAGTTAAAGGATGATGGAGGTGAACATTCTGTAGAAGTTTTTATGTAGCTGTTTTTATGGGCATAAGATTTTCTAATAAGTAAAAAATACTTCTAGGATGATCTCATTATAGAAGAAAGCAGGGATAAATATGGATGTTGAATTACGCTGCGAAGCCGAAAAGTGTGTATTTAACCTGGAGAGAATTTGTACCGCTTCGGAAATTCTGGTAAGAGGCGAGGATACTATGGGAGGGAGGTTTACTTACTGCTCAACCTTTTCCTTAGATGACGACCGGGAAGCTTCCCTAAAATATTTAAATAATGATAACAATTATAATGTTTTTATAACCAGTCCCGAAGTAGAATGTACAGCTATCAATTGTGAATATAACCAAGGAGAAATGTGTTATGCTCCTCATGTCAAAATAGTTAGCGCGGTAGCAACAGCTCCTATTCAAACCGAGTGTCAGACCTTTATTCCGCGGGAAGGATTATACTCCTCAGATGTTAAGTATGCGTTAAATGACGTCCAGGATGATTTAAAACACGAATATGACCAAACCTATAGCTTAGAATAAGCAAGGACCAAATCCTGGAATTATCGAAAGAGCCCCAAGCACATTTGCTTCGGGCTCCTCTTTATGAAGGTTACCAAAAGTGGCAATTTAAAACACAGACAACTTCGCTTCGAAGACTATCTGCAAAGGGTATCTGCGGAACAGAAAGAGTATGCAGAAGTGTGTGCGTCATCGAGGATAACCGAAACCGACAGCACCAACACGAACAAACAGACGGAAGGACTGCTGGAGGAAATTCTGAATGCCGAGAATCTCAATCGAGCCTATAAACAGGTCATGAGGAACAAAGGCGCAGGTGGAATCGATGGTATGCAGGTGGATGAACTTCTACCCTTCCTGAGAGAACACAAGAAGGAACTCATAGAGTCCCTCCGGGACGGCAAATACCGTCCAAAACCCGTGCGAAGGGTAGAAATACCCAAGGAGAACGGGAAGACCAGAAAACTAGGAATCCCAACCGTCGTGGACAGACTTATCCAACAAGCGATAACTCAAGTGCTGTCCCCCATCTTTGAGAAGCAGTTCTCAGACAGCAGTTACGGTTTCCGACCGAATCGGAGTGCCCATGTCCATTTAAGTCTAAGTTTTATTCTTTTAATTCATTTATATTCAAAAAGGGAATTGCTCCTGTTCCAGTAACCGAGGGAAGTTTTCCATCCCATTTTTTTATAGCTTCTAACTGGGCTTCAATTCTGCGGAGTTCTATCAATTCGGGAGTGATTTGATCCTTTTGCAGTTTTAGTGCTTCGGCTTCAGCTTTCGCTTGTTCAATCTTTTGTTGGGCTTCAATTTCAATACGCTGTAAATCAAGATTCGCCTTTAAGGCTTGCTGCTCAGCAATTTGTTTCTGTTCAATAGCCTGATTAAATTCCGGGCTGAATTTAAATTCCGTAATGTTAATCTCATCCAGAAGCATGAAATAAGTAGCCAGTTTCTCACTTAAGGTTTCTTTGACTTTATGACTTACCTCAGACCTTTTGGAAATCAGTTCTTCAGCTGTGTACTGGGCTGTAACAGCCTTTAAGGATTCACCTATGGCGGGATCAACAATTTTTTCCTTATACGACAAGCCGACTTCTTGATAGAGGATATTGACGTTATTAGGGTCAAGGCGGTAATTAACAGCTATAATCGTATTTACTACTTGTAAGTCTTTGGAGGAAGTTGTTTCCTCAGACTGCGCTTTTTGAACCCGGACTTCAACCGGAATTATTTCTTGGACAAAAGGGACTTTAAAATGAAATCCTTCATTAAGGACAGTGGGTTGCACAGCGCCAAGCTGGACAACTACACCTCTATGGCCGGGCTCAATAATAACATAAGCTTTAAAGACAATAAGAGCAGCAATTAATGCAATTATCAGCAGAATTGGTAGTATTTTCAGCAAAGTTTTCCTTGGTTTTTGGGCAACGGTATTGCTATCCATAGGATCTCCTCTCTAAACGGTGGTCTAAAATTGCTATCATTATCTTATCATAACATCAAATCTAAAGCTAGAAATTAACTAAATATGCTTAAAAGTTTGCAATATTTATAATTATTAAACTTCGGATATAATTGAAATAAAAATGCTTTAATCTTTAAAAAAAACGTTTAATATCAAAAAATTATCCAGAAAGAGCTTCTCTTTTTAAACAGTAATCGAGTATACAGAATACTTTCTTTAAACCCATTTACTAATGTCAGTATTATGTATTAAATAATATAGTATCTATTAACAGTACAAGTACGACTTACTGAAGGGTTGTGGGCACAAGAAATGACAAAGAAGATACCCCCTGTTTTAGAAATACTGCGAGATAATATTGTTAAATATGGAAGCCCGTTAGCTCTAAAACCCAAGGAGACATCTACTTGGGTCAAAGATTTATCTTTGTCTTTAAAAGGGGATATTCTTTTTTATACAGGGGGTGAATATCAGCTCCTTCCTTATATTGATTCCCTTGTTAAAACGATTAGCTATGTCGATACCAACAGTAAGTTGTTTTCTTGGCTGATGGAAGCCAGGAAAATTGTTAACCTGACCGGTATCAACGCTGAGAAAATCTATGCGTCATTATTCGCTAAGGATAAGGAAAGATATTTTTCTATTAACTATAAAGCAGTATTCATCTTACAGCAATTAGGTTATGAGATCTGCTACGATAACGAGGGCGAGCTTTACAGCGGAGCGCTTCTTTACGAATTGGGTTTTTGGCAGGACTTGCGTCAATATGCCCTCAGGCTGGCTGAAAGTATTCGCAAGACTGAAGCAAAAACTATAGTTTGCCTCTCACCACACGCAGCCGAAATGTTAAAGCTAATCTACCCCAAGTTTGTAGATTTTCCTCAAATTGAAGTTGCTACTTTCATTGAAATGGTCTGGCAAAGGAAAGAACTCTTGCCGCCGGTTCAGGCCGCCTCCCCGGTAGTTATCCATGATTCCTGCCGACTGGCCAGGGAGTTGGGTATATCCCAAGAATTAAGAGAAATCCTGGAGTCAGTTGGGGTTCAATATGCCGAACCTTTTAGAAATAAAGAATGGACAACTTGCTGTGGAGGCCCCAGTAAGATGTTATTTCCGGAAATATCTAAAATTGTAGCCGGTAGGAGAGTAAGAGAATTGGCGGATACCGGGGCTTTGACAGCCTTAACATCGTGTCCTTATTGTTTGTCGGCTCTTCAAAGCGGGCTAGGCAAGCCCAATGAAACTCAAATACTACTTGAGGATATCGTTGAATTCTTATATAGGGGGTATGAAAAGTAATGGTGGATTTAAATAAAGAACTGAGTGTTTATACCAAAAGCTTAAATAAAGCCAGTAAGGATACTAATATTAATAACGCTATGACCCGAGCAGTAAAGTCTTACCGGGAGAACGTGGCAAATGCTCTGGAGAGATATCCACATACTCCGGAATTAGCTAACGAGGTAAGAAAAATTAAAGAGTATTCTATCCAGCATAATCAAGAACTTTTAGCTCAAGCCATGGAAGCTATTGAAAAAAACAAAGGGAAAGCTTTTTTTGCCAAGGACAGGGCAGAAGCCTTAAAGATAATTACGGAGATTATCGGTATCGGTAAAACCGTGGTTAAAGGCAAGAGCATGTTGGGAGAAGAACTCCGGCTGCGGCATGGTCTGGAGGAGGCTGGAAACGAGGTCTGGGAAACGGATTTAGGAGAATTTATACTCCAGCTGAAAAATGATCGCCCTATGCATATTCTTTCACCGGCAATTCACGTCCCCAGGGAACAGGTAGCGGAAATATTTTCGGAGTTTTTCCAAAAAGAAGTTCCCCCGGATATTGCTCAGGAAGTAGAGATTGTTAGAGAATTCTTACGTGAAAAGTATTTTAATGCCGATGTTGGCCTTAGTGGGGCTAATGTTGTTGCGGCTGATACCGGCCAAGTAGTTATCATTGAAAATGAGGGTAATGTCAGGCTCTGTACCGGAGCACCGCCGGTGCACATTGTGATGGTTGGGATTGAAAAACTAGTGCCAACTTTCCTAGATGCTATGAAGGTTTCTGAGGTAACTTGGAGGTATGCGAATTATACAGCACCAAGTTATTTGAATGTAGTCAGCGGCCCCAGTAAAACTGGGGACATTGAAAAGGTTACTACCTACGGTGCCCATGGGCCTAAAGAATTTTATGTAATATTTGTAGACAACGGACGAAGCCAGATGATGAAAGAGGAGAGCTTTAAACAAGCCCTTCATTGTTTACGCTGTGGCGGTTGTATGTATGAATGCCCGGTTTTTCAAGTAACTGCAGGATATTATGGCCGAACCTATCTTAGTGGGATTGGTTCGGTATGGACAACATTCGTCGACGGTGGGGTTGAGATGGCGGCGCCTATGCTTTATACTTGTTTAAGATGCGGCCGCTGTATAGAACGGTGCCCTATGCATATTGATGTTCCGTCAATGGTTGGGAAACTGAGGAGTAAAGTGGTTTCCGATTAATATTGAAGGGAAGTGTTAGAGTGGGAATGATAACTGTATTGTTATGTCGTCCAGGGGAAAAACCTGAATTATTTCAAATAAGCAATGATGTTCAAGTAATAGAAGAGTTTTTGGATGGCCCCTTAGGGGTAATAGAAATGGACGATGACGGTATTTGCCTTTTGTTTAATGATCTTGGGCATAAAAAAGCTCTTGATCTAAACAGAGTAATTCAAGGAGACCCAATTTTTGGACTTTGTTTCTTCTGCCGCAAAGAAGGTGACCGCTTTGCTTCTTTAAAGGAAGAAGAAATTCAGGAATTGAAATATTTGTTGGCTTAAAGCTTAACGATATCAATGTCCTTGTAAGATTTGGTTCAGTTCAAAGGTTAAAATTGGCAGAGGTTTTAGCGGCTTTTGACCTTGACTTTCTAAAACTATGATTATAACCTGACTTTTGCAGCAAATCTACAAAAAAACGGCCGCAATCCCTTGATACAAGCGGGATAGCGGTCTTTTGATTTTGTCATAAATATGTAGTGTAACACCTCATTTTTTGGCCTGCGCCAAAATTTTTTTAATATCTCCAAGACGAAGTCTCTTATTCGTAAAATCAATTCCCAGAGCATCGCCAATCGCATCAGAAATCTCACTTCTATAATCAAACAAATAGATATTTTCATACTCATTGGAACAGGAGATTTTATTTAGACATTCAATAATCTCTTTCGGCAGAGTAAAGCTTGTCGGTTTTCTTTTGCATAATTCGCATAATAGTAAGGGCTATGAAACAAGTCAGAAAGTGAGCATTAATATGATCCTGAAGTGACACATAAACCGGCCGAGTTTCCAGTACCCCTTTAGTCACGCGAAAAGTCTCTTCAATCTCCCAAAGACCGCGGTAAGTCTCAATCACTTCAATATCAGACATATCCAATTCACTGGTGACAATAGCGTAGTAGCCATCATACTTTGCTTCTTCAGCGACTTTTGCGTAATCAAGGACAGGACGCTCTTTAACTTTAAGAATTTCCCCGGTTTTTTCATCAAACTTCAAATTCTTCACATACTTGGCCGCGCCGTAAGAAGTGGCCTTCGTATATTTTTGAGGATTAGAAGCGAGATCATAAGCCTTTTTCAAAACTTCTTCACGCTCTGCCTGAGCCTTCAAAGCATATTTTCTTGCCCAGAAAACTACCTGCTTTTCATACACCGTTTTCTTAACTTTTTTTCCGCTAGAGAGCGTCACATTGATATCCCGGGCAATTATCCTGCTTTTAATCTTAAAATCAGTGTCCTCATCAACAGGCTTGCCATCTTTGCCTACATAGCCTTTAGCAGAGAGGACATACTCCTTAAAATCCTTAGTACCGCCTCTAACCGAAAAACTAAAAACATAGCCATTAAAATTTTTTCCTTTGTCCTTGCCTTGAAGATAAAAAATATTATCTCCCGTTATAATCCCCATGTCAGCAACAACAATAACCCTGCCGGTATCATAGTTTCTTCTCACTTCACCAATGACTGGCCTAAAAGTCTCTTTATCTACCGTATTGCCTGGAAATAATTCATAATGGAGCGGAATACCATCGGCATCCATAGCCAGCCCCATCTGCACAATTGGATCGCGTCGTTTTTCCTTGGATAATCCATGTTTACGAAACTCATCCGCTTGATCAATCTCAAAATAAAAATTCGTCACATCGTAATAGATAGTCTTAGTATTGCGCCCATATTTAGCAGCAATCTGAGCGTTCAAATATCTTTGAAATTCTTTAGAAATCTTAGAAAAGTGGGTAAGAGAGCGATAAACATCCGCCAAAGAAAAGTTAAAGCGCTCGAAATACCGAGTTTTTTCCTCGAAAGCCTTCTTCTTGGAGCCGGGGGAAAGGAATCTGGATACAATAAGCAAAAGCATGATGGAATTTGTATTGTACTCAAAATTTTCATGCCTGGATTTATTTTTAAAAAACACATCCAGACCAAGTTCGTGGTAAATCTTAAGTATTGCGGCATACCCGAAGTTTTTTCTGTTATCGGTACCGACAGAAAGCTTTTCATCCATATTGATTGACAAGGATACCTTTTTCTCAGATTTTTCTTCTTCGGTCATCTTGCGAGCTACTTCTTTGAAATGAGCGATAGGATCATCGTATTCTTTCGCAAGTTCGTCTAAGTAACCAAGGGACTTAACAGTCCGATCAGTAGAAATATTTGTTTTTGGATTTCTGTATTTCTGGGCAATAACAAGATAGGTTCTACCTGATTCCTTGCGATACGTTTTTTTCAGATACATAATGCAAACCTCGTTTCGCCAGTAATACCTTAATTATACCATATTGTGCCATATTATGCTACATAAATATGATTAAAAATCAATAAAATTTTTCCCTTGAAGCCATATGCCGCAAGGGATTTAGGGTTTCTGTTTTTATTTAGGCTGTAAAACTAACGAGGTTAAAATTGGCAGAGGTTTTAGCGGCTTTTGACCTTGACTTTCTAAAACTATGATTATAAACTTAAATTGTAAAGTTCTAAGGCTAAAGATATAACATATCAAAATAATTTCGGTTTACTTTGGATAAGTTTCCCGCAAAGCTCCTCCAACAATTAGTTGACAGTTGACCAAGGCTTCTGAGTATCAAGTCAATTAGTTTCTAAAGGTTTGAGTTTACGGGTTTCAGTTTCCGAATACTATCATTAAAATGCGTTTCCGTTTACACCATTCAAGTATGTTTACATGATTCTGGAGAAAGGTGTATAAGGCTTAAAAAGCTAGTTACGTGTCTTAAGTGAATAAAGAAGGTGACTCTCGTTAGTTTTCTAGACCCAGTGTTCCAGGAGGACTTTGCGGGATCATATATTTTAAGAAATTACCTCTTGCGCCAAAGCAAGGGGTTTACTTTTTACAAATTTTTAAAATAACACTTATAAAACTCTTTACATTGACGTTACGTTAAGGTTTATAATAATTCAGGACGGAGGTGAGTACATGGAATACACGGTGCAAAAGCTTAGCCAAATTGCTGGAATTAGCCCCAGAACCCTACGTTACTATGATGAAATTGGACTTCTTAAGCCGGCAAGGTTCAATTCTTCAGGGTACCGGGTTTATGGCCAGGCTGAAGTAGATCAACTCCAACAAATATTATTTTATAGAGAGTTGGGAGTATGTTTAGAGAGGATTAAAGGTATAGTCACTTCTCCCTCTTTTGACAGGGTAAAAGCTCTCAGAGAGCACCGTGAAAAACTCCTTAATCGCAAGCAGCAATTGGAATTATTAATTGCTAATGTGGAAAAAACAATAGCGGAAACAGAAGGGAGAATTACTATGATGGATAAAGAAAAATTCGCAGGTTTTAAACAGAAGTTAATTGAGGAAAACGAGAGAAAATACGGCCAGGAAATTCGGGAAAAGTATGGCGAAGATGCCGTTAACAAATCAAATCAGAAGGTTCAAAATATGACCCAGGAACAATATGAAGAGGTTACAAAACTTGCCGAGAAGATTAAAGAGACATTAAATGCTGCTTTTCAAACAGGGGATCCTGCCGGTGAGTTGGCTCAACAGGCTGTTGATCTCCATCGTCAGTGGCTGTGTTATTACTGGGAAAGCTATAGTAAAGAAGCTCATGCCGGCCTTGGCCAAATGTATGTTGATGACCCAAGGTTTACAGCATACTATGATGAAAAGCAACCTGGTACGGCCGCTTTTCTAAGAGATGCTATTCTTATTTATACCGGAATGAAAAAATAATTTAACAGCAATGCAGGCGGTTGGCTAAGGGCAGCCGCCTTTTTTCTTTCTGGGATATCACATTTTTCTGGCATGGCGAATAGTGTAGTGTGTAATGAATATCTCCATAACTTAAAAACTAATTTGGAGGTAGGATTTTGAAAAGAGATTCTCATTATTATGCCCTCTTAGCCTTTTGCCGGGCTTGTGGTTTTAAAAAAGAATATGCCCATTTAGTTGCTTATGCATCTCAATATGTGGATGATGCCAAAATAAACTTAATGTATATTGCTAATCCCAATGATGATATTGAATTTGATATTATTAACGGCCGTCCGGCTTTTTTTAATATGGCTACCGCTCATTCCTATTTTCGTATCAGTACTTTTAACTATGAATCTATGATTAATAACACAAGTGCTTTTCATTTTGTCCCTGGCTGTAAAGGTGAAGGTTTTACCAAAAAAATGCGCTGTATGGAAGAATCGCCGATCATTGTTGATATGCTCAATGATGTGGTGCAAGCTCAGGACTTGATTATGCTGGGAATAGTACTGCATGCCTACGCCGATACCTTTTCCCATCAAGGTTTTAGCGGATTATTAAGTAAAGTAAATGATATCAACAATTGCAAAGTGAAAAGTGAATTATACCTGGGATTAAGGGACAGAATCTTATATTATTTTAAATTGCTCAGTAAGGATAAGTACGATGAAGTATTTGATAATGTCGTACCCGCTTATGGACATGGGTTGGCTTTGGATTTTCCCGACATACCCTATTTAGTATGGTCATACGAATATGACCGTAGTGATGAATTCATTTGCTCCTACAGGTTAACCGAGATAGATAACAAAGAAAGATTTCAACGTTCTTTTTCCAAAATTAAAAAATATTTGGATACTTTTTTGGAAATCAATGAAGAGTATTGTGATCCAGAACTAGAGTTTAAGGAATTTGATCAATTATTTGAAACCTTATTTTTTGAAAATACGGATAGGATTAGAGAAATAAATTGGATATCAACTCTAATTACCCTGGGCCTTTTTTCTAAAGATGATCTGGAATATATTATTTATCAAAATAATAAATGGCTTAAAGAAGCTTTCGTTAATTACAACCCTCAACTGTTTAATAGTAGGGAGATAGCTTGGACTGAATTAGCGTCAGACTTCTTAGATTCTCATTGGTATCGTTTTTATTTAGCGGTTAAACGGTATAAAGAGCAATTCTTTAAAAACTGTCAGAATTATGGCCTATTTATTCCAAACTAAAAACGTAATATTTTCCTCAAAAATAAAATCAGACTGTACCGATTGTTTGCTGTTTAAATCTTTTAGGCACAGTCTGTTGTGATCAGAAATTTTATTAATTGATCTTAAAAGGAAGTGCTTGGCAGGATTCTTTATTAGTAATAAAGAAGGTTAGGGCAAATTTAAAAATCATGATTATTACGTAGAATACTTCATAAGTCTTTTTATCTTTGCCAATTTTTAATACTTTTTCATATAAATCAGGGGCTTGTTTTTTGAGAATTTTTATTTTTTCTGGGGCAGTTGTCCTCGCAGCTGTTATTTCCTGATACAGCTCACATAAAAGTTTATTCTTTTTCTGAATAATTTTATCGGTTTCTTTTGTCCTAGTAAATGGCTGTCGAGTATGAGGTTTGGCAAAAGTGAAACTTACAGTTTTTCCGTCTACTGTAAATTTCTTGTCCTTATAACCAGCCTTTCTTAATCCTTTTAAGAAGGCATCACGCATTGCTAGATTATCAAAAGTAAGCCTAATATCCATGGTTAATTCTGAGGGCTCGGAAAATTCGCCCAGTTTAAAGCCTGTGAGCCACCAGTGTTTATCCTCTCTGTTAAAGAGCACTTGACCGTTTTTCTTTAAGGTATAAGACATTTGGAGGAGTTCATTATCACTTACTGCTTGATAAAAATTACCGCGAAAGAAACCGGGAATATTTAAACATTTTCCATTCGTATAAATACCGATTTCGCCGCCTGTAACCATATCATACTGGCCTTTCCAAAAGGATATCATCCATTCTCTGTTATCATATTCGAAATAGACCGGTTCACAATCCATTATCATTCCTAAAGGTGCTGCAGCTTCGTCATACAGCCGGCAATAACCAACATTTCTCTGCCAGGGGTTCATTGTCGAGTAAAAAATATCTTGGGTTGGGTCATAAGCATAACCTGCTAGCGCTATTATTTTGTCTAATTCCTCATCACCTGTTCCCTTTGGGAGCTTTTTATTTTTTTTAAGACTTTTATTTTCCTGGCTAGGCTCTGCCGGCCTTATTTTCTCGATTCTTGATTCTTCAGGCTTCACTTCTTCCGGCTTCGTTTCTTCCGGCAATAGCTCTTTAAAATCGGTTTTATCAACGCCCGATTCTGCAAAACTTTCTTCAGGCCTAAATCTACGCAGGAAGAATTTCGGCTTATAATCATTATACAAAGGAATTTCTTGATAAATTGATAGCCTATTTTCTTTATTGATCTTAAACTTTTGAAATATCATAGATTTACCTCCATTTACAAATTATGGTAATCTATAATATGTTAATCTTTAAAAGCTGCTACCTTTTTGTCCCATTTTTATATTTGTGATCAAATTTTTCTGGTATTTTAAAGCGGGCTGTGGTACTATATTAGTTAATTCCGGCATAAGATGATGTAAGTGCTTAGTGTGAACAGTTATATGGAGCTTGTTAGAAGTTGAGGTAGGATAGTAGTTAAAGGTAGTTTGGCTTTCTTCATATGTAGAACGGTTAGATGGTAGGAATAGTGTGCAGTATATCCCTGCTATCCGTGGCATCCGCTTACGGATTTTTGGGTATTATACAGTTATAACTCCTATCTGGGAGTTTTTTTTATTGTCAAAATAAAAGGGGGAGAAATAATGCGAAAGGGAATTGTTGCAAACTCGGCAAAACTGTTTGGAGGGAAGTATTTTGTTTCTTTGGTTATTCTTAGTTTGCTATGTTTAATATTTTCAGGATGCGGACCAACGGCATCAGACCCTAACCTAGGGAAAACGGAACTAAAGTTGGCGCACTTTTTCCCGGCGAATCACCCGGCTGAAACAGAATTGATTCAACCCTGGAGCAAAGAAATTGCCGAAGCAACTGAAGGCCGGGTAATTATCACCAGCTATCCGAGTCAGACACTCCTGCAGGCTGATGGAATTTATGACGGAGTTGTCAGCGGCATTGCTGATTTGGGGCTTTCCTGCTTTTCTTATACGAGGGGCAGCTTCCCGGTATTAGAAGTTTTTGAGCTTCCGGGCATTGTATATGCCAATTCCCAAGCTGCCAGCAAAACAGCCTGGGAAGGAATTAAAGAACTGAACCCCAAGGAAGTGCAAGATTCTAAGCTACTGATGGTTTTCACTACAGGTCCTGGCGATTTATATACTAAGCTTCCAGTACGAACACTTAATGATCTTCAGGGGTTACAAATCAGGGCTACAGGTCTTAGTGCCAAAACCCTGGAGGCTTTGGGCGCTGTTCCGGTAGCTATGGCTCAATCCGAAGCGTATGAATCCTTGGCCAAAGGAGTTGTCCAAGGTAATCTTGGGCCTATTGAGGTTCTTCAAGGGTGGAAGCAAGCCGAGGTAACAGACTATCTCACTTTAACTCCTTTCCTGTATAACACCTTATTCTTTGTATCAATGAATATCAATCAGTGGAATTCTTTAGATTCCCAAGATCAAGAAGCAATTGAAAGGATAAGTGAAAAATATTTTGCAGAAGTCGCGATAGAGTTATGGGACAGCCAAAATGAATCAGCACTAAAGTATGCCGTAGATGAAAAGGGAATGACAGTAATAAACCTTTCTCCGGAAGAACAGGCAAAATGGATCAGCCAAGTAAAACCTATTCAAGACAATTATGTTGCTCAAATGAATGAAAAAGGCTATCCTGGCCAAGAAATCCTGGGAATGGTGAAAAAACTCGCTGAAAATTATAATAAAGAATTTCAATAATATATCAAGGGAGGAAGGTATATGAAAGCAAATTGGCAATGGTTAAGAAAAATATGCGGTAGTTTGGATAGTTTAGCAGGGTTATGCCTCATTTCCGTAATGTTGCTAATTGTTACTAATATAGTGTTAAGAACAGTTTTTAATAGCCCGATAATCGGCGCCAATGAACTTACCGGATTTCTAACAGCAATCGCGGTAGCTTTTGCCCTGGCGCAATGCGCCTGGCAAAATGGCCATATTGCAGTTACTTTTCTTATGGAACGTATTCCGTCCAAAGCTCAGGCACTTTTAGCTGTTTTAGTCAATGCCCTGTCCCTGGGATTTTGGATGGCGGCTTCCTGGTATTTAGTTCGCTTTGCTCAGGCCATGAAACTTAAAGGTTTGGTATCTCCGTCGGCCGAAATACCGGTTTATCCCTTTATTTATTTAGTGGCAGCCGGGGTGGGAGGGTTGTGCCTGGTGTTAATGGTACAATTGTTGAATTCAGTCTGGAATGTCCTGGAAGGGATTATTAGTAAAAAGCATTATAGCAGTTTGCGAGCTGTCAATAACCTTAAGAGGGTAGAAAGATGAGTAGTATACTAATTGGATTAATTGGGATTGCATTTTTCTTTGGTTTGTTGTTATTAAGAATGCCAATTGCTTATGCCATGGCTCTCGTAGGTTTTGTGGGCTTCAGCAGTCTAACCTCAATTCCGGCGGCTTTAGATATGGTGGCGAAGGAAATCTATAATACATTTGCGTCTTTTTCTCTTAGTGTTATCGCTATGTTTGTCTGGATGGGTTTTTTAGCCTTTTATTCCGGAATCGGAACTAATTTATATGTTCTAGCCTATAATTTTGTTGGCCATCTGCCAGGAGGACTGGCTATTGCCACCCAAGCTGCCTGTGCGGTTTTCGGGGCACTTTGCGGATCTAATACCGCTACTGCGGCTACCATGGCGGCAATTGCTCTTCCGGAAATGAATAAATATAATTATGACCAATCGCTATCCACAGCCAGTATTGCTGCCGGAGGTGTCCTGGGAGTATTGATTCCTCCGAGTGTTATTTTTATACTCTATGGGATGGCTACAGAACAATCTATTGGCAGCCTGTTTTTGGCCGGTATACTTCCTGGGATTATTTTAATGTTTCTTTATATGAGTGTAATTTGCTTCCTTACAGTACGCGATCCCAGTAAGGGACCCACAGGTATTAAGTCGGATTGGCAGGAAAGGGTTCGCTCTTTAGGGGGTGGACTCGGAGAGGCACTGCTGGTTTTTCTTTTGTCAGTGGGCGGCCTTTTTGCCGGTTGGTTTACTCCGACTGAGGCTGGGGCTGTAGGGGCGTGCGGCGTATTACTGGTCAGCCTCTTGCAAAAGCGCTTGGATTGGAGAAAGATAAAAAAATCTCTGGTTGATACCACCAGGACTACGGCCATGATCATGCTGATGATTGCCGGAGCTGTGATTTTTGGCCGCTTTATGGCTATTAGCAGAGTACCCTTTGAACTGGCCACTTGGGCTGGGTCTCTAGCCCTGCCGCCCTTTGCCGTTATGGCGCTAATCTTATTGATTTACTTGATTTTGGGCTGTTTTATTGATGCCTTAGCTTTAGTACTATTAACAACACCGATATTTTACCCCGTAGCAGTTGACACCTTGGGGTATGACCCCATCTGGTTCGGTGTGATCGTGGTTCTGGTGGTTGGAATGGGGGTTATTACCCCTCCGGTCGGCATGAATGTTTATGTCATTAAAGGAATCATGCCGGACATTCCTTTAGAGGTTATTTTTAGAGGAATCTGGCCTTTTTTGGGGGCAATTATTATATGTATTATCCTGCTCATGTTCTTTCCTGGTATAGCTACCTTTTTACCGCATTTGCTTACAGGGTATTGAATACTCGAACAATAAAGCTTGCAATACCACAAACCAACAGTTTTCCTGTTGGTTTTATTATTAGGTTGAATTATCCATTCTAAAAACTTAATTTTTTAGTTTTAATAGGCCAGTATATTTTGTATAATGGCAGCATGAACGAATCTGGCAGAAATATTGTATTTGTTAAATAATAATTTAAAAATACTGCGTAAGATTTAAGATTATAATAAACAAAGGATAATAATGATGAATAATACATCTTATGACTTTGAATTTTCAGAAAATAAGGCCTTAAACGATAAATTGCCCTTAAAAGAGCAGCCGACTGATTTAGACGGCTTTCTAAAGTTTATACTTGCTGTCGGCCTCGCAGCTCTGCCTTTCTTTTTTCAGAACTATTGGAGTTTTATTGTTCTGTCAATCTATTTATTAATCATAACAGTGATTTTAAGAATTAAATTAAAAATACTAATAATTAGTATTACTTCTTATTGTATAATGGTTTTAATACCTTGCTTGTTCGGAATTGCAGTCCAAAGCTTCCTGCATTCCCGGACGGATAATTCACTCCTGCTCTTTAATCAGGATACATCCCAACTTATCTTAAGATTAATATGTTTATTAATAGTCTGGTATGTAAGCATGCTTTTCTTTTATACCACACAGCTGAAAACAATAATGGGACTATTAGACAAGTTACTCTCGCCTTTAAGTTTAATTGGTGTGCCGATTAAAGATTATCTAAAAATTGTCCTGTGTATTGTCATTGAGCTTCAGGACAAGGGATCGCAAATAAAAGAAGCCGTTTTGAAAAGTGCCCGCTCCTTTGGTTCCAAGGCAGGGATCTTTCGAATCAATTTTCAGGGCATATCCAAAGTTATCGTCTCTTTACTGGTTAATTCTTTGCGAGAGCTTGACAATATTGAGAATATGGTTAAGAGCATCAGTGCCGAGCAGTTAGGTTCTTATCAATTTGCCTTTTCTAAAAAAGAAGGTATCGCCTTATTGAGTTTTGCTTTTTTGACGGTATTAATTGTTCTTATTGAGAAGGGGTTTTGGAATTAACCACCCTGAAAATTCCAAGTAAGGAGAAGGCTTTGTGAATATCACTGAATTTTTGCTTTATTTAATATATGGATATGCCATGATCACCATGGGAATTTTTGCTATTGTGCAAAAGGATACCAAGATTATGAATTTAGCATTAGTAAAATCTCTAAAATATCTTGGCTATTTTGGAATTACTCATGGCATTAGCGAATGGAATTACATGATCATAAAATTGGAATTTTGTCATCCTTATTTACATCCGACATTTTATAATCTTAACACAACTTTCCCACCACCAAAGTGAGCTTGATCCTTGAAAAATTCATATAGTAAACGCACATTAAAACAACAGAAAACCTCCGCAGGGTGGTATAATTAAAGTTGACGAAAGCCCAATAATACCAGCCGTTTGGAGGTTTCCTATGACCAGTATTATACCAGATATACAGAACAACGACCAGATGCTTAAGTCTCGTATTGATCATTTTTTTAGCCAACTGAATCTTTCAAAAATGCTTCTTAGATGTAATTTTTATAAAGAGTCGGGTATTCACTGTACCACTATACTAAAAGAACTGTTTTCCTTGGTTTTTTACGGCAAAAATCTCTACCGAACTTTATCCATGCAAAGTGAGGCCTTGCCTTTCAAGAAAAACACTGCTTATCGCTTCCTTAACGCCAGCCGTTTTAACTGGGAAAAGCTGCTTCTACTTGTGATGACACGTCTGATTTTAATTATTGATCGACTAACTGGACAGGAGCGACAATCTGTACTGATATTTGATGACTCGCTCTTCAGCCGTAACCGCAGCAAAAAGGTGGAACTGCTGGCAAAAGTATTTGATCATACCAGCCATAGATTCTGTAAAGGCTTCAGGATGCTGACTTTAGGCTGGTCTGACGGAAACACTTTCATGCCCATCTCTTTTAACCTGCTTAGCTCAACTAAGGATGAAAATGTACTCTGCAAGGCTAAGTCTATGGATAAACGAACACTTGCTTACAAACGGCGGGAACGGGCTAGACAGTCAACTCTTGACGTCATGCTTACCATGCTTCGTGCCGCCAAGGACATTCCGGCGAAATACGTGCTGTTCGATAGCTGGTTTACGATGCCTAAGACTGTGATCCGCGTAAAAAGAGAACGCCGTGATGTCATAGGCATGATCCGGCTGACAGAGAAAGTCCATTACCGGTACCAAGGACAGTGGCAAAACGTCAAGGCTATCTATCAAAAAGTCAAACATTCATCTGATCGAAAAAACACAATTATCGGTTCAGTTTGCGTCAAACTTAGGGAGAACAAAACCGCGGCTTCCGAAGAATTTATCGACGCCAGAATCGTTTTTATCAAAGACCGCCGTTCAGATAATTGGCTCGCCCTTCTTTCTACCGACCTTTCTATTAGTGAGGAAGAAGTCGTTAGAATATATGGAAAACGCTGGGACATAGAGGTCTTCTTCAAGGTCTGCAAATCACATCTGTCGCTGGCTAAAGAGTACCAAGGCCGTAGCTATGATATGCAAGTGGCTGCAACATCCATTGTTTTCCTTAGATATGCTATGTTATCCATGGAAGCTAGAAACGCTACAGATGATAGAACATTAGGTGAACTGTTTTACTACCTTAGAGAAGAACTGGCAGACATAAAACTCTCGCAATCTCTGATGCTGCTGGTTGATACCCTTCGCCAGGTCCTTAATCAGCTACCTTTGCTCAGTCAGGAAATGGCTAACGAGATTATGAATAAATTTTTAAACGCAATACCACATCCTTTGAAGCAAAAATTGTTGTTGTGTGCGTGACTATATAGATTTTTCAAGGATCAAGCAGCTATTTACGGCTGGGAAAGTTGTAATCTTAATATTATTCTCAAAGCTATTTCCTTTGCTTTTTTATTGTATTTTGGGTTGGATCTCTTACCAGTGAGCAAAAAAACTAAAAGGATTGTCCTAAGTGTTCCGGCATTATATTTGATATTCTACCTTGCAGGTTTTCTTTTCTTAATGGCTAACAACGGCATGGATTATCACGTAATTAATTCTAAATACAATAACATTACCCTGCGCTATTTGTTGGGATTTCCCAGCTGTATAATATCTGCTACTGCTTTATTGCTGAATGCTTGGTTAATAGAAAAGACTAAATCTATAAAAATATCTAAAAGATATCAAAAATTAGCTTTAATATTTATTATCTATGGCTTTTTAGAAGGTTTATTGGTATCCAAAGCAGACTACTTTCCTGCTAATATCATTAATAAAGAATTATTTATCCGTTACTTTGAATTTACGGATGAAGTACAATTAAGTTCGCAAAAGTAGAAGGAAAAACCATCGGTAACTCCGAAATTGGTAAGTGAAGAGCAAACCAAGAAGGAGTGTTTACCGATGGTCTACTCTAATACTAACCGAAATTTCGAAGAAATGCTATTAAAATTTATCACCGAAGATGATCCGATGCTTTCAATGCTCAAATGGCTCTGTGAACAGCTCATGGAAGCTGAAGTTGCTTCTAAAATCAATGCCTCTAAATCAGAACGCACCCCTCAGCGCTCAGGATACCGTTCCGGCTATCGAGTCAGACGGTTTGATACGCGCATGGGAACCATGTATCTTTTTGTTCCTAAGCTTCGTAAGGGAGGGTATGTCCCATTCTTCGTGACTGAGAAAAAACGTTCAGAAGTAGCTTTAATAAACGTTATCCATGAGGCCTATATCAATGGCGTATCCACCCGTAAAATGGACCGCTTAGCTAAAAGCTTGGGCATCGATTCCATCTCGCGAAGCCAGGTTTCTCAGATCACCAAAGAGCTCAATGATCAAGTGAAAGCCTTCCGGGAACGACCTCTGCAAGACACTTATCCTGTACTATGGGTAGACTCTCTGTACGAGAAAATCCGGGTGGGACACCAGGTTAAAAATATGGCCGTGGCTGTAGTGGTCGGTTTGGACGAAGACGGACGACGGGATATCTTAGCCATAGAGCCGATGTATGAAGAGTCTGAAGTCACTTACCAAACTTTATTTGAGAAACTCAAAAACCGAGGCCTAAAAAGTGTTTGGCTTGTCGTTTCCGATGCCCATAAAGGGCTGACTAAAGCTATTCAAAGATCTTTTGTGGGCTGCAGCTGGCAACGCTGCAAAGTTCACTTTATGCGCAACATCCTGGCTCACGTTCCGGCCAAGGGAAAAGCCATTTTTGCGGAAAAACTTAAACAGATTTGGCTTCAACCGGATATGGAAAGTGCCAAAGTGTATGCGAAGAGCCTGATGGAGACCTATGAAAACCAATATCCTGAGGCCATTGCTGTCTTGGAAGCTGGGCTTGAAGATTCTTTACAGTTCTATGCCTTCGAACGAATCGATGCTCGCAAAATTTCCTCGACCAACATTCTTGAACGGCTTAACCGCGAAATTCGGAGACGTACTGCCGTTATTGGAGTATTTCCCAGCCTGGAGTCCTATGTGCGCCTAGTGACGACCTATCTCATAGAATACTCCGAAGAGTGGGCGACAGGACGCAGCTACATTAAGCCAGAGCTTCTCCAACTGACGAAAGAGGATCGGCAGCATGCGGCTTAAGTTGGGGCGCTGTCCCAAACCCCGTCCTCGCCGAAAGACTGGTGGTTTGGTCAAACCACCATGGATAAGGATATTGGGCTAGGATAGGGAATCACGGGTGTACGGGGCTCCACTCTCGATGAACGTGCTTCGCACGCCCTTGATTCGCGCTAAAGCCTTTCATAATATCAAACTGTCACTTACCATTAAGAGTTTTGTATGGTTTTTGCGAACAACTATTGACACTAACAATTTACGCCCTTATTAATCAAAGCTTTTGTTGGATTTATAATTTACTATTTATTGATGAAGGTCATCGATACTTTTAGCTGGGAACAAGAAGAAAAGTTAAGCCGTTTGGAAAAGCATAGAATTGCAACTATGGAAAGGAGAAAGCTTGGCCGGGAAATCCATGACAGTATCATCCAAGAACTATTTGCTACGGGGTTAAAAGTTGAGTATTTAATGCATACGCAAGAGGGTAGGGCCAAGGAAGTTTTAAGACAGGTTAAGGAAGATCTGAATAGTACCATTACCAAAATCCGTAATTTCATATCTTCCAGCTCTTTGGATAAAATCGAATTTGAAGATTTAAATAATAGTCTTCAAGAAATGGTACAGAGGTTCAATCAAAATCAACAGATTAAAATTGAACTGGAAAGCACTATCTCACCGTATCAAATTGGTTATTTAACTCCGGAAAAGTCTACACAGATTTATTATGTTATTCAAGAGGCCTTGACAAATATAATCAAGCATTCTGATGCTGAATTTGCTCATGTCTTATTGGAAGCTAGGTATGATTATTTAGAAATTATCATAACTGACAACGGCAAAGGGATTTCTCGTGATAATCTCAATCCTCAAAAACAGTTTGGTTTAAGCTCCATGAAAGAAAGAGCTGAGAAGGTCGGAGGAGCTTTAGCTATTGAAAAGATAGCGAGAGGTACCAGAATTAAGCTTAAAATACCGTGGGAGGAGCTGAAAAAATGAAGAAAAAGATCCAGGTATTAATAGTTGATGATCATAGTATTGTACGGGATGGACTGAGGCTTATCTTAGAATTAGATAGCCGCCTGGCAGTTTGTGGTGAAGCCAAAAGTCTTAAGGAGACTTTGGAGATGATACCTAAAGCTAATCCTGATGTTATTTTGTTAGATTTTAAGCTTCCTGACGGGGATGGGATTAATGGCTGTAATTGTATTAAAACCAGGTATCCTAAAATTCGCATCATTATTCTAACCGCCTATTCCCAGGATCATTTAGTTATGGAAACCATTAGAGCCGGAGCGGACGGTTATTTATTAAAAAATATAAAAAGCGAGGAATTAATTAAAAATATTATTTATGTCTATGAGGGTGATTCGGTACTGGACAATTCCCTTACAGAGACAATTTTTCAATGCATAGTTTCCCCTAATGATAAATTTGATGGAGAAGATTGTAAACTCAGTTCCCGTGAAACGTATATTCTGGAAATGGTGAGCCAGGGCAAAGCCAATAAAGAAATTGCCGAAGCCTTATCCATATCGGAAAAAACCGTTCGTAATTATATCAGCAGCATATTTAAGAAGTTAAATGTTTCTAACCGGACAGAAGCCGCTACCTATTGGCTGCGCAAAAAGAACTTAATTTAAGGACAAATGTACCTATTTGCCGGGACAAAAGTCAGAATATTAAATGCTTCCCCGACATGTTAAATTTACAAAAGAAGATACTCTCAGAACCTTCAAAAAAGTGAATTATTAAGGGGAGGATTTAGGAAATGCTCAAAAAGATGTTTGCTTTCGGTTTAGCACTTATGCTCTTGTTTTCACTTGTGGGTTGTAAAACCGGTCAATCAACCAATACCCAACCCCCAGGCAAATATCAAGACGGCATCTATTTTGCTCAAGAAGAGGAATTTGCCAGCTCTGGCTGGAAATACCTGGTGACCCTGGAAGTTAAGAACGGTACAATAGTGGCTGCTGATTGGAATGGTGTCCATAAGGCCGGGGGTTCCGATAAGGATACTTTATCCAAAGCCGGAAAATACCCTATTGTTGCCAATGGCGGTGCCCAGGCTGAATGGCATGAACAAGCCCAAAAGGTGGAAGCGTACTTAATTGAAACTCAAGATCCAAGCAAAATCTCCTATAAAGATGACGAAGGTCATACGGATGACATTGCCGGTGTATCCATTCATGTCAGTGAATTCTTTAAACTGGCAGAAAAAGCTTTGGCTAATGGGCCTGTCGGTAAAGGTAAATATCAGGACGGGGCCTATTATGCGGAAGAAGAAGGTTTCACCAAGGATTGGAAATACACTGCCAGTTTGACGGTAGTTAACGGCTTTATTGTTGCCGCCGACTGGAACGGTATTAACATTAACGGCGGTAAAGATAAAGATACGCTTTCTAAAGACGGCGAATATCCCATCGTCAGTGCCGGTGGAGCTCAGGCTGAATGGTATGAACAAGGTGAGAGGGCTGAAGCCTATCTTTTAAGCACCCAGGATCCGGCTAAGATTACCTATAAAGATGATGCCGGCCATACTGATGATATCGCCGGAGTATCCATCCATGTCAAAGAATTCTTTAACTTAGCCCAAAAAGCCTTAGCAAATGGGCCAATTGCGGAAGGCCCTTATAAAGACGGATTCTATTATGCACAACAGAAAGAGTTTACCAAGGGCTTTAAATATATGGCTCATATCGCTGTTAAAAACGGCACGATTGTTGCCGCCGACTGGAATGGTATCGCCGAAGAAAAAGGTGCCCCTGATAAAGATAATTTATCTAAATCGGGTGAGTATGGTTTAGTAGCTAATGGCAATGCTCAAGCTGAATGGCATGAACAAGCCGAGAGAGCAGAAGCATATTTAATTGAAACTCAGGACCCGGCCAAGATTAGCTATAAAGATGATGCCGGCCATACTGATGATATTGCCGGAGTATCAATTCATGTTGTTGAGTTCTTTGAACTAGCCCAGGAAGCCTTAGAAAACGCCAAGTAGTACAGAATACTAGTAATAAGTAAAGGCAGGAGCGGTATTAACTGCTCCTTCCTTATTGGCAATAGGGCGTTAATGTTTAAGCTTGAGACCGGAATCCCAGGTACTGTCAATAATCTTTCGCAAATTTGTTTTTCTGCTTGGTAATTTTTCTTGTATATCTTTATCTCTTAGTAGACTGGCCATGGGGCCCCATGGCCAGTCTACTAAGAGAGGGTCGCACATTAACCTGCTATAATACTGTTTTCTTTGTTCATTTCCTCAAGGTGTCTCATACTCATATACATTTTTGTGCCCCAGGCTTTACTGGCTACATACCGCAACCGAGCGCAGACAAGCATTAATGCTGAATGCCCATCAGGAAAAGTGCCAACTACCCTGGTTCTTCTGCGGATTTCCCGGTTTAATCTTTCGATGACGTTATTGCTGCGAAGTTTAGTCCAGTGTGCTTGTGGAAAGTCCATATATGTCAGTGTTTCGAGAATGCTGTCTTCAACTTTTTTCGCTGCTTCTTTCAGTTTCATGTCCCGAAGCTTAGCTACAACCGCTGTTGCCTTCTCTTTAGCTGCTTCTTTATCCTCCTGGGCATGGATCGCTTTTAGCATTGCCGCTACTTCTTTCATCTTGGAGCGAGGTGTTACTGAGAAGACATTCCGGTAAAAATGAACAGTACAGCGTTGGAATTTGGCTTCCGGAAATGTTTCGTTCACTGCTTCCAATAAGCCCAGACATTTATCCCCGATAAATAACTGGGTTCCGGATAAGCCACGTTCCTTTAAGCTTTTCATGAATTCCAGCCAGCTTGTTTTATCTTCCTTCATTCCTTCAGAAGCGCCTATTACTTCTCTGTAACCATCTTCATTGACAGCCATAGCAATTAGGATCGCAACGTTTTCGTATTCTCCACCCCAATTACGTTTAAGGTAAATCCCATCGAGATAGACATAGGGATATTTTCTTTGTAGAGGGCGATTGCGCCAAGTATCGATGTGGCCATAGACTTTCTGGTTTAACTTGCTGACCGTTCCGGCCGATACTTTTGTGCCCCAGAGTGCCTCAGTTATATCTTCTACTCGCCGGACTGAAACACCAGCTAAATACATTTCGATTAGAGCTTCTTCTACAGAGCTTTCACGCCGCCGGTAGCGCTCTATGATTGCAGTTTCAAAGGCGACACCTTTCAGTTTAGGCACTTTCAGCTTCACCTCTCCGGAAGTGGTCGTTAACTTCCTCTCATAGTGGCCGGAACGATATCCTTTTCGTTCTTTTGTACGTTCATACCTACCGGCATTTGTGAGCTCTGCTGCTTCCTGATCCAAAAGGTTATTTAGTGTTTCCTCCACACTTTGACGTACCAATTCTTTAAGCTCTTGCTTTATTGCTCCTTCATTTAAGTGTATAATTTTATCAGACATATTCGCAGCTCCTCCTGGTTTTGATTGGTGTGGTAACCTTATCTTACCAAGCAGTTGCGTTTATGTCTTTATTCATAAACACTTATTTATGAATTTGCGAAATTAATGATACCTTATCGAATCCCAATTATTTTAAGCAATGCTTTAGGGGAGGCTTTTATTGTGTTAAAGAAAAAAATAAATATAATCAAGTTATTGTGTTTTTTCTTAATATCAATCAGCCTTTTCGGGTGTTCCGCTGCGAACAAAGACGGTTACCAAGCTGGGAACGAGCCCTCAGTGGAAACTGCTTTTCTGATGGGTACAATAGTTAAGGTTTCAATTTATGACCAGATAGAAGATAAAACGATCTTTCAGAAAGTATTTAACCGGATTGCCGAAATTGAAGCTAAAATGACCATTAACACGGCTACGGAACAAAGTGAGATTATCAGTTTAAATAATGCAGCCGGAAGAGAACTTTGTAAGCTTAGTGCCGATACTTTTTATGTTCTGGAAAAAGGAAAATATTTTTCGGAGCTTTCCGGGGGACTCTTTGATATAACAATTGGCCCTTTGGTTAAACTCTGGAATATTGGGACAGAGGCAGCAACAGTACCCCAAGAAACAGAAATCTTAAACAAATTACCTTTGGTTAATTATCAAAATCTCATCTTAGATAAGGATCAGCAGACAGCAAAGTTAAGCGCTCCCGGCATGATAGTCGATTTAGGAGCTATTGCTAAAGGATATGGAGCTGATGAAGCTGCGAAAATTCTCCTAGAAAATGGAATTAAGCATGCCATAATTAACTTAGGCGGTAATATTCTCGCTTTAAATTCCAGGCCTGATGGTTCTGCCTGGAGGCTTGGCTTACAGGATCCCTATGAACCACGCGGTGAATACATGGGCATTGTAACCTTGAAAAACCAAACATTGGTATCCTCCGGAACTTACGAAAGGTATTTGGAACGAAACGGTAAGAGGTATCATCATATCTTAAATCCCCAGACGGGCTATCCCGAGGACAATGGCTTAGTAAGTGTTTCCATTATTACAGCGAGATCTATCGATGCTGATGCCCTATCAACGACAATCTTTTTACTTGGGTTGGAAAAAGGCTTGGCGCTAGTCGAAAAGCTCCCTGACACAGAGGCCATTTTCATTACAGCAGATAAAAAAGTATATACTTCATCAGGAGTCAGTGCAACGAATTTTGAGATTAAGAAGAATGAATATCAATTACAAAAAAGGTAAAGCGGTGATCCTATGAAGCTAAAAAAAGGCGACTTTATATTAATTATAGTGCTAATTGCCGCTGTCCTGGGCTGGTTTGTTAAAGATAGGATCATGCTTGACAGCAGCAGCAAACAGGCAGTTATAAAAGTTGATAGCGAAGTTCACTCCGTAATTCCTTTAGATAATAAAAATGAATTAAGGGAAGTCACTGTAGACCTTGGTGAGAATCATGTTTATGTTAAGATTGAACAAGGCTTAGTCTGGGTTGAAGATTCTTCTTGTCCCGATAAGGTCTGTATTCGAACAGGGAAAATATCCAAGCCGGGTCAAAGCATAGTTTGTTTACCCAATAAAACAGTTGTCACCATTGAAGGTCAAGGGGAAACGGTTATAGATGACCTTAGTTTCTAAGGCTTATTTCGGGCAGCAGTCATTAAAGCGAAGATAAACAAATAGCAAACGGGACAAATGTACCTAATTCCGGGACAAAAGTCAGAATATTAAAGCCTTTCAATCCATGATAAATTAAAACTGAGGAATTTTGAGATAAATTGGCTAAACAAACAGCAGGGGGATATTTAAAGATTCTAACAGGGAGTAAAGACTATCCGATAAGTGGCGTCAAGCTAAAGGGGATAAGTTATGAATAAAAATAAAAAATATGCAATTATTATAATTTTAGTTTCTAATGCTATCACTATCTCTCTACTGGAATCAATAATACCCGTACCTATTCCTGTTCCGGGAGTAAAGCTTGGTTTAGCAAATATTATTACCTTAATAGCCCTTGTATTCCTGGCCTTTAAAGATGTTTTGTTGATTGTAATCATTCGCTGTTTTGTTGTAGCTTTGCTAACCAGAGGCATAATGATGCTCGCCTTCAGTTTAAGCGGCGGGATCATAAGCGCTCTGATCATGGTGTTACTTTATAAGACTTGTTCCCGCTTTTTTAGTATCAAAGGCATAAGTATTGTAGGGGCTATATTCCATAATACAACCCAGATAACTGTTGCTTCTTTCCTTTTAGGTGAATTTGTTATTCTTCTCTATTTACCGGTTCTTTTAGTGTCAGCAGTAATCACGGGTTTTATCACAGGAAGCATCGCGGAACTTGCCATTGCTGAAATCGCTAAGAAAAATGTATTGTCACTAAAGAAATAGAAGCATAAATCCAGTCCAAAAAAAGGGGAATCAAAACAGTATGAGCCTTTCTGCGTTTCCTGGACACTGTTTCGTGAACATATCTTGAAGTTACATAAAGTTTCGCCAATTTGCTTTCAATAGGGTTTATTCTCTCTTTGCTCTATTAAAACAGTTGGGGCCCTGCCCCAAACCCCGTCCTCGCCGGAGGGCAGATGGTCTTTTACAGACCATCGTTCAATAGGATGTTGGGCTATCCTGGGAATCAAGGGGCTAGATAAACTCGCTTTGCTCGCCCTTGATTCCCGCCAAATGCCGTTTTTAATTTGTCTTTTTTATGCTGCTACTTTTAGACTGATTAGTTTTTTATATGCAGCAGGAGTAATCCATCCTAGCGCTGCATGCCTTCTCTGTCTGTTATAATAAACTTCTATATATTCGAAAATAGCCTGCTTTGCTTCGTCCTTAGTCCTAAAATAATAGAAATTTGTACATTCACATTTTAAACAACTAAAAAAGTTTTCTGCACAAGCATTATCATAGGGATTTCCTTTGCGACTCATGCTTTGCCGGATATTATTATCTTTTAATAAGCTTCTGAAGAGGTTTGAACAATATTGACTTCCGCGATCCGAATGAAATATTAATCCTGCTTTTGGCCTTTCTTTTCGTATGGCCACTTTCATGGCTTTTATTACAAGTTCTTTGGTAATTCTATCACCCATGGCATAGCCTATTACTTCTTTGGTACATAAGTCTTTGACTATTGCTGTATATAGCCAGCCTTCACCGGTCCAATTGTATGTGATATCTCCTGCCCATGCGGTATTGGGCTCTGTTATATTAAAATTTTGCCCTAAGAGATTTGGAGCTACTGGTAAGTTGTGTTTACTATTGGTTGTTGCTTTCCATTTAGCTTTACGTTTTGATTTTATGCCGTTTTCTTTCATCAATTTGTAAACCGTTCCACGGCTGCATGATATTTTTTCTTTGACTTCAGCCCAGATTGGATCAACACCCCAAGTAGGATACTTTTTATGGGTTTTCTCTATTATTTTAAGTATTTTTTGCTGCTTTTAACTGCTTCTGTTGCTCTAGCTATGGGTGTAGTACCCGCTAAGTTATTGCTAGCAGAAACAGCCCAGGATTCGCTTCCTAATACCAAGCAGCTTGGCTTTATGCATAACCAGCAAAAATGTGTCGGCTGCCGCATGTGCCAGGCAGCTTGTAAAAATACCAACAACTGGGAGGAGGGCGTCGAATGGCGCCGGGTCTTAAAAAGTCAGAAGGGCAAAGCCTATTTGTCTGTAAGTTGTAATCATTGTGAAAAACCGGCTTGTGTCCAAGTATGTCCGGTAAAAGCTTATACCAAAAGAGAAGAAGACGGCATAGTCATCCATGACCCCGAAAAGTGTGTAGGTTGTAAATATTGTATGTATGCTTGCCCCTATCATGCGCCTCAATTCAGTAAGGCAACAGGAAGAATAACTAAATGTCATTTCTGTTATTTGCGACAAGACAATGGCGAACGACCGGCCTGTGTTGCAAGTTGCCCTGTTGGTGCTTTAAATTACGGTGATATTTCAGATTTAAGAAAAACTCAAGATGGTGTTGCCCAACTTGAAGGGCTGCCTAGTCCAGAATTAACAAAACCATCCTTGGTTATAATTCCAAAAGCATAAGGAGGTGCTAAAAAAATGCATTGGCATTGGTTAATTGTAATCTATTTATTTTTAGGCGGACTCGGTGCGGGAGCGTATCTAACATCCTTTGCAGCAGAAAAAGGCTGGCTAGGCAAAACATCCAGTCTGAAACGGGTTGGTTACTATATTGCTGCACCGGTTGTTGCTTTGGGCACTGCTTTATTGGTATTTGATCTCGGACAGGGTTTTTGGAAACCTTGGTTATTAATAGGACTTCTTTCCAACTTTAGTTCCGTTATGACCTGGGGAGTTTATATTTTATCAGCATTTATTCTTGTTGGATTAATAAAAGGTTTTTGTGTTTGGAAAAATATTGCCGTACCTGACGGTTTAACTTGGTCAGGAGCTGTCCTCGCGTTAGCTACCGGAACCTACACCGGGCTTCTGCTGGCTGCGGTCAAGGCAGTGCCTTTCTGGAGTACGGGCATTATGCCCCTTCTCTTCGTCGTTTCGGCTTTATCAACCGGTTTATCACTTAGTTCTTTACTGGCTCCGCTGGTAGAAAGAGAATATTTTACCGTGGGGCGTGAAAATCAAGTGCATATCTTATTAATAGGTGCCGAACTGATTATTGTTACTGTGTTAATGGGAATGATGATTTCTGGTATTAACGGGCCAGCAGGGCAAGCCTCGGCCACAATGCTGATTACCGGTGTATATTCATTGGTATTCTGGGGATACTTTATAGGTTTGGGACTGATTGTACCGCTTCTAGCATTTATTATCGAAGCTAGGCGTTCCAAACGAGTAGTTACCAAGGAAGTAGCCATACCTCTGGCCGCCAGGGAAATTGCCGCCACAGTGCAAAGGAAACATCATTCTTATCTAACTATTGTTACTGATGTTTCCGTATTGGTTGGCGGATTTGCCTTAAGAGCATTAATCATATTGGCTGCTCTGCCTGTCTGGGACGGTTTGACAATTCCTTAATAGGCCATCAATTAATTTTGGCAGCTTTACCTACCTTCAAATATATTTTTCTCTTAACGGCTGAATACAGCCGTCTTTTTTTATTTTGCTGCTTTTCCAAGCAAAATTTTAAGAAATTAAACTCAACCTGCTGTATAATTATGGTGATGAAAGGAATGACTACTAATATTTGTGTCAGAGGTCGAGAGAAGTAATATATTTCAATGAAGTTTGGGGTTACTTATGTGCGGAAGATTTACTTTGACCTTGTCTATTCAGGAAGTTGCTGAAATACTCAACGTAGTTGGAGAAATAGATTGGACTCCCAAGTATAATATAGCTCCCGGCCAGGAGGTTCCGGTTGTTGTGAGTGACGGGCAAAATCGCCTTGAGCTTTTCCAATGGGGGCTAATCCCCTATTGGGCTAAGGAGCAAACAATTGGCTCTAAAATGATTAACGCCAGAGCCGAGACAATTGATATTAAACCCAGTTTTAAACATTGCTTAAGCAGACAGCGCTGTTTAATCCCCGCAAGTGGATTTTATGAATGGAAGAAAGAAGGCAGGAGTAAAATTCCTTATTTTTTCAAACTTAACAACCATAAATTGTTTTGCTTCGCTGGCATATGGGATGTCTGGAAGAGCTCCGAGGGCAAGATAATCAAAACTTGCTCAATTATTACGACCGTTGCAAATGAACTAATGTCGCCAATTCATAACCGAATGCCGGTAATTTTAGAACAAGAGAAGGAAGGAATTTGGCAAAAACCTTCCTTGACAGACCCTTTGAAGCTCAAGTCGTTATTAACACCATATCCTGCAGAATTGATGAACACTTATCAGGTCTCTACATATGTCAATTCTATATATAATGATAGCAGCAAGTGTATTGAACCCTTTATGGAACAACAAAATTCGCTTTTTTAATAATTCTATCAAAGCCTAAGCCCTATTAATGCTTTTAGTATTATTATAGGGCTATATTATTGCCTTTTTATAAGGATGTGTTCAATGAGAAAAAAGACTGCATCGGATATCTTACTGGCTTTAGTTTTTTGGTACTGTCAATAATCTTTTGCAAATCTGATTTTCTGCTTGGTAATTTTTTTATCAAATTAGATTCTAATGGGTATTACCGGAATAATTAATACCCAAAAAAGAGAGTGCTTACGAAGAACTTTAATGTATTAATATAAGGAGAAATCAGGTTTGCATATTATTATGAAGATTATTAAGCGCTGGCCAAAACAAAAGTTTTGGATAGTATTATTGGTTGTAATCCTGCTCATTATGGCTATTTCGGCGACAGGTGCCGCTTATTGGGTTCACTCCCTGGATATAAGCATACTTGAGAGCCCGCTTGCCCAGCCGACCTTCATCTATGATCAAAAAGGAAATAAAGTATCCCAGCTTTCTTCTTCCAAAATTGTACCCGTTAATTTGGAACAAGTGCCGGAGCATGTTTGCCAGGCCATTATTGCCGTGGAAGACCGGCGTTTCTATGCACACCAGGGAATAGATTTACGTGCCATTCTCCGAGCCTTAACCCGTGACTTTAGGTCTGGCGATTTTTCTGAAGGAGGAAGCACCATAACCCAACAGTTGGCCAAAAATCTCTTTTTGCCTTCAGATAAAACTATTAGGAGAAAGATTAAAGAAGCAGGTTACGCTCTTAAAATTGAAGCAACTTTAAGCAAGGAGCAGATCCTCGAGGCCTACCTTAATAATATCTACTTTGGGGAAGGGCGTTGGGGTATTGAGAATGCGGCTTGTTTTTATTTCGGTAAAAAGACGGCAGAACTCACCCTGGTCGAAGGAGCAACCCTTGCCGGGCTCCTCAAAGCCCCCAGTGTTTACTCGCCTTTAAATAACATAGATAAGGCTTTAGAGCGGCGCAATACAGTATTATCCTTGATGAAAGAGCAAAATTATATTTCCGAAGCAGAATTTCACAAGACTAAAGTTCTGCCTATTACCTTGAAAAAAAGATCCGACGGGGAGCTCTCGGGCCGCTACGCACCTTATGTAGGGCTTGCTAAAGGTTAGAAAAAATCAGTAATAACAAGGGTTTAAGGGCACTTTTGTCGAATTTAAATGCAAAGGAAAACGCTTGTTACCCCTAAAAACCTTGCACTTGGAGGAGATTAAATGTACCGCAAACCCGAACCGCAGTTAACCATAGATGACTTTATTCTGCCTTTTTCGGCAAACTGAATGCCGAAAATCGTTGGGTTAAATTAGCCAAAATCATACCTTGGGATGAATTCGAGAAAGACTACGCCTTCATGTTCCCGAGTGACCGGGGCAATGTTGCCAAGCCTGTCAGGATGGCTTTAGGTTCGCTGATCATCCAGGCCCGCTGCAATTATACCGACCGGGAAGTAGTGCAACAGCTTACGGAAAATCCTTACCTGCAGTACTTCATCGGCCTGAAAGAGTATCAGTTGAGCCCGCCGTTTACTCCGGTAGCGCTGGTCAAATTTCGCAAACGGTTCAAAAAAGAACGCTTGGAGAAGATCAATGAGCGCATTGCATTGGCTATGACACAGTGGCAGGCCGCCGAGAAGGAGGAGGCTAAGAAAGATAACAATAACCACAATGATCCTCAGGGCGGAAATTCAGATACAGAGAGTGCAACAGAAACTAAAGTACCTGCAGAACCTCAAGCTAATCAAGGAGTTTTAATTTTGGATGCCACCTGCATCCCAGCTGACATCAAATACCCGACTGATTTGGGTTTGCTCAATGAAGCCAGGGAAAAACTCGAAGAGATTATAGATACCCTTCACAACGCGGGGGGTAAAAAAGGCAAAAAACCTAGAACCTACCGTCAAAAAGCAAGAAAAGCTTATCTGAGTATCTCCAAACAACGTAGCCCAAGAAAAATCCAGCTTCGTCAGGGTATTAAGCGTCAGCTGCAATACTGCAAACGAAACCTGCGTCATGTTGACCGGCTGTTAACGGAAGTGCCCGCTGGAGCAAATGCTTTAAGTCGAAGACAAGTCCAGTTGCTGCAAACTATTCGTATAGTGATTTCCCAACAGGAGAAAATGTATAAAGCCAAAAATCATCGGTCACAGATCGCATCGTCAACCTTTATCAGCCGCATGTCCGCCCCATAGTGAGAGGCAAAGCGAGCGCAGCCGTTGAGTTTGGAGCGAAGGTTGCCATCAGTATTGAAAATGGTATCTGTCGTATCGAAAAGCTATCCTGGGATGCCTTTAACGAAGCCAGTATACTGATTGAAAGCGTAGAACGATACAAGGACCGCCATGGACACTACCCGGAAGCTGTCTTAGCCGATAGAATCTACAGGAATCGAGATAACCTGGCCTTCTGCAAGGAGAACAATATTCGGCTCAGCGGACCGAGACTGGGCAGACCATC
>JBMNGP010000005.1:0-504363 GCA_050949905.1 Desulfitobacteriia bacterium | reverse complement strand
TGAATAGACATTAAGAGGCAGAAGGGGAGGGCGGCACTTTGAATGCTTAATTTAAAACAAGGTCAGAATGTTACAAAAGACTATTAAAACATAATAGTAATTGTACATGTGAAAAATAGTACATACTTTAAAAAAGGAAAGGGGGGAGACATTTCATTTGGGAATTAACTAAGAAAGCCAAAAACCATTGGAGAGAAAAGTAATCGGTAGAGTTAGACCAATCTTTGAATAATATAAGTAGTTAAGTAGGGCTTGCTAAAGGTTAGAAAAAATCAGTAATAACAAGGGTTTAAGGGCACTTTTGTCGAATTTAAATGCAAAGGAAAACGCTTGTTACCCCTAAAAACCTTGCACTTGGAGGAGATTAAATGTACCGCAAACCCGAACCGCAGTTAACCATAGATGACTTTATTCTGCCTTTTTCCGGCAAACTGAATGCCGAAAATCGTTGGGTTAAATTAGCCAAAATCATACCTTGGGATGAATTCGAGAAAGACTACGCCTTCATGTTCCCGAGTGACCGGGGCAATGTTGCCAAGCCTGTCAGGATGGCTTTAGGTTCGCTGATCATCCAGGCCCGCTGCAATTATACCGACCGGGAAGTAGTGCAACAGCTTACGGAAAATCCTTACCTGCAGTACTTCATCGGCCTGAAAGAGTATCAGTTGAGCCCGCCGTTTACTCCGGTAGCGCTGGTCAAATTTCGCAAACGGTTCAAAAAAGAACGCTTGGAGAAGATCAATGAGCGCATTGCATTGGCTATGACACAGTGGCAGGCCGCCGAGAAGGAGGAGGCTAAGAAAGATAACAATAACCACAATGATCCTCAGGGCGGAAATTCAGATACAGAGAGTGCAACAGAAACTAAAGTACCTGCAGAACCTCAAGCTAATCAAGGAGTTTTAATTTTGGATGCCACCTGCATCCCAGCTGACATCAAATACCCGACTGATTTGGGTTTGCTCAATGAAGCCAGGGAAAAACTCGAAGAGATTATAGATACCCTTCACAACGCGGGGGGTAAAAAAGGCAAAAAACCTAGAACCTACCGTCAAAAAGCAAGAAAAGCTTATCTGAGTATCTCCAAACAACGTAGCCCAAGAAAAATCCAGCTTCGTCAGGGTATTAAGCGTCAGCTGCAATACTGCAAACGAAACCTGCGTCATGTTGACCGGCTGTTAACGGAAGTGCCCGCTGGAGCAAATGCTTTAAGTCGAAGACAAGTCCAGTTGCTGCAAACTATTCGTATAGTGATTTCCCAACAGGAGAAAATGTATAAAGCCAAAAATCATCGGGTCACAGATCGCATCGTCAACCTTTATCAGCCGCATGTCCGCCCCATAGTGAGAGGCAAAGCGAGCGCAGCCGTTGAGTTTGGAGCGAAGGTTGCCATCAGTATTGAAAATGGTATCTGTCGTATCGAAAAGCTATCCTGGGATGCCTTTAACGAAGCCAGTATACTGATTGAAAGCGTAGAACGATACAAGGACCGCCATGGACACTACCCGGAAGCTGTCTTAGCCGATAGAATCTACAGGAATCGAGATAACCTGGCCTTCTGCAAGGAGAACAATATTCGGCTCAGCGGACCGAGACTGGGCAGACCATCAGCAAAAGCCCAAATGCAGAAACTAGAGAAAGCGCTTGAGCGTCTGGATGCGCGGATGCGCAACGCAGTGGAAGGTAAATTTGGTGAAGGGAAAAGGAAATATGGGCTTGACAGGATCTATGCGAAATTGAAAGAGACTGCAGAGAGCATGATTGTTATGCACTTTTTGGTTATGAACTTGGAGCACCAGCTCAGAGTTCTTTTTGTCCAATTTTTTTGGAGGCTCATTGGAAGATCAACTACTTTGACTATTGCTTAAGTTTCTTAAAACACAATTTGGTTAGCAAGCCCTAAGTAGTTAAGCAATTAAGTAATTAAGCTTAAGCGGTTAAGCGGTTAAGCAGTAAATCTTGAAGCCTTAAACAATTAAGATTCTTAGTAACTAACAGCAATACAGTCTTAAGCAATACAAAATATAAATCCTGAAGTCAAGAGTTCTGTAAATATAAGCAAAGAGTTTATGCCAATTATCAGGTATAAATACCTTACCAGGACTTATTAAACGCTTTAGAGGGCAAATATGAGCGTGCGTCTTGACAAAGTAAAAACCAGGACAATGAAATAACCGGCCGCTATAAATTAAAAGCAATAAATTAACTTTAGAAAATTTGAACGTTATATTAGTAATAGATATAAATTACGCACCTTAGAGAGTAATCTGAGACAAAAGTTTAGGTGTTAGAGAGCAATATTGGATAAGAGTCTTTAAGGTGTAAAAACATAGCTAAAAGAGAGAGAGTCGCCATCTTTAAAAAAGGGCTTTTAGCTAAATAGGTATTGTTGACTATTTACTTTACATAATATTTATTATAGGACGCAATAAATTATGTTATATTTAGATAGACTGACTTTCAAGCCTCACTATCTTTCCTGTTTGAACTTATGGTAATCCCAAACTTTTAGAAAAGAATATGGGTTAAGCCATTCGCCATTAGGTAATTCTATACCAAAATGAAGATGATCGGGTGTTGTTAGAGCATCTCCAGTATTGCCCATTGTGCCGAGCAAATCGCCAGGTTTGATTACTGCTCCTAGGGATAAGTCTTTATTAATAGTTTCCAAGTGGGCATAATAATAATAATTACCATCTTCACCTCTTACCCCTACTCTTTCCCCGCCAAGCCTGTTCCAGCCTAATCTTTCTACCTTACCGCTACAAACGCTAAAAACAGGTGTTCCCTTGTCAGCGAAGAGGTCTGTACCTTCGTGTTTTCTTGCTCCACCCTCTCGCGCTGCTCCAAAAGTATCAATATAATAGCATGGCTGTGCTAAAGGAAAGAAGTATTTACCTGGTTCAAAGATTGGGTATTTTTCGAATAATTGCCGGTAATAATTAGCCGTCTTTCTTAGCTCGGGATTAACATTTTTCCAATCAAGATCTTTAAGCTTAATATTATTTCTTAATTGGGAAAGGAATAATTGAATATTATGATTGGATGAGAGTATTAAGGTATTATAATCTTCATAGTTTCTTTTAAAAACATCTTTATTGAGAATAGAATCAGATCTGTCGGCAGACAAGTCTGAACTAAAGACCTCACTGGCTATTAAAAGCGCAGCATAATCTTGCCAATTATTTGGATTTACCTTTTGCAGATTTATAATAAGCTCCGGTGGTATGGCGGCCAGGCTTTTATATTCTTTCGCCTGAATATCAGCTCGAATGATAAATGCTTGCCAAATAAGTTTAAATATTAGAATTGTAAGTATTACAACAATAAATAATTGCAGAAGTCTTATTAATCTATAGTTAATAATTTTCATAAACAATACCTCCATACTTTGTATATATGGAGATTAATTGCGGATAAGTACTTTAAGTTTATAATCTTACCGGTATGTAAAGAATTTGCCCAGGCTGAATATAAGTATTGGGCAGGTTGTTATATTTTATGGCCTCACTCACCAAAATTTGAACTTGAATATCAGCGTTTTGATTGCTCTTAACTGTTAATTCCCACAAGGTATCCCCTGGTTGAACAATGACTTCTTGATATGTAAATTCAGGAGAATTAGAAGGAACGAAAGAAATAAGACAGGTTAAGATCAGGATTAAAGGCATTAGGGCGAGTGCTAGGATTAATCTTGCTTTGATTGATTCAGGGCATTGAGGTTTTCTATTGATTTTGTGCATACCCACGCGAACCGTAGTTGTAGTCATATACTATCCCTCCGGCAAACATATGTTCTATTTGCTTGTATTATATACGGAACAGGTGTTCGTGTCAATAAAAAAATCGAACATAAGTTTGCTTTTTTCCAATTTTATGTTACAATTTTAATTAGATATTTGACTTCAGGAGGGGTATTATGTCTTCTGATCTTTCATCCCGTCAATTAGCAATACTGGAAATAATAAAAAAGGAGATAGCATTAAAGGGCTATCCCCCATCGGTTCGGGAAATTGGCGAAGCTGTTGGCCTTAACTCCAGTTCCACTGTGCATAATCATTTAAATATCCTGGAACAAAAAGGTTATATCCGGCGTGACCCTACCAAACCAAGAGCTATTGAGGTCTTGGATTCGTCGAACGAGTTTGGCTCGAGAAAGATTGCTCATGTACCCGTTGTCGGCCGAGTTACCGCCGGTGAGCCAATCTTAGCTGTCGAAAATATTGAAGACTCATTTCCGGTTCCATATGATCTGGTCAAATCCGATACTGTTTTCATGTTAAGAGTTCAGGGTGAAAGTATGATTGAAGCAGGTATTTTAGATAATGATTTAATCTTAGTCAGACAGCAGCATACGGCACATAATGGGGATATCGTCGTAGCCCTGCTGGAAGACGAAGCAACTGTCAAACGATTTTATAAAGAGAAGGATCTTATTAGACTGCAACCAGAAAATCAGTATATGGAACCTATTTATGCCAAGAATGTTACCGTCTTGGGTAAAGTAATCGGTGTGTTCCGTACTATTAACTAGTTACGGAACATTTTTCTTATTTCTTATGTCTAAATTGGTTGTAAATTAAACCCTGGAACGATTTTTATCTTTAAATATTTCCATACCTAATTCGATTAATTTATCTATTAAATCTGAATAAGCTAAACCGCTTGCTGCCCAGAGCTTAGGATACATAGATATTGAGGTAAACCCCGGCATGGTATTTATTTCATTGACAAAGATCTCATTAGTATCAGTTACAAAAAAGTCTACCCTTCCCAGTCCCAAAGCAGCGACAGCATGAAAAGCTTGGACTGCATATTCTTGCAGCCGTTTTATAACTTCAGGGTTTAATTCTGCCGGTATAATTAGTTTCGAACCCGTGTCAATATATTTGGCATCATAATCATAAAAATCCTTACTCGGGATTATTTCTCCGGGAACTGAGGCTTCAGCTTTTTCATTACCTAAAACACTTACTTCTATTTCCCTTGCCACTACTCCTTTTTCCACGACAAGTTTGCGGTCATATTCGGCGGCATAGTGGAGGGCTTCCGCTAACTCATCGTCATTGGTTGCTTTGGAAATGCCCACACTTGATCCTAGGTTTGCCGGTTTTACAAAACAGGGATAGCCTAGTTGTTCAGAAATAGTCAGTATTACCTCTTTTAGATTAGTAGCTAACTCGCTGCGATATATTGTGAGATGAGGTACAATAGGCAGGCCTGCTTCACGGAAAACGGCTTTCATCCTATCTTTATCCATTCCCAAAGCTGAGCCTAGGACACCGGAGCCAACATAAGGCAAGCCGGCCATTTCGAAGAGTCCTTGAATTGTGCCGTCTTCACCTTTGGGTCCATGCAGTACCGGTAGAATAATATCGTATTTGCCTGCATGAGGAAGGGTGCTGCCGTCTATAGCAATAAATTGAGGGTCTTCTGGGTTAAGGACAAGAGTTACTTGTTTATAGTGCGGTAAGATTTCTCCTCTTTGTTTTTGCCAATGCCCGGGTTCCACTCCCCAGTACCATTTTCCCTCTCTACTTATCCCTATGGTCTGAATGTCATATTTAATTTGGTCAAGGGCATTTAACACCGAATTTGCCGAGGCTAAGGATACTTCATGTTCGCCTGACTGCCCTCCGAAGATCACAAGTACTTTTATTTTAGTCATTTTCAGTCTCCCCCTTCTATGTTTAAATTATATTCCTGTTAACTGCTTATTAAAATACCCTGTCTGATATTCACCTCGAGTTTAGGGCTGGTATAATCTGACATAACTAAAACTCCCCGGCTGGAATTGGGATATTACAACAGCCGTATGCTGGACCAGGGCCAATAGGTAAGAACAGCTTTACCTACAAGGTGTGTTACCGGTATACTTCCCATCAGCCTGGAATCATTCTTATTAGTACGATCATCATTGAGTAGAAAAACGTGTCCCTGCGGAATCTTAACCGGCAAAAATTCTAATGTAACCGGGGTATGAGCATAGGGTTCATAAAGAGGTTCCCCATTCACATAGGTAAAACCGTTTCTAATCTCAATTGTTTCGCCTTCCAAGCCAACTATTCTTTTCAGGCTTTTCTCCTGTTCATTGGCTGTGAAGAATAAGACAATATCCCCTCTGGCAAAAGCTTTGCTTCTATGGTAAAAAGATTTATTGACAAAAACTTGATTATTGAGTCCTAATGTTGGAAGCATGTTATTATCCTGAACCTTGGCAAATTCCAGCATATAGACTTGACCAAACCAAGACAGGGCAAAAATAATTAGCCCAACTTCTAATATCTCTCCTAGAACTTTCAAGTTTTTTTTAATCAATGTTTAAACACCTATCTTTGCCTTTGACTTAAAGTAAATTCTTTTCTTGAAGTTTAAGAGCTGCCAGGATATTAGCCTCTTTGACATACAAATGAGATATTGCTCCTTGCATATAAATGGCATAAGGTTCGCGTAACGGGCCATCAGCTGAGAACTCACTAGTTGCCCCTTGAACGAATGTCCCGCCTGCCATGATTACTTCATCAGTGTAGCCCGGCATTTCCGCGGGCAGTGGTAAAACATGGGAATCAATAGGTGATCCGCTTTGTAAACCTTCACAAAAGGCTATCATTTTTTCTTGAGACCTAAGTTTAACCGCTTGAATAATATCAGTTCTTTTTGCTTCCGGTTTAGGGTGAACCTCAAAGCCAAGCTCCTGCCAAAAGGCTGCTGAAAAAACTGCCCCTTTGAGAGCTTCGCTTACAGTTAAAGGAGAGAAAAATAACCCTTGAAATAACAGTCGAAGATTATCTAAAGTAGCCCCGATATCGGTACTAATTCCCGGGGCGGTAAAACGGTTGGCGGCTTGCTGCACCAGATCAGCCCTACCGGCAATGTAACCTCCGGTTGGAGCCAATGTCCCACCGGGGTTTTTAATTAGAGAGCCGGCCAATAAATCAACCCCAACCTCCCCCGGTTCTCTGTCTTCAACGAGTTCGCCATAGCAGTTATCAACGAAAATGTTAATCTCCGGATATTTCTTTTTAGCATAATTAACAAATTCCTCCAGCTGCGAGATGCTAAAAGAATCCCTCCACTCGTATCCTTTGGAGCGCTGCAGGATAAATAATTTTGTTTTGGGAGTAACCAGTCTGTCCAGGGCCTCATACTGAATGGTATTCTCCTTACTGAGCGGCAAAATATCATAAGTGATGCCCAAATCCGTTAAACTCCCAGGGAGTATTTTCTTTATGCCAATTACTTGCTGTAAAGTGTCATAGGGCAGTCCTGTAACCGATATAAAATGATCCCCTGGTTTTAGTACTCCCATTAATGCCGAAGCAATGGCGTGGGTTCCGGAAACAAATTGATGTCTGACCAGAGCTTTTTCAGTGCCCATAATGGCAGCCAGAACTTTATCCAAAGCCTCCCTACCCGAATCTCCCAAACCATAGCCTGTGGTGCCGGTTAAGTGATAGGTTGAGACCCTGGCATCTTGGAAGGCTTTTAATACCTTACGGTGGTTAATTGCGGCAATTTGATCGATAAGCGGTTTTTGCCGCTTGAGAATAACTTCAGCTGAAGCTAAAGCTTCAGCAATCTTCTGAGACAGATTGGAATATGGCAAAATTTAGTCCTCCGTTTATGGTTTAATGTGGTTAAACGTAAAAAACTGGCCTTGGTTAAACTCATGTAACCATGACCAGTTGTTAAAAAACAGGATAAGAGTCACTCCCGGTTCACTCCAGAGCATCCTGAGCCCCTGCCGTATTTAAGTTAACTTGGCGTAAAGGCATTACCGTGGAAATAGCATGCTTATAAACCATTTGCTGCTTGCCTTCGAATTCTAAGATAACTGTAAAGTTATCAAAACCTTTAACGATACCTTTAAGTTGAAAACCGTTTACTAAATAAATTGTAACCGGTATGTTTTCCTTGCGGATTTGGTTTAAAAAGAGATCTTGCAAGTTTATAGGTGATTTGTTCATTTATTTACCTCCATCACCATTATTTATATTTTCTTTTTTAATTGTACACGACTTTGAAAAACAGTGCAAGTAGAGACAATATCAATTACAATGTCCTCTAAGCTAAGCGCGGTTATATCATACCACCTTATTCTTGGATCCCTTCTAAACCAAGTTAATTGCCTTTTAGCAAATCTTCTGGTATCTCTTTTGAAGATGCGGAGCATTTCAGCTAAGCTTACCAAGCCCCTTAAGTAATATAATGTATGGCGATAACCAATACTTTGCAGCGCTTTTAATTTTGGGGAATAACCATCGCGCAACAAGGCTTGAACTTCCTCGATAAGACCACAATTTACCATTTGCTCGCATCTTTTATTTATCCTGTCGTAAATAATTTCTCTAGGAGCCTCTAGCCCCACATAGATTACGGAGTTACCTAAATCCCGGTACTCCCTTTCCTTATAAGCCCGCTGTTCTGACAAAGGCTTGCCTGTTAATTCTAAAACCTCCAACGCTCGAACAATCCTGGCTGTATCATTGGGATGAAGCTTTAAAGCAGAGACAGGATCAACTTCCTCCAATCTACCGTGCAGGGCTTTATTACCATTTACCTTGGCATATTCCAGCCACTTTTTCTTAATTAAATCTGAACCCTCCTGGGGAAAAGCAAAGTCATCTAAAATAGAACGAATATACAAACCGGTTCCACCGACAATTATGGGAACTTTTCCTTGAGCTTGGAGAGACTGGATCAGTTCTTTAGTCCTAACTTGAAAACTGGCGGCAGTAAATGGTTCCTGGGGATCGAGCAAATCAATAAGATGGTGCGGGATTCCCTTTTGTTCTTCTGGAGTCGGTTTGGCTGAACCAATATCTAACTTTTTATAAACTTGCACCGAGTCACCGGAAATTATTTCACCATTAAGGATGAGGGCTAATTCCACTCCAAGAGCGCTTTTCCCTATGGCGGTTGGACCTACAATAATGATTAGGGGCTTTTGCAAGGTTTTTCCCCCTTTTATGATGTAGTGAGATTGATGATTCCAAAGCCTATGGAACTGTAGGGGCTTCCTTCGAGCAGTTTGAACCCTAATCTCCTAAATTCGCTGCCATGTCTGCGTTCTTTAAGGACAATTCTTTTCCTGGCAACGCGACAGGCTTCCTTAATTGTTTCAGGAGTTAAAGGGTCAGGGCAGGACCAGGCTTTTAAAGGTTTAATGGCCGAGGAACTTTTGACGGTAACTCGGAACATAGGGTCAAAATAAATAACATCTACTGAGGAATCAGGAAAAGTTTGCAGATAGCTTTTATGGTCAGCGCACAGCACTTTAATCCGAGAGGAAGCTTTGGCTAATTCTAACCAGGCTTCTTTCTTTTCAGTATTCTTTACTCTGGGAAGGGGCTGTGCGGCTAAGCGTTCTAAACCTTCTTTCACCAAAAGAAAGATTAGGGGCGAGTATTCCAAGGCTATTATTTTCCCCTTTTCTCCGACAGCCCAAGAGGCAATGAGAGCATCAGAACCTAATCCTAGGGTGGCATCGAGCAAAGTATCATCTTTAGCCAAACCAGCTGCTTCTAAAAACCTGTCCCCTAGGCCTCGTTTAATATTAATCATTCTCAGCAAAGCCATACTTGGATGAAAAAAAAGTGTTTGGCCATTATGTTCTAGATAGAAATAATTTTTCGTAATTCTTAGTAAGGGGTAGACTTCAGGCGAGTCCTGGCAGGACTCCAGTGGAATGAATTTTATCCCGTAAGTATTGCTTAATCTTTTTAGCAAATGAAGCTGTTTTTGTCCGGAGAACTTATAAGCAACTGTTAAGGGGTGAGGATTAAATAACATGTTTCAGATCCTTTGAATAAGATAGTAATAGTATTGACTAAATTGCCGAAGAGAAAACTATTCTTTGGCGGGAAGGATAGGTACATATGAGTCAAAAGGGTTACTGTCAAATTGTTAAGGTTCAAGCCGGCTATAGTCATAGCAACATGTTAGATGATCTAGGAAAATTAAAAAATGTTTTCCCGGAAATGGAAATTGTTAATATCGGCAAAAGTGTTCTGGGACGTTCCATTCCTGCTGTAAAAGTAGGAACAGGATCTAAACAAATCCACTATAATGGTTCCTTTCATGCTAATGAATGGATCACTAGCCTATTATTAATGGTTTTTATCGAGAAATACTTAGAAGCAAACAGTTTAGGGAAATCCCTGGGCGGAGTAAATGTTCCGGAAATCTATAAAAAAACTTCTCTGTGGATTGTCCCTATGGTCAACCCGGACGGGGTTGATTTGGTGCAAAATGGTTTTTTAGCAGATAATAACCCTTATTACCGGCTGGTGCTAAAAGCCAATCAGGGCTCTACTAATTTTAAAAATTGGAAAGCTAACATCAGGGGGGTAGACTTAAATGATCAGTTCCCGGCTAATTGGGAGAGAGAATATAACAGGCGGGAAACCAAAGGGCCTGCGCCTTTAAATTACCCGGGTTCCTCCCCTCTCTCCGAACCGGAAGCTAAAGCAATGGCTGACTTTACTGAGGAGAATGATTTCCAAATGGTTATTGCTTTTCATGCCCAGGGTGAAGAAATATATTGGGGATATGAAAATTTAGAACCGCCGGAATCACAGATAATTGTCAGGAAGTTTCAGAAGAAAAGCGGTTACAGAGCAATTCGTTATGTTCTTAGCGATGCCGGTTATAAAGATTGGTTTATTTACAAATGGCGAAGGCCAGGGTTTACTGTGGAATGCGGCCTGGGTCAAAACCCTTTGCCTCTTAGTCAATTCTGGTCAATCTGGGCAAAGGCAGGCAGCATAATGTTAACCGGCCTCACGGTCTAGTTACCTATGAAAACGTTTCTCCAATTCCTGTTTAGGGATTTCGATTATAGTTGGCCGGCCATGGGGGCAAGTATAGGGATTAAGAGTCGCACCCAATTGTTGGAGGAGGGCATCCATTTCCTGCAGGGTTAATTTATCTTGGCTTTTCACAGCTGAGCGGCAAGCAAGTATAAAAATCCATTGCTCAAGTAGTTTCTCAATCGTTGGCCGGTTTGAGTTTGTAAGGATTTCATCCAGGAACATTCGTAAAAGCATTCCCGGATTATGAAGGTCAGGCCAAAAGGGCACACCTCTTAAAAAATAAGTTCTTTCCCCAAAATGTTCGATTATAAAGCCCATTTCATGGAGATCGCTAAAGTATTCCAACAAAATACTTTCTTCCTGTGGTGTAAGATCAATAGTTTCCGGCATTAAGAGGGTTTGACTGGATGCTTTACTTTCTTGCAGGCGCCTGTTGAGTTGATCATACCTTATCCGCTCATGGGCAGCATGCTGATCTATGATATACAGGCTTTTCTCATCGGTGGCCAAAATATAGGTATTGAATACTTGGCTTAGCGCTCTTAACTCAGCAAACTTATAAGCTGGATTTTGCTGGTTTGCCTCCTGAGTAGATTCCGGATTACTTAGAGGGGGAGCAGAAAATGAGTCTGCAGAGAGCAAAACATTGGGCTCGGCAATTTTTTGCGGAGCAGGATTATCTTCGCTTAAATTTTGGCCGGAGAAATCTTTTTGTTTTTGGGCTTCTAGTTGCTTCTGAATACTTATTTCCTTCTTTTGGACTTGGTATCCTTTAAATAATGAAAGGTTATGTCCTATCGTCGGAGTTTTTAAATCGTTCCAATGTTCTGCGGCAGCGGGTTGAGAGTGTTTCTGTTTTCCAAGAGTAATCCTTTGAATAGAGTTAGGAGTTAACAAACACTTGCGAACAATAGTGGTTATCTTATCTTTAATTTCTTTTTCGTCCTTAAACTTAATGGCCAATTTGGCAGGATGAACATTAACATCGTAATTAGCCGGGGGCATTGTTAAAGACAAGACGGCTAGTGGGTATGTTCCAGTTGGAATTAAAGTATAGTATCCTTCTTTTAAAGCTTGATTTAAAAGCTGGGAACGAATCACTCGGCCATTAACTAAAAAAGTAACAGCATTTAAAGATGATCTAACTAAACTTGGCGGGCTAATAAAACCTTGGATTTGCAAGCTTTCATCTTGGTAGCTTACGGCAAGCAATTTTCTGGCGGTCTCGCTACCTAAAACCATCGCAATTGCATCCAGGAGGTTACCTGTACCGGGAGTATTTAAAATAAGATTGTTGGGGTGACGCAAAGCAAAAGCAACATCTGGTCGAGCCAGTGCTAACTTGCTGACCATATCCGAGATTAGACCAAATTCAGTATTGTCGGAACGTAAGAATTTCAGCCGAGCAGGGGTGTTGAAAAATAAGTCCCTAACAATTACGGTGGTACCGGGCGGGCACCCTACTTCCTTAGCCTCCAGGACTGAGCCCGCTTCGGTTATTATTTCATATCCGGATAATTCCTCTGCCGGACGAGATAGAATAGTAAGCCGGGAAACGGAAGCAATGCTAGCCAGGGCTTCTCCCCGAAAGCCGAGAGTATTGAGCGTTGCCAGGTCAGATATTGATTCAATTTTACTTGTGGCATGAGGTTGGATAGCTAAAGGAAGATCCGTGGAATGAATACCGCTTCCGTCATCTTTAATTTTGATGAAGGACGTTCCTCCTCCTTGAACCGTTATATCTATCTTGCGGGCCGAAGCGTCCAGAGAGTTTTCGATTAATTCCTTAACAACGGAAAGAGGTCGTTCTACAACTTCTCCTGCGGCAATCTGGTTAATTGAATGTTGATCCAGGATTTTGATTTTAGGATTCAAAAGATCTCACTTCCCTGTTATCTTTCCAAAAATGGACTTCGTTTTGCGCTTGATTTTGGAGCAGCACTATTTTTTCTTTGGACTTAAATTCTTCCAGTAAGTCATAGCCGGCTTGACAACAGGCTGAGCAAGCCTCAAAGGGAATCCTTACTAAAACGGCTCGGGAATAGGTTTGGAGATTTTGTGTTATTATCAGAACGGTACCTCCACAGTGCCGGCATTGGCGGATATATTCCTGCCGCTGTTCTTGAAACCAATCGGTATCGTAGTAGATACTTTTTTCGCGGTAAACCCAGGTACCCTCGGGTAGGAACTTTTCCTTCCGATAATCCCAAGCCGGCTTAGTACTATCATGTTGGTGTTGCAAATTCTTTAAGTAGGAGCGAAAAGATGTGCCACCTATTACTTGTCGCTTATTTTTTTGCAGTTCAATAACCCCTGAATAGTCCTCTCCGGCTAGCGCCAGGAGAATAGCCATATTGACATAAGGCAGCGCCCCTTGGATAGAATAACCGCCTTCCAGAACGGCTAAATCAGGCTGGATTAGTTCTGTTATGCGGCCGTATCCTTGCGCGGAGACATTCATGGAAGCCAGAGGATCCGTAAAATGATTATCCTGGCCGGCGGAATTAATAATAAGATCCGGTTTAAATTCCTGAATTCGGGGCAGAACCCAATTTTCCAGAGCATAAAGAAAACCTTCGTCTCCTACTCCCGGGACAAGTGGGATATTTAAAGTAGTTTCCCAGGCATTAGGCCCTCCTTTTTCCTCCGTAAAGCCGGTTCCCGGGTACAAAGTCCTGCCGTCCTGATGGATGGAGATACAAAGTACATTGGGATCGTGATAAAAGATGTCCTGGGTGCCATCGCCATGATGGACATCGGTATCAATGATGGCCACTTTTTTTATTCCGTAATTTGCCCGTAGATGGTTAACAAGAATTGCCTCATTGTTTAGAGTACAAAAACCCCGATTGCCCCAAACAATTGCCCCGGAATGGTGGCCGGGAGGACGAACCAGGGCAAAACCATTATTTATTTCCTGATCCATTAGGGCTTTTCCCAAAATTAACGAACTGCCAACTGCAATTAAATGCGCCTCAAGGTTGTGTACACCTGGCTCGGGAAAAACGGCCTGAGTCCTTAAAACATCAAAAAGGTCACCAATTTGAGGGGTATATTGTTTGATCTGGGGTAAATCCATTATTCCTTCTTCGAAGATTTGCTCCTGGGTATAGAGTAAGCGCTCCTCCCTTTCAGGATGAGTTTCACCCAGTGACCAATCAAAAGCAGGAAAAAAAATAATACCGGTCTTTTTCATTATTTAACCCCCTTGGCCAAAGAATGTATTACACCTGGCGGTACATGGACTGAACCGCGAATTATTTGTCCTACGGTGTGATAACCTTCTACTAAGGGAAAATAGTCGAAAGGTTCTATTTCCAGGCTTTCCACATTGATTCCCATACTATCTCCTTGTTGCTGAGCTAAATCAAACAGAAACTTTTCCACTTCCCGATGTGGTTTTTTGGAGCCGGTCCAGCTGCCCTGTTCCCCCGTTTCTTCAATTCGGTAGCGGGATAGATATGTATCAAGGTTTAAAGTCCAGGAAAAAGTAGGCTTGGCTAAAGCGGCTCCTATAGCGTTGGAAACTGGTGATAAAGTAGTCCAACTAACTTTGGTTTGGAGCCGTTCTTCCAAGGCCGAGACAATCCCTTCGGCCCCTCCCCCACTTAACTGGATTTGGAACTTCTGAGTTTTGGGCTTGTTTATAACTTCCCAGATTTTATAAGCAGGTTCAGAACGCCATTCCTCTAAGAGCTGTTCAACAGCCCAGGCTATTTTTGCGGTCATTAAATTAATGATTTGTTCGGCAACTCTTTGGCGGGATTTCCTGTCTTGTTGATTTGGTGGCAAGAGACTGTTTAAAGCTTGCTCGGCTTTGTTATAATTGCCATAAGCAATAAGGCCTAAATAGCACATTGCATCCGTAGGAGTAGGGGTTGTTCCCCCCAGGCAATACGCGGGACCAAGACGGTGATCGGCTAGGACAATACCACCATTGCCCTTAAGCACTGCTGAATCACCGCCAACAGGGATGGAACGCACGGCGAGCGAACGGACACTGGTTAAAAAAGAGCCAATTTGAGCTCCGCGAGAGCTTATTAGAGGCTTACCGGATAGAACTAAGCCAATATCGGTGGTTGTGCCTCCCACGTCTACAACAATATAAGAGTTTTCGGCAGCGTGAGAGTTTGCGAAATCGCTTAAAGCTAAAGCGCCAAGAACACTGGCAGCAGGACCGGAATAGATTGATTCCACCGGCCTGACTTTTTTAAGAGGCAGAACCCCCCCATCAGCTTTTAGGACCTGAACCGGTGCTTGACAACCTCTTGTTTCCAGGGCATTTTGCAATTGACTGGCAAAATCAGTTGCCATTTTATTGCAGGCCAGATTAAGGTAAGTGGTTAGACTGCGGCGGTAAAAATTGGCCTGACCCCATTCACTGCCCAAAGCAAGAGAAATATTCGGCAGTCTATTTTGAAGATAAGCCGCTAACTCTTTTTCAAAAACATTATTGCGATGAGAAAACTTACTGACGATAGCAACCCGCGGATTGGGATTATCGTCTAAAAGATTATCAGCTAAGCTCTCCCATTCGCTTTGGTTCACAGGAGTAACTACTCTTCCCCGATAATCTAATTCCCCGCTTAAAGTACGGTATGTTACAGGCCAAGGCAACGAAGATAGTTTCATTCCTGAACCCGGAAAAAGGATAAGATCTGTCGCTGGCAATCTTTTCTGCAAAATGGCATTGGTTATTAAAGTAGTGCTGACAGTGATCTGCTCCAGAGAATCAATCTCAGACAGGCCTAGATAATCCAGGGCATTAAGTATGGTATCTAATAAATTATCCGCCTGGGTAGGAATTTTTCCGGTTTTAACAACCTTCGTTCCGGTAATTAGGACGGCATCGGTAAAGGTGCCGCCGACATCAATCCCAATAATGCTGCCCATAGTAATTCCCCCCTAATACTTTATAGATTTTTTTAAAGGCTAAACCCCGACATTTTCCCTATATTATCTGGGAATTATGAATTCTGTTAGCTAAGTCATATAAATAATCCAAAGCTTGACGAGGTGTCAAATTATCGATATCCAATTCTTCAATTTCTTTGAGAAGTGGATGGGTCTGACTGTTATCAAACAAAGATGGTTGTAAGAAATGCGAATCAACAGCCTTAACAATTTTTTGCTGGGTTGAGGATCTTTCCAGCTCAGCCAGGATTACTGCCGCCCTTTGGAGAAGAGGTTTAGGAAGTCCGGCTATTTTAGCCACTTGGAGCCCATAACTGCGGTCAGCTTTACCTGGCAGGATCTTATGAAGAAAGACAATATCTTCTCCTTGTTCCTTAACTGCTACATGCAGGTTAAAGGCGGCAGGATAGCGTTCTTCCAGCTGAGTTAATTCATGATAGTGGGTAGCAAAAAGAGTTTTAGTTTGGAGGGATTCATTGTCCAAAAGGTATTCAGCAATTGCCCAGGCTAAGCTTAAGCCATCGAAAGTCGCCGTTCCTCTGCCCACTTCATCCAAGATTATAAGGCTATCTTTGGTGGCATTTTTTATAATATGAGCCACTTCATTCATTTCTACCATGAAAGTACTTTGCCCTGCAGCCAAATTGTCCGCAGCACCGACTCTGGTATAAATGCAGTCAACCACTGAAATTGATGCTCTTTGGGCCGGAACAAAAGAACCAATTTGCGCCATCAGTACTATTAAAGCTACTTGGCGCATATAAGTTGATTTCCCAGCCATATTAGGGCCCGTGATCAAAGCTAAGTGTTTCTTGGCAGTTAAATATGTGTCATTAGGAACAAAATTATCTGTCAGCCTTTCTACAACAGGATGCCTTCCCTCTTGGATGAGAATTGTACCATCTGATCTTAATTCCGGTTTATGATAATTATAGAGTACAGCAATTTCAGCCAAAGAAACGAAAACATCAATTTCTGCCAAGGATTGGGAAGCTCGCATAATCGCCGAAGCTTTAGCCAGAACTTTGGCTTTTATTTCACTAAAAAGTTCATATTCTAAGTTTATTAATCTATCCTGAGCATGCAGGACCTGTTGTTCATATTCTTTTAACTCAGGTGTTATAAAACGTTCGGCATTAACCAAGGTTTGTTTTCTCTGGTAATTGTCCGGTACAAGGTGAGCATTGGCATTAGTGACTTCTATATAATAACCAAACACTTTATTATAGCCAACTTTTAAGGATTTAATTTTAGTTCTTTCCCTCTCCTGTTGTTCTAAGCGGGCAATCCATTCTCTCCCGCCGGAGGAAATGGAACGTAAATGATCAACTTCGGGGGAATAGCCGCTTTTAATGATCTCTCCTTCTTTCAGCGAGTAAGGAGCTTCAGGATTAATGGCAGCAGTCAGTTCCTCAGCCAGTTCATCGAGCCCAGAAAGGTATTCAAGGTTCTTCTTTAGAGTTTGCGAAGAATTTTCGTTGATAATAGTTCTGATTTGGGGTAAGATGGCAAGGGTTGCAGCCAAGGCTAAAAGATCCTTGGCATTTGCTTTTCCTAGGGAAATTCTTCCTAAGAGACGTTCCAGGTCATAAACAGCTTCTAAGGCTTTTTGTAAATCTTTACGCAGAAAAGTATTTTCCGTCAGTTCTTGAACAGTGGCTAAGCGTTCTTCAATAAACTGGCGGTCAAGCAGCGGTTGCTGAATCCAATTTCTCAAAAGCCTAGCCCCGAAAGCCGTTTTAGTTTGATTGAGAATTGAAAATAAGGTTCCTTTTTCATCATTCGTTCTGATAGACTGCACCAATTCCAAATTTCTTCTTGTCCACTTATCTAAAATCATAGTTGAATTCTGAGTGGATGCAGATACTTTTAAAATATGATTTTGTTCGGAATTAGGAATGCTTTGCTTAATATATTGCCATAAACCTGCTGCTGCCTTTGTTGCTATAGGCATCAGCTGCCAAAGTTCGCTTTGCTCCGAAAATCTAGCAGTAAATTCTCCGGTTTTGCGAAACCAGTTTTTATCAATATTTGTTAGGTAATACTCCGTAAATAATTCCTCAAAAACAAAATCTTGGGCTAAGACAAGTTCAGCCGGAGCAATTCTATTGAGTTCAGCTTGCAGGTTTTGTAAAGAAGGGGTTTGCATTATGCGGAAATCACCTGTCGTTATATCCAGATAAGCTAAGCCCCATTCTTTTTCCTTATAAACACATGCTAAATAATTGTTTTCGGTTTCTGATGAAATAATATCAAGTGTTCCGGGAGTAACAATGCGGACAATATCTCTTTTAACAATACCTTTGCTGGTTTGCGGGTCTTCCATTTGCTCACAGATTGCTACTTTATAGCCTGCAGCCACCATTTTAGCCAAATAACTATCCACAGCATGATAAGGAACCCCGCACATGGGTATTTTGGTACCTTTGCCGGCATCTCTTGCTGTCAGAGCTATTTCCAAAAGGGGTGCGGCAATTTCCGCATCCTGGCCAAACATTTCATAAAAGTCGCCTAGCCGGAAAAAGACAATAGCCCCCGGAACTCTATTTTTTATTTCCTGGTATTGCTTAAGCATTGGTGTCATCATCATTTTAGCCTCTATTAAACAACTATATTTTAGTTTCCAAGTTAGGAAGAATTACTAAATATCTTCTCAAACCCTAAAAAAGAAAGAGCCCTGAGCTCTTCAGAATATCAATAGTCACTTAGTCAAAATCAAAAAGTAAATATATTTAAGAGCCGCAGTTCTGGGGATCCATGCTGCAGAGCCCTTTTGAAGGGCAGGAAACACACTGGTCAGCTTCCGGTTCATTGCACTCAAGGGTTAAACATGCTGATAAAACATCATTAATCTCTTCCAGCATAGTAGTGAATTTCTGGTGGGCATCAATAAAATCCAAAATTAGAGGGTGATTTTCAACTTTAGCTTCAATAAATTCGATAGATCTTTCGTCATTCTCCGTGAGAGGCTGGCCGCTGTTCTGAAGACTGGTGATGCGTTCGTATACTTTTTTCCATCGTTCAGCTAAATTATTAGCTACTTTGTCTTGACGAATTCTTTGTTCAGCTTTTCTCAGCTCGTTGGCTTCCGTACTTTGGGAGATAGCTTGAGCTAATTCACAAGCTTTGATGTATACCTCAGAGTCCATCTTTTTTCCTCCTGTCTGGACTTCAGAATCATTACTACTAAGATTCTACAAACACCTTGTTTATCCTTCAAAAAAATTAGGGATTCGTTTCTCCGAATAAGGTCCAAGAATTTGCTGAGACCATCTTAACGGGCACTAAAGAGCCAACTAGATTGACATTATCTTTAAAAATAACTACCTCATTACCCCGTGTTCTTCCCGTAAGCTGCTCAGGATTAGTTTTACTGGGACCTTCGACGAGTATCTCGTATGTTTTATTAAGCATTTTTTGTCTCCAAGCCAGGCTGCGGTCATTCTGCAATTCAATCAGCCTTTGCAAGCGATACTTTTTCACTTCCAAAGGTATTTGCTCCGGTAAATTTGCTCCGGCGGTTCCAGATCTTTTGGAAAACATGAAGGTAAAAGCCTGAGAAAAATGAACGGTTTTGACTAGATCTAAAGTCTGTTCAAAATCCTCTTCAGTTTCACCGGGAAAGCCTACAATTATATCAGTTGTAATGCGGGCTTCAGGAATTTCTTGCAGGATCCTCTCCACTCTTTCCAGATAGTATTCCCGGGTATATTTTCTGTTCATAGCCTTAAGTATTCTATTGCTGCCGGCTTGAAAAGGAAAATGAAAATGTTCGCAGAGATTTTTCCCTTCAGCAACCGTGGCAATTAGTTTATCGCTTAGATCCTTAGGGTGAGAGGTTGTAAAGCGAACCCGTATTAAACCGTCTATTTTATCCACTTCCTTAAGTAGGTCAGCAAAATCGTATTCGAAATTATCTTTTTTCCCATAGGAATTAACATTCTGTCCCAAGAGAGTGACTTCACGACAACCATTTTCAGCAAGTGACCTCAGTTCCTTAAGAATAACTTCTTTCGGCCGGCTGCGCTCCCGCCCACGGACATAAGGAACAATACAATAGGCACAGTAATTGTCACAGCCATACATAATATTAACGCTGGCTTTTAGTTTCCCTTTTTCAGCCATAGGAACCGCTTCCGAAGTTTGGGAAGCATCACAGGAAACAGCGGCAACTTTGTTTCCTTCGCCGGCTGTATGCAGTAATTCTGCAAATTTATGGTGATCAAAGGTTCCTGTCCAGATATCAACATGCGGAGCCTTTTTTTGCAATTTTTCTAGAAGACCCGGTTGTTGAACCATACACCCGGCTACAGCTATTTTCAAGTCCGGTTTACGTTCTTTTAAGGATTTTAATTGACCAATTTTGCCGATAATTTTGTTTTCAGCGCTCTCGCGGACACAGCAGGTATTAATGATAATTAAATCTGCTTCTTCCGGCAGAGCGGTGCGTTGATAACCATTTTGGGCTGAGATGGCGGTTAAGGTCTCAGCATCCCTTTCCGACATCTGGCAGCCATAAGAAATTGTACAGACCTTTTTCCTGTTCTGAGTCATGCTTTTCAGTCCTTATTTGAGCTTAGTACTTGCTTGAGAAGATCTTTGGCAGATGTCCCCGGACATCTTTTTCCTTAAGATAAGTTGGGCAGTTCTTTCTTAAGAGAATTAAGCTGTTTGGAAAAAGAGTGCCAAGGTGCCTGGTCCGACATGACTGCCGACTACCGAACCAATTTCTCCAATTATTATTTCTTTAACCGGCAGCTTGTTTTTGATTTCAGCAGCCAGAGCTTCAGCTTCCTCGAAACAGGCAGAATGGGAAATACCCACGATCTGGTTTTCCGGCTCAGCAATGCTTTGTTCCATGATTTCAACCAATTTGCGAAGAGAGGCTTTGCGCGATCTGACTTTGCCAAAGACATCTATTTTACCTTCAGAATTGATATGCAGAATTGGCTTGACATCTAATAATCCGGCCACAAATCCTGCCGTCTTACTTACTCTCCCGCCTTTAATCAGGTATTCCAGAGTATCCAGGGTAAATATGTATTTCATTTTACCTCTGGCTTCGGTTATACGTTTCACTAATAGAGCAGGATCATCTTGTTCTTGAGCCAGCTTAGCAGCCATTATTGCCAGGAGACCAAAGCCAAGGGAAGCTCCTAAACTATCAATTAGATGAATCCTCTCGGGTGCACTGCACATCTCCCTTACCATTACCGCTGTTTGATAAGTAGAGCTTAAGCCCGAAGAGAGATGAATGGCTATCAGATCGTTACCCTCGGCTAATACTTTTTCATAAGTATCTTTTAGTAAGTTAGGATTAGGCTGCGATGTTTTCGGAAGATCTTTATAGTTCTTAAAATTAGCGTAAAATTCTTCCGTAAAAAGGTCTACCCCTTCGTGATAAGTATTGCCATCAATATAAACCGGCATTGGAACCGTGATAATCCCCAAATCTGTTGAGATATTTTTGGGAATATCTGAGGAACTGTCAACTACAATTTTAATAGTCATATACCCTCCTACTAATCTAACCATATTATACTTAATTCTCAGGTTTTAAATACCATTTGTCAACTACAAAATGCAAGGATTAACTCTGGTGCATCAGGCATCCTAGAGAAAGAATCATTCTTGTATTTTCTTGTATTATGGCTGCTTTTGTTCAAAAAAAATAGCGCTTCTCAGCGCTATTTGAAAGTCTGATTTAGATATAATTCAAAGGATTAACCGTACTCCCGTTAATAATAACTTCGAAATGGAGATGTGAACCTGTAGATCTTCCGGTAGAACCAACTAAGCCGATGGTCTGGCCTTTCTCAACAGTCTGGCCGGCTTTAACATTTAATTGCGAGGAATGAGCGTAGCGCGTTGCCACTCCATTACCGTGATCTATTAAGATTGAGTAGCCGTACCCGCCATTCCAGCCGGCAAAAACAACTTTACCGGAAGCTGCAGCTACATAAGGTTGCCCTGTAACCCCGTCAATATCAATTCCAGTATGGAATCCACCCCAGCGATAGCCATAATACGAAGTTATCGGGCCGCTTAATGGCCAAACCATGCCGGAGACACTTCCCGACCCACGTGAAGTCCCCACATAAACCGGTGGCGGATTGGGGCCTTTGGCAATTACTTGTTTAACAGGCTCCACAATTACTTCTTCTTTGACAACTTGTTTTTCTATTGTCTTGCCGTTTTCCTCAATATAGTTATATGTAACTACTTTTTCGCCATCTTTGCCTGCCTGCTTAACTACACTTTTACCAACAGCAAGCTTAGAATCAACTTTAGTTACGACATCAAAGGGAATCACTTCATTAACAACTTTTGTTCCTTTACTTTGAACCGTTAAGAAAGGCTGAACCTTAACTATTTTTATTTCCTGGCCGGGTTGAATAATGGTATTTTCAGTAAAACCTGGATTACCGGCAATCACTTCTTCAGTCAGCATATTATTCTTACGGGCAATTAACCAAAATGAATCATTAGGTTCTACAGTATAGACCTTCTCAGCTACATCACCTTTTATCAATATTTCTAAGGCCTGATCGATTGTTTTAACTTCACTGGGATTAACTTCAAGAGGAATTTTGGAAACATTTTCTTTGAATTCGGCAGAACTAACGATATTTTTTTCGGATGGTTTGGTAAAGTGTTCGATATACTTGGCTAAAACTGAATCTGCTTCTTCCTGACTTCCTAAGACAACGGCCAATTTTTCATCAATATTTATCCCAACGCCTTCGATATAAGGCTTAATGGAACTAAATAATATTTCCTGAGAAACAATGTTTCCGGCATACTTTTCTTTCTTAATTCTTACTTTATCATATTCAATATTGTCACTCGTCTTAGCTATGCGACCCGCACTTTTACCTTGTTTACTTAGTACTTCCTGAACAATTGCCTGGGCTTCATCCAAGTTGGCAACATAGCCCAGGTTATTCCCGTTAACCAGAATGGCAACAGCTGAAGTAGTATTAGCTAGGTAGAAAATTCCTGTGCAGAGGATTACTAAGGCTAGAGACAGAACACCGATTGTCTTAGGTGACTTCCAAGATATTTTCTTGGAAGAGTTTAAGAATTTGGTCAATAGTTTTTTCTCTCTAAAGATCGTGAAAAAAAGTGATAAGAAATCCCTTGATTTTCCCCGGTTAATCATTCTCCCCCCTTTAACGATTAAACCAGACCAGTCTAATTATAACATTGATTTTTTGGGAAAGAAATATTAAATACTAATATTTAGCTGGACAAATGTATTTATAATGCAATTCCGGATTAACCAAAATTCCTTTTAAGTTTGTTAATAAAAGAAATAATACCGGAAGAACGTTCTGGGATAATTTTTTTACCCAGAAGTCTTGTAGCAATTTTAGTAATTTGCTGGCAGTATTCGGAAGTAGGATTTGTTAGATATAATGGCCTTTGGTTTTTTAGTGATTTCGAAACTTTTTTGTCTTCATAAATCCAACCGATTAATTCCGGTTTAAGCTTAAGAAATCTGGAAGCAGCTTTGTTGAAAGTCTCACTGCATTTGTAAGCTTCTGATTCGGTTTCACAACGATTTATTATTAGTAGTGGCTTTACCTCAGGATTTCTATAGGCTAAGGCCTTGGTTAAAGCATAAGTATCCATTAATGCATGGGGCTCGGTAGTAGTAATAAGTATTAAATCGTCAGCAGCTTCCAGGAATTTTAAAACATTCTCTGAAAGTCCCGCCCCGGTGTCAATAATAAAAATGTCACATTCATTTTCCAGATCGGAAAAACCTGCAAGTATACGGTTAAATTGAATTGGGTTGAGATTTGTTAAGGAGGAAATTCCGCTCGAACCGGGAAGAAGATTAATACCCAGTGGCCCTGGAGTAAGAGTATCACGCAGTGAACATTGACCATTTAAGACATTGGTTAAGTTTAAACTGGTATTTAGTTTAAGGAGCAGTTCAACATTGGCCATACCAATGTCGGCATCCAATATGATGACACGTTTACCTAAATCACTTAAAGCCAAACTTAGATTGATAGCTAAGGTTGTTTTCCCTACCCCGCCCTTGCCACTACCGATCGCAATTACTCTGGATCTTCTTTGCTGTTTTTTGGGGGTCGGAAGTGAAACACACCAGGTTTGTTTCGCCGGCTGGCGTGAAATGACTTGGGAAGTAAAAACCTCATTGACTTCGGGGATTAACCATTGCACAGTTGTGCCAATTGGTATTAAAACAAGATAACCTTTGTGAAGAGAAATAGCCAATTCCAAGCGATCCGGAAATACTTCCTTGACTTCAGTCACATAAATATCATGATACAAGTCTGAGTTAGTGGTAAAGTTAAGTTTTTGCCCAACAAAAAAATGTGACTGTTCCATCAATATCCTCCTGAGATCTCGCTTAATATATTTTTCTACATAGCTGTCCAGTTCCCTTCTAAAATATATCTTATATTTAGAAAAATAAATAAAAAACTTGACTTTCGCCAAGTTTTAACAAATTTCTGAAATAGGTATTTAACTTGCTAGAATGACTTCTACCCCATTTTGCCTAATTTTTTGCACTAAATTTAAATCGGCAGATGTATCAGTGATAAATCTATTAATCTTATCCCATTTCGCAAAGGTATGATAATAAATTTGCTCTAATTTAGAGCTATGGGCTACCAAAATGACTTCCTTGGCGGAATTAATCATAGCTTGTTTGACTTCCGATTCAGCCATGCTTGTGGTTGAAAGGCCTTTTTCAGAACTGACACCGGTAGCAGCTAAAAAAAGCTTATCGGCATTAAAACCCGCCAAATTTTCTCTTGTCATCGGTCCCATAAGTGAGCAGGTAGTTCGCTGGACTTCGCCGCCGGTTAATACCGTTGTAATATCTTTCTTAACCCCAAGAATATCGGCAACAGGGAGGGAGTTGGTTACAACTATACACTTTTTTTCCAAAGCCAGCGCTATGGCTAAAGTAGTTGTACCCGAATCCAGGATAAGCGAATCCCCTTCATTTATAAGATTGGCAGCAGCTTTACCGATTGCAATTTTTTCTTTATATGCTTCACCTAATCTGGAAATAAAAATGCCGTTCCGAGTTTGAATATTTTGTGGATAGATTGCTTTGCCATGTTCTCTTTGAACTAGCCCCATCGAAGCGAGTTGTTTAAGATCTCTGCGGATAGTCATTTCGGAAACCCCAAAACGACCGGCTAATTCTGCCACCGTTAAATGACCATGTTTTTGCAGCAAAAATCGAATTTTTTCCTGTCTGGCTGCTGTCACCTCCAACCCTCCTTAAACGCAAAACATAACAATAGTATTTACTAGGTTTAAATACTGATGTTATCTCAAATCATAGCCACCGAGCCTTCATAAACAACACCTGCAGAAGCATCAACGGTGATAATTTGCCCGTCTTTGATTTTATCCAGAGCGTCGCGTGCACCGACGATAGCAGGAATACCATATTCCAAAGCAACAATAGCGGCATGGGAAGTAAGCCCGCCTCGTTCGACAACAATAGCTCCCGCCTTCGCCATTATTTCCATATTATCGGCATCCGTGGTAGAGGCAATAAATATCTCACCTTTTTTAAACTCTTCGGGATTTTGAGTTTTTCGAGAAACCCCGGAATAAGATTTCCTGCCTATTCCGATTCCTCTGGTAAGAATATTACCGATTACTTGGACTTTAATTAAGTTGGTACTCCCAACTTTACCAACCGGAACTCCTGCGGTTAGTACTACGACATCGCCTGTTCTAACTAAGTTTTCATCCAAGGCTTTTGTAACAGCAATGGAAAGAAGCTCGTCAGTTCCGGTACTTTCTGAGACAATTATGGAATGCACACCCCAATTAAGAGTTAAACTTCTGGCCGTCTTAGGATAGGGGGTTGCTGCAATTATTAATGATTTGGGCCTATGGCGGGAAATCATGCGGGCAGTAATTCCGGACTGGGTAGGAGTAATAATTGCTGCTGCATTCAAATCATTGGCGATGGTATTGCTGGCATGCCCTATGGCTTCAGCAATATTTCTCCCTTTGCGAGGGGCAACACCGCTTTGGAAATAAATAGTTTCTGTTTTGCGCGCAATTTTATCCATAGTCCGTACCGCTTCTACCGGAAAAGAACCGGCTGCGGTCTCACCGGAGAGCATAATAGCATCAGTTCCATCTAAAATGGCATTTGCTACATCGCTTGCTTCGGCCCGGGTTGGCCGAGGTTGACGAATCATGGAGTCCAGCATCTGAGTAGCTACAATAACAATTTTGCCTAAGGCATTGCATTTAGAGATAATCTCTTTTTGGTACATTGGTACATCTTCAACTGGAATTTCGACTCCTAAATCACCTCTGGCCACCATTATCCCATCAGCCACTTCCAAGATATTATCAAGGTTTGTTATTCCTTCCTGGTTTTCAATTTTGGCAATAATTCCCACATCAGCACCGGCAGCTTCCACTAATTTCCTAACCTCAAGAATATCCGAAGCCTTGCGGGCAAAGGAAGAGGCAATAAAATCTATGTCATTTTTTAGGCCGAAGTTAATGTCCTCAACATCTTTGGGCGTCAAGGCAGGCAATTGAATTGGTATTCCGGGAACATTAACACCTTTTTTGGATTTCAGAACTCCACCATTTCTGACAATCGTTGTTATTTTTCCTTCTTCGGTGCTAACTACTTCCAAGTCCATTAAACCGTCATCCAGGAGGATATGGGTTCCGGGAGATACTTCCTGCCATAGATTTTCATAGCTAACATATACTCTTTCCGAAGAACCCATTTCATCAATATTATCCAGAATAAAAGGCTGGCCATTGACTAAAGGAACCCCTTCAGCCGGTACAGATCCTGTCCTAATCTCCGGTCCTTTGGTATCTAAGAGAATACCTAAGACGGTTCCGTGCTGTTCAGCAACGGCCCGGAGATTTTTAATTCTCCGGCCGTGTTCTTCATGGCTTCCATGGGAAAAATTAAGTCTAGCTACATTCATCCCAGCTTCCAGCAGCTCCTTAATTCTTTCCGGGGATTCACTGGCAGGACCAATTGTACAAATTATCTTAGTTCTTCGCATAGCTTAACCTCCCTCTCCCATCTAAAGAATTAAAGACCTCGGGAAGCAATGAGTTTAACTAAGTCAATAACCCGATTAGAATAACCCCATTCATTATCATACCAGGAAAGGATCTTCACCATTTTATCACCGATTACCATCGTAGAGAGGGCATCAACAATTGAACTATGGGCGTTACCATTAAAGTCCTTGGATACTAAGGGAAGTTCGGTATATTCCATAATACCCTTAAGGTCGGTAGCAGCAGCTTCTTTTAACTTAGCATTTACTTCTTCTTTAGTTGTTGATTTGCTGACATTAACAACAAAGTCAACAACGGAAACATTTGGAGTTGGAACTCTAATAGCCATGCCGTTCAATTTACCCTTAAGTTCTGGCAGCACTAAAGCTACAGCCTTAGCTGCACCTGTGGTAGTTGGAATCATTGATTGGAATGCTGCTCTGGCCCGCCGCCAGTCCTTATGTTCAAAATCAAGAATTCGCTGGTCATTAGTTACAGAGTGGGTTGTGGTCATCATGCCCTGTTCAATACCAAATTCCCTTAAGATCACTTTAGCGACCGGAGCAAGACAGTTTGTTGTGCAAGAAGCATTGGAGATAACATGATGTGTTTGAGGATCATATTTGTCGTCATTAACACCCATAACTATAGTTATATCTTCTTCCTTACCCGGAGCTGAAATGACAACTTTTTTGGCTCCGGCTTCGAGGTGTTTGCTAGCTGAAGCTTTATCTACAAAGCGGCCGGTAGATTCAATAACCACATCGACATTTAATTCTTTCCATGGTAATTTAGCAGGATCTTTCTCAGCAAGCAGTTTCACAGTACTGTTTTTTACTTTCATTACATCCCCAGTTACTTGCACATCATAGGGAAGAATGCCGTGAATTGAATCATATTTAAATAAATGTGCCAGCAGATCCGGGTTGCCTAAATCATTGACAGCGACGATTTCGACCTGTCCTGGGCTTGATTCCAAAAATGCTCTTAAACATAACCTTCCAATTCTACCAAAACCATTAATTGCAACTTTTACAGTCATTTTTTATTGACCTCCTACATTTGTGATGTTTATATAAACATATATATTCTGTGCAAATAAACATATTCCTGCTAAAACTTTGTTTATTTGCACATTAATTTAAACCATTTATAGAATCCCCATGTTTATTTAAAACTTGCGTTAGAAATAAGCAAATGATAAAAAACTCCCCTTTTTGGAGGGAAGTCTCTGGTATCAGGCCAAGGGATTTAGAATTAGCTCCCGCAAGAGCTTAAAAGCTGCCGTTATATCAGTTTTTGCAGCAATTTCGTTTCCCGTATGAAGATTTTTTAGGGGAAGAGCTATTCCACCGGTAGGGATTCCTCCCCCAGTAAGGTGAATAGGCCCTGCGTCAGTACTGCCGGTTGTAATAACTTCCCACTGATAAGCGATCTTTTTTTGGTAAGCAATATTAGCCATCCAATTCTTAATTTTGGGAGAAACAATAATTGATCTGTCCATAGCTTTGATAGCTACACCTTGACCTAAAGATGGTTGCTTACGTTCCGGAGGACTGTCATAACTTCTAGTAGTGTCGATTATCAGAGCCAGATCCGGACGTATGCTATAGGCTGCAGTTTTTGCCCCTCTGGCCCCAACTTCTTCTTGGCAGGTAAAAGCAAAAAAGAGCTCATGTTCGCATCGAACTTTTTTTAGTAATTCAATAGCTAGAAAACAACCTAGCCGATTATCTAAAGCCTTGGAGATAAGACAGCTGTCAGTTTCCACAAAACTGCCAACTAAGACAGCCATATCGCCTTCCCCAACTTCCTTTCTAGCCTCGCTTTCCCCAGTTACACCAATATCAATATATATTTTGTCCGTAGTGTTTTTTCCTACTCTGACCGGCTCTTTACATACTATACCAATTCGGTTATTCCTGAAAGCTACTCTTTTACCGAGAAGATCAGTATTTTTCAGGCCACCGACGGGGGCAAAATATAAATAGCCTTGCTCATCAATATGGGTGATTATTACCCCAACTTCATCCATGTGACATGCAATCATTATTTTTAAGCCCTTACCTTTTTTGTGAGCAATAAGATTTCCCAGTGTGTCGGTATCAATGGCATCTACAACACTACTGATTTGGTCTTTGATAAAATCCCTAACTTCTTTTTCATTACCAGAAGGACCGAATTTTTGGGATAGATCCATTAATAAACCATAATCTGTCAAAAAGTTCTCAGCCATATAACCCTCCTATACTGCTCACTTGGAGCAAAATATATTGATATTTTTGAGTATAGCTTGCACCAGTTTTAAACAATTTTCATAATCTCTAAGGCTTAGAAGTGAATTGGGAGAATGAATATATCTGCAGGGAACACTAAGAGTTATGGTTGGAATGCCTTGCCCCGCCCGGTGGATATTGCCGGCATCATTGGCTGCAGCTGTTCCTTTCCTAAACTGTAACGGAATCTGATGATCAGCAGCTAGCTTTGTTACTTTCCGGATCAACTCGGGTTGATATATCGTGGCACTATCCATCAGTGAACAAGCAGGCCCTTTTCCTACTTCCACCAGCCGATTTTCCGGAAGTGTTTCTCCTAAATCATTGGCATTGGTAGCTTCTATTACTATAGCCAAATCACCATCTAAATAATTGCTGATTACTTGAGAACCTCTGAGGCCGACTTCTTCTTGGACAGTAAAGGCTGCAATTAAATCACAGTTATACTTATTGGCTAAGGATTCGATTAATATGGCACAACCGACCCGATCATCAAAGGCCTTGGCTTTATAAAGTTCGGAATTTATTTGTTCAAATTCAGTGGTAAAGGATACATAGTCTCCGATTTTTACTCTTTGCTCGGCATCTTCCTTAGAGACCGAACCGATATCTATATATAATTCATCGAGAGTTAGAGCTTGTTTGCGCTCTTCCGGCTTTTGTAAATGAATAGCTTTGGAACCAATCACCCCAATGATTTTGTTATTACCGCAGTATATTGTTTTAGCTACCAAGATTCTGGGATCTATCCCTCCCAGCGGTTGAAATTTTAGGTAGCCATCGGTAGTAATATCTGTTATTAGTAAGCCAACTTCATCCATATGAGCAGCTAAGATAACTTTAGGCTTCTCACTAGCAAAACCTTTGCTTTCTGCCAGCAAATTCCCTATTTTATCTATTCTGAAACTGTCCACCCTGTCTTTAATAAGCTCAAGGATATAATCCCGGACTTCTGTCTCATTGCCCGAAACGCCGGGCAAATTACATAACTCTTTTAATAGCATGAATATTCCTCCAAATTATCCGGTAAAGATGATAAATAATAGGCAAGAAGTTTGCCACTATCTACTATATCTTGCAGGGAAGCAGTTTCTACTGAAGTATGCATATATCTAAGAGGAATAGATAGTAAACCTGTTGGGATTCCCCGGCCTTTTAATTGAATTACCCTAGCATCGGTACCAGTTGGGCCGGCAACGGCTTGAATTTGATACGGTATTCGATTTTCTTCAGCCGCATTCTTTAAAGCGGCAAAAGTAAGGGGATGAATATTAGGTCCCAGAGCAATAACCGGTCCTTTCCCCAAAATGGTGTTAACTTGATTTTTAGTATCTAAAGTTTGAGCATGAGTTACATCAATTACAACGGCCAACTCCGGCTCAAGAATATCCGAGCTAGTGGTTGCCCCCCTCAGACCAACTTCCTCCTGGACAGTTGCCACAGCTACAACCTTGTGAGGATGTTTAAGCCGAGAAAGTTCGTTAATACAAACTGCCAAAACAGCAATTCCCGCTCGGTCATCCAAGGCTTTGCCGGTAATTCTTTTATTAAGCATTTCTGAGGTGTTCCGGTTGATACTAATTATATCTCCGGGTTTAACCAGCTCTAGGGCAGCTTGCGAAGGATAACCTATATCAATAAATAAATCATCTATACTAATAGATTTTTTGCTCGCTTCTACTCTCGCAGGATTCGCACCAATAATTCCTTTAATATCTAGATGTCCATGTATTATTACTTCTTGATTGAGCAAGGTACGCTCATCAATCCCTCCCACAGTTTGAAAGTGAACAAACCCGCGGGAGTCGATATGAGTAACCATTAGACCTATTTCATCTACATGAGCGGCCAACATTACGGTTTCGCTCGTACTAAAGCCTTTTTTTGTAATATAGCAGTTATTCATGAAATCATTTGTTAATTCAACATCATAAGGTTCGAAAATCTTCTCCAGATAAGGGATTAGTTGCTGTTCATAGCCTGATACACCAGCTCTGCCGCCTAAAAGCTGAATTGCTTCTTGAGCTACCTCCCATGAGTTCCTCGGCACTTTAATCTCCCTTCCTTTTCACTTGATCAGTAGTCTGGTCTTCCCCAGAATCATGATTAGGATTTGTAATATCGTCATTATGAAAAATCACTTCAATAGTGTCGCCCTGATTGACAACTTTTCCCGGCTCAGGAAACTGCTGAAATACCAGCCCACTACCAACAAATTTATATCGTAAATTGTGTTTTCTTAATTCTACTCCAGCTTGACGCATCGTTAGGCCTTTAAGGTTTGGCACAGTCACTTCTCCTTCACCGGCTATTTGTTCTGGAACATTAGAATCAGGAGGAGTGGGATTTTCCAATGGGTCGGGGCTTATTTCCTGAATATCACTGGGAGTACCTGCGGCAACAGGTATTCCATAATACTGCAAAGCACTTTCAATAATTTTTTTAACATGTGGCCCAGCTAGTGTTCCGCCCTGTACTATTTCGGCTCGGGGAGTATCAATTACTACCAGCACTGCAATCTTGGGGTTTTCAGCCGGTGCATAACCGACAAACGAAACAATAAAATCAGTTGCTGAGTAAGTTCCCGTTTCCGGATTTATTTTTTGGGCCGTACCGGTTTTCCCTGCTACTTTAATACCGGGGATTTTGGCTCTGCCTCCTGTTCCATCCTCAACAACTTCCACCAAAATATTCGTCATTGTTTTACTAGTAGTTTCAGATATTACTTCCCGAACTACCTTAGGTTGGTTAATAAATAGTATTTCCCCATCTTTGGAACTGATTTTATCCAAAATATAAGGCTGATAGAGTTTTCCGCCGTTGGCGACCGCACAGATAGCAGTCAGCAGTTGCATTGGCGTAACTAGATTAGCCTGACCAAAGGACATTGTTGCTAATTCAAGGTCCTTAACATTTTTTTTGTCAATTAAGAGACCCTGTTCTTCGCCGGCTATGTCAATTTTACTCCTGGTACCAAAGCCAAAGGATTTCAAATAAGTATAAAAAACATCTTTACCCAGTAGTTTGCCCACCTGAGCCAGCACGACATTAGATGACAATTTCATCCCTTCAGAAAATGTAATATTTCCATGAGCTTTGAAATCGGAATCCCAATTAGTTATTTTCTTGGAACCAACAATGATATAACCAGGATCATTAAAGATCTGATTAGGATTTACAACATTCTCCTCTAAGGCGGCGGCTCCCGTGATAATTTTAAAAGTTGACCCAGGTTCATAAATCATACTTAGGGCTAAATTTTTCCGTTCAGTTTGTTTAGTATTTGTATAATTATTAGGATCAAAATTAGGTCTGGACCCCATCCCCAGTATTTTACCGGTCATGGGATCCATAGCTAAAATTACTGCCCTTTGTGGTTTACATTCTTCAATTATTTTATCAAGTTCCTGTTCGACCAGATGCTGAATAGTAGAGTCTAAGGTTAGAGAAATATTATACCCGGTTTGGATAAATTCATTTTTAAGTGGAGAATTTGTTACCTCAGACTCCAGGCTGGCTTTAATTTCCTTTTCTCCCTTTAGTTCACTGTTATAAAAATATTCAAGACCTTCAACCCCATCTCCGGCCATGTTTACTATACCCAAAACCGAAGATGCCATGGTGCCGGTCGGATAAACCCTTTTATAAGTATCCGTAAAGCCAATCCCAGGAATAGCCAGATCAGAAATTTGTTTAGCTGTTTCAATATCTACCTGTCTCGCTAGGCTCACCCAAGAAGCATCTTGCTTCAGGAGATTTAAAACTTCTTGAGGGTCTTTTGCTAGGATTTGAGCTAAATTATGAGCAATTTCTTGAATTTTGTTTTCTAATTCTCCCGCCGTAAGGGCTTTGGAGAGTGAGTTTGTTAAGGATTTAGGATCAGCATATATATCCCTAGCAGGTACACTTTTGGCTAAGACATTAGCTTGAGCATCAGTAATCATTCCTCTTTCATAGATCATAGCCTGACTGCTGGTTCTGAAAGTTGCTGCTCTGGCTTTTAACTCGGCGGCATTGATTATTTGATAGAAAATTAGTTTACCTATTATTAGCAGTGCTATGAGAATTAATAAGCCATAGATAAACCATTCACGTCTAAAATAATTACTTTGTGTTTTCATTATGTATGCCCTTTCCCTGCATTCTTTTTGCCTTTTTATTTTAGCATAGGTTTGTGTTATTTTAGCAAATAAAAGCTCACAAAATCTTAACTATCGATGGCAGTTAATAGCTATTGAAGGCCACCTTGCTAAGATCTGTGAGCTTAATATTATTCTCCCCTTTTGCTTTTAAAGGATTCAATGAAAATTTTGTCTTTTGGCTCTTAATAAATGAAGCCCAAAGCCTATGATTATCCCGCTTAAAAGACCTCCCAGATGAGCAAAGTTATCAATTCCTGGAAAAACAAAGCCGAAAAATAAGTTGATTCCCAGGACAATTAAAAGATTGGTAATTATACCACTTTGCCAGAGAAAGGAGTTTCTGAAGCCATAGCCTACCAGAGAACCTAAAAGTCCAAAGATAGCACCGGATGCTCCGGCAGAAATACTAGGACTGAAAAAATAACTAAGTAATGAGCCGCTTAAACCACATATTAAATAGATGAAAACAAATTTCTTATGACCGAAAATATGTTCCGTGAATTTACCTAAAGCAATTAAAGCATAGATATTAAAAAGCAAATGAGTAAAGCCAATATGAATAAACATGGAAGTGAATAAACGCCAATACTGTCCGGCTTCAATTAAAGGGTTTACTTTTGCCCCAAAAAATATTAAAACTTTGTAATTAGTAGTACCCCCAGCCAAGGTCATCAGGATAAACATTATGAGATTAATGAGAATCAAGCTATATGTAATATAATAATCCCGGAACTCTTTTTTATAAATATAATTCATATCTTTAATTCCTCGATTTCTTCTGATTAGAATCAAATGTGAGATGCAAAATGTTTTAGACATTTTGCATCTCCTATGATAACACGAAAGAGAGTAAATGAAAATTAATGGTTAGGAATTATTAATCTTTTGTTTAGGAGCGAGGGGGAATAAACAGTCTTTCACCGGGGTAGATAAGATCAGGATTGCCTAGACGGTTATAACCTGCCAATTCGCGCCAATCCAGCCCAAATCTTTGAGCAATTCTGTAGACAGTGTCTCCTCTTTGCACTACATAAATTTGGGGTTCAGGTTGTTCAACTTCCATACCTGTATCGTAACAAGGGACACAATACCCACACGGGTCATAAGCAAAACCCATATGAGGTTGGGTAGTGTACATAGCTTCCGGAGCAACTTGCTCAGGAGCAAAACCTTCCATAGGCTGATTAACCATATTAACTGCTGGCGGTTGATTCATGAAGCCAGTTTGTTTTCTTCCAAAAAACATTTCCATACCTCCTTTTTGATATATGGTATGGCAGTTTTTTAAGAAAGTGCCTGTACATGGTAATAAATGTATTTCGACTTTTTTAATCTTTACCCTTGCTGTTCCATGAGGTATTTTTCTACTTGAACTGCAGCCAGTGCTCCGTCACCTACAGCAGTTGCCACCTGCCTTAAAGGAGTATTACGGATATCGCCGGCAGCGTATACCCCGGAAATATCTGTTCTGAGCAAAGGATCGGTAATTATATAACCTTTTTCATCTGTTGGAAGGATATCAGCTCCAAATTGAGTATTAGGCTCCGTTCCGACATAGACAAAAACCCCGTCAACTTCCAGTTCGTTTTCTTGACCGGTTTTTAAATTCCTGATAATAATTTTTTCTACCTTGTCTTTGCCTTTGATTTCCTGAACAATTGAATCCAGGACAAACTGAACCTGGGGACTTTGTCTGACTTTTTCGACAGCGTGAAATGATGCTCTAAATTCATTACGGCGGTGAATAATATAGACTTGAGCAGCAAACTTGGTTAAGTAGAGTCCTTCTTCTAAAGCAGCATTACCTCCGCCAATTACAGCAACTCGCTTTCCTTTATAAAAAGCGCCATCACAAGTTGCACAATAGGATACCCCGCGGCCACGGAAGGTCTTCTCTCCTTCCACTCCCAAGGGGCGTGGTTTTGAACCGGCGGCAATAATAACAGCCTTTGATTCCAGTGTTTGTTGTTCGGTATAAATTTTTTTAATTTTGTTAGCCAGATCTAAACGGACAACAGGTTCGAAAATAAATTCTGCTCCTTGGTTAATAGCTTGCTGATAGAATAAATTTGCCAGTTCAAACCCGGAGATCCCTTTAGGAAAACCAGGATAATTCTCAACTATTTCAGTCGATGCAGCTTGCCCTCCAGGCATCATTGCTTCTACGACAACAGTTTTAAGTCCTCCCCTGGCAGCATATAAAGCCGCAGTTAAGCCGGCAGGACCGCCACCTATAATTATTAAGTCATACATTTTATCCACCATCCTTAAATTCTATCTAATAAAAAGTATATCTCAGAAAGACCTTTTCTGAAAGCAAAATGGAAGGTTTTTCTCGACAATTAAAGAATATATATAAGACTTTAGTCGTGAGAAATGGTTAAGATATTGTACTGTTAAATAAAACCAAGGAAATTTACACATATTACCTAATGACTGTCAACATTTTACTAGAGAGGAGGATGTTTTTGAAGCCTCTTATTTCTAAACCTTTTATCCGAATTATAGCCTTTGTTACCATAGCTATTGTACTATTATCTTTAATTAGCGGATTTTATGAAGATTGGTTGTGGTTTAAAGATTTAGGTTATCAAACTTTGTTTTGGACACCAATTTTCAGCAAGCTTATTATTCAGTTAATCAACGGCACAATCCTCTTTGTTATTATTGCAGCAACCTTATTATCGGGTAGGCATGCTTTTGCTGCTTTTTATAATGAAAAATTTCGGAAAAAGATCAGGCTCGTCGATGAAATTAACCATCCGGTTGTGGCAATGAATCAAGGCAAGGTAACAATTTACCTTCTCCTGATTTCTGCTATTTTTAGTATTATCGTTAGCTTTATAGTCGGTTTTACAGGTTGGCTTGATTTGTTGTCCTTCACCAACTCATCTTCTTTTAATTACTCTGACCCGTTATTCGGTAAGGATTTAAGCTTTTATGTTTTTAAACTTCCTTTTTTAGTTACGATTTATAATGCTTTTTTCTCCCCTATCCTGATTTTGACGATTTTTACTACAGTTTTTTATGTCCTTACCGGATTAATTAAATTTAATTCCATTCGCATCTGGAAAAAGGATGCTATTATTGTCAGCTCGCGAGCTAGAAAACACTTAGGAATTCTCCTGATAATTCTCTTTGTTTTAAAAGCATTTGGCTATTATTTAGATATTTACAAATTAGTTTATTCCGAATTAGGACAAGTTGTCGGTGCGGGATATACAGATATTTTTGCCCGCCTACCGGCTTTAAAAGTCTTGATTGTATTTAGTATTCTTAGTTTTATTCTCACCCTCTTGACAATATTTGTTCAAGACTCCCGCCTGATTACCATACCTGCTCCCTCTTTGCTTGTCCTGTCTATACTATTAAGCGGATTATTTCCATCTTTGATTCAATCCATGGTGGTTATACCAAATGAACTGCAAAAAGAATCAACCTATATTGAAAATGAAATAAGGTTAACAAGATTTGCCTATGGTTTGGATAAAATCGAAGAAAGAGAATACCCCGGGGACAGCCCTATCGGCGCAGCTGAATTGCAAGAAGAACTAGTAACTCTAAATAATATTCGGTTGAATGATCCCCGGCACATGATCCAAATCTTCACTCAGAAACAAGGTATCCGACCTTACTATAAATACAACGATATTGACATTGACCGTTATTTAATTAATGGAGAGTACCGCCAGCTAATGATTTCACCTCGGGAAATATCAATTGAGGATGTTGATCCCAAGGCTCAAACCTTTATAAATACTCGCTTTAGGTATACTCACGGCTATGGAATAACAGCTTCTTTTGCCAATGCTGTGACAGCGAAAGGGCACCCCGCTTTTGCGGTGAGCAGCATTCCCATGCAAAGTCCTTATCCTGAATTAAGCCTAACTGAACCGCGCATTTATTTTGGCGAAAGAACAAACGACTGGGTGGTTGTTAATACCAGATTCCAAGAATTAGATTACCCTCAAGGCAGTGATTACGCTGAAAACAGTTATCAAGGAAAAACAGGCATAACTTTTACTCCCCTTAATAAGTTAATGCTATCCTTACATAGAGCCACTCCGAGGTTCTATCTTGCCAGAGAAGTTACACCTGAGAGCAAAATTTTGCTCTATCGCAATATTATGGAAAGAGTGCAAAAGTTAGCACCTTTTCTGAATTATGACCAAGATCCCTATGCTGTAATCGATAACGGGAGGATTAAATGGATTATTGATGCCTATACAACAGGTAATATTCCATATTCCAGTAAATATCCCAACCAAAACTTTAACTATATTAGAAACTCGGTAAAAGTTGTTATTGATGCTTATGACGGTACAGTTGATTTCTATGCAGTTGATTACGAAGACCCTATTCTACAGACTTTTCTTAAAAACTTCCCGGGAGTGTTCAAAAGTATTTCGGAGATGCCCTATTCTCTAAAAACCCATCTTCGCTATCCTGAAACTCTTTTTAAAATACAATGCCAAATGCTGAACACTTTTCACATGACTAATACTAAAGTTTTTTATAATAAAGAAGATGCTTGGGGTATTGCGAAAGAAATATATGGCTCAGAACCCCAAGACGTTGAGCCCTATTATGTAATTATGGATCTTCCCGGCGGTGAACATAATCCGGAATTTGTTTTAATCCAACCTTTTACACCGGCTTCCAGCCAGTCTAATACCCGCAATAACCTCATTGCTTGGCTGGCAGCAAGGATGGATGGTGAAAACTACGGAGAGCTAATCCTCTATAAACTTCCTAAAAATATTGAGATTGACGGTCCATTCCAAATTGAAGCCAGGATTGACCAAGACCCCGATATTTCCCGACAACTCGCTTTATGGAATCAAAAGGGTTCAAGTGTAATCAGAGGTAATCTCTTAGCCTTACCTATCAGAGGTAATTTCCTGTGTGTAGAACCAATTTATTTACAGTCAACCGCCAGCGGGAGTATTCCGGAGATGCAAAAAGTCATAGTGGCTTATGAAGATAAGCTTACTATGGCTAACTCCCTAGAGGAAGCTCTTAAAAGAATATTTGGCAGAAATGCGCCTACCTTGGCTTTAACCGAGCAAATAACTCCTGTAGAGCAAGCTCTACCACCTGGCAATCCTACTATGGAACAACTCGATATTGACGAAATACTCGAACAGATTAAACAAATCCGGGAAATGCTTGACTCTTTGGAAAACCAATTAACCAGTATGACTAATAATCTGGAATCTGAGCAAAATTATCTAGAACCAACCAAAATTGACCCGGAAGATGATATCCTCTGGGAGGATTAACTTAACAGTTAACTTTTCCGCCAAAAATACTCATTCCGTGTTGGATTTATCTCCAGGTACATTTTGCCCACCGGTGAGAATACAGGCCTATAAAGAATTTCTTTAGACTTGGAACTACCATCAGGATAAATTATCACTATATTTTCCTTATCCAGGATAAAAACCTTTTGATCGGAACTAATAAAGACTTCCGCCCTGGCATAAGGAATGTCACCCTGCCAAAGTAATTTTGTATATTGAATTGATGATGAATTATGGGTATAGAGAGAGATCTCGCGTAAAGTATTACCTGCTAATTCACCTATAAATAAGAGCTCGTCTTGGCAGCCAAGGAGTATCTCCTGAGGGTCGTCGGTGACTAAATGTCTTTCCCGACCTATAACCGCATAAATTGCCTTTTGACCTTCTTTGAGACTTTCAATATACAACGTGCCATATTTGTTGGATACCGCCAGGGAAAGGATTGACTCCAGGGGATCATCAAGCCTGTTGATATTTTTCATGATATCAATAGTCATTAGCTTGCACTTTAATTCCTCATCCCTATAGAGAACAAATAAATTATTAGTATAAGTAGACACTCCTATATCCATTACCTCCGAGATAAATATGTTTAAGGATCGTTCTAAGCGGGGTTCAACCTGCCTGGGATTTGAGGTGGCAGGATCCAAATCCAGTGAAAAAAGAGCTGCTGGGCGGTCGGGATTTGAATGACTTTGAGTTAAGTAGATCATACCGTTCCTGTCGGGAAGCCATTTGTAGCTTAAGACTAAACCCGCTTCCGACAGGGATTTGTTTTTTAAGACTGCTTGATTATTAATAAGATCGATTACCTGCAGGTGGCCTCCGCTTATAAAGGCTAAATATCTATTATTATAAGAGAGGCTAAAATTCTGGGCCTTACTTAAATCAGTATTTAGGGCATAGGCTTTGTTAAGGCGAAACATAGGGTTTAAGTACTGCTCTGTTAGATGATTCAAAACAGTAAATATTGTTAGTTGAAAGACCAAGGAAATAATAAGAAACATGGCTATCTTTTTGCTTCTCAAGTTCTTGTTACCCCACTATCGCTTAAAATTTCTTAGTATTATTTTTCAAGCCGACTGTCATTGTGAACTTCTTCCACAGCACTTCGAGGATAGACAACAAAAGCGGTCGGAATGTACCTTTCGCCGTAAATATTCCATAATTTATTGAGGATTTGGCCTTTATACACCATTTCACTGGAAGATCCCCCATCCAGATTTGCGGCGTTTTCCGCCCCATATTCAATAAAGACGTTCATTAAGTCCCGGAGTGTTGCCCCCATACTCCATCCAGGCTGTCGGCCATCAATTACTACTAAGATTACAGTGCCGTCAGGTTTTTGGCCTATTCCAGTTCTTGGTGCTAAGCCCCAGCCTCCGTCTCCCTGAATTTGGGGCTTTCCGTCTAGTAAGAGATTGGGATGAAAAGTCACAGCATTTTGGATTTTCATAGTCTGGACTTCCTGGAGAGACATTGAGCCCAAAATAAGTTTACCGTTTTGGTCAAAACCAATTATATTGGCTGCTTCATTTCCAATATTATTATGAACGACTAATCCGTTTTTAACGGTAATTCCATCGGGAAAAGCACCATTACCTTGAGCATTAGGATCATAGAATCCACCTGCATTTATTCCGGCTAGAGCCTTGCTCGTTGCTACAAGGTTAGTTAATCTCTGCCCAGCAGTGCCTAATTCGTCGGAAACAGCAATGCCTAACTGGCGAGGATTATTAATCAGCATTACTTTACCTTGAAAGTATTTACCGCTAATATTTTGAATCTTAATCCCATTTTCTCTATCTTCAATAATATGCTCTTTTCCTAGGATTACCGGTTCCACCGTAATGATATTATCCCTGTTGTTCTCGGTTATTTTCAGGATCTCCTCTTGGGAAAGGAAAAATTCCGCTACTTGAGGGTGGCGGGAGGTAAGAATAGCACCAACCGAAAAAAGCCTGAGTGACTCAAACGGACCGTAGAAAATAACAAGCGGCGCTATTAGTAAGAATAAGATCATATTAAAAGAAATGAAGTATAAACAGAGAAAAGACTTTTTCATGAGAATGACCGTTCCTTTTAAAATCCAGTTGATTAGCATGAACAATTATAGTCGATGCTTCCTTGTAGTTTGTTTTTACCTAATTATACTATCAGAATGTTCAAAACAAAATAAGTGCTTAAAGCAAGCACTTGTAAGTTGGTTAGGTAAACGTTCCTAAGTTTTTATTTTACTGTGGAATCAATGTTATAAATTAACTTGGCTTCAGTATTCTGCGTCATTCCCCCTTCGGGGTTAGCTTTCAGGGCTAGAACCATCTCATGCCTGCCGGCAGTTGCACTCTTACCTTGAGCATCGCCTAAAGCCTGAATATTTTCAAATGCTATACGGGCAGTTGCTCCTGGCTCTAAAATGGGGATCTTCCCTTCTTTGCTAATTTTTTGAGTTTGATCGGCCAGGGAGACGATTGTTAAGACCACAGGTATTTCACGCATTGTTTTTTCCGTCATGTTTTGAACGATTGCAGCTATTTTATAGTCAGTTTTAGGCATGGTCTGAGTTCCTTTCAGTACCTCGCCTCCATAGGAAAGATCACGGATTACAATTGGAGGATCAAACTCCAAACTAACAATTTTTAATTCTGGTTCAACTTGCTGAGAGGTAGTATTTGCTTCCGAACTACCCAAGAAGTTAAAGGTTAAAAAACAAAAGAAGACTAATGCCAGCGCCAAACAACTATAGAAAATATATCTTCTTTTGATAGTAATAAATTTTGCCATCCATTTCCACCTCCTAATCATTATTTATATAAAAAACCTATGCATTGGTTTCTTGGACATGCATAGGTTTGGCCCAAAAATTATTCTTTTTTTCTTACTTTTTGGGTAAATTTTGCAGCTTACTTTAAATTTTCTCGGTGAATATATTTCTGCATTCGTATATCTTTTTCAATGGATAAACGGAAAACTCGGCACATTTGGAGCAGCCTGGAACAAGTTCTCTCCCCTAAGTATTGTTCAATTTCATTAAAATCCAGATTAGTAGTAATAATTGTTGGCAACTGCTCATTCATTCGGTAATTGAGGATGGAATATAGCCTATTTCGCGACCACTCGGTATAGTTATGGGCGCCAAGGTCATCTAAAATCAAAATGGGTATGGTTCTGGCTATATCCAGCAAATCAAATTCGGTAGTATCAGATTTATTAGAAAAAGTAGCTCGTAATTCATCCAGTAAATCTGGAACAACCAAGAACAGTAATTGCTTTTGTTTAACGAGTAAAGCATTAGCAATAGAGGCAGCTAAGAAAGTCTTCCCACTGCCAACCGAACCGGTAAAGAGCAACCCTAGTTCGTGAGGATTAGTGAGTACATTTTCCACAAAGGCTTGAGCAGCATTCAAGGCTTTCTTGGCGTTATCATAGTAGTCTTTAATTGCTGAGGTACAATAAAAATCTAAATCGAATTTTTCAAAGCGGCATTTTTTTAATTCTCGAGATATACGTGCTGATTTAAAGCTATTTTCGATTCTAATTTGTTCCATACAGGAACATGGGGTCGCAGTATCCCCCTGCAGGACAATTCCTCTCCCCCCGCAAATGGGACAGGCTTGCTCTGTTGAGGCAATGTCAGCTTCTGTGTTATCTGAGGCGTTAAGCAGAAAGTTTTGTTGATCCACGACAGGCTTATTTAAAACCGTACTAATAATTTTCTCTGCTTTTTCCAAGGATAAACCTCTCCTTTATCTTTTCCCTATAAATAAATATCATCATATTTGTTCTTAGTACTCTTACGGGTTTTATTTGACTTTACTCCTTTTTTCTCCTGCCTCTCCTGAAAATACTTATCTTCGGCTTCTATTTCCAAGAGTGTCTTAATACCTTTTTTCTCCCATTCCCTCAAAATTGAATCTAAATAACGAAAATTTCTAATACCTGCACTAACTCCTCTTCTTAAAGCCTCAATTATTAATTCATCACTATAAGAAGCAAGAAGCCATTTTTGAATATGTTCACACTCAAACCCGGTTAAAGGCCTGCCCAATTCCTGTTCAAAGGTAGCAATTAGCTTAAGGTAAGACGGATTGTTAGGGTTGACTACCGGTGTTTCATTATTTATTTTAGCTCCTAATTCCAGTTGCTTAAATTGATTAATTCCCCATAATTCAAATAATTGGTCAATTAAGCCACTTAAGTCATATTTATAATTATTCTGAGCCGTGATTTGTTTAGCATTAAGATTAATTGCTATTAATCCTTTGAGCTGCAGATTTTGCATAAGGGTCTGCAATTCGGAAAGAGTAATTCCCATTTTGGCAGCAATATATTCTTCTATCCCATCTTGCTCTTTATTCTCAGTAATAACATTAATGATGTGGATAAGAAGCATCATTTCCTGATTGGTGATACCTAAAAAAGAATAATGATCCAGCAAAAATCTTGGGATGGAAATAGTTCCTGAAAAGAAAAGAGCTTGTGCAAAGCCCTCATAGACACTGTTTTTAGACAATGAATCCACCTCAAATCGAAATAGAAAAAATTATCTTCATAAGAGCATTATATTATATATTCCTGTTTTAATAAAACAAATAAAAAAAGTTTATCCTAAATTGTCACGGGTAATGACGATATTTTTTCCAAGGTTTGGAAGGATTTCTCCTACCTATGCCGTAATATTAGTAGGAAATGAAAGGTGGTGCATTTATGGATATTACTAAGGAACTCTATAATGTTGTCAATAAAGCAGGTGCTCACCCAGCTCTTGGCTGGAAGCATTGTCAGAGGGTTTATCATCTGGCCAAAGAATTATCCCAACATTTATCTCTCGATGAAGAAATTCTTTATGTTTCCTCAATGCTCCATGATACAGGGAAATACCCCATGTATGCCTTGCCCAATGTAGATCATGCTCTTAGATCAAAGGGTATTGCCATGAATTTATTAAAGAACTATCACTTAGATCAAGATAAACTCAGCAAAATTCTCGAGGCCATTGAATTTCACATGTATTATTCCGAACCAGGAAACAGTGATGAGGCTGTTTATGTGCGGGATGCCAATATCCTGGATAATTTAGGCAATATTGGTTTAATGAAATTATTCAGTCTGGTGGGGTACGATGAATTAATTCCTAGTCCGGAAGATGCCTTACTGCGAATTCAAACTTTTGCCGAAGCTTTACCTAAAAAAGTCTATTCGAAAACCGGCCGTAGAATTGCTGTTAAAAGACGGGAAGAAGTAATGCGTTTTTTGGCCGGGATTAAACGGCAAACTTCTGAATATGCCTGGATTTAAGCACCTAAATATTTATTTTTAGACTCTTCCAGTAGTTTGGAGATTTTTTCCAAGGTTTCGATAATATGGGTATAATCTCTTTCCTTTCTCGCTGTATCCACAAAAGTGCGCAGGTTTTTCCGCAGCTTACCGTAGCTATGGTTAACTTCTGAAAGCAGGATTTTTCTTCGCTGGGTAACTTTTTGTCCAGTATACTTACTACCTTTTGGTAGTTTCGCGCATTCCATAGCTTTTTGCAGATCATATTTTTCTTGAAGTACATCCAGCCAAGGCCTAGCAGGTTTAATCCTGATGACTTCTTGTCCTTTAAATTCTATTTCTTCACCAAGGACTGGAATTAGAGATTTTTTTCCTAATCTTTCTTCAACCAGATCGGCAAAATCATGTATTGCCTGTTCTTCACCATGAACCAGGATAATTTGTTCTGCAGTTTTGCCGGAGGTTTTCAGCCAAGCATATAGTTCACTTTGATCAGCATGGCCGGAAAAACCGGGTAAATTGGCTATAGTGGCGTTGACATGAATACATTCACCATGAATTGTGACTTCTTTGGCGCCGTCAATTAATCTGCGGCCTAAAGTACCCTCGGCTTGATAGCCGACAAAGACAACGGTTGCATTGGGACGCCAAAGATTGTGTTTGAGGTGATGTTTAATCCTGCCCGCATCAGCCATACCACTGGCCGAAATAATAATAGTCCCCCCGGGGATAGTATTTAAGTTAATGGAATCTTGAGTTGTTTCGCTGAACTTGAGGTTTTTCATAGTAAGGGGGTTATTGCCTTCTTCTATCAAAGCTGTGCTTTCCTCATCAAAGTGCTGGATATTTTTCTGAAATATTCTGGTAGCTTCAATAGCCAAAGGGCTGTCAATGTAAATAGGCATTTCCGGTATCCGTTGTTCGCTTTGCAACTTATGCAGGTAATATAAAAGGTCTTGCGTTCGTTCGATGGCAAAGGCAGGGATAATGACATTTCCTCCCTGGGCATAAGCATTATTGATAACCTCAGCCAAAAGTTCCAAGCGGTTGGATTTATCAATATGATGACGATTACCATAAGTGGTTTCCATTATTATTAAATCGGCGTGTTCAATTAGAGACGGATCTTCAATAAATGGTTGGTTTGTGGAACCTATATCGCCGGAAAATACTAACCTTTTAGTTTCCTCTCCTTCGGTGATTGTCAAGACGACATGGGATGACCCAAGAATATGGCCGGCATCAAAAAATTCCGCCGCTATTCTTTCGGAAATTGCGAAGTTTTTCCCGTAATCAACCGGGACAAAGGATTGGATGGCATTGTACCCGTCTTGAGCTGTATAAATAGCCTCAAGTAAAGGCAGGCCTGCTCTGGTTCGCTTCCGGTTCTTTCTTTCAATTTCCATTTCCTGAATATGACCGCTGTCCGGTAACATAATTGAGCAAAGATCCATAGTAGCTTTAGTAGAATATATTGGTCCTTGGTAGCCTTTCTTGACTAGCTTAGGAATAAGGCCGGAGTGATCAATATGGGCATGAGTCAAGATTACGGCATCAATACTTCCTGGTTCAAAGGGAAATTCACCATAGTTAAGTTCTTTGATTACTTTGTTACCTTGGAACATGCCGCAATCGATTAACAATTTAAAACCTAAAGTCTCGACTAAATAACATGAGCCGGTGACTGTCTGGCTAGCACCATAAAAAAATATTTTCATATCTATTTCCTTTCTGATGTCAATCTAATTGTACTATTTTTAATTTAACAGCTATTAAAGCTGCTTGCGTCCTATCCTCAACTTCCAGCTTGCGAAAAATATTAGAAAGGTGATTTTTGACTGTTTTTTCACTGATAAATAGGGAAATGCCTATCTCCCTGTTGGAAGCGCCCTTTACAACATAAGTAAGGATCTCCATCTCCCTATTACTTAGCCCATAATTATTCTTAGGCGCATGGGAGTTTGTTAACTGCCCTAAGAGTTTGCCGGTAACCGTTGGTGCTAGAATCGGTTCCCCAGCATATACTTTACGAATAGAATCAACTAAGGTCTTGGGAATAACATCTTTTAAGAGATAGCCGGCAACACCGAGTTGCAAGACTTGAAAGATTTTTTCATCAGAATCATCAACAGTCAACACTAAGATTCCTATTTCCGGATGTTCCCTGCGGATCACCCTACAGGCTTCTAAGCCGTTAACTCCCGGCATATTAAGATCCATTAACATTATATCAAATTGAGTACTTCTTGCTATATTAATTGCTCCCTGCCCATCTCCTACTTCAGCTACTACCTCAATACCGTCTTCGAACTCCAGAATTCTTCTTAACCCTTCCCTAAGAAGCGGATGATCATCAGCAATTACAACTTTTATCATTTTGTCAGCCTCCATTACTTCGAATATGGTAGTTCAAATTTAAATATTGTCCCTTGGTTGGGGACAGATTTAATATTTAATTTTCCCGAATACATTTCAATCCGCTCCTTAATACCAATTAAACCAAAATGTTCTCCAGGATTTTTTAGAACCTCCTTAGCATCAAAACCTCTCCCATTATCAATTATCCGCCCGATTACCGAATTATCTCGAAATTGTAGGTTTACTTCGCAGGTTGCGGACTTGGCGTGTTTAGCTACATTTGTCATTCCTTCCTGAACCATACGGAATAAAGCTACTTCTATCGCAGGATCCAAAGATTTTTCAACACCATGAACCTGCAGGATACATTTAATGTTATAAGTTTTTTCGTAGTTTGTGATGTAGTTTTTAATGGTTTCGACAATGCCCTTACTGTTCAAAGGAATAGGGCGCAAATCAAAGATAATTCTTCGAATATCTTTGAGGTTTTCTCTCACTAACTTATTTAATTCCTGTAACTCTTTTTTTACTTTTTCGTGATCAATTTTTAAAAGCTTTTCAGCAATTTCTAAACGCAGGATAATATTTGCCAAACTTTGGGCAGGTCCATCATGAACCTCTCGGGCTACTCTTCGTCTTTCTTCTTCCTGAGCTTTAATCATTAAAAAGGCTGTCTCTTTTCTTTGGTCACTGCTATAGTAATGGGAGATTTCGGATATACCTTCTTTTAATAAGCGAATTGCTAAGCTAACTTGATCCATTAAGGTTTCAGCTCTTTGAACTGTGCTATTTAGATTTCTCAGTGAACGTTCGATCTCGTCTCTTCGGGCACGGAGTTGAAATTCTTTAGCCTGGAGCAGCTGCAATTCTACTTGGGCATCTTTAGTTTCAGTATAAATCTCCAACATTTGTTTTTCATTGTAGTTCTGAAAATTTTTATTTACTTCCATCAATCTTTGACGGAGGCGTTTTTCTTTTCGCTGTTGACTATCAACCTTTTTAATAGTTTCAGAAATTTCTAGCCGTAAAAATTCCAATTCTTTTTTTAATCTTTGGATTTCGGAGCGAGTAATTTCATAAATATTAAAAATTTCTTCTTTGCCTTCTTCAATAGCCCTTAAAGTTGCTTCAAAAACATTAGCTAAACGATCCATCACTTTCTCCCTTAAGATAAGGTAGCTTTATTTTACTATATTTCTTTCGACATTTATATCAATATTTCCTACTGCATTATTAAATAATTAATTTTTAAAAAAAGCTGTGACCTAATTTCCCAATGATATTTTACACTAATCCTAAGTAAATACAACTTGGCTACTTGACAGTAAGTGGTGTCTTTGTTATGATTTTATTTGTTCTTTACGGGGCGTAGCGCAGTTTGGTAGCGTGCTTGGTTCGGGACCAAGAGGTCGCAGGTTCAAATCCTGTCGCCCCGACCATAATAGCAATATCAATAGTTAAACCAAGAGTTTTCTTGGTTTTTTTATTGGGATATTTCTGGAGAATATTAGAATTTTGGGACTTATTTATTTATACTAAACTTGCTTTTTAAAACAAAGCTCGCTACACTAAAGTTGCGCTAAGGTACGCTTTCGCTAAGGAGATTGTTATGTTAAGTGGTAAATTAACCCGAATTCGACCTTTAGAATTACAAGATCTTGATCTTTTCTATGAATGGTACAATGATTACGAATTTAGTTACTGGGTTTGCGGTAACTGGCCATTGGCAACTTTTTTGCGTCGGGATGTTATTGAACAAAGGATGTTTGAAGAAGATGAACATCGTTATACAATTTTAGATGCTCAAGACCAAACTATTGGAACTATAGGTTTTGATCAGGTTAACTTAACAGCTAGATCAGCAAGAATATTTATAGGGATTGGAGTTAAAGAATACTGGGGAAAAGGTTATGGTTCTGAGGCTCTCTCGCTATTCATTAATTATCTTTTCCGGCAATGGAATTTTCGTAGATTAACTGCTGAAACCTGGCAAAATAATACTAGAGCTTTATCCTGTTATCAGAAGCTGGGCTTTAAGATAGAGGGAAATATGCGCGAAGCTTATTATATTGATGGCAATTATTATGATGCCTTAGTTTTAGGCCTATTAAAACCCGATTTTACCGGTTGGAGCCTAAATTCTCGCCAAATAGGGAATAAATCATAATTGCATAATCTCCTAAGATGAAGTATGATAAATATCAGAAAAGTAAAAACTGAATAAATTTTCGACTCTGGGGACAGGTGCAATTCCGTACCGGCGGTAAAGCCCGCGAGCCTAATGGCAGATTCGTTGAGATTACGAAGCCGACAGTTACAGTCTGGATGGGAAGAGATTTTGTTTTGGTGTTTAGGATAACTTTCCTAATATTCTTAAATGCCTCCAAATTTAGTGTGAAATTTTACGCCCGGAGTTTTTCCGGGCATTTTTAATTTTGGCTAAATCATCATCCCTGTAATCTTTAATTCTACACGATTATTGAGATAATTCTTTAAATAGGAGCCTAAAATGAGCAATCTAACCCAAGACAGGATATTTATGGAACGAGCTTTAGAATTATCCCTCAAAGCTGCAGGCCGTACCAGCCCCAATCCTCTGGTTGGCTGTGTAATTGTCAAGAACGGACAAATTGTGGGCGAAGGTTATCATGCCAAGGCGGGCACTCCCCATGCAGAAGTCCATGCCTTACGAGCTGCCGGCGGCGAAGCCCGAGGTGCTGATGTCTACATTACTTTGGAGCCATGTTCTCACTTTGGCCGTACTCCTCCCTGTGCTGATGCTTTGATTGAAGCCGGAGTGAAACGGGTGGTTATGGCTCTGACTGATCCTAACCCTCTCATAAGTGGTGAAGGAGCAAAAAAATTACAGGAATCCGGAATTGCGGTGGAAATTGGCTTGCTGGCTGAAAAGGCCTTGAAAATTAATGAAGCCTTCTTTAAGGCTATCACTAAAAAAACACCCTTTATTCTTTATAAAAGTGCCCTTACTCTTGATGGTAAAACTGCTGTGGAATCCGGTGATTCCAAATGGATTACTTCCGAAGAGGCCAGACACTATGTTCATGGCCTCAGGAATAATTATGATGTAATCATGGTTGGCAGTCAGACCATAATAACCGACGATCCTTTGCTAACCTGCCGCGGGGTTGAAGGCGGACGTGATCCTGTCAGACTAATCGTGGATGGCAGCTTAAGAACTCCTCTTCAGGCTAAAGCAGTAACGAATCCCTCCGCTCTTTGTATCCTGGCTACTACTCAGGCAGCAGATCCGGAAAAAATTAAATCCTTCAAGGAAAAAGCTAATGTTGAAGTTTGGCAATACCCTACAAAACGGCATGTTCCTTTAAAAATCCTTATGCAGGATATTGCTGCTAAGGGCTTTAACAGTGTCCTGCTGGAAGGTGGCGGAATTCTGGCTGGTAAAATGTTAGAAGAAAAGCTGCTCGATAAAATTGAATTCATTTTTGCGCCTAAACTAGCGGGTGCAGGACTCTCTCCCCTCTCCGGCTGGCAGATATCTAAAATGTCCGCAGCTCAGCGGTTAAAAGATTTAGAAATTTCCAAACTGGGCGTGGATTTTAAAGTCACAGGCTATATTGAGTACTAGATAAGGCTTTCCCCTCACTTAACAGGAGATCAGAAGACTTAGTTAAATTTTCAACCAAATATTATCTGGGATGTGATGGTGTTGTTTACAGGGATAATAGAAGAATTAGGCACCGTGCTAAAACTAACCTCCCAAAAGGATTCAGCCCGTCTAAGCGTCGAAGCGTTAAAGATCTTGGCTGATACCCAAATTGGGGACAGTATTGCTGTTAATGGGGTGTGCCTCACAGTAACAGAAATATCTGCCAAGCAATTTTCTGTAGACATTATGTATGAAACTTTACGCAAAACCAATCTCTTAGATTTAAAACCGGGAAATAAAGTAAACTTGGAAAGGGCTTTACAATTGCAGACTCGCTTGGGAGGGCATCTTGTCAGCGGCCATATTGACGGTATTGGTACTATCACCGCTCTTAGGCAAGTAGGAATCGCTAAGGTTTATGTCATCACTACTCTGCCAGACCTAGTTAGCTACTTAATACCTAAGGGTTCCATAGCCATTGACGGTATTTCCTTAACAATCGTAGATGTCGGTGAGGATACTTTTTCAGTATCTCTTATCCCCCATACCCATGCTAATACTACTTTGGGTCTTAAAGGGCTAGGCTCCAAAGTTAATTTAGAAACTGATCTGCTTGGCAAGTATGTGGCTAAATTTTTAAATAAAGAAAGGCCTGCAAACCAAAATAAAATTACCTATAGTTTCTTAAGTGAACATGGTTTTATTTAAAAAGGAGTGATAGATAATGCAGCACAAAACAAACAAAGTATTTAATACTATCGAGGAGGCTTTGGAAGACATCCGGGCCGGCCAAATGATCATTGTCGTCGATGATGAGGATCGGGAAAATGAAGGAGATCTTGTCATGGCAGCCGAGAAAGTAACTCCGGAAGCTGTCAACTTCATGGCAACCTATGGTCGCGGTCTGATCTGTGTTCCCCTAGTAGCCGAACGGCTCCAAGAATTAGAACTTGATTTGATGGTGCACCATAATACCGACCCTCATGGTACTGCTTTTACGGTTAGTGTCGATGCTGTTTCCAGTACAACGGGGATCTCAGCTTATGAAAGGGCTCATACCATTCAAGTGTTGGTTGATAAGAACAGTAAGCCCCAGGATCTGCGCAAACCAGGGCATATCTTTCCACTTAGAGCCAGAGAAGGCGGAGTTTTAGTAAGGGCAGGCCATACCGAAGGTTCGGTCGATCTGGCTCGTTTGGCCGGCTTGGAGCCAGCTGGGGTGTTGTGCGAGATTATGAAAGACGATGGTACTATGGCCAGGGTTCCTGATCTAATTGAATTTAAGGAAAAACATAACCTCAAAATGATTACAATTAAAGACTTAATATCTTATCGGCGCCGTAACGAAAAGTTAATCGAAATGACCGAGAGCATCGAATTTCCTACTGCTTATGGTGTTTTTAAAGCCATTGGTTATAAAAGTAAGACTGATAACAAGGAGCACCTGGCTTTAATTAAAGGGACAATTGATGATGGCGATCCTGTTTTGGTCAGGGTCCACTCCGAGTGTTTAACCGGTGATGTCTTTTTCTCGAAGAGATGCGATTGTCGCGATCAATTATCAGCAGCCCTCATGCAAATCGAAAAAGAAGGGCGGGGTGTATTTTTATATATGCGTCAAGAAGGACGGGGCATTGGGCTTCTCAATAAACTTAAAGCCTATAAATTACAGGAAGAAGGCAAAGACACTGTGGAAGCCAATCTAGCCTTAGGTTTCCCCCCGGACTTGCGTGATTATGGTGTTGGTGCTCAGATCCTGGCAGACTTAGGAATTACTAATGTTCGCTTGATGACTAACAATCCTAAAAAAATTGTTGGTCTTGAGGGATATGGAATTAAAGTTGTGGAAAGAGTTCCGATTGAAATGTACCCCAAGCCGGAGAATGAATACTATTTGACAACCAAAAAAGCTAAGCTTGGACATTACCTTACTAAGGTCAAATAATATCACAATAATTTAGAGTAAACGGAAAGGACTGATGAGAGTGAGAGTACTGGAAGGAAAACTGATAGCCGAAGATTTAAAGTTTGCTATAGTAGCAGGAAGGTTTAATGAGTTTATTACTAACAAATTAATTGGTGGAGCCATAGATGCTTTAAAAAGGCACGGTGTGGATGAAGACAACATCGAACTGGTCTGGGTTCCCGGAGCTTTTGAGATTCCCTTGATTGCTAAAAAGATGGCAGAACTAAAGCGTTTTAATGCTGTTATCTGCCTCGGGGCTGTAATCAGAGGCGCTACCCCCCACTTCGACTATGTTAGCAGTGAAGTGAGCAAAGGTATTGCCAATGTTGGTCTTGAGACAGGTGTCCCCATTATCTTCGGGATCTTAACAACCGATACAATTGAGCAGGCTATTGAAAGAGCCGGCACAAAAGCCGGTAATAAAGGTTTTGATGCCGCCATGACTGCTATCGAAACTGCTAATTTGCTTAAGCAGCTTACCAAGTAAATTGCCGGCTAAGCGCCATCATGAAAACTTATTCATAGAGCTTTTTAAAAAAAGGGACCGTTGCACATTAAACCAACTTATTAGATAAGTGCAGAGCTCTTTCTTTAATCTCAGAACTGACCCCCAAAAGTTAGACCAAAAATCTAACGATTGAGGGGCAGTACAAATTTTTGTTTTGCAACTGCCCCTTTTTTAGCAGGTTATTTATCAAGCTTAAAGTCATAACCCTTTTCTGGCGCATAATCCATTAATATACTGGAACTATCCACAACAGTTCCCTCCAGGATCATTTGCGCTAAACGGTTCTGAACCTTTTGCTGGATAACCCTCTTTAAAGGCCTGGCACCAAACACTGGGTCATAGCCTTCTTCCACCAACTGATTAAGGGCAGCTTCACTGACTCTAATAGTTATCTCCCTATCCCGGAGTCTGTGCTGGAGAAGATTGAGTTGGATTTGAACTATTTGTTTAATGTCTTCTTTGCGGAGGGGATCAAAGATAATAATCTCATCAAGGCGGTTTAGAAATTCCGGGCGAAAATAACGTTTTAACTCGGTCTCAACCCTTTGTTGGATAACCTCTGTCGAACTGTTCGTAGCGTTAAGCTCCCTTATTTCCTGCCCGGCGATATTACTGGTTAAAATAACCACAGTATTTTTAAAATTCACTACTCTGCCCTGCCCGTCTGTTAACCTACCGTCATCTAATAATTGAAGAAGAATATTAAAAACATCGGAGTGAGCTTTTTCAATTTCATCCAACAGAATAACGGCATAAGGTTTGCGGCGCACTGCTTCAGTCAATTGTCCTCCTTCATCATAACCAACATAGCCCGGAGGAGCCCCAATCAAACGGGCTACCGAATGCTTTTCCATATACTCGGACATATCAATTCGAATTAATGCCTGTTCATTGTCGAAAAGAAACTCGGCGAGAGCTTTAGCTAGTTCAGTTTTACCTACCCCGGTAGGCCCTAAGAAGAGAAAGGAGCCAATTGGTCGGTTGGGATCCTGCAGCCCGGTTCTGGAGCGGCGAACAGCATTGGCAACGGCTTGAACAGCTTGGTTTTGCCCGATCACTCTTTGATGAAGTTTATCCTCCATAGCTAAAAGTTTGGCGGATTCATTTTGTAATAGCTTGGCTACCGGGATGTGAGTCCACTTGGCAACAACTTCAGCAATATCACTTTCCGTAACTTCTTGCTTCAACAGGGAATTATGGCGTTCGGCTATCAACTTCTCCGTTTCCTTGAGCTTTTTCTCTAATTGGGGCAAAACACCATACTGCAGTTCCGCAGCTTTATTATAATCGTATCTTTGCTGGGCTTCTTCCATCTTCAGCCTGGTCTGGTCAATTTCTTCTTTTAACTTCTGGATTGTATTTAACTTTTCCCTTTCTTCCTGGAGCTGTGCTTCAAGAATGGTACGTTTTTCTTTAAGATTAGCTAATTCCTCTTCCAGATGGGCTAATCTTTCTTCACTGGCTTTATCTTTTTCCTTTTTCAAGGCTTCGCGTTCGATTTCCAACTGGATAGCTCGACGTTTCAGATCATCTAATTCTTGCGGTTCACTGGTAATTTCCATCCTTAATCGGGCAGCTGCTTCATCAATGAGATCAATCGCTTTGTCTGGTAAAAACCTGTCGCTAATATAGCGGTCTGAAAGGGTGCTGGCAGCAATTAACGCTCTGTCGGTAATTCGGATGCCATGATGAGTTTCATATCTTTCTTTCAAACCTCGTAAGATGGAGATGGTGTCTTCCACGCTAGGGGCGGTAACAATTACGGTTTGGAAACGCCGTTCCAAAGCAGCATCCTTTTCAATATGCTTGCGATATTCGTCTAAAGTCGTTGCTCCTACCATCCTGAGCTCTCCTCGAGCTAACATTGGCTTTAACATATTGCCCGCATCCATGGCGCCTTCGGCTGCCCCAGCCCCGACCACGGTATGCAATTCATCCACAAAAAGGATGATGTTCTCACGTTCCTGGACTTCTTTTAAAACTGCTTTGAGCCGTTCTTCAAACTCACCCCGGTATTTAGCCCCGGCAATTAATGCTCCCATATCCAGAGATATGACTTCTTTCTCTTTAATAGCCTCCGGTACATCACCTCGGACAATGCGCTGCGCTAGGCCTTCAACTATAGCAGTCTTCCCTACGCCTGGCTCACCGATTAAAACGGGGTTATTTTTTGTTCTCCGGGATAGAATTTGAATTACCCGGCGAATTTCCTCATCCCGGCCGATAACAGGATCTAACTTCCCTTTACGCGCTAAGCTAACTAGATTTCTTCCATATTGTTCTAAAGCTGCATAGGTATTTTCAGGGTTTTGACCGGTTACCCTTTGGGAACCTCTTACTTCCTTTAAAACTCTTAAGACCGCTTCCCGATCCACCCTTGCCTGTTTTAAGATTTCCCCCGCATCTCCCCCAGCTTGCTCTAAAATTGCTAGGAAAAGGTGCTCAGTACTAACGTAATCATCCCGAAAGGTTTCCATTTGATCATGCGCATTAAGCAAAACATTTCTCATTCTTTGAGAATATGTTAGCTGAGCAGCAGTACCCATAATTTGCGGTAGATTATTAATCTTCTGTCTGACTTTTTCAGCCATAAGGCTATGATTAATATTTAATTTGTTGAGTAATTGAGGTACTATCCCCGCCTGTTGTTCTAATAAGGATAAAAGCAAATGTTCTGGTTCCACTTGGCTGTGGTTATTTCTCTGGGCGGTGTTTTGCGCCTCCAGAATAGCTTCCTGTGATTTTTGAGTAAAACGATTAGTATCAAAAGCCATAGCTTAGTCCTCCTTTCTATTTTTACGCTGCTTCTGAATTTCTGAAAGTTTTCGTATTTCCTCCTCCCGCATATCCGGAAGGACAATCACTGTCTTGGCATAGAAATCACCATATTGGCCAGGCCGGTTTAAAATCGGCATTCCTTTACCTTTGAGCCGGAAACTACGCCCGGCTTGGGTTTTGGGAGGAATTTTTAAGATGACATCTCCGCTTAAGGTATTAATCCTTGCTTCTCCTCCTAAAGCTGCGGTATAGAAATCTATCTCCAGATTAGCGCTTAAATCATCTCCAGCGCGAGTTAAGACGGGGTGTGGAAGGATTTTTACCGTTAAATACAAATCACCCTTTATTCCTCCTCGGCTGCCTGTTTCTCCCTGACCGGCAAGCCTAATTTTGTTATTTTCCTGAATGCCTTTAGGGATAACCGCTTCGACTCTTTTGTGGCCAAGATCAATAATTCTTTTAGCACCATAGTAAGCATCTTCCAAAGTTATGCTGATTTCCCCCTGCAGATCCCTGACACTGGCAGCAGGTTGGTGGAAAGCTTGATAATAATTGGCATGAGGATCAGCCCCAAAATTGTCCGCGCCAAAAATCATGGAAAAGAAATCGGAAAAGCCTCCGAATCCTCCACTAAAAGAACCTCTCTCACCAAGTAAGTCGGCAAATTCTTCCGGTGTCATAGTCCGGGTATAAGTGCTATTGCCGGGGCTTTCCTGCCAAGCAGCCCAATCGAAAGCTCCCCGGTCTCCCCTTTTTTGCCATTCAAGGTACTCATCTCTTAATTGATCATATTTGGCTCTTTTACCAGGGTCAGCAATAGCATGATAGGCTTCATTGATTTCCTTGAATTTGGCTTCGGCATCTTTATTTCCAGGATTTACATCAGGGTGGTACTTCTTTGCTAAAGCCTGGTAGGCTTTTTTAATCGTCTGCAAATCAGCACCAGGGTCTACTCCTAAAATTTCGTAGTAATCCTTAAAATCCATTTTTGTTCACCTCTTTTCAAGCAAACCGGATAATATCTATAAAAGAAATATCGTGCTTCTTAAAAAATAATTACCCTTTCAGAGATATTATATTCCAGCTTAACGCGAAGGTCAATATTGGTCAGATATATTTTTAACGTTTACTGACCTTATATTTGAAAAACATACCCGAGCATTACGGGTATGTTTTATCTTCTTTACATGTAGAGGTTTTCTTTATTTGTGAAGGTTTCTTTACATTTAGATGTTTCTTTATATGTAAATGTTTAGACATTGGGGTATGATCCTGAATTCACTTGGGGTATGTCCAATAATTTCTCCGTCAGCTTCTAATAAAATTGGGTTAGGAGTATTGATAGATAGTTCCTGACAGCGGTAAACAGCGACTTCCGGCAGTTCGATATGTCTACCCTGGTAAATTGTTGAAAAATGGGATAGAAGTTTTAGTTTGGAGATATCTTTAATCACAATTAGGTCAAAGTATCCGTCGTTAATTTCGGCCTGTGGAGCAATCTTCATACCTCCGCCGATATAACGGCCATTACAGATCATTAAACCGCAAAATTTGCCTTCGAAAGTAATCTTTCCTTGATCTAAGGAACAAGAGCCCCGGAAGTTCCGGTATGATTTTAGTGTAGAAATTGTACCAGTTAAATAGGAGAGCCTGCTTCCCAGTGCTTTGGTTCGGTTATTGGTATAGTCTACTACTTCCGCTCCTATCCCTAAATTAGCTGCATTGAGGAAATAGCGAATTTTTTTCTCGTTTTGCTCATCTCCTAAAGCAATTAAGCCGACATCGACTTTAGAGGGAGACTTATCTTTAAGAATTCTGATAAAAGAAGTAATTCCCTTATCTATTTGTAGTGTACGAATAAAATCGCAACCTGTCCCCTGAGCAAATACTGCTAATTCCAAATCCTTACGGATCATTTCCCCCCTATTGAAAAAGCCGTTAAGGACTTCATTGACTGTCCCGTCCCCTCCTACAGCTATAATCCTTCGATAGCCTTGTTGTAATGCTTGCCTAGTTACTTCCACTCCGTTAGCCTGAGCGGTGGTAAAGGCATAATCCATTTCTATCCCGCCTTGAAGAAAATCCTGATAATAATAAGGCCATTTACTGCGGGTTTTCCCATTAGCAGAACTGGGATTAACTACTGCAAACCACTTTTCTGACAATTTCATAAACTTCTCCTATCGATTTTTGATCTAATAAACTACTATATTTTTTAAACTACTATACTTTCTCTCTTTCCCCTGTTATATCCTTTTAATCCGGCAATTTTTTAGTTTTAATTAGGAGGACGTCATTAATATAACTCTTAAAATCCTAAGTAATTCTTAGCGGAGGCAGATTCGCATCTTAAGCTTATTGACAAGAACTACCGCAGGCTATAACATATAAAAATAAGTTATTTGGCTGAAAAACCCCTTAAAGGTTGGATGATTTTGGGGATAGGGAGTCATTCCCTGGATAAGATTGAAATACTTTGAGGTGTGAGATGTCTTTATTAGTTATACAAGGAACAATGGAACAGGGCTTAATGTATGCCCTGATGGTTTTAGGTGTTTACCTGTCTTTCCGGATACTTAATTATGCAGATCTCACTGTAGACGGTAGTTTTACTCTGGGGGCGGCTACTGTTGCCGCTTTAATAACAAGCGGCTCCAATCCTTGGCTGGCAACCGGACTGGCTTTTATTGCCGGCTGTTTGGCCGGAGTTTTTACCGGTATCCTGCATACGAAATTTAAAATCACTTCGCTCTTGTCAGGTATTCTCACGATGACTGCCCTCTATTCAATTAATCTTAGAATTATGGGCAAAGCTAATATTTCCCTGTTAAGAATGAGAACGATTTTTTCTGATTTTACTTCCCTTCCTTTCCTCCAGGAATATGGTGTTCTGCTACTCAGCCTATTAACTGTGGTGATTATTGGTTTCCTGGTTTATATATTTCTACAAACTGAATTTGGTCTCGCTCTTAGAGCAACCGGTGATAATGAACTTATGATTCGCAGCCTGGGAGTAAACACTCAATTAATGAAAATCACCGGGCTAGCCTTATCTAATGGCATGGTTGCTTTAGCCGGCAGCTATGTGGCTCAGAACCAACTCTTTGCTGACATCAGTATGGGTATTGGTATGATTATTATTGGACTGGCCTCTGTAATTATTGGGGAAGTGTTAATTGGGACTTCTTCTCTTGCCCGAACAATTATTGCCGTTTTGTGCGGCGCGGTTATTTACAGGTTCATTATCGCCATTGTGCTTCAATTAGGCTTGGAGGCAACCGACCTAAAATTAGTAACTGCCTTAATCGTAATTTGCGCTCTAATATCCCCCGGGATAAAAAAGAAAATTGCTGTGAGGAATGAATAGGGGGTTTGAAAATGCTGCAAGTGGAAAAGGTAACGAAAATCTTTAATCAAGGGTCCGTTAATGAAAAAACTGCTCTGGATAATATCTCCTTCCATTTAAATAAAGGGGAATTTGTAACTATCATTGGCAGTAATGGAGCCGGCAAGTCAACTTTTCTCAATGCTATCGCCGGGAACTTCCCGATTGACTATGGCACTATTACTATTGGTTACCAGGATGTGACCAAACTGCCCCAGCACAAAAGAGCTGCTTTAATCAGCAGGGTCTATCAGGATCCTATGTCCGGTACGGCCGGCGCAATGACTATTGAAGAAAACTTAGTTATGGCTTGGCGTCGTGGTGATAAACGGCGTCTCCGCTTAGCTATTAAGGAAAAGGATAGAGCGTTTTTTCGGGAACAATTGACTAAGCTGGGTCTGGGTCTGGAAAACAGGCTGACCGTTAAAGTGAATCTTCTTTCCGGAGGTCAGCGCCAAGCTTTGACCTTGCTGATGGCGACCATCAAAAAACCGGAATTATTACTTTTAGATGAACATACAGCAGCCCTTGACCCTAAAACTGCCGAAATAGTCCTGCAGCTCACGCGCGAGGTAACGCAGGAGAATCAGCTGACAACAATGATGATTACACATAACCTTGATCAGGCTCTGAATGTAGGCGACCGTACAATAATGATGCATGAAGGTAAGATAATACTGGATATTCAGGGTGAACAGCGCCGTAATGTTACTATCGGTAATTTGCTGGAAATGTTTGAACGTGCCAGCGGTTCTCAATTTCATACTGATCGGGTTTTGTTTTCCTAATTGCTCAAATAAGCTATCTCACTAAAAGAGCCTCCCTGTCCGGATTGACAGTGGAGGCTTTTTCGCAAGTTAATAGCTGTACACTCTTGTCTAAGGTTAGACAAGCGCAGCTTAAGATTTCTGTCTTGATTTTCTGAGCCTGCGGAATATCAAGTAAAACAAGCCGAGGATGATACTTAGGGGTATAGCATAACCAATAAAAACTAAGAGATAATTAACTGAATTCCAGAGGAAGCTTACGGACTTGATTAAAGCATTTTTTGCTGCTATAAAGGTATTTTTTAAGGAAACCGGCTGCCAGGGATCATTTACGGCAATATTGCTTTGGGTAGGATAAATGTGCAGCCTAATCTCCGAATAATCTACCCTGTGATCCCAATATTTAAGCTGGCCTTTAAGACTCTCCATTTCCCGGCGTACATTGGCCAGGGAGTCTTCAATTTTTAAGATTTCTTCGACAGTCTTGGCCTGTTTGAGAATTTCCAGGTATCTTTCTTCTTGAGCTTCCCAGGATCTTAAGCGGGTTTCTACATCAAAATACTGTTGGGAAACATCATCGGTATAAAGGTGTTGATCGGAGACAGTGCCAAACTGCTCCAGGCCGCCTTTAAATTCCTCAAATTTACTGACCGGTATCTTTAAGCTAAGATAAGCCGTAGTATGATCCCGCTCATTATTCTCTCTGGACTCAGCAATATAACCGCCTAGCGTGGTCACTGTATTCTCCACGGCTTGGACAGTTTTAGCGACGTCATTGCTTCTGATGGTAGCTTCTAAGACATAAATAATCTTCTGCTCTATGGAATCGCCGGCAACGGTGTTAGTTGCCCTAGCTTCGAGTTGTCGTTCGCCGCTACCGCTAGGAGCGTCAAGATACCCTCCTGCTTCTTTGGCCATAGAGATGGAATAGTTTGGTGCCACTTGTGGGCTCTGAGCTGCGGGTGCTGCGCCACTATCGAAGGCCACCTCTTCTGTCTTCGCTTTATCCGCTGAGCCTGCGGAGCCCACCAGCAAGGACGGCGCTTGGCCGTTCATTAAACCTGATCCGAAATAAACGGCAATAACTAGCACGGCAGCCGAAGCCAGAACTTTAAAGATATTTTTCTTTTCTTTTATTTTGTCTTTTAATTGGGAAAGAAGGAAAAGGCGTTTTTTATTTTTAAATTCAGTATCCCGGGCAGGAGTCGTGGATTTAGCCGGAGGCAACATATCCTCAAGGCTGGAATTTTCTTCATCAGTGGCAATAATTTCTTTAGTTTTATTTTTGATTCTTTCTTTGAGCTCATTGCCCTGGTATACATAGGTGAAAAAATCCTTCAGACGCATTAAATCTCCATCTTCTTCCCACATGGCTGTTATTTTATCATCTTTCATCCACATTCACCTCCAGCCATTTCTGCTTGATAAATGTTCCGGAAATTCTTCTTGGCTCGATATAACATACTATCGACCGCCTGTTGAGTCATCCCAAGGATAGATGCAGTTTCCAGAGAACTGAAACCTTCGATTAAGCGCAATTGGATTACGGCAACTTGTGATTCTGTTAATTGAGCGAGTGTCCTGTTAACGGACATAACCGTCGCTAAGTCTTCGCCATAATCCCGGCTGCTTTGGGAATTCTGCAGATCCTCGGTTAAAGGAATAATTTTGATTTCTTTTTTCCCTCGATAAAAATCGGCAATGTAGTTTGCTGCAATACGTAAAGCCCAACATTTTAATGAACTTCTGCCCTCAAAGCCGGAGATTGATTTCCATATTTTGGCCATTATTTCGGCAGTGACATCTTCAATCTCAGATGAAGGTATACGCAAGCAGACAAATCTGTAGACCGCCGGAAACAACTCTTCGTAGATTTGATCGAAAGAAGTTTGTTTCACGTCCTCTTTCACGTCCTTAAGCCCCCCCTTGGTCGGACATCCAGTTATAGTCTTTTTTCTTTATAGACGCTTCAATATCCTTAGATCTGATGCCATAATCCCCTCAAGAAAAAATTAAGAGTCAAGACTTCTTAGTATTCCAGATAACCTTTTTTAATTAAGCAAGCAGTTAAGAAGTTAATAACAAAATGAGACAAGATTGGTATCCATAGTGAGAAAGTAAGTTGATAGATGATCCCAAGGATTATTCCCATTAAGTATACTTCCAAAAGAATATAAATTTTTCTTAGGTATCTAAAATGGATTAAAGTAAAAAGTAAACTGGCTAACCAGATTCCCAGGATATTCTGCACTATGCCTCGAAAAAGCAGTTCCTCAGCAATCGCTCCGCCCAGAAATATTAATGCTAAAATTGGCAGAGAAAACTTCTCCAGAAGTAAAAGATTAATCTCATCAAATAATCTCTCTTGAGGGAGGTATTTATGAAATAATAACTGGAGAAAGAGTAAAAGACAACTCCCCAACAAAAAAGTAGTTAGGCTTAAAAAGTTTAATTCCAGGCTAAAAAGTTCAAGGTAAGTAACCTTAGGCAGGAACAGTCTCTTGAGAATCCAGGCGATGAGAACAATTAGGGTCTGGGAAAAAATAATATTTATTAATAATAATTTTCTGGTCATTTTTTTAAATTTGCGATCCTCTCAATTATTTGCAATAAAATTAAACTGAGTATAGAATTAATACCAGCAGGATTTCTTTAATAATGATGAATTAAGGAGAACTTTAGATGTTTAAGGCTAAAAAGCAAATTATTTTCTTAACAATTAATTTTCTACTTTTCCTGTTGATACTCTTACCTGGCTGCTCGCCGCAAAATAAAGAAGCCCCCGTACCCTTACACACTGATACCAAAACAACTACTTACCCGCTAATTGCCAGGGATGACAGCGGTGCGGAAATCATTATCCTCAAGAAACCTGAAAGGATAATCAGCCTGCTGCCAAGTTCGACAGAAATCCTATTTGCTTTAGGTCAGGAAAACAATCTGGTTGCTGTCACTAAATGGGATAATTATCCCATTGGTATTCAAGACAAAGGTTATTATCTTATTGAAGATGCCATTAATCCGAACTTAGATAAAATCCAGGAATTACAACCTGACTTAGTAATTATTGGCTCCGTATCCGGCGAAACCTTACGCAAATTGCGCAATCTAGATATCCCTGTGGTCTCCTATAATCCTCAAAGTATTGAAAAAACCTATGAAACGATCAGAAATCTTGGCTACATTACCGACAGCTCAAGAATAGCTGCGCAAGTTATTGACAATATGACCGCCAAAGAAAACAATATCAAAGAAATAGTTGCCGGCCTTGAAGAAGAGGATAAACCAAGAGTTTGGCTCGAAGCAAGTGCTAATCTTTATACTGCCGGCAAAAATACCTTTATTAATGAACTTATAACTAAAGCAGGTGGTAAGAATATAACCTCGGATTTAGATGGCTGGGGTCAATACAAGAGCGAGCAGGTTATTGCTAAGGACCCTCAGGTCATCCTATTTACCTATGGGCAAGTAGAAGAAAACGCCCGGCAGAATATTAAGAACAGACCTGGCTGGAATCAAATTGAGGCTGTTAAAAACAACCGCATTATTGAATTGGATTATGACCTTGTAACCAGGCCGGGCCCCCGCATAATTGATGGTTTGGAGCATATCGCTAAGTCTTTGTTCCCCGATAAATTCGATCTTTAGTACTGATTCTAATTCTAAATAATTATAACATTTTTTATTAATAAATCTCAAAACACCTCAAAAATGATTCACTAACCCCTCTTTAATTTTATACCATTTTTGGATGGGATTTAGTTTTCAGCTAACAATTACCTGAGTAAGAAAAACAGAATGACAAATAATAAGAACGACTCCCAAACAAAAACATTAGATTTAAGGAGGGAAATGACATGCCTGGTGAAAGAAATTCAAATCAACCTGTTGTTCAAGGAGCTTCTAAAGGGTTGGATGCTCTCAAGTATGAGATTGCCAATGAATTAGGCGCTACTCTTGGCGGCGACCGCACCTCTCGTGAAAACGGAACTGTTGGCGGTTATATGACAAAACGCATGGTTCAGTTTGCTGAACAGCAATTGAAGAGTGGTCAGAAAATCTAACTAGTGAATAATCAACGTGGATTACCATTAGGCTAAATAGTGAAGAAGCATTCCTTAACCGGAATGCTTCTTTTAATGGTGTGGCACGCCTTTTTTCTAATATAACAAACCAGCGTTAGTTTTACAGCCTAAATAAAAACAGAAACCCTGAATCCCTTGCGGCATATGGCTTCAAGGGAAAAATTTTATTGATTTTTAATCATATTTATGTAGCATAATATGGCACAATATGGTATAATTAAGGTATTACTGGCGAAATGAGGTTTGCATTATGTATCTGAAAAAAACGTATCGCAAGGAATCAGGTAGAACCTATCTTGTTATTGCCCAGAAATACAGAAATCCAAAAACAAATATTTCTACTGATCGGACTGTTAAGTCCCTTGGTTACTTAGACGAACTTGCGAAAGAATACGATGATCCTATCGCCCATTTCAAAGAAGTAGCTCGCAAGATGACCGAAGAAGAAAAATCTGAGAAAAAGGTATCCTTGTCAATCAATATGGATGAAAAGCTTTCTGTCGGTACCGATAACAGAAAAAACTTCGGGTATGCCGCAATACTTAAGATTTACCACGAACTTGGTCTGGATGTGTTTTTCAAAAATAAATCCAGGCATGAAAATTTTGAGTACAATACAAATTCCATCATGCTTTTGCTTATTGTATCCAGATTCCTTTCCCCCGGCTCCAAGAAGAAGGCTTTCGAGGAAAAAACTCGGTATTTCGAGCGCTTCAACTTTTCTTTGGCGGATGTTTACCGCTCTCTTACCCACTTTTCTAAGATTTCTAAAGAATTTCAAAGATATTTGAACGCTCAGATTGCTGCTAAATATGGGCGCAATACTAAGACTATCTATTACGATGTGACGAATTTTTATTTTGAGATTGATCAAGCGGATGAGTTTCGTAAACATGGATTATCCAAGGAAAAACGACGCGATCCAATTGTGCAGATGGGGCTGGCTATGGATGCCGATGGTATTCCGCTGCATTATGAACTGTTTCCAGGCAATACGGTAGATAAAGAGACTTTTAGGCCAGTCATTGGTGAAGTGAGAAGAAACTATGATACCGGCAGGGTTATTGTTGTTGCTGACATGGGGATTATAACGGGAGATAATATTTTTTATCTTCAAGGCAAGGAGAAAGGGAAAAATTTTAACGGTTATGTTTTTAGTTTTTCAGTTAGAGGTGGCACGAAGGATTTCAAGGAGTATGTCCTTTCCGATGAAGGCTATGCAGCTGCTGATGAAGACACTGACTTTAAGATTAAAAGCAGGATAATTGCCCGGGATATCAATGTGACGCTCTCTAGCGGGAAAAAAGTTAAGAAGACGGTGTATGAAAAGCAGGTAGTTTTCTGGGCAAGAAAATATGCTTTGAAGGCTCAGGCAGAGCGTGAAGAGGTCTTGAAAAAGGCTTATGATCTCGCTTCTAATCCTCAAAAATATACGAAGGCCACTTCTTACGGCGCGGCCAAGTATGTGAAGAATCTGAAGTTTGATGAAAAGACTGGGGAAATTCTTAAAGTTAAGGAGCGTCCTGTCCTTCGATTCCGCAGAGAGTCGCTGAAGAAGCAAAGTATGATGGCTACTACGCTATTGTCACCAGTGAATTGGATATGTCTGATATTGAAGTGATTGAGACTTACCGCGGTCTGTGGGAGATTGAAGAGACTTTTCGCGTGACTAAAGGGGTACTGGAAACTCGGCCGGTTTATGTGTCACTTCAGGATCATATTAATGCTCACTTTCTGACTTGTTTCATAGCCCTTACTATTATGCGAATTATGCAAAAGAAAACCGGCAAACTTTATTCTGCCGAAAGAATTGTTGAATGTCTGAATAAGATCTCCTGTTCCAATGAGCATGAAAATATCTATTTGTTTGATTACAGAAGTGAGATTTCTGATGCGATTGGCGATGCTCTGGGAATTGATTTTACGAATAAGAGACTTCGTCTTGGTGATATTAAAAAAATTTTGGCGCAGGCCAAAAAATGAGGTGTTACACTACATATTTATGACAAAACTCAAAAGACCGCTATCCCGCTTGTATCAGGGGATTGCGGCCGTTTTTTTGTAGATTTGCTGCAAAAGTCAGGATTGAAGAGTGGTCAGAAAATCTAACTAGTGAATAATCAACGTGGATTACCATTAGGCTAAATAGTGAAGAAGCATTCCTTAACCGGAATGCTTCTTTTAATGGTGTGGCACGCCTTTTTTTCTAATATAACAAACCAGAAACAATTCTTTATTCTTCCAGGTAACCTTTAGCTATACAATCAACAATAAGATCATTAATAAAATGCCATAATTCAAGAGAGCCTTCCCGGGTATGAGCATTTTTTTGGATGACTCTTTCGCTTTTGATACTGAATTTCTTCCAAGTATGGCCCCCCGTCCGGGAATTAAGAAGTAAAGGCTCCAAACGGTCTAAAACAGCAGCGAATTTTGCTTCCGGAGTATTTCTGCTTTCAAATTCTTCCCATAAGCCCCTCATTTCTTGAGCCTGATCCTCCGGCAGTAGGTTAAAAATTCTGGCGGCAGCCTGCTTTTCTCTTTCAGCCTTGCTGTTATTTCCTTCTAAATCGTAAATAAAAGTATCTCCCGCATCTATCTCGACTAAATCATGGATGATAACCATCTTCAATACTTTAAGGATATCAAGCTCCGGATCATTAGCATATTCCTGCAGAAGAATTGCCATAACTGCCAGATGCCATGAGTGTTCGGCATCGTTTTCCTCCCTGCTGCCATCAGCAATAACTGACTGCCGATATATGCTTTTTAATTTGTCAATTTCCAAAATAAAATTTATTTGTTTTTGTAACCTATCATTGATTTTCATATTTGACCCCTTTGCACTTAGTAATACCTTTTCATATCTATTGTAATGTTTTAAACTAATTAATGAAGCAAAGCTAATTTAAGGTTGAAGAAACATTTTCTTGAGTAACCGCTCTCATCTGAGAAAATGAATACAGTACTAAGGCAGTCCAGATAAAGCCAAAAGTTAAAATGTGGATGATCGTAAAAGGCTCTTTAAAAATAAATACCCCTAAGAACAGGTTTATGGTCGGCGATAAATAATTTATAAAACCAACAGTCATTAAGGGAATTCTTTGGGCTCCATATGCAAAAAGCATTAAAGGGACCGCTGTTATCACGCCTGTACTTAGGAGGAAAACGAATTCTTTCGGGTTTAAAGCAGTATAAATTTGCGGTTCTTTTAAGCTCAAGAATAAAAGATAGGTAAGCGCAATTGGAACAACCGCTATAGTTTCCAAGGAAATACCTAGGACAACATCGGTTTGCACTCTTTTTTTAATTAGACTGTAAGATGAAAAAGTTATTGCTAAAACTAAAGCTATCCAGGGAATTTGCCCGTAATTAAAAGTTATTATGGCAACTCCAATAAAGGCCAGAATGACTGCCGCCAATTGATAAAGATCCATTTTCTCCTTTTCTACTACCCTAGCTAAAAAAATCATTAATAAGGGATTAATATAATAGCCCAGGCTGGCTTCGACTATGTGCCCGCTATTGACTGCATAAATATAGGTAAACCAATTAAAGCTAATAATGACACCGGCGATAAATAAAACATTGTTTTTTCCGCTTTTGATCTGGGGAAACAGTTCTCTTATTCTGCGTTGGTAACCGAGTATAATAATTACGAAAACAAAAGACCAAATGATACGATTAGCTAAAATTACATCGGCAGGAATACTTCCTAATTGCCTCCAATACAGCGGCAAAAAACCCCAGAGCAGAATAGCGCTGAAAACAGATCCAATACCACGTAGTTCGACTTTATCTTTGCTCATACCGTATAACCTTCTTACTACCTTGTTTCAGAAAAAAACCGAACCTAAACTTGGTCCGGTGGATATTGCCTAGCGTTATAATCAGTACACACTTATTGACCTTTATTCCAACTATCCCGTAAACCAACAATTCTATTAAATACTAAATGGTCAGGAGAATGATCTTTAAGATCTGCACAAAAATATCCTTGCCGTAAAAACTGATATCTTTCACCTGGTCGAGCCTGGCATAAACTTGCTTCCACAAGGGAATTTTTTAACACTGTTATGGAATTAGGATTAACCTTGGCTAGAAAATCATCATTACCTAGATCTTCTTCCGGTTGATCATTTTTGATTAAATAGTCATAAAGCCGGATTTCAGCCTTAACTGCTTGCGAGGCACAGACCCAATGGAGTGTACCTTTTACTTTTCTCGTGCTGGCCATGCCACCACTCTTAGTGTCCGGGTCATAAGTACAATGGATTTCCGTCACATTGCCATTTTCATCTTTTATTACGCGCTCACATTTTATGATATAAGCGTGTTTGAGCCGAACTTCTTTTCCTGGTGAAAGACGAAAGTAGTTTTTGGGTGGATCCTCCCTAAAGTCTTCCTGTTCAATATAGATTTCCCTGGAAAATCTTAATTGGCGGGTACCGGCTGCAGGGTTTTCCGGGTTGTTCTCTGCTTCTAAAAGTTCTTCCTGTCCTTCAGGATAATTTAGAATAATTACTTTAACCGGCTCTAGTACCGCCATAACCCTTGGGGCTCGAGAATTTAAATCTTGCCGAAGACAATGTTCCAATAAGGCAACATCAACAACGCTATTAGCTTTTGCTACCCCAATACGCTGGCAAAAATCTTTGATTGCTTCAGGTGTATAACCCCTGCGCCTTAATCCGGAAATCGTGGGCATCCTAGGATCATCCCAACCTAGAACATACCCTTTCTCCACTAGTTGCCGAAGCTTTCTTTTACTCATAACCGTATTAGTTAAATCCAGACGCGCAAATTCATATTGTTCAGGCTTATCACCCTCAATCAGCTGTTCAATCACCCAGTCGTAAAGAGGTCGATGGTCTTCAAATTCCAGGGTGCAAAGGGAATGCGTAATCTTTTCCAAAGCATCGGAGAGAGGATGGGCAAAATCATACATGGGATAGATACACCATTTATTACCGGTACGATGATGCTCTTCGTGCATTATTCTGTATAACACCGGATCACGCATGTTGAGGTTGGGAGACGACATATCTATTTTTGCTCTTAAAACTTTTGACCCATTGGGATAGACCCCTTCTCTCATCTTTTCAAATAAATCTAAGTTTTCCTCAACTGAACGGCTGCGATAAGGGCTTTCTTTACCAGGTTCTGTTAGGGTCCCTCGGTATTCACGAATCTCCTCCGCCGACAGGTCACAGACATAAGCTTTATTTTTCTTAATTAATTTTACAGCAAAATCATAAAGTTGTTCAAAATAATCCGAAGCATAATACAACCTTTCATCCCAAGAAAACCCCAACCATTTTATATCTTCTTTGATAGATTCAACATATTCTACTTCTTCTTTACTGGGGTTAGTATCATCAAAACGCAGATTGCATAACCCGTTAAAATCTTTGGCAATCCCAAAATTCAAACAAATGGATTTAGCATGTCCAATATGCAGATAACCATTGGGCTCCGGTGGAAAACGGGTATGGACTCTTCCGTTATTTCTATTCATCTGTAAATCTTCACGAATTATATTATGAATAAAGTTTGAAGAAGATAATGTAGTATTAATAGTAATTACCCCCTAGGAAAACAGCTTATTGTTTTAGTATAGTAAGATTTGTTTAAAATAGCAAATCCCTAAGGAATAATTTTACCTATAAACCTATTTTATTTTCGGCAAAATATTTAATAATTGTTTTCTTTTCTTCTTCTTCGGCATGATTAGTTGCGAGGATTTGCCCCTCTTCAATGCCATTCCATTTAAGATAAAGAGTCTGTTCAAACTTTTTATGAATAATCGGGTCTTCATATCTTAGAACAATAACAATAAAATGTGGCAATACTTCCCCTTCTCTTGTTTGCTCTTCTAAAGCCTCTAAACCTATCAGCAAAGTTGCTGAAGCATTTTTAGGTATATCATTAACTAAAGCATATTCATCGACGGCAATGGGCTTGGAATCAAGTTGGGAACTGAAAACTAATGATTTGCTCCAAAGGCTTACCGCCGGATGCTCACCGACATTGGTAAACTTGATCTCAAATTGCGGGGTCTCGTTAAAAACAACTTCCGGTGATTCTCCAAATGTAAAATATGGCCTATTGGCCTCTTGTTCCTCTTTCCAAGCAGAAATCGTAATATATACCGTAATTAAAGCAGTTATTGCTAAAACCGCAGTAGCTATGGTGGCAATAATACTGGTCAAATTGAGGGATCTATTATTTCTTCTGGCCATTTTCACACTCCTTAAAACGCAATCTGCTCTAATTATTTGCAGGATAGTTTTGATCTAAACCAACAGAATTTGGGAAATAATATGTTAGAAATATATTTTATTGTCTTTAGACTTATGTCTGGACCCTGCATAGTGTTTCCAGCAGATTAGCAATTAAATTTTGCATAGATATTTGACAGATGGAAAAACTAGGAATTACACATAGATCCTTTCCAAAAACGACTTTACTTTCTTTTTTAGAAAGGGGCAGTGTAAATGAAAATACTATTTCTTCCATTTCTGCAAATACCAACAGGCCATCACACTGTGGCAGATGCCTTAATACGTTCGCTGGAATCTAGAATTAATAATCTCAAGTGTACTAAAATCGACTTTTTTAGTTATGCTGATAAGTTGTTGGAAAAAGCCTTCCGGTTGACATATCTGACCTGGATTGACCATTCACCGCAAACTTTTGTTTGGCTTTATAAATACTTTGTTTATCCGTCGAAGTCCACAAAGCACTTCCAATGGTATGAGATGAAATTCTTAGATAAAATGAAATGCTTATTGGATCAAGAACAACCAGATCTCATTATTTGCACCCAAGCATTTCCTTCCTTCCTCTTAAGCAGGTTAAAAAATACCGGGGACTACACGCCACCGATCATTAACGTTTATACTGATTTTTTTGTCAACAGGCTTTGGGGTATAGAAGGAATCGACTATCACTTTGTACCAGATCAAAACTTGAAATCCCAACTAACTGTGAAGCATAATGTAAACCCTAATAAGATTTTTGTAACTGGAATTCCGGTTGAGGAATGCTTTACTCCCAGAACCCCTAACCAACCTTCGCCCTTCTATAACATACTGATTTCAGGAGGAAGCGGCGGTCTAGGAGACATTCAACAATTACTTACTAATTTACCGACAAGTGAAGACTACCTTTTTTATCTCTTGTGCGGCAATAATAAGAAACTTTACAAAGAAATTAAGACTCTTAACTTTAAAAATTTAAAACCTCTGACCTATATTTCATCTAGGGAGACTATGAATGCTCTATACACGGAAGCCCATGCCCTTATCACCAAATCGGGAGGAGTCACGATCAGCGAAGCTCTTCATAAAAGACTTCCCATTTTTATTCACTCTGCTCTTCCGGGTCAAGAACAGATTAATAAGGACTACCTTTTAGAGCGCAGGCTGATTTACGCCCTTGATCTCACTAGCCATTTGACCGAACAACTTGCTTCCTTTTTGGAGGACAAGGATGAACAAGACCAGTGGTTAAAAAGAGTAAATGAGTATTTGAATGAAATTGAAGCACCTGCTTGGCAAAAAATTATTGAAATAATTATCAAGGAAACTCTTAAGCCTAAGAAATATCAGGACATGAGTATTACGCAAAGTACCAGCTAGGAAGTGAAATTTTAGTGTTCGCTAACTTAATTAGCTATCTTGCTTTCTTTAGTTTTTTATTAGCAAGTATCTATTTTTTTATTCCGGAAATTATGCTTCATTATTTTGGAATAGGCTCCTGGAAACGTCAGTATTCTCCTGGTGTAGTTATAACCTTTGATGACGGTCCGGACCCCAAGTATACCCCTCTCCTCTTGAATATCCTGGCTCGCAATAAGATCAAAGCCTGCTTTTTCCTAGTAGGAGAAAAAGCAGAAAAGAATCCTGCTCTTGTCAAAATGATCCAGGAACAAGGTCATATCATTGGTTCCCACGGTTATGTGCACAAACACGCCTGGCTAATGTCACCTCAAACCACCTGGGAAAACTGGGATAAGGGAATTGACGTAATTAAGAAGGTCATTGGCAGTGAGCCAGATTATATTAGGCCACCCTGGGGAAGTGTTAACCTCTCTCTTTATTTGTGGAGCCTTGCCAGGAATAAGAAAATAGTGAGTTGGACTGCTAAAGGAAAGGATTGGAAAGAACAAAGATCAACTTCAGATATCATTAAAACCATCATCACTAAAACAGCAGAAGGGACAATTATCCTTCTCCATGATAGCGGCGGAGAACAGTCTGCCCCCAATAATACCTTAGCCTGTCTGGATGAACTATTTGGACGCATAAGAAAAGAGCTAAAACTGCCTATTGTGCCCTTAGAGTTTCCGAATTGGCCCCTTACGAGAAGAATTGCCTTTCGATTATGGGAAAAATGGGAACATCTTTATGCTAAGATCTATCGGCTGAGACGAATTGATGATCAGAATTTATTCCGCCTCACTCTCACTTCCTATCGAGGCCCGAATCTCTATAATGAAAAAGGCGATCTCTTAGCAACCAAGGGAGACAACATTGGGGAAATACATTTTGATAATATTCGCTTTCAAACAGCAGGATCTAATTTGCAAAGTGCTGGAATTAAGGCTTTAAAACAAGTACGGATGTCTCTGCCTGTTTTAGCAAGCTATATTGCTACTCATCCCGAATTCCAGCATGTTAAAGTCTACATTGGCACTACCCTTTTAAACAGAGGCGCTCGGGGTCTTGGTTTTAATGTCCTGAACTATCCCTACAGCAATGGCTATCTAATTGGTATTCTTCAAAAAATAATAATACGCATTTATCATCCGGCCGGGAAGGAAAGAAAAACGGAAAGTTTAGGTACTAAACCGAAACTGGTCTGGATAAGCAAGGACAAGCTTTTAGAAAAATATCAAAAGAAGGAGAAAAATATCAGTTAATTCTAAGGAAGAGGCATTTCAATATTAAACCTTAATTAAGAAAGAACCAATAAATAATATAAATTGCTGGATCTTTTTACTGTTGAAGATTCTCTATTATCAGTACTAAAATAATGTTATATTAGAGTGTATAGCATATAAGAAAGAGGAGGCAGAGCGAGGTGCAAAAACAAGCGGTGCTTATTAATAAAAAGGATAATGTGGCTACTGCAGTAGCTGACCTATTGGCCGGCCAAACCATCAAATATTTGTTTGGTCAAGAAGTAAAAGAACTAACTCTACTTGACCATATTCCCTTAGGACATAAATTTGCCCTTCAGGACATTCCTCTGAACCAAGATATTATTAAGTACGGTGAAAGTATTGGCAGCTCCGTTACGATGATTCAGAAAGGCCAACATGTGCATATTCATAATATGCAAAGCAACCGTGGCCGGGGTGATTGGCGATACTAAATAAATAGACAGGAGGAGAAAAATTATGAAATTCTTTGGATACTCCCGCCCGGATGGCAAAGTTGGAATTCGCAATTTCTTAGCCGTTATACCTGCCTCAGTTTGTGCCGCAACTGTGGCTTTTAATATTGCATCCCAGATCCCGCAAGCCGTAGCGCTGCCTAACCAGCATGGCTGTTGCCAGCTGGGGGCTGATCATGAACAAACATTGAAGACCTTAATAGGCCTGGGTAAAAATCCCAATGTCGGAGCTGTACTGGTAATAGGCTTAGGCTGTGAAGGTATCTCAGCTGCAGCGGTAGCCGAGGAAATTGCCTTGACCGGCAAGCCTGCAGAATCAATTATTATTCAGGAGCGTGGCGGAACACTGCAAGCAACCGCTTTAGGTGTGCAAATAGCCAGTAAAATAGCCAGAGATATTTCTCTTCTTACTCGGCAGGAATACCCTCTAAGTGAATTATTTTTAGCGGTTGAATGCGGTGGTTCAGATTTCACCTCCGGCTTGGCTTCTAACCCTGCGGTAGGAGTAGCCTCGGACTTATTGGTTAAAGCCGGCGGTACCTCCATACTTTCGGAAACAACGGAATTCATCGGTGCCGAACACATCTTAGCAAAACGAGCTAAATCTCCCGAGGTAGGCCAGAAAATTATCAGTATTGTCCAGACATGCGAAGAACGTGCCAAGCAAATGAATGTTGATATCAGAGGGAGCCAACCTACCCCTGGAAACATTCAGGGGGGTATTAGTTCTATTGAAGAAAAATCCTTGGGCTGTATCTATAAAGCAGGTAGTTCACCGATTGAGGGAGTTTTACACTATGGCGAAATACCTAGCGGTAAAGGTCTTTATATAATGGATACACCCGGACAGGATATAGAATCAATCACCGGCATGCTGGCAGGCGGGGCAACTATTGTTGTTTTTACTACAGGGAGAGGAACGCCGACAGGTTCTCCCCTTGCCCCCGTTATAAAAATTACTGCTAACAAGGAAACCTATGCTAATATGATCGATAATATTGATATTGATGCTTCAAGTATTATTTCCGGTGAAAAAACAATCGAACAAGTTGGCCAAGAAATATTTACGGATATTATCGAAGTCGCCAACGGCAAACTTACCAAAGCTGAGAGCCTTGGGCATAAAGAATTTGGTATTTATAGAATTGCTCCTACTTTTTAATTCATTCCATTTTTTTAAATAAATTCTCTTCTTCCTGGTAGCGTGATACTAGGAATAATAACCGCAAAGTAATAGAATATCCTGCTTCTTAATTAAAGAAGGCAGGATATTTTAATCTAGACAATAAAGCAGTAAGTTTTGAAGTTGTTGTAATACAGACAGTTCTTTATCGGAAAAGTCGTCATTTATTTTGCTATTAAAATTAATAAGTTTTGAAAAGCATTGTTGCCTACTGACTTTTAGCTTTACGGATAAATTCTATGACTTTTTCATCATCTTCTTCGCCAATTACATTATTAAGAAGAAAGCTAAGGCCTTTATTTACGGAGTCGGAGCCCACTTTAGTCTCCAATTGATTTAAATTAATTAGACCCAAGTGGTTCTCCTCCCGTTCTCTGGTGTCCCTTTCAAACTTATCGATTTCCCGCATGCCGTTTTTCGTTTCATTATTTAGATATTGCAAAGGTTTGAAGACATTTTCTTCTAATACCTGGTCACGAAAACTAAGATCCTCCAGAGTTAAGTCCGGTAAGAGGCTTTCAGCAGCACTTTTCTCGCTTCTTAAGTTATAATTATTATGTTTATCCCGAGCATTATTAATTGGGGCATCATTACTCTGAGTCAAAGCTCTTTTCAGGGCACTCTTAACAAAAGAAGCTCTTTCCTCAGGAGAAAGCTGCGCTAAAGCCCTCCATAATTCAAAATCTTCATTTTCTGAAATATACAAAATGAGATGTCCTGAAGTTTTCATTAATCAACATTTACTTTCCTGGTAAGATTATTCACCAGGTTCGCCGCCATAATGCGGAAACCTGTGGCATTCCCAAATTGAGGATCATCAATTAAAACCTTGTTCTCCAAATTCAAGTATTCATAAACCATTTCTCCAACTTTACCACCGACTAAAATGGTATGAATCCGTCCGGCCATAGGTTTCAAGACTTTCATAACTTCCCTGGAAATATCGGCCGCTAATTGGCTAAGCATTCTTTTCATCACAGGATTTAAGTCTATGGCTCCGTTATTCCACGGATAAAGGCCTTTATTGACTCGGAAAATCTTATCCAATTCTTTATCATCGGTTTCAATCGGATTAGCATGATTGATAGTCATTTCTTTCAACTTTTCGGCTACCCCGGCATACGCCCACTGTAAGCCTTTTTCTAAACTGAAGGAATTAGGAGGATCAAGCATGATACCGTCATAAAACGTGGCTATGTCGGTGGTTCTAAAACCGAGATCAATTACTACTACATACCCTCCGAATAATCTAGTATTAATTGGTGTCCCGTTCTCGTCTAAAGTTTCTTTAATAAAAACACCATAACTTTGGGGCAAAACTCTGGAGCGCAAGATATTCATACTCCTAGTCTGGCCTTTGAACGGTCCTGACAAAAAAGTAACGGAGAAAGAGCCTTTAAGTTCTGCTTCATACTTATCTTTTAAAGAAGCATAAAATTTTACCGGTACACCCGTCCCCAGGTAAATGTTAGTTTTGGGATAAGGCTGAGCCAAGGCAAGGCCAACGATTAGGAGAGACATAGCCTCCTCATCATTTGATTTATCTTCGTCCCAACAATAATGAGCTTCTTTGGGGTTAAGGCTTTCGGCTAGACTGCCCATGAAATAATGCCTTTCCACACCCGTAGAATTATTTTTGACAATTACGTCAAGGGAAGCAATTTGCTTATCCAAATCACTTCCTTTTTCCAGCTCAGTCCTACCTAATGTTGAAAATACCCTCTCATTACCGTTACAAATTACAGCGGGATACAATATTTTTGTATCGCCAATATCAAGTTTTATGGCTCCAAAGCCAGGATCAGCACCGGCTACCAGAATATCATTTTCGAACACGGACTTTCCTCCTTATTCAGCAAAAAATATGACTTTCCAATCAAATTCTTTTATTTAATCCATTGTATACTAAAATAATGATCTTGAAAAGATTCTTAACAATTCAAATTTCTAAATTTAAGGGGAATAATCTTTTATCCAAGGGAAAAAATAAGTATATCATTGCCTTGGGAAGGAGTACAACTTAATGCTTGTAGCTATTACTAGAACTATCGTTTTATATTTGATAATAGTCCTGGTATTAAGATTAATGGGTAAAAGGCAAGTAGGTCAGCTCCAGCCCTTTGAACTGGTAATAATCTTAATGATTTCTGAACTGGCGGCTATCCCCAGTCAAGATACGGGTATTCCCCTCCTGGCAGGTTTGCTTCCTGTCCTTGTTTTGCTTCTCCTGGGTGTTGCTATTTCCCAAATTTCCTTAAAGAGTGAAAAGGCACGAGCTCTGATCTGCGGTACACCTTCGGTTTTAATTAATAAAGGGCAAATTCTCGAAGACCAGCTTAAGAAACTTCGTTATAACTTGAGCGATCTGCTCGAGCAACTAAGAGTAAAAAACATCCCAGACTTAGCCGATGTGGAATATGCTATTCTGGAAACAAACGGTCAGCTCAGTGTTATTCCTAAATCTATCCGCCGGCCGGCAACCCCTGAAGATTTAAAGTTGCAAGTCCCAAGCGAATCTCTCCCCTATACGCTAATCATGGATGGTATCGTCCAACATCAAAACTTTGCTAAAGCCAATATAACAGAAAAATGGCTTAAAAAAGAATTAAAAAAGGTCAATATTACCGACTATAAAAAAGTGTTGATAGCTACTATCGATTCTCACGGCAAGCTATATTATCAAGAGAAACAAAATAATTAAAATCGGAAAATCAAGGTGATTTAGAGTGCGTTCAACTATTGCCATCATCGTAGGTTTTGTTCTCCTTATCTTTTGCTCTCTCTACGTTACTAATAAAATTAATACTACTTCCGAGAATATTCTGGCTGAACTTAGTGAAGCGGAAGTTCAGCTTCGAGCAAATGATTGGGAAGTTGCTCTGCTAAAAATAAACGAAACTTATGAGCAATGGTCTGTCGCCAAGAATTGGTGGGCCATGATTCTCAATCATAGCACGATTAATAATATTGAGATTAGTTATCTCAGGCTTCAACAGTATGCAGGTCATAAAGATCAAGCTTTAGCTATGGCCGAACTGAAAACCTTACTCTTACTATTGAAAGATGTCCCGGAATCAGAAGCTCTCCGTCTAAATAATATTCTCTAATCTCCTTTCCTTGAGGGCTCGCAAGTAGGAGTGGCTGCTTTTGAATTGGGTTCAATTCCTCCGGAGATACTTAGAACTAGTAACCAAAAATGAATTAATGGCTCTTGGCGGACAGGTCACTTATTATATGATCCTGTCCTTTTTTCCCTTATTAATTTTTTTGCTGACTTTAATGAGCTATGCCAATCTTAGCAGTGAACATCTTTTTGAAGATTTAAAATATTTATTGCCTGAAGAGACTTATCTTATGGTGGAAAGCATTATTTATGAGGTTTTCGCTAAACGGAGCCCAACCCTCCTCTCCTTCGGCATGCTTGGCGCTATTTGGGCTTCCTTAAATGGTATCAACGCCTTAATGCGAGGAATCGCTAAAGCTTATGGTTTCAGAGAAGAGCGGCCATTTTGGAAAGTAAAACTAACGGCTATAGCCTTTCTTTTGATTATGACCTTTACTTTTATCCTGTCAATTATAATCCTCTTTTGGGGTGAATCCCTTGGCAATGAATTTTTTCAGGATTTGGGAGCAACCAGCCTATTCCCTTTCCTCTGGCCAAAATTCCGTATTCTCATCCAATTTTTCTTATTAATTCTCAGCTTTATAGTCTTAAACCGGATGGCTATCTCTACCAGTTTGTCAACAAGAATGGTTTTGCCTGGTTCCTTTTTGGCTGCGAGCGGCTGGATTGTGCTGTCTCTCGCTTTTTCTTATTATGTCCGGCACTTTAATAATTTTTCGGTAACCTACGGAAGCATTGGCGGAGTAATGATTCTTTTGCTATGGCTATACTGGTGCACGGAAATTCTCTTGCTGAGCTGTGCTTTCAATACTCTACTCCTTGAGTCAAGAAAAACTCCACTTAAAAAAGAAAACTGCTGCCAATAACTGAATTTATAGGCAGCAGTCCTTTTTTGTCCTCTATATTCTTGCCGCAGCTTCTTGATTGATTCCTAATTTAAGACCTCATCGCTAATAAGCTTTGGCAAGCAAAATAATCAGGCCGTATTTCTCATTGTTGATTATTAAGCTGCGAAAAATCTAGGGTTGCAAAGTAATCAGCAACGGTTTCGGCTCTTCTGATCTGAACTACCTTGCCATTAGGCTTAAGTAATAATTCTTTGGATCTTAATTTGCCATTGTAGTTAAAACCCATGGCATGCCCGTGAGCACCCGTATCGTGGATGACGACTAAATCGCCAATCTCAATCTTAGGCAATAGCCGGTCAACGGCAAATTTATCATTATTCTCACAGAGGCTGCCTGTAACATCATATTTATGGTCTAAAGGCCATTCATCTTTGCCGACGACACTAAGATGATGATAGGCCCCGTACATTCCAGGTCGCATCAAATCAGCCATCGAAGCATCAAGCCCTATATAGTTCTTATATATTTCCTTGCGATGCAAGACTCTAGCGACTAAATAACCATAAGGTCCGGTTATCACGCGACCGCATTCCATAACAATGCGTACAGGATCCAAGCCGCTGGGCACAATTATTTGGTTATAGGCCTTTTGAACTTGGGCGCCAATATATTCTAGATCTACGGGTTCTTGCTCGGGATGATAGGGAATTCCAATTCCCCCGCCCAGATTTACGATCTCAATGTTAATGTTTAAGCGCTTTTTAAGCTCGACAGCCAATTCAAACATCATAATGGCAGTTTCCACAAAGAAATCCGGATCGAGCTCATTTGATATCACCATGGTATGCAAGCCAAATCTTTGGGCTCCCAGGCTCCTAACCTTGGGAAAACATTCAAAAAGCTGTTCTCTCGTAACCCCGTATTTTGCTTCTTGCGGATTACCAATGATGGAATTGCCTTGGCGCAGTGGACCAGGATTGTAGCGAAAAGAAATCATCTCCGGTATCCCCGCTTCTTTTGCCAAATAATCAATATGGGTAATATCATCAAGATTAATAATTGCTCCTAACTCGCGTGCCTTGCGATATTCTTCTCCAGGTGTATCATTAGAAGTAAAAACTATCTCTTCCCCACGCAGGCCTACCTTCTCGGCCAAAATTAGTTCCGGAAGTGAACTGCAGTCAGCACCTGTTCCTTCTTCAGCCAGAACTTGTAAAATATAAGGATTGGGAGTAGCTTTCACTGCAAAATATTCTTTGAATCCAGGAACCCAAGAAAAAGCTCTTTGTAAGCGGCGGACATTCTCCCGCATAGCTTTTTCGTCATAAATATGGAAAGGTGTTCCGTATGCTTGTACAATTTCTTCCAATTGCTGCTTGGAAAATGGTAATGTTTTCTTAAGCATCTATGTTCCTCCTAACATTGTTAACAAAATTCTTGGAGCTAGGTTTACCGTGATTGGAAGGCTATCTCCAAAGGACAATTTATTAAGTGGCAATAAAAAAGTTTACGAGTGCCTACCCGTAAACCGCGAAAATTTATAAACTAACTGTATCTCCAGTATATACCTATAATTTTCAAGGTTTCCGGATAGCGCTTCATTCCATGACGAAATGACAGTCTTATACTCTTATCAGCATAAGCCCAGTTGCTGCCTCCGGCCGAGACTGCAACTTCGGCAATTATTCCTTTCAGTATTCTTCATCGTTGGCCCGCTCTGAATACTTACTATTAATAACTGCGCCTCTATCCTTAAGATTTTTATAAAACTAACGGTAATAATAACATAAAGTCACATATTTGACAACTATTTTCTAAGCCTATTTCCTAAGGCTTCAACATTCCAGGTTGGGGAGTTCTGCCAGTGACTTCAGACCAAAATGCATAAGGAAAGTTTCGGTAGTACCATATAGGATCGGCCGCCCTGGCCCATCTTTTCGGCCAACTTCTTGGACTAGCCCCTTGTCTACAAGAGTAGCCAAGGCTCGATCGGATTGTACCCCTCGGATAAAGTCTATCTCCCCGCGGGTAATAGGTTGTTTATAAGCAACGATTGAGAGGACTTCCAAAGCTGCATTGGATAAAGCTGATGCAGGTTGTTTATAGAGTATTTCGATATAGCGCGCCATTTCCGGCTTAGTGCCCAAACGATAGTTCTTCTCAACTTCAATGAGTATTAAACCACTGTCAGCAGCTTGATACCGCTCCCTAAGAATCTCAAGAAGCTCAGAGACATTTTCAGGAGAAACTTCCAAAATCTCTGCCAGTTTAGCAATACTGAGCGGTTCTTTGGCTACAAACAGTAAAGCTTCCAAGGCAGCAATCTCTGTATCACTAAAAAGCATCATACCGACTCCTCATTTCTAAAATCCCAGGCTTTGGCGGTGGGAACAATAAAAATGTCATTGTCGGGGCGGCTTTGCTCAGCTTTAAGCTTCCCGTCCTTTAACAATTCCAATAAAGCAATAAAAGCTACTACGATCTCCACCCTGGAACGGTAGCGTAGCAGCTGAGTAAACTTCATTCCCCTGGGGTTTAGAATCATTCTGCGCATAATATCCGTAATCATTAATTCCACCGGAATATCATCTACCTCGACATAGAGGGAAAGATCCTCCCCCTTCTCAACTCTTAACAAAACAGACTGAAAGGCTTGCAGGAGATCGGTCAAGCCAATTCCGGCCAAAGGATTAGGCGGTTTAATTTTTGTCATAATTTCTTCTAAATCAATTTCCCGGAAATACTTATTTCCGGAGGATTCCTCTTTAGAACCTAAGTAGGAAGCTATGTCCTTAAAAGCTCGGTAAGCAATTAGCCTTTCCACTAAATCTTGCTTCAAATCTTCTTCCAATTGGAGCTCTTCATCCGTTTTTTGGGGTTTAGGAAGTAATTGCCTGGACTTAAGATATAATAATTGAGCGGCGAGAACTAAGAATTCCGATGTTACCTCCATATCCAGGGCTTCCATTTCTTTAACGGTAGAAATAAATTGGTCGGCTATTACTGCTAGCGGAATATCATAAATATCCACCTTGTTTTGTTGTATCAAATGCAAAAGCAAATCTAAAGGACCCTGAAAGATGGGAAGCTCAACATAGGGAGCATTTCTTTTACCGTCCATTAAATGCCCATCGCTTCACGAACATCATTCATAGTTTGAGCTGCTGTAATCCGGGCTTGTTCAGCACCTTTGAGTAAAACTTGTTTTACTTTGTCCCCTTCTTCCCATTCTTTTCTTCTTTCCCGGTAAGGAGTCAGAGCTTTATCGATATTTTCGGCTAAATACTTTTTGCACGCTACACAGCCAATTTTCCCTGCTTTACATTCGCTTTCGATTCTACTTATATCCGGGGAATATATTTTATGAAATTTAGAGACAACACAAACTTCAGGATGCCCAGGGTCATCCTTGCGGATTCTTTGGGGATCGGTGATCATTTGCCTTACTTTAGTATTTATTTCTTCGGGAGAAGCTGAAATGGCAATAGCATTATTATAACTTTTACTCATTTTTCGGCCGTCAACTCCGGGTAGGAGCGGTATTTCACCGATTATGGCCTGAGGTTCAGGGAATACATGGCCATAAAGATGATTAAACCTTCTCGCTATCTCGCGGCAAAGTTCAATATGGGGAATTTGGTCTTCTCCGACCGGAACAACCTGGGCTTTATAAACCAAAATATCTGCTGCCATCAATAAGGGATAACCGAGGAAGCCATAAGTATGCAGATCTTTGCCCTCTTGGCCTAACTGCTGAATTTGATCTTTATAGGTCGGAACCCTTTCTAACCAAGATAGAGGTGTAAACATGGAAAGCAAAAGATGTAATTCAGCATGTTCTTTCATTTGGGACTGAACAAAAATGGCGCTTCTTTCTGGATCAAGGCCTACACTAAGCCAGTCCAGAGCCATTTCCCTAATTAATTGCTGATAATTGGTTTTATCTTCATAACCGGTAGTTAAGGCATGCCAGTCAACAATAGAATAATAACACTCGTATTCGTCCTGGAGAGCCACCCAATTTTGAAGTACACTTAAATGTCCTATATGGAGCGACCCTGTAGGCCGCATACCACTAAATATTCTTTTCATACTAAAACTCCCTTCTCAATATGACTATTAAGCTTGAACAACTGCTACTCTATGATTTTAACATAGCTTGTACTAAATCCTGAAGATAATTCTCTTCTTCTTCAGGGGTTTTTAAAACCCCTTCCAGCCAGAGATTACGTACTTCTCTCAAGATATTGCCTATTTGAGGGCCTTCCTCAAAGCCTAATTCAAGAAGTCTTTTTCCGGTCACATTTGTTTTCATCTTCGTCAAAGCTATTATATACTGTTTTAAAGCAGGTGCAAATTCATCATGGCAGCCTAAAACTTCAATTAGGATTGGGGAGACATTGAGGAGAACCTCATCAATTTGCTTTAGATCAGTGGATTTGGTACGCAAATCTTCCCTTAAATGAAGATACTCTTCAGTAAGCTTATAAAGCTGTTTAGGAAGGGTCAGTTTACCGAGTACTCTAGAAACATCTCGACTGCCTATGTTTATTAGACTGGTTAACCAACGTTTCTCGACAGGCCACCCTCGGGCTTCTTCAGCCGGTGCTTGATAATACCACGGAAGGTCAGACGAAAACCAATTACTTAGCACCCCATACTCTTTAAGCATTTCACCCATTACTTGATAATTAGGTTCATTATAGACTAACAAAAGCTCCTCTGTAAATCGTTCCGGGCTTACTTTAGCAAAAGCCTTAGCTGCCAGTGCCGTTAAAATCGCTTCTTTGGTAATTTTGGCTAACTTAAACCTATAACGCCCGGCAAATCGTATAGCCCTTAAAATCCTAGTTGGATCCTCAATAAAACTAAGATTATGCAGGAAGCGGATCTCGCCCTGCTGCAGATCACGGAAACCTCCATAATAATCAATTACTTCTCCGTAATGGCTGCCGTTAAGATCAAGTGCCATAGCATTGATGGTAAAATCCCTCCGGAATAAATCATCCTTTAAAGTCGATTCCTCTACGGTTGGTAAAGCTCCGGGAAAATCATAGTCTTCCCTTCTGGAGCCTGCAATATCGAGGTGTGTTCCATCCTGGAGTAAAATCCGCGCAGTACCAAACTGTTTATGCTGAGTTACTTTGGTACAATTAAGTTCTAAGCCTAACTTACGGGCAAAAACAAAACTATTGCCTTCCACTACGATATCTAAATCAGTTGTTGGAAACCGCAAGAGTAAATCCCTAACAAAACCTCCGACCAGATAAGCCTTATAATTTAAGGCGGCAGCAACTTCTCGGATCAATACCAGAAGAGCTTGTGTTTTGGCCGGAAGTTGGCGCAAAAGGTCTAGCATATCTTCTTTGATAGCTATGCTTCTATTCCTTACTAACTCGCTTGTGGTTGGAATGGCGCTGCCATATACTAAACGTAAAACATCTGACCTGGAGACAATGCCAACTAGGCGGCCATTATCTACGACCGGTAGTCTGCCGATATCATGCAAAACCATTAATTCTTGGATTTCCTCCCAGCTTTGATCTGGGTGAGCCGTAATAACTTCTTTAGTCATAAAACCTTTAACAGGAGCATGTTGTAAGCCATGCTTTATAGCTTTATCAACATCCCTGCGGGATATAATTCCTACTAAAGTATTTTTTTCCAAAACCGGCAAACCAGTATGTCCATACTTTAACAGCAATTGATTAACCTCACCCATAGTAGTTCCCGGCAGAACCGTTTTGACCGGAAAACTCATGATATCCTTGACAAGGTGGGGTTTTTGAACCGTTTTCAAAATTTCTTCCTTTAAACGAGAAATAACAGAAGATATATCAGCGTCTTTAATTACAGCAGAAGCGGCTTTTTCGTGTCCCCATCCGCCAAAAACCTGGACAATTTTATTTACCGGGAAACCGATCCCTCTGGCTCGCCCCACCAAATATACCCTTCTTTCCATCTTAACAACCAAAAACCAGATATCAGGACTTTCTATTTCCCCAATACGATGGGCCAGCAAGGCCAAGCCTCCGAAGTATTCTCGGCATTCAGCGAAAGAAATATATACCGGTATGCGCTCAAATTCTTCAATAAATCCGTTATCTAAGAGCTGTTGAAAAAGATCTACTTGTTCAGCAGTAAAAGGTTTGCGTAAGTATTCGGCAACAACCCCCAGCTGGGCACCCCGTTCCAAAAGGTAAGCTACCGCCTTAAGATCGCGGGCTGTAGTACTTTCAAAAAGCAAACTGCCTGTGTCATCATAAATCCCTAAGGCCAGGAGTGTGGCCTCAAACTTGCTTAATCTAAGCCCGTGTTTCATAATTCTTTCCACTAGAAGAGTAGTACAAGCTCCGACCGTTTCGATGATAACATTATTGCCCCTTGGGCTATCAAAAGGATGGTGGTCTATTATTTCCAATTCAGCCTGATTCAATTGTTTTAGCAGATCTGGATTTGCTATCGAACGGCTTAATTCAAAAGTATCAACCAGGATAATTTTTTTAACCTTGGCCACGTCAATATCTTTCAAGCGATAATAAGGGATATGTTCCTTGGCGAGGGCAATAAAATCTTGGACAAAAGAACCCAAGTTTCCCTCAATTATCAGTTTAGCCTCAGGATATATTTTTTGGACAGCAACCATTGAGGCTAAAGCATCGAAATCTAAGTACCGGTGAGAAAGAATAATTTTCATAAAGTAAACCTCATTATCATTTACAATAATCCCAAAAATTAATTGATAATAACAATATTATTAAATAAGGCAAGTAGTCCTACTCAAAAAAAGCTTTTTCTTTTCTTATAATATCTAAAAACTCTAAGAAAGTATAGTCATTCCTATTTACCAATAACTTTAAGGTAAAAAGCATTCTTCAGTTGTCAAATTTTATAAAGTTAAGCAATTAAAAAAGTCCCGTTTGGAAACGGGATTTTACTTACATCTGCTTATTAATCTCCTTCATTGCCATGTCTATTGCCGTTTGGGTCAGCCCTTCCTTCTTTAAACGATGATCAATAGCTTCTACCCAAAACCCACATTTCGCGGCCATTTTCCTAAATGGTTTGGCATTAGTTTTATTCTTATGGGAGCGGGCTTCGGCATTAGCCTGAACAATACTGCATATAAAGCGAGCCTGCAGGCAATTAGCCTGATCCATATTGTTATATTCAGTGTTTAAATGATTAATGAGACTGGTATAATACTTTTTAAATTCTTCCAAGGAGATTTCCGTTTCCATATGCAGATACTCTTTTAATTGAGCCATTAATGCTTCCATATTGTCCTCCTAAGCTTTTAAGAATGTTAAATAACTATAGTCTATTATATTTGCGAGAAATAAATTAGCAACCAGGGAAGCTTATTCTCTCTTATTAGTAATAATATCTAGATTAAATCAGCTTGCATAAATAAAATTGAAAACTACTACAAGCGGCAGCCCGGTAGCTGCCTCTTGTAGTAGAAATTAAACAAGGGCTTTAGTAAAAACAAACTAAACGAAATGATATGTTTTTCTAGAGGAAAAAGATGAAGGTATTAAGGACAAATAGCGGAATCAGGAAGATGAGTGACCAACCCATATAGCCAAAGAAACTGGGCATTTTGATTTTGTTTTCCTCGGCAATGGAACGCACCATAAAGTTGGGCGCATTCCCAATATAGGTGTTGGCACCCATAAATACCGCACCGCAGGATACGGCTAGGAGCATAGAAGGAGCTATGGTTCCGACTGTGGTAATGATCCCTTCTGCCGCACCTAAGCTGGCGGCTGTGGTCATAAAGACAAGGTAAGTCGGGGCATTATCCAGGAAGCTGGAGAGAGCACCTGTTGCCCAGAAAAACTGAGCCGGGTGAGTTAAGCCTAATTCCGAACCACGGGCACTTAAAATTGCCAGAGCGGGAATCATGGTAATAAAGATCCCAATAAAGAGGGTTGCCACTTCTTTAATTGGGAACCAAGTAAATTTATTATCTTCACGGATAACTTTGGAAGTAGTTTTAACGGAGAGAAAAGCAGCCAGTAAAATAATTGAAACTTGAATCAAGTTAGTAAAAGGAAAAACAATATGCTTGTAGAGGGTAATTCCATAGAGCTCACCGGTTTCCAAATTGGCAAATGTAGACGTCTTAGCCAGGACTCCGCTTAAAATAACAGAACCGACGATCATAACTAAGAAAATAAGATTATGCAAGCCGTCAATTCTTAAAGGCTCCTTGCTCGTACTGACTTCTGTGGTACTGGCAGAACCTAAGCTCATTTCCTTACGATAGTAATAGCGATCCATAAGATGGAAAATAGCTAAAAGAATAAGGGCATTAAAAGCCATAGGCCAAAATAAATTCATTGTCCAGAAGAAAGGTACTCCTCTAAGAAAACCTAAGAATAACGGGGGATCCCCAACAGGTGTTAAAGAACCGCCAATATTACAGACAAGGAAAATAAAGAAAACAACAATAAAGGTTTTCTTTTGCCGCCACTCGTTTGCCCGGATTAAAGGACGGATTAAGAGCATGGCCGCTCCGGTGGTTCCCACCCAGCTGGCTAAGACGGTTCCTATCCCCAACAAGGCTAGATTGACTTTAGGGGTTCCTCTTAAAGAGCCCCGGAGAATAATCCCGCCAGCAACCGAAAACAAACCAAAAAGCAGAACAATAAATGGGATATAATCTAGAACAACTATGTGCAAAAACTGTTCAAAGCCAATGCTCCACCCGTAAGCAATCAGGAAAGGAATAAAGAAAACCAAAGACCAGAAAGCACTAACCTTGGCCATGTTATGTTCCCACCAATGGGCATTGACCAAAGGAAAGATAGCAATAGAAAGCAGCATTCCGACAAAAGGTATTATACTCCATAAGGGCAGGGAATGGCCTAATTCTTGTCCTTCTCCGCCTGAGGCCAAGGCAACTCCGCTTAAAGCAAAGAAAGAAGTAAGGAGAAGAATAGAAAAAACCACAACTTTTTTCAGTTTCAATGTCAACATCCTTTCACAAATTCATTCAGTAACAATAAGGCCAAAATTATATTTTACCAAAAAAAGAAGTCCAATTTAAAACAGTATGCCGTAACCTCCTTTAATAGATATTGATATATTTTAATTTAATATACCAGGCTATATTAAACGATTTAGGAATTACTGTCCCTAATCTCTTTCTCAATTATTTCTTCGATCTCATCATCGCTTAAATTATATTTATCCATCATTTGGCGCGCTTTTTGACGCTGTTTATAGTAATACTCTCTTCGTCTTTCTCTATACTCTTCCCAATCCTGGTTTTCCTCCCAGGCAGAATAATTAGTTTTGCGGCTTTTAAAGTATTTATAAATATTATAGGATATAAACCCGGTAACTAAGAACATTAACAAAGCCACTAACGGGCTTCCAAGACCGAAACCAATTATCATAGGCTCACACCTCAACTCCAACCACTATTTTACCTAATATTTCACGAAACATAAAGATCTATTTTGTTTAATTTATTTCATTTTTATAAATTTTAAGGTAATAAAACAAACCGCCCCGCATTAACCGCAGTGGCCAATTGCCAGATTGTAACAATTAAAAGTATATTCCATATAATGGTATTAGGTTTTTGCTCTATTCCTAACTACAGAAAACGGAGATGGGAGGATGAGCATGAGCAGCAGCCTGTTCTTCAAAAATAATCATAATACTTTACCAGAAACAGTGCGGCTAAGTAATAGGAGTACCGGGCTTAAGCCGTATGCTTCTTACACTCCCATCGCCACCACTCGTTTACTATCCGCCTTCTTTTTATCAAAGCACCCTAGTCCCCTCTTATTTTCAAAATACCTTAATCCCTTCTTATAATTTCCTGCCCATAGGCTTGGAAAACCATTATGGCTATGATTATTATACCAGGATTAATCTAATCCTAATAGCAATTCTTCTCTTGCTTTCCCTCGATCTTATTTTTGTCAGGCCCCTTAAGCATCACAAATTGGACTAAAGAACCTTTAAGAAGGATTGGTTCTTTCCTGAGGCTGTCTGATTCTATCCTTGGGTTTAAAAATACTTGGCCTTAGATTGGCTATCGGTACGGGATGTCTAACAATAATAGTCATTAAGGCTTTAAAGTCTAAAGGTATTAAAGGCCAAAGATAAGGTACACCAAAGGAATTGGTTCTTAAGAGCAAGATAAATAACGCTACAGCACCTACAGCTAAGCCCCAGAAATTAAACAAGCCTACCATAGCAATTAAAAATAATCTCGCTAAGCGATTGGCTTGTGCCAGTTCATAACTTGGTGTAGCAAAAGTACCAACAGCGGCTATCGCTAAATACATTATTACTTCCGGTGTAAAAAGACCTACTTCAATGGCAATATCGCCGAGCATGAAGACTGCAATCAAACCTAGTGCTGTTGCTAAGGGCGAAGGAGTATGGATCGCTGCCATACGCAAGATATCAATAGCTATTTCACCAATAAATGCTTGTAAAAGCAGCCCGACCTTAGCGGGCTCTGCCACCCCTATAAACCTTAGGCTCTCGGGTAAAAGATGGGGATTTAAAGCTGCCGCCAGCCAGAGGGGGAAGAGAAAAACCGAGGCTAAGATGGCCAAAAACCTAACCCAGCGCAAATAGGCGCCAACAACCGGTTCCTGGCGGTATTCTTCAGCATGCTGGACATGATGCCAAAGGGTGCAGGGCGCAATAATGACACTGGGAGAAGTATCAACCATTACCAGGACATTACCTTCCAGAAGATGAATAGTTGCTACATCAGGTCTTTCCGTATACCTCACCCTCGGAAAAGGATTCCAGAATTTACTGCCCAGAATAAATTCCTCAATACTCTTTTCAGCCATGGGAATACCGTCAATTCTGATGTTTTTTATTTCCTTTTCAATGTAATTAACCATTTTGGGATTGGTAATATCTTCGATATAAGCAATGCAAACATCGGTCTTAGAGCGGCTTCCCGCTTTGACCAGTTTCATCCTTAACCCCGGGTCACGCAGGCGGCGGCGAATCAAGATGGTATTAAAAATCAGTGTCTCCGTAAAACCGTCCCTGGAACCTCTGGTCACTCTTTCCACATCGGGTTCTTCCGGTTGACGAGCCGGATAACTCCGCACGTCAACGATTATTGATTGATTTTTTCCTTCAACAATAATAGCCATTGCACCGGAAAGAATGAAATAAATAACTTCATCCATAGCTTCTACTTCTGAGACTTGTAAATCAACGATTTTGGACTTAACCAGCTTCTCCAAAGTGTTAATGACCAGTTCAGCTCTTTCCATCTCCATAAAAACTTCCAGTATCAGATTAGAAGCCGGCCTTCCGACCATACCGTTTATGGAATAGATAGCTAATTTTTTACCGCCGACAGTCATTTCCCGCACAACTATGTCATAGCTTTCGGGAACACCCAGCTTTTGGTTAAGATAATCGATATTCTCTTGATAGTTCTTGGAAACTGGAATATTTGTTTCTGCGCGTAAGGACATAATTATCAACCTTTCGGATTAAATACAACTGCCGCCATGTAACCAAAAAATACAGCTGCGGCAATACCAACCGCTGTAGCTTGAATTCCCCCGGAGAAAGCGCCTATTAAGCCACTAGATTGAGCACCTTCCATAGCACCTTTAGCTAAAGTATAGCCAAAACCTGATAAAGGAATTGTTGCTCCTGCTCCCCCAATTTTCACCAAGGGTTCATATAATCCTAAAGCTCCCAAAATAACTCCGGCAGTTACAAAACCAACCAGGACATGGGATGGAGTAATTTTAGCTTTGGTTAAATCCATGAGCAATTGACCAATTACACAAATTAAACCACCTACCAGAAAGGCAGGGATTATATTATTAAACAATGCTGACACCTCCATTATGGCATTTCCAGAGAAATAGCATGGCCGATTGAGGGCATGGATTCCCCTTGCAGGGCTGAAGCCGGACTATGCAAAGAGCCGCTGCCAATCAAAAGCACTTTGTTAAGTTCACCGTTTTGCATCCTATTTAAAATATCACCGCCTAAAACAACTGCTGAGCAACCGCAGCCACTTCCGCCGGCGTGGGTATCCTGTTCAGGGCTAAAGATCATTACTCCGCAATCGGTAAGGTTCTTGGCGACACTAAAGTTGCTTCTCTTGAGGAGTTCTATTAGTAATTGCAGGCCCAGCATTCCTAGATCCCCTGTAGCAACTAAATCATAATAATCAGAGGGGCGATTTAAGTCCTGAAAATGATTCAAAATCGTATCCGCAACAGCAGGAGCCATAGCCGCTCCCATATTATTAGTGTCAGTTTCTCCGTAATCGATAACTCTGCCAATAGTAGCTGCGGTTACCCTCGGGCCGCTGCCGGCAGCGGCAAGTAAAATAGTGCCTGCACCTGTCACCGTCCATTGGGCATACATTGCTCTTTGATTTCCTTGTTCGGTAGGAAGCCTGTACTGTCGTTCCGCAGTATCATGATGGCTGGAAGCACTGCATAACACTTTAGCGGCATACCCTCCGTCAATCAGCATTGCTCCCAGGGCAAGCGATAAAGCCATAGTGGAACAGGCCCCGTAAAGGCCAATAAAAGGTAAGCCCAGCTGGCGAGCGGCAAAGTTGGCGGAAATAATCTGATTTAAAAGATCCCCGGCTAAAATATAATCTACAGACTCCAGAGGGACTTGAGCTTTATCAACGGCTCCCCGCATCGCCTTTTCCAGCATCTTCGCTTCAGTTCTTTCCCAAGACTTTTCTCCGTCATAAGTATCTTTAAGAATAACATCAAAACTGTCTTTTAAGGGGCCCTTTCCTTCTTTCGGACCAACAACGGTATAACTCGATACTACTACAGGAGGATTTTGAAAAACCACGCTTTGGTTTCCGGTCTTTTTATAATTCAATTAGTTCATCTCCCTTCACCGATGCTCTTACCTCAACAGCAGATAGATAATCCCTACAATTATGGAGCTGGCAATTCCATAGACTAGAATTGGCCCGGCAATAGTAAATAATTTGCCTCCAACCCCAAAAACATAGCCTTCTCTCTTATATTCCAGAGCGGGCGAAACCATGGAGTTAGAAAAACCAGTGACAGGAACAATCCCGCCAGCCCCGCCAATTTTTACAATTTCATCATAGACCCCTAAACCTGTTAAAAGAGCTCCGAGAAAAATTAAAGTTGCTGTCCCGGCTATTTGGGCTGAGACTTTTGGCAATTCCAGGTACAGCATATAAAAATTAATTATTATTTGACCGATGCTGCAGATTAATCCGCCTACTAAAAAAGCTAAAACAGCATTTTTGAGCACTCTTGGTTTAGGAGCCAGCTTCTCGGTAATTTCCTTATATTCCTCGGCAGTAACATTTATGTTGGGAGGACGTAAATTAGAGTTTGGCATTCTAATCACCTCAAAAATCTTAATAATGTTTTAGTTATTTTTCCCCATAAATTTGCTGCAAATTCGGTATTTTGGTTTTAATAATTAATTATTCTTCCTAAAGTGTGGAAATAAGCCAAGAAGATAAATCCGGTTCCACAGAGGAATAATATGGCTAATGTCGAAGATTACTTTTACTACTTGTTGCATAGGAGTGTGTTTAACAAATGAAAAAAAGGATTGAGCGTCAAACCCTCCATCTCTCCGTCGAAGGCGAACTGGATATGAATAATGCAGATGAATTAAAGCGGCTTATTGATTCGGAAATAGACAAAAAAGGGATCCGAACCGTTGTGTTGCATATGGATGACTTAACCTTTATTGACAGCTCCGGCTTAGGAGTTATCCTGGGGAGATATAAAAAATTACTCCCTCTGGGAGGAAAAATACTTATTGCCAACGTACCTCCGCATCTCTATAACATAATGGAGTTGTCAGGACTTCCGAAAATCATCGATTTTATTCCGGAAGAAAAAGCACAGTAAACCAAAGCTATGGAAAGGGGAAAAAAGATGAAAGTTAATAAGCTCCAGCTCACATTTTCTAGCTGGCCTGAAAATGTAACCATTGCCAGAATGCTGGCCTCCACTCTGGGTGCACAATTAGATCTTCCGATCAATGAATTGGAAGAACTTAAGGTAGCTGTCTCTGAAGCGGTTTCCAATGCTATTATTCATGGCTACTCTAATAAGCCGGATTACTTGGTAACTCTGGAACTAGAAGTAACTGCAAATAAAATTAAAATCCAGGTCAGTGACGAGGGTTGTGGAATTCCTGATATTAAACAGGCTATGCAGGCCTCCTTTTCCACTGACCCCGAGAGGATGGGCCTTGGTTTTATCTTTATGCAGTCTTTTATGGATGAACTTCGGGTTGAATCGGAGGTAAATAGGGGAACCAAGGTCATTATGGTTAAAAATATCAATACCCAACCACCCTCCTCTCATTAAGAGGAGGTAGTGTAATGATTCAAAGACTATCTGATATGAACTTGCCCCGCTTCCCCCTGCTCTCTGAACAGGAAATGATGGAACTATTGCGTCAAGCTCAAAAAGGTGATAAGGCGGCCAGGGAGCATCTGGTCAATTGCAACTTAAAACTTATTTTTAATTTAATTCAGCGTTTTGCCCACAGAGGTTATGAATTGGAAGATCTTTTTCAAATAGGTACTATAGGGTTAATGAAAGCAATTGATAAATTTGACTTTTCCTATGGGGTAAAATTCTCAACCTATGCCGTACCGATGATTATCGGGGAGATCAGAAGGTTCTTACGTGATGACCATCCCATTAAAGTACCCCGTTCTTACAAAGAACTGGTTTACAAGATTAATCGTTCCCGGGAAAAGCTCTCTTTGGGATTGAAAAGAGAGCCAACCATCAATGAAATTGCTGCAGACCTAGGTGTTCCCAGCGAAGATATTATTATGGCCTTGGAAGCCGTTCAAAGTCCTACGTCTATTCATGATACCCTTTACCAAGATGACTCGGATCCCATTTATGTTTTGGATCAATTGCCTTTAGATAAAGAAGCCAATCAAGGATGGTTTGAGAAAATTGCTCTCATGGAAGTCTTAAATAAACTACCGGAACGCGAAAAAAAAATCTTAATAATGAGGTTCTTTGAGGATAAAACTCAAAGTGAGATTGCTAAAAAAATGAAACTCTCGCAGGTTCAGATCTCACGCATCGAACGAGCTGCTTTGCATCGTTTAAGGCAAATTCTCGCTGAAGAAGACCAAGCATATTAGTTATAAGTGTATATAGACGGTTGCAGACTGTATGATTCCTGTATGGTTCTCGTAACTATTTCTAAGAACTTAGCCCTTTTGACATCTTCCTTAGCTACAAGGTTTACTCTTCCTTGTTCCACTTGACCGCAATAAAGGATAATTTCACCCAATTTCTGGTCTTTAGCCACTGGTGCTGTCACGACAGGTGTTAGCTTTGTTTCCAGCCTGCAATCTTGATCTTTTCCTTTTTCCACACAAAGTCCTACCGGACTTTCAGCCACAAGGTCTACCCTAATGTCTGAGCCTTTGTGTACTAACACTTCTCCCTGTTTGGAACCAACAGGGGCAAACTCTTTATAAGCATAATTGGCAAACCCATAATTGTAAATTTTCATGGACTCTTGAAAATGCCCTCTTACTTCGGGTACGGCCATCACAAGACATATTAACCTCAAACCATTGCGTTCTACCGTAGAAGCCAGGCAATATTTAGCTTCCTGGGTCCAGCCCGTTTTAAATCCGTCGGTACCCTCGTACCACCATAAAAGTTTATTGGTATTCCAAAGCTTAAACTCCCCGTTCCGGAGATCATATTCTTTAATTGCTGTAAGTTTTGTTATCAAGGGATATTTAAGAGCCTCGCGCCCAAGAACAGCCAGATCGTAGGCACTGCTGTAATGGCCCTTGGCCGGCAGCCCATAGGAATTAACAAAATTAGTATTCTTTAAGCCCAAATTTCTCGCTTTCTGATTCATTTTGTCCACAAATTCTTCATGTGTTCCATAAATGTGTTCAGCGACCGCCACACAACAATCATTAGCGGAACCTACCGCAATGGCAATTAGCATTTCCTCCAAAGTAAATTGCTCACCAGTTTCCAGCCAAATTTGGGATCCGCCTAAAGAGGAGGCTCGCTCACTGGCGGTTACTATATCAGTCAACTTAACTTTACCCGTTTCGATAGCTTCTGCCGCTACCAGCAAAGTCATAAGTTTAGTGACGCTGGCCGGCGGAAGTTCTTTATGCGCTTCTTTTTCATATAAGATTTTACCTGTTGTTGCTTCTATTAATATGGCACTTTCAGCAGTAGTTTCAATGTTAGCGGCCTTCAAGGGTGCTACATTAAACGCTAAAAAACAGGTAGTAGCTAAAACAACTATAAATACCCCCAGCGGTCTTTTTTTGGGCATACTATAACCTCCCATGTAAAAATGGTTAAAATGATTGATAGTGGTTTTAGTATGCCCTTAAATAAAAGTTTTATATTTAGAACCTATGAAAAGTGATATTTGTTTGGAACCTTCGCTACACTCAACCCATGCCAATAACAGGGGTTGAAAAAGGCTAGAGGTTTTTTATAAATTTTATGTTTCAGTACACAGCCTCGTAGAACTCCTATGCCCTTTTCTTCCGCTTGAGCGGCAAATTCCGGTGTCCAATTTTTCTCCTGAAACCAAATGTATTTTACCTTGCCCGCCGCCACAGCCTCAATCAAATCAGGCAGAAATTCTGCCCTTAGACAAGGAACAACAACATCTACTTGCCCTGGAATGCTCTGCAAGTCCGGATATAGTTTACTGCCTTCAAACGTACTTAGATCAGGCGCTATTACATATACTTTACAGCCAAAACTTTGCAGGGTTCTCCATACTCTCCAAGCATGCCTGTGCTTTTTTAAGCGATCAGCATTGGCTAAGACAGCATAGTTCATACTTGTATCAATCTGATCATTAATTTTATAGACCTTTTTTCTTTCTTGCATCAGCATCGACCCCAGTTAAACAAAATTCTTAATAAAGCTTATGATCTTTAAACTCGGAACTTGCCCTATGAAGCAAAAAAGGAATCATTTGATTCCTTTTTTGAAAATGATCTTATATTATGTTCTCTGAAGTACGTTTTCATGGATGTTGTTAATATTAATTTTGTAAAGCTATCTTGGAAAAATCCTTTAAGAAAATACTAAACTCCTGAAATAACCCGGGAAATAAGCGGTGGTGACGAAAAGGGAAGATTGTCGATGGCAAAGGCCTCAGCTAGTAATTGCAATGAAGGCTTAATTTGTTCCGCCTTAGAAGTATAAAGCGTAGCTAACGTCTGGCCGGCATGCACATAATCACCGCATTTAACATGCAGATAAACCCCCGCACCAGAATCGATGAGGCTTTCTTTGGTCTCTCTCCCCGCCCCCAGAACCATAGCAGAAATACCAATTTTACGTGCATTGATTTTTTGGACATAGCCTGTTCGGTCGGCTTTAAACTCAGCTCTGACTTGGGCTAAAGGGAGATCTTTGTTAATTAAGACTTGGCTCTTGCCACCTTGAGCAGTAGCAAACTCTAAGAATTTTTCCCAAGCTTGGCCGCTTTGCAGTGTTTCGGTTAAGAGTCTCTTAGCTTCTTGCAGGGATTTAGCTTTATTGCCGATGAGCAGCATCCAACCGGCTAATTCCAAACATACTTCCTTAAGGTCAAACGGGCCATTTCCCTGTAAAGTATCTATTGCTTCCAAGACCTCAAGGCTATTGCCAACAGCCTTTCCTAAAGGTTGATCCATATTGCTCAAAACAGCAACTGTCTTTCTGTTAAGATTCTGCCCAATGGCCACCATAGTTTTAGCCAGTTCTTCCGCCTTAGCCTCTGAAGTCATAAAAGCACCTGAACCATACTTAACATCTAAAACAATGCCGTTAGCACCAGCAGCAATTTTTTTACTCATTATGGAAGAAGCGATCAGCGGTATTGAATCAACGGTGGCGGTAACATCCCTTAAGGCATAGAGCTTTTTATCAGCTGGAACCAAATTGCCGCTCTGGGCAATAATTGCTATTCCAATCTGTTTAACCTGGCGGAGAAAATCTTCCTGGCTTATTTCTATCTGAAAGCCCGGAATTGACGCAAGCTTGTCGATTGTTCCGCCTGTATGACCAAGGCCACGCCCGGACATTTTGGCTACCGGAAGTCCGCATGCGGCTACCAGCGGGCCAACTATCAGGGTTGTTTTATCGCCCACTCCACCGGAACTATGTTTATCGACGGTGAATTCTCCTAAGCCGGAGAGATCAACTTGCTCCCCGCTTTCCGCCATGGCCAGGGTGAGCTGGGCAGTTTCTTCGGCGTTCATACCCCTATAGTAAATAGCCATAGCTAAGGCCGCCATTTGGTAATCGGGAATATCTCCCCGGACATAACCCCCGACAATATAATTTAACTCTGCCGGCGTTAGCGCTAAGCCATCTCTTTTCTTTTCGATCAGTTCCACCATTCTCATGTTGTAAAGCCCCCTCCGCAACCCAATACACCATTTAAACCGATAAATAACCTGCTTACTGCTCCAGGGTTAATCTAAAGCTTCCAGGAGCTTATGGACAAAATGGGCAAAGTCTTTTTCTATTCTTTCGGTAGTAGCTATTACTTCGGCATGGCTCAACTTTTGCGGTAAGATTCCGGCTGCCATATTCGTAACACAAGAAATGCCTAAAACTCTCATCCCGCAGTGATTGGCCACGATGACCTCGGGAACGGTCGACATCCCCACTAAATCGGCTCCAACTATTCTCAAGAACCTTATTTCTGCGGGTGTCTCATAACTTGGGCCGCTGACAGCCGCATAAACCCCTTGTTGGGCTTTAAGGCCCAATTCTTCCATTACTGCTAAGGCTTTTTCCAGCCATCGAGAATCATAAGCTTCACTCAGATCAGGAAATCTTGGCCCATGAATCGAGATATTGGAACCTTTCAGAGGGTTATTGCCCATCAAATTGATATGATCTTTAATCAGCACCAGATCTCCAGGACTATAAGCCGGATTGATTCCACCGGCGGCATTGGTTACTAGCAAGTTCTTAACAGCCAAAGCTTTCATCAGGCGTACCGGGAAAGTCACTTCATGCATTTCATATCCTTCATAGTAGTGAAAACGCCCCTGCAAAACTATAACTCTTTTCGAGGCTAAGGTTCCGACGACCAGCCTTCCGGAATGGCCTGCCACAGTGGAAACAGGAAAATGAGGTATTTCTTTGTAGGGAATAACTGTTTGCTCCTGAACCCGTTCAGCTAGGCTACCCAAGCCGGAACCTAAAATTATCCCAAACTCCGGCGGTTCGGAAATCGTATCAAGCAAATATTTTTTGGTTTCATTTAAACGGGTTATTAATTTTTTTTTCCGTAATCAAAGCTTTAGTTCCTCCTTATTGTCTGATAAAAACTCTCGCCGGCAGCTAAAGGTTTAAGGTCAAGGTATTCAGCAATTGTCGCTCCCACATCGGCAAACGACCGCCTAATCCCCAGGTTTATCCCTTGGCGGCAAAGAGATCCCAAAGCAAGTACAGGTACATACTCTCGGGAATGGTCGGTGCTGATGGTGGTTGGGTCACAGCCGTGGTCGGCGGTAATAATCAACAGATCCTCTTGCTTTAACTCCTCCAAAATCTCCGGCAGTCTGGCATCAAAGTCTTCTAAAGCCTTGGCATAGCCTTGAACATTATTTCTGTGCCCATAAACCATATCAAAATCAACCAAATTGGTAAAAATTAACCCCGGTTCGTCTCGCCGCAAATATTCAATTGTTTTATCTACACCATCCATATTACCTTTTGTTGGGGAATATTCACTGATTCCTTGACCGGCAAAGATATCATTGATTTTCCCTACCGCGAAAACTCGCTGGTTGCTGGCCAGCACGTGATCCAACAAGCTTAGGCCAAGGGGTTTAATAGAAAAATCGTGCCTATTGGCAGTTCGCTGGTAATTACCGTTTTCCCCGATGAAGGGACGGGCTATGACCCTGGATACTCTTAAATCGGCAACTAACATTTCCCTGGCTAGCTGACAGATGGCCATTAATTCTGCTAAAGGGATTACTTCTTCATGAGCGGCAATTTGGAAAACCGAATCTGCTGATGTATAAACAATGGGTTTTCCGGTTGCCACATGTTCCGGGCCAAGACGCTTGATAATTTCAGTACCTGAGGCGGCTTCATTGCCTAACACTTCCCGGCCAATTCTCTGCTCAAATTCCCGAATAAATTCCTGCGGAAAGCCGTTGGGAAAAGTCGGAAAAGGTTTATCCAGGATAATCCCGGTTAATTCCCAATGACCGGTAGTAGTGTCTTTTCCTTTAGACATTTCCGCCAGCTTCCCGTAATTAGCCCGCGGCTCGGTGGCAGGAACCAAATGCGGAACATCAATAATATTGCCTAAACCTAAATTTCTCAGATTAGGAAGATGTAATCCCCCTACCTCTTTAGCGATATTGGCCAGAGTATTGCTTCCTTGATCACCATATTCCCAAGAATCCGGCATCTCACCGACGCCAACGCTATCCATGACAATGAGAACTGCCCTCTTCGCCATCTTTTTTACCTCCTTGCCGTGCTCGGGGATGAGATTTTTGAAATACTTCCAAGATTCGTTTACGGGAGAGATGAGTATAGATCTGAGTTGTAGATATATCGGCGTGCCCTAGCATTTCTTGCACGGAACGCAAATCCGCACCATTATCCAACAAATGGGTGGCAAAGCTGTGGCGCAGAAGATGCGGATAAATGTTATGCTGCAGGTTATAGTCTTTGGCCCATTTCTTTAAAATTAACCAAATTCCTTGCCGGGAAAGTGGTTGACCGCGGGAATTTAAAAACATTGTATTTTTTACTAACGCCAAAGGTTTAGGATTACGTGCCAAAAGAATTGGCCTGGTAAAAGATAGGTAATCTTTAATAATAAGTATGGCCGGTTCCCCCACAGGGACAATCCTTTCTTTATGGCCTTTTCCGCGGCAGCGAATATAACCCAATTCCAAGGAGACATCATTCAGACTTAAGCGAATCAATTCCGAAACTCTAAGCCCGCTGCCGTACAATACCTCGACTATTGCTTTATCTCTGATCTCTAGTAGCCGGCGGTCTTTATCTTTGGCTATGGCTTCATTTAAAGTCTTTTCTGCGAGAACAGCGGGTAATTTTTGTTCTAACTTGGGAGTATTGAGAAAAGTGGTAGGATCCAGCTCAAGCTTATCCTCCTGGAGAAGATAAGCATAGAAACCCTTGATGGCCGCCAGGTAACGAGCAATAGTTCTGGCGGAACGGCCTTTTTCTTTTTCTCGGAGAATAAAAGACTGAAGATCGGATGTATTGCACTCCAAAAAACTAACTGATTTGGTGTGCAAATATTCGTTGAGTTTATCTAAGTCTCGCCAATAATTAGCACAGGTATTAACAGCGAGACCCCTCTCAGCTCTTAAATGATAGAGATAATCTTCTATCAATTCCTTATTAGCAATAATTTCTTCTTTCATAAAAACCTCCCTGCCTCATTCATTTCTACGCAAGGAGGTTTTTTCCTTTTAGTATTAGTTTTCTTTTAATGCTTTTTTATTATGCAGCAATTACTGCTTAATACAGTAAACCTAGAAAACAAGAAAACGGCCGCCTACTATCGAAAAATAGCCTTGCAGTACCCCTGCAATTGCAGCTCCTAGGGAGATTAAGAGGGATGCTGCACAATAATAAGAAAAATCTTGTCTCAAGATGCGGCCATTGCTTTTACCTTGCAACAAAAGGAAAGAAAAAATTGTTGCTAAACCGGCTCCTAGGAGCAAACAAGGAATAGCTACAAGCGAAGGTATGAGGATTGTTATAAGGACAAGACCTAATCCTAATAATTTTTTGAGGTGCAAGATAAACACAATGGTAAAACCAAGGACAAAACCTCTGGTAAAAACAATTAGGTAAATTAAGGGGGTTCCTATCACCGTTAAACCTAATAACCAGATGCCAGCCATAATTAGAAAATTATCTTTGGCTAACTGTTTTAAAAAAAATGGATCAATAAGCTTGGGCTGCTCTTCAAGAAGTGTATTAAGAAATTGGGATAAAGCTGTCGCTTTCTTTGGCTCGAGAGCCCCGACACCCCAAGCGCCGAAAACTGCCCCGGTCAGAAAAGCACAGCTCAAGGTCAAATATATAATCCAATAGTGCCTGACATGTTCTATTAGAATTTTTTTCATGAAATATATTACCTCCTTGAAGACTTGTCCTCAAAGAAGTATATTCCAGATATTGCTAGACTATGTCTGACATTTTCCATAGTAGCCCCCGCCGCCGGGCTTTAGTTCCAGGTTGCCAGCGCGAGCCTTAAGAATTGTTTCCGTAATTCTTTCACCAACTACTGCTACTAAATCTTCCCTTGCAGCCTGATGATATACAGCTAGTTCCGTAGCAAATTTTTCAAGCAGCAAAGCATACTTTTTAGGCCCAATTCCTGGCAAATATTGAAGCGGAACACAATAGTTATAGCGAGGATCTTCTTGATATAAATCAATTTGCCGATCAGCGATCTGGCTTAACCGGTCAAGGACACCCATAATAATTTTAGAGGAGCCACATTCAGGACAACAAGCAGCCGGTGGTTCGGCCTCAATGATTCGCTCGCACTTCAGACAATAGGAGCGATGGTATTTGCCCAGTTTGGGATGTAAGCCAAAATTTTTAAGTAGTTGTCCCCCCCTGTCCTTGATCAGGTTGCTTAATCCGGCGAAAGATACCTCCGTTAAATGCAGAAGGTTATATTCCCTGGCAATGTTAGCTAAAGAATGGGCATCGGAATTACTCAAGAGTAATATATTGTCTAATTCACTTAAACCCTTGGCCATCTTACGGTCGGCACTTAAACCCATTTCCAAGGCCTGAGGAGGGCTGGGCAAAATGTCCGCCATTCTTGAACAGCAGGCTCCATAAATACCTTTATGGGGAGTAAAAGCATGCGCGGGCAGCCAGATCCCCTCGGCTTCTTCAACTCTGCCTATCCATTCCTCGGGTTTCAGATAGACTTTTTGGGAACTTAACTGCCAATTGTGGGTAAACTTTTTTATTCGGTCAAAAAATGCTTCAAGCTGCTCCAACCAAGGGAAAAAGGCCAAGAAATGGGCATGGCCTTGAGCAACCCTTAACTCAACCTCCATACCGGGTATCACCACTAGGTTTGCTGCCTTATATCCCCCGGAAGAAAGCGGCTTAAGAATACCTTTGCGTAATAAATCCTCATAATCTTTACGAACCCCCAGAGAATGGGAATCGACAATACCGATTAAACTTAAACCTTTAACCCTTTGGGAATAGTTGATTATTGCCGGCAAAGTTAAGGCTGGGGAGGCCGTTACTTTAACAGCCTTGCCGTTAAGGCTCCGGCCGATATGAATATGCAGGTCAGCATAAATCATTTTAAGACCCCTTGGGTCAAAAGAATTCCTAAAACCGACTTAGCGTCTTGAATTTGATTACTAAAAGCCATCCGCACAGCTTCTTTCCAGGGAACCCTGATTACACCCAGAAATTCATCTTCGTCGGCGGTAAGCGGTGACCACTTCAGTTGCGTAGCTAGATAGAGATAGATAATCTCATCAGCAAATCCCGGAGAAGTATTAAAAACTCCCAGGAGCTGCATTTTCCCTTCATAGCCGGTCTCTTCTCTAAGTTCCCGGACAGCGCATTTTTCCGGTTCTTCACCCGGGTCAATTTTTCCGGCAGGTATTTCCAGAGTTTCTTTGTGCAAGGCATACCTGTATTGTTTGACCATTAATACTTCTTCTTCGAAGAGAGCGATTATTCCTACGGCCCCGGGATGATGAACTATTTCCCTTGTTGTTTCTTTGCCGTTTGGTAGTAAGACGGTATCTTTGTAAACCTCAATAATCTTTCCTTTAAAAATTACCTCTTGAGTTAAACAAGTTTCCTTAAAATTCAAAGTTAATCCCCCAACTTTTTTGTTTTTTCTCCAGAAAGAATTTCACTAGGCCATCATGAAAAGAAAAGAAGCTAAATATTCTAAAATAGCGAAACCTTAAGGAGGGTAAAGTATGTCAGACGATCATCAGGTTAATATGTCCAACATCTTTATAACCATAACTACTCTAATATTTGCAGTTACTTCCCTGATTACAGTTTATATTTCCTTATCTGCTTGGAGGCAGGAAAGAGAATCTGTTCGACCGTACCTAACATTTCGCAATTCTCCCCAAGTTCATTTTAAAGATAATGGTCAGCTGGTTCTTTCCATCCGGTTTACTAATGTCGGTCTTCACCCTGTCGCTTCTCTCCACAGCCAAACCATTATTGTAGACAGCAGTTTAAATAAAGAGCCTTTACATACTGATCAATATACCCTAGTTAACAATATACCACAAAATGCGGTTGCTGATTTGATTATTTATATTAGCGGCGAAAAGAAAGGGATTAGCAAAGAAACCATCAATGAGCATTATATCATTATTAACTTAAAATACAGCGATCCTATTTTAGCCAAAGACTATGAACAAATAATTTATCTGCGCTGGGCAGGAATTAAAAAAGGAAAAATAAATCCTATCTTTCACGCTTCTCAGGAGGAAAAAAATCAAATTAGCATAGATCCTGTCAAGCCCATATTTCCTTTTCCCTTCACCAAATTTACCTTCCACTGCGTTGCGCATCCGCGCATCCAGACGCTCAAGCGCTTTCTCTAGTTTCTGCATTTGGGCTTTTGCTGATGGTCTGCCCAGTCTCGGTCCGCTGAGCCGAATATTGTTCTCCTTGCAGAAGGCCAGGTTATCTCGATTCCTGTAGATTCTATCGGCTAAGACAGCTTCCGGGTAGTGTCCATGGCGGTCCTTGTATCGTTCTACGCTTTCAATCAGTATACTGGCTTCGTTAAAGGCATCCCAGGATAGCTTTTCGATACGACAGATACCATTTTCAATACTGATGGCAACCTTCGCTCCAAACTCAACGGCTGCGCTCGCTTTGCCTCTCACTATGGGGCGGACATGCGGCTGATAAAGGTTGACGATGCGATCTGTGACCCGATGATTTTTGGCTTTATACATTTTCTCCTGTTGGGAAATCACTATACGAATAGTTTGCAGCAACTGGACTTGTCTTCGACTTAAAGCATTTGCTCCAGCGGGCACTTCCGTTAACAGCCGGTCAACATGACGCAGGTTTCGTTTGCAGTATTGCAGCTGACGCTTAATACCCTGACGAAGCTGGATTTTTCTTGGGCTACGTTGTTTGGAGATACTCAGATAAGCTTTTCTTGCTTTTTGACGGTAGGTTCTAGGTTTTTTGCCTTTTTTACCCCCCGCGTTGTGAAGGGTATCTATAATCTCTTCGAGTTTTTCCCTGGCTTCATTGAGCAAACCCAAATCAGTCGGGTATTTGATGTCAGCTGGGATGCAGGTGGCATCCAAAATTAAAACTCCTTGATTAGCTTGAGGTTCTGCAGGTACTTTAGTTTCTGTTGCACTCTCTGTATCTGAATTTCCGCCCTGAGGATCATTGTGGTTATTGTTATCTTTCTTAGCCTCCTCCTTCTCGGCGGCCTGCCACTGTGTCATAGCCAATGCAATGCGCTCATTGATCTTCTCCAAGCGTTCTTTTTTGAACCGTTTGCGAAATTTGACCAGCGCTACCGGAGTAAACGGCGGGCTCAACTGATACTCTTTCAGGCCGATGAAGTACTGCAGGTAAGGATTTTCCGTAAGCTGTTGCACTACTTCCCGGTCGGTATAATTGCAGCGGGCCTGGATGATCAGCGAACCTAAAGCCATCCTGACAGGCTTGGCAACATTGCCCCTGTCACTCGGGAACATGAAGGCGTAGTCTTTCTCGAATTCATCCCAAGGTATGATTTTGGCTAATTTAACCCAACGATTTTCGGCATTCAGTTTGCCGGAAAAAGGCAGAATAAAGTCATCTATGGTTAACTGCGGTTCGGGTTTGCGGTACATTTAATCTCCTCCAAGTGCAAGGTTTTTAGGGGTAACAAGCGTTTTCCTTTGCATTTAAATTCGACAAAAGTGCCCTTAAACCCTTGTTATTACTGATTTTTTCTAACCTTTAGCAAGCCCCAAATTATCACGTATCTCAGTAAACAGTAACAGCAGAAATTTTTACAAATTAATTCTTAGATCCGGAAAAAGGCAAAACCTTTATTCAGAATTCTGATTTATTCAGGATACTGAATAAAGGTTTAAGTTGACTACCCACTAAAAGAAAATACTATTGTTTGTAATCAATTAAATCTGATGATTAATTAAATAAAATTTGACCGCTTTTCGCAAAATATTAAGATTAAAACCTGTCGGCTATTCTTAATTTATCGGCAACCATAGCAATAAATTCAGAATTAGTTGGTTTCCCGCGGTCAACATTGATTGTATAGCCGAAAAACTTATTCATAAAATCGATATTTCCACGATCCCAGGCCAATTCAATCGCATGACGAATAGCTCTTTCCACCCTGCTGGGTGTAGTATTATATTTTTTGGCAATCATAGGATACAATTCTTTAGTTACGGCGCCCAATAAAGAAACGTCATTTATTACACAGATGATGGCATCTCTTAAGTATTGATAGCCTTTGACATGAGCCGGAACTCCCATTTGTTGAATCATTTTAGTAACTTCAACTTCTGCCACTTTAACTGTTTTACCGCTACTGGGTTTATCATTATCGCTATAGTTAATAACGGATTTGGTAGGGATCTTAACAGGAGCAGGAGTAACTTCGGGACAGTTAACCAGCTGTCTAATTCTCTTTCCTAAAGTATCTAAATCAAAGGGTTTTAAAATATAATAATCTGCTCCAAGCTGAACAGCTCTTTGGGTCATGTTTTCCTGACCAAAGGAAGTAAGAATGATAACTCTTGGTTTCTGGCCATAGTCGTTAAGTTTTTCCATTACACCTAAACCATCAAGATGCGGCATTATAATATCTAAGACTACAACATCCGGCTCCTCTTTGATAATCATCTCCAGCGCATCATTGCCATTATAGGCAATCCCTGCTAAGACCATGTCTTCCTGGCTACTGATGTATTCCCTGAGAATTTCTACAAAGTCTCGGTTATCATCAGCTAATAAAACCCGAATTAGTTCCATTCATCTTTTCCTCCTGTTCAGGGAAACTTCCAGTTTATTACCAAAAGAAATAATCTTATAAGTCTTCGACAATGATAAATTAAATCCTGCTCGAATAATTTAAAATTTTTAAATAATTTGTCTCATATTATATATCATTGGAGACACTGCGTAAAGAAAACCGCCCCTCTGGGCGGTTGCAGCTTTGCTTATTAAGCCGGACTCATTCAACATTTTTTCAATAAAAACACCATACCCGCGAGTAGCATCATTGACAAAAACATGAGTAATCGCTCCTACTAATTTTCCATTTTGGATTATAGGGCTACCACTCATTCCCTGAACAATGCCCCCGGTTTTTTCCAAGAGCTCTGGATCTGTTACTTTTACAATCATATTTTTATTATCGCTTCTATAATGCATAATCTTTTCAATGGAAATGTCAAACTCTTGAATGGTATTATCCTTAATAACGGTATACATTTTAGCCGGGCCGGTTTTAATTTCTGATTTCCAGGCTATGGGAACTGGACTGCTGAAATAAGGGTTGTTTATAGTTCCTTCACAATTACCAAAAACACCACTGCTACTGTTCTTTACAATTTTCCCTGAAAAGCTGGAATTAATCATAAATGTTCCTATTTTTTCGCCAGGGTCTCCTTTTTTACCTTTTTCGATGGCATAGATTGTGGATTCAACTACTTTACCTTCGCTTAATTCAATTTGGTCATTAGTGTCAATATCGGTTATGACATGACCTAAAGCGCCAAAAGTATTAGTTTTAGGATCAAGAAAAGTTAAAGTACCTACTCCAGCCGCTTCATCCCTAATATATAGACCCACTCTATATCTTTGGGTTTCTGAACAGTATACCGGTTGAATTGTTTTTTGGTTTATTTGCCCTTTATGCTTGATTTCCAAATTTATAGTTTTATTTTCGCGACAGCTTTTATCTATTTCTTGAGCTACTTGATAATCATTAAGGGCTTTTGTTCCGTTTATTTTTAAAATAATATCCCCGACTTCAACCCCGGAATCTTTAGCTGGATAGGCTTCTTTACCTTCAGTGTTAATTATAGGTGCATACCCAACCACCAGTACTCCTTTGGTTTGTAAAGTCACCCCGATAGAATGGCCTCCTGGAAGTACTTCAATTTTGGGTTTCTCTACCTCATTGCTTTTGGGTAAAAAGCCAAAAAAATTCAAAACCGGATTATAACTAGTTAATTGGGTTTGATCGGTAGAGTAGTAACTTTTAAAGAAAGGTAAACTCTCTTCATTTTTATTGAATGTTTGTTGAATACTAAAGGTAAATATTAAAAGAAACCCTATAAGCAATATCTTTCTTCTTTGCCTTTTAATCACGTTGTTTTTCCCTCCAGCTTTTCAACCTCCTCATCATAATTTGGTAGCCTAACCCTGCAGGGAAACAATAAAAACTTTGAAATTTTTATTGTATTATTAAATTCTCCATTAGTGTTGTGTTTCATCCCGGGCAATGTTTTCTAAGATTTCATGAAATTAAAATAATTTTTCTCAGATCTCTTCTAAACTTAATTTTTTTTAGAGATGAAGTACAATTAAGTTCGCAAAAGTAGAAGGAAAAACCATCGGTAACTCCGAAATTGGTAAGTGAAGAGCAAACCAAGAAGGAGTGTTTACCGATGGTCTACTCTAATACTAACCGAAATTTCGAAGAAATGCTATTAAAATTTATCACCGAAGATGATCCGATGCTTTCAATGCTCAAATGGCTCTGTGAACAGCTCATGGAAGCTGAAGTTGCTTCTAAAATCAATGCCTCTAAATCAGAACGCACCCCTCAGCGCTCAGGATACCGTTCCGGCTATCGAGTCAGACGGTTTGATACGCGCATGGGAACCATGTATCTTTTTGTTCCTAAGCTTCGTAAGGGAGGGTATGTCCCATTCTTCGTGACTGAGAAAAAACGTTCAGAAGTAGCTTTAATAAACGTTATCCATGAGGCCTATATCAATGGCGTATCCACCCGTAAAATGGACCGCTTAGCTAAAAGCTTGGGCATCGATTCCATCTCGCGAAGCCAGGTTTCTCAGATCACCAAAGAGCTCAATGATCAAGTGAAAGCCTTCCGGGAACGACCTCTGCAAGACACTTATCCTGTACTATGGGTAGACTCTCTGTACGAGAAAATCCGGGTGGGACACCAGGTTAAAAATATGGCCGTGGCTGTAGTGGTCGGTTTGGACGAAGACGGACGACGGGATATCTTAGCCATAGAGCCGATGTATGAAGAGTCTGAAGTCACTTACCAAACTTTATTTGAGAAACTCAAAAACCGAGGCCTAAAAAGTGTTTGGCTTGTCGTTTCCGATGCCCATAAAGGGCTGACTAAAGCTATTCAAAGATCTTTTGTGGGCTGCAGCTGGCAACGCTGCAAAGTTCACTTTATGCGCAACATCCTGGCTCACGTTCCGGCCAAGGGAAAAGCCATTTTTGCGGAAAAACTTAAACAGATTTGGCTTCAACCGGATATGGAAAGTGCCAAAGCGTATGCGAAGAGCCTGATGGAGACCTATGAAAACCAATATCCTGAGGCCATTGCTGTCTTGGAAGCTGGAGATCTTAGTCTTACTCTTTTCTATTTTGGAAGAATTAAGCTTTAAGAGATAAAAAAAGCAACGTGTCTACAGCACGTTGCTCTAACTCGGTAATTGAATTGCCTTATAGAGATTAATAAAAATCTTATTTTTGGGCTTGACGCCAAAGCTCCTGGGCCATATGCAAAGCCACTTTTTCACCGCCCAGCATCCTGGCAAGTTCCCGGACTCTTTCCTTTTCACTTAAAGGAAGAACCTTAGTTAGGGTTCTCTCCCCACTGACCACTTTCGTAATACAGTAGTGTTGGTCAGCATAAGAGGCCACCGGTGCGGAGTGGGTGATGCATAGAACCTGCCTATTAACAGCAATCCGTTCTAATTTTTCAGCTACCTTGACAATAGTCCTGCCGCCAACTCCACTGTCCACTTCGTCGAAGATAAAAGTATCAACCGTATCAACCTTAGAAAGCAGGCTTTTAAAAGCCAGCATCAGCCTGGCCATTTCCCCCCCCGAAGCCACCTTAGATAAGGGCTTAGGAGGCTCGCCCACATTGGCCGTAAAATAAAACTCAATTTGTTCGGCCCCATCGGGTGAAGGCTCAGTAACAGGAGTAAAAATTATTTCAACCCTAGCATCTTTTAAGCTCAAATCCTGCAGTTCCAGTGCTAGTCCTTTTTCAATTCTTTCGGCCTGAATACCTCTATTCAGACTGAGTTCCTCGGCCAGATTATTGTAAACAATCAGGGCTTCTTTTTTCTCCCGTTTAATATTTTCCTTCTCGTCCTGGAGGTGAACTATTTCCTCCAATTCTTTTTCCATTTCCTTCTTGATCTCCAGTACGGCATCAAGCTCATACGCATATTTCTCTTAATTTGCGCAGTTCGAGGAGACGGGTTTCTATTTCATCCAGCCGCCCGGGTTGGAATTCTAAATTTTCCTTATAATTTCTTAATTTATCAATATAATCTTCCAACGAATAATAAATTGTTTCTAATTCTTTTAGCAGAGGCTCGAGTTCCGGATCAATGGAGCTTAATTCTTCCATATTTCGTTGGGCAGCCCCGACGAGATCCAAGGCCGACATATTAGCAATTCCTTCGGAAGCATCATACAATTCTTCATAAGCCTCCGTTACCAGTTTAACAATGCGTTCGGCATTTTGCAGGAATTTTTTTTCTCTTTCTAAACTGTTTTCTTCCCCTGGCTGAGGTGCAACGCGCTCAATTTCCTCAATTTGATAGCGCAGGATTTCTTCTCTTCTCTCCCGGTCTCTTTCCGAACGCACCAGTTCCCTTTCCCTGGCTAAGATAGTGCGGTATTCAAGATAGGCACTTTTTACTTTGTTCAAGAGCTTTAGGTGCTCTTCGCCGCCAAAATCATCCAGCAAATCCCTGTGGGTCTTGGCGCTTAATAAGGATTGATGCTCCATTTGTCCATGTATATCAACCAATCCTTCACAGAAAGTGCGATAAAGAGACAGGGGAACCATCCTGCCTTGAACCCTGCAGATATTCCGGCCGGATTCATTTATCTCCCGATAAAGAAATAGCATTTCATCCTCTAGGGGATAACCTTCTTCTTGGAGGAAATTGCGAATATTTTTAGGTAAGTTTGAGAAGATACCTTCTACACTGGCTTTATCCTTACCGTGACGTATTAAGTCACTGCTTGCTCTTCCCCCCAGCAGAAGTCCTAAAGCATCAACGAGCATAGTTTTTCCTGCTCCGGTTTCACCTGTAAAAACTGTGAACCCTCTATCCAGTACCAAATGAACATCTTCCATCAGGCCAAAATCTTTAATGCGTAGCTCTACCAGCATTTTTGCTCCCCCCTTCTTTCTACCATAATGTCCTGATGTAAATATTTATACTAATTCTTGAAGTCTTTGAATCACAAGGTCAATACTGTCTTTAGGTTTTATTAAGAGGAAAATTGTATCATCACCCGCTACTGTCCCGATTATTTCCTGCCAGCCCGAATTATCCAGCAGGAGAGCCAAAGCTTGTGCATTCCCGGGAATAGTTTTGATGGCAATAATATTTTCACTGCTGTCGAAGGACATTACAACTTCCTTCCACATTCTTTTCAATCTTTCCTGATAGCTGACAGAACTGACTTCAACCTGAGGAGCATACCGATAATCATCACCCAAGCCGGCAACTTTGATAAGACCCATTTCCTTGATATCCCTGGAAATAGTAGCCTGAGTAACATTAAACCCTTCCTCGAGGAGTCTCTGGGCCAGTTCCTCTTGAGTCCTTATTACTTCCTTACTAATTAGCTCCTGGATTTTTTTTTGACGGCGGGTTTTCATCTACTATCCTCCTAGTTTTCTGAATAATTATCCAGTAAGGAGATGTTTCCCCTTGATTAAGATAAATTCCCTGCAAAACACCAAAATCCTTCTTGGGGAGTTTGGACAAGTAATGAAGCAGAGCATTTGATTCTTCCAGACCGCCTTCATGCCCGCGGTAGACCGTAATTACAATCAGCCCTTTTTCTTGAAGCAGTTTTAATAATTGGGTTAGGGCTTGCAGAGTAGTCTCCGGTCTGGTAATAACTTTTTTTTCGTATCCTGGCAAATACCCAAGATTAAAAACCGCAGCTTTTACTCCCGGTGGGACATACTTTTCTATTTCCGCATGGCTTACAGACAGGAGCTGAACTCTATGAGCCAAACCCTGTTCGCGCAGCAATTCTTGAGTAGCCTGCACAGCCTCGGTTTGAATATCAAAAGCAAAGACTTTGCCGGCATTTCCTACACACTGCGCAAGAAATAAAGTATCCCTGCCGCGCCCGGCCGTAGCATCTACAGTTATGTCCCCATCATTAAGATACTTCTGTAGATATCCATGCAAAAAAGCTTGAATATCTTGAATTCGACGAGGATTATCCCGATTATTCATGCCAACGATCCCTAAGCTTTTCTCGCAATACTTTAGGGAAACTACGCCCCTCCAGACGAATCAATTTAGCTTTAAGTGGTGCGGTTATGACCTTAATTGTCTCCCCGGGATTAAGCTGCAAGGTGTGCCTGCCGTCAAAAGTAACTCGACAAGTTCTACCCCGAGCTAATATTACCTCAATTTCTTCGTTATGAGAAACAACCATTGGACGGGAGGAAAGGGCATGGGCTGCCAAAGGGGTTATAAGGATGGCCTCAACCTCGGGACTAACCACTGCTCCTCCTGCTGAAAGAGAATAGGCTGTCGAACCGGTCGGGGTAGCGATGATTAAGCCATCGGAAGGAGGACTGGAAATTGGTTCACCGGAAAGCTTAATTTGCAGAGTAACTAAGGCTTCTTCTGGTTCCCGGAGAAAAACAACATCGTTTAACACCAAATACTGCTGGTTTTCTCCCGGCCTGGCTAAGGAAGCAAGCATCATTAATCTTTCTTCTACAGAGTATTCTTGCTGTAAAACTCTTTCTAAAGCTGAATATATTTCCCCACGCTCGACTTCACATAAGAAGCCTAGCCGGCCAAAATTAACACCTAAAACCGGAATATTAAAAGGAGCAGCTTCACGAGCAGCTTCTAGGACGGTTCCATCTCCCCCTAAAGATAGCACAAACTTAACATCCTGACATTTGTTTTTATCCCAATCTCTAATGGTTTCCCAGTTCCGTCCGGTAAACCACTGAATTAACTGAGGGATAAGGCTTTCCGTATCAATTTTCGAACGGTTTACCCACAAGCCAATTTTATTACCCATGATTTCACTCCGTTCCCGACTGGGCTTGCTCTACTAATGTAGGAAGCAGCGCATACCAATCTATTCCCAATTCTTCGCTAGAATTTTTCTTCTTAAACCAAGCTAAGAATTCAATATTTCCTTCAGGGCCGCGGATTGGAGAATAATTCAAACCTAAAACAATTAATCCTATTTTTTCAGCCTCATTTAAGATACTTTCCAAAACATGCTTATGTATTGCGGGGTCTCTGACAACACCATTTTTGCCCACGTTCTTCGGCCCGGCCTCAAATTGAGGTTTGATAAGCACTATAATCTGGCCGCTCTCCTTCAAAAGCGAGAGCATCGCTGGAAAGACCTTAACAAGAGAAATAAAAGAGACATCACAGACCACCAAATCCACTTTCTCAGGCAGACTATCTTCCTTTAAAAAGCGGGCATTGGTTCTTTCCATGCTGATTACCCGCCTGTCATTCCGCAGTTTCCACGCCAATTGGCCATAACCGACATCAATGGCATAAACCTTAACTGCACCGTTTTGCAAGGCACAATCAGTGAAGCCCCCCGTCGAAGCTCCAATATCAGCAATTACTTTACCCCGTAAATCAAGCTTAAAGTCTTGAATAGCTTTAGCTAGCTTTAAGCCCCCGCGGGAAACAAAAGGATGCAGTTCACCTTTGACAGTCAAACAGTAATCTTCATTTACCAGCATTCCGGGCTTGTCAAGTCGGATATTCTCATGAAATACTTTGCCGGCCATAATTAGTGATTTAGCTTTTTCCCGGCTTTCGACCAGACCTTTTTGTACCAGGAGAATATCCAGTCTTATTTTATTTTTAGACAATGGAAAACCTTCCCTTACTTAATTCTACATAATTTCTCTGCGACTTCGATAATTTTGCGGGAATTAATACCATGAACATTATGCAGAACCGGGATTGAACCATGTTCAACATAACTATTATAACCGATTCGTTCCACGGCTATATCTTTTAGCCCTTCGGCTTCCAGCAGCTCCAAAATCGCACTGCCCATCCCTCCGGCTAGGATATGGTCTTCAATTGTAACGATTTTCCCGGTTTTCTTGGCCTGGCTGATGAGCAATTCTTTATCCAGAGGATTGATAAATCTCAAGTTAATAACTCCGGCTCGAATTCCCCTAAGTCGAAGCTCCTTAGCAGCATCCAAACACTGATAAACGACCGGCCCAAAACCAATCAGAGTAAGATCCTGGCCTTCGCACAGAAGTTCAGCTTGGCCTTGAGGAAGAAGTAAAAACTCATTCTCGAGCGTTACCCCCATACCATTTGCTCTGGGATAGCGAACAGCAACTGGATTATTATAAGTGAAGGCGGAATAAATCATTTGTCTTAGTTCATTTTCATCTTTAGGAGCCATTATTGTTAAATTGGGAATTGCTCGGAAAAAGGAAATATCAAAAATGCCATGATGGGTAGGCCCGTCTTCCCCCACCAATCCTGCTCTGTCCACAGCCAGCACAACTTTAGCATTCTGCAAACAAATATCATGCAGGACTTGATCGTAAGCTCGCTGATAAAAAGTCGAGTACATGGAGATTACCGGCTTTAAACCTGCTAAAGCTAAAGCTGCTGCAAAAGTAACCGCATGCTGTTCAGCTATCCCCACATCAAAAAACCTTGCGGGAAAGAGCTTGCCAAAGCCGTTTAACCCAGTCCCACTACCCATGGCAGCCGTTACCGCTACTATTTTCTCATCCTTTTCTGCTAGTTCACAAATTGTCTGGCCAAAAACCTGCGTATAAGTCGGCGGAGCAACCTTCTTTACTAATTCCCCTGTTTCTTTGCAGAAAGGTCCAACACCATGAAATATATCCGGGTTTTTCTTGGCCGGTTCATAGCCCTGGCCTTTACAGGTTATGACATGAACTAAAACAGGGCCCTTTTTTTGTTTAGCTTGTTTTAAAACCTTTTCCAAAGCTAGGATATCATGGCCATTGATCGGGCCGAGATAAGTCAGTCCCAGTTCTTCAAAAAGCATCCCGGGAACTAGAAAGTACTTAATGCCATCTTTAGCTTTGCCGGCGGCTTTAGCGACTGTCGAGCCTATACCTGGAATATTTTTTAAAAAGTTTTCCACATCTTTCTTTTTTTTGTCATACATAGGAGCAGTTCTAATTTTGTTCAAATATTGAGACATGGCACCCACATGCTGCGAAATAAACATCTCATTGTCATTGAGGACAACAATTAAATTACTGTCGCAATTTCCGGCATGATTTAAAGCTTCGTAGGCCATACCACCGCTCATAGCCCCATCACCAATTACTGCCACAACATGATAATTACCATTTTGAATATCCCTGGCTTGCGCAAATCCTAAGGCAGCAGAAATTGAAGTACTGGAATGGCCTGTATCAAAGCAATCATAAACACTTTCTTCTCTTTTAGGGAATCCGGAAAGACCTTGAAATTTCCTAAGGGTAGAAAATTGCTTGCGGCGGTTAGTCAATAACTTATGCACATAGGTTTGATGGCCGACATCCCAGACGATTTTATCCTCTGGGCTATCAAATACTTTATGCAAAGCGATTGTAAGCTCCACAACTCCCAAATTGGGAGCTAAATGCCCCCCATTGACTGAGACAACATCGACCAGCTCCTGGCGAATTTCCTTCGCTAATTGTTCAAGTTCTCGATAGTTTAATTTTTTTAAATCTGCGGGAGAATCTATTTTATCCAGAAACGGCAAATCATTTTCCTCCTCTTTTGCCTGCTTTTGTAAGATTAATCTTGGTTAGATTTTCAATTCCGGCAATTGCTTTACCGGTAAGGTCGATAATCTTATTGGCTTCATTAATGGCAATAGTCTTCCCCCAAGCTTTCCCTGTTACTGTACAGGAAGCAATCAGGGCTAGACAAAGAATATTAAGAAAGACCTGCCAAGCACTTAATTGAGGATGGTTCAGTACTACCCTCATAATAATGGTTGCGCCCATTGCGCCGCTTAAAGTTCCGGTAATATCACCTACAATGTCATTAGCAAAATTGGCAACTTTATCAGCCCGTCTAATTAAAAATACGGATTGCCGCGCACCAAAAACCTTTTTGGCCGCTCGGGCGTGATGAGGGGCCTCGTCGGCAGCAGTAACAGCAATACCAATAATATCAAACAATATTCCAATAAGGATAACTATAATCAGCAAAAGCCAGGTAACGCCTACCGGAAAAAACCTGAGAACAGCTTCGGAAGTGCTTCCTAAGAGCACGGCTATGCCAAAAGTAGCAAAAAAGACAGTAATAATATACCTGATGCTCCGTTTTCTCTTGACAGCCAAATAATTTTTGCCTCCCTTGAGATTTACCGCCTGCTGCTAAAAGGGCGCTAACATACTAAACCAATTAATCCTCCCAAAATTGCTCCGCCAAAAACCTCGAAAGGAGTATGGCCGATTAACTCTTTAAGCCTTTCTTCCTGGAGATTAAAAGCTAAGCGGTCGGCATTAATCTGCCGCATCCATTCTACCAAATAATTTATTACTCTGGCATGGTTACCGGCAGCCCTTCTTACCCCAGCAGCATCGTACATGACAATTACTGCTAAGGCTACAGCAATCGCAAATAAGGACGAATCCCAGCCTTCAACTTTGCCAATACTAATGGCCAGGGCTGAAACTATAGCTGTGTGTGCGCTGGGAAAACCGCCTGAACTAACCAAGAGGCTAAAATCCCATTTCCTTTCTACTAGAAAATTAAGAATAAGTTTAGCAGCTTGGGCTAAAATCCAGGCAGTTAAAGAGACCCACATAATCTTGTTCTGAAGAATTGAAGAAAAAAAATCATCAATCATTTAAACCATCCTTATAACTTTGCCTTAATTTCAATTTAATTATTGCGTTCTGCTACATAATCAGCTAAAGAGATTAAGAAATTAGCCTTGGTGCCAAAATACTCCAGCTGTTCTTTAGCCAGCCTAATAGTTTTATTTAAATGTTCCTGGGCACCGCTCAGACCGAGAAGAGAAGGATAAGTTGATTTGGCCAGCTTTTGGTCGCTTCCGGTAGGCTTTCCTAAAATATCGCTTTCACCGATCACATCTAGAATATCATCCTGAATCTGAAAAGCCAGTCCTAAATAGTCCGCATACTTAGTTAGTAAATCAATTTCTCTTTCAGTCCCCCCGCCCAGAATGGCACCTAAGCGGGCTGAAGCTATTAAGAGAGCAGCAGTTTTCTTCCTGTGAACGTTCTCAATCTCAGCTAGAGTACCCTGCTGTTCATTGCCCAGAGTATCAAGAACCTGTCCTAAAACCATTCCCTGCCAGCCCGCGGCTTGAGCTGTTTCTTTGATCACTCTAAGCTGCCTGGCGGGCGAAACTTCTAAAGGCTCGGCCAGCATTTCAAAAGCAAAGGTTAATAAGGCATCACCGGCTAAAATCGCCGCAGTTTCCCCAAACATTTTATGGTTAGACAGCTTCCCGCGGCGATAATCGTCATTATCCATTGCCGGTAGGTCATCATGGATTAAGGAATAAGTATGAATCATCTCCAGAGCCGCAGCTGCCTGGATAAATTGTCGAGGCTGTCCGCCGACAAGCTCAACACAGGCTAAAGCCAACACCGGCCTAATTCTTTTGCCGCCGCTCAGCAAAGAATAAGCCATGCTTTCGCCGATGAGGTTTTGCTTTTCCTTAAATGGCAGACTGTTAAGATACTTTTCCACTAATCTAAGGTAGTATTCATACTGCTTTTTAAACATAAGCTTAATTATCTCCAGATATGATTAATTTTTCAGTTACAAGCTCACCAGAACTGTTTTCCACTAACATTTTGACTTTAGCTTCTGCTGAATTCAAGATATTATTACAATTTTTAACAAGCTCAAGCCCTTCCTGGAATAGCTTTAAAGCTTGCTCCAGGTCAACACTCTCTTGGTCAAGATCAGCCACGATTTGTTCCAATCTGGCTATTCCTTTCTCAAAACTTAAGACTTCCTGTTTAGCCTGTTTGCGCATTACCTTCCCCACTTTGTCTCAATTTTTTAACGGCACAATCGACAATACCGTCTTTGAGCCTTAAGGATAATTGTTCTCCTTCCCGAACCTTGTGCACCGAATTTATGACCTCGCCCCCGGAATTATAGGCTAAGGCATAGCCTCTTCCCAGAATCTTCAGCGGACTGAGTAAATCGAGTTGAGTACTTAATAGTTTAAGTATACCATCTCTTTTCGTAATAAATCCAGTTATACCTTCTTGCAAGCGGCAGCAGAGGTTGTCCAAATCCTGCCTGGATTGCACAAGCCGCCAACTGGTTCGGGCTAAGGCCTGATCCAGCATCAGCTCTTTTATTTGCTTTCTTTTCTTCTCAATTAAAGCCCCGGTTACTCGCTTTAATTTTTCTTCATAGGCTGAAAGGCTGGCTTGAAGATCTTGCAAAACAGGAATAGTAAGCTCTGCGGCCGCAGATGGTGTTGGAGCTCGGAGATCAGCCACAAAATCGGCAATAGTGTAGTCAATTTCATGACCTACTGCTGAAACCACAGGGATGGCAGAATTAGCGATAGCTCTAGCTACTTCTTCAGTATTAAAAGCCCACAATTCCTCCAAGGAACCGCCGCCTCTGCTGACAATCAGCAGGTCAAGGTTTCCATACTTGTTTACTTTTCCTATGGCCCTGGCAATTTCTCCCGGGGCGGTTTCCCCTTGAACAGCCGCTGGAACAACTACCAAGGAAATTAAGGGATTACGTCTTCGGGCAATGTTCATAATATCCCTCAAAGCAGCACCAGTCGGGCTTGTGATAATAGCCACTCGCGCAGGATATTTAGGTAAAGGCTTTTTCCTTTCCATGGCAAACAATCCTTCTGCGGCCAATTTGTTCTTCAGCTGTTCAAAAGCTAAGTAAAGGGCACCAACTCCGCCGGGATAAATTTCCTCAGCATATAGCTGAACACTGCCATCTCTCTCATAAAGGCGTATGCTTCCGCGGATTAACACCTTCATGCCATTTTGCGGCTTGAAACTTGTGCCCAACTTTCTGGTTTTAAACATTACCGCTCTGAGGCTGGCTTCACGGTCTTTAACAGTAAAATACCAATGCCCTGAAGGAATATGATCTTTAAAATTGGATATTTCACCGGTTACCCAACAATTCCAGAGACTAAATTGTTTTTTTAAAGCTTCATTGATCTCCCTGTTAATCTCTGAAACCGAGAAAACTTTTTCCGCCAAGAAATACACCTCTTCTTTAAACCAGGTACAATATTTTAGCTGTTCTTGATGAAAAAACCCTGTACCATCAGTCATGTACAGGGTCAAATGCTCCGGAACTCAAAGGATGTTCCTTCTTATAAGCAAGTAGGTTGCAATTCCAGTAACAGTTACTATGATAGCAGCAACTATAATAAAGCCATAAGGATTTGCTTCCCCAAAAGGCACCTTTACATTCATACCCCAGAAACTTGCTATCATTGTCGGTATCGCCAGAATAATGGTCATAGATGTTAAGAACTTCATAACCATATTTAAGTTATTAGAAATAATTGAGGCAAAAGTTTCAGCCATACCCGACAAAATTCTACTGTACATTTCAACCATTTGCACAGCCTGGTTGTTTTCAATAATGACGTCTTCCAGTAAATCCTCATCTTCCTCATAGATTTGGATCAAATGCCGGCATTGATTATTGGAGCGTATGCGGAGCAGTCTATCCATGACAATGCCATTGGCACGCAGGGAAGAAGTAAAATAAGTCAGGGCTTGCTGAAGATCCATGAGTTCAAAGAGTTCTTTATTCTTCATGGACCGCCGCAAATCACCCTCGATTTGCTCACTTAAGCGGCTGATTTGCCTTAAATACCTCAGGTAGTAAGTTGCCGACTTATAAAGAATCTGAAATAGAAACCTGGTTTTCTTAGCCGTATTAAAGGAGCGCCGGTTATACTCATTGAATTCCAAGACAACAGGGTTATTTTCCAGGCAGACCGTTATAATATTCTGGGCTGTAATAATAATACCCAGCGGCAGAGTGTCATAACTGGTCTCACTAAGCATTACCGGAATATTGATCAGAATAAGGGCACATTCATCTTCAATTTCAATACGCGGGCGTTCTTCTTCGTCAAGGGCTGCCTTTAAAAAATCTATTGGGGTATTCGTTTTTTCCGCTATCAGCAACAATTCATCAACTGTAGGGTTAACAAGGTTTATCCAAGTATTTCTGACCAGTTCCTCTATCCCAAGTTCCTGATAATTAATTCCGTCATTCTTATAGATTCTGAGCAATGTTTCCCCCCCTAATTATTTAGCAGGAAAAATCTCAGAATCTAAGCCTAACCTTAGCTGACGATCCTCAGTTCCAAGTTATATAAACCCGGAGAAAACAAGACGTTTTCCTGCTAATTGCTATTAAATTACTATTCCCTCCATAGGAACTATCCCCGTCCAGTTTTCTCACCTTCTTTATTAAGAATTAAGCTTGAAACAATCTATAAAAAATATACTCTCTAAAGCTTCAGAAGTCAAACAATAATGCTTATAAGAAAAGATTAAAACAAAAATATTTAACGGTTCACTTGTCAAGATAAAAAAGACCGGTTTCCATTGGGAGGGAACCGATCTTTAAAAGGCTTAGAGGAGTGTTTTAGAAAAACCCCTCTTATTTGGTTTTCAAGTATTCATTGATAGCTGCTGCAGCGGTTTTACCAGCCCCCATGGCCAGAATAACAGTGGCAGCTCCGGTTACAATATCTCCACCGGCATAAACTCCGGGGATAGATGTAGCCAGTGTTTTTTCATCAGCAACAATATTTCCTGACTTATTGAGCGTGAGCCCCTTGGTTGTCGTTGTAACCAGCGGGTTAGGCCCCTGACCAATGGCTACAACCACAGTTTGAACCGGCAGTTCAAATTCCGAACCTTCAATAGGTATTGGCCTACGGCGGCCGGAAGCATCAGGTTCACCCAGTTCATATTTCAGGCAGGTCATGCTCTGAACATTACCGTTTTCATCGCCATTAATCTTAATAGGATTGGTAAGGATTTTAAATTGAATACCCTCTTCCTGGGCATGATGGACTTCTTCAACCCTGGCCGGCAGTTCTTTCATAGAACGGCGATAAACAATATAGACATCCTTTGCTCCTAAGCGCAGAGCTGTCCTGGCTGCGTCCATAGCCACATTGCCTCCGCCCAAGACTGCTACTTTTTCCCCAATTTTAATAGGAGTAGCATATTGGGGGAAATTGTAAGCTTTCATCAGATTAGATCTGGTTAAAAACTCGTTGGCGGAATATACCCCGTTTAAGTTTTCCCCGGGTATATTCATAAAATAAGGAAGTCCTGCTCCTGTTCCAATAAAGACTGCATCATAACCATTGTCCATTAATTCCTGCACAGAAGTGACTTTACCGACAACCTGATTAACCAGAATTTCTACGCCCATATCTTTCAGGCTGTTAATCTCTTTCTGAACAATAGCTTTAGGAAGACGAAACTCCGGGATACCGTACATTAATACTCCCCCGGCAACATGCAGCGCTTCCAACACGGTTACCGCATGACCTTCTCTCGCCAGTTCAGCTGCACAAGTCAGTCCGGCAGGACCGGCACCGATAATGGCAACTTTCTTGCCGCTAGGAGCAGCTTTGGTAAATTTACTGGTGCCATTGGCCATCTCATAGTCGGCAGCAAAACGCTCCAAACGGCCAATAGCGACCGGTTCCCCTTTTACCCCGAGGATACATTTAGCTTCACATTGACTTTCTTGGGGACAAACCCGCCCGCAAATAGCCGGCAAGGTATTCTTTTGTTTAAGAATTTTAGCTGCTTCCAGGAAATTACCATCAGCAATTTGTTTAACAAATTGAGGAATATCTACGCCCACAGGGCAACCCTCAACGCACTTGGGTTTTTTGCACTGAATACAGCGCTTAGCTTCTTCGACTGCAATCTCCTGTGGGTAACCCAAGGCTACTTCATTAAAGTTTTTTCCTCTTGCCACTGCATCTTGACAGGGCATTTCATGACGTGGTACTTTTGAAGCCATTTTATTTGCCCTCCTTTGCGCATTGGCATTTAAAATTATTATAGGCTAGCGCCTCTTCGTTTCTAAAGAAGGCAGAACGTTTCATGGCTAAATCAAAGTTGACTTTATGACCGTCAAATTCAGGCCCGTCGACACAGGCAAACTTGGTTTCTCCGCCAACATCCAAGCGGCAAGCACCACACATGCCGGTACCGTCAACCATGACCGGATTCATACTAACTATGGTTTTAATGCCTAGAGGCTTCGTATAATTGGCAACTGACTTCATCATTACAACCGGACCAATCGCCCAAATAGCATCAATTTTTTCGCCTTTATCCAGGACAGCTTGAATCCCGTGGGTAACAAACCCTTTAATCCCATAGGAACCATCGTCAGTAGTGATAACAACTTCATCACTGACGGCTCTCATTTCTTCTTCCAGAATCAGTAAGTCTTTGCTTCTGGCTCCCAGGATGGATATTACCTTATTGCCGGCTTCTTTCAAGCCCCGGGCGATAGGATGAACAGGGGCAATGCCAACACCCCCGCCGATGCAGAGGACTGTGCCGTAGTTTTCAATTTCTGTAGCTTGTCCCAAAGGACCTACAAAATCAACAAAAGCGTCCCCTTCCTGCATGCGGGTAATAAGAGCCGAAGAATAACCAACTTCTTGAATGACGATGGTTATGGTTCCCTTTTCCGGATTGAAGTCCATGATTGTTAAAGGTATCCTCTCTGATTCTTCCCTCTGCCGGACAATGACAAATTCACCGGGCTTGGCCTTTTTAGCCACAGCTGGAGCTTCAACTTCAAGCAAAACAATGGCTTCGGCCAGCTGTCTTCTTTTTACTACCCTGTACAATTTCTCTCCTCCTCAAATCTAAAAAGTCATAAAAAATTCGTTATAATTATTGTTCACTAAAGAATAATTCATGATACATCTACATCCCCTCTATCAATATTACAAATTAAATGTTAATTCTGTCAAGTGAATAATTTCATTTGTTTGTTTAACATTTCTTTTATTTAGCGAGTATGGCTTCTCTACATAAATAAGCAACACCAAAGGCGTTATCGCTGCTGAATTCTGGCTTGGCCCAAAATAAACGCGCCTGGGGATTAAGTTTTCTGGTTAGCTCAGTACGGAAATAAAGGTTAGACGCCACACCACCCACCAGCAAAACAGTATGTAAGGCCGTCTCAGCTATAGCTTTTTCCAGGACTTTATTAATAGTCCTCACCAGACATCCTTCCACCGCTCTGGCTAAATCAGCAGGCCGCTTTTTTTCTTCAATTAAGCGCTGAACAGCGCTCTCAACACCAGAAAAACTCATCTCATACCCTTTAACGGAGGAGGGCAGTAAAGATGCGGAACCGGGTGCAGCCCTTTGAGCTAGTTTTTCCAATTCTTTTCCGGCCGGAAAGGGAAGTCCGAGCCGCACTCCCACCCGGTCAATAAATTGGCCGGCATGCAGGTCACTGCTCTGCCCTAAAATTTGAACCTGGTATTTTCCAGGGGTTGTTTGAGAAACTTTTAATATTTCGGTTGTTCCGCCGGAAATATGAACTGCCAGAAATTCCTGAGCAGTTAAATCTGCTGCCGATGCCAATCCCGCAGCTAAATGTCCTTCCTGGTGGCTGGTAAAAATAAGCGGAATTTTTAGAGCACTGGCAAGTGATGTAGCTATAGCCGTTCCGGCAGTAAATACAGGCATATAAGAACCTTTAACCGGCCTGGGTGCAGTACTTACACCTATACCTTTCAGCTTAGCCCAAATGTCCGGAGGGACTGTTTTAATAAGTTCAGGTAAAACTTGGATATGTTGAAAAAGGGCTTCCGATTGAGCTAATCCCCTTTCCCCGGGTTGGACTTCAAGCAGTTGGCGTTTTTCCCAGACAAGGGTTTTGTCCTCAGAGACCACCGCCAGCGAGGCGGTATACGCACTGGAATCAATACCGAAAAACATGATTATTATCCCCTTAAGCAATAAGGTTTTTTATGGGTTATCCTTCTTTCTCAGCAGCATCCATCAATTTATCCAAGATTCCGTTAATAAATCTGGCCGAATCTTCTCCCCCAAATCTTTTAGCTATCTCTATAGCTTCATTTAAGGTAACCCTTTGAGGCGTTTCCGGACAGTACAACATTTCATAAATCGCCAGCCTCATGAGATTCCGGTCCACAATACTCATCCGCTCTATTGACCATTCGTGAGCAGTCTGAGCAATTTTAATATCAATTTCCTCTTTTTTTTCCAAAGTGCCCTGTACTAATTGCTGAGCAAATTCCACATACTTGCGGGATACGACAAATTCCTCGGCCCATTTGCCGATGATTGCGGGAAGATCATTTTTTTCTCCGGTAATATCTATTTGATAAAGAACCTGAAGTGCAGTTTCGCGTGCCATCCTTCTACTCATGCTACAGCCTCCGGTCAGTAATGATATCCTTAAACTTCAATTATTTTTTGTTCTTGTGGGCTAATCTATGTACCAAATTCTTCAACCAAAAAGGCAGGTCTCCCTGATCCCAGTACTTTCCACAATAGAATCCCAGAAATGACAAAGTGAAGAGAAGAAGAGTATTCCAGAACCCTAGAACAATAATCAAGAGAGCCAGGGTAAAGCCTAATCCCAGCCCTAAGGATTTGCCGGGATGGTTCTCCCAACACCACTGTAAAACTAAAACAAGCTTGGTTCCAATTTTACCCCAAAAATTACTCATTACAAGTTCCTGGACAGCGGCTTTTTTGCAGTGCCGGTCTCAGTTCTTTCTCACCTCTTTTACTTTTATTCCCGCATATTGTTGGACAGCTTGCGTGATTTTAGCTTTCACCTTGCTAAAAACTTCTTCGGAATTGTAGCCCTCAGCTAACTGGAAGAAAACTAGGATTTCTAAGCCGTCAGGAACCAAGTTAAGCTCAGATTTAAATCTTTTTAAACCCCTCAGGCTATAAATACTTTGCCGAATCAAATCTTTTAAAGCTTTATGGCTGATCCTAAGCTGCCCGTTGGCTGTCCGTCCGAGAATATAATATTTATTCTGAAGCTCTTTTTTCCTTCTAAGCCGAAAAATACTGAGAATCATCAAAAACCTCTTTCTAAAAACCCCCCTGACCAGGGGGGCAAGCTTCCAGAGTTATTTAGTTTTCGCCAAACAACAGACCACCTAGTTTTCCTTAATTTCTTTGTGTTCAGGGGAATTCTTAAAAGCTATTCCTTGAATATGAACATTAATTTCTAGGACATTAAGACCGGTCATACCTTCAATAGCTTCTTTAACTGCATTCTGAACTTTTTGGGCAACCTCGGGGATAGAGGCGCCATACTCAACAGCCAGATAGAGATCAACAGTAGCTTCTTGCTCGCCAACTTCCACCTTAATACCTTTGGAAACATTCTTGCCTCGACCTAACATATTAGCTAAGTCTCCGACAAAGCCACCGCTCATTTCCGCCACACCATCAACCTCAGAGGCAGCCATCCCGGCGATAACTTCAACCACTTCATCAGCAATCCTGACTGAGCCAAGAGAGCCTTCTATTTTAGTATTTTCCATTTGCTAATCACACCTCAATTTTATTTTCCAACTATAACCTGCTATTTGATATTATAACAACCTTTAGGTCTTGGATGCAACTTCAATTCTCTCCTCAGGAAAACCAGTAATTTGAGCAGTAATTTTGGTGATCTGGAAAATATCCTGAAATTTGAGCTCTTCAGCCAGAACAGTAACAGTAATTTTTTCGGCATTAACTTCTGAGACTACATCCCGATACCCTCGCAGGATAAGAGTATTTTCAATTTCTTCCTCCCTGGAGATTTTATGACATAATTCCAGCCAGCTTTTTTCAGCTTCAATCCGAATCTCCGGCAGCTCAGAGGCAAGCAGTGGGCGGAGCATTTCTTTAATTTCTTCCCTTAGCTGCTCCCTTTTAAGACGATAGTTTACAAAATAGCTCTGACCCTTATCCTTGGTTAATTCAATTATTTCCGTTGAAAAATCTGGAATCTTCGGTGAAGAAAGAGGAGTTATGCTGCATTGAATCTCAACCGTTTTTTGCTCAGCAGAAGCTGCTTCAGCAGTGTTCTCGGGGTTAACCTCGGCGAGAGCAAGCCGCAGGCAAACAAATAACAAAATTCCCAAGAGGCTGCCGGCCATAACTTTCAGAAACTTAACAAAAGTCTGGGATTTCCTTGCGGTTGGAAGAGTCCATACTTTTTTTAGTTTATTCTTGGCTTTAAGCATTTTTAGACCCCTCCTAAGGGGGCAACACTAATCTTAGAGGGCTGAATATTAAGCAAAGTTCTGACTGCTTCAAAAATTTGTTCTTTGATTTTAGGATCACTGGCTCCTTGGGCTATAACCAGAACTCCCGCAATCTCAGGCCGCTGCTCCATAATAATTACCGGGCTGGAATTACCGGCCAAGACCAGTTTATTGCTTTCCGTTACTTCTTCAGTTTCCCGAATTCCACCCTCGTGATCGGTCTCCTTGGAAGTTCTTTTGGTAATACTTTGATCCCTGGCATATTCTTTATATAAGCCTGAAGAATAGGTTACCAAAACTTTGGCTTTGCCTACTCCCTTAATGCTTTCTAAATTGCTGGCAATTTTGTCTTCCAAGCTTTTTTCTAAAGCTGCTATTGCCAAACTATCAGCAGGAACGGCTGCCGTTGTCTCAGCTTCTTCAGTGACGGAAAGGACAGGTTCTTTTTCCTGGCTGATAAAAATATAAATAACAGCCACGATTACCAGCAGAACTACTGAAAGAACCATTTTTTCTGAAGATACTTCTTTGAACTTTGCCATTGTTCTCCCTCCTATTTTTTTTCCTTAACGCTAATGATCGATTCTGGAATCTGCATAAAAGCAGCAACTTGTTTCTTTATTGTTTGCGCCTTAGGCGAGGCGCTTATTTCCTTCTCTTCAGAATAGCCACCTTCTATGATCACTGGGTCAATGGGCAAAACTTTGATCCCGTATTGGCTAAAAACAATGCTTATTTCCAAAATTTCCGGATAATCATTAAACCCTGACATTTCTTCTTCTAAGATGACATCCACCTCACTGCTTTTTACTCCCTCAATGGCATTAACCAAAATACTGATCTGATTAATCAGAATCCTTCTATACTGCTCGCGAATCGCGATTTTCCCGGTATCAGTATTTTGGCCTTCAGCAGCTAAAACCGGCAAATCGGATGATTGAGTTGAAAACCAAGCGGGTACTTCGTTTTCATAATTCAGGCGAAGAATGTCAGCCAAAGGGTTGAGAATGGCGGCTATAACAAATAAGCCCATTACCAGATGGACAAAACCTCTCATTTTATTGCTTGGCAGCAGCATTTCCAAGAAAGCAGCCAAAAGCAGGATAAAAGATAAATTCCTAATGAGTAATTTCAAACTCTCCATCAAATCACACCCCTATATCTCCCGCGTTTATCTCTTTAGCGAAGCATAACTGCCAAGTTCCCTGCCCCGACAATAATGGCAATAGCCATAAAGAACATGATGCCAACCGAGGCAACTGCTACAAAGATAAACAGGAGACCTTTAGACATATCCTGCAGACTTTCGGCCAATTCCTGTTCCCCTAAAGGCTCGACTAAGGCGGAGGAAATCTTAAAGGTAAACATCATCGCCACAATTTTAATTACGGGCGAAAGGGTAATGAAAGTAATCGCCAACAAAGCTATGAGTCCTAAGGCATTTTTCAGCAGCAAACCGGAGCTTACTACTAGTTCAACAGCATCTTTGAAAAACTTTCCAACTACCGGAATAAGGTCAGCAGAATATTTAGCCGTTCTTAAGGTTACCCCGTCTGCTATCCCGCCCGTAAGACCCTGGATGGACATAATTCCAATAAATACTGTTAGAACAAGCCCAATGCTAAGTTTGCCTCCAAATTCCAAAAGGGAGGCAAAACGGTTCAGTTTAAATTGAGGAGATATGTTATTTAATAGTTTTAAAATAATGCTGAAAAAGAATAAAGGAAGAACAATATTTTTCATAACTGAAGCCAGAAATACCAAACTACCCATGACAATTGGTTTAAATAAAGCCGTACTGGCTAGATTGCCCATTGCTAAAAGAACAGCATACATTACAGGCAGAGTAGCTTGCATAAAAGAAACCATATTTTCTATAGCCTGATTACCGACATTCAAAGCCATAGTAAAGGAGGTAAGGGCTAAACCGAAAAGTACCAAGTAGACAAGAAGGCGGGCGACTTGCCCAACGTTGCCGCTAAATGCTAATTGCAGCTGATTGATAACCGCGCACAATACTGCCAGGACAAGCATTTGAGCGATCAAAGGCGCATTGGTAACGACTTCTTGCAGAATAGCTTTGAAGATGCTGTTCCCCAGATTTTCAGGACTCAAATTTATTTTCCCGTTTTTCAAATCCTCGAAGATTTGGCTTAACGAGAAATCAGGTAAGGCTTCCTGGACATCCTTATCAAGTTCTTGGAGCATAGCTTTTACTTCAGTCAAGTCGATTTCTTGGGATAAATCCACCATCCCGCCGGCAAAATCCCAACTATCTTCCAGGTTTACGGCTAATAATGGTTGAGAGCAAAAAACAATTCCGCTTATCAGAATTAAAAAAATCCGGACTAAAAATTTCCTGGCCACTATGCTCACCTCATTTCAGCAGTTTCATGACGGATTCCATAATCGCCACTATAATGGGAATAGCTAAGATAATCATAAAAATCTTAGCGGCTATCTCTACCTTGGTAGCCAAAGCATTTTCTCCGGCATCTTTGCAAATCTGACAGCCAAATTCCGCTAGATAAGCTACTCCGACTATTTTAAGAACAATAAATAAATAATAAGAACTAACATTGGCTTGTTCGGATAGCTTTTGCAGAAGATCGACGACAAGCCTGATTTTGTCCATCATTAAAATAAATATGATTACTCCTGCCAAAATACTAAGCTGGAGGGCAATTTCCGGTTTAATTTGTTTAAGAACAGCGCCGATGACGGTGACAATAATAGCTAAACCTACCACTTGTGCTATTTCCACAGGCAGTGCCCCCTAGTACAAATTAAAGACATTATTCACTAAAGTAAAGAGATCGGCAATTCCTTGGACAACTATATAAAGTACAACAACTACACCGGCGAGTGTGACCAACTGTGCCTGTTCTTTCTTATCTATGGCATTAAGAATGGTAACTAAAATTCCAACTAAAATCCCTATACCTGCTACTTTAATTATTAAATCAAAGCCCATCCTCTTTCCTCCCTTTGCTTAAATGATACAAATCACCAGAGCCATTCCAGCCAAAAAACCAAGATAAGACCACATTTTTGCCTTCTTGTCAGCTTGCTGGCTCACTTGCTGGTCAATCAGGCTAAGATGTTTTTGGGCCAGTTCTAATTGTTTATGCTGTTCAGTGCGATCTGACCTTCCTAAGCCTTTGCCTATTTCCCTGATAATTTTCCAATCCTCATCAGCTAGGCTGGTGTTTTTTCGCTGTTCGCCAATAGTTGTTTCCCAGGTTAGGGAAGCATTTTCTCCCTTGAGCAGCTTCTCTTCGGCCTTTGCGAAAAAATCTCGCCAAGGAGGTTCCGTTCTTTCTTTTAAAACTTTAAATGCTTCAGGCAAAGGAGTTACTCCCCAGTAGATTTCAGTGTCCAATAAAGTCAAAGCATTGATCAGTGCTCTTATTTCCTTAGGCCTTTGTCTTATCTCTCTGGCTTTCCATAATCCTAAACAACCGAAACTCATAACCAATCCTAGGTAGAGTACCAGCATCCTCTTTTCCTCCCACCAGAATTAGATCCTAAATACTTAACCTAAGCCCTGCGTGAGCTATATAACTCTTGGAATAATTCCTTACCTGTCACCAGATTATAAACTCTATCAATAGTACCTGGCCCTTTGGCTCTGCTTAGTACTACCAGCCTATCAAATACCTGGCTGTGCAAAAGTTCTTTAAACTGTCCCCTCATGTTCAGTTCTTCTAAGGAACCGGCATGGGCAGTGGCTAGAGTTTTAACTCCGCAGCGTGCAGCTTCCTTGATAGCCGAAACATCCTCCGCTCCACCAAGTTCGTCCACGGCAATTATGGAAGGTGCCATTGACCTTATCAGCATATTTAAACCCAGGGCTTTAGGGCACCTATCCAAAACATCCGTCCGGCAACCAAGATCAAAAGTGGGGATACCTTGCCACATTCCGGCAATCTCGCTTCTCTCATCTACTACGCCGACGGTTTGGCCGGCTAAACCAATGGCTGGAACGCCATTACTTAATTCTCTGACCAGAAGCCTTAAAATTGTTGTCTTACCCGCCCGCGGCGGAGAAATCAGCAAAGTTGACAAAAAGACATTTCTTTTATCCAAAAGAAGTTTAAGCAGTATCACGATGTCACTTTGTGGTTGCCGAGCTATACGGATATTTAAAGCCGAAATATTTCTCAGGATTCTAATCTTGCCCTGCTCCAGCACGGTTTCGCCGCTAATCCCTACTCTATGGCCTCCCGGGAGGGTGAGGAAACCTTGCCTTAATTCTTCTTCGGCTGCATACAGCGAACTATAAGTCATTTTCTCCAGGGTGTTCTGTAAATCTTCCCTAGTAACAAGGTAGGCATTATCTTTAAAGCCTAGCTGACCCAGGGGTGTGATAAAATACTCATTATTCGCTGTTCGGACCATTAGCGGTTTCTTGACCCGCAGGCGTATTTCTTCGATGCACTCCTTTTTATTCCAAGACATTAAGAGTGGAAGCAGAATTTTACTCAATTGTTCACTCAGCCAGCGAACGATATCTTCCTCAGTCGTGTTCCCCTGCCCGGGATCTGCTTTAATGCTAAGCAGGGGTGAACAGAATTTGCTTTTCATTTTGCTACCTCCTCGTATTAGAAGGTATGTCCCCAAAATTATTTTTAGAATTATTTCTTTTGTTTCCGAGAAATAAAAAACGACCAGAAATGGTCGTTAAAGTTAAGCCGTTATTCTCTATTTATTTTGCTAGGCAGACAAAGCTACTTAAGCTCTGGATACATATGTTCCTGTTCTGGTATCAATTATCAAAACATCTCCTTCATTGATAAAGAAGGGGACTTGCACGGAGGCACCGGTCTCAACAATAGCTGCTTTTGACCCTCCGGTTGCCGTATCTCCCCGAACCCCAGGCTCGGTCTCAATAACTTTGAGCTCTACCGTATTAGGGAGATCGACCCCAATTACCTCGTTATTAAAAAGCAAAATGCCCAGGTTCATATTTTCCTTCAGCCATTTAACATTGTCACCGATTTGAGCTTCGGTTAGCATAGTTTGCTCATAGCTTTCATTATCCATGACCACATACTGATCACCGTCTTTATAGAGGTACTGCATTTCCCGGCGATCCAGCCTAGCTCTGGGCACTCTTTCACCGGCATTGAATTTGCGTTCAATAGTTCCGCCGGTCTTGACATTTTTTAGTTTAGTACGGACAAAAGCAGAACCTTTACCTGGCTTGACATGCTGGAATTCCACTATTTGGAATATGTCGCCATCAATTTCGATCGTCAGACCCGTTCTAAAGTCATTTGAAGAAATCATTTTGCTAGATCCTCCTGTTAATAAGTATTATTATTTTCCAGTTTTATTTCCTAATCAATTATAATGAATTGTTTTGGAGCCTGTGTCAAGACTTCAACTCCATTTTCTGTCACCAGAACCATATCTTCGATGCGGACTCCCCCCCATCCTGGAATGTATATTCCCGGTTCAACAGTCATAATCATCCCCGGCTTTAATGTTTTGCTTTCAGAAGGACTAAACCGCGGTGACTCATGGATTTCCAAGCCAACTGAATGCCCCAGCCCATGTCCAAAATATTCTCCATAGCCATAAGATTTAATTATTTCCCGAGCTACCGCATCTACTTCTTGCCCGCTCATTCCCGGCTTAATGGCAGCTAAAGCAGCCAGCTGGGCTTCCAGGACAATATTATAAATCTCTTGCTGCTTGGGTTCCGGCTCACCCAGAATAACTGTTCTGGTTAAATCGGAACAATACCACTGGTATTTAGCTCCAAAATCTATAGTTAAGAGTTCCCCCCGCTGCAGAGTTTTCCCGCTGGCAGTCCCATGCGGCAGAGAAGAACGTTCTCCGGAGGCCACTATAAACTCAAATGACTTGCCGCTAGCTCCCCGCCGGCGCAGAGCAAACTCCAAAGCGAGGGCAATTTCTTCTTCCCTAAGCCCTCCCGAAATCTTCTCCAAAACTTCAGCCAATGCTTCATCGGTAATCCGGACGGCTTGGCTAATTTTTTCGATCTCCGAAGGCTCTTTAATTTGCCTCAGTTCTTTAAGTAAAGCGGAGGCATCCGCCAAAGTCGGACTGCTAAGTGTCTGTTTAATTTTGCGGTACTCAGCCCAAGTAAGAATATCTTCTTCAATCCCAATAACCTTGAAGTTTGCGGCCAACTTTGCCAAAACTACTTCCCAATTATTGTCTATGCGGACAATCTCAAAACCATTGGCTTCACTTGCTGCTTGTTCTAAATACCGGAAATCGGTAAGCAAGTAAGAATTTTCAAGCGTGAGCAGAAGCCAGGCATCTTCACTGGTAAAGCCGCTTAAGTAATAAATATTCGGTAAAGACTTAATAAGGAGAGCCTCAAATCCTTTTTCCCTAAGCTTTTCTCGGACTTTAGCTATTTTAATTGTCTTCAACCCCTCGCTGTGAATTGTCCTGCTGACGGTATTTCTGAAATTCCAAGGCATAAGCCAGAGCCAAAAGATAGCTGTCTGTTCCCAAACCGCTGATTTGACCTAAACAGGCACCAGCAATAAGAGAATGGGCACGAAAGCCTTCCCGGGCATAAATATTAGATAGATGAACTTCCAAGGCAGGAACATTTACTCCTTTAATGGCATCATAAATAGCATAGCTGGAATGAGTCCAAGCACCAGGATTAATAATAAGAAAATCACTGGGTTCAAGCTCTCCAATCCAATCCACCATCTCTCCTTCATGGTTGGTTTGGCGGCATTCTACGGTAATACCGTTTTCCCTGCCCATTGTCTCTAACTTGGTGTTCAGATCTGCTAAGCTTGTCCGGCCATAAATTTCAGGTTCTCTTCTTCCCAGAAGATTTAGGTTAACCCCATGGAATACATAGATGTTCATGTGCTTCTCCTCTTTAGTATAATGATATTTTTAAAATATAATGTACAACCCATGATAATTTGCCAAGACTTTTAATCTAATTTTCGGAATGTTAATTGTTGGCACTCTGAGGATAGATACCTGCAGCTAGGTTTGTCGCGATACCATTTGCTTGAGTTTGGTTATTAGGTGCTTGTTGGGAATCCTCTCCTTCCAATCGAGGTGAATTAACAATATTAATATTACTGATCATAATCGATGTTTCAATTATACCATTTACAGGATGCTCAGCCTTCCGAATTTCAATCCTGGGGATAATTAAGTGAACTTCATGCGGAACTGTAGGTTCGCCGCTTCTTGTCACTCGGAATTGAGCACCTTCAACCTCAATTAGGATCTCATCACATCTATTATGGCCGGATCCCTGGCTCAACAACTCCGCACAGCCCCTTGTCGCTATCGGCACTCCGCCTTGTGGCAGCCGAATTTTTTGGCCAACTTGAAGAAAGCAAGGGTCAACTCCGGGGTTTACCTCCAGAAAATCTAACCAGGAGCATCCGTTTTGCTGGGCTAGCCGGTAGAAATTATCGCCAGGCCGAATAATATACTCTTGCACTTCCAACACCATCCTTAATCCCATATTATGGTATTTAAGGATGTCCGGTTCATCGCAGGAGAATTTTTAGGTAGAGTATCGCTTCCGTCGGCCGCCAATCCAATTCTTCAATTATGAAAGGATAGGTTTTAAGGCCTGTTATCTGGTTAATAGCCTTAAAGACCTGCTCCCTCTCCCCTTTAACAGCAGCTTTAATAACGGCCTGGCTTAAATTCCTGCTTAAATCAGCAGAACTATGACTGATGGTTATTTCTTCAATAATTAAAGAGTTCGCCAAGAAACAGTCCTGCAAAGCCGTTAACGCCGCCGGCAGCTGATAACCTTGCGGGATCAGTTCCCTGCTTGTGTTTGCTTCTTCTTCCAGGAGCCCCACCGTTTTTTGGAGAGAAGCCTCGCTAGTTAGTTCGTCCTGAATTTTGTGGTTTAGGGGGATCATGAGAGCTAAGTGAATTACTATTCCTAGAATAAGAATAGTGAGCAACCCCCTAAAGACTATTTCTTTTTCGGTATACTTATCGAGAGCTCTCCCAATTTGTTCGCTGTTTCTAAATCCTTTCAAGCAGTTCTCCCCTCTTATCTTTGTACACTGAGAACAAAAACGATCTTTTCCTCTTGATATTTATAATCAATTAAAACCGGTTCCCGCCAACCTTCAGCTGTAAAAGCCGCTAAAACTTGGGAAATTGAGGCATTTTCTCTACACTCTCCCCAGAGATAGAGGGTACTTTGTTTATAGTTCAAGCGAGCTAACTTTAAGTTAGGAGTTATTTTCTCTAAAATCTGCTGCATTTTACTTAAGTCCGAGCTGGAGATCTCCCTGTATCCCTTCCACTCTTTCCAGGCTATTTGATCCTCATCTATTAGTAGTTTCTCCTGTCTTGCTTGAAGAGTTGCCAGTTCGGTTCGCAGAAATAGATGCTGCTTCAGAGCAGGATACCAAAGGAAACTCCCCAAAAGCGCACAGACAATCCCCCAAAGACCCAGCAGAGCAGCGATGGTCTTGACTTTTAAACGACGGCGAAAATAATTATAAAAATCGATATTGAGTCCTGCAGCAATTCTCAGTTTCTCACCCCAAAGAGCAAAAGCCTTATACCCTAGGGTCTGGAGTTCTTGAGAAGGAAGTACAGCCAAGTCAGAAGGAGCTAAGCGTTCCTGAACAAAACCTGCCGCCAGCAGTATAGAGGCTGCTTTCTCTGCCGGCAAGCTGCCGTCGGTGCTTAAATACTCCACAGGAAGCTCCAAGTCATTTAAGCCTACATAGAGGTGATATTTATTTAATTCAGCTTGATCAATACTTAATTCTCTAATAACATCCGGGTATCCGTCCTTAAAAAGAATTAACTGGATACTGCTATTCGTAAGCTCTTGCAGCCAGAGAATTCTGGCCTTACTATGCAAGCCAAAAAAACTGCCCAGAGCTGCTACAGTATATTCAACCCCCTTTAGGACATAACCGGCCTCTTGCAGACAATTGGCATAGAAGGCCAGAACATCCTTCCTCAAAGCGGTGACCCTGGCAATCAGATACTCTTGCTCTTTTTCTTCTTTAAACTGGTGAGTATAAATCCAGCCATCAGCTAAGAAAGGAAATTCATGCTCAAGATAATAACGCAGAGCAGATCCCCTTTCCCGTTTTTTAATCCAAGGCAAACTAAATTCCCGGCTGAAACCATTTTCCAAAGGCAACAGTAAATAAACCGGTAATTTTCCATGAGCCTTCTTCTGGGAGCGATAAGTCCTGAGAACATCCAGCAGAGCTGCCAGTTTGGAATCATTGGCGGCCTGGCCTTCAACCCCAAGAGGATAAATTTGCAGCCCAATGTTAGGAGGCTTACGCCCCCAATCTTTGTGCCAATTCAGGAAACGGACTTCCCGATCTGCAATTTCCACAATTAATAGTTTTTCACTTCTAAACATTATTCCAATCCTTAAGCTTAAAAATGAAGATACTCCACAATCTGTTGACCGAATATAAGCATTATCACGGCACCGCCGGCTAAAAAAGGCCCAAAAGGAATTGGATCTTTCAGGTCTTTTTTATAAAGAATTATCTGCCCGCCGCCGATCACAACTCCTAAGAGGCTGGCAATAAAGACAGCAATCAAAATTTTGGGGAAACCAAGATACAAGCCTAAAGCGGCGACGAATTTTACATCTCCCCAGCCCATTCCTTCGGCATAAAAATAAGCAATCAGGGCGAATACCCCGCCGGCTAGCCCGGCTGCCAGTAAACTCCGCCAGAAGACGGGGTCACTCGTGACCAAGGTATTAATTAGGCCGGTTAAAGCCACCATGATAACAAAAATGTCCGGTAATCTAAAAGAATCAATATCGATAAAAGTTAATACTATGAGCAAGGCCACAAAGGCAAGATCTAAAATAATTCCTGCGGTGCTTCTATCGGAACGGGTAAGATAAGTTAAGACAAATAGTACTCCTGTCAGTGTTTCGATAGCCGGGTATCTCAAAGAAATTTTTAAGCCGCACCTACTGCATTTTCCTCTTAATAATATAAAGCTAATTATTGGGATTAGCTCCCAAGAACGAAGGAAATGGCCACATTCCGGGCAATGAGAACCCGGAGCAACGATTGACTCCCCCTTAGGGACCCTACAAATGACAACATTGAGGAAACTGCCAATGACAAGACCGAGCACACCATAAATTATTAAGGAAACAAACTCCATTTTTCTAAATTCTCCTTAGCGGTTATAGGGAAGACCAAAGAACATTGGTAAGAGTATGATCATATACTATCACTTCGGCCGCGGATCCATCAGTGGTTAAGTAGATCATTATCAAGTTCTGGGGGGTGGAATAACTATTTCCTAGGCTAATTTCCGCTATGCCAAAACCCTTCTGTTCATTGGGGACAACCTGCTGGGTAACACGGGAATCTAACTTCCGGAAATACTCGGGAATAAAGCCAAGGCCACTTACTTCCCCTTTTTCAGCCCGTAATTCTCCCAGCCGGGGGTAGACACCATTTTCGACCTGGTAACGGTCCAGAGCTGCCTTTACTTCTCTCCCAGTGGCAATATCAGCCTTCTCCCTGGCTGTCTGCGAACTGGCCGCCAGCCTGGGAAGGGCAACCGCTGCCAGCATCGAAAGGATAACAACAACCAGCATAACTTCTAATAAGGTAAACCCTCTTTCCTTTTTAAGACTCATTTCAGATCTCTCCTCTCCCCCAAAACTTACCGTATCTGAGTGCCTATATCAAAGATCGGCAAAAGAACGCTGATAGCCACAAAGCCTACTACACCCGCCATGCCTACTACTAAGACAGGTTCCAAATATCTGTTAAACTGCTGAAGTTTTTCCTCGAGTTCTTGGCGAAACATTTTCGCTAAGTAGAGCAGCATTTCGCTCATTTTCCCGGATTCTTCGGCCACTTCTATAATTTTAGCTGCTTCAGCCGGGAAAAATTTATGCCTGGCGATGACCGGTGACAAGCGCTGGCCTTCTTTTACTTTAAGTCTCAATTCGGCGATCAATCCGCTTAGCTCCGGATTCTTAGTAATCTCCCCCAGCAAAGTCAACGACTCAAGTAGAGGCAGTCCGGCATTCAGTAAGCGCCCAAAAAGGGCACAGAACTGCCCCAGATCTTTATAACGCCTGATCTGCCCCGTTCCCGGGAAATGCCAAGTTTTTTTCTGGCCGAACCAAATCCGTCCTAAGATAATCATAAGGATAAGCAAACTTAGTCCAAGAGGCATATTTTCCCCAATAAGAAAGAGGATTCGGGTAACCATAGGCAGCTCAGCATCCAGGCTTTGAAAAAGTGTCTCATACATAGGCAAAATAAATATACTTAAAAAATAGATAATACCCAGAGCCGCTATCAATAGCAGTAAAGGATAAAAGAGAGCAGTTTTGATCTTTTGTTCAAAGTAATACTCTTCATCTAATTGGTCTGCTGCATCGCGCAGACACTCCGCTAAGGTTCCGCTTTTTTCCCCGGCTCTGACCATGGTCTCCAGGAAAAATCCGGGATGAGGAGAGAAATTTTTAAGCCCCTCGGATAAATCATGGCCGGCCAGGACTCTTTGTCTTACTCTTAACCAATGATTTTTCCGGAGAAAGTTGCCCTCCTTATCCGCAATTAAATCCATAATATCTAGAAGCGGTAAGCCGGCTTCCAACAAGACGGCAATTTTACGCGCATTTCTGGCCCAATATGTTTTAGCCTGGCGAGCATTGAACTTCAGAGCGATAGTACCGGGGATAGACGGTTTAATGCTGACAGGATATAACTTTTGCCGGCGCAAATGTTCAATAACCGGAGCGGCCTGTTTTTCTTCCCATACCCCCCGCCGAGGCTTGCCGTTTTCATCCAGAGCTTTCCACTTCCAGAGTGCCATGAGCTTAACCTTGCAGCCTTTCCCGAGCTAATTGAGGTGAGATCAAGCCGTTTTTGACCAGCTCTTCCACAGCTTTTTCCATAGACTGCATGCCAAGCTGGCTGCTGGTCTGGATAATATTTTTGATTTGGTGAGTTTTGCCTTCGCGAATCATATTGCGAACGGCCGGAGTAGCTAAGAGTATTTCGTAAGCTGCAACCCTGCCACGACGATTTAAGAGCGGAAACAACTGTTGGGCAACTATCCCCTGCAGTACTGAAGCTAGCTGAACCCTGATCTGAGTCTGCTGATGCGGCGGAAAGACATCAATTATCCTATCTATAGCTTGGGAAGCATCATTGGTATGGAGAGTACTGAAGACTAGGTGCCCCGTCTCGGCAGCAGTTACAGCCATGGCGATAGTCTCCAAATCTCTCATCTCTCCTACCAAAATAATATCCGGATCCTGACGCAGAGCCGCTCTTAAAGCATTGGCAAAACTTTGCGTATCCTGGCCGACCTCTCTTTGATTAACTAAGCATTTACGATGCTGGTGCAAATATTCAATGGGGTCTTCCACCGTAATAATATGGCCGGAACGGGTATTATTAATAAGATTGATTAAAGAAGCTAAAGTAGTCGACTTGCCGCTTCCGGTGGGACCGGTTACTAAGACTAACCCTCGAGGTAAAGTTGCGAAATTGGTTATAGCCGCAGGCAAACCTAATTCTTCCGGAGAGCGGACGGTAAACGGGATGAGTCGCATTACTATCCCGATGCTGCCTCGCTGCCGGAAGATATTAACTCTGAACCTCCCCAATCCTGAAATACCGTAAGAGAAGTCCAGTTCTCCCTTTTCTTCAAATATTCTAAGCTGTTGTTGGTTAGTAAGTGCTTTAACAAATTCAGCCAGATGTTCATTGGTTAAAGTCTCATTGCCTAAAGCCTTCAAATCGCCATCTATTCTGAATACCGGCGGGCTGGTCACTGAAAGATGGACATCTGAAGCCCCGACCTCGCCAGCCTTCTTTAACAGTTCCTCAAGCGGCAGCATATTATGTCCTCCTATCTGATAAGTCTTTAGCCAAAATTATAAACATAACAAATTACCATAATATACTTAACTATTCTGGTAAAAATATCAAATTCCTGCTTGGAGGCGTAAGGCTTCTTCTAAAGAAGTATAGCCTTCCACAACTTTGAGCAAGGCATCCTCCTGCAAATCTTTCATCCCTAAGGCACGGGAGGCCTTTTCCAGTTCGGCGGAACTACTCTTTTGCAGCACCAATTCCTTGATTTTCTGATTATAGGGCAAGTATTCATGAATTCCTATTCTCCCGCTATACCCAGTTCCCCGGCATTTCGGGCATCCTTTGGCTCCATAAATCATATCTACATTTTGCCAGTTAAAGGCATCTTTTAACTGTTGTGAAACCGGACGTTTTTCTCGGCAGAAGGGGCAGAGTTTCCGCAAGAGCCTCTGGGAAATTACACCGCAGACAGCAGCAGCCAGTAAATAAGGTTCTATCTCCATGTCCAGCATCCGAGCTAAAGCCTCCGCCGCAGTATTAGTATGAACAGTAGACAGCACTAAGTGGCCGGTAAGAGCTGCGGCAGTAGCGATGCGAGCTGTTTCCTTATCTCTGATCTCCCCGACCATAATAATATCCGGATCCTGTCTTAAGATAGCTCTGAGCCCCCCGGCAAAATCTAACCCTATCCTAGTATTGACTTGCGCTTGGTTGACCCCAGGAAGTCTATACTCAACCGGATCCTCGATGGATACAATGTTTAAGGTTTCAGACGGCAGTTCACGCAACAGAGCGTATAATGTAGTAGTTTTTCCACTGCCTGTTGGTCCGGAAACCAAAATTAAGCCATAGGGCTGCTGCAGAAGTTTCCTGACCCCTGCCTCTACTTCCTCGCGCATTCCCAATTGAGCGAGAGAGCGCCTCGCTGTCTCCTCATCCAGAATCCTGGTAACAATTTTTTCCCCGTAAACCGTGGCGAAGGAAGATACCCTGATATCAACCCTTTGCGAGGGGAGTTCCAGCATTATCCTGCCATCCTGGGGTAAGCGTCTCTCAGTCACATCCATACCGGCCATTACTTTGAGCCGGGCAGCTATGCTTCTGGACATTCCCAGAGGCAAAGTCGCTTTAACTTCCAGAAGGCCGTCTATCCGGAATTTGACTTTGAAATTTTTTTCCTGAGGCTCCCAGTGAATATCACTGGCCATTTCCTTTATGGCCTGTCTAAACAAAGAGTCTACCAACCTGATTATCGGGGCTTCCTGGCCGGAGTCAGCTTCATCACCAACTTTCCAAGTGCTGAAAGGAATAGGGTCTGCTTCCGAGTCTGCTGCTGACTTATGAACCGTAAAACAGTCCCTAATAGCAATTTTGATCTCTTCTGCTCCGGCTAGATAAGGTTCAACCGCATAACCGGTATAAAAACTGACATCATCCCAAGCCTGGCGGTGAGTGGGATTAGCCATTGCTACCAGCAGCCTGCCCTCCTGCAGAGAGTAAGGGATTAGAGTATATTTTCGAGCCATCTCTTCCGGTATCATTAAAGCAGCAGCCGGCGAAACCTGAACAGCAGAAAGGCTTACCCTTTTAATACCTAAAAAGATACTTTTATAATTTAAAATATCCTCTTCGGCAAGAAAATCTGGCAAAAGAGCATCCAAATCCTGGCCAAGGCCAATTCTCTTCTGCAAGAGAGCCTTTTCTTCCGGAGTAATTGCCATCTCAACTAATAAAAAGTCTAAAAACTCTTCGGCCCATAGGCCCTGGTTTATTTTCTTCTTAGCAGGCATCAATAAAACAACTCCCCATACTTGAAAAGCACCAGCACTCCGTTTTCGTCAAAACCCAAAACCGCGGATCTGCCCTGGACAGCCTGATCACAGGCGGAGCGGGAAATAATGGTATATTCCTCTTCACTGGCGGAAACATCCACTTCAACCCTCCCACTCCTGAAAACTTTTACTCCCCCCCGCCAAAAGGGATCTTTAACAAGTTCTGAGCGAGCCCATTCCAAGCCGCTATCAGCTAAGTAGGAAGCTTTCATCCGTTGGGCTTCATATCTTACGATCCGCTCCTCTGAACCGCTTTTCCACAGAGCTTCAGAACCAATCCAGGACAAGAATATTAAGACCAAAAGCAGGAGTAAGGATACATACCCTTCCGCATTAGGGCCTCTCACTCCCAAAAGACCTTTTGTTTGACGATCCTTTCCCAGCATATTTCTTTTTCTCCCTCGCGAGCCTTTAGGCTTATTTTCCAAAGCCCTTTTTGTATTTCAGTACAAGTAAAAGCACTCAGTCCACTGGCAATGGGATTGGGGACATTCAAATGCTCTCGGTACAGATCCTGAATGCCGTTTAAATCCTTATCCGCCAGATAATATTGATCCTCAATTACCTTTTCATCAACCTGCCTATAACTAATGGTTAGAATCCCCTTGCTCCAATTAATCCTATTCCCGGACCGGACTGCAGAGGCTAAGACCTGTCCAGCTCGAACAAGCGAGTATTCCAGTTCGGATTCGGTTCTTACCTGGACGGCTAAACGGTAGTGGCTAATATAAAACATGAGGACAACCCCGGCAATTACTCCGGTTAAAACCAAGGACAGCAGGACTTCTAGTAACGTAAGGCCCCGCTCCCTATCCTGTAGCCTCTTACCCTTCCACCTGGACATAAAACAAACTCTCCAAATAATAATCTCGCACTTCTCCCCGTTCCGGCCATTCCATTTGGACAGTTACCAGCAACAAGTCGGCAGTTTCCCATACCATGTTAATTGTCTGCGTAAAATTCCCTATCTTTTCTACATCTGCACCGGCCAAATAGGTATAGCAAAAAACACTGTCTTCCTCGAGTTTCGCCAACAGCTCATCCATTGCTGAAGAAGCCAGATTGACAGCCTGTAAGTAATGATTACTCTGAGCATTCGCCAGGGCGGCCGAGTTGATAATCCCTAAAATCACTGCAAAACCAAGACTAAAAATGAATATTCCGACCAGAATGTCCAGCAATAAATAGCCTTGATGGGAATTTTTAAGCTTCCTCAGCACAGATCAACCCAACCTCCTTAGTAATTAAGTTTGTCTTCAACTGCTGCGGGCAGAAGTTACTTAAGCAAAACTTGCCCTTTTAGAGTTATTTCATAAGCTAAATCAGCATCAAAGGGGTATTCAGGTATCTCTTCCAAATATGGCCCTCGCCATTTTCCTTCCCCTGGCGGCCTTTGCACCAAGAAGCGGATTTCGGACGGATAACTGCCAATGTCTAGATAGTAAAGGCGCACAGCTTTGTCAATCAGGAGGAGATTAGCTTTATGCACCTCAGATTTAATGGTCTCACCGCTTGTAGAAAAGCTTGGCCCAGCCAAAAAAGCTAAAGCTGCTAGGAGAACCAAAACCAGCAGAACTTCCCAGAGAGTAAAACCTTTAGACTTGGACGCCGTCTTGCAGGAAAGCATTGGTACCTCCAATTAAACATACCAAAGTACTAAAATCCACTTGCAAATAAATCCTCTGAAGTTTAAACCTCTTGTTAAGAAAAAAATAGTAAACTATATATTAACATAATTTACTATTTATTGTCTTTTTCCTTCTTTTTGAAACCTTATTTCATAATTTTTTTCCAAGCTCCGACAAGCTCATCGTCTTCACAATCGGCAACTACTGCTGATTTTCCGATACCAACAGGTAAAACCAGTACTTTATTCCCTGCTTTATTTTTTTTATCACCAGCCATGAGCTGCAGCAAGGCATAAGGGTCACAGGCTTCAACCCTTGTCGGCAGCCCTAAGCTCATAAGAATGTTTTCAATCCTTGTAAGCTGGCTGGCACTTAACATCCCCCGACGATAGCTTAAATAAGAGGCGGCTAAAAGCCCCAGGCTCACTCCTTGCCCATGGGTTATACCCTTAAAACCCTGTTCAGTCTCCAGGGCATGGCCAAAACTATGCCCAAGATTGAGAAGAATCCTTAAGCCCTTCTCCCGCTGGTCTTGAGAAACAATTTTAACTTTAACGGCCAAAGATTTTAAAGCGAGGTTTTGTAAAATATCAAAATCTTTGTTTTTAATAGCTTCAGCTTTTTCTTCCAGAAAATCAAACAGTTCCGGGTCACCAACCAGCGCATGTTTAATAGTTTCCGCGAGCCCATTTTGGATCTCAGTCCAAGGTAGGGTCTTTAAAGTAGTAAAATCTGTCCAAACGACCTCGGGAGAATAAAACGATCCCAGGAGATTTTTGCCGGAGGGATGATTTACCGCTACCTTGCCCCCAATACTGGAATCGATTTGGGCCAGGAGCGTCGTAGGAATGTGTATATATCTAATACCACGCATAAAGATACTGGCAAAAAAACCAGCCAAATCGCCAATTACTCCTCCGCCTAAAGCAATAACTAGGGTATCGCGATCCGCCCGACAGCGCAAAGCCTGCTCGGTTAACTTACTGATCCTCTGGAGAGACTTTTCCTCTTCGCTGTCAGGAACAGTAATGAGCTCGGTGCGAAACAGCTTTAAACCCTCTAATAAGTCATCTGCATATAAATCAGCAACCAAAGGATTAGTAATAATCAAATAATGGCCGCTGGCACCGTACCTCTTATCCAGATAAGCCCCCAACTCAGAGAGGTGAACGCCTAAATGCAGAAGATAGCCGGGGTCATTGCCAACCTTAATAATCTGGGTCATTTTTCTTGTGCCCACCTTTCAATATCTTGAGTATCTCGGCAACTATAGTCGCTAAATCCTTGTCCACAGTGTTAATAGTAATATCGGCTTGATTATAAATTGCTAACCGTTCCTGCCAAAGCTGTTCAATCTCTATATCCTTCTTTAAAAGCAGCGGGCGTTCCTGACGTCTTTTAATTCTGCTGAAAGCAACTTCCAAAGGTACATAAAGATGAATTAAAAAACCTAGTCCCCTTAAGATCTGCCAATTATCCGGCGCTAATACCGTACCTCCGCCTGTGGCAATAACTATATTATTTTGATCCGCTAATTTCTTAACCACCAAATTTTCTTCCGAACGAAACCTCAATTCGCCGTACTTCCGAAACAATTCAGCAACCTTTAAACCGGTAACCTTTTCAATTTCTTTATCGGTATCTACAAAGCCCCAGCCAAGTTGGCGAGCCAAGATCCGGCCGACACTGCTTTTACCTGCGGCCATGAACCCAATCAGGACGATATTATTTATACTTAAGACTTGCTTAACATTACCCATTAATTAGTTACCTCACAATTTCTACCCTTGTTCTGCCCATCACAGGAGCAATAATAACCCTTCTTTGCAAATTACCGGCTTGCAGGATTACGCTCATCCCGGAAGCAGGTGCTCCGGTAGGCAAAAGGGTAAGTTCGGAAGGGCTGTCGGCAAGATTAACTCCCGGGGACAGGGAAACTGCTCGGATAAATTCTCCCTGTTTAAAAATCATATACTCGTTGGTAGCTGGGAAAAACTTAATTCTGTACCAAACATTGCCGGCAAGCGCAGCTTGCTGAGTCTCTCTTAAATCTTGCAAAAGCTGGGTCGAAGAAAGTTCAATTCCCCTTTCCTGAAGATTGGCAGGAATCTTTAAAGACAAGAAAAAACCGGCACCCGCTAAAATAGCTAGAACCAGCAGGATTTCCAACAAGGTATACCCCAGACTGTACTTTGAACATCTTCCCAGCTTCCGGCTCATCTTGCAATTTGCACCTCTAACGCCCTGCGCATTACCTCAAGCGGAGCCTCCAGGCCTAACCAGAATTTCCAGGCTAAAACGCCCTGATACAAGAGCATCGGTAAGCCATTCAGGGTAGGACAGCCATAAGCAGCAGCTTGCGACAAAAAAGGAGTAACCGCCGGCTGATATATTAAGTCAATTACCCAAGTTGAAGAACGGATTCCCCGAAGCTGAAGAGGGAAGCTTTCACCCTGCATCCCAACCGGGGTAGTTTGAATTAATAAGTCGAGCTCTTGCAGCCACTCCCCTTCGGCTAAGCTTCCCCAACCCGCTTTGCCGCCTAAGGCTGAGACTTGGGCAGCCAGCTTTTGAGCTTTGATCTCGGAACGATTCAGAATGATTAGATCTACTCCTCTTTGGGCTAGAGCCACCGCAATGGACTTAGCCGCTCCCCCTGCACCCAGGATTGCTGCTTTCTTCTGGTGCCAAACAAAACCTTGGACACTTAAAGAGCGGCAAAAACCCTCCCCATCAGTATTATGGCCGTGCAGAGAATCATCTACCAGTTTCACCGTATTTACAGCGCCAATGGCTGAAGCTTCAGGGCTTAGTATTTCCAAATAGGGAATAATCCCTTCTTTTAAGGGATAGGTAACATTCCAGCCGGCATACCCATTTTCTCTAAGATACCTAAGACCTTCTTGCAGCCCGGAAAGGGTGACAGGTATCCGATGGTAAACAGCAGGCAAACCGAGAGCCTTAAAACCGGCTTCGTGCATAAGCGGGGACAGAGAATGTTTGACAGGATAGCCAATAATGGCATATTTCATGTTAGCATCACCTCAAGCCAACTTTCCCGGGAGCAAATGTCCAGTATTATTAAGGCTTTACTTATTCCCCACTCTCTGAGTATAGCGAGCTCTTCGGCCGACCAGCCTTTCCAGAAAGCGCAGGACCTTTGTCCCGGCAAATTCCCTTTGGTCAATAGGCGAAACCAAAATTGTCTTCATCTCCATCCTATTTCCGCCAAAAACATCAGTAAATAATTGATCGCCAATCACCGCAATAGCCGAACGTTCCATCCCCAATTCCTCTATACCCAGGAGAAAGGCCTTTTTGCGGGGTTTGGCAGCTTTATAGACATAGAGGATTCCTAAAACATCAGCCACGGCCGCAACCCTGTCCGGCCGGGTATTATTGGACACTATGCAAGCTTTAATCCCGGCAGTTCTAATCTTTTCAAACCAATCGATTACTTCCCTGCTTAAAGACTTGTCATTCCACGGAGCAATCGTATTATCGAGATCAAGTATTAAACCCCTGATACCTTCGGTCAGTAAATGCTCAACGGGGATATCCTGCAAAGACTCATACTGAAAGTCAGGGCGCAGCATTCCGATCATCGGTATTTTCCTCGGCTTTCATCTTTCTATTACCCAAACATTATATATCAGCGGCTGTTTTAAGGGCAACCTTTTCCAGCCATCATTTTCCTCTTATTCCTGAGGCTCTATTTTATTTGATGATCTTTCATTTCCTCGGTGAGTTTCTGCACAGCTTTTTTTTCAATGCGCGAAACATAAGAACGTGATATACCCAACATCTTAGCAATCTCTCTTTGGGTTTTTTTGGGGCTGTTCAGCAAACCAAAACGCAGTTGGATAACCATCCGTTCGCGGGGAGATAAGCATTTAAGCTTTTCCAGCACAATTTTTTGTTCAAATTCACTTTCCACTTGGTCGGAAATCGCATCCGGGTCAGTTCCCAGGACATCGATCAAATTAATGCTATTGCCTTCCTTATCGGTTCCAATTGGATCATACATGGAGACTTCACCTCTGGACTTCTTAAGCGAGCGCAGATACATGAGTATTTCATTTTCAATGCAGCGCGCCGCATAAGTAGCCAAACGGGTACCCTTATCGGTATTAAAGGTATTGATCCCTTTAATCAGCCCGATAGTACCAATCGAAATCAAATCATCACTGTCTTCGCCCGTTCCGTCATATTTCTTCACTAAATGAGCCACTAAGCGCAGGTTATGCTCAATCAACTTATTTCTGGCGTTTTCGACCATAACGGCATCCGGGGGTTCTTTATTTTCATCTTTGCAATCGGCCAGGATCTGAAGATATGCGGCTTCTTCCTTTTCCCCTAAAGGTTGAGGAAAAGCATTATTATTTATATAGGAAACCAGCAGGGTTATACCTTTAATAACAGAAAAAGCTACGCCAATCAAAAAAACTTCACTAAGCATCTATTCCGTCACTCCTTTGCATGCTCTGTTATAATAACTATGCGCCGGAGAAAGGAATACTGCCTATCCAAGTTTGAAAATTTAAGCGAATCCCCGTCCAATAGATAAATAGGCCTCAAATCTGACCATTGAGACATTAATTTTTAGGCAAACCTTTGATATTGAATAAGAACAAAGCGGAAAAAACAAGGCGGACTAAAGCTCCTGGCGATAGAAATAAGCTACAAGATGCATCTTGGCTGAAACTCCCCCCTCACCAGGGTTTATGCTGATACTGTCCAAGGCAAAAATATATTTATTGTCCTCAAAGAATTTATCCACCAGAGCATAGACGTTTTCCTCCGAACCTGTACAAGTAAAATCCATGCCCATGGTTATAATGCCTGCTTCCTCCTTTACGGGGCTATAGTTAAGGCTTAAAGGGTTTAAACCGTTATCCTTGGCCATGTTATAGATTGTCAGCATAATATCCGGTTTATCCGCTTTTAAAGGGATATCCCGGGATAGTTCCCCAGCCTGAGCTGTTAAGACCTTAACCTGCTCTTTTAAACTGGGAAGTATTTTAAAATTCTCCTCCAGTTTTGTGAGATAGGCCTTTCTTTCCGCCAAATGGGCTGTTTCTTCCTTCAAAACCGCAAATTGGGGTAAAAATAAATACTGGATATAGGCATAAAGTGCCCCGGCCACAATTAATACCACTAAAATCAGTAATTGATTTTTCTGCTTGCTCATAATTCTTCTACCCCTATTGTTTCATTTTCAAATTCAGGCTGAGAGTCTTGACTTCATCGGTTAAAGAAACAGAATTTAAGTCAAAATCCAGGAATAAGCCTGAATCCCGAAACTTTTTCCAAAGTTCGGCTACATCCAGCGGCCCTGCTAAGACCAAATTAATTTGCACAAAATAATCAGCTCCCAGGGCATAAGAGGTAACTTCCGTTCCGGCAGGTAAGAGATCAGTAATTTGCCCGAGAATCGCCTCAGGGTTTTTGGCCTTAGCTTTAGCAGTATTAAGAAAACTTTCCATCCTGGCGATCTCTGCCTGGAGACTTTCCAGTTCCTGCAGAGTTATTTCCACCTCATGGTAATACTCAATCCTTTTCTCAACTTTGCTAAGATCATACTTCAGTTTGTACTGCCAGATCCAGGGAAGCGCCAAAAGAGCTGCCAGTAAGAAAAGCAAGAAAGCAGAGGCAAGAATGCCCAACTTGCGCTTTTTTTGGGCTTGTCGCCGGCTGCTGTGTTCGATTCGCCACCTTTGAGCATAGTTGAACTGCGTTCTTTCCTTCATCTAATCCTCCCGTAAGGCCAGACCGTAGAGACTCCCATACTTTTGCCATTCACTTGCACTAACATTACTATTCGTCTCAAATTGCGGCTTCCATCCGCCGGGAAAGCCGACTAATGTCTGAACACCTAAGTTTTCTTGAAAAACCTCGGCCAAATCAGGCCAAGTACAATATTCTCCGGTTAAATATATAGTGCTGACCCCGGAACCAAAATGACGGGCGGCAAAAAAACTGAGCAATTCCGCCAAAGTCGCCAGCACGGGCTCCAAACAGGTCTCCAATTCTTTTTGGGGGTCATTATCCGCCTCCCTGGTTTCGGCTTCTTCCCACCCTACCCTAGTTTCGCTTAAGTCGAGAGTATCAAAAATCTTAGAGGAAAGGACGTTTTCCCCGGGTTCTGTCATGTTTTGCCGGGTTTCACTAATTACTAATTCCTCAGTCAAATTTTCCAAAGGAACAAATAAATCTTCCAGGACAAATTCACTGTCATCATTGCCGGATTGCTGAATATTTAAGGCCGCGTAGCGCAAACCTTCCCCTTCAGCAGGCAATTCTTCATCTGAGCTCATTTCCGGCTCTTTGCCCGGCACATCTTGGCTCTTTGCTCCTGTTTCTTCCTCTGAGGGAAGGGAAAAATCCAACTGCGGCAAGGTTCTCGTCAACTCTAAAAAGATACCGTCATCCAGATGGAAAAGATCATTCTCAGCCGGATCTTCTTTGAAGCTGATAATCTTATCTTTAGGATCCGCCTCCGTCCTTTCCAATTCAGCCTGCTTATCTTCCAGGTAATGCTGAGACCCTTTACCGCCTTCAGAACTGATAGCCATGAGCTGATTTATCTCCTGCCACTGGTCAGTCTCGGAATCCGCTGTATCTAGTAGATCCAACAGTTCCTGTGATTCGAGGGAAGCCAATAAATCCTGTTCGGAAGATCTTAATGATTCTTTATCCCTAGCTGCAGGGGCATCTGCAAATTCCGCAGATTCAGCTTCCAAACCAATTAATTCATTGAGAAAGCGATCTCGTTCCGCAAAAGAATCCGGCTCCTGCCAATAAGCACCCCGGTACTGTTCTCGGCGCAAAGCCTCTTCGATTGTCAGATTTAAAAAATCCTCATCCAGCTTGCTTACAGGATTATCTTCGCTTTCTAAGATCCGGGGCGCAGTCTCCTCTTCGGAAATAATGGCCTGCCCGGCTGCATAGACTTCCTCCTGAGCGGTGTCACCACTGTATATTTCATTATTCTCAGCTTCCTGGGCAGAGAGGAGTTCAACTTCATCCTCCAGATAAGAGGAGAGATAAAGCTTAAGTTCCTCTTCCTCTTCTTGCCCTTTTTCCTCTTGCGGTCGGGAGGCGGCAGACATTATCTTCAAGTTGGCTTCCTGCTCCCCGGGCTTAATGGGCTCAGTAGGTTTAGCCTTCTCATATTTTTCCAGGATTTCCTGACAAGCAAACTCCTGATCAGAATAGAGAAAGAATAAACCATTTTCAAGGAGTACAAATTCGATCTTATCAGCCTGCAGAGAGACAATAGCCAGATCCCCGGGGGAAGGAACAGGCTCGCTTCCGGTTTTGGCCCGAACGGGTTGCCCATTGCTCTCCAGGCTGGAATAAAGCCTGGCTAGACAATCAGCAGTTAAATCTATAATCGTCGGCTCAAAACCTAAATACTGGCACAAAGACCAAACATTAGCCATTCTATCCTTGGGGAAGGCTGCCAAAAGGACATCCATCATTAGTTTCCCATTGTCCCTGTATCTCCGCAGGATGCGGTAATCAATAATATAATTTTCCACATTGAGGGTAAAATACTGGTCAATATGATTGGCAACAATCTTCTCCAAATCTTCCCCGGACATCTGAGGCAAAGCAATCACCCTGGTTATGAGGCCGTAACTGGAGAGGGCTAGCTTCAGCTTCTTTAAGGGGATTCTTTGCCTCTGCAGCCAATTCTTTAGAGCGGCAAACTCCTCATCGGAGATTTGTCCTTTCTTCGCTCCCTCAGTCTCTCGGAATTTATATTCAGAGAGTTGCTTTATTTTCATTTCCTTATTGTTCCCTACTGCTACCCTGGCCACAGTTAAATCCTGATCCGTAAGCACAGCCAGCCAATGCCTTTTCATCAAAATACGCTCTCCCTATCCTTATTTAACTTGAGTTTAGCTTCAGAAGTTAATCGACATATTCCTTTTCGTAAATAATTCTATTTTTATCCAGAGGGGGCTTCACACTTTCCGGATCCCCGAAAATATACTGGTTGCTAATTCCGCTGATCTGATACCAATCTTTACCGTTATTGGAATATTCACCGGCAAAGCTAAAATATCCTCTGGCATTATGGTCATAATTCAAAGTAATTTTTATATAAGTTTTTTTATCTTCAGTAATGACTTGCACGCTCATGCTGTCATTAATCGAAGTAGATTCGGGATTAGTCAGGTCATGATAAGTAATCGAATTGCCATCTATAGGCCGGACATGGTCATCGTTAGACCAGTTCAAGCCGTGATTAACAACATAGATATAGATAGTCAGGAGGTTGGACTCCGGCTCAGGGAAATCGTGAATCCGGCGCAAATTCTGTTCATCTTTGTCCGGGCAGGGATAAAGGTCGGTAAAGACAAGCTCCCGGTTGGCATGGACATCGCCTTCTGTAGAGCCTTCACCGTTATTTTCACCAGTACCCGCGCCGGTGCCGTCACTGCAGCCAGCTAATAGGAGAAGCACAAGTACGATAATTAAAGTCCCTAAAAATCCGGTAGACCTGGGCACGCCATCTCCCCCTAAAAAATGTCTTAAATATTGCCTTGGCCCGGTTATTCTACCTTGGCGCTATTCCTCAGCCAAGGAAAACTTAGCTTCAATTTTCCGGACTACTCCCCGGTATTTACCGGTACTCCTGAGAAGAACTGACTCTTCTTCCTCATTATGAAAATAATAAACAGTAAAACTTCCTCCGTAATCTTCTCCAAAAGGGTTATCCCTGGATACAGGCTCCTCCGGAATCTCCATCAGGTGATAGGCATGGGCTACCCCGAACTGAATCCCGGCTTCGGCCAGATAATAGGCTTTTAAACCCTTCTCCTCCGAAGTCTCCATCCTGGCCCTGCTGGCAGATAGGGAGAAAAAAGTCCCGGCAATCAAGGACAGAACTACGACCGCCACTACGGCAGTAAGTAAAGCAGATCCGCGCTCTTTCATCTTTATCCCCCTAATAAAGCCTTCCCCAAGTCACCAGCTCAAATGCCAAATCGGAGTCAGGGTCACCCGCCACTACCCTGATTCTTGCCAAATGGCTGGTTACTCCCTCTATCTCTAAGGCTGTTATCTGATCAGCAATTAAATAAGTTTTACCGCTGGTTGCTTCGTTATACCACAGCTCATCTTTTTCCGGCAGGTAGAACATTTCTGCTTCATCCTGCTTGTCTTGAGAACTGGGATTGAGGTTGACCAGGCATTTTGTACCGGCCGGATCTTCTGAATACAAACCGTCATCATAGCCACCATCCCCAACATAGGTGACATATCCGTACAGCCGGACTTGATCCAGGACATGGTTAATGGCGGTTCTGGCTCTCTGTTCATTTTGATTCTGAAGGTTCTCCGCCTGGAAGAAACCAATTTCCGCCCTCAGCATTTGAGCAATTGTAAACATCAGAATAGAGAAAATGCCAATGGCAATCATTAATTCTAGGATCGTAAACCCTTGCTCTTTCTTGTTCATTCTGTTTTCACCCGATATGTATAAATGGACACCGGCTCAGGATCATGGGGGGAATCAGTTTTATAAACTTCGACTTGAATGATTTCCAGGTAGGGATTGGCATTTTCTCCGGTTACCGGCAGAGGAGCCGGAATATGCACTGAGTATTGAGCAAAAGGCGGCTTATCATAGCTAACGGTCTGGCCTTCCAGCAAAGCATCCATTTGCCCTGCAGCATAAAAAAGCATCTGTTGTCTTTCCTGGCGCTCTTCCCGGAAAGCATAATAAGCTTTATTGCTTGCCAGCATAAAGCTGATGCCAATACCTAAGATCAGGAACGCTAGTACTACTTCGAGAATGGTCATGCCCTTATCCTTAAACTTCATGCTGCTTTCCCTCCTAGCAAACCATAGCTGCCAATCCAAAACCTATTGGACCCGGATCTCTTATTGCTTTATTTAGACTTCTACCCAGGCCCCATAGGGATCATTATCCTTAGGCTCAACATTAAGTGAATAATAGCGGGCCTTGTACTGCTTTCCATTATACCAGACTATTTCTCCGCCCTGATAGGCATTATATGGCCGCCACTCATCCGTCAATTCAAACCAAGGGTGGCCTATGATTCCAGGCTGCTTATTTATTGAATAACTGGTAGCTCGCCACATACTGCCTTGATACATAACGAGATCACCCTCGTGGTAAGCATTAGTGCTGCTCCATTCCTCTGTCAATTCCTGCCAGGGATTACCGGGAATACCCGGCTCCTTATTTAAGGAATACTGTGTGGCTATAAACTCACGGCCCAGATGAAAGACCCTGTCTCCGGCATGATAAACATTATAAGCCCGCCATTCATCCGTCAGTTCCTGCCAGGGATGGTTAACGACACCCGGCAGCTCATTCTGAGTCCACTCCCTGGCTTGGAACTGCTTGCCTTCGTATTTGACAATATCACCAATTTCATAAACATTGAAGTCCCGCCACTCATCGGTTATTTCCTGCCAGGGGCTGCTTACGAGGCCGGGCTGCATATTTTGATTCTGAGCCCAATATCTGGCCTTAAACTGCCTGCCGTTATAACAAACAAGATCACCCTCAACGTAGACATTGAAGTAGCGCCACTGTCTGGTAACCTCCTGCCAAGGACCGATTCCCGCTCCGGGAATTTCATAATCATGGGCATAATATCTATTGTAAAATGCTCTTCCGTTATAAGTGACATAAGTTCCAGCCGTCGGATAGTTACGCGCCTGCCAGGCCGGATAATCCGGTATAGGGTCTTCCCCTTCACAATAACTTTCTTCTTCATCGTCATCATCGTCGTCGTCATCGTCATCAGCAATGATTTCTTCACATTGATCTATAACTATTCTCCCCGTCCCTTCCCCAATCAGAATACAAACTTTCGAGCCGCTCCGGGACACTAATCTGATCGTACCGTTTTCCAGGGCATAACCCCGAAAATTGTATCTTACACCTTTACCTAGTAACAAGGAATTAGGGTCAGTGGGATCTTCATGAACCTCAGCCATCCAGTCATGGTCAGTGGCCGTAAAAGTAACTCCACCCTCATAGGGTAAAGAAGATCCGGTTAAAGTCAGGGTCTCAGTCTCAGGGTTTAAAGTATAAACCCCAACCTCATGCCTGGCAAATACTACATATACTGTTGCTCTGCTGTCCATGGACATTTGTTTTCCGTAATTAAGCTGGGATACAGCTTTCTGGGCTGCACCTTCCAGTCGGTAATTCTCCTTAACCGCGTGGTACTGCGGAACTCCGACTATAGCCAAAACACTTATTATTGCCAGAACAAACATCAGCTCCAGCAAAGTAAAGCCTTGATCTTTTTTTTGCACAGGAACTCCGGCCATAACACATTCTCCAAAAATGGAATTAAAGATAAATTAATTAATACCTTCGGAAAGGCTAAAGATAGGCAAGGCAACCGAGATAATCATCAAGCCGGCGAAGATCCCGATAATAATGGTAAAGACAGGTTCCACCAAGGCTACCATTTTCGAAATACCTATCTCTACTTGTTTATCGTAATACTGAGCTATTTCCTCCATCAAATCATCAAGCTGCCCAGTCTCTTCCCCAATAGTCATCATCTGGATAACCATCTCATCGAAAAAACCCTCCGCCCTGAAAGCCGCCGCCAGGCCTTTGCCTTTGATAAGCTGCTCTCTGGCCTGCAGCACAGCAACCCGGGCAACTTCATTACCGACAATCTTCTCCATGGAGTCCAGAATCGGCACAATAGGGATAGATGCTTTCAGGAAAAGAGACATCGTCCGGCAAAAACGGGCGGTAATCACATTTTGCATATTTTTACCCAACAACGGAATCTTAAGTTTTAAGCCATCAATCTTATACTTATAGTGAGGAATAGTGCTCAATTTATAATAAATACCGGCTATACCAATTAGACCGAGCAGAAGGAGCAAGATATTATTGGTTAAAAATGAGGCCGCAGCCAGCATAATCTGGGTAATAAGCGGCAGTTCCGCACCCGATTCGCTGATAAGTCCGGTAATCTCCGGCAGGATAAAGTTAATGAAGAAAATAACCAGGACAATCATTACCCCTGTAAGCATCAGGGGGTAAACTGCCGCACTGGCAATTTTTTTCCGGATAAAATTTTCGCGTTCATAGTACTCAGCCATATTATTTAAAACTGTATCAAGGTGCCCGCTCTCTTCCCCGGTTTTGACCAGGTTAATGAGCAAGGGGGGCAAGACGTTGCCGCAGGCTTTCATGGCCGCCGACAAAGAACTCCCCCTGCTGACTTCCGTAATCAGGGTGCTGATAACTCGATTGAGGCTCTTATCTTTAGTTTGAACTCTTAAGATTTCCAGGCCTTTGACTAAGTTGGTCCCCGTACGGATCAGCATCGCCATCTGGGTGCAGAAAGAAGAAATGGTTTCATAGCTTAACTTGGTCTCAATAGCCTTATTCATCCAATTAAAGATGTTTCCGGACTCTGTGAGCTCAATTAACTGCCACTTATTGTCCAGGATGATCTTTTTGGCGGCCTCCTGATCAATGGCTTCCAAAACCCCTTTTTGCACATTATTATGTTCATCGATTACCTTATAACTGAACTGCATAACTTAACCTGCCTATTCATTAACAAAGGTGACCCTTAAAAGTTCTTCCACAGTGGTAATCCCTTGCAAAACAAGTTTGACCGCAGCATCTCTTAAAGTCAGCATCCCCAAGGAGAGGGCATATTCCCGTAATTCATCGGTAGTTGACCGGCTGTCTATTAAGCTGCGCAAACCGGAAGTCACCGGCAGGATCTCAAAAATACCCTGCCGGCCTTTATAGCCGCTGAAGTGGCAGTAATTGCAGCCCTTGCCCTTCTTTAAGCGAACTTCCTGGCCGGAAGTAACTCCCAAAAGTTTTAGGTCGGTATAATCGGCTGTATATTCTTCCAGGCAATTGGGACAAATGGTACGCACCAGCCTCTGCGAAATCACTCCTACCAAGGAAGCGGAAATCAAAAAAGGCTCAATATTCATATCCACCAGCCTGGTAATAGCACTGGCGGCATCATTGGTATGGATAGTGGATAGAACAAGATGCCCGGTTAAAGCCGAGCGCACGGCAATCTCCGAGGTCTCGGTATCACGCATCTCGCCGACCATAATAATATCCGGGTCCTGCCTTAAGATTGCCCTTAAGCCCGTGGCAAAAGTAAGGCCGGCCTTGGCATTAACCTGAACCTGGCTAATGCCTTTAAAGTTGAATTCCACCGGGTCTTCCAGGGTAACAATATTTTTATCATCGGTATTGAGCTGGTTCAGCATTGTATATAGGGTGGTGGTTTTCCCGCTTCCGGTAGGGCCGGTCACCAGGACAATCCCATAGGGTTTTTTTATTAATTCCTCAAACTGTTCCTGCTGGTGATCGTCCAAACCCAGATTTCTCCTTTTCTAGGATGACATTAGCCCTGTCCAGGATACGCAAAACCACTTTCTCACCGAACATGGTGGGAATAACGGAGACACGCAGGTCTATGAAACGATCCTGAGTCTGGAAAGAAATCCTGCCGTCCTGGGGCAGCCTGCGCTCCGCGATATTTAGAGTCCGACATGATCTTCACCCGGCTCACTACCGGGCCGGCCATGCTAAGCGGAGTGCGCAAAATTTCCCGCATCACGCCGTCCACCCGGATAGCGGACGCTGCAGCTCATCCTCAATAGGTTCGATATGGATATCACTGGCATAGTTATTAATGGCATTTTCAATCACAGTATTTAAAAACCTGATCACAGGCGTATCTTCATCTTCAAGCCCGACCGGAACGGAAGCTGTCATCAGTTCCACGGCCGCGGCCACCGGTGAGACCTGGCGGGCATACTCCTTTGCGGCCTTTTCCGCTTCACTGCGCCCGTAATGACGGTCTATGGACTTTAAGATATCGGCTTTTCTGGCCAGGACCGGCCGGATTAGCATTCCCGCAGCCAGGCGGATATCATCCAAGGCAAAATAATTAGTGGGGTCATTCATGGCCACAACCAGCCTGTTACTATTAATATCCACAGGCATAACCTCGTATTTGCGGGCCACAGCTTCGGGCAGCAGCTTTAAGACTTCCTCGGCCACCACAATCCGGTTCAGGTCAATGATCGGAATATTAAGCTGCTGTTTCATTGTTAAGAGAATATCGTCTTCCTTAACATACCCCAAATGAGTGAGGGCTTCCCCCAGCTTGAGCCCCAGACCTTTTTGCCTGGCCAGGGCTTCCTGCAGCTGCTGCTCCGTAACAACCCCGCCGGCCAGCAGGATTTCACCCAATTTTTTTCTCTTTAAGGCCATGGTACGCCCTCCTTCCCCTTTTCTTTACTAATTATAGCAAAAATGGGGTGGGGTTAGAATAGGTTAGATTAGTATAAATTTGCTTTTACCAAAATTCGATAATCATGTCGACAGCGCTAGAGCATTGAGGAAATACTAATCTATATTTATACGAAAGAAAAGGGGCTGTCGCAGTAACAGCACCCTAAAAAAAGAACAAAAGACGGCAACTGGCGTAAGTCAGAAGCCGTTTTTTGCTGTAAAATATAAGTTGTGAACAATACTTTACGGCCAGATTATACATTAACCGGGAATGTATATCAACTGGTATTACCGATGGACATAGGAGAAATGATCCCGGCAGACGATTCGGTGAGGCTTTTAAACAGCATACTGGAAAGGATGGATTACAGAAAATTGTATGCTGCCTACTCCCGGATGGGGAGAATCGAGAGGTCACCGAAAAGTCTTTTCAAGATTGTGATTTATGGACGGATGAACGGAATCTATTCTAGCCGAAAGATAGAACAAGCCTGCCGGCGGGACGTAAACTTCATGTACCTGCTAGGCAGGGAACCGGCCCCCGACCATGCAACAATCGCCCGCTTTTGCAGTGAGCGCCTCACTGATGTGGTGGAGGAGTTATTTTCCCAACTGATAGCGTTTTTGGCAGAGGCAGGGGAACTATCGCTTTCACAGGTCTTTATCGATGGAACAAAAATTGAAGCAAATGCGAACCGCTACAGTTTCGTCTGGAAGAAGTCCACCCAAAAAGGCGAGGCCAAAATGCAGGAAAAAATGAGGACAGAACTGCCAAAACTGGCGAACCAATTTGGGATACGCTTCTATGTAGGAGAAAAAATCCGGGCCAAAGACCTGAAGAAGCTGCTCAAAAAGCTGTATGCCCAAAAGGGGGAGGAGAAATTCGTCCAAGGAAAAGGCAAAAGGAAATCCCCTTTACAGAAAGCCATCGAAACCGTAGAAGAATATCTTGCCCGCCAGAAAAAATATGACGACTACAACCACAGCTTTGGTGAGAGGAGCAGCTTTTCCAAGACAGATAGAGACGCCACATTCATGCGGATGAAAGAGGATCACATGAAAAACGGTCAGCTAAAGCCTGGCTACAATGTCACCCTGGCGGTAGACGCCGAGTACATCGTCGGCGCGATGAGTTCCCAGGCCCGTAGTGATACAGATACATTCATCCCTATGATGGAAAAGCTTCTCCCTCTTGGCTACACCAAACCAGTGGCGGATGCAGGCTTTGAGAGCGAAGAAAACTACACCTGGTGTGAGGAGAACGGACAACTGGCCTTCATCAAACCCGCCAACCATGAGCAGGCTAAGACTAAAAAATACAAGAGTGACATCGGCAAACGGGAGAATATGCCTTATGATGCTGAAAGCGACAGCTACATCTGCCACATGGGGCATCCAATCCAAGCCGCATATGAGAAAAAAAGCAAGTCTCGATCCGGACGCACCATTGTGACCACCGTATATTCCTGTGCCAACTGTAGCGGGTGTCCACACAAGACAAAATGTATTAAAGGTGCAAGCAAAATACCTTTGGAAGAACGAAGTAAAAACCTCCATGTTTCCAAGAACTTTCAGAGACAGCGCCAGGAGATGCAAGTCCGTATCAATACCGACGAAGGTATTCTCTTACGGATAAACCGCTCAATTCAGGTCGAAGGAGCCTTCGGTGTTTTGAAACAGGATATGGGTTTCCGCCGTTTTCTTCTGCGCGGCCAGGTAAAAGTACAGACAGAGCTTCTTTTACTGGCTATAGCATTCAACATAAACAAACTCCACAACAAAATCCAAACCAGGCGCTGCGGAGAACATTTACATATCCCTAATGCAGCCTGATCAAAATTAAAAAGTTATCCACAAAGGGAAAGGCCTTCCCTTGCTTTGTTGTGCCCAGATTAGGGCTAAAATGGCAATATAAGCCTATATTTTAGGTATTTTCTTATCCTGTCATGATAAAAAGGAGCGTGTCGCTCAATGTTTTAAATTAACGTTTTGCGACAGCCCCTTTTTGGCTAGATACAAAAATTAATTACTAGATATCAAAAAATAATTATTAGTCTTCATCTGGTTCAAGCAATTTATATGCAACAATTTCTACTGATTTTTCTTTAATAATTACACCTCGATCATCATAGGCATAAATTTTAACTCCATCAATTGGAGTCCCTGCTGCTCCTCCTCCAATAATACTTACTACAACTGTGCCTTGAAAATCTTCAGGATCAGTGATTCCGGATCCCAATCTTGAGAAATTATAACGGGATCATCACCACTGGCAGCTGCCTCCAGAACTGCTGGAGCGGTTCTAGATGTAAACGGATTACTCAAAGACCTGTCGTCACTAAAAGCATGTTTAATATCTTGAGCGACATCCGAATTGGCTGTGCCGTTTTGAACCCATTTGTCTATCTTACTTTCTACATATCCCTGAATTACTCGAATGTTTGTATCTAGACCAGTTTCCTTTGCTTGAGCCTTTACAGTGCCGATTTTCGGTATCAACACAATCGCCAAAATCCCAATGACCGCAATAACAATCATTAGCTCGATCAGGGTAAAACCTGAATCTTTTCTCCTTCTCATCATTTTAACCCGTCCTTTCTCCTCTTAAAAAATAATTTCCGCTCTTCTAAAATCTGCAATATCTCCTTTAAATATACAAATGGAAGTCCTATTCGTCAATAAAAAAAATACTTTTTTCGAGAATAATTTTTCCTGATTATTCCATGAATGTGATGACAATGGGCAGCTTTTCCATGTTTTTTCTAAGCTCTGGCCAGCAGTCTTTGGTGGTTTGAATCAATACTTCCCCCTTGTAACGATCCAGGGTGGTGACAACCCCCAGGTGGCCCAAGCCCTCCACATATTTAACCAAAAGCTGAATATCCGGGCGGGAGACCCTGGCTTTAACCAGCAAATCGCTATTCTTCCAGGGGCTTTCCCCGGTGGTTTCTTTCTTCTTTGTCTGCATAACAGTTATTTCTCCTTAAGTGTAAAGAGTTAGCCGAAGAGGAGTTTTTTAAGACTAGGTCTTTCGACCTATTTTCTGTGGTCTCTTTTAATATTTCTCTAGGACCACCCTAAGGCCTTTAGATGGGTATGTCAATTAGATTTATAGTGAACAATTATAAAGACAATTAATAACATCAAGAGATTAAACTTTTTCAAAAAGGGATAATAAAAGCTACTGCCTTGCTTTGCGCAGGATGCTGAAGGGCTTTAAGGGTTTGGGGGTGGCGATCCTTAACTTTTGCTGGGGATGGCGGGCTACTTCCACCGGGTTTCCTTCCAGATCCCAAAGAGCCTTAACTTCAAATGTCCAGGGGGCTTCCGCCGGAGCGAGGACTTCTACTTCCTCCCCGACCCGGAAGTTATTGCGCTGTTCAATTAAGAAGCAGTGTGCCGGAAGCTCTTCCCGACCCTGGCAGCCCTTAAGATTACTCGGTTGAATTGGTTCCCCTGGCAAGACCTTAGCTATAAAAGTGTACTCCCGGATATAATTAGAGGTTTCGATATTATGGGCCTCGGCACCTGGTTTGCCAAACAAGAAGCCCGTCGAATAATCGCGGTGGCTGACTTTATTCATTTCCTTAAGCCACTCCGGGAGCTTTTTCTTAAAGGCCTCTTCCCCCTGCTCCCAGAGAGTATCAACGGCTTCCCGGTAGACTTTAACCGTGCTGGCTACATAATAGGCGCTTTTCATCCTTCCTTCAATTTTATAACTGGCGATATTCAGTCCCTTCAGTAAAGGTAAATGCGGCAAAAGACAGAGGTCATGGGAATTGAAAATATAACTGCCCCGGGCATCCTCTTCCAGAGCAAAGTACTGACCCGGCCTTTTCTCTTCCACTAGGGCATAACCCCAACGGCAGGGGTGGGTGCATTCCCCTCTGTTGGCGTCCCGCCCTGTGAGGTAATTGCTGAGCAAGCAACGTCCGGAATAGGACATGCACATGGCCCCATGGATAAAGATTTCCAATTCTCCTTTGGCTTTAGCTTGCAGGCTTTTGATCTCTTCCAGGGTAAGTTCTCGAGCCAGAACAACCCTTGTCACCCCTTGAGCGAACCAAAAATTGGCGCTTTGAGAATTGGTGCAGTTGGCCTGGGTACTGAGATGGACGGCTAATTCCGGAGTCTCCTGCCTTACGACAGCGAGTACTCCCGGATCAGAGACTATAATACCGTCAACTTCAATTTCGCGGAGGAATTCCAGATATGGGATTAAGGCTGGAAAGTCCTGTTCATGAGCAAAGATATTAACTGTTATGTAGATTTTGCGCCGGTGCTGATGGGTGTATTCAACCCCTAAGCGCAGTTCTTCCTCCTTAAGATTGCCGGCATAAGCCCGTAAGCCAAAGGAGCTGCCTCCGGCGTAGACGGCGTCAGCACCGTATTCAATAGCAAACTTTAATTTCTCCAGGTCCCCGGCCGGAGCTAGTATTTCTGGCTTGTTCACGATGACCTCCCATAGCGGCTAATTTATTATATTATACTATTTTCAGCAAAAGCTCAGCAGAATAGGCCTTAAGCTTCTATTAATATTGCATTAATTTTAGTAATCTTATTTTGACTCTTATTGTCTTAGCTCTAGTTTTATAAACGCAAAATACATTTTAAGCAACTTTATCATAAGCATGGTTTACAATAAGCATATTTTACAAAAGCGAATTTAATAATAAGCAAACTTTATACTCCATGAATATTATAAACTCAAATTAACCTTAAGCCAAATTATGCTCTGCGCTTTAAAAAACCTTCACCTTGGCTCTTTCCTTTGTTTCCAGAGACTTCGTTTCAAGAAGCATTCCTTCCCCTTGCCAAAATTATTAAAGTGTAGTAAAATGCTTTCAAATGAATTGAGAAAAGCATAGAAGAGAAATAGTAGATCCAAAGCGGTAGTCTTAGCGAGCCGGAGACGGTGGGAGTCCGGCACAATCCCTTGGATGGAATGGGTCTCGGAGCTGCCAGCCGAAAGAGCGCAAAGTCTTTAGTAGGTGAGGCCGGGGGTTTCCCGTTACAGGAACAGGATATCGAGCTGTCTTAAGAGATGAGGCTCCGTATCCGGACGAGGCATTTCGGCCGGTTCAAGATTTCCGGCTGGATGCGAAGCAAGGTGGCACCACGAAAGTGAAGCTTTTTGTCCTTACCGGTCAAAAAGCTTTTTTTATTTGACTTTTCTCATTTGACTTTTCTCATTTACCTTACAAAATTTCTAAAATTATCTTAGGGAGGTTTTAAAACTATGAGTTCACAAAAAAATGGTTATTTTGGTGAATACGGAGGCAGTTTTGTCCCCCCTGCTCTCCAGGCTGTTCTGGATAATTTAGCTGCTACTTTTGAAAAATACAAGGATGATCCGGAATTCAACAATGAACTGGCCTATTATCTGAACGAATATGTCGGCCGTCCTAACCCTCTTTACTATGCTAAAAAACTCTCCGAAAAATTCGGCGGGGCAAAAATTTACCTTAAACGGGAGGATTTAAACCACACCGGCGCGCATAAAATTAACAACACCATCGGCCAGGTGCTTTTGGCCAAAAGAATGGGTTTAAAAAGGATTATCGCCGAAACGGGCGCCGGCCAGCACGGAGTGGCTACGGCTACAGCCTGTGCCCTCTTTGATATGGAATGCATCATTTATATGGGGGAAGAAGATACCAAGCGTCAAGCCCTGAATGTCTTTAGGATGGAGCTTTTAGGCGCGAAAGTAGTCTCTGTAACCAAAGGCAGCCGGACCCTCAAAGATGCCGTTGATGCTGCCTTAGAGGATCTTGTTCAAAATTCCCATAATACCTTCTACATGCTGGGCTCAGCCGTCGGCCCCCACCCCTACCCTACTATGGTAAAACACTTTCAGGCCATCATCAGCCGGGAAGCCAAAGCTCAGATCCTGGAGAAAGAAGGCAAACTGCCGGATGCCGTCTTAGCTTGTGTGGGTGGCGGCAGTAATGCTATTGGCATGTTTGCCGACTTTATCCCCGAAAAAACTGTCCGCTTAATTGGGGTGGAACCGGCCGGCAAAGGCCTGGCTACAGGACAGCATGCCGCACCGATTTGTGCCGGCAAACCTGGGATTATCCATGGTTTCAAGTGCTATGTCATGACCGATGACCAAGGTGAACCCCTGACCACCCATTCTATCTCCGCCGGCCTGGATTATCCGGGAGTAGGCCCGGAGCATTCTTTCCTGCATGATACGGGCAGAGCGGAATATGTGAGCATTACTGACGAAGAAGCCTTGGAAGCTTTCCATACCCTCTCCCGAATGGAAGGCATAATCCCTGCCCTGGAAAGTTCCCATGCCGTGGCTTATGCCTTAAAAATAGCACCGCAAATGAATAAAGACCAAATCCTGATTGTCAGCCTTTCCGGCCGCGGCGATAAAGATGTGGGTCAGATTTTTGAAATGATGCATAAGAAATAGATGTGCTACAAGGATCAAATCATATTGACCTTCTTCAACCAAACTTACTGATATCTGTTTATGTTTTGCAAATGTTCATTATAGGTTTTGGCAAAAGCATGTGAGCCGTCATTTTTGGCTACGAAAAAGAGATAGTCCGTCTCAGCGGGATACAAGGCGGCATTTAAGGAAGCATGGCCGGGATTGGCAATGGGTCCGGGTGGCAACCCCGGGTATTTATAGGTATTATAAGGGGAATCAATTTGCGTATCCTCAATAGATAAGACCGGCTTAACCTCACCCAGGATATACTGTACCGTAGCACAGGACTGCAGTGCCATCCCTTGCTTGAGGCGGTTATCAAAGACCCCGGCAATTATAGCTCTTTCTTCTTGAATAACAGCCTCCCTTTCCACAATGGAAGCCTTGATCACCCAATGATAGACAGACATATCCAGCTCCTGTAAACGGTTCTGAACCTCGGCCGTCACTTCCTGCTCAAACCTCTCTAGGAAGCGGTTAATAACCTCCTTGGGGGTTGAATCACGATCGAAGAAATAAGTATCCGGAAAAAGGAATCCTTCCAAACGAGTCTTACCGGTGGGAAGATCTTTTAAGAAACTATAATCATTAGCCCCAAAACTTTGCATTGCCTGGTATAGCTCTTTCTCCGCACCTAAACCATTCTGCACTAAAGTACTGACGATCTCAGCCACAGTATAGCCTTCCGGAATAGTTACTTTAATAATATCCGGTTCAGGCCCTTGCAGTAAAATTTCAAGGATCTCCCGGGAACTTAGCGCTGGTGATAAAGTATACATGCCGGCTTTTAATTTGGCATCGGCCTTTTCCACCCGGCAAAGCTGGCGAAAGACTTCCGCACTGCGGATAATCCCCATTTCTTCTAAAGCCTTGGCGATTTGCGAAGCAGCCATTCCTTCCTCCAGAACAAAAACTTGCTTTTGGGCGGAGTCCGATACGGGTTTAAGGTTTACTGACCACCAAAAACCTAAAACAATTGGCACCAGGATTAAGAGCATTACAACCGTATAAAGGCCGATCCTGCTGCGGTGTCGTCTTCTTCCCATATTTCTCTCTCTTTCTAAACTTAAAAATTAATTTATATCTCTAAACTAAAATTATTTCTCATTATAACCTGTTTTTCACCATTAAGAAACTCACGAATTTTTCCGTGAGTTTCAAAACTTGTTTGTTTTGTTATTAACTGTCTTACAAATTGACCTTACTCTTCTTCGTCTTCCATTTCTTCCCAGGCGTCGGCTACTTTCTCCCATTCTTCATCATCTTCAATGTCTACGAGCATCTCTTCGCCCTTCTCATCCTTCACAACTTTCAGGATAATCGCTTCGGCTTCTTCTTCATCTTCTTGAGCTTCTTCGATAGGCAGGAGAACAAAATAAGTATTGCCATCAACTTCCAGTGTGGCCAAGTGCATGAACTCATGTTCATTCCCGTCATCGTCATTTAAAACAACAACATCAAAAGATTCTTCCATTTCTTCTAGTTTATTCATTTCATCTGTCATATGCTTTCACCTCTTAGAAAAGATATTGTAATTGTACCTTTACAGGTAAAGATTGTCAAATAAACTGATTATTAAATTTATTTAGGCAATTTATACCCTCCGCTGTCTAAATAACCTTGCAGGATAAAAACCGCAGCCATTTTATCTATTACCTTTTTTCTCTTAGCCCGGGAAAGATCCGCCTCCACTAAAGCGCGGGAGGCTCCAACCGTGCTTAAGCGTTCATCCCAAAGCTTAACCGGCAAGCAAAATTTTTTGCTTAACTTCTTGGCAAACTCCTCGGTTAGCTGGGCTCTTTCCCCTAAGGTACCGTTCATATTACGAGGATAGCCTAAAACTATCTCCTGAACAGCATATTCCTCGATCAGACTTTTTAGTTCCTCCATTTCTCTGGGGGATCTGTTAATCACCCGTAAACCCTGAGCGGTAAAAGCCAAAGGATCACTCATCGCCACGCCAATGGTTTTCTCCCCCAGATCAAGCCCCATAATCCTCAAGCTTTCACCTCCTCTAATCATTATGTACCAATTAGACTATTTTCAAACAAAAATGGGGGCAAGCCCTGCCGCAATAACCGCATAAGATACAAGTTTCCCTTGTAACGGCAGCTAAACCGTCTTTTAGGCTTAACGCTCCCTGGGGGCAAACCTCCACGCAGTTTCCGCAGCCTTGGCACCAATCGGCTATATAAAGCTTCCTTTCCCGCCGGCTTACTTTTTGGCGAAGTTCGGCCGGAATCTCTTGCCGGTCTAAGATAGCAAGATTAAAATCAACTTCCTCAATTGATGACATCCCTAGAGCCATAGCTTGAATTCCCGGGATACTGCGCACAAACTGCAAGGCTTTTTCCGGTTCCCCCGCCAGATGCCCTCCTCCGAAAACTTTCATGGCGTACATGCCAATCCCCAATTGCGAGGCAAATTCCAAGGCTGAGAGCATTTCTTGCAGACTGCCGTCAATAATTCCCAGGCCTTGATAGTTGATAAGCGGATGAATAATATCCAGTTCAGGTTGCAGTGCCCCGGCTCTTACACCCTGGACGGCATGAGTTGAAATGCCGATTTGTCCCACTTTTCCTTTGGCTTTGGCTTTCTGCAGCTCCTCCCAAGCCTCGGCATGACCTCTGAGCGTTAAATGGTTGACCTGCTCATGCAGTAAAAAGATATCAATATAATCACGATCCAATTCCAGCCTCGCCTTTTCCAGGCTGTACTCCAATTCATGAGCGGTAACGGAGTAAGATTTGGTGACTATTTTGAGAGCGGGATACTCTCTCAGAACAGGCTTAAGCTGATCATAATTCGCATATATTTCGGCGGTATCAACCCAATCTATGCCCCTGGTGACCGCGTAACGCAGGATTTCCCTGCCTTCTTCTTGGGTAACCCGACCCTGCAAAGGAGAAATAGCCAGGCTGCCAAAACAAACTTCGGATACTTCAAGCCCCTTCAAGCCCAGTTTTACCCTGCGCAAAACAACCTCCCTACCTTGACCTTAAGGCATAAACTAACCCTCACTAACGGTGAGGGCATAATTAATTCAACAGTATTGTTCTTTAAGCCCGAGCTAACAATACCGGCCTAGCACCCTTAAGCCTTACCTTATTTAAGCATTAAGATCTTTCAGGTAATGGCCGACAAGTTCTTCTAATAATTCATATCTTTCTAATTTGCGGATCTTAGTTCGAGCCTGATTATGACTGGTAATATAAACAGGATCTCCGGACATGAGATAACCTACCAACTGATTAATTGGATCATATCCTTTTTCCTGCAGTGCAGCATAAACCTGTTGCAATATCTCCCGCGCCGAGTTTTCACTCGCCAGGGATTTGAACGTCATAGTCTCTTCCATTTTACTCAAGGTTTATACCTCCTTTCCTGTTACCAGTTTATTATCTTAGTATTCTACATATAACAGTAATTACCTGTTTGCTCAGAAAAAATAAGTCTAAAGTACTACCTTTTAGCTTAAATATTTTGAGACAATTGCCGGCACTTTATCCAGGGCTTCACCAAGTTTAGCAGGATCCTTGCCCCCCGCTTGAGCCATATCGGGGCGTCCGCCACCGCCGCCGCCGGTGATAGCAGCCACTTCCTTAATAATTTTTCCGGCATGCAGCCCTCTTAAACCTGAAGGGTTAACCACAGCCACTAAATTAACCTTACCCTCCGCTGCAGCCCCCAGCACGATAACTCCTTCCCCTAGCCTGTCTCGCAGCAAATCCGCAGTTTGTCTTAAAGTCTCCATATCAGGAGCCTGTACCTGCCCGGAAAGAACTTTAACCCCTTGAAGATCCTTAACTTTTTGCAGGAGGTTATCAGCTTGATGCTTGGAGAGCTTAGCCGTAAGCTGGTGAACTTCTTTTTCTAAATCTTTGACCTGATTAGTTAAAGCTTGAACTTTTTTGAGCGTTTCTTGAGGCTGGGCTTTCAGCAGGATATTAATCTCAGCAAGCTGGCCTTCAACATCCCGTAAGTAACGCAGAGCCTCCCGGCCGGCAACAGCCTCGATCCTTCTCAAGCCGGCACCAATGCCGCCTTCGGCAATTATTTTTATTAAGCCGATCTCCCCGGTACTTTGGACATGGGTGCCACCGCAAAGTTCCTTACTGTAGTCTCCCATCTCCACCACTCGGACAGTATCGCCGTATTTTTCCCCAAATAAAGCAATCGCTCCTTTGGCTCGAGCTTGGTTCATACTCATTTCCTCAGCCTGAACCGGGAGATTAGCCCAAATTTGGCTGTTGGCTTCATCCTCAACCGCTAGGATTTGAGCAGGCGTCAGAGCTTGGAAGTGAGAAAAGTCAAAGCGCAGCCGTTCTTTAGTAACCAAAGAACCGGCTTGCTGAACATGTTCGCCTAGAACTTTCCGTAAGGCGCTATGCAGTAAATGGGTGGAACTGTGATGCACGGCCACGGCCTGCCTAGTATCAGCCTTAACCAAAGCTTGGACTTTATCCCCTTTATTCAAAACCCCGGTTTTAACCAGCAGGCGATGGCTAATGGTTCCATTGGGCAGCTTCCTGATTTCCACTATTTCGGCCTCTGCCTTAGCGCTTAAGAGAATTCCTTCATCGGATACCTGCCCACCGCTTTCCGCATAAAAGGGGGTCTTATCCAAAAGGCAGATTATTTCTTCCCCGGCTCCGGCATTTTCAATTTCACCTTCAGGCGTAAAAAGAGCTTGAATGGTAGAATTGACAGTAAGTTTCTGATAACCGAGAAATTTAGTAGTGCCTAAGGCTTTAGCTTTTTCCAATAAGGCTGTATTTTCGAGAGTAGCCTTCATTTGTTTGGAATGTTCTTTAGCGAGGCGGCTGTGTTCAGCAGCAGCCTCTCGGAAGGATTCCATTTCGACGGAAATTCCCTCTTCGGCCAGGATTTCCTCGGTAAGCTCTACCGGGAAACCATAGGTTTCATAAAGATAAAAAGCATCCTTGCCGCTAAGTTCTTTTTCGCCTTTTTCCTTGAGTTCTTGGACTTTCTGCTGAAGAATTACTGTCCCTTGCTCCAAGGTTGCCTGAAAATTCTTCTCTTCCAGGCGCAGGTGATTAATGATAAAATCTTCATTCTCCTTTAATTCCGTATACCACTGGGCATAATGGGCTTGAATTACTCTAAAAAGCTGTTCCAGGAAGGGTTTAGCAATGCCCAGCAAACGGGCATAACGGACAGCCCGGCGCAGGATACGCCGCAAAACATAGCCGCGACCCTCACTGCTGGGGCGAATGCCGTCGGCTAGCATAAAAGAAATAGCCCGGACATGATCTGCCACCACTTTGAGCGCAACATCCGTTTTGGCATCGGTTTTATACTTAACTCCGGCCAGTTCAGCAGTCTTATTAATCAGCGGCAGGAATAAATCCGTATCAAAATTAGAGTCCACCCCCTGCATAACGGAAGCAATCCTTTCCAGACCCATCCCGGTATCAATATTTTGTTTGGGGAGCGGAGTCAAGATTCCTGCTTCATCCCGGTTATACTGCATAAAGACCAGGTTCCAAATTTCCAGGAAACGGTCACACTCACAGCCGATAGCACAGTCTTCCCGGCCACAGCCGCGGGTATCTCCCAAATCAATATAGATTTCTGAGCAGGGACCGCAGGGTCCGACCGGGCCGGCTGCCCAAAAATTGCTTTCATCATTTACTATTCTTTCCGGTTTGACTCCGGCTATTGAAAGCCAGAGATTACGGGCTTCTTCATCTTCGGGATGAATAGTAACCCAAAGCTTTGCCACCGGAAGTTTTAATACTTCAGTGACAAATTCCCAAGCATAAGCAATCGCCTCTTTTTTAAAGTAATCACCAAAAGAAAAGTTGCCGAGCATTTCAAAAAAAGTATGATGCCGGGCTGTTTTGCCTACCGATTCCAGATCAGGAGTACGGACACATTTCTGAGAGGTTGTTGCCCGGGAAAATGGCGGCTCAACTTTCCCCATAAAGTAGGGTTTAAAGGGTACCATGCCGGCTACTGTTAAGAGCAAAGTCGGATCATCCTTGGGGATGAGGGAGGCGCTAGGTTGGATACTATGACCTTTTTGCTCGAAGAATTTTAAAAACATAGTTCTTAATTCATTTCCGGTATACATCTTCTTCCTCCTTAGATGGAAGGCTCGTTATAGAGCTTTAGAGTTAAGGTAAAACTTGCTATAAATACTTATCTAAGTATAGCCAAAAGAGAAGTTCACTGTCAACAGGACTTCTTAACCGATATTGTACAGGCTAACCCTCCTTAATTATCTTTAAGATTTTTTATAATTTATTTTTATGTGCGGTGAGTTACCAGGTAATAATAAATATCCCGGAAAATAATTTTCAGGATGGCCGCTAGCGGGATGGCGATAAACATCCCTATCAACCCCCCAAGTTTTCCGCCTGCTAATAGGGCAAACACAACCCACAGGGGGTGCAGGCCAACTTTATCACTCATTAAACGTGGATTAATAATATTACTATCGATTTGTTGAACAATGAAAATGATTAAAGTAACTTTAATCGCCATGAGCGGACTTTTGCTAAGGGCTAGCAAAACAGAAGGTATAGCACCGAGAACGGGTCCAAAATAAGGGATAAGATTAGTTAAGCCACAGATGACCCCTATTATCAAAGAATACTCCATCCCAATAAGTTTAACCCCAATCCCAATTAACAAGCCGACAATGACGGCATCAATGATATTGCCTTGAATGTAGCGGAGAATGATATAATCGATTTCCTGCAGAAAACGGCTCCATTCTCCCCGTATCTTGGCGGGAACAAGCGCCAAAACGCCCGCCCCGATTTTTTTCCAATCAAGCAGAAAATAGACAGTTAAGATGGGTGTTAAAATCAGCAGGCCTAAAGAAGTTAGCAGCCCCGGCAAATTTTCTAAGATACTTTCCAACCAGGTAATTAAGTAGCTTTGCCCTTCCTGAAGCTTTTCATCAATCAACCCGCTGACTTCATTGGGCAAGCCTGCTTCGGCGTAGAATGCTTTAGCATTTTGTACATATTCGTAAATGACTTGAAACCTTTCCGGCAGAACCAAAGCTAGCTTGCCTAATTCCAGGTAAAGTTTGGGCAATAATAAAAACAGCAGTAACCCTAAAAGTACTGTAATCCAAATAATTATTACAGCAACAGCACCTCGTCGGCGCAGCCCTTTGTTCTCCAGCCAAGTAACCGTCGGGCTTAATATATAGGCAATTACGGCCCCGGCTACAAAAGGGAAAATAATACCTCTCACTTTCAAGAGAAAAAAGCCGCTGAAAACTGCCAGAGATGTAATAAACAGCCAGCGCAAATGGCGAATTTTCATTTATTACCCCCAAGATTGCCGCTAAAGTAATAAAAGGCCGGTATTTTCAATTCCTTTGAAAATCCCAACCTCCTACTAGCTTCATGTCTTAGAAAAATTTATTCAGCTGCTGCTTGCCTAATTTCTTGGTCTTCCAAATAAAAATCCTCCCAGGCTATCAATGTACCGTCTTCTTCTAAATCATAGACGACGACTGTGCTATTGGCATGGCTATTAAACTCTACACAACAATCCCAGCAGTAGAATTGTTCGACACCAACCTTACCAATTTGTCGTCCCCCGCAGACCGGGCAAATCATGACGATGAACCCCCTTCAATAACAATAACATCTTGGCTTTCAGCAAGGATATTCTCCTCTAAAACCGCTTCGCGGCCCTTGAATAAATCGGCAAAAATGCCGTCAGATATCTCATAACCTAACACATTTTGCACTGAATTATCAACAAAAATATCACCAACTGTTCCCTTAATTTCACCATCGTCGCTGTAAACCTCAGTCCCGATTTTTTTCGACAAGGGGGTTCCCCTGACCCTTTTCTTGGTTAATTTCTCTACCGAGACCGCCTCTTTGCCAAAGGAAATGATATCTCCCCGGGCTATCTTTTCCTGCTGGGACTTTAAGAACGAATCCTTCTCGATAAGAAGGCCTGTTACGGTATTTTTCTTTTCGTCATAAAGGATGTCTTTAACCCAGCCCAAACGCTGTTCGTTATTTAGATCCAGAACCGGGATCCTAAGGAGATCTCTCATCCTCCGCATATAATTCACCAAGCAAATTGTAATTCTATCCTTTTAATTACTTTTTCCAAATTTGGTTATTTATATTCATAGAATTATGCCCAAAAGTTATTCTTTGCGCAGAAAAAAGTTTACATCAAGCAGCAAGTTACGCCCGGTAGAAAGCAATGTTTACGCCAAACAGCGGCCACTCGCAAACCAGGCCGCTGTTTTCCAAGCAATATTTCCTAAAGGTTTAAGTCTTTAGCCCTTCAAACCTTAGTCTTTTCCAAGTAATCCTTAATAGCAGCATGAACTGCATCGGCAGCAAGATTGGAACAGTGCATCTTCGTCTCAGGCAGCCCCCCAAGCTCTTCCGCTACTTTGGCATTAGTGACGGCTAAAGCTTCTTCCAGGGTTTTACCCATGACCATTTCCGTCACAACACTGCTGGTCGCAACTGCAGCTCCACAGCCAAAAGTCTTAAATTTAATATCTTTAATGATATTATCTTCAATATTGAGAGTTATCCGCATAATATCGCCGCATTTAGGATTGCCAACCTGTCCGATGCCGTCGGGATTTTCTATCTCCCCCACATTGCGAGGATTAGTGAAATGATCAATTACTTTTTCCGAGTACATATTCTTTCCCTCCTGTAGTCTGGATTTAGTTCCATCCTGGCAAACTCTTGCTTAACAATGCGCCTTGACATAAAGAGGCGACATCGCCCGCAATCTGTCTACTATTTTGGGGAGTTCCTGCAAGACAAAGTCAATGTCCTCCTCCGTGTTCTGCCTGCCCAGGGAAAACCTAAGTGAACCATGGGCAACCTCATGGCTAAGACCCATAGCCAAAAGAACATGGGATGGGTCAAGAGAACCGGACGTACAGGCTGAGCCGCTCGAGGCAGCTATCCCCAACATATCAAGGCTTAACAGCAGGGATTCTCCCTCAACATAATTAATACTGACATTGACATTATTAGGCAGGCGCTTGGCTCCGCGGGGTCCATTCAACTTGACATTATCAATTCTGGTTAAGATCCCCTCAGTCAGTTTATCTCTTAACCTGGTGAGTCTGGTGGTTTCTTCGGCCATTCTTTCTCCTGCCAATTCGCAGGCTTTGCCAAAACCAATTATCCCCGGGGCATTTTCAGTGCCGGAGCGCATTTTTCTTTCCTGGGAACCTCCAAAAACTAGGGGTGAAATTCTGACACCTTTACGCACATATAAGGCGCCTACACCTTTGGGGCCGTAGATCTTATGGCTGGAAATGGTCAGAAGGTCAACGTTTAAGTCTTGGACATTAATGGGGATTTTTCCTAAAGACTGGACAGCATCAACATGGAATAAAATACCTTTCTCTCTGGTGAGCGCACCGATTTCGGCAATTGGCTGAATTGAACCTACCTCATTATTAGCATGCATGATACTAATCAGTATAGTATCGGGGCGAATAGCCTTGGTAACATCATCTACGCTTACCAGTCCTTCTTCATCAACAGGTAAAATAGTTAGCTCATAACCATTTTTAGCCAGGTATTTAAAAGTATCCAAAACGGCATGATGTTCAATAGCCGAAGTAATCAGGTGTTTTCCCTTTTTAGCCCTGCTCCGGGCTGCCCCTTGAATAGCGAGGTTATCTGCTTCGGTGCCGCCACTGGTAAAAGTTATCTCCGCAGCATTGGCGCCAATCAGGGCTGCAACTTGTTCTCTGGCTTCTTCCAAAGCTTTCTTGACTTGGCGCCCAAAGAAATGCACACTGGAAGGATTGCCATAATACTCTAGATAGTATTTCATTATTAATTGCGCGACTTCGGGATCTACCGGAGTTGTGGCACTATGATCAAGGTAAATATGTTTCATAATTAACCTCCGTTTGCTAGCAAGATTTACGCTTCCTCTTCAAAAAGGTTGATCTTATCTTCCTCATCCTTTTCGGTATCTTTGATCAAATCAGCCAACGTGATTGAATCAACTACATTATTAATCGAATCTCTAACTTTAACCCAAACTTCGCGGGTAACGCAAAAATCGGTCTTTTCACAGCAGTCTAAGCCCAACTGATTGGTGCATTCCACGGGAGCAATCGGCCCTTCCAAAACGCGGATAACATCGCCGATTAAAATATCTTCAGGCCTTTTAGCCAAGATATATCCCCCTTGGGAACCCCGGATACTTTTGACCAACCCGGCTTTCCGCAATTCAGGAATCAATTGTTCCAAATAGTGTTCCGATAATTTTTGCCTTTCGGCTACACTTTTTAGAGAAATAGGCCCTTCATCGGCATGCTGAGCTAAATCGACCATGATATGAACGCCATATCTTCCTCTGGTAGAAAACCTCACCGATTTCACCTCTTTTTCTGCCTTAGATGGCTAGTTCAAGTATATCCTACTAAACCAATCGGAATTTGTCAATAAAATTTAAGTTAAAATTTCCTATTTTATTGTTATAATAAAGATCTAGAGATAACTATTATTTAGTATTGGACAGCATGTCCTAATTTACAACCAAAACCCGAAAGGAAAAAGTCAATGGATTTGTTCTCTTCTACCTTTGATTCTAAAAAAGTTTCTCCCCTGGCCGACAGAATGAGGCCAACAACCTTGGCCGAATTCATTGGCCAAAAAGAGATACTTGGACCAGGCAAGCTCCTAAGGCGGGCAATTGAAGCTGACCGGGTTACTTCCCTGATCCTTTACGGGCCGCCCGGAACAGGCAAAACCTCCCTGGCGCAGGTTATAGCCAACAGCACCACCTCATTCTTTATTCGCATTAATGCCGTTTCCGCAGGCGTCAAAGACTTGCGCGAAATTATTGAACAGGCTGAAGAAAGGCTTTACCATTACAATCGCAAAACCCTGGTCTTCTGTGACGAAGTTCATCGTTTTAACAAAGGCCAGCAAGATGTCCTTCTGCCGGCTATCGAACGCGGCATCATAACTTTCATTGGTGCTACGACCGAAAATCCCTATTTTGAAATAAACTCCGCCCTGCTCAGCAGATCAACAATTTTTAGGCTTAATCCTTTATCCGAAGAAGAAATACTCCTGGGAATGAAAAGAGCTTTAAACGACTGTGAAAAAGGCTTGGGCAATTACCAAACTGAGATTTCTCCGGAAGCCTTTCAGCACTGGGTGGATTTTGCCGGAGGAGATTTACGCCGCGCTCTTAATGCCTTGGAAATTGCCGTCTTAACTACCGCTCCGCAGAACGGAATTAGATATATCGACCTGGAAACAGCTAAGGAATCAGTCCAAGAACGCCATTTTCGTTTCGACAAAAAGGGGGACAACCATTATGACCTCATCTCCGCCCTGATTAAGAGTATGCGCGGTTCGGATCCCGATGCCGCCCTCTATTGGCTGGCTGTTCTCTTGGAATCCGGCGAAGACCCCCGTTTCATTGTCCGCAGGATTATTGTCCATGCTTCGGAAGATGTTGGCCTGGCTGATCCCCTGGCTATGCTCCAGGCTCAGGCTGCTGCCAATGCTTTAGAATGGGTGGGAATGCCCGAAGCGCGTATTCCACTGGCCCAGGCAGTTCTGGCCATAGCCACAGCCCCTAAAAGCAACTCCGTTGTTACGGCCATTGACCAAGCCCAGAGTTTTGTTAAGCAGCATAAACCAGGCCAAGTGCCAAACCATCTGCGTGATTCTCATTACCCTGGAGCCCAAAAACTTGGCTATGGAACCCATTACCTCTATCCCCACTCTTACCCGGATAATTGGGTTCAGCAGGACTATTTGCCACCGGAGCATAAATATGTAAGTTTTTACCGACCCTCTGGCCGGGGTTGGGATAAAATCCGTAATAAATCTAAAACAGAGATCCCGCCAAAAGATATACCGCCAAAAGATATATCCGAAAGAGATAATAATCTCTGAAAAATATTAAGTACTCGCATCACAAAAATTTAAATTTGTAATGATGCGAGTATCTTATTAATTATGGGATTAACATTCTTAAGGGATTAACATCCGATCTGACTAACGAAAGCCTCTTAAAAATTCCTGGCTTTATCCTGCGCTTTTTTAATGGCCTCCGCCAGCTTACCTTCGACATCGGTTCCAACGACATCTAACATTTCAGCAGCTATCGTCGTAAAATCAGTTATTCCCAAAAAACCAAAGAGTGCCCTTAAATATTGATCACCCATTTCATAGGCATGGGCAGGTCCCTCGGAGTATAACCCCCCACGGGTGACAATATGCACGGCTTTCTTGCCCTGGCAAAGCCCTACCGGGCCTTTCTCCGTATAGTCAAAAGTCAGGCCAACGGCCATGATATAATCGAGATAGCATTTAAGAATTGCCGGGAAACTGAGATTCCACATGGGGGCAGCGATCACAATTTTAGTGCTTTCTTTAAATTCGAAGGCATACTTATAAACAGGATGCTGCCGGGCACTTTCATCTTTAGGGTTGAACCTGGTTTGCAGTTCTTCCGCTGTAATCGGTTTAACCCCCTCAGCATAGAGATCACGGGTGATAATCCTGTCACCGGGGTTTGCTTCCCGGTAGGCATTAATAAAGCTTTCCGAGATGCGAAATGTCCTGGAATCCATGTCGGGTTTGGGATTGGCTTTAATATAAAGCAAGGTAGCCATAATTAACACCTCCTGGCTGTATTAATGATATGGGCGTCTGCAAATCTAGTTGTCGGGAAGTTTTTCCGCCTACTTAATTATCCGCTTATTTAGTATCTGCATAAATGAATAAAAATAATTTTCTTACGGTTTAAATTTATTGTGTAGAATTCTGACTGCTGCGGTTTTTCCGCCGATCCTTAGCTCTCTTTAGTGCAGTCGAATCTTTTTTCTGGAAAGAAGGCTTTAATTGCACTTGCAGGTTATCTAACGCTTTTTTTAGTTCCGGTTTCAGGGAATCTGCTAATTTGGGATTATCTAAATCAGCCATCGTTGCTAAGCTTTCCACAAAAGAATCTCTAAGACCCTGATTAATTTCCACTAACCTGACATCTTCCTTGATCCCGGCAACAAGTTTCTCCCGCATAGCTAAAGGATTAGAGGCTTCCTTTTCTTCCTTTTTCCTGCTAGGAGTCCTTTTTTCAGTTTTTTTGACCGGAGTTGCTTCAATTACGCCTACTTCTTTCTCGCGCAGGGCCTCTGCCTTATCTATAGCCGCCTGCAAAAGATCCAGTTCTTCCCTCATTTGCGCAACCCAAGCTTTTACTGCCTGGGGTTTTTCAGTCACCACAAAAGCTTCCTGAATTAACGCCCCGTTTTTGAGGAGAAGTTTACAGCCGGTTGGGGTTTCATATTGATAAGCAATGCCTTTTTCTTGGGAATGGGTAACATTAATAACCCCCGGGATAATGTCCGTTACTTCCTTAAGCCTGCTTAAGTCTTCCAACCAATCAAGGGCTCCTTTAATAATACTATGTTCTCTTTTAATTTTATGGCGGCGAAATTTCATTTGCTATTTCTCCAAAAGCAGAATCAAAAGAAAATATGCTGAATATCAAAGAAACCGTCTTCAATTGTCATTATACCCAGAGAGTGATGAGTCTGGCCTCTTTTCTCGGTCGGCGATCCCGGATTAAATAGCAGGATCCCATTGACAAACTGCTTATAGGGTATGTGGCTATGCCCAAAGATAATGATATCAACCTGCTCCTGGGCAAAGGTATTTAAGGCTCTCTCCGGAGTGGACTTGCCTGGCCCCAAATAGCCATGGGTAAGGCCTACTGTTAAGTTGCCTAAGGAGGTTATCGCCTTAGCCGGTAAATCATCAACTCCCCAATCACAATTACCCCGTACGGCAATTACCGGAGCTAAAACAGCTAGGTCATCTAATAAACTCATAGTTACCAGGTCTCCAGCATGAAGGATAGCATCTACTTCCTCCAATTCTTCCCAGACTAGCGCCGGGAGACTCCGTTCTTTACGAATGTGGGTATCGGCTAAAATTCCAACTTTCATTTTTTCTCCTGTCAGCTGCTCCAGGTTAGACACCAGGATATTACTTCGAAACTTTGACTTTTGTTTATAGTAATATACTTTGTCCCTTTTTGCCAATAACCTCTTCTACATAATAAATAAGTTTTTCGGAAAAATAACAGGGATTACGCTTTTAATCCCTGTTAGTGCTTAACGATATTGACATTTTAGTGTTTTACGGATTTCGTTGGCTACCCGCCAGGTTTCCTGCAAATGGGGTGTTAAGAGTTCAATTTTACCGCTTGCCCTGTCGACCAAGATATCGGGAGAATCTTTCAAAGTACTGTCTTTATTGGCATGCCGAATATCAATCGCTATTTTATCATCATCATAGGCCGGAGGCACAAAATAATTAAGTACCTCTTCAGTTGCATCGATTAACTCTTTGACTTGGCCGCCAGGATAGCCTTCCCTTAATAGTATTTCCTTAACCTGAGACAAGGAATGATCCAAGGTTAAAAGCATTTGAGCTCTGCGTACCAGCTCAGGATTAAAGTCCATTCTCCCACCTCTTTTCCAAACACTTTATTATCATTTTCCCCTTAACAATTTGAACAAATACTACAATATTTTTAACTGACTTGGTGTTCTTGCCCATCAAAAATGTTTGTTTTTTATATTGAAGTAATTGTCTTTAAAATAAGATATACTATATTTTGGCAGGAGGTTAGGGTATGCTCAAACTACTTTCCTTACCAGCTGTCTTAGCTGCTTTATCAGGGGCAGCTATGGCTTTACAAGGAACACTCAATTCCCAGTTGACTCAGAAAACTTCTTTGCTTTCCTCTACTTTGACTGTTCATATCATCGGCACTTTAGCAGCCTTAATTGCTGTTCTTATCTGGAAAGTCCCTTTTACCCAGGAAAAATGGCCGGAAATACCTTGGTATCTTTACTTGGGTGGATTATTAAGCGTAGTAATCATTGCTTTAGTCGCCTTCACTATCTCTAAGATCGGGGTTTGCAATGCAACTACCGCCATTATAGTCGGCCAGGTTGGAGTGGCGGTTATTATTGACCATTTTGGCCTGCTTGGCGTTCAGCGGATTTCCTGGAATCCTTGGCAAGTATTGGGGCTGGTTCTATTTGCAGCCGGAGCCAAACTGCTCTTCCGCTGAATTAACATGTTTCCGCCTAATTAACCATATATTTTAATGTTGGCCAAGTAACGTTGCTTTAGGTTTATATCTTACCGGAACGATTATTTATGGCGCTTAAATTAAAAATGATCTCATAAACTTCATCACTGACCTGATATTTATGAATTTGCCCGTTAGCCGCCAAGAGCAAGGTATTTTTCACTTCTGCCTTTCTATCGCCGTCTATTAAACGCAAGATAAAGGCATAGCTTTCCGCTGTCAGCGATAATTGCTTAAACTGGTTATCGGCTACAAAGATGGCCCAATACCCATCAGAAATTTCGCTGTCTCCGCTGTAGAGAGAATCATAAACACTTGGCAGGTTAAAATTACTATAATCATCGCCGTCGAGCTTGGTAGTAGGTAAGGTGATTTCACCGAGTTCCTCGGTTTCGGCCGGAGCGGCAAGATGGTTATAGACATTATGAAAAAAATCAGGAAATAACAAATAGCCGACAACCCCAACTATAAAAATCCAGATAGCCAGGGCTTGGATATCACTCCAGATATCATTTTTGGGAGGACGTCCCCAGGTGCTCCGCATAGTATCACCCCCTGCAAATATACGTGAGAATCTTTAAAAATATGAGTCAGCTTGCAACTTTCGAGGTTTCCCCCTAAAATTTAGGAGAGGTGACTTAACGGATGGATCTGCTGCGCAAAAAACTTAGTCTACTCCCTGACAAACCCGGAGTTTACCTTATGAAAAATGCTGCCGGTAAAATTATTTATGTAGGTAAAGCCAAGGTTTTAAAAAATAGGGTTCGTTCCTATTTTTCCGGTTCTCATGATCAAAAAACCCAAAAGTTAGTTAGTGAAATAAGAGACTTTGAATATATCGTGACTTCTTCTGAGGTTGAAGCCCTCCTTTTGGAATGTAATCTGATTAAAAAGTACAACCCCCAGTATAATATTATGCTGAGGGATGATAAATCTTACCCTTATATTGTGCTTACTTCGGAAAAACATCCGCGTATTCTGGTTACCCGCCAAGTTCAGAAAAAAAAAGGCAAGTACTACGGCCCCTATCCCAATGCCACCGCCGCCAGAGAAACAGCCCGCCTGCTTAACCGCCTCCTTCCTTTGCGCAAGTGCAACCAAATTCCTGCCAAACCCTGCCTCTATTATCATTTAGCACAATGTTTAGGGCCTTGTCATAAAGATGTAGCCCCAGAGGAATACGCAGAAATCCTGGATAAGGCTAATCAATACTTACGGGGCAATCAGAAAAGCATTATAAGTTGGTTAGAAGAAAAAATGAAAGCGGCAGCTGAAGCATTGCAGTTTGAAGCTGCCCGTGAATACCGGGATTTAATAGCCGATCTGCAAAAAATCAGTGAAAAGCAAAATATCACCCTAAATGACTTTAAAAATAGAGATATTGTAGCTTATCATACCAATGAGGAATTAATCAGCATTCAGGTTTTTTGTTTCCGGCAAGGCAAGCTTATTACCCGAGACGGCTTTATCTTTCCTTATTATGCCGAACCGGAGGACACCTTTATAACTTTCCTTGTCCAGTATTATTCCGAAAAGGCCGCTATCCCGGAAGAAATATGCGTCCCGGAACTTAATTCTACTTCCGTTCTGGATATTCTTCCTCTGTCCATCCCTAAAAGGGGTAAAAACCGAGAATTGATTAATCTAGCCCAAACTAACGCCCAAACCGTCCTGGAAGAAAAAATTAAACTGGAAAAAGAAAAAACCGAAGAAATAAATAGGACTTTAGTAGGACTGGCTGAAGTCCTGCACATCACAAAGGCTCAAGTTATTGAGGCTTTTGATATTTCCAGCCTGGCGGGAACCAACATCGTCGGCGGAATGATTCAATTCCGAGGAGGTCGGCCATCCCGAGCCAATTACCGCAAATTCAATATCGAACCTCTGGAGAATAATAATGATGATACTGCATATCTTAAACATGTTATTTCCCGTCGTTATGCCCGTTTACTAAAAGAGGATCAACCTCTCCCCGATCTGATCCTGGTAGATGGTGGTAAGGGGCATGTTAGAGCTGCCCTGGAAGCCCTTCAGGAATTACAGATCCGGCTGCCTGTAGCCGGGATGGTTAAAGATGAACGCCATGAAACCCGCGGCTTACTAAACAGCAGAGGACAAGAAATAGATTTAACCTCCAAACCCGAGGTATTCCGCTTAATTCAACAAGTTCAAGAAGAAGTGCATCGTTTTGCTATCACTTTTCACCGCCAGCAAAGACAAAAAAATATGACCGCTTCGGAGTTAGACAATATCCCCGGAATTGGCGCCAAACGCAAAAGGCTGCTGCTGCGTGTTTTTAAGTCCCTGGATCACATTAAAGGCGCATCCCCTGAGGAATTAATCCAGGCCGGCCTGCCCAGCAATACTGCCGCAGAGGTCTATAATTACTTTCAGAAAAACAAATAATTAAAAGATTTGTCGTCTGATTTGTAAATTCTTGTTATTGACAATAGGACAAAAGTTGGTATATCCTAAAAATGGATATGTCGTAACATTTTTTTGGTGAACTTGTTGCAACCAGTCTCAGCTTTTTTTATTATGACGATGTTTTCAGGAGTGATACTTTGAAACGCAAATATTCGATTATAATCATCCCCCCTGAACATGACAAGGCCCCTCGGCAAATCCATTTTTCCATCAAAGCCAAAAAGATAATCATTGTCAGCTCAGCAGCTTTTGGACTTTTTTTCTCCGGTTTGTTTATCCATGATGTGTATCAGTCTAAATACATAAAAGAATACAGCCAAAAATTTGCGTATGTTGACACCCTGGAAATGGAGTTACAGGCCAAGAACTTGGAGATTGCCCGCTTGCACGAAAAATCCTTAGCGATTAACGATAACCTGCTCGCGATTGCCTCCTTGGAGAAAAAAATCGAAGACATCTTAAAGCTGGATACCCAAGACAGTAATACTGAAGTCAGCAGGGGAAATTTTTCTCTTCAATCCTTTCAACCACCGCAAAGCCTTGATCAAGCTGCAGCCTTAGTTGATAATCACAAGCAAATCATTGAAGAATACTATGATGCTTCTGTAGCGTATGAGGATAAATTAAACCGTACTCCCAGTATTCTTCCGGTTAACGGTTCAATTTCTTCACCCTTTGGCTACCGTCGTAATCCCTTTGGCCGTTGGACAAGAGAATTCCATAATGGAATTGATATAGCTTGTTCTTATGGAACTCCTGTCTTAGCCGTTGCTGACGGAACCGTTACTTTTGCCGGCTGGGATGGCTATTGGGGTCGCAGAGTTCAAATCAATCACGGCTTTGGAGTTGTTACTTTCTGTGCTCATAATTCTAAATTGACAGTAAGCGTTGGTGATACAGTTAAAAAGGGGGAAATCATCGCCTACAGCGGCAATAGCGGCAGAAGCACAGGCAGTCATGTGCATTATACTGCTTATGTCAACGGTCAATTAGTCGATCCCTTAGTTTTTACAACATATAGCAAGGAGCAGTGAAAAAATGTTTGGAAGAAAAGAAAATGATGTTAAACCGACAGTAAAGATCGCCAGCTCTAGTACCAATGTTACCTTTCTAGCTGAGGACTGCGAAGTTAAAGGATCCTTTGTGTCCAAAGGCAATGTGCGTATCGAAGGCAAAATTGAAGGTACTGTCAGCGTCGCCGGTGATTTAGCAATTGGGCAAAATGCCGTATTGAAAGCAAACATCGAAGCCCAAACCATCAGTTTAGCCGGTGAAGTCAGAGGCAATATCAAGGCCAAAGACCTCTTGGAATTAAGCTCCACAGCCCGCCTCTATGGTGACATCAATACCAGACAGCTGAAAATTGATCAGGGTGCCCGCTTTATTGGCACAAGTACTTATGAAGAAGCTGTTGCCGCCGAAGCCCCCAAAGCTGCTTTAAACTCGGAAAAAGAGAATAAAAATGCCAAAGCTTAAAGCCAGAATACTTACTGTTTGAGATAAAATAATCTTTTCAATAATTAAAAGCTTAGCCATTAAGGCTGGGACAAAATGAAGACAGGAAAGGCAGAGATATCTGCCATTTTTTGTTTTGGATTTTTACCGGAAATTCATTCTGATAAATAAAAAAACCTCTCCTATTGAGAGGCAGTGGACCTTAGGATATCAAAAAGTAAATGTTGCGGCTTAGGTCAAGTAGGTTTTCCCACCGAGATCCCTTTAGTTTCCTTCCAGGGCGGTTTCCCCTTATTCTCGGTCTGAGACGTCACCGCCGTCAGAACTTGATCGCCACTTAGTCCGCACTTCAATCCTTTTTGATAAAACGCTCTAGAAGTTTTCCTTCACACTCCCGGATGTCCTAGCCTCTTTTGCAGAAAAGAATTTCCGGCAGGTCTGCTGCTGTTTGCCAACACCAGCAGACCATCTCACGCCTTCCCAACTTCCCCACCTCAAGGCAGGCTACGCTGCACTAAGTTCCTTCCTAATGCAGGTTCATCCCTAAGCCGTAGCGTTATTGTGTTATAGCCACGAACCTAGGCCTCCACGGACAAAGGGTAGCGCCCACATGCCATTGTAGATCCCCCTAAGTCCTTAACTCCCAGCAGCAGCCCAAAACTGGGCGTCTCAAGCCACCACCAGGAACTTCATTGGTGTGCCCTTAGCGGATTCTTAGGCCCGCCCTCGAACAACCGTTTTGTGCACTAGAATAGCGTCCCCTAGTCCAAAACTTTGTACTGTTTTCAGATAACTGAAACAATATTATAACTTTATTTAATGTCTATTAGTTATGTTCTTATTTTATACATAACTCTTCTTATTTGCAAAAGGCAAACCTGCTATCCTTAATTAGCATAAGCTCTAATAACCTCTATCCAATAGCTAAAACCTTAAAATTTGCTTAGTTGCAGGCAAATTCGGGCTTAATTGACCTCTCTCAAAGATTTCTAATCATAGTTATTAGTCCGAAATTTACTTAATTAATCCTGCCAAGCAGCAAGATACTGTTTTTGTTCCGGGGTTAAGCTATCAATATTCACGCCAAGAGATTGAAGCTTCATCAGCGCAACCCTATTATCAATTTCTTCCGGGACATTATGAACATGCGGTTGCAAGTTGGTATCTTTAACCAAATATACTAAAGCCAAAGCCTGCAAGGCAAAAGACATATCCATTACCTCGGCTGGGTGTCCGTCTCCGGCGGCAAGATTCACGAGCCTGCCCTCGGCTAGCAAATAAACTCTTTGGCCGCTCTTTAGAACATATTCCTCAATATTGGGGCGGACAACACTTTGAGAAACGGCCAACTCTCGTAAATCCGGCTTGCTGATTTCCACATCAAAATGCCCGGCATTAGCCAGAATTGCCCCATCTTTCATCATGGCAAAGTGTTCTTTGATAATAACGTTTTTATTGCCTGTTACAGTAATAAAATAATCAGCCACTGAGGCAGCCTGCTGCATGGGCATCACTTCATGGCCGTCCATCCAGGCCTCGATAGCTTTAATAGGGTCAATTTCTGTGACAATTACTTTAGCTCCAAGCCCTCTTGCCCTTAAAGCCACTCCTTTACCACACCAGCCGTAGCCGACAATACAGACAGTCTTACCTGCTACCACCAGGTTAGTAGTTCGTAAAATGGCATCCCAAACCGATTGTCCTGTACCGTAACGATTATCAAAGAGGTATTTGCTGCGGGCATCATTCACGGAAATCATGGGAAACTCCAGGCGTCCGTCCCTGTCCATTGCTTTTAACCTGAGGATTCCCGTTGTGGTTTCCTCCGCTCCGCCTTTAACTTTGCCCAGCAATTCCCGGCGCTTACTATGAATAGTGGTGACTAAATCCCCACCGTCATCGATGATATAATCAGGCTCAAAATTAAGCCCCTTATGAATATGCTCCAGATATTCCCGGTCAGTGGCACCGTACCAGGCATGGGCTCTGACGCCGTTTTCTACCAGAGCAGCCACCACATCATCCTGGGTAGACAAGGGATTACTCGCTACAACCGCGACTTCTCCCCCGCCGGCTTGGACAGTTAAAGCCAGGTAAGCTGTTTTAGCTTCCAAGTGAAGGCACATTAAGATTTTCTTACCGCAAAAAGGCTGTTCCCGGCTGAATTGGTTATGCAAAGCAGTTAAAACCGGCATGTGTGCTTTTACCCAGTCAATTTTTCGCTGGCCGGCAGGGGCGAGGGTAAGGTCCCTAATAGTGGATTCCTCTTGGCTTTTTTTCTTAGCTATCATGAAAACACCTCTTAAATTGCCTTTTCCTTGCTGCGAGCAATAAGCTTTTGGGCTATCGCATTAAACTTTTCTGAACTATATTCTTCAATCCGGCCGGCATCGGAAAGCTCCGTAAGCTGGGGATCGATCGGCAATTCACCTAAATAAGGTATTTCATTGTAGGCAGCTTCTCTTTCCCCGGCAGGTTTGCCAAATATCTCGATGCGCTTTTGACAATCGGGGCACTGGACATAAGCCATGTTTTCTATCAGCCCATAGAAATTGGCTTGATACATAGCAGCCATCTTAATAGCTTTTCTTACTACCATGTTAGCCAGTTGTTGGGGGCTGGTCACAATAACAACCCCGTCAACCGGAATGGACTGGAAGACGGATATCGGAACATCCCCTGTCCCCGGAGGCAAATCAATTAATAAATAGTCCAATTCTCCCCAAATGACATCTGTCCAGAATTGCTTTACCAACTGAGAAATTATTGGCCCCCGCCAAACGACCGGATCATCCTCATTGGCGATCATCAAATTGAGGGAAATCAGCTTAATGCCTTGAGACGAGACAGCGGGTATTATCCCCTTTTCATTGGCATCTGCCTTGGCAGTTATCCCAAATATTTTGGGAATGCTAGGACCGGTGACATCCGCATCGAGTATCCCGACCTTGAAACCCTGCCTGTTAAGACTAACGGCGAGCATACCTGTAACAGATGATTTGCCTACTCCACCTTTGCCACTCATTACAGCAATAACATTTTTAACATTGCTGACTTTTTGGGCTTCAGTTAGTTCCGGTTGGGATGGACAACTTCCGGAACAGCTGGAAGCCGATGAACAACCGCTACATGAATTAGCCACTCTTGTTACCTCCATTTAGCTATTTATATTAGCTTCTAAGATCTTTTTATTTTTTCTTATTTATACTAACAATAAAATGCTGATTGCGCAAATAACCTTAGATATTCTTCTAGCCGGAGATTTATTCTCTTAACAAGTTCTCCAATTCGCCCAGCAGTTCCGTAAAGACCCGCAAGGCTTGCTCGACCGGTTCCGGTTTTTCCATATCAACTCCCGCTCGGCGCAATAGGTTAATCGGATAATCAGAACCGCCGCTTCCTAAAAACTCCAAGTATCTATTTACGGCTACTTCCCCTTCTTTCAGTATTTTCTGGGCCAGCGCCGTTGCTGCCGAGAAGCCGGTCGCATACTTATAGACATAGAAAGCATTATAGAAATGAGGAATACGAGCCCATTCTATATCAATCTCTTCATCCACAACTATATCCGTTCCAAAATACTGCAGGTTTAATTCCCGGTAAATTTTTGATAAGTTTTCTGCTGTCAAAGGTTCATTATTTTCTACTGCCGCATGAATCTTCTTCTCGAATTCCGCAAACATGGTCTGTCTGAAGAGAGTGCCTCTGAATTGTTCCAAATAATGATTTAAAAGGTAGCCTTTCATTTTCTTATCCGTAGTTGTTTCGATCAAATGCCTCATAACCAGGGATTCATTGAGGGTAGAAGCTACTTCAGCAACAAAAATCTTGTATCCGGCATAAAGATGGATTTGCTTCTTGTTGGAAAAATAGCTGTGGAGGGCATGACCCATTTCATGGGCTAAAGTAAAGAGTGAATTCAAGTTATCTTGGTGGTTCAATAAAACATAAGGGTGGGAAAGGTAGGTTCCCCAGGAATAAGCACCACTGGTCTTGCCTACATTCTCGTAGATATCGATCCACCCGGAATTATAGCCTTCATCCAAAACTTTTAGATATTCTTCCCCTAAAGGTTCCAGCCCTTTTCTCACCGTAGCCTTGGCTTCTTCGTAAGGAATATGGGCATCCATTTCCGGAACCAAAGGAGTGTAAAGGTCATACATATGCAGTTCCTCCAGCCCGAGAACTTGCTTGCGCAGGCGGAGATACCGCTGAAACTGCGGCAAATAGTCATGCACTGTTTGGATTAGGGAGTCATAAACCGTCAAAGGCACTTTATCGTCATCCAAGGCACCTTCGATAGCTGAATTGTAACGCCTTGCTCTGGCAAAGAAAACATCTGCTTTGACACTGGAATTAAGCATGGCTGCCCAGGAATTGATGAGTTTCCCATAAGCCCCATAGAGAGTTTTAAAAGCATCTTGCCTAACCCGGCGATCTTTGCTTTCCAAGAACTTAATATAATTACCTTTGGTCAGCTCGACCTCCCTGCCCTCTTCATCCTTGATCGGCCCTATCTTGAGATCAGCATCATTAGCCATGCTGAAGATTGTACTGGGGGCAGCAGCCAGTTCACCGGCTTCAGCCAAAAGTTTTTCTTCTGCGGGAGACAGAACATGCTCTTTTTGCCTTATAATATTTTCCAGATAGTGATCGTAAATATTCATTCTGGGATCTTTGCGGATCTCCTCAAAACGGTCGGTTGGAATACTAAGAATCTCCGGGACAATAAAAGACAAGGCACTTCCGGCTTGCACCGAAAGCATGCTTGCCCGGTCCGTCATCCCCTGGTACAAAGCTATTCTGTTATCCTCATCCCTGCGCATCCGGGCATAAGTATATAGTTCACCAAGGTAGAGGCTTAATTTATCCGCCCACTCCAGGCATTCCACAAAAATATCGGCACTTTCGCCCAATTTTCCTTGATATTTGTCTTTCTCGCCTAGCATTTGCTCGGTTTCTTTCAGCAACTTTTCCCAATCTTCATTAGTGGCAAAAATTTGCTCCAAATTCCATTTATGTTCTTGGGGAATTTCCTCCCTGGTTCGTAAAACTTCGGACAAAACAAAACCCTCCCATATGTTGTATTTTCTTAAACTATTATACACAGCGGGAGGGAAAATTACTAATTTTGGTACTAATTTCTTTTATTTTTGGGATTTATGTAACGAAGCCCACTGGGAAAAAGGCCTGCGTCCGAGATTAAGATTACTATACTTTAAATCAGCTGTTATTTCCCTTTCGGCATTGACCCAAGCCGGAAAGATAATGGGATAACCTACAGCCGGCAGTTCTGCTTCCGCAGTTATTAAGCCCTCATTTTCGGCTTGATAGACATCGATCTCCCACAGCAAACCAGCAGCCTTGATTTTGTACCTTATTTTAACGATGGGCTGGCAGATGGCCAACTGCCGGAGTTTGGCCTGTTCGTCCTCACTAAGCTCTTTTGCGGGTGTTTCCAGCTCAAAGCGTTTTCCCTCGGGATAATATTCCTTAACGGTAATAACTACTCGGTCGTTTATGATTCTAAACCGGACAGAGGGTGTCTCGGCTAAATAACCCTGGATAATCTTAAACCCTTGGCTAAGCGCCGGCAATTTTTCTTTATTAACCAGAAATTTGCGTTCAAATTCCAATCCCATTATATTCTATTCTCCTGCTTCGTCATATTGCAGTACCAGTACCCAGTCCTATGGCACTCGCCTCTAAAAGCATTAAAACGTGGCGCACATAGACGAAACAGGCAGCGTACGTTCCACTGCCTGTTTCGCCACCTTGTCCACCTTTCTCCCAGGAAGGTTCCCCATCCTTCCACTTAAATATTTTACTTAAACTAATTTTTAAATGCAAGTAGAATATACTCTTCTATTTCCCCTGGTCGTAAACTGGGCACAATCTGCTCTGTTTTTGCCCGTAAATCCTGTAAATTTGCAGGGATTTCCCAGCTTGTTACTTGGCTGAGCAGATTGAGGGCTTCCCAAGGGTCGTCCTGATTGTAATCAATAGCCAAAGCTTGCAAGACACTTGAAGCAAATTTGAAAGGGCTCGCTGTAGAGGTCAGCACTGTATAAGTCTGATCGCCGCTTTTCTCCCGGTAATCCTGATATACCTTCATACCCACAGCGGTATGGGGGTCAAGAAGATACCCTTGACTTCGATAAACTTCCTTGATAGTTTGGGCAACTCCTTCCTCTGTCGCCCAGCCCGCGGCCATTTCCTGCCGACAAAGGTCAAGGATCCCCTGTTCTACCGTGAAGCATCCCTCTCGGGTTAAAGATGTAAACCAATGATTGATCCTCTCCGAGTCCCGGCCGGAGATTTCAAAAAGAAAACGTTCAAAGTTGCTGGAGATTAAAATATCCATGGAAGGTGATGAGGTTAAGTAAAAAGGACGATTAATATCGTAAACACCGGTCTGGAAAAAATCAGCTAAAACCTTATTGCGGTTGGCAGCACAAATCAGCAGGCCTAAGGGTAAGCCCATCCTTTTAGCATAATAAGCCGCTAGAATATTACCGAAATTACCCGTCGGGACAACGATATTAAGCTTAGCCCCGTCCGAAATCCGTCCTTGAGCTACAGCTTGAAGATAAGCCCAATAATAATAAACGATTTGCGGTAAGAGACGTCCCCAATTGATCGAATTGGCCGAGGAAAAGACTATCCCTTTTTGTTGAAGTCTTTGCCGCAGGCTCTGGGAAGAAAACATTTTCTTAACAGCTGTCTGGCATTGGTCAAAATTTCCTTGGACCGCTGCCACTCGTGTATTGAAGCCACCCGTTGTGGTCATTTGCTTTTCCTGAACCGGGCTTACTCCTCCCTCAGGGTAAAAAACCATGATTTTCGTACCTGGAACATCTCTAAAACCTTCCAGAGCCGCTTTTCCCGTATCACCCGAAGTAGCGGTAAGAATGAGGATTTCTTCCTGAAGGCCGATGGTTTTGGCACTAGCCTTTAAGAGATAGGGCAAAACCTGCAAAGCCATATCCTTAAAGGCTGCGGTTGGGCCATGCCACAATTCCAGAAGGCCACAAGTACCCGTGTTGATTAATGGAGCAGGGTTTTCGCCGGCAAAACGGCCATCCTGATAAACGTTTACCGCTTCAGTTAAAGTATTATGCGGAAGCTCCGGTAAAAAAGTCTTCATTATTTTTAAAGCAAGCTCCGCATAGTTTAAACCCCTTAATTCCTGCCAATCAATTGCCGGAATGGTCTGAGGCACAAATAGTCCTCCTTGAGGTACCATTCCCAGAGTAATGGCTTGCGCTGATGTTTGGGGTTCTATATTCCCGCGAGTGCTGATATACAATGTTTTCCCTCCAGTATTGATTTCATAATATTTCTCATGATATTTTTAATATTTTTTAATTAAATCAAGCTTATTTAAACCATAAGATATAAGGGGTTAAGAGGCGATTAATATGATTGTGAAATATTTATATTATACCTTACTTCCAAGGGATAGCAAAGAGTTTCAACACTAACACTTAAGTCCTTAGTGTAGAAGTAAAAATATCCTCAGTTGACATTGTAAATGCAACCCATACGTTACTTGATGATTGCATTTAATTTGTCAAACAGAGGGGTGGCATTAAGTCTTACAAGCAAAAGATGTTTCTTTCCTCACTCCCCCATGGGGGAGTGATTGCATTTAGTCTGGCAAGAATTCTGACGAAATAATAGGTAAGTGTGTTCTGCGAAACCTATTTTAAATTGAAGGAGAGTTTACCATGGCTAAAAACAAGCACCTTACCGATTTGGAACGTATGCTGATTGAACAGAAGCTGAGGGAGGGCGTATCCCTCAAGCAGATTGCCGCCATTCTTGGAAAAAGTGCATCCACCATTTCCCGTGAAGTCCGTGCCCGCGCCATCGAAAGCAATAAATATGCGCCATACCGCATCCATAACCGCTGTGCAAAACTAAATGTCTGCCAAAAAATACAGCTCTGTGCGGATAAACCCAACTGCACCAGAAAGTGTTCCAGCTGTAATTATTGCAATGCTATATGCGAGGAATTCGAGGAACGGCTGTGCATCAAGCTTTATGACCCTCCCTATGTCTGCAACGGCTGTGTGGAAGAGCGCCAGTGCGTACTGCGGAAAAAATATTATCTCCATAAAAAGGCCCACGAGGCATATCGTGAAATGCTGGTAGAATCCCGCACCGGTGCGAATATTACTGAGGATGAGCTGCTCTACCTTGACGAATTGGTTTCTCCTCTCATCCGGCGTGGCCACTCTGTCCATCACATCGCAGTCCACAATGCCGACAGCCTTGAAGTCAGTGAAAAATCCATCTATCGCTATGTTGCCGGCGGCCTTCTCAAGGCAAAAAATATAGATATGCCCCGCGTCTGCCGCATAAAGCCCCGGAAATCCAAACCGGTGGAGCATAAGGTTGATTGCTCCTGCAGGATCGGGCGTACATACGCCGATTTCCTGACTTTCAAGGAAGCTTCAGATGTTACCGTTGTTGAGATTGATTCGCTCATCGGGCGTGTTGGAGGCAAGGTTCTGCTCACGATGATGTTCAAGTCCTGCGATTTGATGTTGGCCTTCATCAGGGAGCGCAACACCTCCCTGTCCGTTATCAACGTTTTTAATCGCTTGGACCAAACCCTTGGCAGGGAGCTGTTCAGTCGGCTTCTCTCAGTCTGTCTCGCTGATAACGGTTCGGAGTTTTCAAATCCTAAGGCTTTAGAGTATGATGCCCAGGGCATCCAGAGGATGCGTGTGTTTTACTGCGATCCATACGCCTCATACCAGAAACCCAATGTGGAGCTCAACCATGAATTCATAAGGAAAATACTGCCCAAAGGCACATCATTCGATAATCTATGCCAAGGGGATATTGACCTGATGATGTCGCACATCAACTCCTATTCCAGAGAGAAGCTGGGCAACAAATCGCCCTTTGATATGTTCGGCTTCATCTACGGATACGATGTCCTTCAAAAGCTGGGGCTCAGCAGTATCCACCCTAATGAAATCCTGCTGAAGCCTTCGCTTTTGAAAAAGTAATCCGAGCGTTCTCTAACTCGCAGAGCACATTAATAGAAACCTTAGTCAGGGGGACGCATTAACTCTGTCCGAAAAAACAGCTTTTGGGTACCCCTTGTATTCCTATGCCTATTTTTAGTGCTCAGCGGCCAAATTTCGCTCGCTATTAATATAAATCGGCTATTTTTGCTGAAAGTATACCCTGTTATTCCCAAATCTTGACTAACTTAATGCTACTTTTCAATATTTACTCTGTCAAAGGTTGCATTTACTTTGACCGCCCACCGAAGTAAAAATATATTGGACAATTATATAAACAAAAACTTAACGAAAGGAGCAGTGAACCTGCATGAAAAGCATACCACAAGATATGAAAGAAGAAATCCTGCATTATCCCTTGAATAAAACCCCAGATTATTCTTATAATTGTTATAATAGAAGAAAATATCTAATACTCCCTAAGAGCATTAGATAACACGAAAGGTGATTAGATGTCGGAATATGTAAGGCGTAAGTATCGTCAGACTCTCCAACTAGGGTTAATCAAAGTTGTTAAAGATCTCTTCCCTGAGGAAAAACTCAAAATTCCCTATTCCATCCTAGATGGAATTTACTGTGAATTCACTGGCTCTTTAGTCTCACCCCGTGAAGCCCGCTTAATTGAAGATCGGCTTAAAAACTGGGTTAAACAAAATAGCAAGCTGGAACTGCTTGGCAAAGAAGCCGGCTATTACCAATACAAGCTTGATAACCTGGTTCTTAAATCCATTTATCCCGCTTTTCCTGATACCTCCTCCATTGGTGATTTTGAGATCATCGGCTTTTCACCGGGGTTTATTCTTCATTTTGCAGATGATTCCAAGGAAAATGGCCAATTTGCCTTACCTGAGAAGCTCTCCGCAACTTACTCAGAGACTCAGAGATGGCTGGAAAATCTTAATCTGGAAGAAGTCAAGGATATCAATTCCTTAATTCGCCAGGGACGTTCGCTGGAGTTAATCAGCATTGCCGAAGCTTTACACGAGAAAAAGATTGCTGATATCGCCGATCGGATCCTGCAAGAAAAGAAAACCGTCCGCATAATTCTCATCTCCGGGCCTTCCTCCTCCGGCAAGACAACTTTTGCCCAACGTCTGTCCACACAATTGCGGGTCAACGGTATTATACCTGTCCCTTTATCCTTGGATGACTACTTTGTCAACCGGGAAAACACACCGCGCGATGCCTCCGGCCAGCTGGATTACGAAGCCCTGGAAGCCTTGGATCTTGCCCTTTTAAACGAACAAATGGAGAAACTCATCCAGGGTGAAACAGTGGAAACACCACGTTTTGATTTTTTAACCGGGAGAAGGGCTCCCAAAGGCCAATGTCTTTGTCTGGGACCCCATGATGTTTTGGTTGTGGAAGGAATCCATGCCTTAAATCCTAACCTCTTACCGGGAATAGACCGCAATTATTTCTTTAAAATTTATATCAGTTCTCTCTTCCAACTAAACATTGACTCCTATAACAGAGTTCCGACCACAGAAGCCAGGTTAATCCGCCGTATTATCAGAGATGATAAATACAGGGGGTTTGGTCCGGAAAGGACTCTCAAGCAATGGGCCAGCGTGCGCCGGGGAGAAAACTCCAATGTCTTTAAATACCAGGAAGAAGCAGATGTAATGTTTAATTCCAGTCTGATTTACGAATTAAATGCCCTGCGTTCCTCTGCAGAACCTCTCTTGGAACTAATCCCTAAGGACAGCCCTTATCTGGATGCTGTTACCCGTTTATTAAACCTCCTCTCCTTCTTCGATCCCATGGAAACCGACAAAATCCCCTTTAATTCCATACTTAGAGAATTTCTGGGGGGAAGCCTTTATACAGAAGACTAACAAAAATACCTCGCTTTAACAAAGGGCGAGGTATCTTTTCTTGGCAGTATAACCTTACTAAGCATCAAGCTGATCCCGGATGTAATTAATTATGATTTCCGCTGTACTGCGATTGGTGGCAACCGGAATATTATGCACATCGCAAATGCGTAAGAGTGCTGAGATGTCCGGCTCATGAGGCTGGGCGGAAAGAGGATCGCGCAGGAAAATTACCACATCTACCTTGTGGCAGGATATTTTGCTGCCAATCTGCTGGTCGCCGCCCAACGGACCCGACAATACCTTTTCCACCTGCAAACCGGTATGTTCTTCGATTAACGAGCCGGTTGTCCCGGTGGCCGTAAGTTTGCATTTGGCCAGAATATCTTTATAATCCTGGGTAAAACTTATCATTTCCGGTTTCATTTGATCATGAGCTATCAGGGCAACACTTAGCGTCATCCGTTTTCTCCTTTCCATTCTCCTTTAAATTTCCAATTCTGCCGTTATTACAGAGATTATCTTCTCTTGGCGGTCAATCTATCGTTTTTTTACCACTTATTTTTTATTCATAAATAAGGATTGAAAAATAATTATGTCAAAAAATTCAGCTAATAATCTACCAATCATTAATGATATTCTTGACCTGCTGGGCAAAACTTATCCGGATGCCCACTGCGAGCTTAATTATCGTAACCCTTTCGAGTTATTGGTGGCAACCATCCTCAGTGCCCAGACCACTGATCAGAAAGTGAATCAAGTAACTGCAGAGCTTTTTCGGCACTACCCTACCCCGCAAAAAATGCTGGAGTTAACCCCGGGGCAGCTGGGGGATAAAATCCGCACCATTGGTTTATTCCGGACAAAAGCGGAGAATATTCTTAAGACCTGCCGGATTCTTGTTGAAGAATATGAAGGTACGGTTCCCGCGGCTATGGACAAGCTGCTTAAGCTGCCGGGGGTCGGCCGTAAAACAGCCAGTGTAGTGTTAGCCAACGCTTTTGGCATCCCCGCCTTCCCGGTGGATACCCATGTTTTGCGGGTAACGAGGAGGCTCGGCCTAACTACGGAAAAAGACCCTTATCATGTCGAAAGAGATCTAACAGATCTTATTCCGCCGGAACAATGGATTGACTGCCACCATCGTTTAATATTCCACGGCCGGAGGTTGTGTAAAGCCAAGAAACCACAATGTCCTGTCTGCCCCTTAAACACTCACTGCCCTGCACCGGAAAACAGCGTCAGCGAAAATCTTTAAACCCTCGGCAAACTAAGTATGGTTTCAGTGTTATGCCTATCTTACTTGACCACATGGGCAGTTAATTGCATTAAAGTGCTGCGGGTTTTTACGGTCGTCAGCAGTTCTTTGGTAATTACTTCACCGGCTCTAAGCAGCTCACCATTGTCAAGTAGAACATCCTTTTCCAATGTTTTACCTTCCAAAAACTGCAACTGCCGCTGTTCGAAAACATTAAATATTTCGGAAGCATCAACTTTGGCCTTGATAACCTTCTTAACATCCGCAAGGCTTTCGGGATTAGCATTAACGTTTGCAGTCTTTAATAAAGTCTCATCATTTTTGCTGAATTCTTCGATCTTTTTCTTTAAGAGCTCTTTTTCATTTAGGGTTTCCGGCTGAGAAACCTGTTGGACTCTGCGGGGTTCAGATTTAATTTGTTTGCCGGGCACGGGACTGTCGTCTATGAGGATTATCTCTTTACCATAGGTAATAACCCGGTCGCATTTGACATCACTAAGAGCACCCTGAGGGTTGAGAACCTGGCAAGCTACAATCTTTCCGGACTCTTCCTCAAACATAATCTCCTTAACCTCGCCGATGAGACAACCTCTCGTTGTTAGGATCTGGGATCCGACAACTTTGGCGTCTTTTTGAATAAGTTCCATAGCCAGGGGATTATGAGCAACATCCTGAATAACATTGCTTTCGGAAATTATTAATGCATAGTCACCAAGCCCGAGAATATCTTCAAAAGCTATAAGGCGTGCCCCCAAATAATCCGAGGGCTGATTGATCACAAAAAAGGCCAATCTACCCTCTGCTGAATTAATAATTATATCTTTAACAGTACTAAGCTGTTGACCTTCATTAATGCTAATAATTTTCAAACCCCGAATTTCAGCCGAAGACTTCACACTTATCCTCCCTTTCTCCCTAACAAGCACTGCGTATTTACATATCTCTAAGTTTATACCTGTTTGATGACAAATTCTATGAAGAAGATGTTAATCCTTCTGGTCGCTAAACATTTTTCGATGATTAACTGCTAATATTAAAACAACTCTGCAATTTTGTCTAGATAGTTAGGCTACCAAACCGTTAAGCAAAGCGGGTTTTATAATCTGTTGCACTGAGTATTAAAAAGGATTCTCGAATTTAAGAATTATTCTAAAAGATTATTGCTGAATCTAAAAACAAATGCTATACTGCTTAGTGGCATTGGGAACACTAAACTGGAAAGAGGGAATCAAAATGAAACATTACCCTATAGGAATCATCGGTGGTGGGATTTCCGGAATTATGTGCGCCTATGAACTGGCCAAACATAAACCCGATCTGGAAATCTGTATTTTCGAAAAAGGCAACAGCATTCTCAAAAGAAGCTGCCCTTTGACGGAAAATAAAACCGAAAAATGTATCGATTGTGCCAGTTGTGCCATAATGGAAGGCTTTGGCGGCTGCGGCTCGTTTTCCGACGGCAAATATAATTTTACGACGGAATTTGGCGGTTGGCTGAATGAGTATATCTCCAGCGACGAGGTCATGGATTTAATTGAGTATATGGATAAAATCCTGGTAGAATTCGGAGCTACCACCAAGCGCTTTTCCACCCAGACTCCCAAAGCCAGAGAACTGCGAAAAATTGCCTTGCAGAATGATCTCCATCTTCTCCAGGCCGAGGTAAAGCACCTAGGAACGGAAAATAACTTAAGGATTATGACCAACATTTATAATTATCTTAATAAGAAATTAAGCATCAGGCATAATACCGAAGTTATTGATATCTCTTACCTTAATAATAAGTATATCCTGACAACGAAAAACGAAGAATTCTCTTGCGATTATCTCATTAGCGCCGTTGGCCGGGTAGGCAGCGAGTGGTTTACCGACCAATGTAAGAAACTTAAAATTAATCTTTCCAATAATCAAATAGATTTAGGGGTCAGAGTGGAGCTTCCCTATGAAATTTTCAGTCATATCACCGATGAGGTCTATGAAGCTAAACTTCATTACCACACTAAAAAATACAATGACCTGGTTAAAACCTTCTGCATGAATCCCCGCGGTCATGTAGTAACTGAGAACACGGTGGGGGTTTTAACTGTTAACGGGCACAGCTATTCTGATGAGTCCTTAAAAAGTGAAAACACCAACTTCGCCCTTTTGGTGAGCAATAAATTTACCTCACCTTTCAACGAACCTCTTAAATACGGTAAATATATTGCCACATTATCCAATATGCTGGGAGACGGTGTCATCCTGCAAAGATTCGGCGACCTTGTCAAAGGGCGGCGAACCAATGAGAAAAGGATGAGGAAATCCTTTACCAAGCCCACCCTTAAATCCGCTAATGCCGGTGATTTAGGTCTAGTTCTCCCCAAACGTTATTTAGATAATATTATCGAGATGATTTATGCCCTAGATAATATTGCCCGAGGAACGGCCAACTACGATACTTTGCTCTATGGCGTGGAAGTAAAATTCTATTCAGCCAGGCCGGAACTGGATGACAAATTAGAAACAAGATATCCTAACTTTTATGCTATCGGCGACGGAGCCGGTATTACCCGCTCCCTCTCCCAAGCTGCAGCCAGTGGTATCTATGTGGCCAGAAATATACTCGCTAAGTTGGACTAATACTAAACAGGTTATTTAAAGTAAAAAGTGGTTAACTTTCTAAAAGCTTGTCCAGATAAGCAAAGGCATCTTCAATACTGGGGTAGTTTTTAATTCCCCTGCCCCGGACAGCATCACCGATTATTAAAAACTCTCCGGCTTCAGCTTTCATGGGTAAATCCACTCCCGTGTTACCCAGGACAATAACTTCTTCCCTTTTAATCTTTAGAAAATCCTTAATTACAGCAAGGGCTTTACCCTTGCTGTTTTCTTTGGGCATTATTTCTACCGAATCACTGTATTTGTTAAGCTTAAATCCATGTTCAGCAACTTCCGGAAAGTTTAAGATTATCTCATAGAGCTCATCTATCCGCGCTAAATCTTTCGGAGCTGCGGTAAGCATAGTCTGGTTAGGCTGAAACCACAAATCACCGAATTCGCGCAAAAGTTTTTCCCGTATGGCCGTAATCATCTCCGGTCGGATAAAATCAAGCCTTTTTTCCCATAAGTTCGCGGGGTCAAAGATTACTCCCCCGTTTTCGCCGGCAACTAAGGGCTTGCGAATACCTATCCCTCGAGCCAACCCGGCTAGGTAGGATGCAGTTCTCCCGGAAATCAACACAAGGCGTTCCAGCCGGTTTTCGAAAGATCTTAGTTTTTCAGCCACAGAAGGCAAAATGGCTTCATCTGTTTCGGCCAGGGTTCCGTCAATATCAAAAACGGCAAGTCTTATGGTCATCTTCTCACCCTAATTTTTTAGCAGTATTTCTTTATTATCCACTTTTCAGAGAAATATATTATTCTTCAGGCTTTAGTACTAAATCAACTTTCTGAGCGCTAACTTTTTTATTGGTTAAATCGGCAAGCCATTTTTCAAAAGAAGCCGCTTCCCTCTCTGGAGTATAAGCGTTTAAAGAGATTTGTTCACCAAACTGTTCTTCTCCATAATCCCATCCTTTTTGCCTAAGTCCATATTTAATTTGTTCGTACCAAGCATAAGGAATCTGAAGCCTATAGATATACGTGGGGATCAGCCTGGTTATTCCGGCTTGATCCAAGGCCAGGCGGGCAGTTCCCCCGTAGGCTCTGGTAAGACCCCCGGTTCCGAGCAGGATTCCGCCAAAATAGCGTACAACAATAATCTGCACATCCCAAATCTGCCGATGCTGAATAAGCTCTAGAATTGGCCGTCCCCCTGTTCCCTGGGGTTCTCCGTCGTCGGAGGATTTTTCCAGCCTGCCGTCATGTAAACGGTATGCATAAACATAATGACGGGCATTGGGGAATTGCAGTTTAGTCTCTCGAAGGTTCTTTTCAATCTGGGAGAGATTACTGACCTTGGTTACAAGCGCAATAAACTTCGATTTATCTATGATTTTTTCGACGGATGAGTCTTGGCGAATAGTATTGTAACAATCAATCATCAGCGAATCATCCCAACTTGGAATTAGTCTTAGAGACAAATTTCTCGCAATTGACAATAAAGCGTTCGTGCCTGCCCTCACCGATTTTTTCCTTTTCATCGTAAGCGACCAGTTGATAAACCAGTTTACGCCCATCCACCTTGACAATTTCCGCTTCAGCCCAAACCTTCATCCCCACAGGGGTTGCCGCCAAGTGCCGGACATCTAGGTAAGTTCCCACACTGGTTTGACCTTCCGGTAAATCCAGGGCTTGAATAGCGGCATTTTCCATGAGAGCTACCATCATGGGAGTAGCAAAAACCTTCAAAGTACCGCTGCCCACATTTTTGGCAGTATTAGCTAAAGTAACTACAGTTTCTGATCTACCTTTTAACCCAGCTTGTAACATTGTATCTCAACCTTCCTAAATTAATCCTAACATACAACATTTTACCCTGAAAAGGCCGGAAAAAAAAGTGGTTTTAACGGCTTAAAAAAGCTGCTGCCCGTACCGTATAGATTAGGTTAGGCAACAGCCTTTAGATAAATATTAACCTGAGGAACTTTACATTCTACTCAAATAATTAGGAAAACTCTAGTGGCTAATCCCCCTGGAAATACCGCTTAAGGCATCACTGGCTTCATCCAGATGAATTTGTTCAATAGCTAAATCACCCAGAGAAAGAATACCAACCAAACTTCCCTTGCTTAAAACCGGCAAGCGCTTAATCTGGTATTCTGCCATTATTTCGGCAGCTTTGTCAACATCTTCAGTTTCTTCGATGCAAACAGGATCAGCTGTCATAACTTCCTGGGCTGTGATCTGATTGTAATCCTTATTATCCGCTACTACTCTTAGAATAATATCCCGATCTGTAATAATGCCAACAACTTTATCATTCTGCAGTACCGGGACAGACCCTATGTCCTTTTGTTTCATAATCCTGGCTATATCAGGAATCGTAGTTGTGCTGGTCACAAAATTAACATCTGTAGTCATAATATCTTTTACTTGCATTAAAAAACTACCTCCACTTAAATATTGGCTTTAGAGATAGTTTTACACTCCTTCTCGTCGATTATGTAAAATCATGCAAACAAATATATTTTTCGTAAGATCTAACCATATATTACCTCATTTGCTGAGGTGTCAAATTCTCTTCTTTTCAAGTATGATATCTCAGATTATATTTTCTTAATGTTAGCCTCGGCTAACCCGTTCTTTTGACCTAATTGTTAGCTTAGGCTAACAAAATTTGCAGGAGGTAAAGCTGATGGACAAATTACAAAAGGCAGTTCCCCTTTCCCAGATCTCCGTAGGCTGTGCCGCTAAAATAGCCGGTTTGGAATTAAATGGACTGCTGCGCAGGCGTATCCAAGACCTAGGCCTTATTCCCGGTACAACGGTAGAGTGCATCCGGAGAGGCCCAGCGGGCGATCCCACCGCTTATGCTGTAAGAGGAACGACTGTTGCTTTGAGAAAAGAAGACGCCAATTTGATCAATGTTTATCCAATTTAGAGGTCAATTAGGAACTCAGGAGGGACATCGATGTCTATCGCCAGCCACAGTCGAGTACTTAGAGAACCTTTTGGAATTGTAACCAAACAGGATCAACTGGTAATTGCTTTAGCAGGTAATCCCAATGTAGGAAAAAGCACAGTTTTTAATGCTTTAACCGGCTTAAGGCAGCATACAGGAAATTGGCCGGGAAAAACGGTAGATTATGCTCAAGGCAGTTTTACTTATCAAGATAAAAGTTTTCTGCTGATCGATTTGCCCGGAACGTATTCTATTTTGGCTCATACTGTGGAAGAAGAAATTGCCAGGGACTTTATCTGTTTTGGGCACCCGGATGTAACAGTTGTTGTCCTCGATGCTACCTCATTAGAAAGGAATCTAAATCTGGCTTTGCAAATAATGGAAACCACGGCTAAGGTAGTGGTGTGTGTTAATCTAATTGATGAAGCCAAGAAAAAAAGACTTGCTATTGATTTTCTAGCCTTGGAAAAAGAATTAGGGGTACCGGTTGTCCCGACGGCCGCTAGGCTGGGTATTGGCTTAAATGAGCTCAAGGAAAAGATATATCATGTTGCTATCGGCAAAATCAAACCTAAGCCCATGCAAATTAAATACTCCAGCGAAGTTGAAAAGGCAGTGCAAAGCCTTCTCCCCTACCTTAACCAATTAGAAATCAGTAAAACTCTGAATCCTCGCTGGGTCGCCCTGCGTTTACTGGACGGAGATGAGAAGTTTATCACCAGTATAACCTCCCACGCAAAATGCCAAAGCATCACTAACATAATTGGAGAGGCAGAGGTAGCATTATGACTATATCGAGTCAAAATCAATGGAACGATTTGAGCAGAAAAGCAGAACAGGTTCGGCTGTTCCAAAATCGCTCCTTAGGGGATCAAATAATTACAGATATATTTAACAACGCCGAGGAAATTGCCCGTAAGGTAATAAAGAAAACTGCCGACGAAGAAAGTTGGACTTTAAAAGCTGATAATATCCTGACATCCAAGTTTTTGGGGTATCCAATCATGCTTTTATTGCTTGCTCTGATTTTTTGGATTACCATAAACGGTGCCAATGAGCCTTCGCATCTTCTTTCTCTTCTCCTTTTTAGCTTTCAAGATATTCTAACGGACTGGTTTATGGCCTTAAGCCTTCCAGACTGGCTGCACGGTGTAGTTGTTCTCGGTCTGTACCGCTCTTTAGCCTGGGTGGTATCCGTTATGCTTCCGCCAATGGCTATTTTTTTCCCCCTGTTCACTCTTTTAGAAGACCTTGGTTACTTACCTAGAGTAGCTTTCAATCTTGACCATCTTTTTAAAAAAGCTAATGCCTGCGGCAAGCAAAGCTTGACCATGTGCATGGGTTTTGGCTGCAATGCAGCGGCTATTGTCTCCTGTCGAATAATTGATTCCCCTAGAGAGAGGTTAATTGCCATCCTGACGAATAACTATGTACCTTGCAATGGAAGATTTCCCACACTCATAGCCTTAGGCACCATCTTCGGGGCAGGAGCTTTCTCCCAGGGCTATCAGTCCTTGGCCATTGCCGCCATAATAACTGCTTTGATTTTAATAGGAGTTGGCGCAACTTTCGCCCTCTCCTGGCTGTTATCCCATACTATCCTTAAAGGCGAAGCTTCTACCATGGTTTTAGAACTCCCCCCGTACCGCAGGCCTAAAGTCGGAAGCATAATCTATCGATCTATCCTAGACCGGACAATTTTTGTTCTCCGCAGGGCCGTCATAGTAGCAGCTCCGGCCGGCGCTCTTACCTGGGCGCTGGGCAATATCTACATAGGAGAATTGAGCTTAATTAGCCATGCCGCCCGTGCCCTTCAGCCTCTCGCCGGAGCTATAGGTTTGGACGGATTCATCCTAATGGCCTTTATTTTAGGTTTACCGGCTAATGAAATCGTACTTCCCATCCTCATTATGAGTTATATGTCCACTGGTTATATGCTGGAATTTGATAGTTTGTTTGAATTACGCAATCTCTTAGTAGATAATGGTTGGACTTGGCTGACAGCGGTAAATACCATGCTCTTCTCTCTTTTGCATTGGCCGTGTGGCACAACTCTTTTAACGGTTCTCAAGGAAACAGGCAGTAAAAAATGGACTTTGCTGGCCTTTATGATACCAACCGCCTTGGCTTTTACCGTATGTTTTCTGGTCGCGCAAATAGTTTATGCTTTTAAATTAGTCTGATGCAATTGATGATAATCTTTAAACTTCTGATAGATTCCGGGGTTATCTTTTAAAAAATTCACCAGTCTTTGGATAGCATCTATTGTCTCTTGCGACAGGTAGTGTTCGATGGTTTCCGCCTCAGCGGCAAGATCACAACGAACACAAATTAAAGAAAGAAACTCTTGGAGAAGGCGGTTCCTAGCAACAAGGAAACTCCCGCGTTCTTTTCCTTTGTCGGTAAGTTCTATAGTACCGTATGGTTTATACAAAATATATTCTTTTTCTTTAAGCTTCATCAAAGCTTTGGAAACCGAAGGTAAAGAAACATTTAACTTATTGCTTATATCAGTGACTCTTATATTGTCCGAAGCGAGGGAGAAACGGAAGACTTCTTCCAGATAATCTTCTAAGCTAGGGGTAAGCATTTTCTCTACCTGCCCTTGCAAGTTATCCCACTTTAATATTTAGCGGCCAGGGCGATACTGACCACCACTACAATATATTCTATTTTTCTTCAGTTATTCTCAGTACTAATTGGCTTTTGGCCATAGACAATCGCAACAACTCCACCGGCCAAATTTATGTATCCCGTATCCTCTAGTCCGCATTCCTTAAAGATCCTCGCTAACTCACTTTGGGATGCAAATTCACAGGCAGAATGATAAAGATAATCATATTCTTGCCGCTTTCCAGCCCAAATTTTTCCTATTAGAGGGACAATTTTTTCAAAGTAGAGCCAAAAAAGCTGCTTAAATACCGGTAAAGTGGGTTTGCCCATATCGAGCGAAACAACCATTGAACCCGGCTGAACAACTCTTATCATTTCCCTGACCCCTTGCCGAAGGTCGGGTAAATTTCTAAGACCCCAACCAACCGTCGCCCCATCAAAACTATTGCTCTCAAAAGGCAACTTTAAAGCATCCCCCTGTATTAACTTAATATTTTCTTCCTGAGCCATATCCCGCAGATTTTCCCAGGCTTTTTTCAACATATTCTCGGAAAAATCAATTCCAGTCACCTGTCCCGTAGGAAGAACGGCTTTGCCGAGTTCCCTGGTCAGTTTCCCCGTGCCGCAGCACACATCAAGGATCTTCATTCCTTGTTGAGCTCGAACGGTTTGAACCACTTTGCGCCGCCAGCTTTGATCCATTCCCAGACTCATCAGGGTATTCAGCAAATCGTAGCGGCCGGCAATAGCATTAAACGTCTCGTAAACATACTGGGCTTTATCTTTTCCTTGATAATTCATTAAACTTACTCCTTATATTTGACTTCAGAATCAATGCTATCTTCAGATTCAATGCTATCATAACTAATTTGCTATGTTTAACCGCAAGCTACCATCCTCAAATTTAAACGGTTTACAAAATTAAATATAAGGTACTGTTTAAAAACACTATGTTGCAATTGACACTATAGTGCATTTCGCACTATAATCAAAGAAAGGTTTGGGTATTTTAATTATAAATCATTATTCACAGAAGTGAAGAAGTAAATGGAGGATAATAAATATAAGGAGTAAGATACTATGACCTATTCTCTATCCGGCTCCAAGCTTAAAGAGATCGATTATCCGGGAGTAGGGGTTATTTCATTGGCGCATGTTTTAAACGACATGTACAGCAACTACCTCCCGGCACTTTTGCCCTTTCTCGCTCTATCTTTAGGCGTAACCGCCACTAAAGCTGCCATCCTGGTATCAGTCTTCTCCATGACCTCTTATTTTGTCCAGCCCTTTTTTGGTTATTTCTTGGATCAACAGGGCATCCGCTGGTTTGTTCACGTGGGGACTCTCTGGATGGCAGTGTTCCTATCCTTAACCGGTTTAATCAAGAGTTTTCCCCTGCTGGTTTTAATTGTCGGCCTGGCTGGTTTGGGCACAGCTGCTTTCCATCCTCAAGCCTCCACGATGGTAAGCGTCATTAGCGGTCAGAAAAAAGCTGTTCTTTTGTCCTGTTTTGTAGCTTGCGGCAACATAGGATTTGCCTTAAGTTTATTATTTCTCCCCCCATATTTTGAGCGCTTTGGCCTGGAATCGACGGTCTATACTGTTATCCCGGGTCTTATTGTTGCCCTTTTGCTCTATTTTTTCGCTCCCAAAGCAGCATTACTTAAAGGGACGTCTACTAACCTGCGTGAAGTTTTTCAAACCTTAAGTTCTGCATCTCAAGAACTTCTGATTATTATTGCCGTTATCTCCATTCGTACTCTAGCTTACTTTGGGCTTTTAGCCCTTTTCCCTCTTTACTTCTCGACTAAAGAACTTCTCATTTCCTGGAATAATCTCATGTTTATCATGCTTTTCTGCGGAGCAATCGGCGGTATTATCGGGGGTTATCTCTCTGATCGCTACGGACGCAAAAAACTGATTGTAACTTCTTTAGTCCTGACTACCCCTCTCCTTTTCGGATTCTTTTTTACTTCCGGCCTCCTAAGTACTATCCTCCTGGCTTTAGCCGGGGCCAGCCTCCTGTCAAGTTTCTCCGTGACAGTTGTGGCTGCTCAAGAAACCATTCCTAAGAATAAATCTATGGCTTCGGCTATTTCCATGGGTTTTTCCGTCGGTCTCGGCAGTCTCGCCGTTATTCCTATTGGCGGTATTGGAGATTTGTTTGGTCTTTCCACTGCTATTATGATTCTTTTTAGCCTGCCGCTAATTGCCGGTCTCCTAGCAATCTTCATAAAACAAAAAGCTAACTAATTACTTCCACCTTATTACTTCCACTATCTTCTAAATACAGACGCAATATGTTAGAATTGAGTAAAGATTGTACTCAGGGGAGGGCTGCTTCATGTATGAATTAAAGAATTTTAGCGAAGTAATGGTTGAGAGAATGCTCAAGGAGTATTTACCAAAAGCCAATATTCCCTGCAAATGCGAAAGATGCCAGTCCGATATTGCCGCTTTTGCTTTGAACCGTCTTCCTCCACGCTATTATGTCTCTTTAAAAGGGGAAGTACTCACAAATTTTGAAGCCCAGATGGTACCGGATAAAGCACGAGTATTAGCGGAAATTGTCGCAGCAGCCCAAATTGTTGCCGCTTACCCCTCCCATCCTCTAGCAAAGGATTAACCAATTTCTTAATAAAGTAAAAATGAACATTTGAAGCTTCATATTAAGCCTCTATCCCCTGGTGGTATGCTCCCCTTGTGGTAGAGGCTTTCGATTTGCTTATCAATTAAGACTTTGTTACAATAATTGGGACTAAATACCTATCGTTTATCGATCTGGTTATCTGAGCAGAATTTAGAAGCGAGTTGAAAAGATTGATTTCAGAATATCATGGCCTAAAACTTGATGAATTTCAGTTTAAGTCCTTTGAAGCAATAAATGACGGCTATTCGGTTATAGTATCTGCCCCGACCGGTACCGGTAAAACCCTGGTGGCTGATTACTTAGTGGAAAAGTCTATCCGGGAAGGAAAAATGATTATCTATACTGCCCCCATTAAGGCCTTAAGCAATCAAAAATTTAAAGACTTCAGCAAACAGTTCGGCGCTGAAACTGTGGGCATAATGACCGGAGATGTAGTAGTTAATCCTTCTGCTCCCTTATTGGTCATGACTACGGAGATCCTTCGCAATCAGGTCATAACCAGTGATGAAGCCTTAAATAACGTTTCCTATGTCATTTTTGATGAAATTCATTGGTTAAACGACGAAGACCGGGGAACTGTCTGGGAAGAATCAATAATCCTGGCTCCCCCTCATATTAAAATCCTAGGACTTAGTGCTACTATTGCGAATGCCTTGGAATTGGCTCAATGGATTGAAGCCATCCGCCAGGATAAGGTAGTACTAATCGAAGAACATCACAGAATTGTCCCTTTGGATTACTTTTACTTCACGCAAGAAACAGGTTTTATCAAGTACGATGATTTGCTGAAGTATTATTACCATAAAGTAAAAAACGTACGGAAGGCTGCGACTGTTGATGCTCCCTTATTCCAGCCAACTACTCACTTAGACCTGGTTAAAAGTATTGAAAAAAACTACCTACCTGCCCTTTACTTTGTTTTCAGCCGCAAACAATGTGCGGATAAAGCTTTGGAACTCGCTCTGAAAAATAATTACCTCACACCTGAAGAGCGCTTCAAAGTTAAAGAGATTTTCCTGGAACAGTTTGGAGAGGAAGAGCTTTGGTCTCCTTCCACCCGCAGGCTGTTCAGGGTCTGCCGCAAAGGTATAGCCTACCATCATGCCGGCCTTCTTCCTCTGCAAAAATCAGTAGTCGAAGATCTCTTTTTAGCTAAAATGATAGCTGTCCTCTACTGCACAGAAACATTTAGCGTAGGGATCAACTACCCGGTTAAATCAGTTTGTTTTGATTCCCTGAATAAATATGACGGCCGTAACTTCCGCCCTCTGGAGAACCACGAATTCTTTCAAATGTCCGGCCGAGCGGGACGCCGAGGGATTGATGAAAAGGGTTACTCGTTTGCTATTGTGGATTTAAACTATTTTGAGAAGGAACCCCCTGTTAAATTTGACATTCAAAGATTGGAGCCACTTACCAGCCAATTCCGGCTTTCTTATAATACGGTTTTAAACCTCCTGGCTACCCTTACCAAAGAACAAATCGAAATTTATTTTAAAAAAAGTTTTGCTGTCCATTCTTACCAGGTAATTGCTGAAAAAGCAGAAGAAGAAATTGCCCGTCTTACGGAAGAAGCAGCCGAGGCCAAAAAGCATTTATGTGAACACATCGGTTCCTATCAATGCCCTCTGAACTATTACCCTAAGCAAAAGGAATTGGATCGCTTACGGAAAGCTTATTATAAACTTGACCCACGCCGGCGCAATAAAATCTATGCCCGCCAAATGCACCGCAAAATTCGCCGCTGGGAAAAAGTACTGAAGAAACCTCCCAGCAAATGCCCTCAAAAACAAAATGAGCTTTGCCGGGTGAACTCGGAAAAATGGCATAAGCTCGAAGCCCAAAGTGCTGAACTTAAAAGCCAACTTGCTTCCCTGCCCGGTTATAATACCTTTAAGAATGAATTCCTGCTCAAAAAAAGTCACCTAGAACAAATGGGTTACATTGAAAATGACAAGATTTTGGCCAGGGGGGAGTTAGCCAGGCATATTTACGTTCAGGAATTGCTGGTTACAGAATTAATTTATTCCGGTCTTTTCGAAGAACTAGACGATGATCAGCTTAACGCATTAATCTCTTGTATTGACTATGAAAGCAAACGTAATGACTTTTTTCAGAAAACTAATCGGTTTGACTTTTCCCCTCTTAAGGAAATATTAAATTTTATTCAAAGCATCTGCGGACCTGAAGCTGTAAGATTTGACCCCCGAGTGGCTATTATTACTTATTTCTGGAGTCAAGGTTCCCCTTTCAGTGATATACAGCAATTGTGTACTCTGGATGAAGGGGATATCATCTCTGTTTTCCGCCGGACAATAGATCTCTTGAGGCAAATGCGGGAAGCCGTAACCGACCAAGCTTTACGAGAACGCTTCAGTGCTTGTATGAAAAAGCTTGACAGAGACGAAGCCTCTATTTTGGAGTTATAAAGAGGAACATCGAAAATTCAATAATTACATGGGGAAAGAACCGGTCAACTGAACCGGTTCTTCCACTGATGTGCTATTTAATTTTAATTCCCTGGAAAGGAGTAAACAAATTTAATTACTGTCTACGAATTTATTATCCTTCATTATGCTTAGAAAATAAATCAGTAAATATCCTGATTTTAAGCAAAGGAATTTTAGTTTTTTCCCCTCAATAATAGGGGAAATCCCCTATTTAAAAAAGGCATACTTGCCGTGTTCAATCATAACACCTTTCACCGGTTCTGAGCCGCGGCGATCGAGAATGCTGAAGTTTTCGGCAATAAAGAGGTAGAGAAGGCAGGCAATGGAAACCAGGCCGGCGCTGACCACAAACTCAGTCCAAGCCGGGAAGTAAGAGCCGCCCAGGGTGCCACTTAAGTAGTCACGCATTCCGGTCAATACGACGTTAAACCTGTTTAAAATTACTCCACCTACGGTTAAAAGCCCAAAGATAATCTGCCCTTTACGGGTACCGCCAAACTTGCTGAAAGCAATGCAGATCGGTATAGCTACCCCTAAGACCAGCTCCAGGAGAAACATGATGCTCATAAAGTCAAAAGCAAAGGCTTTGGCTAATTCACCGGCCACTACCAGGTCTATTACTTTAAGACCTAAGTAGACAATCATGACGCCGCCGGCTATTTTCATAAGCCCTTGGAACACACTGGAGTCAACTTTATGATTGAAAGCTCTGCCGGATAAGGCACTTTCCAGAACAATCATTCCCGGTCCTACAAAGAAGGAAGATAAGAGGAAGAAGACCGGTAGGAGCGTTGACCACCACAGAACGTCAAGTTTGCCTACCATCATGTAATATAAGGCTCCTAAGGAAGATTGGTGCAAGGTCGGTAAGGTAATACCGATGATTAGGAGAACCGGCATGGCTTTTTTAAAGTATCTGTGCCAGCTTTTAAAGACTTTTTCCGTGCCTATTTCGCAGAATTCCAGGACCTGGATAATGGTGTACATGGAGATGCACCAGAAGACTTCAAACAAAATGCTGCTGTGCCCCCAGGATACAAAGGGGCGCCAAAAGTTAAACCATTGTCCTACTTCGATGAGCAGGCCTAAAACTACGATGACATATCCCAAGAGAGATGTAAGCATGGCACTGCGGGCTATGGGATAAAATTTGTCCCGCCTTAAGACATAGACTATTAAGGCTACGCCGTAGCCTCCGCCGGCCAAAGCTACTCCTAACAGGACGTCAAAGGATATCCAAAATCCCCAAGGCCACTGGTCGTTTAAGTTTGTTGTCGCGCCTAAGCCTAAGACCAAACGGACTAAGATGATGAGGATGGCTAAGGCGGCTATGGCTGCAAAGATAAGGCGCATGGGCGTTATTGTAAAGCTCCATCTCTTACGAGCACTTTCCATTCTTTTTCCCTCCTTACGAATGGTGTTTTTAGTCCAGAGGCTCTTTCCATTTATTGTTGTAGACGTAGAGGCCGGCTAATACTGCTGCCCAGCTTAAGCCCACGACCGGGGTCAGCTTCATGTAGCCTTCGGAATAGGAAGGCATAGGCCTTGTGGTCACATCGGTTCTAAAACGCATTTCCTCAAAGGGTACGTCGGAAATGTAGAGCCAGGATGTTCCGCCGACTTCTTTTTCGCCGAAGATATGATCAATATAGCCGTTTTCTTTGATTCTTTTGCGCGCTTCGGCCAGGAGTTCTTCCCTTTCCCCGCAGGTTAAGGCTCCGGTCGGGCAGGCCGAGGCACAGGCCGGTATTTGGAAGTTTGCTCCCCTCTCTGCACACATCTGGCATTTTCTTACCCCGGGGATTGCTTTTTCCCATTCGTATTTTAAGACATCAAAGGGACAAGCCAGCATGCAGTAACGGCAGCCCACACAGAGGCTTTGGTCATAGATGACCGGCCCTTGCGGCAGCTTCTGGAAGGCTTTGGAGAAACAAGCCGAGGCGCACGCCGGTTCCAGGCAGTGGAAACACTGGGTTTTGACAAATCTATAAACCGTTTCACCATTTTTTTGGGGTTCATAGAGGTTAATGGATGTCCATTCATCCGCCCATAAGCCTTTATTGGGTTCCTGGGCTCTTTCTTTGGCTGTTTTGGCTTTGTGTTTGGGATCCCATTTGAGATCGTTGTATAGTTTGCAGGCTACCGTACAGCTTTCACAGCCTATACATTTGGGTATGTCAACTAAGACTCCGTAGGTCTTGGCTTCCGGATTTACAGCACTACTCATTTTCCTTCACCTCCAGCTTAACCTTTTTTCGGTGTTATACTACCCGCGCGGGATGTGTATTCAGTATGCAAGAGCTCATGCGCAATGTGACTCATTGGAGTCCCTAAGAAATCCTTATAGATTTGCGCGATTTCCGGGTTGTCATGGCTGTTGCGCAGTTTGAGTTTAGCATCCATTTCATAGATGGTTTTGGTTCTTTTTTCTCGGACTTCATCGGAAGGGGGCGCTGAGGAACGCGGCTGGCCGCCGCCGTACTGACAGCCTCCCGGACAAGCCATTACTTCGATGAAGTGGTAGGGTGACTTCCCGGCCCGGGCTTCATCCATGAGCTTGCGGGCATTGCCAAGCCCGTGGGCCACGGCTACTCTGACTTCCCCTGCTCCCGGGATGGTTACCGCTCCTTCTTTGATGCCGGCCATCCCCCGGACAGGTGTTAGGTTCCATAGTTCTGCCGGCGGCTGTTCACTCGTCACCAGATACCAAGCGGAACGTACCGCTGCTTCCATTACTCCCCCGGTCGTGCCGAAGATGATGGCGGCGCCGGTGGATTCACCCATTAGGCGGTCGTATTTTTCATCTGCCAGAGAGTTAAAGTCTATACCGCATTTTTTGATCATCCGGGCTAATTCTCTGGTTGTAAGCACTACATCCACATCCGGGCTCACTTCTTGATCCTTAAGGTGTTTGGCGGCCGAGATCATTTCCGGGCGCTGGCATTCATATTTCTTAGCTGTGCAGGGCATGATGGATACTGAGTAAATTTTTTTAGGGTCTATTCCTTTAGTTTGAGCATAATAGGTTTTTATTAAGGCACCTTCCATTTGTTGAGGTGACTTTGCTGAAGATAAATTATGAATAAGATCGGGATAAAAGTATTCTACGAATTTAACCCAACCTGGACAGCAGGAGGTTAATTGCGGTAATGGTTCTTCAAGTTCGCCTGTCAGGCGTTTGACCAATTCGCTACCTTCTTCCATGATGGTTAGGTCAGCAGTAAAGTTGGTGTCAAAGACGGCGTCAAAGCCTAATTTTCTTAAGGCTGCTACTTGTTTGCCTTCTACATTGGTTCCCACAGGCAGCCCGAATTCTTCTCCCAGCCCGACTCTGGTAGCCGGGGCGGTTTGCACTACCACATGGATCTCGGGGTCGTTTAAAGCTTGCAGCACTTTGGCGGTATCGTCAACTTCGGTAATGGCACCGGAAGGACACCAGTGGGTGCACTGACCGCAGTGGATACACACCAGATCGTTTTTTAAGGGCAGTTCATAGCTGCCGTAGACTGTCTGGACATTTTGGCAGACTTCGATACATTGACCGCAAAGGATACATTTTTGATCGTCACGCTGGATGGAGGGGTTGGTAGGGTCAATTGCTACGCGCCCTCTGACTTGGGTAGGCCAATTCCCGGGTATGTTGTACTGGGTCGGTATCCACCCATCGCCGCCGGCAGCTCGGTCGGCTGTGAGCGGTTTGCTGCAACCCACAAGGTTCAGCGAGATACCGGCCAGGCTTGCTCCCCCTGCGAGCTTCAGGAAAGAACGCCTGGACAATCGTCTTGCCCGCCCTGTTTTGCTAGCCATGTTTTTACCTCCTTCTTTTGGCTAAACCTGTATAGTACCTTTCTCTTTCTCTTTAAGTACTATACGTTAACTTATTTTCTATCGTGGAGTACCTTTAGAGAAACTCACACGCGATAGACAAAGTTATTTGTATTACAAATCTTGTTTGTAAAGGACTAATGTGGTCTGACCAGGTGGCCAGACCACTAACATTAATACTAGTAAGGCCACTTGAATATTTTAAGTAAAATAAATTTTCGATTTCTCAAGTACTTGTATGAATATTCACAAACATTTGACTATTTCCCCTATACTGTAAATTAAATAATATTTTTATTGTTCTGTCAATTCCATTTATTGATTTGTATCGTTATTTCTATTGCTTCTTAGAGTTTTAAGGGTTATTCATTGTTCTCAATCGGTTCCATATTTTTATTAAAAAAAGGAGCCTTCCGGCTCCGGACTTTAAGGACTGCTACTTCCGAACGGTTGTTAGCAACCAGATGCAGCCCTTTCCTTATAAATTTTGAACACTAATACTGCAGTATTTCTAAACTGGTGTTGCAGTTGTGAAGATTGACTGCCCGGCATTTATATTCTCTCCAACTACCGGTTTTAGGCTATATCCCGTTCCTACAGTTAATTGATAGACTGTCATATCAAGGACCTAGTGCCGGAGAAAGACTTATGCCAAGCATACCTCCTTTCAATCTTCCGAACAATCCCTTTTCCCGGTTGTGGCGATAACGTCGCTTACCGTGACAACGCATTGTCATTAATCTCCCCAGAAAAAAGTAATGTTTTTACTTTTAAATTATTCTAGCTGCTCTTTAAAATTCCTTGGTAGAATTTTCATGATTTAGTTCTAAGATTGTCGATTTTTATTTGTTCTTTTCTCTAATAATAATTCAGCCGTATGCTTAACTTTTATTTTCGAATTGATTTGATCCAGTCCACCGGTTATTTGCATTAAGCACCCCGGACAATCTAAAGCTACAACCTCAGCACCTGTTTCCAGGATATTTTGCAGTTTTCTTTCCAAGATAGGTACTGAAATCTCGGGGAATTTGATAGAATAGGATCCGGCAAACCCACAGCAACGGTCGGATTCTTTCATTTCAACGAGTTCTATGCCGCTGGTTCCTGCCAGAAGTTCACGCTGCTCCTTATAAACCCCCATGGTCCGTCTTAAGTGACAAGAGTCATGATAGGTAACTTTAAGAGGAATGCCATCACCTTTATCTTGAAGCCCTCCCAGGATGGCAATTAGCTTAGGAAAGTCATAAAGTTTTTCGGCCAGAACTTTGGCCCGTTTCAGCATTTCCGGCTTATCAGCCAACAGCTTTTCATAGTCTAGCAAACCGTGGGTACAAGTCGGGCAGGCCGAGACAATATAGTCAACTTTTTCGGCTTCTAGGGCTTCAATATTTAAAACAGCCGATTTGATTGCATTTTCTCTATCACCCATATAGCTGGCGGGTGCTCCGCAGCAGGACTGTTTCTCAGGGAAGATCACTTTATATCCCACTTCATTTAAGGCTGAGACAACGCCTTCCCCTATTCTGGGATAGACAAAGTCTAATAAGCAACCTGCATATAAAGCTACCGTACCTTTGGGGTTGGGAACATCCTGCTTGATAGTCGGGAAAATATCTCTAAAAGGTGTTTTAGCGATGGCGGGAAGGCTTCTGCCCTCGGTTAATCCGGATAAGAACATGGGAAGATGGCGAATTACCTGCTGTCCCTTAGTAAATGGTTTTTGCGCCACAGATGCTATTCTTAACATGGAATGGAAAAGTCTGCGGTTAGAAACAACATCCAGCGCAAATTTCTGAGTAAAAGGCAAACCGGTCTTGGCGCCATAACGATTCCTTAGCTCCAAAATCATTTCTGGAATATTAAGCTTGCCAACACATACTTCGGTACAGGAGCCGCACTGCAGACAAAGGTTCTGAACTTGGCCGGCGGTTTTTTCCGAAGTCAGAAAAGCTGTTAAGATGGTGCCTATTCCCCCTGTATAGGCATGGCCGCCATAAACATGCCCTCCTACCAGCTGGAAAGCGGGGCAGACATTGATACATCCGCCGCAGCGCACACAGTTAAAAATTTGCCGGAATTTCTCATCCTCTAGAATCTTGCGTCTGCCGTTATCTAAAAGAACAATATGAAATTCCTTCTCACCTTTGCTTCCGTCCTCCAAATAGGCTTCAGTAGCTCCTGTGTACATCGAAACATAAGTTGTAATATTTTGCGCTGTTCCGTTGCGAGGCAGAGTCTTTATAATATAGCTGGCATCTTTGAATTTTGGGACTATTTTCTCAATGCCTACAATATAAACATGAGTTTTAGGGATAGTAGATGTTAACCTGGCATTGCCCTCATTAGTAAACGTAAAAAGCGTACCGGTTTCGGCTACCGCAATATTTGCTCCGGAGATGCCCATATCTGCTTCCAGAAATTTTTTTCTCATCACTGCCCTGGCAGTTTTGACCAACTTCGAAATCACCGGATCATTTTTCTTTTTGGTATAGCCGGTAAACAAATCCGCTACTTGTTCTTTAGTTAAATGAATGGCAGGAAAAACCATATGAGAGGGGTGTTTCCCTTCAATGGCAATAATAAATTCTCCTAAATCCGTCTCTTGTACTTCCAAACCATCTTCTCTTAAAGCTTCATTTAAGAATATTTCTTCGGAAGCCATCGACTTAGATTTTACCACTTTTTTGACATTATTTTGTTTTGCTAAATTACGCACATAATCATTGGCCTCTTTAGCATCAGCCGCCCGAAAAACTTTAGCACCCCGAGCTTTAGCATTTTGCTCAAAAAGATCAATCATTTCATCAATGTGATCAGCTGCATAAGCTTTGACTTCATTAACTTTGTTTCTTAAGGCCTCAAAGTCGTAACCTTCATAAGCTTTTTCCCTGGCTATAACATATAAACGGGAGAAACGCTCTAAAGCACCTCTTAAAACATTATTTTCTAAAGCCCCAATAATCTCTTTTTTGAGTTCGCTATTTGCCATCTAGTCTCACCTCATCTTTCCTTCTCTTTTATTCATCAACTAAAACTAAAATAACCTGTTCAGGACCATGTACACCAATTTCCAAGATGCGTTCAATATCGGAACTTCTGCTTGGGCCTGTAATAAACCCAACAAATCCAGGTATTTGAGGTAATCTGTCTAGAATTTCCAGTACTTCATCCAAGTCAGCCAGAATACAATTGGTTTTTAGCAGGGCTAAATGGATAGGGACAAGGGTTGAACAAAGGCGATTATCAACCTCGGGCGCAATCTGCACTAAGGTACCAAGCTCGGCAATTCCCCAGTTTACTTCAGTAATACCAACATCATCTTGAGATGTGGCTGCAAAAAGATTCTCCGTATGAACTTCAAAACCTGCAGCGCTAAGTTTATCCTTGAGCTTAGCCGCCTGGGAGATAGGAGACTCATAGAGGGAGACAGTCCTGGCACCTTTATTGGCCAAAACATTAATAATTAAGTCGCCAAGCTCTTCTGTTTTAGCTATACGGTAGCACTCTCCATTTACTCCCTCAAACTTTTCTTTAAACTTCTCATATAAGACGCTCGTACTTTCCATAAACTACACCTCTTTTCCTCTCATTAACTCTTGTCATTAACTCTTGAAATTGGTATAATTCCGGTCTGACCACCATGCCATATATTGCTTTAATGATATAATATAATTCTAAAAATTTCAATTCAATTTTGACAATTTTGAATAATTTCCTAATTTTTATGTAATTCTCTTTCTTTACATGATAATTCAAGAGCACTCCCATTTGGAGTACCTAAATTTTACTCAATCTTTCAATAGCCTGTTTTTCATCGGGTAAGAAAAATATATCTTTTCCCCTGTTACATTCATAAATAAAGTCACGCAAGCTTTTACTTGTATACTCAGAGAAGTCTCCTACGATAGCAAGTTTCACATCATAGTTAATAAACTTTTGTAAAACTTCTCCAGCAAGTTTGGTGCTCAGATTAAAAAAGTCCTCACATAGAGCTGCTTTATTTAAAATTATTCGATTATAACCTGTTTCATACTGAACAGTCATCATAAAATCCAAAGCCGATTGGACATCTGTTAACAATACCTCTTCACTGTGAATAATCGCAATCCCCTTATCTTTTTCGGTTATAGTCTTTATTTTCATTTCAATCATCTAAAATCTTCCTTAGGATGACTCTTACATGGGGATATATTATTGAATCAATTCTAGCAAATCTTCGGTTATATAAAAAGGTTCTATAATAAATGTTGGGGTAACTAGCAGGAAAAAATAAAGCATAAGCGAAAACCTACCGAGTAAATAAACCCACCACGATCACTTACAGGAGGTTTTCCTTATGCTTAACTCTAATTATATCCAAACTTTATTCGGAATCAAAGATGCAATTGTAACAAATGTAGAAAATGATGCTGATGAATCTCTTATTAATGTCTACTTAGAACTAAAAAGAGATATCCATGAATGCCCTAACTGCAAGGAACTGACAGATAGTATTCATGATTATAGAATTCAGAAGATTAAAGGTCCACCATTAGGAGAAAAATTTATTCTCTTCCATTACCGTAAACGACGGTATGTTTGCCCTACTTGTGGAAAACGTTTTTACGAAAATAATTCTTTTGTTCCAAGATATCACCGAATGACTTCAAGCCTGGTTTCGTATATCTTGAGAGAACTAAGAAGTACCAGCTCCAGGTTAAGTGTTGCTAATAAGTGTAACATTTCTGTTTATACAGTTTCCCGTGTTTTTAACTTCATTTCACCTGGCAAACCAAAACTCCCGGAGGTTATATCCATCGACGAATTCAAAGGCAACACCGAAACAGGCAAATACCAGTGTATTCTTACAGACCCTAAAAATCACAAGGTTTTAGATATTCTTCCTGGCCGAGAAGCTCATCATCTTTCTACATACTTTTTCTCTTTTCCCAGAGAAGAACGCGCCAAGGTTAAAGTAATTGTTATAGATATGTGGAAGCCTTATGCGGATATGGCTAAAACTTATTTCAAAAATGCTATTGTTGTTATTGATCGTTTTCATTATATCCGCCAGGTATTGTGGGCATTTGACAAGATACGTCGTGAAGAGCAGCATAAGTTTTCCAGAGAGCGTAGGCGTTACTTTAAAAGGAGCAAAAAACTCCTCTGGGCAAGATTCTTTAAATTAAGTGAAGAAAATAGGCAAGCCGTAGAAGTAATGCTTAATCTTTCCCCCAGGCTTAAAGAAGCTTTTCTCCTGAAAGAGAAATTTTTAGAGTTTGTTGATGCCTCAGATTTTAATGAAGCCAAGAATAAGCTTCAGGAATGGTATCTATATGTTTCCGTTAGTAATTTACCCGAGTTCAATTATTGCTTTGAAACAATTAGCCGTTGGCAAGATAGTATTCTTAATTCTTTTAAAGTGCCCTATACTAACGCCTACACAGAAGGAGTAAACAATAAGGTTAAAGTTCTTAAACGCAATGCATTTGGGCTAAGAAATTTTAATAGGTTGAGATCCCGCATACTTTACATGATGTCCTGAGTTTGAGTAGGGTAGGATGGACTGAATCTACGCTTCAGTCCATCCTACCCTACAGAGAAAGATACTAACACAACTTCTGCTTCCTGCATCATAGAAAACTTGACCAAATACGGAAATGAGCGTTAAGGGGTAGTAGCGTTAAGCGAACAAAAAAACGCAGCGTTAAAACATGCCAAGGTTAACTTGCAGATAGCCTAGGGGTTTTGGCATGTTAGCAAGTATTTTTGTTCGTAGCTACGTGACCGTGCGAATAGAGTATTTGGTCAAGTTCAATGGCAAAAGAAGACGCCTTCAAGGATGAAGACATCTTCTTCAATATTTGGTTTATTTACTCTCCGTTTTCTGACTTAACCCCAACAATTGACAGAGAGCCTTTATTTATATTGATTAGCAAGCCTTTTCTTAAGGCCTTCAGCAATATCCTTAGGATCCATTGGCCTTCTGGCAATTCCGGAATCCATAGCAGCTTGAGCTGTAGCAGCAGCGACAGCAGGAGCAACTTCGGGATTCAAAGCATTGGGAATGATCATGGTCGGGCTCAATTCTTCGGGTTTAACACAGGCGGCAATAGCTTTAGCAGCAGCAATCTTCATAGCATCATTAATGTCGGTTGCTCTGACATCAATAGCACCGCGGAACATACCCGGGAATGCCAAGACGTTATTAACCTGGTTGTGGATATCGGAACGTCCGGTGGCAATAATAGCGGCCCCAGCATTAGTAGCCCTTTCAATCGGCCAAATTTCCGGAATTGGGTTGGCTTGAGCAAAAATAATGGGATCCTTGGCCATCGATTTAATCATTTCTTCATCTAAGGAATCGGGCACGGAAACACCGATAAAGACATCGGCGCCTTTAATGGCATCCCTTAAGGTACCTTGAACTTTATCAGGGTTGGTAGCTTTAGCGATTTGCTCTTTCCATGGGTTCATGCCTACTGTACGGCCGTCATAAATCGGGCCTTTAGTATCGCACATAATAACATTTTTCAGGCCTTCGGCCATCAATAGTTTAATTATAGCTATACCGGCAGCACCTGCACCGTTAGCCACAACTTTGATATCCTCTATTTTTTTGCCGACGACTTTCAGGGCATTATATAGTCCTGCTAGGGTGACAACGGCAGTTCCATGCTGGTCATCATGGAAAATGGGGCCTTTAAATATCCCACGGGATTTGAGAGCTTCTTCAATAATAAAACATTCAGGAGCTTTAATGTCTTCCAGATTAACTCCACCAAAGGTTGGAGCCATTAATTCAATCAGTTCAACTATTTTGTCAGTATCGTTGGTATTGACACAAATCGGGAAAGCATCGACATCTCCAAAGGTTTTGAAAAGTAACGATTTGCCTTCCATTACAGGCATTGCAGCTGCTCCGCCTAAGTTGCCAAGTCCAAGAATAGCGGTGCCGTCGGAAACTATGCAAACGTAGTTGGCATGATTAGTATAGATATCTAAATTCTCCAGATCTTTAGCAATCTCCTTAACCGGTTCAGCAACACCCGGGGAATAAGCTAGTGTCAAGTCATCTCTGTCTTTTGCAGGAACAGTTACTCTGACTTCAAGTTTCCCAGGCTTTTCGGCATGGAAAGCCAGAGCCTCTTCCCGAAGATTTTTAATACGCGACATGTATTAATCTTCCTTTCCGTTGGTTATTGCATAACGTTTCTATATAGACGCATTCAATAACTTGGTATTTCTATATTATTTTTTAGGAGTAGAATTACTACTTCACTGAGTTTGTAACTGATTGAACAAGGCTAAAGAGTGGCCGCCTCTAGAAAGAGGCGACCGTAAGCTTCATTAATTGCTTATTTTTTTCCTTCTTTAGCGTCAATTTCGGCCTGGGCTGCAAGGATGTCTAAAGCATTTTGGTATACTGGGGTATCAACCATTTTACCGTTGAAGGAAACAGCGGCTTTACCTTTGGCGAGACCTTCTTCTTCAAAGACTTTAACAACACCTTTAGCCCATTCGACATCAGCCGGATCTGGAGCATACAGTCTATTGGAGGGTTCAACTTGTCCGGGATGAATAATCATGCGGCCTTCATAACCCATTTGTTTACCATCGGCAACGTTTTTCTCAAAGGCTTCAATATCTTGATAAGCTACGAATGGGGCATCGATGGCCACGATACCTGCAGCGCGGCAAGCTATACCAACTGCCGCACGGCCCCATAATTGCTCATTTGCTTCGGACGTAAGTTTAATTCTCATGTCACGGCAGTAGTCAACTGCGCCAAAAATAGCATTGACATTACGCTTACTTGCCATGCAGCATTCATAAGCATTCATGATACCTTTAGCTGTTTCTAGCAGCATGGAAATTTTAACGCTGCCAACTTCTAAGCCGCGGCGACGCTCAAGCTCTTCCAGTTTCCAATCCAGACGTTTAACATCATCCGGATGGCCTGTTTTAGCCAGGGTAACACCATCCAAACCTTCCCAAACAACTGCTTCTAAGTCATCATTAGTAAGTAAGGTTTCCCAGTTATTGATCCGAACATAAACTTGAGAACCGTTCTTGCCTACATATTTAAGATTTTCAGCAATTATTTTTCTGGCATTTTCTTTCTCCGCTGGTGGTACAGCATCTTCCAGATCGAGAGTAATAATGTCAGCAGGAAAACTTGGAGCTTTCTCCACCATTTTGGGGTTATTCCCCGGAACATAAAGAATAGAGCGCATTACAGCCATTTTGATATCCTCCTTCGTTTTATTGGTCTAATAGACCTACTTTGGTATTATTTAAAAATTTTACCAAAGCTATTATAACTCATTTCGAAATAGCAAATCTACTCCTTTGGATACAAATCTTTAGGATTTAGTCTTTAATTTTTTCTTTTAAAATTATGGGAATATCGGTTGGGGTTTCCGCCACGAAACCGCCTGCTTTGGTCACTGCTTCCATTTTGCTTTTTGCCGAGCCGCGGCCCCGCTCTACGATATTGGAGGCATGGGAGAAACGCTGCCCTTCCGGTGCCCAGGCACCTGCTACATAAATGACAAATGGCTTCGTAAATTTACCGGCAGCAATAACCTCAGCACATTCTTCCTCCTGGGAACCGCCGATTTCGGCATAAACGGCCACACCCTTGGTATCCGGGTCAGCTTCGAAGAGAGGAAGGAGGTCGGCCATTGAAGTGCCAAGGACAGGTTCGGTTCCAGTGTGAATTACAGTACTGACCCCGAAGCCGCCTTCTCTTAAAACCCAAGGAATAGTTCCGGATTGTCCTCCGCTACGGGAGAATACCCCAATATTTCCTTTTTGGAAAAACTTATTTGCCCATTCTACATTGCCGCCCAGCCAACCAACAACGGCTTCGCCGGGAGTAATAATGCCGATTGAGCCCGGTCCTAAAAGACGGGTTCCTTTCATTTCGCAATAGGCGACCATTTCCATAATGTCATGGATAGGTGTGCCTTCAACGCAAGGAATAACATTTTTTACACCTGCGTCGGCTGCTTCAAAGACAGCAGTCTTTAGAACTGCTCCTGGTACAAAGATAACACTGAAGTCAATTTCGCCTTGTTCCCTTACTATTTCCTTAACAGTGTTGTAAACCGGAACACCGTGAACTTCTTCGCCTTTTTTGCCGGGGCTGGTGCCACCGATTACTTTTGTACCGTATTCTTTCATGTATTTTGTTCTTACAGATCCTTCACGACCGGTAATCCCTTGGACTATTACCTTCGTGTTTTTATTAATCAAAATGCCCATTAATTATCCCTCATTTTAATTATTGCTCTGTATCCTTTTGATACCAGCTAAATCCGACTTAGGCTAATCCTCTTTTAGCGAGATAAGCATCAAGCCCTTCGATGGGAACATCTATCTCAATGGCTTTATTGCCGTCAAATCTGCAGGCAATCTCACAAGCCAGACATTCGGTCCCTAAACGGAGGATTTCTTCAGCGCTTAAATGCTCCACAGAAGGTCTGCCATCAACAATCTGCAGATATCCTCTTGCAAATTTTTTGCATGCTGCTGCACATGCTTTGGTTTCACATGTGTCGCACTTGCTGGTATCGATTTTCACAGTTATACTTTTTTCCTTGATTTCCAGCACAGTAATTCCCTACTTTCTTTGAGCTTCTTTCTCAGCTCTGTATTCAGTGGCCAGAGCCAAGAGTCTTTCCCCGATGAATTTGGTATCAGTAACGTGCTCTTTACCGTAAATTTCAACCCTCTTGCCGGGGCCATCCGGAGTCATTAATTCGGCTAAACCTTTACGCAAGATTTCCAGGGATTCATCTTCCCTGTTGCCGCAGAGGAGCAGAACGCACGGCAGTCCTGGCTTCTTTGGAAGCTCTTCCAGCAGAACCTTAACTATAGCATTGGCATGATGCCATTGTTCCTGATTGGCCATCATAAAACCGCCGAGGAGATAGCCATCCAAATTAGGCTGGGAGAGTACGCATTTGGCAACCCGATAAATCTTGGAACCGACGGGGTTACCGCTGGTATCAGCATAGTTGGCGGGTTTAAGGTTAACCTGATTGAGGGCATCCAAACCCATCATCGCCGAACCGCCGCCGATTGGGTGGTAGCCAATATAACCAGGACTTACCTCGTCATAGCCCATGTTCATCAAAAAGCCAGTTCCCCGAGAATCAGTTTCCTCAATGCTCCAACCGATAATATCGAGTTCAGTTGGTTCTCCCGGAAGGTCACGGGCAATTTTTATGCCAAATTCCGGATGACGCCCAACGGAGCTATTATCGATTTCCATTTTACAGTCGGCACAGACCAGGGCACCACTGCCGGTCATTACAAAGGGGTTAATTTCCAGGGTTTGACAATCGTACTTTTTGTAAGTCTGCCACAATTTCGTTAAGAAAGATGCAAACTTGCTAATGTCTTTGTCTGGAATACCCGCTTTAACGCAGAGGTCTACGGCGTCATAAATCTGGAAGCCAAAGATGGGGTTGATATTGACACGGAAGATTAGTTCTTCAGGTACGCTTTCAATGTCCATACCACCTTCGGTACTGAACATGAGCATAGGACAGCGTGCCTCTCTGGCATTGTTAATAACAAAGGAACAGTAGAATTCTTTCTTAATGTCCAATTTCTCTTCAACTAAAACTTGCCGAACAGGAAGTCCTTTTACGACTTTTGCCATAATCTCTGTTGCTGCGGCAGCTGCTTCATCAGGAGTGTTAACAAGTTTTACAATACCAGCCTTACCCCGTCCTCCGGCCTGCACTTGGCCCTTAACAGCAACGGGTCCGCCGATCCACTCCGCGACTTGCTTTGCTTCTTCAGGGGTAGATGCTGCTCTACCTTTAGGAACCGGTAATCCGGCTTTTGCTAACCATTCCTTACCTTGATACTCTAGAAATTTAGCCATGAATTATCCCTTCCATAAAGAATTTTTGTTCCATTACGTTTTTAAACTAAGAAGTCAGTAATTCCTCTACTGAGAAGTATTCCCTCCTCTCCTTGTTTAATTACATACTGGGTAAGCCTGTTAGTATGTTTATTGTGCACACAAAACAAACATACATTCACCTGCTTAAGGCAATACCTTGTTTTTATAAGACGGCCAATGTACCCAGTATTATTAAATTATAAATTAGGACACAATTGTGTCGGAAGCCCTCAAAAAACAAGCCTATGTTTCAATATGTAAAACACAGTTTCATTATTAATATTATCTAACGAATCTAGCAAATAGTCAACCAAAATAAAAACTATCAAAATATTCTATAAATAAGATGTGTGATTATTGTAAATATTCTCTAACTTTCAATTCTATTATATCCTAATTATTGTTAAAAACAAGAGTTAGGATTTGTGGTATAACATCACCCTCTTTTTTAGTCGTTAGAATGGCGCAGAGCCTCTGCAATTGCTTTTTTTGCCAGTTCATCACATCTATCGTTCTCAGAATGGCCTGAATGCCCCTTAACTTTAAGCCACTCAACCTGATGGACTGTAGTTAATTGCAGGAGCTGCCGCCATAAATCTTGATTTTCCACCGGCTTTTTTTGGGAATTCAACCAGCCGTTTTTTTGCCAACGGTCAAACCAATTTTGGGCAAAAGCATTTATTAAATAGGCACTGTCGCTATATAATTGTACAGCACAAGGTTCCTTAAGAGCGCTTAGGGCTTCAATAGCGGCTGTTAGCTCCATTCTTTGGTTTGTTGTCTCCAGAGCAAAACCACTTAGTTCTTTGCTATGTTCCCCATAGCGGAGAACAGCAGCCCAGCCTCCCGGGCCGGGATTTCCGGAACAAGCCCCATCGGTATAAATTAATACTTTTTTTAAAACCATATCTTCTCCGCACCTGCTATAAGCTTTTAATCATAGCATTTTCATCACAGTTGGGGAATTTTACGCAATTAATACAATCTTTCCAGACCTTTTGGGGCATGTCTTGCTTATCTACCAGCTGAAACCCCAGATGCTTAAAAAACTCAACCTGATAGGTCAGGGTAAATACCTGGGGGCAATTAAGTTGTTCCGCCTCCTGCAGGAGAATTTCTACCAGTTTGCGGCCGATTCCTTTTTTTTGATGGCCGGCGACAACAGCCAATGTTCTGATTTCGGCCAGGTCGTCCCAAATAATATGCAGTGAACCGGTGCCGATAATTTTGTCCTTTTCCACAGCTACGATGAACTCGCGTATTCCCTCATACAACCCACTACGAGTTCTGGGCAACATCAGGCCTTGATTCACAAACTCACTAATTAGGCTAAGGATAGCTTCAACATCACTTAATTTAGCATGCCGGTATAGAATCATTTGCTGTCTCCTGTTATTAGATTTCCAAGCAAAGCTTTACTTATTCAATCTGTACCAATAATATTGGCATAAATAATTGCATCTCATTTCCATCTTACTATGGAGTTAAAATGATTGCAATGTTTCTTCCATTTCCAAGAGGGTCATGCCCTTTAATATTTTGAAGCCCTCTGTTCTCCAATCATCAGGCAATAAAATAATTGGCAATAGCCAAGGATGTTTTAACCAGGATTGGCAGAGCCTGAGCTCGTCCCTAAAAACAGGCTGGCTTAGTAGATAGATCTTGTTATCCCATTTTATCTCCGGGTTATTAGGTAATCCTTTTTGGGCTAGGTCAATATGTTCCAAATAGGTTAATGCCAGTAAACTACGAACCAGCTTAACTAAGGGTTTATCCAGTATTGGATAAAGAACACTTACTCGGTCATGGCTCGCATAAAAATAAAAATTACTAAGATCATAGCTGTCACTACGGTCTTTCGGCAGCCAAGGATATTCGATGTATCTGCCAAAGCAATTGGTTATAAAATCTCGATCATAAATCAGCTTTATTACTACTAAATCTTTAAGATCGAGACTACCGTTAGATTCCATATTCTCCAGCAGTTCCAGAACTCCTGTTACTGCCCGGCAAAACTCTTCATTTAATATTCCTGAGTAATCCACCCAGCCTGTTTTTAAGAATTTAGAAGTAATGCTTTTATTTCTTGTCCATTTTACTTTTGTTGATAGTTCAAATTTATTGCCTTTCTTTTTAATTTCAGCAATTTCAATTCTACCCCAGCAAAAAACAATTTTATTCTTTTCAAATACTGTTCTAACCTTTCTTCGCGCTAACCCTTCAAAATAAGCTCTGATTATTTTCAAATGATTTGTCGCTACGGGATTAAGCTGTCTTTCCCACCATTCCCAACCAGCTCTTAATTCCCCCGGATCAAGAGCAACAGAAGTTTTATGATATCTTTTCTCTTGAACAGGGAAAAGGCTAGGCGTTAATTTTTCTCGCCAATAGATGGCCTTGGCCGTCAGGGTTCCGCCTAATTTGGCAATTGCGCCTAAAAATATTGGCGAGAAATCTTGGGCGACAAAATATATTAAAGTTTTGGCTCCATTCCCTAAGCGACTACCCCACACAATTCCTTCCAAGAGAAATTCTTCTTCCTTATATCCTCCTTGGCAGGCGATAATCCCGACCCGTAAATTCATATCACCGGCACTGAAATAACTGAAGTGAGAAGGCAGGTGCCAACCTTTTCTCTTGTCTTCAGAACATTCTTCCCAGCCGGATACAACAAAAATATCCGGATTAGCATCCCAGATCTCCTTCCAGTTAACTTTCAAATGACTTCCTCCCAACAAGCTGTTTTTTAATAAATACGCTTATCTAAGACCGGAAATAACTAGTTGGAGGTTTTTTTTCCTAAGAACAAGAAAACTCCGGATTTACATGATCCGGAGTGACTGGAAGAAGGTTTATATATTCCTCTGTTCAACATCAGCCTCACTGATTAAGATTTTCTCTGACACCCAATTCCGTATAAATAACTTCTTCACCGATATTTGTGCAGTAGTCGCCGATTCTCTCCATGTATCTGGTAGTTAGCAAAATATAGACTCCTTGGGCTGCCAGTTTGGGGTCTTTGGCCATCATCTCATTAAGCTCGCTAAAAATACTGTTATAATAATGATCAACCTCATGATCCATTTCAGCCAGAGATCTAGCCAGCTCGACATCACCGTTGATAAATGCCTCCACAGCAGTATGCATCATCTTGATGACAATCTCTGTCATTTTCGGTAAATCAATAAGCGGTTTAATAAGCGGCACGGGCCCTATCCGAATAGACAGCTGAGCAATATCAGCGGCAAGATCACCAATTCTTTCCAGAGAAGTAATAATTTTATAACTGGCCACTATCTTACGAAGGTTCGAAGCATAAGGCTGTTGGGTAGCAACCAAATGAGTGCTGAGCTGCTCAATCTCCCTTTCATAGTTATTGATAAATTCATCATTTTGAATTACTTTCTCAGCAAGAGCTAAATCTCTTTGTTTCAGGCTGAGCATAGCCTGTTCTATAGCCTGATGAACTAAATCGCTCATCCCAACAATTTTCTTTTTAAGTTCATTAAGCTGAACGTCAAACCTATGGCGCATCGGCTACCTCCTGCTATTTACACAAAATCAACTATAATTAGGGGCTTCTTTAGTAATAATAACATCATGCGGATGACTCTCTCTTAACCCAGCGGCGCTCATCCTGATAAACTTTGAGTTATGGCGCAAAGACTCAATATCAGGTGTCCCGCAGTAGCCCATCCCAGCTCTTAATCCACCAATCATTTGGTAAACAGTCTCCGCCAGCGGTCCTTTATATGGTACCCTGCCTTCAATTCCCTCCGGGACAAGCTTCTGTTCTTTTTCTTGAAAATAGCGATCACAACTGCCTGCTCTCATCGCTCCAATCGATCCCATTCCCCGGTAGACCTTGTAACTCCTGCCTTGATAGATCTCTATCTCCCCAGGGCTTTCCTCTGTGCCGGCAAATAAACTGCCTATCATTACCGTCTTAGCACCGGCAGCTATGGCTTTGACAATATCACCGGAGAATTTGATCCCTCCGTCAGCAATTACCGGTATGTTATACTTGTCTGCCTCCGCCGCGCAATCCATGATTGCCGTGACTTGAGGTACACCTATTCCCGCTACTACTCTGGTGGTGCAGATAGATCCAGGGCCTATGCCGACTTTAATAGCATCAGCTCCCGCCTCGATAAGATCCCTGGTAGCTTCAGCCGTGGCAACATTTCCGGCAATAAGCTGCAGGTCAGGGAATTTCTTCTTTAAATGCTTGACAGTCTCAATTACTCCTCGGGAATGCCCATGAGCCGTATCGACCACAATAACATCTACATGGGCTTGGTATAAGGCACTGACTCTCTCCATGGTTTCCTTGCTGACACCAACGGCTGCAGCAACTCGCAGCCTTCCCCTTTCATCTTTGGCAGAATTAGGGAATTGTCTAGCCTTCTCGATGTCTTTGATCGTTATCAGTCCTTTAAGCATCATGTTGTCATCAACAAGGGGAAGTTTTTCAATTTTATGCTTCATAAGGATTGCTTTAGCTTTTTCTAAAGTTGTCCCCACCGGGGCAGTAACCAGATTATCCTTTGTCATTACTTCTTCAATTAATCGATTGGTATCAGTTTCAAATCTCAAATCCCTATTAGTAATTATCCCAACAAGTTTGCCCTGTACCGTAATCGGGACTCCGGAAATCCGATAACGGGCCATAATTTCCAGAGCGTCTTGAATCGGGCTTTGAGGGTCTAAAAAGATTGGATTGGTTATTACCCCGTGCTCTGAACGTTTAACTTTATCCACCTCTAAAGCCTGCTGTTCAATAGTCATATTCTTATGGATAACACCAATACCGCCTTCTCTGGCCATGGCAATAGCCATGCGGGATGTAGTAACTGTATCCATACCGGCGCTCATTAAAGGAATATTGAGCTTAATTGTGGAAGTAAGGTAAGTACTGACATCTATATCTTTGGGTAATACTTCGGATTTAGCAGGTATAAGCAAAACATCATCAAAAGTAAGGCCTTCCTTGAGGATTTTTTCCATAGTCGTAACAAACCCCTTCCCAAAAATACTTTTCTCATTAGTATAACAGAATCAGCTGTTCTTTAGTAGCTTTAATTGAGATTTTTAATTACAATGGAGAAAGACAAGAGAGAACTTAGGTAGAATACAAAGGAAACTATGATAAATGCAAAGGAAACTATGATGATCTATCGATTTAAGCAGCTCTATAACGCTCTCTTTACCAAAATTGAGCCTGATGAATACCAATGGCTAAGTAAGATACTAGCTCCGGCAGAACTTGTTTTGTTTCGCAAACAAGCTCTTCCTGAACAGAGACATGCCTTAGATGTTGCTTATGATATCATGAGCAGACAAGAGGAAATAGTTAAAACTTATAATCAAGAGATTTTTGAGAACTTTCTTTTAGCTGCTTTGCTGCACGATTGCGGCAAAGCTCTGGTAAAACTTCAGCTTTGGCAAAGAATTATCATTGTTGCCTTTAGTTGCCTGCCTCCGGGCTTGTGGCACAAAATTGCCCGGCAAAAAAACATCCTGGGCAAAACTCTATTAATTTGTCAAAGGCATCCCGCTTGGGGGAAACGCTTAACAGCGAGGGCAGGAGTGCGGGAAGAAGTTCAAATTCTAATTCAAAATCATCATTCCCCCACTAATTCTGTGGAGCAGCTCCTCTATCAGGCGGATAACAGGCACTAGATACCAAGCGTTATTACCAAGATCCCATGCAAAATTAAAAATCAGCTTCTATGCCTGGAATCCAATTAGCATTCCAGGCTATGCTGATTTTTAGTTAAATCTCCCTAAGCTTACTGCTTAATCTTTTATGTAGTTTTTCAATTCATAAAGTTCAAATTCCGGCGAGTAAACTTTCTTGAAAACTACTTGTTTTTTGGGGCGCTTGCTTTTTTGAAGCTGGGAACTTAAGATATTTCTTTCCTTCTCTATTTGTTCAAGGAGATCCATTAATACTCGCCGGCTTAGCCGTAAATTATCCAGCTGTTTTTCTAATTCATTTATTCTTTTCTTGAGCATGTTAATTTCTTCCTGGGTCTTCACTGTTTCATCTCCCGCATGTAGAATTGCTTGTTACTATTCTATACGCAGGAGCATTTTTTTAATCCTGATAATTCAAATTATTTCCTGCCAAACTCAATAATTAATAGGGTTATCAATTATTCTTGGAGAAAGCTCCTTACTCTGTGAACTGCTTCCTCCAGGGCAGCCTCACTTTGAACCAGACCAACCCGAACATATCCCTCTCCGTGTGCGCCAAAGGCTATTCCCGGGACAAGAATAACTCCCGCTCTTTTGGCCAGGTCAATTACAAAAGATAAGGAATCCTGTTTAGAAGGGACAGGCGCCCAAACAAACATCGACCCTTTGGGTTTAGGCATTTTCCAGCCTGCCAAGGCGCAGCCCTCTACCCAAATATCCCTTCTTCTTTGGTAGGTTTGCTGATTAAGGCCAATGATTTCACCGGAACCAAGAAGGGCAACCGAACCTGCTTTGAGAACCGGCCTAAAGATTCCATAATCAATATTGGATTTGATTGTTTCCAAGGCTTTAATAACTTTGGCATTACCAACCACAAAGCCCAACCTGGCTCCGGCCATATTATAAGTCTTGGATAAAGAATGGAACTCTACCCCCACTTCTTTGGCGCCTTTGACCTGCAAAAAACTGGCAGGCTTATAGTTGTCAAAAGATAGTTCCGTATAGGCAGCATCATGGCAAACAATTATCTCATATTGGGCGGCAAACTGAACGACCTGCTCAAAAAATTCCAGCGAAGCAACAGCTGCTGTAGGATTATTCGGATAATTTAAAATCATTAACTTTGCTTCCGCAGCAAGTTTGGGATCCAACGCACTGAAATCAGGCAGAAAGTTATTCTCCTCTTTCAAAGGCAAAGGAATCTTTTTGCCTTCCACTAAAGCTAAGCCGTCGGAATAAATGGGATAACCAGGGTCAGGAATCAAAGCTGCCTCGCCCTTATCCACTAAAGCCCAAAAAATATGAGCAATAGCATCTTGCGATCCCATGACAGGTAAAACTTCCGTCTCGGGGTCAAGGTCAACATCAAATCTTTTTTTATACCACTTAGCGCATGCTTCCCTGAATTCAGAGGTTCCTCTGGTTAAGGTATAATCATAAGCCCCTCCATCCAAAGCTGTTTGGCTTAAGGCTTCTCTCACTTCCCTTGGGGGAGCAAGATCAGGACTCCCGATACTTAAGTTTATCAATGTTTTCCCGTTTCGCTCCAGCTCGGTTTTTAATTCGGCCAGTTGCGAATAAATCGAAGTTTGTAGGTTTTTTAATCTAGTTGCAAATCTCATGCTAACTTCCCCCTCTTGCATTTTTATCTTTTATCTGGTTAAGCAGAAGTTATTAACTGCTCCAGCTGTTGAACAAGATCCAAGCTCACACCCCAATCCCCAAGCTCGATACCCGGCTTTACCCCCGGCCCATGGTAATCCGACCCCCCGGTAGTTATAAGTCCGTATTGGGCAGCAATTTTTCTATATTTCTTTTCATGGTTTAAGGTATGATCAGGATGACTAACTTCAATTCCTTGCAGCCCATCCTCAACCCACTGTTGAATATCGTCTTGGCTGACATTATTTCCGGGATGCGCCAGAACCGCCACCCCTCCGGCCTCCCTAATGATTATAATAGCCTCGGATGGAGTTAGCTTGTACCTGGGAACATAGGCTGGGGCACCTACACTAAGATACTTATCAAATCCCTCTTGATAACTATCCAAATAACCCTTAGCAATCATAGCCGCTACTACATGGGGGCGGCCTAATGATTCGCCTTTGGCACACTGCTCCACATCGGCAAGGGAAAGGCGGATATTAAGGCCTTTTAATTTCTCTATAATTTTTCCAATCCGGTCAGTTCTTTTGCTCCGCAATTCCTGAAGGCGAATTTTCAGGTTATTGTTATCGTCATTCAGACCATAGCCCAGGATATGAACTTCCTTACCCCTCCACTCGGTGTTGATCTCCAGCCCTTTAAGGAGCTTAACACCTGCCCGGTAAGCAGCCTTTTCAGCTTCCTCCCAGCCGAGAGTAGTATCATGATCCGTAATAGCTACGGCTTGAAGGCCTCTTTTGGCAGCATACATCATTATTTCAGAAGGCGATAATATACCGTCCGAAGCTGTGGTATGGCAGTGTAGATCTGCATCATATTTGGCCTTCCGCTCTTTTTCTTCCCTGTTCACCTTCTACTCACACCTTGCAAGATTTTGAGTGTTGCCTTTTATTTTAACACATTATTAAGGACACGTATAAAATTACCGTGAGAAATTTTAGTTAAATCTTCTTCCTTAAATCCACAATTCCGAAGTTTCTCCAATAAAAGCGGGAGTTTGGAGGCATCTTCCAGTCCCTGGGGAGTCGAAGGAATCCCATCAAAATCAGAGCCAAAGCCAACACAGTCTACACCGGCTACTTCAGCAATATAACAAATATGTTTAACAACATCATCGATACCGGCTTGCCCTGTCTCGCTCAAGAAATCCTGACAAAAGTTCACCCCAACCAGGCCTCCTACTTCTGCTATAGCCCGCAATTGCCGGTTGTCTAAATTCCTGGGATGGTCACACAAAGCTCGGGCGCACGAATGGGAAGCAATTATTGGCTTATCGGTTTTAGCAATTACATCCCAAAAACCCGCTTCATTAAGATGGGAAACATCAATAATTATCCCCAGGGCGTTCATCCTGGCAATAACTTTCAGGCCAAAATTGGACAGACCTCCTTTACTGCCAATCTCCCCTACTCCATCAGCTAGAGCATTCCTTTCATTCCAGGTCAGTCCAATACTTCTTACTCCTAGCCTATAAATCAAATCTAACATAAAGAGACTTTCGCCAAGTATTTCGCCGCCTTCTACGTTTAAAACAAGTCCAATTTTACTCTTTCCCAGATTAGCGAGATCATTTTTTCCTTTAATAAGGAAAACAGCTTCTCGATTAAGGTCGATAAACTTCAGGGCGGTTTCCAAGTGTTCCAGCCCACGCCAACTGGCAAGGAAAGGCTTATATTCGCTTTCAATATAAGCAGCAAAAAACTGCAGACCAAGGCCTGCTCTCCTAGCTTTAGCCAGATCCCAATGGCCTTCACCTTCGCCTAACAGATCTCTTTTCCCCGAGGTAAGATCTCCCAGGCTATCACAGTGGCCATCGGCTATCCATAAGTTATTCATAGTTCCCTCCAACTAATTCGATCTTCTCGACTATGTATTACTAATATGCATATTTTTGATCTTCCTAATCAGAATTCAAAATCGAAAACTATCCACATCGAGTAGGAGGAGGCGGCTAGCCTCCGTCCTCTCACACCACCTAGCATGCGGGTCCGCACTAGGCGGTTCCTAAAGGTTCACGAATTTCCAAATAACGATGAAGCAGACTCTTTAGCCCTTGACGTTCCCAATAGGAATTGTTGAGGGCATTATTTGTGTTTCGGGACATTTCCCATGCCCCTCGTCGAGAGTTTGCCATCATGAACACAATCCAGTCCGGCAGACCTAAGGCGCGGAGTTCCCGGATTCGTGTTCGCACTCTTTTCCACTGTTTCCACAGGCACATGCGCAGTCTTCTGCGTATCCATGCGTCCAATTTTTCACAGTGACTTTTAGCCGCGGCCAGTTTAAAGTATCCTATCCATCCCATGAGATATTGATTCAATTTGTGGATTCGCTCAGACATCGACATCGGTCTTGTCCGACTGGTTATTTCCCGAATCTTTTCTTTGAATCGTTCTATCGTCTTGGGGGCCAGGCGAATCGTCGCTTGGCGATTGGGTAGAAAGCTAAACCCGAGAAATTTTCGGTTCCACGGTCTATCTACAGCACTTTTCTCTCGATTTACTCTGAGTTTTAACTTCCCCTCTACAAATTGAATGACCGATTTCATTACCCGTTCTCCGGCTCGCTTGCTCTTGACGAAGATGTTACAGTCATCGGCATAACGCACAAAGCGATGTCCTCTTTTGGTTAACTCCTGGTCTAGGTCATCCAGTAAGATGTTCGCCAGCAGCGGACTTAAGGGGCCTCCTTGAGGAGTTCCTTCGACTGTCTCTTTTGTCACTCCGTTTTCCATGACTCCGGCATTAAGGTATCCTCGGGTAAGTTTTAGGACTCTTTTATCCTTAACTTTTCGGGCTACTCTCGCCATGAGGATGTCATGGTTCACTCGGTCAAAGAACTTTTCCAAGTCCATGTCCACGACATAGCGATATCCTTCTTGGATGTAGGCCTGAGCTTGTTTGACTGCGTCGTGGGCCCGTTTGCCAGGCCGGAAACCAAAGCTGTTCGGAGAGAAATACGGGTCAAATATTGGGGTCATCACTTGGAGTAGGGCTTGCTGGATGAGCCGGTCCATTACGGTGGGGATGCCTAACAAGCGGACACCGCCTCCGGGTTTGGGGATTTCCACCCGTCTGACAGGTGCTGGCTTGTAGGTTCCCGTCAGGAGTTCTGCTTTGACAGTGTCCCAGCACTCCCACAAGTGAGCTTTTAAGTCTTTTACCGTCACTCCGTCGATGCCGGGCGCTCCTCCGTTTTGTACCACTCGCCGGTAGGCAAGTCGAAGATTGTTTCGTTCTAGCATTCTATCCAGCAAATCGCCTTGGTCTTCGCGAGATGAGTGGTCTACTTGTGCCGACGATGAGCTCGGCGCTCCGACATACCCTTGCGGCTTCACCGCTACTTTCTGCCGTAAGCCTTCATATGAAGTTGGCTGCTTTCGTTGCTCATCATGCGAACGCATAGGCTCATCTCTCCTTTAAGTTCGGTCCTTCCGGTTTCCGCCGTCGCTTACTCCCGTACTATGACCTCTGCTGACTTCTGCAGATTCAGCGCACCCTTTCGAGTGCGGTTACGAAGTAACTTCGCGTTTCCTGCAGACCTCCCCAGATAAGAACGTTATCTTTCTGCCCGCGCTTGCCCAAGTATACTGCCATAACTCTTGGCGGCTTTGGATTTAATCTTGTTATGGAGACTCATCCAGTTATGACAGCCTCAAATTGGGTTCGTGTACCTCAAGCCGTGCATTTGCCTTAAACTTCCTTCAGATTCCGCCTCACGACGGACACCCTTGTTCTCGGCTACGGTAGGCGCTCGCCAGCCCCCGTTCCGGACTTTCACCGTATAGATAACGCCCATGCTGGGCGTACATAAAAAACACCTGCCTATCTAGAAGGCAGGTGTGCTAATAAATTCTTACCGGGGTTCGACAATAAGCTTAATGGCTGTCCTCTCTTCCCCATCAATCTGGATGTCTGTAAATGCAGGAATACAAACTAAATCCAGACCACTAGGAGCCACAAACCCCCTAGCAATAGCCACTGCCTTAACAGCTTGGTTTAATGCACCTGCCCCGATTGCCTGTAATTCAGCCCCTCCCTTTTCTCTAAGTACGCCTGCTAAAGCACCGGCAACTGAATTAGGACTTGATTTTGCTGAGACTTTTAACACATCCATTGTCAAATACCTCCTAATTGAACCTGTTGACATGTATTTCCACCCTAATTTGTATATAATATTCTAGTAATTTGAAAAAAATCCTCTATGAATATTTAAAAATTTTCATATTTTGTTAATCTTATCGTTTTGCCATCAATTAAAAGGCTTTTTTTGAATTAAACATGGTGGTGTTTATTTTCTTATAGGAGGGGTTAATCTTTGAATAGGCTCAATACGAGTAGCTTTTCCTGTATTCTCATCAATGTCCAGGATTACAGCATTGAGCTGATTGATACCAGAGGCTACCTCAAATCTGACCGGCATTTGGGTAAGAAAATTATTGATAACAATTTCCTTTTTGACACCGAGAACTGAATCCCTGGGTCCGGTCATTCCCACATCAGTAATATAGGCAGTTCCTTGATCCAGGATTCGAGCATCAGCAGTTTGAATATGCGTATGCGTGCCTAAAACAGCACTGGCCTTACCATTTAAGAGCCAGCCTAAGGCTACCTTTTCCGAAGTAGCTTCAGCATGAAAATCAACAAGAATCACCGGGGTTTCGGTAGACATAGAATTAATAAGCGGGATAATCATCGTGAAAGGATTCTCTAAAGGTGTTCAGAAAAACCCTTCCGGCAAGATTAATTATCCCAATTTTAAAGCCCTTATTAATTACATAGCCATAGCCTTTGCCCGGTACGCCTTTAGGGTAATTGGCCGGTCGGATAAGTCTGCTTTCATCATTAATGAATTTAAGGATTTCTTTTTGATCCCAGACATGATTACCCATGGTAAGAAAATGAATACCATATCCATATAACTCATTGGCCACTTCCCTGGTTAAGCCTCTGCCGCCGGAAGCATTTTCGGCATTAGCTATAATAAAGTCAAAACCGTACTCTTGCTGCAGGCTGGGTAATAACTCTTTAACCGCTTGCCTCCCAGGTTTGCCAACAATATCTCCTATGAATAGAATCTGCATCAAAAGTACTCTCCTTTTTATTCCTTACCTAAGGATCGCTCAATCCCGAGAACAACTCTCATGATACTATTAGGTACTGTGCCGCTTCTTCTCAATTAAGGGCTAATAATTGTAGCCTTAACCATTAAAAACTAATACTCTTCCATCCTCACGCACTGCTGTCATATTCTTTTCTGTACCGTTAGAACGAATAGCTGCAAGCATATGGTTAATTACTTCCTCTTGAAACATAATCTCCTCTTCGGCCAAACTGCTTTCCTCACAAATAAGCTGTTCCTTTAATTGGCTTTTGATCATTTCCACTATCAGATTCATTTCATTCTGGGTAATACTACTTAAATCACGAGTTATAATAAGTAAGTCTAACTCCTGCTCATACTTTTCCATGGTGAACAGTTTCATTGTGCGACCTTCAATCTTATGAAACATTTCCAAAGCTAAGGATAACTTTTTCGCTAAGGACTCAAAGTCAAAGTCCTTCGTCACTACAAATTTCAGAATTAAGGCTTGTTTCTCCTGACTGCAACTAATAGTTCCAACTTCAGGGTAGCGTAAAAGGATAGAAACCAGCAACCCCGTACTATAATTCAGATAGTTGGAATCAATATTTGTCACATCTAAAGCGGCCATCTTATTAATCCTTTCCTAAAATATGATATTTTAATCCTAAAAAAATATTATTCTTCATCAAGGGCTAAAGTCCTTCTCGAGATTCTTAGCAATAATAACCTGTTATTTATATGAAATGCACTTGTCATTCCCAGAAAACAACAAAGCAGGTATATAAGGATACCCGCTTTGCCGTAAATAAGAGATTTTAATGTTTACTTATTTACTTAGCATAATCAACCGCTCTGGTCTCCCTGATCACAACAACTTTAATCTGGCCAGGGTACTCAAGTTCTTCTTCTATCCTCTTGGAAATATCATGGGCTATCCGAGGAGCCAGAACATCATCTATTTTCTCAGGATTGACGATAATGCGTATTTCTCGTCCAGCTTGAATAGCATAGGATTTTTCCACGCCTTCAAAAGTTTCCGCAATTTCCTCCAGCTTTTGCAGGCGTTTAATATATGTTTCCAATGTTTCGCGACGAGCTCCGGGTCTTGCCGCAGATACAGCATCAGCAGCGGCGACCAGAACGGCAACTATGGTCTTAGGATCTGTATCTCCGTGATGAGCCTCAAGGGCATGGATAACGTCCCATGATTCTTTATAGCGCTTGCAGATATCAACCCCGATCTCAACGTGAGTCCCTTCTGTATCATGATCGACAGCTTTGCCGATATCATGCAAAAGCCCTGCCCGTTTGGCAGTCTGTACGTCTACTCCCAATTCTGCAGCCATTAAACCGGCAAGATGGGAGACCTCAACAGAATGTTTTAATACATTTTGACCATAGCTTGTTCTGAAGCGCAAACGACCCAACAGTTTGATAAGCTCAGGATGGAGGCCGTGCACTCCCGTTTCAAAGGTGGCTTGTTCTCCTTCTTCCCGAATCTTCTGTTCAACTTCCTTTTGAGCTTTCTCCACCATCTCTTCGATACGAGCCGGATGTATTCGGCCATCAAGAATTAATTTTTCTAAAGCTACCCTGGCAACTTCTCTTCTAATTGGATCAAAACCTGATAAAATTACTGCTTCGGGAGTATCGTCAATAATTAGATCAATACCTGTTAGAGTTTCCAGAGCTCTGATATTACGTCCTTCCCGGCCAATTATGCGACCTTTCATTTCATCATTGGGCAAGGCCACTACAGAAACAGTGCTTTCAGCAACATGGTCTGCCGCACAACGATGAATAGCCAGAGAAATAATATCTTTGGCTCGTTTTTCAGCCTCTTCTTTGGCCCGGGTCTCTATTTCCTTAATCATGATAGCTGATTCATACCTTACCTCTTCTTCAACACTTCTTAAAAGAAGTTGTTTGGCTTCTTCCGGTGTCATCCCGGAAAGCTTTTCCAGTTCGGCAACCTGTTTAGCTATCAATTCGGAGAGTTCATTTTTTTGTTTATCAACCTCAGCTTCCTTGCGCTGCAGGTTTTCCTCTTTGCGCTCTAAAGTGTCAATTTTTCTTTCAAGGGTTTCTTCTTTTTGAAGATAACGCCTCTCCATCCTCTGAAGTTCATTACGTCTTTCCCTTGTTTCCTTTTCGATATCATTGCGGATCTGCATTACTTCTTCTTTGGCAACTACAATGGCTTCTCTTTTCTTGGCTTCAGCCTCAGTCACCGCATTTTGAATAAGTCTCTTGGCTTCAATTTCCGCTGAGCCTATGGTTTTTTCCGCCACAGTTTTGCGAATCAGCCAGCCAAATAAACCGCCTATCACCAGTCCGATCAACACAATAATTATTTCAAAAAAAGTTTCCAACTATTTCACCTCCTTAGAATTGTTGACATTTAATAACTATACCTAAACCTAAATAAAAAAACTGGTTAGACCAGTTCCATTAAATAAGTAACCTCAATTTTAAATTTCCCCTTAAAAATAGCTACACTAATGCCTAGTGCCCACAATAGCTGTTAAATTGCCAATTTATATAAGAGAAAACCTTTAAAGGTTAAAATTTACTAGAAACAGATCCATTATTAGTTTAATGAAATGTGTAAATAATGTCAAGTTAGATAATGCCTATTATTGAAATGAAGATTGATTAATAATATTTCTTTAAAAGTCTTCTCTCTCAATTCTATTCAGAACAGCTCTGACAGTACTAAACAAAAAGCCCCTCTTAAGCAGCCTATCACCAACCTTTTTCCGAATCATGGCTTCTTTGATGCTGTACATGTCTTGGGGATCATGCCTATGTTTTCGCTCCCATTTAGCGTCTTCGTCATTCCAGAATTTTTCAGCAAGTATTTTGCAGTTCTCATATTCCTGCTTTTCCGGATAGTAATCAGCTAAAAGACCTGAAGCTGTGTCTTCATCTATCCCAGCCTTTAAAAGTTCAATTTTAATCCTCTTGGGGGAGTATTTTTCCTTTTTACTATTGATGTAAGCCCGGGCATAACCTTGATCGTCCAGATACTTCCATTCAGTCAGTCTGCTTACTGCCTCAGCAATTGCTTCCGGGGAAAAACCCTTATCCTGCAAACGCTTTTGCAATTGAAAAACCGTCAGCTGCCTGCGGCTTAAAGCTTGCAGAGCAGTACTTAGGGCGCTTTCCCCCGAAGCAGGCAGGTTATTCTTCATTCTTGCCTGTGCTGGCATCTTCCCCAGCTTTGTTATCCTTGGCAGAATCAATTACTATTTCGCGAATTTTAGTATCGATCTCCTGAGCGATATCAGGGTGCTGGCGCAAAAATTCTTTAACATTTTCTCTTCCCTGGCCAAGCCGTTCGCCATTATAGGAATACCAAGCTCCTGATTTGACTAGGATACCTGTCTCCGTACCCATGTCAACAATACCGCCTTCCTTGGAAATACCCTCACCATAAATCAAATCAAAATCAGCATAGTTAAAGGGCGGAGCAACTTTATTCTTCACAATTTTAACCCTGGTACGGTTGCCTATAACATCCTGCCCTTGTTTAATAATGTCTTGCTTTTTAACTTCCATCCTGACCGAAGCATAGAATTTTAAAGCCCTTCCTCCAGTGGTAGTTTCCGGGTTACCAAACATAATCCCGACTTTTTCTCTGATCTGATTAATAAAGATTACGCAGGTATTACTTTTACTGATGGCTCCGGTGAGTTTACGCAAAGCCTGCGACATTAAGCGCGCATGTAAGCCGACATGGGAATCACCCATCTCACCTTCTATTTCAGCTCTGGGGACAAGGGCAGCTACGGAGTCGACTACAACCACATCAACAGCTCCGCTGCGAACCAAAGCTTCGCAGATTTCCAAAGCTTGTTCCCCTGTATCAGGCTGAGATACTAAGAGATCATCAACATTTACTCCAAGAGCGCGAGCATAGACAGGATCCAAAGCATGCTCTGCATCGATGAAAGCTGCTACTCCCCCTGTTTTTTGCGCTTCAGCAATAATATGCAGAGCTACGGTTGTCTTGCCGGAGGATTCCGGTCCATAAATCTCGATAACCCTCCCCCGCGGTACCCCGCCAACCCCTAAAGCTAAATCCAGGGCTAAGGAACCGGTGGAAATAGTCTCAACTGATAACCTGGCAGAAGCTTCTCCAAGTCTCATTATTGCCCCTTTACCAAATTGCTTCTCGATCTGGCTTAAGGCAATGTCCAATGCTTTTAATTTATCGGGAACAGCCATTCTCTCCAGCCTCCTCAAATTTTCTTCCAAACAAAACATATGTTCGATTCCTATTATACTTTTGCCTGCACTCCATTGTCAATGAGCTTTTGTAAAATATTTGCAATATTTTTTATCAATCTTTATTTAATAAAAACTCCCTGAGCAAGTTGAGGGCCGCTTCCACAGTCATATTTCGGATGGAATTCCTATTGCCGACAAACTGCTTGCGCTCTATAATCACCCCTTTAGCATGAGCTAAAGCAATATAAACCAAGCCGACAGGTTTATCCTTAGTGCCTCCTCCCGGACCGGCAATACCTGTAGTCGAAAGTCCTAAATCTGCGCCAAGAGTTAACCGTACCCCTTCAGCCATCTCCTTGGCAATGACTTCACTTACCGCCCCATATTGAAACAAATTCTCGGCATTAACTCCCAAGAGGTTTTGTTTGGCTGTATTGGCATAACTTACTACCCCACCAAGATAATAATCTGAACTTCCGGCCTCATCAGTTATTCTTCCTCCTAATAAACCGCCGCTGCATGATTCCGCGGTGGCGAGAGTAAGCTTTTGCTGCCTTAAGAGTTTGCCAACCACTAGGGAATGAGTTTCTTCATCAATTCCGAAGACTTTATTGCCTAACCTTCCTCGGATAACGGCCTCAGTTTGATCCAACATATTTCTAGCCAATTCCTCATTGCTGCTTCGGACAGTTACTCGCAAATCCATATATGTATGCTTATCCAAAAGAGTAATAAAGGGCGAAGATTTGTGCATCAAATCTGAGATTGCTTGTTCCAATTCCGATTCGCCAAGACCAAAAACTTTTAAGGTTCTAACATACAGCCTTGGGGAGCTATTACCAAGCAGGCCTTGGATTTTGGGTAAAACATAGTTCTCAAACATTGGTCTCATTTCAGATGGAGGGCCAGGGAGAATTACGCAATATTTACCGTCTTTTTCAATTATTGCACCGGGAGCGGTTCCTAAGTCGTTAGGCAGAACTTCGGCTCCTTCCGGAAAAAAGGCCTGTTTTTCTGAACTGGGCGGCATAGGGCTTTTATGATCATAGTAGTTTTCGATAGAATTCATACTATCCTCAGAAAAGCTCATCTTAAGCCCTAAACCCAAAGCTATAATCTCCTTGGTCAGGTCATCGGCCGTCGGCCCAAGCCCTCCCGTTAGAAAGACCATCTCCGACCGCTGAAAAGCTTGTTGCACCGCTTCAATAAGCCTATCCTTATTATCACCGACCGTAGTATGATAATTGACCTCTAAGCCTAAGCCGGTAAGCTGGCCGGTAAGATAAAAAACATTCGTGTTCAAAGTTTTGCCTAATAATAATTCTGTTCCGGTTGATATTATTTCAGCATGCAAACCCATCATCCTCCGTCAAACATTTTCAAAGAAGATAAAGAAAAGAGTTCTCTTCCCAAGAAAACTCCATCCACAAAAATAACTAGGGGTAGGCCAAAGAATCTTTCGTTCAACCTCTTTATTTTTTCCCTAAAGAGCTAAAAAGATGCCTTGATTTGACAATATAATCCACACCGGAAATTATAGTTAAAACTAAGGCCAGATATAACATAGGTTGGCCAATATAAATATTAAAATAGGAGAGCGGCCAATCCCTGAGGATCAAAGCCGAAATAGCAATTACTTGGGAGACAGTTTTCAACTTGCCTAACTTACTGGCACTAATCACTACTCCATCGGTAGCAGCGATAGCCCTCAACCCGGTCACAGCAAATTCACGAGCAAGGATAATCCAGACAACCCAAGCCGGTGCTATTTCTAATTCAACTAAGCATATCAATGCAGCCGATACCAGCAATTTATCTGCAAGGGGATCAAGGAACTTGCCTAAATTAGTAACTTGTCTACGTTTACGCGCTATATAGCCGTCCAAGCCATCGGTGGCAGCAGCCACAATAAATATTAAGGCAGCCACAAAGTCCTGGTAAGGAAAATAAGTTTTACCGCCTGGAAACTTCAATAAAAGGACAACCATAAAGACTGGTATCATAATTATGCGGATAAGTGTCAAAATGTTGGGCAGATTCACTACAGCCCCTCCCCTTCCAAATCATAGCTGTCAGCCCGAAGGATTCGAGCCTTGATAATATCTCCAGGTACATAATTTTTGTCTACTTGCACATATATTTGGCCATCAACCTCAGGTGCATCCCCTTCGGTTCTACCTAACCAATTCCCTGGTTGAAGCTCTTCTTCGAGAATAACCCTTATAGTTTGGCCAATTCTTTGCTGTTGAATATTTAAGGCCAGGTCAGCCTGTAAAGCCATAACAGTATCTTTGCGCTCTTCCCTGATGTTAACGGGTACTTGATTTTTCATTTTAGCCGCTGGAGTGTTTTCTTCTTGCGAATAAGCAAACACCCCTATACGATCTAATTTGGTTTTCTTTATAAAGTCAAGCAGTTTCTGGAATTGTTCTTCAGTTTCTCCCGGAAAACCAGTGATAAAAGTTGAGCGAATAAAAATCCCCGGAATAGCTTGACGTAATTTCCAGATTAAATTTTCAGCTTCTTCGGCCGTATTCCGACGATTCATTTTGGCTAAGATTTCATTATCGGCATGCTGTAAAGGCAAATCCACATATTTGCAGATTTTTTCCTCTTGAGCCATAATTTCAATCAATTCATCCGAAAAAACATCCGGGTAACAGTACATAAGTCTAAGCCATTGAATGCCTTCTATATGGACAAGTTCCTTAAGAAGTTCAGGCAAAGCTAGGAACCCATAAGTGTCTATACCATACCGTGTAGTATCTTGAGCGACTAAGATTATTTCCTTAACTCCTTCCTCCGCTAGCCTTTCAGTCTCGGCGACAATAGATTCAATCGGCCTGCTGCGGTAGCGTCCCTTAATCTGAGGAATAGCACAATAGCTGCAACAGTTATCGCACCCTTCAGCGATCTTAACATAGGCAAAGAAAGAAGACCCCAAGCGCAATCTAGGCATTTCATGGGAGTAAATAAAATCCTGAACTTTTTTATTGGTATACAATCTCTGAGCGCCGGCAGCATTGCTAATTGCGGTAGTAATCTTGTCCAGGTCACCATCGCCTAAGACGCCATCTAATTCCGGAATTTCCTCCAGCAATTGTTGCCCGTACCGCTGTGCCAAACACCCGGTAGCATAAACCTTTTCACAAAGGCCGCTTTTCTTTAATTCCGCCATTTCATAAATCATTTCAATAGATTCTTCCTTAGCATCTTCGATAAAGCCACAAGTATTGACAATAATCAAATTAGCCTGAGTCGGGTCTGGCGTAATTTCAAAATGACTGGATAGCATCCCAGTTATTATTTCACTATCAACTTGGTTTTTGGGACAACCCAAATTTATGACAGCAGCTTTCTTTTTCAAAATCCACCTCAAGGTATTAACAAGAATATTTCAATTCAGTATATACCGAGAACTCCTGAAGTGTCAAAAAGCAGGCCTCAAACAGACTCACTAAAAACGTGCCGAAACCGGGTCAAATAAGTAAAACTGAAGCAACTTAGGCTACTTACTTCAGTTTTACTTATTTTTAATAGTTTTACCTTTGGTCACAATTTATACCCTCTACTTATGAATCTATATCCTCAAGGGTATCTTCTGTAACCACATAGTTATATAATACCTCTCCGGATGCTCCTAAAGGCGGAACTTCCTTGCCGTTTAGCTTAAGGGTAAACCCTCCGGCATTGCCAATAGTTAGGAATTCTATCCGTTCCTTCCCCTCAAAGACCTTATTTGTTCCAGCATAACTCATGCCGTCCTGGGCAATTTCCCCGTCAACTCTAACTACAAGCCAACAATTCTCTTTAAAGGTAAGTTCGGCAACTATACCCTCATAGACCGGAGCTGTATCTTTCGGCGGGGTTTGAGTCGAGTTAGGCGGATTCTGGGTTTCGGGGGCAGTCGGCAGTGGCGTGACGTCGTAATCAGAAACATTCGGGTTATCATTAAGTTTGCTCAAGTAGGTGATTCCAAATACTACTGCTACTGTTAATAATGCCATAATCACAATAACCTTAGGTTTAAACCACACCGGAGTACTTTGGATTGGGGTTAAGGGTTGATGTACTACCGGTTGTGGTTCCTGCTCCACAGAGTCATTATATAGACTTATAATTTCTTCCGAATTAAGCCCTAGATGTTTAGCATAAGTCCTTAAAAAACCTTTCGTATAAATACTACCAGGTAAGATATCGTATTCTTCCTTTTCCAAAGCCTCGAGATACCGCACTCTGATTTTGATACTTTCCTCAACATCATGAAAAGTCCACCCTTGTTCTTCCCTCGCCTTTTGCAATAATGCCCCTTCTCCAGCCATTATCTCACCACCCTATTCTCCTAAAATTGATTTATTTCAGATTTAAATTTAAGCTTTCCAGATAAGACCTAATCTTTTCCAAGCTTTTTGCCAGCGAATTATTAAAAATGCAAAGATCGTACGAGGCAGTCTCCTCATTAGGATAGCCATACAGGGGATCATAGTATTCAATAATAAGCTTCTTCGCAAATTCTTCATATTTTTGAGCTTCCAAGTCAGACAACAACTCATCTATCGTTTTCTTGCCCAACCTTTTTTTTAGCCTTTGCAGTGCCACTGGAAGTTCAGCGAGCATCTGCGGCTGAGCAGTGTATTCTTTAACCAATCTCTGGGCTCGGCTCTCAATGGTATCATAAATAAGAATCTGGGTGTCCTCCTGCATAGCCTCAAAAAACGGATTGGGGAGTGAAATGCGACCAATTCTTTTGCTCTCGCATTCCGTTAAGAGGTAGGGATAATTCTGATAAGAACGCAGTTCTTGGAAAAGTTCCGCTTCAAACTGTTTTTGAGTTGGCTGCAGTCCTAAACCCACTGAACCAAAAACCGAACCCCGGTTATTGGACATTCCTTCTAAATCAATTACGGGATATCCTTCAACTTTTAACCTTTGGAGGATCTCTGTTTTCCCTGTTCCTGTATTACCGCGCAGGACAATTACATGAAAAGGAAATTCTCCCTGTAAAAAATCTACTATGGAACGCCTGTAAGCCTTATATCCGCCGCGTAAGCGGCAGACCTGCAAACCCATCAAGTCAAGCACTGCTGCCAAAGACTTACTGCGCATTCCTCCCCGCCAGCAAAAAAGCATTATAGGATTATTGCCGGCGATGTCCACGATTTGCTCATATAAAGCCGGAAGTTTCTGGCTGGCAACCTTGAGCCCAGTTTCCATGGCCTTTTTAGGGGAATCCTTAGTGTAAACCGTGCCAATTAGGGCTCTTTCCTCATTATTAAACAGGGGAATATTCACGGCTCCGGGAATTGTCCCTTCGGCATATTCTTTTTCTGATCTCACGTCTATATATACAGCCTGGTTAAGCCCCGCTAATTCATCTACAGAAATATCCTGCATTATCTTTCTACTCCGCAATAAATGTTTTATTCTACAATATTCTTTGCGAATCCTTCTTATATATTATATCTAAGCATAACTTTTTATAATTCGTCGACTTTTCCGAACTTGAGGTCAAACTGGCCTTTAGACATTAAAATCTCCCTCGGTTTAGACCCCTCGTATTGCCCTACTACTCCCTTCTCTTCAAGCAAATCCATAATCCTGGCCGCTCTGGTATAACCAATCCTAAGCCTTCTTTGCAGCAGAGAAACAGAAGCAGTGTTATTCTCGAAAAAGACATAAGCTGCTTTATAAAATAATTCATCGCCAGGATCATCGTTTTGTGCCGCCTGTTGGCTAATTTCCGGTATTTCAAAGTATTCGGGCTTAGCTTCGCTGATCAAATAATCAACAATATTTTTTACCTCTTTATCCGCCAGGAAACACCCTTGTACTCTTAACGGCTTGTTGATACCTATTGGATGATAGAGCATATCCCCTCGGCCTAAAAGTTTTTCCGCACCACTCATATCGAGAATTGTCCGGGAGTCAATCTGGGAGGACACGGCGAACGCAATCCTGGAAGGTATATTAGCCTTGATAAGTCCGGTAATAACATCAACCGACGGTCTTTGCGTAGCAACTATCAAGTGAATGCCCGCCGCCCTGGCCATCTGAGCCAAGCGGCAAATGGCCTCTTCTACTTCGCCCGGAGCAACCATCATCAGGTCAGCTAATTCATCGATAATTACTACCACATAGGGAAGAGTCTTCCCTTCTTTATCTTCCTTTTCCCCTTTTTCCTTTTTTTCCTCAATAATATAGTTATAACGAACAATATCCCGCACACCGGCCGAGGCAAACAATTCATACCTGGTCTCCATTTCCGTCACAATCCATTTTAAAGCCCCAGCTGCCTTTTGGGGCTCTGTTACCACCGGCGAAATAAGGTGCGGTATGCCGTTATAATTAGTTAATTCCACCATTTTGGGATCAATTAACAAAAGTTTAACTTCATCGGGTTTGGCTTTAAAAACGATACTGCCGATAATGGTATTGATACAAACGGATTTACCCGATCCCGTTGCTCCGGCTATCAAAAGATGCGGCATTTTGGTCAGATCACCGATAATAGGATTGCCGGTAATGTCTTTGCCCAAGGCTAAGCTAAGCTTACTCTGGGAATTTTGAAAATCTTCCGATTCCAATACCTCGCGAAAATGGACCAAAGCTATTTCCCGGTTGGGAACCTCAATTCCGACAGCCGATTTACCGGGAATGGGAGCTTCTATCCTGACATCGGATGCGGCCAAGCTTAGGGCAATATCATCCGCCAGGCTGGTGATTTTACTTACTTTTACTCCGGGAGCTGGTTGCAGTTCATAACGGGTAATAGCAGGCCCCTGAGTCACTCTGGTAACTTTGACCCTAACTCCGAAGCTGGCTAAAGTATCTTCCAGTAATTTAACATTATCAGCAAGATATTTATTGGATCTTGTCCCTCTTCTAGCTGCTTTAGGCACCAAGCTTAAGGGAGGTAGCATGTAATTCTCATTTCTTTCCGTCTTCCTGGAAATAGGCGTACTTGTTAATTTTCCAAGTGGTGCCTTCTTATTTTCCACAGCGATAAAATCAGGTTTTTCCTGTTTTTTAGCTGTCATGGTGTTTTCTTCCGGTATTCCAGAAAGTGGAACGTTTTTCTGTTCAGTTGGTTCTTCAGCATAATTCACGATTAAATCCTCGGGGGAAGATTGAACATAATAATCCGGAATTCTTCTAGCCTGTTCTTTTTTGTATATTGAAGAAATATTTTTAGTACGTTTTTCCTTTCTCTGTTTTTCTCCGTCAGCCAAAACTTTAATAAATTCTTTGAGCTGCCTGGCAATCCCCCTACAGCCAGCAGCCAATAAGAAAAACAAATCGGTAATAGTATGAACTAAGGAACGATTAATAGCTAAAACCGAACCGATAGCAGCTAAAACGGCCAAAAGAATGTAAGCGCCGGTGATGCCAAAGAAAGGGACAAATATAGCAATTAATCCGGCACCTAGGAGGCCGCCGCCCTGACCAGCTCTGCCAAGAGCAAATAAGGCACCAGACTGATAATTATCGGCAGCAGTGAGATGGATGAACCCTTCGAAGACAAGCCAAAGCAAAAAGATCCCAATAATTCTCATCTTTCTTACTCTTTGACTCTTACCCATTAGACTTATCCCGACAGCAGCCAAGACAATAAATATCCCTGCACTTCCATCTCCGGCTAAAGTTCTTAATATTTTCACTGCCGTTGCTGCAAAAACACTGCCGTTATTGGCATAGAGCAGAACAAATCCTAAACAAGCTAAGCCTATGATCAATATTCCGATTATTTCATTCTTAATAGTAGTACCAATTTTATCTTTTTTCCTGCGTACTCCTCTGGAAGTCTTTTTACCTGCCACGTCAATCCCCCGGTTAAACATATTTTCTTTTTATTTCCATAATTCTAAGTCAAATCCTTTAGTTAATCTTCGACATTATCCAGCCTTCATTGTCTTCCCCCAAAATTATTCCTTTCATATTTTTTTGCTATTGTCTTTAATTCTGGTGGTTGTCTTTTTTATGTTAAAGCATTTTATCCGGTAAGACAAGGTTTTATTACTTTCTAATTATCTTAGACAATATATGTTCGGAGCTGAGTGTTCTATTAGATGCTTCTTAGGTTAAATTTTTTAATTATTAAGTTAACTTTGACTAAACCATTAAAAATCTTGAATAACTCACACGATTCGTTAATAAGACCAAAGTCCTATAAAAAGGTGACTTGTAGTTCATTGAGATATTGCTCGAAATAGAGTAAATTTTATAGTGCAGAGGGGAACTAATTTGAATAAAGTCAAATTAGAGAAAAGATGAGATTATTATGTTGTATCTAGTTCAGTTATTCTCAATTACCGAGTTAATTATCGGACCTCTCAAAGCTCGCTACCTTTAATTGATACACATTCAACCTATTCACACCCTAATTAAGAGTACCCGGTTATTTCCTCTCTCTGGCTCTACTGTTCTTCGGACAGTAGGGCCTTCTTAACCTAATAAAATCCTTACTTCCCACAAAATTTATCCTAATTATGCCAATTAAATTCTCTGGTTGAAGATACAGCAAAAAGAATTTCAGCTTGGGAGTGAACTTTGGTGCAGGAACTTATTATTTTTAATAAAAAAAATAAAATTTATTTAGGAAGAGTTCAAATCGCCGACAATTTCTCGCGCCGAATAAAAGGAATTCATGGAAGATACAAATTATCTTCTTTTAATGGTATAATTCTAAAACCCTGTAAACAAGTTCATACTATTGGCATGAAATACAGTATCTCCGTTTGGTATGTTAACCGCAGTCTGCAAATAATTAAAATTATCGATGAACTCCAGCCCGATAATATTTCACCCTATATCCCCGAATCCCATCTAATTATCGGATTTCCGAGTACTTGGGCCAAAATAACCGGAAGCGAAGAAGGCGATAGGTTGGAGGTATATATCTGATTACAAAGACACTCCCTTTGAAGTATCTTTTTTGTTACTTGAACCGCTCCCGCGAAGACCGTTTAAGGTCTCCACGTATCGGATAAGGTATCATTAATTTCGCAAATTCATAAATAAGTGTTTATGAATTTGCGAAATTAATGATACCTTATCGACTTAAAAAAAATCGAAGAGTTCTAGTGATTTCAAAAATAGAAAGAAACTACAGCTTACATTTGACTGATAGAAGCTGTAGTCTGGTACGGCAAAATTATTTAATAAATATTTAGAATTGTCTAGATAAAATCAACTGTACCCTAAATTTATTGGGGCAAATAGCTAGTATCAACTAAAGAATCGATTAATGATTTGGTGTCTATATCACCCTTAATAAAGTTATTGGCTTTAAGGAAATCGGCAGATTCTTTTAATTTTAAAGTGTTATCCTCAGTTATTTCCAGGCTAAAATCAAACTTTGGATATAAGGCTTTAACCGCTTTGGTATCCATTTGGATAACTTCGCTTGTTATGTTCAGTGCTTCCTCTTCATTAGCAACGGACCAATTCAAAATATTATTATGAATCTCTAAAAATTTCTTAACGATCTCAGGATACTTTTCAGCAAACTCTGATCTGGCCGCAATAGTGGCTTGCCCTAAAATAAGACCTTCCGCATTTTGAACTAATTTGACTTTCTGAGAGGAAATAGCTTTTGTTAATAAAGGCTCGGGAATAATCGCTGCATCTACATGCTTATCCATTAAAGCATTAAGAGCATCGGGTGAGGGCATATTGATAATTTCCAGAGTGTTTACCGGGATATTCTCTTGTTCCAAAGCTTTTATCAGCATTTCATGCAGCATCGTACCCTGCTGTAACGCAATTTTTTTGCCCTGAAGATCAACTATTTTAGTTATCCCACTTTCCGCACCTGCTACTAAGCCAATACCCTTCGGGAATTTCGAGTAGCTGGCGATTAGTTTAATATCATTCCCATTAGCTTTGCTGATAATTGCCGAAACATAATTAAGTGAAGTGGCGATATCTAATGATTTTGCCGCCAAGGCCTCGGTAGTCGCGGGCCCCTCAAGCTCATACCATTTTACTTCAATTCCTTCCTTGGCAAATTCCTCTTCAAATAATTTCTTCTCTAAGGCCACTATGGCTGGAACATTAAGCGGACGGTAAGAATAGGAGATATTAATAAAATCTGGTTTTTCTACAGGTTTTTGCTCAGGCTCTGTACCAGGGGATTGGCAGCCGCTTAAAACCAAGAAGCATAATAGAAACATAGAAAATAACACCATTGTAGTTCTGAAAGACATTGTTTTGTTGAACATACTTAAACCTCCCCGATAAATAATAACCATTTTTTAAATAAGATTTAATAATCAACTGCTTTAAAACAGCTGTTACTTGCTTTTCTTACTCTTACAAAATACTCTTTAAGATATATTTTCTTAATTCAATAAAGTCCAAGGTGTCTTTATTTCTCGGATAAGCCAATGGTACCTTTAAGATTTCCTTAATTGTTCCCGGTGCCGGTGTCATTATGATAACTTTCTGACTAAGAATTAAGGCTTCCTCTATGTCGTGCGTAACCATGATAATGGTTCGATCTGTTTTACACCAGAGGTCTATCAGTTCCAACTGGAGCCTTGACCTGGTCTGAGCATCAAGAGCGGAAAAAGGCTCATCCATTAAAAGAGCTTTAGGCTCAAAAGCTAGTGCCCGAGCAATTGCAACGCGCTGAGCCATCCCACCGGATAATTCGTAGGGATATGCTTTTCTAAAATTGCTCATCTCTACCAAGCGCAGTGTCTGATCAACTATTTGCTCGATTTTCTGAGAATCCTTTCGACCCTCTATGGGTAAAGAAATATTTCTCTCTACTGTCAGCCATGGAAACAATCTTGGATCTTGAAAAACAACCGCTCGGTCATAACCTGGCCCATCAATTTTTTCTCCATTGAAAAAAGCTTCCCCACTGCTAGGACTCTCCAAACCGGCAATAATCCTCAAAAGAGTAGTTTTACCACAGCCGCTCGCCCCGACAATAGAAATGAATTCCCTTTCCCGACAAGAAAAGCTAATTCTTTGAAGAGCCTCAACACTTCCCCAATCGCTTTGGAAGGTCTTGCTAATATTCTTAAGTTCTACTAATATGTTGCTGCTCATTTCATTTCCCCATTAATTATACTCTTTTTTTCCACGGCATAAGCTTTCTTTCTGTTCGTTTTAAAGTTAAATCCAATAACGAGCCTGCTACACCAATAGTAAAAATAGCTACAAATATTGTATTAGGTTGAGACAGAGTTCTCCCTTCAGTAATAAGATATCCAATCCCTGAAGAGGCGGCAATAAGTTCAGCCCCAACCAAAGCCCGCCAACAATTGCTGAGGCCTAATCTTAGCCCTACAAAAATGGACATTACCGCCGAAGGTATATAAATCCTGCGTACCATTTCCAGAGGGGTAAGCATGTAGGCTCTTCCAACTTCAACCAGCCTAGGGTCAACACTATTAACCCCATGGACAGTATTCAGAAAAACCGGGAAAAATGAAGCATATACAATAACCGCTACTTTATTGGCTTCATCAATTCCTAACCAGAGAATAAAAATTGGAATCCAGGCAATGGGGGGAATCTGTTGTAAGAAAGATAAAGTCGGGTTAACATAGTGACGAAAATACTTGGTCTTACCGACTAAAATCCCCAATGGAATTGCAAATACAACAGTTATCAGAAAGCCATAAATTAGCCTTCTCACACTTGCTAAGAGGTGTTCCGCCAATTCGCCGCTAAGAAGCATGATGCTAAACGTATCGAAAATTTTACTAGGTGAAGGCAGAAAATATTCATTGACCAAATGCAAGCGAGCAGCTAGTTCCCAAATAATTAGAACTAGAACAGGAAAGACAATTCCGCGAATTATTATTTTAAATGTATTTTTACCATTAGTTTTAACTTGCGCCATTTTGCTATCGAACTGTTTATAGTTCAAAGTCATACTGCTGATATATCCTTCCCTATTTTATATTGTGATATTAATTACAATTATCTTAACATACCGCTTAATAAGGATACAACTAATTAACAAGGATACAACCAGGAGGTTCTTTCAACAATGTATTGTTAGCGTTTTTCATGAATCAGGTTGATGACTATTCATTATCTTCAGGCGTGGTACATACCCTAAACATGAAAGAGCCTATTGAAGGCTCTTTCATGTTTAATTCGCTTGATTATTGAACCGGTTACTAAGCAAGATATTCATTATATTTGCCGCGTTTCGTGTAGTGGGTATGCAGCAGCTCGTGGGATAAATGACCGTTTGGCTCTTTAAGGAACTCATCATAAAGCTTTTTGATATATTCATTCTCATGTGATTTCCTAAGCTCTTTGCCTTCATCTTCTTTATAGATTGCTTCCAAGCGTTTTTGGCGAATTTCCGGAGTAGTCGGCCTGGGTTGGCCTCCTCCACTGATGCATCCTCCGGGGCACCCCATTACTTCAATAAAGTGATAGGGAGATTCACCTTTAGCAATTTGATCCAGCAAAATCTTAGCACCTTTTAAGCCGCTGGTTACAGCAACCTTGACTGTCACACCATCTAAGAACTTATATTCTTCAAGCGGATTTTCTATCAAGAGATCAGCGGTTTTAATCTGCTCTAAGCCTACGATTGGCGTTACATGCAGTTGATCGAAAGGAAGCTCTCTGCCGGTCACTAATTCATAGACTGTTCTGAGAGCCGCTTCCATTACCCCTCCGGTAACGCCAAAAATGTCTGCAGCACCGGAAGAAAGCCCCAGAGGATTATCAAACATACTGTCTTCCAGATTAACAAAATCAATACCGGCTCCCTTAATCATTCTAGCCAACTCTCTGGTAGTTAAAACTGCATCAACATTGGGGACTCCATTATTTTGCATCTCCGGCCTGATAATCTCAAATTTTTTGGCCGTACAGGGCATAATAGACACCACATACATGTCTTTAGGATCAACATTAATCTTGTCTGCATAATATGACTTTGCTAAGGCTCCCAGCATGGTATGGGGTGACTTGCAAGTAGAAAGATGGTCTAACTCTTGCGGGAAGGTATGCTCAATATACTTGATCCAACCCGGGCTGCAGCTGGTAATCATGGGAAGTGTCGCAGAACCTCCGGTCAGGGCATTCTTCACCCTGGTTAAAAATTCAGTTCCTTCTTCGATTATCGTCAGGTCGGCAGTAAAGTTAGTATCAAAAACATCATCAAAACCCAATTCCCGCAGAGCAGTTGCCAGTTTTCCGGTAACGAGCGTCCCGGGCTCCAAACCAAATTCCTCGCCGATAGCGGCTCTGATAGCAGGAGCAACCTGTACCACAACTCTTTTTTGGGGGTTATTAATCGCTTCCCAAACATTTCCAATAGCATCCGTTTCTTGTAAAGCACCCACAGGACAAACAACTGTACACTGTCCGCAATAAGCACAGTTGACGGAATTTAAAGGTAAGTCCATAGCCGGCCCTATAACGGTTTTAAAACCACGATTCTGGGCGTTAAGAATTCCCACACCCTGAATTTCATTACAGGCTGTAATACATCTGCGGCAAAGGATACATTTGGACATATCCCGGGTAATGGAAGGAGAAAATTCTTCAATACCAACCGAGCGCTGACCTGCAAAACGGGCTTCGGTCACACCTAGAAGATAGCCTATTTCTTGCAGTTCACAGCTTTGGTTGCGTTCACAGCTCAGGCAGTCTTTAGGATGATCGGAGAGAAGCAATTCATAGAGAACCTTTCGAGCTTTTCTAACTTTTTCGGTATTGGTTCTAACGACCATACCTTCCCTCACCGGAACCATACAAGATGCTTGTAAATTCCTGGCCCCTTCGACCTCTACAACGCACAGCCTGCAGGAGCCGAATTTATGAACACCTTCCAAATAGCAGAGATTTGGAATATAGATATTGCTCTGCCTAGCAGCTTCCATTATAGTTGAACCTTCCGGAACACTTATTTTCTTGCCATTAATTTCTAAATTGATCATCATCTCACCTACCTCCTGTCACAACGTAAACAGCGCATTGACTCTGCAATGGCGTTGAGTTTGTGATAGCCTTGGACAACCTCAAGGAAATTATCTTTTCTCTTCTCCGGATCAAGAATTTCCATTGGGAAACGTTCATGTTCAACCAATTCATCTTCATCCGTAGGCATTGGAATCTCAATATCTTGGCCTTTGTTAAGGATACCATTGCCACCGAGATAGCGGTCTATGGAAATTGCTGCTTTCTTCCCGTCGGCAATAGCCGTGATTGCTACATCCGATCCTCTGGCCACGTCACCGCCGGCAAAGATTCCATCCATAGTGGTCATTAAGGTCTCCTTATCGGTGACAAACGTCCCCCACTCCGTCATTTCCACTTCTTCTTTCTTAATAAAAGGCAGATCGGAGGTTTGGCTTACAGCTGGTATCACCATATCAACCTTAAGCGTGAAGTTAGATCCTTCAACAGCTTTAGGCCTTCTGCGGCCTGCGGAATCAAACCCACCCAGTTCCATCCGAACACATTCAATTTCTTCAATCTTATCCTTGCCCAGGAAACGAACCGGCGCAACTAACGGCATGATCTCAATTCCTTCTTCGATGGAATCGTGGATTTCTCTGGGATCGGCAGGCATATCCTCTATACTCCTCCTGTAGAGGATCATAACCTTTTTCGCACCAAGCCTTAAAGCTGTGCGTGCCGCATCAATTGCCGTATTTCCTCCGCCGATAACAGCAACTGTTTCCCCTATCTGAACCTCATGTCCAAGGTTAACTTTACGGAGAAAATCCAACCCGTGAACAACGCCGCCCAGCTCTTCTCCTGGGATATCAATTTTCATTGGCAGTTGAATACCGGTAGCTATATAAATAGACTCGTGTTTCTGCCGCAGCTCCTCAAGAGTAATGTCCTTCCCAACTTCAGTATTGAGATGAATATTGACACCAACCTGCTCGATAAGTTCTATTTCATGAGCCAGAACATCCTTAGGCAGCCGGTATTCCGGAATACCAAAGGCCAGAACCCCACCGGCCACCGGCTGGGATTCGTAAACATGGACATCATAGCCTAACCTGGCTAAATAATAACCACAGGTCAGCCCGGAAGGACCTGCCCCAATAATACCAACGCTCTTACCATTCTTGGGGAAAACAATATCTTTAGAAAACGGCTGTTCGTGCTTAAAGGCATAATCAGCTACAAATCTCTTCAGGTCGGAAATTGCTACAGGTTCGTCAAGCTGAGCTCTCCGACATTTGCTCTCGCAGGGATGTGTACAAATCCTACCGCAGACGGCAGGGAAGGGATTTTCTTGACGAACAAGATTATAGGCATCAATATACCTGCCAACCGAAATCAAACCCATATAACCCGGGACATTAACTCCGGCCGGACAAGCATTTTCACACGGGGAAGTAAACAGGTCTGAACATACTCCGGCTCGGCAGTATTTATCTTTGATATGTTCTTCATATTCCTCCCGGAAATATTTGATTGTGCTTAAGACTGGATTAGGCGCAGTCTGGCCTAAACCGCACATAGCTGACTCTCTAATAACATAACTGAGCTCTTCCAGAAGCTCAATATCCCCTTCTTCGCCTTTACCTTGAGTAATTCGCTCCAAGATTTCCAGCATCCGCTTGGTGCCAATTCTGCAGGGAACACATTTTCCACAGGATTCATCTTGGATAAATTCCATAAAGTACCTGGCGGTATCTACCATGCAGGTATCTTCATTCATAACAATAAGCCCGCCGGAGCCCATAATAGCACCTAACTTAGCGATATGCTCATAATCTACGGGAGTATTTAAGTATTCCTTAGTAAGACATCCGCCAGAAGGCCCGCCGGCCTGAGCGGCTTTAAAGGATTTCCCTCCCGGAATTCCCCCGCCAATCTTAAAAAGAATATCTCCAAGGCTGATCCCCATTGGGACTTCAACGATTCCGGTATTGACGACATTGCCGGCTAAAGCAAATACCTTAGTTCCTTTACTGCTTTCGGTGCCAAATTGAGCAAACCAGTGAGCCCCTTTCTGAATAATGGGAGCTACATTAGCGAAAGTCTCAACATTATTAATGATAGTTGGTTTGCCGAATAATCCCCGTTCAAAGGGGAAGGGCGGTTTTTGCTTGGGTTCACCGCGCTGGCCTTCGACAGAAGCCATTAGGGATGTTTCCTCACCGCAGACAAAAGCCCCAGCGCCAATCCGAATTTCCAAATCAAATGTAAAATCCGTACCGAACAGCTTATTCCCCAACAAACCGTATTGACGCGCTTCTTCAATCGCAGCTCCTAAGCGCTCCACAGCAATAGGATACTCAGCACGCACATAAACATAACCCATAGTGGCACCAATAGCATAGCCTCCGAGCATCATCCCTTCAATTACGCCATGAGGGTCTCCTTCCAGAATGCTTCTGTCCATAAAAGCTCCCGGGTCTCCCTCGTCAGCATTACAAACAATATATTTTTGGTCAGCCTGTGCTCTAAGTCCTGCTTCCCACTTAACACCGGTCGGGAAACCGGCCCCACCGCGGCCTCTTAAGCCGGATTTTTTAAGTTCATCGACAACATCCTGCTGAGACATGTAAGCTAAAGCCTTAGCAATAGCAAAATAACCATCCTTGGCAATATAAGCCTCAATAGATGAATAATCAATCGCTCCGCAATTTCTTAAAGCTATCTTCACTTGATTTTTAAAGAAATCAATATCATTAATATTGGGAACATGCTTAGCGAGGGCTTGATCGTAAAAAGTATATTTTTCTAGCACTGTTCCATTAATAAGATGGGATTTAACAATCTCTGTCATTTTCTCCGGATTAACTTCCGTATAGAAAATTTGATCAGGCAGAATAAGCAAAACCGGGCCAACCGCACATGTCCCCATACAGCCGGTTTCCATGACAGCAACTTTATTTTCCAAGTTGTATTCTTTAAGACACTTAATTAATGCCTCTTTAACTTCACCGCAATTTGAAGAGACGCAGCCTGCCCCGCCGCAAACCAAGACCTGATAATTATATTTCGAGAGTTTTTCATTATAATTCTTTTTTATATTTTCCAGATCCTCAATTCTATTGATTTGAACAACGCTCATTTCCTCACCTCCACCCTATTTGTAATATTTAGCCAGAATTGCTTCCAGCTTATCAGGGTTAACCTGCTTATAAACAACATCATCAATCATCATAGCCGGAGCCAGTCCGCAGGCCCCAATACAGCGAGCTACTTCGAACGTAAACTTACGATCTTTGGTTGTCCCGCCAACTTCCACACCTAGCAATTCTTCCAGGCGATCTACTATTTTTTTGCCACCTCTTACATAGCAAGCGGTTCCCAGGCAGACCCTTATAGTATGCTCTCCTCGGGGTTCAGTGGAAAAGAAGGAATAAAAGGTCACAACTCCTGAAACCTCAGAAAGAGGTTTATCCAGACCATCAGCAATAAATTTTTGAACTTCAAGTGGTAAATAGCCGAAGATATTCTGAGAAATATGAAGAACTTGAATCAAGCAACCTTCTCTGTTTTTGTACTTTTCAATCACTTCGGAAATCATGTCAAGTTTCTGTTGTTCACTTATTTCACAACAGCATTGACAATTCTCAAGTTCACAGCTCATTGTTTACCTCCTCAAAATTTTATTGTGTTAAAGAGCACAATCACATAAAAACAAAAAATACCCCCTTTAGCCTTATGATAGCAATACCTCATTTTTAGAAAATATGAAAAATAAAATAGCTTCCAAGTGTTTTTGAGATAACATTTCAGTTAATCAAATTTATGTAATCGCAAAATCGAATGTTTAATATATAGAAATTTTCAATTTTCAGTATTTTCAATTTTAAGTGATTTTCAACTTTAAGTAATTTTCATAAAACTAACATTTGTAAAATTATTCACAAAGTAGCAGGCCGTTCGTCATAATTTTTTCAAATTATAACACCATTTGCCTGATTCTTCAATATATTTCGAAAATACTTGGATGAAAAAGGAGGCATCCAACAATGGGGTTTTGAGTATACTGCATAAGAATAGAGGGCGTAAACCTGCTAATGCAATCGATCCTGAAGTTGCTAGCGCGATCTGTCATATTTATGAGACAGAATTAAATGGCTATAACTTCTGTCATGCTACTGATGTTCTTGCTGAAGAAAATGGTATATTTGTGTCTGTCAGCACTGTCTCCAGATACCTTAAAGCTAAGGGGATTCGCTCCCCTAAGGCTAAACGCAGACCTAAGAAACATCGCTCCAGGAATGCTAGAGAAAGAGAAGGAGAATTGGTCTTAATGGATGCTTCCAGCTTCGATTGGCTTTGCAATGGCTCTTATCTACACTTGCATGGTGCCATTGACGATGCTACCGGTCGCATCCTGGCTCTTCATTTCGAAAAAGAGGAAACTTTTGAAGGTTACTGTGAATTGATATTCCAGATGAATCGAGATGGTCACTTACCAAGAGAAATCTACACCGATGGAAGAAGTATCTTTGCTTATGACAGTAAGAAGAAAAAGAAACTGTCAATTGCCGAGGAATTGGCCGGTAAAACAGAAAAACAACCTCACTTCGCCAGAGCTCTAAAAGAGCTAAATATATTATTGATTATTGCTAAGTCTGCTCAAGCTAAAGGTGGTATTGAAAGACTCTGGGAGACCTTGCAGGATCGCTTGGTTAAAGATATGAAACGTAAAGGCATTACTACTACTGAGCAGGCTAATGAATTCCTCAAACACTATATTCCTTATTACAACCGCAAATTCGCCGTCCAAGCTGCTAAACCAGAGAAAGCTTATTTGCCTAAAGTAGATTTAGCCCAAATTCAACTTATTTTTTCTAAACAGGTTACAAGAAAGCTTGATTCGGGATTATCCTTTTCTTTTGAAGGCCAGAAATATCGTCTCCCGGTTTATGTCAATAGTAAGAGAGTACCTGCATCTCCTCATGACACGATTACTGTAGCAATTAGTAAGCACATCGGGATACAGGTTATGTTTTTGTCGTGGTATTTGAGGTTCTAAGAAAATACCTAAAATACCTTGTCGGGCTTTAGGTTACAATATGGTTTTCTCCATAGATGAGATATTTGATAGTCGTTAATTCGGGCAAAGCCATAGGCCCACGGGCATGAAGCTTTTGCGTACTGATACCAATTTCAGCCCCATAGCCAAATCTTCCCCCATCTGTAAAACGGGTCGAGGCATTAACGTAAACTGCAGCTGCATCGATTTCATTTAAGAATCTTTGGGCTGTCGTATAATTTTCGGTTATGATTACTTCCGAATGTTTAGTGCTGTATCGATAAATATGATCAAGAGCTTCATCAAGGCTAGCAACAACTTTGACACTGATAATCAAATCCAGATATTCTGTAGCCCAATCTTCCTCTGCCGCTGGAAGCGCATAATCTAAAATGTTTTGAACTTTGGCACAACCTCTAAGTTCTACCCCATAATCATTAAATTTCCTGCCAATTAAAGGAAGATATTCCTCAGCAATATCCTGATGCACAAGCAAAGTTTCCAAGGCGTTGCAGACGCCGGGCTTCTGGGTCTTGGCATTAAACACTATAGCTACGGCTTTAGTCAAATCAGCTTCCTTATCAACAAAGGCATGGCAGATGCCCGTCCCGGTCTCAATCACCGGAACAGTAGAATTCTCAACGACCGTCTGAATAAGCCCTGCCCCTCCCCGGGGGATAATTACATCGATGTATTTATTCATCTTCATAAGCTGTATGGCATACTCTCTTGCCGTCAAGCCCACCAATTGGATCGAACCTGCGGGAGAACCGCTCTTTTCGGCTGCCTCGGAAATAACCTTAGCTAGGACAAGATTACTCTCTATTGCTTCCGAACCGCCCCTTAAAATACAAGCATTCCCGGACTTAAGGCAGAGAGCTGCCGCATCCACAGTTACGTTGGGTCTGGCCTCATAGATCATGGCCACAACTCCCAGAGGCACTCGAGTCTTCTGAATCCTAAGCCCATTAGGTCTTGTCCAAAATTCTCCGCCGCCAACAGGGTCAGGCAAACTAACGACTTCCCGGATAGCATTACTCATTTCCAATATGGCTTCCGAAGTCAGCTGCAAACGATTAATCAGGCTTTTCCGGAGACCCTTTTTTACAGCACGGCTTACATCAAGAGCATTAGCTTCTAAGATTTCAGCTTGATGCTCTACTAAAGCCTCAGCCATAGCCAAAAGTGATTTATTTTTTGCCTCGGTGCTGGCAAAAGCCAGTCGGCGAGCAGCGTTTTTAGCTCTTTCTCCAATTGCTAATAATTCTTTAGAAATCTCCATAAGAAATCATTCCTTTCTGGGGCTTCCCGTTTATAATCTCCGCTAAGATACTTACAATAAGCTTAACCCTCATAAATGACTGTCATATTATCACGATGAACCAATTCTTCACTTTTTAAGCCTGGGAATATTTTCAATATTTCATCAGACCTAAGCCCCTTGGCCATCTCGGTTTCCTCACTGTTTAATTCGACAAAGCCCCTGGCAATTTCCTCTCTTTTAGAATTAATGATTTTAACTAAATCTTTCCGTTCCCAATACCCTTCAGTGCCAATTACCCCTGAGGCTAAAAGGCTCTTGTTATTCTGTACTAAAGCTTTTTGCGCACCCTCATCAATAATCACAGCCCCCATGGATAAAGCCGCATAAGCCATCCAACGCTTTTTACCTGCAATTTTATGCTTAGCGGGAGGAAACAAAGTTCCAAGGGGATAAATCCCCTCCGGGATTTTCGTAATTTCGGCCATGTGCTCGGCATTCATGAGAAAGGTTGTAATTCCAAATTTCGTTGCCATCTCGGCGGCTATTACCTTGGAGTACATTCCACCCGTTCCATAAGAAGATCCTGCTCCTCCGGCCAGACTTTTAGCTTCTTTGAAATCCTCAACTGTAGTAATCAACTTAGCATTGGAATTCTCCGCCGGGTTAGCCGTAAAAAGCCCATCGACATCAGTCAGCAAAATTAAGAGGTCAGCATTGATCATCCCTGCTACTAAGGCTGAAAGCCTGTCATTATCCCCGAAACATAATTCTTCAAAGACAACGGTATCATTCTCATTAATAATGGGTATAATGCCAAATCTTAAAAGCCTTTCTAAGGTATTCTGGGCATTACGATAATGAACGGACTCCACCAAATCTATCCTGGACAAGAGAATCTGAGCACAGGTGAGTCCATATTTCTCAAAGAAATAAGAATACTTTTCAATCAGAATACCCTGACCAACAGCCGCAGCCGCTTGCTTGCCGGCAATATCCTTAGGCCTCTCTTTAAGGTTCAACTTAGCCATTCCGGCAGCAACAGCGCCGGAGGTAACCAGAATGCATTCCACGCCACGTTCCCTTAAAGCCGCCAGGGTACAAGATAATCTATCCAGAACAACACCGCTAAGCCCGCCCTTAACGGAACTTAAGCTATGACTGCCAATTTTTATCACTGCCCTCTTTAAGCGAGCTTTATTCATCCTGGTACTCCCTTTCCATTTCTTCCGCCCGTTTGAGACAAGCCTGCATCGCTTGAAAAACTAAATTTTCCATATCTTCCTGCTGAAAGATATTAAGCGCCGCATAAGTAGTTCCATTGGGAGAAGTTACGGCTTCCCTTAATTCCTGCGGTGACTTGCCGCTTTCGGCCAGCATTTTACCTGCTCCGACCATAGTCTCCGCCGCCAAAAAGCTAGCCTCTTCCCTGCTTAGGCCAAGCTTGACTCCGGCCTCTACCATTAACTCAGTCAAAAGATAAAAATAGGCCGGCCCACTGCCGCTGACAGCCGTTACAGCATTAATCTTGCTGTCTTCAACCCATAAGGCTTTACCTACTGCCGAAAAAATGCGTTCGGCAGCTGCGGCCTGTTCTTCGGTAACATATTTTCCCCTAACTAAACCCGAAACAGAATGCAGTACGGCGCTTGAAGTATTAGGCATTACTCTGACAATCCCTGTTCCGGGCAAAGCCTCTTCATATACAGCTAACCCTATTCCGGCGGCTACGGCAATAACCAGTTTGCCCAGAAGTGAATGGCCTTTTAATTCTTGAAGCAGCCCTTTAATATCCTTAGGTTTGACTGCCAGAATGAGGATTTCCGCAGCGCGGACTACTTCAGAAAACCCCCTGCTCTGCACATTGTATATCCTGGCTAAGGTCTCAGCTTTTTCCTGCAAAAGGTCAAAAATATTTATTTGATAAGCTGTGGGACTTTGAGTCAGCCCTTTAATAATTGAAGCGGCAAGGTTCCCTGCACCTATAAAACCAATTTTATTCATAAATCTCATCCCATCCAAATATTTACCTTTTATTATACCAAAAATTAGATTATTAATTAAACTTCAAAAAAAAACTTCCCTGCCCCACTTCCGGGACTAAAGAAGTTTTTTACTAAAGTTTTTTCTCGCGGAGTACTTCCAAACGATCTTAAAAACGAACGACCGCAAAAATCTTTTTAGGCCAAAACCGCGACTACAGCGTCTCCCATTTCTTTGGTCCCAACAATCTTATCCCCCGCTTTAGCCAGATCAGCAGTTCTTAGGCCTTGCTCCAAAACTTTGAGTACTGCTCTCTCAATCCGCTCAGCTTCGACATCAAGATTAAAACTATAGCGGAGCATCATAGCACCTGACAAAATGGTCGCTAAAGGATTAGCAATATTTTTACCGGCAATATCAGGCGCCGAACCGTGAGCAGGTTCAAAAAGTCCCTTTGATCCGCTCATACTGGCTGAAGCCAACATACCGATAGAGCCACCGAGCATGGAAGCCAGGTCGGTAAGAATATCCCCAAACATATTTTCCGTGACAATCACATCAAATTGCCCGGGAGCCCGCACGAGCTGCATGGCAGCATTATCGACATACATATGGGTCAATTCTACCTCCGGAAATTCCTTGGCAACATCCGTGGCAATTTCCCGCCAGAACCTCGAAGATTCGAGGACATTAGCCTTATCAACAGAGCAAACTTTTTTCCTTCTGCCTTGGGCATTTTGAAAGGCTAATTTTAAAATCCGGCGGATTTCTTCTTCAGTATAAATCAAAACATCATAGGCAGCAGGCGGATTATCGTTTCTTCCTTTTTCTCCGAAATACAAACCACCCGTAAGCTCACGGAAGACAACTAAGTCAACGTCTTTAACAATATCTTCTTTTAAAGTTGAAGCGGAAAGCAAGGCAGGCAAGACTTTAACCGGCCGAATATTAGCATAGAGTTTAAGATGTTTCCGCAACGGCAAAAGCGCCCCGAGCTCCGGCCTTTCCTTAGCCGGCAGGGTATCCCATTTAGGTCCTCCCACTGAACCGAGTAATACGGCATCTGCTTCTTGGCAAGCCTGTAGTGTTTCCTCCGGCAAAGCCTTACCAACCTCGTCGATTGCAGCTCCCCCTACCAGGTATTCATTGAAAGCGAACTCCTGAGCACTACCGGCTAGAACAGCCTTTAGCACTTTCACAGCTTCCGGAATAATTTCCTGGCCTATCCCGTCTCCCGGTAATACTGCTATTTTAGGCATCTTGTTTTTTCTCCTTTACATAAGGAATGAGACCTCCCGCTTTAATTAAATCCTGCATAAAAGGCGGGAGAGGCCTGGCCTGAAAAGTAGTCCCCTTGGTAAGATTAGTTATAACTCCGCTTTGCAAATTAACATCAACTTCATCACCGGCATCGATCCCGGCGACGGCTTCCGGGCATTCCAAGATTGGCATCCCGATATTAAGTGCATTGCGGAAAAAAATCCGGCCGTAATTTTCGGCGATTACTGCTTTTACTTTGGCTGCTTTAATGGCTAGAGGGGCATGTTCCCGGGATGAACCACAGCCAAAGTTTTTCCCGCCTACAATAATGTCACCTTCCCGGACATTTTGGGCAAAGGTAGCATCTGCGTCTTCCATACAGTGAGCAGCCAAGTGTTCCGGTTCCGAACGGTTTAGATATCGAGCCGGGATAATCACATCGGTATCAACATCGTGACCAAATTTCCAAGCTTTACCCATTTTTCACTACCTCCCTGGGATGAACTATCTCTCCTTTAAGAGCCGAAGCAGCGGCCACTGCAGGATTACAGAGGTAAACCTCACTTTGGGGATGACCCATCCTGCCGACAAAGTTCCGGTTAGTAGTAGATAAAGCCCGTTCTCCTTTGGCTAGAATACCCATATGCCCGCCGAGACAAGGTCCGCAGGTGGGGGTACTTACCGCCGCACCGGCTTCGATCATAACCTCGATCCAACCTCGGCGCAGCGCCTCCAGGTAGATTTGCTGGGTTCCCGGGAAAATCAAGCAGCGAACCTCAGGATGAACTTTGTTCCCTTTTAAGATCTTAGCTGCCGCTTCTAAATCTTCCAGACGGCCATTAGTACAGGATCCTATCACAATTTGATCAATCTTAATCCCACTGGCCTCATCCACTGATTTCGTGTTTTCGGGAAGGTGCGGGAAAGCAACCTGCAAAGGAATCTCAGCCGAATTAAATTCATAAATGTTTTCATAAGAGGCATCGGCATCGCTCTTATAAACCTTATACTCTCTCTTTGCTTTGCTTTGGACATATTTCAGGGTAATCTCATCGGGCTCAATAATTCCAGTTTTGGCTCCGGCCTCAACCGCCATATTGCACATGGTAAGCCGGTTGTCCATAGACAGACTTCTTATACCATCACCGGTAAATTCCATAGCTTTATAGCGGGCGCCGTCAACCCCGATTTTACCAATAATATACAGGATAAGATCCTTACCGCTGACCCAAGGCTGAAATTGCGAACCATTAAATACAAACTTGACAGACTCAGGCACCCTAAACCAAGCTTCGCCGGTAGCCATACCTGCGGCACAGTCCGTGCTTCCTACCCCGGTGGAAAAAGCCCCTAAAGCTCCATAGGTACAGGTATGAGAATCGGCACCGATGATCAAGTCCCCAGGCAGAACCACACCTTGTTCCGGCAAGAGACAATGTTCAATCCCCACTGTTCCAGTGTCCCAAAAGTGTTTAATACCTTGGGTTTTGGCAAAATCTCTTAAAATCTTACACTGTTCAGCCGAAGCAATATCTTTATTAGGAGTAAAATGATCTGCTACCAAGGCTACTTTCTCCCGGTCAAAAACTTTAGATTTTCCCAGTTTGGCAAATTCTTGAATCGCTACCGGGCCGGTGACATCATTTGCCAGGACAACATCTAATTTAGCGTTGATAATTTCACCTGGAACAACTTGTTCCTGTCCGGCATGAGCAGCCAAAATTTTTTCGCTGATTGTCATTGCCACTTTTACCGCCCCCTTTTCCTTTATTTCTCTGGGTTTTTTTCCGTTATTTTCGGTTATCTTTTCTTAACATTTATCCAACCTTTATCCAACGCTCTGTTTACAGCTTGAAGATAGGCCTTGACACTAGCCTCGATAATATCGGTACTTAACCCTCTGCCGGCGACTATATGCTCCCCGAACTTAACAGTGACGGTCACTTCCCCCTGGGAATCTTCTCCACTGTCAATAGCTTGCAGGGAGTAGTTGAGCAAACTGCCGTCCGTTCCGACAATCTTATCAATTGCTTTATAAGCTGCTGCAACAGGGCCGTCTCCATAAGCGGCTTTAATAAGTTCTTCATTGTACTCATTGCCATTTTTATGCCATAATCCAATAGTTGCCGTTGGTTTAAGGTTATTACCGCTTAAGATTTGCCAATAATGTAAAGATAATTCTTCCGAAACATCTTGGGCATCAGCAAGAGCAAAGAGGTCGGCCGTGGTAATAGTTTTTTTCTTCTCAGCCAAAACCTTGAAATCAGCAAACAACTTCTGGAATTTTTCCTCCGACAAATCCAAGCCCAACTCTTCTAAAGACTGCCTAAGAGCATGCCGTCCGGAATGTTTCCCTAAGACAATAGTATTTAAATCATGGCCAACGTCTCCCGGGGACATGATTTCATAAGTTGATCTTTCTTTCAAAACTCCGTCCTGATGAATGCCGGACTCATGGGCAAAAGCATTTTTCCCGACGACAGCTTTATTATGTTGAACAACCATCCCTGACAGGCGGCTGACCATCCGGCTGGTGCGCGCTATTTCCCGGGTAACGATGGAGTTTGCGACCTGATAATAATCCTTCCTGGTAGCCAAAGCCATAGCCAGTTCTTCCAGCGCAGCATTTCCAGCCCTTTCCCCTAGTCCGTTAACGGCACATTCCAGCTGCTGAGCCCCGACTTTAACCGCAGCCAGCGAATTGGCCACAGCCAAGCCCAAATCATTATGACAATGAACACTAACCTTTACTTTTTCGATGCCTTCCGTCTTCTCCATTACTTCCTGGACAAATCGGGCAAACTCTCCCGGCATGGCATAGCCCACTGTATCCGGAATATTAATCACAGTAGCCCCCGCCTTAATAGCAAGAGAAAATATTTGAGCCAAAAAATCAGTGTCACTGCGCGAGGCATCTTCAGCACTGAATTCTACATCGCTAACCTTGGACTTAGCCAGTTTAACAGCAAACTCAGCCTGTTCCAAAACCTGTTCGGGGCTTTTCCTCAGTTTATACTGCATATGAATCGGTGAAGTAGCAATAAAAGTATGGATGCGAGGGCTCGCAGCAGTTTTAATAGCTTCCCAAGCTCGTTCAATATCTTCGCTTTCAGCCCGGGCTAAAGCAGCTATAGTCGTATTACGGACTTTCTCGGCTATCAGGGAAACAGCTTCAAAATCCCCGGGAGAGGTAATCGGAAAACCGGCTTCGATAATATCAACACCCAGTTTCTCCAGTTGAAAGGCGATCTGCAGTTTTTCTTCTTTATTAAAGGCTACTCCCGGCGACTGTTCACCGTCTCGCAGAGTGGTATCAAAAAATTCAATGCGCCGCATCTTTATTTACCTCCTCTCCCTATATTATTCTTAACTAATAATACTGGCCTGACGCCATCTTATGACTTCCGGATGAATTATTTTCTTTTTTTCAGCCAAGGCATCATAGCCCTTAATTCCTTGCCTACTTTCTCAATAGGATGCTCGTCGTCTATCCTGGAAATGGCATTAAAGACCGGTCTATTAACCTGGTTCTCTAAAAGCCACTCTCTGGCAAATTCGCCTGATTGAATTTCGGAGAGGACTTGTCTCATTTCCTCCCGGGTTTCTTCAGTAATAATCCTTCTGCCAATCATCATATCGCCGTACTGGGCAGTATCGGAAATGGAATAACGCATCCAGCTGATACCGCCTTCATACATTAAATCCACGATGAGTTTTAGCTCATGCAGGCACTCAAAATAAGCGCTTTCAGGCTGGTAACCGGCTTCCACCAAAGTATCAAAACCGGCTCTCACAAGCTCTGTAACACCTCCGCAGAGAACAACTTGTTCGCCAAAGAGGTCTGTTTCCGTTTCTTCTTTAAAGGTAGTCTCCAGCACTCCGGCTCTGGTGCAGCCAATGCCTTTGGCATAAGCCAAGCCAAGCTGGTGGGCATTGCCGGAGGCATTTTGATGAACGGCAATAAGTCCGGGGACTCCCGCTCCTTCTTCGTAAGTCCGGCGAACCAAGTGTCCCGGGCTTTTGGGAGCGATCATAATAACATCAACATCGCTTGGGGGGACAATTTGCCCAAAATGAATATTAAAACCGTGCGAAAAGAGCAGTACTTTACCTGCAGTAAGATGTTGTTCAATTTCCTCTTTGTAAACTTTACTTTGTTGTTCATCAGGAAGCAAAATCACAATAATATCGGCTTGGGCCGCAGCTTCAGCAACAGTCGTTACCGTAAGTCCGGCTTCTTCAGCTGTTTTCCATCTGGCACTGCCTTTACGCAAGCCTACAACAACATCCAGCCCCGAGTCTTTCAAGTTTTGGGATTGAGCATGACCCTGGCTGCCCCAGCCCATTACGGCAATTTTTTTGCCTTTGAGGATACCTAAATCTCCGTCAGCATCATAATAAATTTTCGCCATTTTGTTTTACTCTCCTATCTTATTTAGTTTATTATTCATTGTCTTTTTATATTTTAAAAGGTCTTAGTTATCCGACCGGGCAATAGCAATCTTCCCGGTACGGACTAATTCTTGAATACCGTAGGGTCTCATAGTACGGATAAAAGCATTAATCTTATCTTCATCACCGGTTAGTTCTATCGTCAGATTGCTTCTACCCATATCAACCACTCTTCCCCGGAAGACATCAACAGTTTGCAGAACTTCCAATCTTGTTTCCGCTCGGACTTTTACTCTGATCAAAGCCAATTCCCGATCGACAACAGCTTCGTTGCTGAGATTGGTTACTTTATGGACAACAACCAGTTTGTGCAGTTGTTTCGTCACCTGCTCGATAACTTGGCTATCCCCTTCAACTACAATTGTCATCAGGGAGAGGCTGGGATTCTCAGTCTGGCACACCGTCAAGCTGTAAATATTATAAGCCCGCCGCGCAAAAAGCCCTGATATTCTGGCTAACACACCAGGATTATTCTCAACCAGAACCGCTAAGGTATGCAGCATTATTCTCTCCCCCCTAGAATATCGGTAATAGCTTTCCCAGGAGGCAGGGTTGGCAGAACAATTTCGTCCGGGGATATAATACAATCAACAAGAACCGGCCCTGGTGTTTCGATAGCTTCCTTAATGGCGGCATCGACCTGTTCAGGGCTTTCAATCCTCATCCCTTTGACTCCATAAGCCTCGGCTACTTTAAGAAAGTCAGGATTGGCATGGAGCTGAATTTGGCTGAAGCGTTCGTTGCAAAACATTTTTTGCAATTGCTTAACCATACCAAGTACTCCATTATTCATTAGAATAACCTTAATGGGCAATTGATATTGCACCGTCGTGGCTAATTCCTGGATACTCATCTGAAATGAACCATCACCGGTCACCAGGAAAACCAAGCTCTCCGGTTTAGCAAACTGAGCACCGATAGCTGCCGGAAAACCAAAACCCATTGTCCCCAGCCCTGCACTGGTGATAAACTGACGGCCTCCCGTTACCGGATAAAACTGGGCAGCCCACATTTGATGCTGGCCAACATCAGTGCAAACAATAGCGTTCTCGCCGGCGATTTCACCCATAGCCTTAAGTATAGTCTGGGGATTCAAACGCCCGTCTTGTTCATAGCATAAGGGATACTGCCTTGCCCAGGAACGTAATTGCTCCCACCATTCGTCAATCTTAAGGGGAGTTACCTTCTCCAAAAGGTCTTCTAAAACCAGCCTGGCATCGCCTACGATGGGAATATGAGTCTTAACAACTTTACCAATTTCAGCGGGATCAACATCAATATGAATCACTTTGGCTTTGGTAGCAAATTTATGCTTTAAACCGCTTGTTACCCTGTCATCAAAGCGTACTCCCACAGCCATTAAGAGATCACAATCATTGACCGCTAAGTTAGCCGTAATCGTACCGTGCATCCCGACCATCCCCAAATGATTGGGGTGCTTAGCCGGAACGCTGCCTATCCCCATCAAAGTGGTAACAACAGGGATATTAGTCTTTTCAATCAGTTCCTGCAAAACCTGCCCTGCTCCGGAAGTTATGACACCTCCTCCGGCATAAACCACCGGCTTTTTACTCTCGGCCAAAGCTTTGGCCGCTTCCCCAATCTGTCCGGCATTACCCTTGGAAAAATATTTATAGCTTTTAATTTCTATTTTCGGCGGACGGGGATCTAATACTTCCTCAGCCATAACGTTTTTCGGTAAATCTATCAGCACAGGACCAGGCCGTCCGGTTCCGGCAATGTAAAAAGCTTCTTTCACAATTCTGGGAATATCTTTGGCAGCCTTAACTAAATACGAATGTTTAGTAATAGGGAAAGTCATACCTGTTATATCTACTTCTTGAAAGGAATCCGTTCCCAAGAGATGGGTCGGCACCTGGCCGGTGATAATAACCAAAGGAACGGAATCCATATAAGCATTGGCAATTCCCGTTACCATATTGGCTGCACCAGGACCGGAAGTAGCCATACATACTCCCACTTTACCGCTGACTCTGGCGTAAGCATCGGCAGCATGGACAGCCGTTTGCTCATGCCGGGGTAAGACATGTCTAATCGGGCTTTCCAATAAAGCATCATAGATAGCAAGCAAAGAACCGCCTGGATAGCCAAAGACGACTTCTACGCCCTCCTCAGCCATAACATCCAGTAAAACTTTAGCCCCGTTTAAGGTAGGCGAGGAGAGAACCTCAACGTCTTCCCAAGTAATTTCCGGGTCTCGGGCAATATAAATGTCTTCTTTGCATTTACCCATTGACTAACCCTCCTTGGCTGTTCGAAAAGCTGCTCCTTTGTTGGCAGATTGGACAAACTTAGCATATCTTCCCAAATAACCTGTTCTGCCGGCTACCCCATAAGCTTTTTCCAAGCCTTTTTCCGGATTAAAAGCTTTTCTCCTTTGAGCTTTTTCTTCTTCAGGCAACAGCCAGTCAATAGTCCTATTAATCAAATCTATTCTTATAAGGTCACCATTTTCGACAAAAGCAATTTCTCCGCCTAAAGCGGCCTCGGGAGCAATGTGTCCGATAGATAGACCACGGCTGCCTCCGGAAAAACGGCCGTCGGTTAAAAGAGCAACGGAAGCATCAAGTCCCATCCCCGCTAAGGTAGATGTCGGTCCCAGCATTTCTCTCATCCCCGGTCCTCCGCGTGGTCCTTCATAACGAATAATCACAACATCCCCGGCTTTAATCTCGCCGTTACGAATAGCATCGGCAGCAGCATCTTCCCCATCGTATACTTTGGCTGCGCCCTCAAAAACAATATCCTGCTTAGCTAAAGCCCCAACTTTAATCACCGCTCCATCCGGAGCAAGATTGCCGAAAAGGACGCTTAAGCCCCCTCTTGACGAATAGGGGTTAGTCAAAGGACGAATAACAGCAGGATCTTTAACATTGGCCTGGGCAATCCTCTCCGCCAGGGTGCACTCCGAGACAGTTTGTACCGAGCCATCAATCAACCCTGCGTCAAGCAGTGTTTTCAGAACCGCGCTGATTCCCCCGGCTTCGTTTAGGTCCACCAAGAAGTGGCCATTGACAGCCGGGCTAAGCTTACAAATTTGGGGAGTCTTATCACTGATAGCATTAATATCAACCAGATCAAACTCAATTTCTCCTTCAAAAGCAATAGCCGGCAAATGCAGGATAGTATTGGTAGAACAACCTAAAGCCATATCGGCGGCAATACCGTTAAAAATCGACTCTTTGGTGACAATATCCCGAGGTTTAAGATCGGCCCGCAGGAGATTCATAACCTGATAGCCCGTTTCCTTAGCCAAGATAAGCCTTTCGGAATAAACAGCCGGAATTGTCCCGTTACCCGGCAAAGCCATACCTAAAACTTCGGTCAGGCAACCCATGGAATTAGCAGTAAACATACCGGCACAGGAACCGCAAGTGGGGCAAGCTTTCCCTTCCAAGCCCTTTAACCATTCTTCGCTTTCCTGTCCGCTATGGACTTTGCCTACTCCTTCAAAAACACTTATCAAATGAACATCTTGCCCTTCAAAACGCCCGGGAAGCATTGGCCCTCCGGTAACAACAATCGAGGGAAGATTAAGCCTCATAGCTGCCATGAGCATTCCCGGAACTACCTTATCACAGCTGGGGATGAAGACCAAAGCATCCAACCCATGGGCTTTAGCCATAATCTCCACAGAATCAGCTATTAATTCCCGGCTGGCCAGCGAATAATGCATCCCGACATGCCCCATGGCAATCCCGTCACAAACCGCAATGGTGGAGAATTCCAGAGGAGTTCCTCCATTTTCCCGGACACCGGCCTTAACAGCTTCCGTAAGCTGGCGCAAGTGCATATGGCCAGGTACAAGCTCTGTAAAGGAATTAACTATTCCAACGAGTGGTTGGTTAATTTCGCGATCTGTAAGACCTAAGGCCCGGAAAAGAGATCGGTGCGGCGCTCTGTCCACACCTTTTTTCACGACATCACTGTTCATAAGCCCGCTCCCTTCTACTGTTAGTAATATCCATTAATAATATCTTTTTCTACTTTTGTCTGCAATAGGTTTTTGCGCCAAAGTATTAAATTTCATCCAAAATTGAATAAGTCTTATTTCTTAGGTAAGGATGAAAGCCTAGAGTAATTCCCCTTCAATTTGAGTTAATTCTCTGAACTTAGTTAAGAGCTTTTTAAAGAGCGGGCCTGGCTTACCATCATTAATTAAACGGGAGTCCACACAGGTTACCGGAATAAGCTCGGCCGCCGTGCCGGTCAGGAAACACTCATCAGCAACATAAACATCATGTAAGGTAAATAACTCTTCGACGGCCGGGATACCCTCTTCCTTAGCTAAAGCCAGAACAGTATCCCTGGTGATCCCTTTAAGAGCACCTACATAGACCGGTGGTGTAATTAAAACTCCGTCTTTAATAATGAAAATATTATCGCCGGTTGCTTCACAAACATAACCTTGTTCGTTCAGCATCAAGGCTTCGAGGACTCCTGCCCTGTTAGCTTCAATTTTAGCCAGTATATTATTAAGATAATTCAGAGACTTAATCCTAGAATTTAAAGCATCGACTCTATTTCTGCGGGTGGAAGCAGTAATAACTTCCAGACCGTTTTCATACATACTCTGAGGATAAAGGGTAATATTACTGGCAATACAAAAGATTTCAGATTTGGGGCATTTTCTCGGGTCTAAACCCAAATCGCCAACCCCTCTGGATACTATTAATCTAATATAGGCATCTGTAAGTTTATTCCTGCGGACAGTTTCCAGCACAATATCCATCATTTCTCTGCGGCTGACCTCAATTTTCATCATAATGGAATTAGCCGATTCATAGAACCTGTCAATATGTTCTTTCAGTTTGAACACTCGGCCGTTATAGGCGCGGATACCTTCAAAAATCCCGTCACCGTAAAGAAATCCATGATCAAAAATTGAGATCTTAGCTTCCTCACTGTCAACAAATTTGCCGTCACAGTAAACAATCATTTTATGATTCTCCTCTCAATATTTTATTTAAATTATTAGGCAATTAATTTGCTTATAACTTACTTTAATTATTTACAATTTTCCAAAAAATATCTTTCTAAGAAAAAAACCCGGGTAGTTCATTTTGAACTGTCCTAACGGGCTTGAGACACTATTTGAAAAATCAGCTCACAATTTCTTATGTGTTATAGGACATGATTCATTAATACATAAGTGTATATGCTACAGATAGAAGTGTCAAGAAGATATAAAAATAACACTTGCCAAATACGCAAAAGATTGGTATAATGTCCACTGTTTATATACATTTGTTCTCTAATCATGGACAGGAGGTAGCTTATGAAAAGAATAACTATTGGCTTGCTCGGTTTTGGAACAGTTGGAAGCGGCGTTGCTTCGATCCTAACTAATAATCGTTATGACATTAACACCCGAACTAATACGGATATTACGATAAAAAAGGCTTTAGTACGCAATCTCTTCAAAGAGAGGCCTTTCGCTGAGGGTATTAGCTTTACCGACAAATCGGATGACCTAATCAAGGATCCGGAAATTGATATCATAGTAGAAGTTATGGGTGGCATAGAGCCTGCCCGTTCCCTAATTTTAGCTGCTTTAAACAACGGTAAAAATGTAGTCACAGCAAACAAAGACCTCTTGGCACTGCACGGCAGTGAATTATTTGCAACAGCCGAACAAAATGGCCGTGACCTCTACTTTGAAGCCAGCGTAGCCGCGGGAATACCAATCATTGCTGCTTTGAAGCAATCGTTTACGGCTAATCGCATCTCTTCAATTGTGGGAATTATTAATGGCACCACCAACTATATCCTTTCGGCAATGACCGAACAAGGCCGGGATTTTGCAGATGTGCTGCGCGAAGCTCAAGAACTGGGGTATGCCGAAGCCGATCCAACTTCAGACGTAGAAGGGCTCGATGCCGGCCGGAAATTAGCAATTCTCTCCTCTCTGGCTTTTAATACCCAGGTAACCTTTAACGATGTTTTTGCCGAAGGCATTACTAAGATTTCACCTGCTGATATTCAATATGCGGAAGAACTTGGCTGCGTGATAAAACTTTTGGCTATAGCCAAGAATCAGGAAGACGGGATCGAAGTCCGAGTCCATCCTGCCCTCTTACCCAAAAAACACCCCTTAGCAACCGTCAGCGGTGTCTACAATGCTATCTTCGTAGTTGGTGATGCCGTAGGAGCAACTATGTTCTATGGCCAAGGAGCCGGCTCCTTACCGACAGGCAGTGCCGTAGTATCCGACATTATTCAAGTCGTCCGCAATATGGCCGCGGGCTCAGAAGGTTTGGGAAGAAGCAATTTTTACCGCCACTATCCAATTAAAAAAGTTGAGGACTTCACGACCGGTTACTACATTCGGCTAAAAGTTAAAGACGAGCCCCGAGTCTTTGCAACACTTGCCCTTTTCTTTGCTGAGGCAGGCATTAGTTTTAACTCCATCATTCAAAAACCTCGCTCCAATAACAATGCCGAAATCGTTCTCGTGACTCACCCCTGCAAAGAAGGCCAACTCCGACAAGCTTTGCAGTCCTTGAATTCTTACAGCAAACTGGATAAGATTTATAATGTGATCCGCCTCGAAGCTAATGGATTTTAGGCTTTAGGTCATCCTGAAGGAGGATGACTTGGAGCTAATATAACAATGATAGCAATTTTAAGGAGGAAAAAATGTACCATGTAAAGGTGCCTGCCACGTCAGCCAACCTCGGACCGGGATTTGACTGTATGGGACTGGCCGTCAAGCTCTATAACTATTTTGAAGCCGAACCAAACGATCATTTGGAAATTTCCCTCAAGGGAGCTTATACCGATAATATTGCCACTGATGAGAATAACCTTTTATGGAAATCGGCCTGCCTTCTCTGGCAAAAAATTAACTTTAATCCCCAGCCCTTAAAGCTCACTTTTGACAGCCATGTACCTCCGGCCAGAGGACTGGGCAGCAGCTCTACAGCCGTAGTCGCCGGCCTACTGATTGCCAATGCTATCGCCGGTTATCCTCTGGATCGCTGCGGCTTACTAAGGATTGCTGCTGAAATTGAAGGCCATCCGGATAATGTTTCACCGGCTATCTATGGCGGAATTACTCTCACAATTATGGGCGAAGATAACATTATTCCCAGAATTCTCGCGACAAACCCCGGCTTCAAGGCTGTCGTAGTGATACCGGATATCTTAGTGAAGACGGAAAAAGCCAGGGATATCCTTCCTACTTGCGTTCCCCGCGCGGATGTTATCTTTAATTCTTCCCGTGTCGGCCTCTTAGTTGACGCTTTTCTTAACCAGGAATATGATCTCCTATCCATTGCCACACAGGACAAAATACATCAAAACCAACGCGCCTCCCTTATTCCCGGGATGCCGGAAGCTTTGCAAGCAGCTCAGCAAGCGGGTGCTTATGGTGCGGCTTTAAGCGGTTCAGGACCTACCCTCTTGGCTTTTTCTCCCCAAGGACGGGAGGAGCAAATAGCACAGCGCATGCAAAAAGCTCTGGCCGACAACTCCCTGGATTCCACAAGCCTTATCCTGGAAGTTGATTCACAGGGAGCAGTGCTCAAAGAACATTAAACCAAGGCACTAATTCCCTATCCGGGAACCAAAAATAAAAACTTCCGCTTGTAATATGAACAGCGGGAGTTTTTTCTCTTAGGCCATATTATCATATCTAAAATTTCTGCCTTAGGATATCTCTTATCTCTTTGCTTTATGGGGGTAAATCTCAGAATACTTTTGATAAGAATTTAATACTTTCAGTACATAATCCCGGGTTTCAGGAAAGGGGATATCTTCAATGAGGTACGAATTAAAATCCCGCTCTGAGCTTCGCAGCCAGTTCTTCACCCTGCCGCTTCCGGCATTGTAAGCCGCCAGGACAAGAATAGTATTATCGGAAAACTCCTTTTTTAAGGCCGACAGATACCAGGTACCGTACCGAATATTATCCTCGGGTAATTCCAGGTTAACCTGCCGGTAATCTTCCTTTAACCATCCGGCAATTTCCTCGGCAGTGGCAGGCATTAACTGCATAAGCCCGACAGCACCTTTATGGGAGCTTGACTTGGGGATAAAGTGGCTCTCCTCTCTGATAACCGCAATTACCAGGTGGGGATCAACTCCGTAAGCTGAGGCATAGCGCTCCACAGTCTCCTTGTAAAGGTAAGGATAGAAAATTTTCCCCAGGAGATTAAATTTTAAGCCAGCAAAAATGCACCCAAGCAAAAAAAGTATTACAGCTGTTTTAACGATCTTTTTCTTGGGGATAATGACTATATGCAAATCTCATCAATCCTATAATTTTTTTCTTAGAAAATACTTATGCCGGTAAAGTCCTTTTTAGTAGAATTATTCAGTTTTCATCCTTAAGATTAAAGCTTGCCAAGATTCTCATGTTGAATTTCCTGCCAGATTAAGGACAGCTGTTTTTCTGTTTCCTCCCAACTCCCGGAGTTATCAATTACTCTCCCCGCTTTTTGGGCTTTTTCATCTAAAGGCATCTGGGCAGATATCCTGGCTCTGGCTTCTTTCTCAGTAAGACCGTTTCTTAACATCAACCTTTCAATTTGCTTGGCGGGCGCAACATAGACCACCCATACTTCATCGACTAACCTTTCCCAGCCGGCTTCGAACAAAAGCGGAATATCGATAATTACAAACTGCTCCATGCTGCTCTCCGCAGCCCGGCACTCGTCCAGAATTTCTCCTGCAACTAGGGGATGAATGATCTTCTCCAGCCTATCCCTGGCCTGAGGATCATTAAATACTTTGCTTCCTAAAAGAGCTCGGTTAACCCTGCCGTTTTCCAGATAGGCAGAGCCGAAAGCCTGCTCGACTTCATTAATTAAAGCCGGCCGGTTATATAATTCATGCACAATCTCGTCAGCATCAATTATGGTAATTCCTTTTTTTTTAAACCAACGGGAGACACTGCTCTTGCCGCTGGCAATCCCCCCGGTCAGCCCTACCTTGAACATTTATGCCTTTTCCTTTCCTCGAATTGATAAAAATAGCTACTCCTGAGCTGTCAGCCATTCTTCCATTAACTCCTCCAGCTCCCCTTGTAAACTTTCGTACCGGTTATGCAGCTTCAGGGATTGCTCATAATCACTTCCGGCTAGCTCCAGCTTAAGCTCAATCTCTTTAAGCTCGGCTTCGGTTTCTTCGATCTTGGCTTCAAGGCGCTGGATTTTTCTCTCCCGGCGCTTGTTTTGTTTTGCTTCCTCCTGGTAGCTCCTGGCATCCTGCACCGGCTCGCCGTCAGAAATATTATTGGAGCTCTTGGCCTGCTTTTTCTGCTCTTCCTTATCGAGCAGCTCCCGATAAAGAGAATAGTCACCGTCTATAACCTTTAAACCTGAAGGAGTAAGGACAGCGATCCTGTTCACAATCCGGTTTAAAAAATAGCGGTCATGGGAAACCATGAGCAAAGTACCGTCATATTCCAATAAAGTCTCTTCCAGGACTTCTCTGGTTTCCATATCCAGGTGGTTGGTAGGCTCGTCAAGGAGCAGCAGATTACCCTGCTCCAAAAAAAGCTTGCAAAGTGCCAGCCTGCTTTTCTCGCCGCCGCTTAAAACATTAACAGGCTTAAAAACATCCTCACCCCGGAAACCAAATCGTGCTAATAAATTGCGAATCTCCGGGTCTTCCAGCCTGGAAGAATAACGGATTTCCTCAATAACAGTCTCTCTTAGCCCTATATCTTCATGCTCCTGCGAAAAATAGCCCACTTTAACATTAGCACCCAGGCGAATACTCCCCTGATAAGGCACCTGGCCGATGATAGCTTTTAATAAAGAGGTTTTGCCTACCCCATTGCGTCCCAAAAGGGCAATTTTATTTCCCCGGCGCAAATCGAGCCCGACATTTTCAAAAATTTTCCGCTTATCATACTCGATTGCTAAATCCTCAATCCCTAAAACTAAATCCCCGGAACGAAGTTTGGTCTTAAGATTAATGCTTAGGGGTTTGGAATTTTGGGTATTGTGCACCGGTTTAATTTTCTTTAATTGGGTTTCCCTGCCGCGGGCTTGTTTGGCCTTGATTCCTGCCCTGTGCCTGCGGATATATTCTTCCAGGGCCGCGATCTTTTTACTGATTCGTTCCGCCTCACGGCTTAAGGTCACTTCTTCCACTGCACGCTGCAGTTCAAACTCGGAATAGTTGCCTGAGTACTGCTTCATACTTCCGTTATTAATAAATAAAATCCGGCCGGCTATTTTATCCAAAAAATACCGGTCGTGAGAGACGACAAGTACTGCCCCGGAATACTCTCCCAGATAATTTTCCAGCCATTCCAGAGCTTCTAAATCCAAGTGGTTGGTCGGTTCATCCAGGATAAGTAGTTCAGGCTCTCTGAGAAGCAGTTTGCTTAAGGCCAAGCGGGTTTTTTGTCCACCGCTGAGACTGGATACATCCTTGGAATGCTCTTCAGCTAATCCCAGGCCGGCTAAAATTCTCCTCACCCGGGACTCCAGGGCATAACCGCCTGTTCTTTCATAGCTTTCCGTCAACTTGCTGTATTGTTCGAGGATTTTTTCTTCCGCTTCCTGAGCCATGCGAATTTCCAAGTATCTTAGCCGGCTGCGCATATCTAAGATGTCCTGGCGTTCAGCCAGCATAGCTTCAAAAACGGTTCCCCGATCATCAGTCTTAACGGCTGCTTGAGGTAAATAGCCTAGGGAAACCGAACAATGCAGTTCACCGCTTGCCGGCGCAAGCTCCCCGACTATAGCTTTGAGCAAAGTTGTTTTCCCGGCACCGTTAGCTCCGATCAGTCCTGTTTTTTCCCCCTGTTCCAAGCGAAAAGAGATATTTTCCAGAATTGTATTTCCTGCTGCTTCTAGCGTAAGATTCTTAGTGAAAAGTATGCTCATCGGGTCTCGGAATACTCCTCCTTACTTTTGACAATTAGGGCAGTACACGGTTGTGCGGCCGGCTATTTTCTCCTTCATCAGAATCTCGCCGCATTCCCTGCACTCCAGACCGGCTCTGCCGTAAACCATTAAGTTTTCCTGAAACTGCCCCTTTTGGCCATTGGCATCCCGGTAATCCCGGAAAGAAGTGCCGCCGGCATTTATCCCTTCAGTTAAAATCTCACAAATTGAGTTATATAAAAGAATAACCTCTGATACTTTCATACTATCCGTCTTCCTGCCCGGGTAAATGCCTGCCCTAAACAAAGCTTCGTCCGCATAGATATTGCCCAGGCCGGCAATAACTCTTTGATCCAAGAGGGCAGCCTTAAGTGTACTCTTTTTCCGCGCGAGGCGTTGACCCAGCTTGTCAAAAGCAAAGGACTCGTCTAAGGGTTCCGGTCCCAGCTTGGCCAAAGAAGAAACCTCAAAAGCCTTATGGGTTGGGACCAGCTGTATGCGGCCAAACTTCCTAACGTCGGAGTAATGCAATTCACCCTCGACCAAATGCAGGATTACATGGGTATGTTTAGCCACAGGCTGCTTTTCAGGATAATAAATCAAGCGGCCGGTCATACGAAAATGGACTATCATGGTTAACCCTTTGCTGAGGTTAATTAATAGGTACTTGCCGCGCCGATTAATAGATTCAATAGTTTTACCCTTAACTAATTCCCCGAAATCCAAATCAGGCAAAGATATGGCAGCCGGAGGCCAGAATACCTCCGCCTCAAGAATTGTCTTACCCAAGATATTTTGGGCAAGGGTTAATCTAATGCTTTCTACTTCCGGTAATTCAGGCACGGGTTTCTCCTCCTTTGTTTACAGTGAGATTCCTCAAATCTTTTAAACTACTATAAAAATGGATCAATCCCCAACCGTATACTTAACCATATCGTACCAGTTCGGGCCGACTTTGCAGTCGACCACCAAAGGAACGGACAGCGGGTAGGCCTTTTCCATACACTCTTTTACCTTTAGCGCTACAGTATCGAGTTCCCTAGGGTTGACCTGAATTAACAATTCATCATGCACCTGGAGAAGGATATCAGCCTGGCGGCCGGAAAGCTCCTCCGCAACTTTAATCATCGCAATTTTCATAATATCGGCGGCGGTGCCCTGGATAGGGGTATTTTTAGCTATCCTTTCACCAAACTGCCTGGTCATCCTGTTCGGGTGACTGAGCTCGGGAACTCTTCTTAAGCGGTTTAAAAGGGTTCTAACCTCACCGGTTTCCTTAGCCTTACTCACTGCGTCTTCCAAATATCTCTGCACACCGCTGTATCTAGCAAAATACTGGCTGATATAGAACTTAGCTTCCTTTCTGGGAATAGCCAAATCCCTGGCCAGACCAAAATCCGTCAGCCCGTACATTAAGCCAAAATTAACTGCTTTGGCTTTGCGCCTCATATCGGAAGTAACTTCCGCAAGCGCTACCCCGAAAACCTCGGAAGCAGTCCTGCTATGCACATCCTCCCCCACCAGGAAAGATTCGCAAAGGATTGGATCCCGGGAATAATGGGCTAAAATCCTTAATTCAATCTGGGAGTAATCCGCCGCTAAAAGCAGCCAACCCTCCCGGGTAGGTTTAAACACCTTCCGCAATTTTCTTCCCTCTTCCAGACGAATAGGGATATTCTGCAAATTGGGCTCGGTACTGGAGAGCCTACCGGTTGTCGTAACGGTTTGTTGAAAAGTAGTGTGAATTTTTCCCTCCGTTAACTGCCCGAGCAAACCTTTAACATAAGTGGAATTAAGTTTCACAATTTGGCGGTATTCCAGGATTTTCTCCACAAGAGGATGCTCGGAGCGGAGTTCCTCTAAAGTTTCCGCATCGGTGGAATAGCCGGTTTTAGTCTTCTTTAAGGGGGGCAAGCCAAGATCTTCAAAGAGTACCTTCCCCAGCTGTTGGGGGGAATTAATATTAAAGGAGGAGCCCCCTAACCGGTATATTTCTTCTTCTAAGTCCTTAATCCTTATATCCAGCTCCCGTCCAAATTCGCTCAGCATCTCTTGATCCACTGCAATCCCGGTCTTCTCCATCTCCGCAAGCACTTTGCTGACCGGTTCTTCAACTTCATGCAAAAGCCTGTCCAATTTTTCCTTTGCCAAATTTTCCGTATATTGCCCCGCCAGCTTTCTTAACAAATAAGCCTCATGGGCAGGAGAAAGAGCAAACAGATCCGTAGCATATTCCCGCAACAAATCGGCGGCACTGTAATTAGCCTTGTTAGAATTCAAAAGATACGCCGCCAGGCTTAAATCAAGATCAACCCCGGCCAGAGACCAGCCTTCATTCAGCAATAAAGAATACAGTGTCTTGCTGTCAGCCACAATCTTAAATACTGTCTCATCCGCCAAAACTTCCCGCCACCTGGCAAGAACCGCAGAAGCATGGGCAGCTCGGTTAAGAGTATAAGTATATTCTTCATCACAGACACCCATTTCCGTCCACCTGCTTTGATGGACATTACTGCCCTCATAACGGTAACTAAGAGCCAGAGTTGTTTTATTCTCCAGCCAGTAATCCATCTTTTTCAGCCAAGAAGCACCGTCTAATTCTTTTTCTTTGATAGCAATAACTGCTAAGTCGTCGTCATCAGTAACTTCCTCCGACTCACTTCTTAAACCTGCCTTCTTCTCTGCAGCTGTTTCTTCTTCCTTCTGCCGGCGATCCAGCCCGTTAGTGCCCAATATTTCCAACCTGCTCTCTAAACTTTGCAGGAAAAGCCTGGCCACGGTATGTAAGCTGTAATGATGCAGGATCTTTAAGCAAGCATCCCTATCCGGCTCACACCAGAGAAGCTCGTCCAGACAAAAATCAACCGGAACATCATGGATCATGGTTGCCAGCTTTTTGCTTAATAAGGCCTGCTCCGCATATTCGTGCAGCAGGGATTTTAATTTCTTGCCGCTGACCTTATCTTTATTTTCAAGAACATTTTCTACTGTTTCATACTCATGAAGAAGCTTTAAAGCAGTTTTCTCCCCTACACCGGGAATTCCCGGAATATTATCCGAAGCGTCTCCCATCAAGCCTTTTAAATCAATAATCTGCTCAGGCCTTAAACCATATTTTTCTTTTAATTTTTCCTCATCATAACACTGGACTTCCGTAATACCCTTAACCGTAAGATAAATCTTGGTCTGAGGGGAAATAAGCTGGAGGGCATCGCGATCACCTGTATATATACTGACTTCCAGGCCATTTTTCTCAGCCTTATCAGCTACGGTAGCAATAATATCATCAGCTTCATAGCCTGCCAGCTCCAGGACAGGCACGGACATCACGCTAAGAATTTCTTTAAGATAAGCAAACTGTGGTTTTAAAGTATCCGGAGTCTCTTTTCTTTGGGCTTTATAGGCAGCAAACTGTTCGATCCTTACCGTCGGTTTGGTTTTATCAAAAACAACCACCCAGTAATCAGGCTTTTGTTCTTTTTGCAATTTAAAAAGCATAGTCAAAAAACCGTGCACCGCATTTGTAGGCAACCCTTCGGCAGAGGTAAGGGGCGGTAGAGCATAAAACGCTCTGAAAACCAGGCTGTTGCCGTCAAGTATCATTATTCGAGCCATAAGTCTGAAGACTCCTTTCCTGTAGCTAAGGAACAAAAAAACTCTCTCTATATCATAACCTTTTATCAAATCAATAACAACAGCATCCCACAACATAAAGGGTTTGAGTACTTTCCTCAAACCCTTAGAAATGAATTTCTATGAACAAACATTGCTTTAAGCCTGACAAGCCGAAATTCCAGAACCCTTGATAATAAAGCCGCGCTGCAGTATGGAATCATCGTAGTCGATAGTCAAATCACCTACGTGTTCCTCCAGTCCGGAATTATATACCAAAGAGACACCTTGAGACTGAACAATCTTATCATGAGCATCTTTTAACTCATCCAGAGTTAATCTTAATTTAGGGCCTCCTCAGCCATAACCTTCAAAATCAATTCTCAGCATTAAATTTTCAGGATTTTCGTTCTGGGCAATAATATCTTTAATTTTGTCAGCGGCAATCGGTGTCAACTCCATAAAATTCTGCTCTCCTCCTTTCTAATCTGTTAATATTTATATTCTATCCATTTTTTGAAGCTAAACACACGGAAAAGAAAGACAAGCCAACAATTATCTTATTTTGCTTTTTCTATAACAAACCTTGGAGCAAAAAATAAAAGAAGCTATAATTAATAGAAAATGAGTTTTTAGGACCGGTGGCCAAATGAACAAAAGCTTCACCAAGCGCCAGATAATTCACGTGGATATGGATGCCTTTTATGCCTCTGTCGAACAGCGCGATAACCCGGAACTACAGGGGCTGCCGGTGGTTGTCGGCGGCAACCCGGACAGTAGAGGGGTTGTCTCTACCTGTTCCTATGAAGCCCGTAAGTACGGCATAAGATCAGCCATGCCTTTGGCCGAAGCCTGCCGCCGCTGCCCTCAGGCTATCTTTTTACCTGTGGATATACCTAAATACTACCAAGTATCCCAAGAGATTCATAAAATTTTTAAAGATTATACCCCTTTAATTGAACCCATCTCCTTAGATGAGGCTTTCTTAGATGTCACCGCTTCTCTCCGCCTCTTTGGCTCCGCCCCGGCAATTGCCCAGGAAATCAAGGAACGGATTAAAAATGAGCTCTGTCTAACCGCTTCCGTAGGAATTGCCCCCAATAAATTCCTGGCTAAACTTGCTTCTGATATCCAAAAGCCCGATGGTTTTGTAGTTATCCAAGAGGACCAAATCCAAGCTTTTCTTGACCCTTTGCCTATTGAGAGAATCTGGGGAGTCGGGCCTAAGACCGCCGAGCAGCTCCATAAGCTTAGAGTAAGGACAATCAAAGAATTAAAAGACCTGGATGAGCTTACCCTTAAGAACAAATTTGGCCTCATCGGCAGCCAGCTCTATTATTTAGCCCGGGGAATAGATAACCGGCCGGTAGAGCCGGAACGAGAGGTCAAATCTATCGGCAGGGAAATTACTTTTCCTGAAGACCTGAAAGATGAGGAAGTTCTGCAGACTTATATCCTGGAGCTAGTGACGGATGTCGGCCGCAAACTGCGCAAAGGATCATTCAAAACCAAAACAATAACTCTCAAAGTCCGCTACGCCGACTTCAGCACAGTATCTCGCTCCAAGACTTTAGATTACTATACAGACCTGGATAAAGATATCTTCCGCGAAGCCGGCAATCTTCTCCAAGATTTGCACTGCAAACAACCTGTCAGGCTTATCGGTGTTTCCGTACATAATCTTACCCGCGGTGAAGTCCAGCAGAGTCTATTTGAAAATGATACCGCTGATCAAGAGAAAAAACTAACCACTGTAATAGACAGCCTCAAAGAACGTTTTGGTGAAGATAGTATAATTTTGGCCCGGCTCTTGAAGAAACAATAGTTTTTCCAAAATCACTATACCTTTAGGTTTATATCAAGTATTATTTTAATAGATGGCTTATGATTTTTTATTATGATACAATATTCTCAGTTTAATACTCCACATTAATCCAACTTCTGATATAAGTAACAGATAACCCGGAAGAATACAGCATTCTTAGTCAGATGGATTAACTGGCACATTTATTGCATACATAATATCATAATTAGCTGTTGCTAATATTAACTTGTTGTTAGTTTAAAACTTAAATTGCTCCGAGCCTGATCACCTAACGTTTAAACCATGGTGGTATGGCCTGGGTACTTTACCCACAGGGTTGTAAGAGAAATCTGACAGCCTCCCGCTTTGGAAAGGAGAAATGAGAGTGAAAATGAGCACTTCTTCATGAATCTCCATTCTGAAGAAGTGCTTTTGTATTTACCAAAGATAACAGGAGGATCTCGTAAATTATGAAGACCAACGCCCTCACTCATTATTACAATAATTACAACAAAAAAATTAAATTAAAAGTTATAATTTTAGCAATTATGCCCGCGTCTTTTTGGGTGTTATAGCCTTAACTGTTGGTAGATACCCTGTGACTTTGTCTGATATTTGGATAGCTTTTACCAGAGATTTGTTTGCCGACGAAAGATTGTTGCCTGCTGCTGTTCAAACCGTTATATTTGACGTTCGTATTCCCAGGATAATCGCAGCACTTTTAATTGGTACTTCCTTATCAGTATCAGGTGCCGCCTTTCAGGGAACTTTCAGGAATCCACTGGTATCCCCTGATATTTTAGGTGTGTCCGCCGGAGCCGGTTTTGGAGCAACCTTGGCTATCATTTATTCTTGGGGTGATTTGGGAATAACCCTATCTGCATTTGCTTTTGCTTTACTGGCAGTAGGACTGACCTATTTCTTTGGTAATAAAATCAGGAATTCCGGTGATATTACTCTGGTTCTTGTCTTAGGCGGCATATTGGTAGGAACAATTTTTACCTCCTTGGTGTCTTTGATTAAATGTGTAGCCGATCCTTATGAAAAACTCCCGGCTATTACTTATTGGCTTATGGGCAGTTTAGGCTCTACTCAGATAAATGATGTCTATATTGTTTTCTGATTCCAATGCATATTGGTATTATTCCCTTGCTGCTCTTACGCTGGCAGTTGAATCTTCTGGCTTTTGGCGACGAAGAAGCTCAAAGTTTGGGGGTTAACACCAATAAATTGCGGTTAACTGTAATTATATGTGCTACTCTGCTTACGGCTTCAGCTGTATCCATTAGCGGCATGATCGGTTGGGTAGGCCTTGTTATTCCACATTTTGTGCGTGTTTTGACTGGCCCAAATTATAAGAGCCTGATACCGGTTTGTATTGCCGTTGGCGGCTCATTCCTACTGGTAGTTGATACCCTGGCACGTTCCTTATTGCCAATGGAAATACCAATCGGTATTTTGACATCCTTAATTGGAGCGCCGTTTTTTATATATTTACTTGCTAACAGCAGGAGGGGTTGGAAATGAGTCTGGAAATAAAAAACCTAGCCTTCGCTTATGATCGAGAACCTATTTTTGAAAATGTCTCTTTGAATGTCGAAAAAGGAGAAGTTGTCTGTCTTCTAGGGCCAAACGGCTCCGGCAAAACAACTTTGTTTAAAACGATTTTGGGTCTTTATATAGATCCTGCGAAGGTCAAATTATCGTCAACGGCAAAGACGTCAGCAATTGCAGTCGGCGGGAATTGGCTAAAATAATGGGCTATGTTCCCCAAAATCATATACCTCCATTCCCTTATTCAGTTATAGATGTTGTCCTGATGGGCAGGACCGCCCATATTAATAATTATGCCGTACCCTCGGAGCTGGACTACCAAATCGCCTGCGAAGCTATGGCCAATGTCAGTATCTCCTATTTGGAAGGAAAGACCTATACAGAGATAAGCGGCGGGGAACGACAGCTGGTGTTAATTGCCCGGGCTTTGGCGCAGCAACCCGAAATCTTAATAATGGATGAACCGACTTCCAGCCTGGATTATGGGAATCAGATCAGGCTCTTAAAACATATTAAACGTTTAGCTGCTCAGGGGCTCAGCATCATCATGTCCACCCATTCACCGGACCACGCGCTTTACTGCGCATCCAAAGCCATTATGCTTAAAGACGGCAGGATCTTTTGTTCAGGCAAGGCTGAGGAAGTAATAACAGAAAGCAATTTAAGTCAGATTTATGGTATCGATATTAGAGATTGCTCAAGCAACGGTAAAAAACGGAGAATTAAAGAAAATCTGTATTCCCGTCGTAGCTTAATAAACCTTTTAAAGGAGGAATATAACAAATGAATATGAAGTGGAAAACTTACATTTCAATCATGCTATCAATACTGCTATTAGCCTTATTGGCAGGCTGCAGCAAACCGCATACTACATCCGCCCCGGAAGCGGCAAGCCAAACTATTACCGATATGGCAGGTCGCAAGGTGGAAATTCCGACTACCATAGACAAAGTTTATTCTACTTCGGCAACAGGCAGTGTTTTTCTCTACACTCTTGCCCCAGAAAAATTAGCCGGTTGGAACAGTGACTTGAGAGACAAAGAGAAAAGGTTTATTGATCCCAAATATCAAACTCTGCCTGTTCTCGGACGCTGGCAAGGCTCTACTCCTACCGGGAGTATCGAAGATTTATTGAAAGCCAACCCTGATATTATTATCAGTGTTGGCGATGTATCGCCAGAGTATATTAATGATGCCGATGCTATCCAAGAGCAAACCAGAATTCCGGTCATCATGCTGGACGGTAGTTGTCAAAAACACCGCGCATTCTTATAGATTTTTAGGGGAAATAATTAGTGAAACAGAAAGAGCTGAGCTCCTGGCTGATTATTGCGATAGGACCCTGGAAGAGATATCTACAAGCCTGAAGTCTATAGCGGAGGAAGAAAGAGTTCGGGTTTATTATGCGGAAGGAATTGAAGGACTGGAAACAGAAATCAGCGGAACAGTAAATTCAGAGGCTTTTGATCTGGCAGGTACCAAAAATGTTGCAATACCGCCAACTCCTGACATCCGCCGCATGCAAGTCTCCATTGAGCAGATTCTAGCTTGGGATCCGAGCCTTATTATTATCAGTACAGATGGCGATGAAACCCATGCCCTCTACGAAAAGATCCTAAACGATAAAAGCTGGTCTAATATCACGGCGGTTAAAAAATAGAGAAGTCTATGAGATTCCCAGCAAACCTTATGACTGGTTAAACCGTCCCCCCTCGGTAGTACGCTTTATCGGCGTAAAATGGTTATCCTCTTTGCTCTATCCGGATGTTATAACTACTGATCTTCGTCAGGATATTAGCGAATTCTATTCCCCTGTTTTTTAATTATGAGATCACTGAGACAGAAATTGAGGACCTACTGGCCAGGTCACGGCGGTATTAAATAAAAGTGGAAATGTAAATTCCTATTGATTGAGGTCTTGAATATGCCCAATAATCTGCTTATTACAGGTAAAATTAGATCAGGCAAATCAACTCTTTTAAAAGAAATGATTGATCCGTTCCTTAAGGTGACCGGTGGTTATTATGTGCAAAGATTATTCATCCAGGGCGAATCCCGGGCATTTAGGCTGGTAGACCTTAATCGCGAATGTTACTTGCCTAATCTTGAGGTACAAAATATCGAAAGCTTTTCCGACTTAATAGCCGTAATAGGCGAAGAGAAGCATCTTTACTTCGATCCTTTTAGAAAGATCGGTGTGCCCGCTTTAAAGCAGGCTGCAGAGAAAAAACAGCTCATACTGATGGATGAACTCGGGAGATTCGAAACCAAGGTTCCCGAGTTCATGCAGGCTGTTTTTAAAATACTAGACAATAACCTTCCGGTGCTAGGGGTAATAAAAAAAGAAACTAATCCTTTCTTAGAGCGGATTAGAGAACGTAGCGATGTGTACGTTATTGACATGGATGAGATTGGGTTAGATACAGCCAGAAGAGAAGTTGAGCGATTTTTGAACTCAAAAAATTATTCTCCTTCTCCTGCTTTAAAATTGTAAATAGGTTTAATGACTTTGACAATCTCTGCCGTCGGTTCGATATGCTTAACAATCTCAGCCATATCCTTATAAGCCATCGGACACTCATCCAGGGTTTCTTTATTGACTGATGTTGTATAAACATCCTTCATCAGTTTCTTAAACTCCGAAACGGTAAAGCTCTGTTTGGCTTTAGCCCTACTCATCAGCCGTCCGGCACCGTGCGGGGCGGAGTAGTTCCAGTCTGGATTGCCTTTACCAACACAAATTAAACTGCCGTCCCGCATATTAAGCGGAATTAAAAGCCTCTCCCCTGCTTGGGCGGATACTGCTCCTTTGCGCAGGATCATGGCAGCAGTATCAAGATAATTATGGGTTGTGGTGAACTGATCCACCACATCCAATTTCATCCCTTTAATTATTTCCGTCATCATAGCTTTACGGTTCAGCTCGGCATAGCGCTGAACAATTTTCATATCGTGAAGGTAATCATCCAAGAGACTGCCGGTGACATAAGCAAGCGGAAACGGAATATCTGCCTTTAACTCTCTATAGCCCGCTTCCTGATAATACTTAGCTACTTGCAGGCCGAGGTGGCGGCTGCCGGAATGCACCACAATAAATAAATTGCCCTCTTCATCCCGGTTAACCTCGATAAAGTGGTTGCCCCCGCCCAGGGTTCCGATACTTTTCTGTGCCCTGTCCAGTTTCACGGCTTTTGAACACCGCAGCTTAGTTAAATCAATTTGCTCATTATAGTGATGCGGTTTCTGCCTCACCTCAAAGCCGGACGGAATGGTCGCATAGATCAATTTATCCAGCTTTTGCAGCTCTAGGCGTTTATTACTGATAGCAATGGTTTCCATCCCGCAACCGATATCGACCCCTACCAAATTGGGCACCACTTTGTCCGTAATGGTCATAGTCGTGCCAATTGTGCACCCTGCGCCGGCATGAACGTCCGGCATAACCCGGATTTTGCTTCCTTGGACAAATTCCTGATTGCACAGGGTTTCGATCTGGGAAGCCGCACTTTCTTCCAGTTTATCAGTAAATACTTTCGCCGAATTATATTTTCCTTTAATCTCCAACATCTTTTATCTCTTCACCCTCGGGTTTCCCCCAATCAATTACACTAAGCCAAAGTACTTCTCAAAGAATTTGCGAAGCTTTTCAATTATGCTCTGCTTCCTTGCGGCCCTGTTTCCGCCGCCAAAGCGGGAAACAGGCGGCATGTTTTTATCGATGGCTGTCCCGGTGGTTTTCAGCATGCCGTCCCGCAAGGCATTATCAATGAAGCGCCTGGTTTCTTCCGGTTTTAATTTTTCTTCCTCGATAATTGCTGCAATATCGGCTTCCTTGCACTCCATTAAAAACTTGCGCCAATCCTCATCATCCTTTGTCGATACACTGACTTGCTCTATAAAACGTTCAATCAGCTCTTTCTTGCTGCGAAGTTCTAGGCTGGAATTAATAGCTTTGTCGATGGTGGTAAGTATGGTTTTATCCTTGCAGTTTGACTCTTGATATTTGGCCACCAGCATAAGGATATAATCAATATTTACCTCTATCTGTCAAACAAGTTCATTCTCGAAAATTAGCTTTTAATCTCGGTAACTTCATATTAGGAATTATTGCTCCACTAAGCACTTAAGATAAAATATGCCCATTATTCCATAAAGCAACTACAACATCCATCTGGGAATTATACTTAATAGGTTTCCCAGCTTGAACAATATCCCATAGTTTTTTAGGATCTTCAGAGAGGGACGGATTAGTTTGCAGAATATTAATCGCTTTTAATGCATAGCTTTTATTTTTCCTAGAGTTCGTATATTTTCCTGGCTCGATCCCTTTGACCTTACCTGTTTCGCACAACGCTAAAAATGTATTCTTTGGACAACCTTTAACCTGGCTTGAAGGACTGTCAAAAATTGCATGAGTAGCCTTTTGCCATGCTTGAACTGGGTTAAACGCTTTCTTACATTTAATTAAATCCACAGCTAAAAGTGCGGCTTGAGCATATTTATTCATACTTGTCCTCCCCACTTGTATGAAATATTTAATGCAATTGAATACAAGCATAGTTTTCGACATACTTAACAATTCCCCTGCCAGGTTGTTATAACTGCAAGGATTTTATACATAAATGCTAAAATGTGCGAACGGAGTGTTTAACATCAATTAAGAACGCTCAGAGCAATAAGTGATGCACAGTTTAGAAAAAGCATCAAATAAACGAAAAAACGGACTCTAACATCATGTTAAGATCCGCCTAATTTACATATATTCGTGCCGAAGGTCGGGGTCGAACCGCCACATCTGTTAAGACATAATCCCAGAATCAAAACCAATATCTTACCAGATCTTTGTTATTCTTTTACGACCAGAGCCTCTTCAAGTATTTTTTGGGTCTCAAAAATATAATCCTCAACCATATCCACAAAATAGAATATATAGTTGTATTCCCAAAACCATTTAAAGGCCTGTAATTTGAATTTATCGCTATTCGGTACGGTATTATCAAATATCAATCTTGGATTTGGACTTTCGTAAAATCCGTATTCCTGCGTCCAATGTGACAGTAAAAGGCTTGCCTTTTTGAGCCTGATAAGAGCCTCTTCAATAGCATTATTTCGTTCCCATAACCTGCTTTCTAAGTTCTCTTCTGTTGATTTTTGAATTTTTCCTGACATTTTTATTCCTCCTTTTTAGCATTATTTAGCAAATTGTTCAAGTTCAAGCCAGGGACAAATCCGGAGCAACTGTTTATAGAATTACTCTTTTAGAACATTTTTTTTAAAGTACAACAAGTACGAACTTAGTTTTAACTCATTCTAGGAATACAATAAGTCCAAAAGAAACGGCAAAAGCCTCATAAAATTGTCCAAAATATCAAAGGATATTCTCAATCGACATAGAATATTGATTGTTACAAAATTAGGGAGGTTTGATTTTTATGGCAGAACCAGCAGCTATTCTTTCATGGACATTCGTTAGTGAGTGCCCTATCCCAAATGATGTAAGTGATTTACTCGTTGATGGTGAAGAAGCTATTGCCGCATATAAAACCATAAGAGACAGTGCAGTCTTCACGAATAGAAGGTTAATTGTTCGTGATGCTCAAGGAATTACAGGAAGAAAAGTGGAGATTTATTCCTTGCCTTATTCTTCAATAAACATGTGGTCGTCAGAAAATGCCGGAACCTTAGATATCAATGCAGAGGTCCAGTTATGGACCAGGGCCGGACATATCAAGGTTAATCTGAAAAAAGGCGTTGATGTCAGAAAGTTTGATAAGATTATTGCTCAAGCATTATTAAGGTAAAAAATTAAACCTGGTTTACTCCAGGTTAAATTTTTAAACATCCTTTTTAAGTCAAAGACACAGGGATACTTCCTGCAGCGTTTTCACGACCAACATATATTTGGTGTCAAAAGCAAAGTATTGGGCACATTCCCGTCGGTCTTTTGATGCATAAAATAAAAAAAGGCCCTTAAGAGCCTTGATTTTCAATGGTGCCGAAGGTCGGGGTCGAACCGACACGTCTGTTAGGACATCGGTTTTTGAGACCGACGCGTCTGCCAATTCCGCCACTTCGGCAACTGCTTTACAATATTAGCATTTTCATTTGCCGGAGTCAAGTAGAGAATTAAGGAAATCTGAAATTTCCTTATCATAAATTTCTAATTATAACTTACTCAATTTACTAATTTAACTTCCAATGATATTTGTAAGAATCTCATTAGCCTCTTCCACTTCAGATTCAGGTACAAGGATCTCGGTAGAGTGACTGGTCACCTGGTGAGAAGTACCGACCGGCCTTAATTGAACAAGGATTCCTTCCTCAGCTAAGGCTTGCTGATACCTTTCGGCAATATTTTTGGTAGGTGCAATATAAATTACTGTCCACATGTTCTGATACCCTCCCGCAAATAATCCGTATTTTCTCTTATAAATTTATAACTCAACTTTCGCACCCTAATTGTGCGAATAAAGCCCTGATATAACTGGGCAATTCACAAATCCATTTGTGTAATTGACTTAGTGCTTCGAAATTCTCTGGTTTATTCGGTAGTAACGTTAAGACAAAAGCCATAAGCTGCCGTAATGCCGTTTTTAAATCTAAGTCTGCAACTTCATCGGCAAAAAAGTAGAACAATCCTCCTAAAGAGCGTTCATCATTATTTTCCCTTCGTTCCCATTCAAGGATGAGATAACGGGAAAATACAATGGTTGTATGGCTAATCATCATATCAAAGGATCGGCCTTGGAATTCAGTCCCTAGCTTTAAGTGTGATTTAGCCACTTTGAAAAAGGTTTCAATGCTCCAACGCATTCCATAAATTCTTACAACTTCAGAATCATCTAACGATAAATCTGTGGTTAAAATGGCTAACCATTCTCTCCGGTTATTTCTATTCTGAACGAAGAGAATTTTAAGGGGTAAGCCTGAAGACGTTTGAACTCGGACTGAACCTAAAATGGTAGCTTTGGAGTTTTTAGGAACAGAGGCATAAAGCTCACTTAAACTCAAGGATTTTCCTTCAACAAGGTAACGCTGTTTAAGTTCTTTGACCATCCCAATGACATGCAGCTTTTGAGCCATTAGCTTTTGAATCAATGGTGCTTGTGTAAACCAACTATCCATCAGAACGTAATCTGCGGTGAATCCAGCCTTTATAGCCCGTTCAAGCATTTGAACCACAGCATCCGGTTTATGGCTTAAGGCTTCAACACGCCGCTTATAGCCGATGGATCGTTTGTCTAAATCCTTCTTCATTTCGCAAAGACGGTTTTTAGCCTTAGCAGAACTTAAGAGAGTAAAGTCAATAGGTACAAAGCTATAACCATCGGACCAACCCAGCGTGAGCAAGTTATAACCACGAATTAAGCGACCCGAAATATGGTCAAAGATCCTGGCTAAAAGTTCAACTTTCTTGCTTCTCTCTCGGTTCATTACCGAATCATCGACGATGAACACCCGGATACGTTTTGCGGAGGTGAGTTTTTCGAAGCGTTCTACGACCTGAAGGCTCAGCAGTTGATAGAACTTTCGCCAGTTATAGCGGGATTCATTAAGAAACCGGTAAATCACATCTTTACCTGGAAGAGATTCAGACCAATGTCCTTCAAGCAAACGGAATAAATTCCGGCCTTGAAAGACTAACTGAAAAATAATCTGGAATACTGCAAAGCTTGAAACGCCATAGGTCTTACGAATTCCTGCTTTTCGAAGAAGTTGACTGATTTTAAGGGAAGAGAAAATTAAAGAAAAGTAATTATAATGCTGTTCAGACAGAGAGTTGTGTTGTATCATTGAAGTACGCACCTTTCTGTTGGAATTATGGTTAGTTGGGTTACTTCCATTTTACCAACTTTGAAAGGTGTTTTCCTGTCAATAAACAAATTTATTTTGGCCAAACCCAGTCTGTGACTGGCTTAGAGCAAACTTTTGCTATGCGAAAGTTGAGATTTATAACTATAATAGATGAAGGTTTTGCAACAGGCTTAAACAGTTTTATTATACCTCTGCAGCAAGGCTTTTTCTACATTAGGGGGAACAAATTCCTTAATACTGCCTTCGAGGCTTGCCGCCCACTTGATAGCACTGGAACTGATAAAAGAGTATTCACTCTTGGTCATAAGAAAAACAGTTTCAATATCCGGGGCAAGTTTCTTATTAATTAATGCCAGTTGAAATTCATATTCAAAATCAGTCATAGCTCTTAAACCCCGGATTAAGGCTATGGCTCCGTATTGGCGCGCAAATTCAACCGTTAAGCCTCTGAAGGAAGTGACCTCGATATTCTTAATCCCTTGGATCTCATGGCGGAATAGTTCTTGCCTTTCTTCCAAGGAAAAAAGGGTATCTTTATTGCTTTCTGAAGCCACACCGACTATTACCCGGTCAAATAAGGCCGCCGCTCTGTGCAAGATATCCAAATGGCCGTTGGTCACAGGATCGAATGTTCCGGGATACACTGCTATACGTGCTATGTTCCTCTCCTCCAAATCTTATTAAGTATTACTGCCATTTTAAATTTTCTTTGCCAATCAAAAAACTTAGTTTTTCCTCAAGATTAGGATTATATTTTACAAAATAATCCCTACTGACTTCAAATACCTTCTTGGTGTCCTGGAAGAAGAAATAGACAGGATTAGAGCCCTTATATGCGCTTAAAAGCTGAAATACCTTATCCAGCAAAATCTTATCTTGATTATTTAAAAACTTCAAAAAGAGTTTGCCCTGCTTCTCCTGCCCTTCCTTCTGCCGAGCAGCCGAAGTTTGGGCCGCAGTCCGGCCGGCAAAACGGTCGGAGGCTAAGTATTCATCTATTGTTTGTATTTTTTCAGCAAAAATTTTCTTTTCGTCTTCATTTATATTATACCGGCCGTGGATAATCACGATTTGGTCATTAGCCAGTCGCATTGTCTCAGCAAAAAGCCTAGGAAAGACCAATACTTCTATGGTACCGGTCAGATCTTCCAGTTGGAAGCTGGCCATCATTTCACCTTTTTTGGTTATTGTTTGTCTAAAAGAATTTATTATCCCGCCGAGGATTACTTTTTTTTCTTCATCACTCTCCAGACAAACGGCTATTTCCGAAGTAGTTACTCTTTGCATCAGATCCTGCACAGCGAGCAAAGGATGAGCCGTCAAATAAATCCCCAAATATTCTTTTTCCATCTTGAGGATTTCCTCCTCCTCAAAATCCGGAATATCAGGCATATCCAGATCATCATCCAATTCCTGATCCAGATCAAATAAGGAAATCTGCCCTGTCTCATTGTCTTTTTGCCTGTTCTGAGCGAGCTCCAAGGCCTGATCCAATGCTTTCATGGCCTGGGCCCTATTGCATAAGGACTGAAACGCTCCGGCTTTAATCAAGCTCTCCAGGGTTCTTTTATTCATAACCTTGGAGTCCACTCTCAAGATAAAATCATAAAAGGAATTAAAAGGAGCCTCCTGCCGAACCCGGATAATCTCATCAACTACTTGGCTGCCGACGTTACGGATGGCTTCTAGGCCAAAGCGAATGGCCTGCTTCTCGATGGTAAAATCTTTATTGCTGTATTGGACATCCGGCGGCAGGATTTCAATACCGCTGTTGCGAGCTTCCTGAATATAAAATGATACTTTATCGGAAGAGCCGATAACCGAGCTTAAAAGCGAAGCCGTAAATTCCAAGGGATAATTGGCTTTTAGATAGGCTGTTTGGTAAGCTAGCAAGGCATAAGCCGTAGCATGGCCTTTGTTAAAGCCATACTCCGCAAATTTGGCTATAAGTTCAAATATTTCCTCCGCTTTCTTTTCTTCTATCCCTAGGCGGACAGCACCCGGCACTATCCACTCCCCGCTTTTGTCCTGTAAACCGTAAATAAAATTCTGGCGCTCCTCTTCCATAATCTTTTTATCTTTTTTGCCCATGGCTCGACGCAGAAGATCGGCTCGTCCCAAGGAATAGCCGGCTAGTTTCTGGGCTATTTGCATAACCTGTTCCTGGTAAACAATTATGCCATAGGTAGGCTCGAGTATTTCCTCCATCAGGGGATGCAGGTAAGTGGTCTTACTTCCGTGTTTACGGCGGACAAACTCAGGGATTTGTTCCATAGGCCCGGGGCGGTATAAAGCCACGACAGCAATGATATCCTCAAAACAGTTCGGCTTTAAGTCCTTCAGTATTGCCCTCATCCCGCCGCTTTCTAGTTGAAAGACCCCGGTGCTGTTTCCTGCAGCTAAAAGCTCATAGGCAGCTTGGTCATCTAAAGGTATCTTATTGATATCCAACGCCATGCCCCTGGTCTGCTTGATCTTTTCGATTGTTTTGGTAATAATCGTCAGATTGCGCAGGCCGAGGAAATCCATCTTTAATAAGCCGATTTCTTCCACGGTTTTCATAGGAAACTGCGTCATACGAAAGCCATCGGGAGTTTTTTGCAGGGGCAGGTAATTGGTCAGAGGTTCCCTGGCAATAACCACTCCGGCCGCATGGGTTGAAGCATGGCGGGGCATTCCCTCCAGCGCCTTGGCTATTTCATAGAGCCTTCGCACTTCCCCATCCTCAATCATTTTTTTTAAATCAGGCGATACTGCCAAAGCTCTTTCCAAAGTTATCCCCAGCTCATTGGGGACAGCTTTAGCCACCCGGTCCACTTTTCCTAAGGGTAAATCGAGCACCCGGCCGACATCCCTTAGGACAGCCTTGGCTCCCATAGTACCGAAAGTTATGATTTGACAGACCTGTTCTTCACCGTATTTTTCCGTAACATACTTGATAACTTTCTCCCGGCCTTCCGGGTCAAAGTCAATGTCGATATCCGGCATGGATATTCTTTCAGGGTTTAAGAATCTCTCAAAGAGGAGATCATGGCGTAAAGGCTCGACCGAAGTTATTCCCAAGAGGTAAGCAACCATGCTGGCAGCAGCCGAGCCGCGCCCGGGTCCGACTGCTACGCCCTGTTCCCGGGCATACCGGCAAAAATCGGCGACAATTAAAAAATAACCGGAAAAACCTGTCTGGGTGATGACTTCCAGCTCATATTTCAGCCTTTCACGCTCTCGGTCAGAAGCCTGCGGATAATAATGCGGAAAAGCCTGCCAGCAAAGTTCCCGCAGGTATTCATCCAAGGTGTAATTAGTGGGAACTTCAAAGACAGGCAGATAGTGCCGGCCAAACTCAAATTCAACCCGGCATCTGGCGGCAATCTCATTGGTTAAAGCCAATACTTCGGGAGACTCACCGAAGAGCAGGTTCATTTCCTCTTGGCTTTTCAGATAGAATTCTTTGCCTTCAAAGCTCATTCTGTTGGTGTCAGCCAAAGTTTTGCCGGTTTGAATACAAAGCAGCACATCCTGCAGGAAAGCATCATCCCTGTGGACATAATGGACATCATTCGTGGCCACTAGCGGAATTCCCGTCTCCGCGTGCAGCTTCCACAGTCCGGAGTTTATTTTTCTTTGGTCATTTAAGCCGTGGTCCTGTATCTCCAGGAAAAAATTATCTTTTCCGAAGATCTCCAAATATTCCAGGGCCGACCTCTTAGCCCGGGAATAATTATCCTGGAGAAGGTATTCGGCTGTTTCACCGGCGAGGCAGCCGCTCAACGCAATTAAGCCTTTGCTGTATTTCTGCAAAAGCTCTTTGTCTGCTCTGGGTTTGTAATAAAAGCCGTCAATATGGGCCTGTGATACTATTTTCACAAGGTTACGGTAGCCATCGTTATTTTCGGCTAAGAGTACCAAATGATAATTCTTCTCTTCCTTACCAAGAGTACGCTCAGTTCTGCTGCCAGGAGCAAGATAGACTTCACAGCCGATTAGGGGTTTTATACCTTGCTTCAAGCAGGCCTTGTAAAAATCTATAACGCCGTACATAACGCCATGGTCGGTAATCGCAAGAGCCGGCATACCCAGCTCAGCTGCCTGCCGGGTCAGCTTCTCTATCCTGGCTGCCCCGTCCAAGAGGCTGTATTCGGTATGCACATGCAGATGTGTGAACATAAGCCTATTTTTTATCCCCCATCCGGGCTGACATCATGCCCTTGACCAACAAATCCTTCTGTTCGTTAAAGACATCGATTTCAATGTTGCAGTGTTTTTTCGTAACTAAAAGAAGCTTCGCGCTAATACTGATCTCGGTTCCCACCGGTACCGGGTGAAATTGAAAGAAGTTGAAATTCTCGGTAATCGCATCCAGACGGTATTTTTTCCGCAGAGCAATATAACCGGCGGTATTCATGAGTGTTACCAGGTTGCCGCAGCTGGCCGAACCAAATTCATTAGCCATGAATTGGGTGATTTCACCCTTGATAGTCAGGTGTTCGGGGTCATCGGCATAACGAAAACCGCTTAAAACCAGGTTATCTACTGTTTCCCCAAACTGTGGCTGTTTTTGGATCTGCTGTAGAGCTTCTAAGACATCCTGCAGGCTGACGAGGCCTATCAGTTTGTCGTTATCAACCACGGCCGTTATTTCCCAGCCCTCCCAGACCATTTTACGGGAAATATGCGTAACGGAATCATCCCGGCCAACAGTAAATGGGTTGGGATTCATTACTTGGCTGATGACAACTTCTTGATCCGCTCCGGCTACATCGACGGCCGTTATAATGCCAACAACATTATGATCCTGATCAACTACCGGGAAACGGCTATGGCCTGTCAGCTGGGACAGCTTGTACCAGTCCCCGACTGTGGCATCATCCCTTAAGTATTTGACATCTTTGACCATGATATCTTCCACCAGCAGGATCTCTTTATCGATCAAACGGTCAAATAAAGCTCTATTAATCATGGTTGTGACGACAAAAGAATCATAAGGAGATACCATTATGAGGGTATTTGATTTTTTAGCTGTTTCCACTACTTCCGGTAGCGGTTCTTTACCCCCTGTGATCAGCAAGGGGACATTATTTTTTAAGGCCAGCAATTGAGCATCTGTTCTGTTCCCGACTATACATAGTGAGCCTTCTTCCAGGTAGCGTTCCATATCTTTTAGTTCCATCGCAGCAATGAGAAATTTGTTAGGGCTTTCAGCCAGCCTGTCCTCGCCGCAGAGAATAATCCCTTCAACAATCTGAGATACTTCATTAAGAGTAAGGTCTTCAATCTGTCTTTCCTTAACACCTTCAATCCTTAAGGTTCCTACTTTGGGGATAGATCTGACCAAGCCTTTATTCTCTGCTTCTTTAATAGCCCGGTAAGCAGTTCCTTCACTGACATCCAGTTCTTTGGCGATGAACCGTACCGATACTTTACTGCCAATGGCCAAATCTTCAATAAAGCTTAAAATTTGTTGATGTTTTGTTTTACTCAAATACAACGCCCCACCTGTTTTTGTTTTAATTATACCATAAGGTGGGGCGAGAACAACATTGTTATATAATAAGCACTTTTTCTAATAATATGTTGTCAGTGATGTTATCAGTGGCCTAACTTTTTTAATCTTTGAGACAGTTTTCCTCCGATTTTCCCTGATTCTCTTGGGCTTAAAGAATGCCAACCATGGTTGTTAATTTGCTCAATAATACCTAATTCAGTCGCAATTTCCATTTTGAGTTCTTCAATTAAATCCATTTGCTTATTTCTGGCCTTTCTGAGATTCTGGTTGACAGCCTTCTTGGTTCTGTTAATCGCTTTCATCCCGCTTTGAAACTCTTTTTCTTTCATTCGCGCTTACCTCTCCCGTTTCATTATAAAGATGCCGCAGTTTGGTTTCCTTCTTTAAAAGGGCACTGAGGGTTCTTCCGTCCGTGAGTGTTTTCCAGACGGCAGACACCATTTACCGAGTAGATGCAATCCCATGTACATTCTTTGTTGGTCACACCGTTTCATCTCCTTTAGAATATTTTGCCCTTTTAAGAGAAAAATATCCCGTAAAATTACGGGATACTAATGAATGGTAAGAGTTCAGTTTTATTGAAACATTTTATGTGCTTATTTAGATTTTTGCAAAATGAAAGGTCGCAGCAAATAAGGGATTATCCGGCTAAGAACATTATTAAATCTCCAGTACCTGACCGGCTTGCAGCAAAATTCCGCGGCATTCCGGAACTTGCCGCTGCAATTCGTTAATAAAGGCCTGGCCATCCTGTTTAATTACCGGGAAAGTGTTATAGTGCATGGGAATCACGCTTTTAGCCCGCAGCATTTGGGCCGCAAGGATAGCATCTTCCGGACCCATAACAAAATTATCCCCGATCGGCAGCATGGCGAGCTCTAAATTGTATTGCCTGCCGATTAGCTCCATATCCCCGAAAAGACCGGTATCACCGGCATGGTAGAGCCATTTTCCTTCTGCTTGGATCAAAAAGCCGCAAGCCAGACCGCCATAATGAAAAGTTCCGTCTCCCTTGGGAATTCCAGAGCCATGCAGAGCCTGGGTTAATTTAATGGTGGCAAAAGGAAATTGATACTTGCCGCCGATATGCATCTGATGAACATTTACACCGAATTTCTCGGCAAAACTCGCCAATTCAAAATTAGAGACAATTACCGCACCTGTTTTTTGAGCCAGTTCAATAGCATCACCGAAATGGTCACTGTGCCCATGTGAAATTAGAATTGCATCAAGCTTAGAAAAATCAACCGGTGTCACATCGGCCGTCGGGTTACCACACAGGAATGGGTCAATAATGATCCTTCCTGTACTTGTTTCCAGTTCAAAACAAGCATGGCCATGATACCTAACTTTCATTATTTTTTCCCCCTTTTCTTAATGGACATCCATTGTTTATTGTTATTCAGAAGATAGAACCTTCTGAACATAATTCTCAGGATTAATCCGATATCAAGAAGGATAAGTACCAAAGCTATAACCCAATGCCCGTAAACACTGAGTATGGCAGCCAGGCCAAAGCAAAGACTGATAGCATAGAGAATCAGGACAGCCTGCTTTTGGCTTAAACCGGCATCCAGCAAGCGGTGATGAAGGTGCCCACGGTCCGCCCGGGCAATCGAGAGCCCTTTCCAACTGCGGCGGATAATGGCAAAGAGGACATCGGTTAAGGGCATCCCCAGAACCAATAATGGAAAGACCAAACCGAGAATAGTCGCTGTCTTTAATAATCCCCAGATAGATACCGCTCCGAGGATATATCCTAAAAACATACTGCCGGAATCGCCCATAAATATTTTGGCAGGGTGATAATTATAAAATAAGAACCCTAGAGCCACTCCCGCTAAAGCTAAGAGCAGATAAGCCGGGGTGAACTGTTCAATTCTTAGGGCTGACCAGCAGAGAATGAGAGCAGCAATAAAACAAATACCGGCAGCCAAACCATCCAAACCGTCAGAAATATTGACGGTATTGACCAATCCCACAATCCAGATAACAGCAAAGGCATAACCTATAGCCATTCCCAGATATATTTCCCCAAGAAACGGCAATGTTACCTGTTCCACCGCCAGGCCAAAAAAGAGAGGCACTATAGCAGCCAGCAGCTGCCAGAAAAATTTGGCTAAAGGGCTTAAACCTTTAATATCATCAACCATGCCTACGGCAAAAATAAGCAAGCTGCCAAAAAAGAGCCCGGCGATCATCCTATCAACGTCAATCGTCAGAACAACGGCCAGCCAGAAAGCTAAAAAAATTGCAGCTCCGCCCAGCCGTGGGATTGGGAAAGAATGCACCCGGCGATCTCCCGGATAATCTATAATACCCCATTTCCCTGCTAAGATTATGGCTAAGGGAGTCAAGATCGTGGCTAAAGCAACTGCTAGGATGAAAGTTATCAAATATTGAAACATTACTACCTCCCAAATATCTCCCGTCTCCATCCATTGAAGCTCAACGAATTATTGCTGTAAACGATTTAAATTTACAGTTGTTTGCCGCAATAAAAAGTCGTCTCTTAAATAAGTCCGGGGAACTGCCACTGTCTCAGTACTTCGTAGGCGACCACGGCAACAGAATTAGACAGATTAAGGGAACGCGCATCTTGGCGCATGGGCAAACGGATTTGGTTCTCCGGATAAGCGTTTAGTATCTCCGGAGCAAGACCTTTAGTTTCCCTGCCGAAGAGCAAGTAACAGCCTGCGGGATATTGAACATCGGAATAAAACCTTTGGCCTTTGGTAGTAGCTAAAAAACGCTGGCCTGTAGGGTTTTTATCCTCAAAGTCTCTGAAATTTTCATAAATATGAACAGCTACCAGATGCCAATAATCCAGTCCCGCTCTTTTTAAATGTTTATCATCAATGCTGAAGCCGAGAGGTTTTACCAGATGCAGATCTGCCCCTACATTGGCGCACAACCTGGCTACATTACCGGTATTCGGCGGAATCTCCGGTTCCACCAAAACTATATTTAATTTCTTTGTCATAAGTCAACCATTCTTTTTGTCAATTTGGAAGTCCAATTTCCAGTATATTATAACCTGAATGCAGCAAAAAGTATATTTTCGGTTTGAGTTCGGGATAACAATACAGAGCTGACGCACCAATCTAGGGTTGGCGCAATGTAAGGTTCTTAGATGTTTTAATAGAAATTATTTCGCAAATCCGCCCTGGACATACCTAAACCGACATGTTATGCTAGTATTGGAAAGGTAGATGATACATCTTGGACAATACTAGCATTGTTTTTTGTGGCAGAACATTTAGTCGCGAAGACATAGAGATGATTATATGGGCAAGGAAGAGATATCCCAAATTATCTAGAAGTGAGCTCGCTGGAACGGTTTGTGAAATCTTAAATTGGACAACCCCTGCTGGACGAGCAAAAATGAAGCAATGTAAAGATCTTTTTGATCGATTAGAAGCCGATGGGATAGTACAGCTGCCACCCATCAAACCCTCACTGCAACGTAAACAAAGAGTCCATATTCCCGAAATTAAATTTAACACCGATGAAATTAGTGGAGATATCCGAAACTATGAACCCATGCAGTTTTAGTCATTGCTGAACCCGGTGAAGAATTGAAACGATGGCGTTCCTACGTGAATCAGTATCATATGCTCGGGGACAAGTGGGTCTTTGGTTCGCGTCTACACTATTTTGTAAAATCAGGGGACAAAGAACTTGGCTGCCTTCAATTCTCAGCATCGGCGTGGTCCCTAGAAGATAGGGACCAATGGATTGGCTGGACAAAGGAGGATCGAAAAGTTCGCCTTCATTTAATTGTAAACAACAGTCGCTTTTTAATTTTTCCATGGGTTCATATACGCAATCTAGCAAGCAAAGCACTCTCTCTTGCCGTAAAGCAAATTCAGCAGGACTGGCTCAGAGAATACTGCTATGCGCCCGTCTTATTAGAAACGTTTGTGGATACAGACCATTTTAACGGGACGTGCTACAAAGCATCGAACTGGATCTATCTAGGAGAAACCAAAGGAAGCGGACGAACTAGAGTAGAGTCAGAACCTCTTTCTAAGAAAATGATTTTCATGTACCCTTTGCAAGAAGAAAATTTCAAGGCTTGCTTAAAAGGAGAAGAACATTACAAGGTTGTGAATCCTGAATGAGCAAGTCTAAAGCAAAGCGAGAAAAGAAGCAAAATACCCAGGAAGAAAAGATGCTGGAACGTGTGCGCTCTAGGAAAGCAAGTCCAGTTGTTTACGAAGAAAAGAAAAAGAAGGCTGCCCTGCCGAACCGTTTGAACGTTGGAGGGAGTGTCGAAGAAGAGCAAAAAGAACAACAGGATACCTTTGAAAAAGTCGTCATGGTATACCGCCAGATGCTGCCAAGCTTACTCCAAAAGCTTAGCAAGATTAACGATCCCAGAAAACCAGGAAGCATAAAACACAAAATAGCCGTATTAATGATTTATGGAATACTCATGTTTGTGCTACAAAAGCGGGTCGAGGCGGGAAGTTAATCGATCGATGACCCGAATTCAATTTGAGAATCTCCAGGCAATGTTTCCGGAATTAGAAACCTTGCCCCCACGCAGACACACTGGCGCGATTACTGGAAGGAAAGGATCGATGTTTCGGAAATACAAGAAAGTATGATTGAACTTTTGAAGGATCTTATCCGGAGAAAGAAGTTTCAGAATTACTTAATCCGAAAAAACTACTTAGTTGCTATCGATGGAACACAGAAGCTATTTCGAGATTACAAATGGGATGATGAGCCTTTCTACGTTTTCTGGACACTGTTTCGTGAACATATCTTGAAGTTACATAAAGTTTCGCCAATTTGCTTTCAATAAGGGTTTATTCTCTCTTGGCTCTATTAAAACAATTGGGGCCCTGCCCCAAACCCCGTCCTCGCCGGAGGGCAGATGGTCTTTTACAGACCATCGTTCAATAGGATGTTGGGCTATCCTGGGAATCAAGGGTCTAGATAAACTCGCTTTGCTCGCCCTTGATTCCCGCCAAATGCCGTTTTTAATTTGTCTTTTTTATGCTGCTACTTTTAGACTGATTAGTTTTTTATATGCAGCAGGAGTAATCCAGCCTAGCGCTGCATGCCTTCTCTGTCTGTCTGTTATAATAAACCTCTATATATTCAAAAATAGCCTGCTTTGCTTCGTCCTTAGTCCTAAAATAATAGAAATTTGTACATTCACATTTTAAACAACTAAAGAAGTTTTCTGCACAAGCATTATCATAGGGATTTCCTTTGCGACTCATGCTTTGCCGGATATTATTATCTTTTAATAAGCTCCTGAAGTCGTTTTGAACAATATTGGCTTCCGCGATCCGAATGAAATATTAATCCTGCTTTTGGCCTTTCTTTTCGTATGGCCACTTTCATGGCTTTTATTACAAGTTCTTTGGTAATTCTATCACCCATGGCATAGCCTATTACTTCTTTGGTACATAAGTCTTTGACTATTGCTGTATATAGCCAGCCTTCACCGGTCCAATTGTATGTGATATCTCCTGCCCATACGGTATTGGGCTCTGTTATATTAAAATTTTGCCCTAAGAGATTTGGAGCTACTGGTAAGTTATGTTTACTATTGGTTGTTGCTTTCCATTTGGCTTTACGTTGTTTTGATTTTATGCCGTTTTCTTTCATCAATTTGTAAACCGTTCCACGGCTGCATGATATTTTTTCTTTGACTTCAGCCCAGATCGGATCAACACCCCAAGTAGGATACTTTTTATGGGTTTTCTCTATTATTTTAAGTATTTTTTGCTGCTTTTTCTCTCGCTTTGATGGTTCTCTTTTAATCCAGTCGTAGAAACCACTCCGGGATACTTTTAATAACTCACACATTTTCTCCACAGAATGCCCGGAGGCATAAGCTTTTATGAACTCGTATTTCCTGCTTGCTATTTTCTCTGATTCTATGGCTTTACGAAAATGGCTACTGACTTTTTTAAGATGTTTACCGTGTCCTTTGCATCATCAAGTTCTTTTTTTAGCCTTTTATTTTCGGCTTCAAGCTCCGCTAGTTTTTTAGTGACTTCATCTTCTGGTTCTGTACTTGCCTTTACCCATCTTCGGAGTGCAGGCTCTGATACGCCTAAATCTTTTGCTACTGAACCAATCGACCGGGGCCTTTTTCTACTACCATTGCTACCGCTCCGGTCTTAAAGTCATCGTCGTATCGGTTGTTGTTGTTTCCCATTTTTCTGCACCTCTCATGATTTTATTATATAATCACGATTTGGTGTCCGTCAAAGTTGGTATGAGTCATGATAACTGCATGAGACGGCATGTAGGCGGTGAAGAAAAAATTCCGCAGTATTATGTCTATGTATTGGAATCGGTTCTGGTCTTGGACAACGGAATTACCCTTCCTCTACTTAGCGAATTCTTAAAAAACGAAGAATACATAGAAGGCGTCAACAAACAGGATTGTGAACGCAAAGCCTTTGAACGATTAGCCAAGCGTTTAAAAGAAGCTTTTCCGAAGCTAAAGATTACCCTTTTGGTTGATGGACTCTATGCCTGTGGTCCCGTGATTCAGAAATGCCGGGAGTATGGCTGGGGCTATATGATTGTGCTGAAAGAAGACGGCATGAAGGATGTCTGGCGCGAAGCCATGGGCCTAATGCGGCTTAACCCCAGAGAACAGTTTGAAAGTTCAGTGGGGAAACCGGAGGCAACTCTACACCTGGGCAAATTCTATCGAATACGAATACGGGGAGAACCGTAAGAACAAAGAAAATGTTCATATGGTCATATGCTATGAAACATGGCAAGAAAACCATAGCCGGAGCACTGAAGAGATTGAAGAAAAGCAAACCCGATATGCCTGGATATCCTCAGCCCCCCTCAGCCAAAGAAATGTTTTTGTGAGATGCACTAAGATGGGAAGATATCGCTGGAGGATCGAGAATAATATTTTAACGGAAAAGCATCAGGGATATGACTATGAACACTGCTACTCTTATACCTGGAATGCCATGGAAGGATACCATTATCTAATGAAAATTGCCAGGTTCCTAAATGTGATGGCGATGAACAGCGAACTGCTTATTGACCAGGTGATGAAGCTAGGGATTCGGGGTTTCATCGCTTATTTCAAATCGGCATGTAGGGGGAATTTATTGGATAAGAACAAGATTAAAGAAGCAACCAATAAAGAAATACGCTGGCGATTAGTAGCATAACTGTAAGGTAAGAAGATTTTTTAGAGAAAGCATGAAAATGCTCTTTTGGCATGCTCAAAAACGGTATGATGGGTTAAAATATTACCTTGGAGGCTATTACTATGCAGGCTCTGAAAGAAACAGTGGCCTAAACTAAGGGGTTTTTGAATTTAAAAAGCTTAAGGATCCCTCTGGCTTCTTTAAAATAATCTTGGTGCTTCAGCTCTGATAACAATAATATTGAGTTGTTATCCTCTTAGGGATTATGTTATGATATTTTAAAAATTATAAGAAAGGGGTATTTGCGTTATGCTGTCCGTTGAGGATCGCCGCCTCCTTTATGTTCTATCCCAGGACTGCCGCTTAACAGTGGAACAGCTGTCCATCCAAACCGGACTAAGCTGTGACTATATAGAGAAAAAAATTCAGCAGTGGGAAAAAGACAAGGTCATTGTTAAATATAGTGTTTTAATCAACCATGAAAAATTAGAGGACGACAGGGTGACCGCTTTAATTGATGTTAAAGTTATGCCCCAGCGCGGCCAAGGCTACGATAAAATTGCCCAGCGTTTTCAAAAGTTTCCGGAAATCAAATCTGTTTACCTGATGTCCGGCGACTTCGACTTAAGCTTGGTGGTCGAAGGTAAAAATATGCATGATATCGCGCAATTTGTTTCTGATAAATTATCCCCACTGGATGTTATTGAAACTACTTCAACCCGCTTTATCCTCCGCCGCTATAAAGAAGATGGTATCCAATTTCATGGAGAGGAAGAAAGACCTCAGCGTCTGATGATTACCTCATGAAAAAGTACTTATCGACTTTGACTTCGAGCCTTAAACCTTCGGGAATACGTAAGTTTTTTGATTTAGCGGCAACTATGGAGGATGTTATTTCCCTTGGCGTAGGTGAACCGGATTTTGCCACTCCCTGGGTGATGCGCGAAGCGGCCATCTATTCTTTAGAGCAAGGTCAGACAATGTATACCAGCAATGCCGGCCTAATTGAGCTGCGGCGGGAATTGGCCAAGTACATGGCTAAACACCAGGGTTTAAATTACAACCCTGAGAAAGAGCTTTTAATTACCGTCGGAGCCAGTGAAGCTGTCGATCTGGTCATGCGCTCCCTGATTAATCCCGGGGACGGGGTTTTAATTCCTGACCCCTCTTTTGTTGCTTATGCCGGCTGTGCTACAATTGCCGGAGCTGAAGTGCATTATGTCCCCACCAGGGCTGAACACGATTTCCGCCTGCAAGTTGAAGACCTGCAGTTAGCCTATACACCTAATTGCAAAATATTGGTACTTTCCTATCCTAATAACCCCACGGGAGCTATTATGACCAGGGAAGACCTCCTTCCCATCGCCCGTTTTGCCTCGGAAAATGATCTTATCGTCTTGTCGGATGAGATTTATTCCGATTTAACTTTTGACGGAAGTCATACTCCTTTTGCTACCCTTCCTTATATGCATAACCGGACTCTGCACGTCAGCGGCTTTTCCAAGGCTTACGCCATGACCGGCTGGCGCATAGGCTATGTTGCCGGCCATGAGGACTTTATCCAAACCATGACCAGGATTCACCAGTATACTATCATGTGTGCGCCGATTATGGCTCAGGTAGCAGCTTTAGAAGGCCTTAAATCGGGAGAATCCGCCAAGCGGGAAATGATTATGGAATATGACCGCCGCCGGCGCCTGATGGTTAACGGTTTCCGGGAAATGGGTCTCGATTGTTTTGAACCCTTAGGAGCTTTTTATGTTTTCCCGGAAATCTCCGTCACCGGGCTAAGCTCCGATGAATTTGCCGAACAGCTTCTCAAAGAAGAAAGAGTAGCTGTTGTGCCCGGTACAGCTTTCGGCCCAGGCGGTGAAGGCCATATCCGCTGTTCTTATGCCTACTCCACAGAGCAGCTCTTAGAAGCCTTATCCCGAATGGCTCGTTTCGTTAAAAAGCGCATCTAGCATATTAAGATTAAAGCTGCCGGTTAAACTAAAAAGTTTGAGCGGCAGCTTAATTATTTGAGGCACTTCTTAAGCAGTTTTTTTCTTAGGCAGTTTATTTTGTACTTCTGAAGTAAGCATAAGTCATTGGTTCCCCACTGTTAAAATATTCGCCGGCAGTGACCTTTCCCAAAAAGAGCGTATGCGTACCGCAATCCAGCTGATTGACGACTTCTGCTTCCAGATTAGCTAAAACACCTTCGGGAAGTAATACTCCGGACTGTCCGCGGTGGCATGGCAAACCTGCAAATTTATCTATCTCCCTGCCGGATCTGTAACCGAATCTTCTGGCTAAATCATGTCCCTGGCGATCAAGAATTGAGACGCCGAATTTGCCGCTTTTTTGGATAAATTCATGTGTCAGGTTATTTTTATTAATACCTATAGCCAGCTGGACAGGCTCAGAGGTTATTTGGAAACAGGTATTGGCAGTTTGACCGTTATCTCTGCCTTGATAACTGGCGGTGATAATAAATAAGCCGTAAGAAAGAGAGCGAATGGCTTTAGTGATAGCTTCCTCCGGAGTTAATATTTTCTGCGCGTCTTTTTCGGAACGTGGTTCGGAGTTGTTTTTTTCGGAGACTTGGGAATCACCGGCTTGGTCTTCAATCTTTACAAAGTTACTGGCATCTACGCCGCAGATCGGACAATATTCCGGTGGTTCCTCTCCTTCATGGATATAATCGCAAACAATACATTTCCACTTCATAACTACACTCCTCTTTTTTATTTTTAGAATATATCTATTTTTAGAATATATCCTAATATCTACTCATTTCGTCATTTATTCATTGCGAATTATGTCTTTACTTTTTACTGAACTGAGCATAGGCCTTTTTAAGAAAGGGCAGATTTATTTCCGCCTGCCTCTCGCGCATAGCCTTAAAACGTACATAATCCTTAAACCTGCCCAGGCTAGCCCCGCTAATGTCTTGGTCGGCAGCAAAATCCTGTAAGAGACGCCAGTCTAATTTAGACAGGTTTTCTTTTTGCCAAAGAGCAACATTAATTAATTCGGCCTGTATTTTCTCGAATAGCTCCATTTGGGCCTCAGTATGGACTTTGCCGGCCATAAAATCGGCTCGCCAAAGGACCACGAAATCATAGATATTTTGCAATTCATAGTTCCTGCCGTCCCAGCAAAAGTGCCAAACCAGCTGCGCTGCCCGTTCCTCAAAAGGAGTTTTGACTTTTCCTCCCCTAAATTCAGGCATAAAAGTTAAAGTAGCCTGCATGTGATTCTCGACAAGCTTTAAAAGGTCATCCTGCCTCTTTTGTCCTCCGCCTGCAAAATACATTGTAAAAGTATATCTTTTGAGGATCTCGGCTAAGAGCCTGGAGCTTGCTTTCTCATGATTTAAAAAATGTCTTTTACCCTTTTCTACATAGGAAATGCCTCTCCTAACATCCTCACCCAACAAAACTCTTTTAAATTGGACGGTCTCCGGATACTCGTCCAGTCTTGCTCCTAAGATTTTTATTTCCTTGCCGATCAAAGGACGAAGTTTTTTGTCCAGCTCCCTTGTCCCTCTGGTGCCAATAATAACATAATTATCAATCCGGTATTTATTATCTCTATACTCCAATCTGCCTGCCAGATAACATTCCCTGCTCGCAGTTTCCCATTTGCCGATATCGTGGAACAAGCCTGCCAGGCGTAAGAAAAGATCCCGCGGCGTATTCCGGAAAACGGCCATGGTATGTTCCCAAACATCCAGCGAATGGTATTCGTTCTGCACTATTCCCTGTAGTCTGGCTAGTTCTGGTACAAAAACGTCCCAGTAGCCAACTTCGGCTAAAAGCCTGACAGCCTTTTCCGCATCTTCCAACAGCAAAATCTCGGCCAGCTCGGCAGTTATTCTCTCTTTGGAAACACTAACCATAAAATCGAGAAGTTCGCGGGCTTCCTCCCACGTTTTTTCCTCAATCTCCATTTGGTATTTTACAGCGAATTTCACCATTCTGAGGATGCGCAGAGGATCTTCCCTGAATCTATCTTCCGGGTTGCCGCAGCATTTGAGGATCCTACTCTCTAAATCCTTTCTGCCGGCAAAAGGATCATACATCTCTCCACTGGAAGGTTCCTGGTAGATAGCATTAATGGTAAAATCCCTGCCCCTGGCATCCTGAAGCAAATTTTCAGCATAGACCAGATCAATTCGCTTGTTTTCGGCAAACAAAGTTAAAGTAGCGGAATTTTTGCCCAACCTTAGCGGCTCAAAATTATTCTTTCGTAAAATTTCTTCAGCTTTTTCGGGTTGAAGAGGGCTGACCAAATCCATATCCTGTGAAGGCAGACCTAAGAGTTGATCGCGGACAGCCCCGCCGACAAGCCAAACTGGAGCGTGTTCTTTGAGAATAGCGATAACTTGCTGCTGAAAATCATTCATATTGTCCTCCGGAGAAGATTGACTCTTCCTCTTGTAGCATTTAAAATGTTTGTCATTTTGAGCCAGTGAAAAATCGTGTCTAGTAACCTGCCGATAAATCAATAAGATTAATCATTTCTGCTTGATTAGGATACTTGGCAAGATTGGTGGTAAAAACTTCCCACATCCGCTCTGAAGCCTGAATGGTCCGCCCGCCAATATGGGGTGTGATTAAAACATTATCCAAGTCCCAGAAAGGACTGTCTTCCGGGAGGGGTTCCTGCACGAAGACATCGAGAGCTGCCGCTCCGAGCTTTTTCTCTTTTAAGGCTTGAAGTAAAGCAGCTTCATCAGCTACCGGGCCTCGAGCTACATTAATTAGAAGAGCTCCGTCTTTTAAACAGCTCAGGAATTCGCTATTAATAAAATTCTTTGTCTCGTCAGTTAAAGGCAAGACAACAACCACAATATCACTGATTTTTAATATTGGCGGCATCTCCTCTACGGTTACGACCTTGGCAAAGTCCGAGTCCGGTTTTCCATGCCTGGAAACGCCATAGACAGTCATACCAAAGGCGGTGCAGCGTTGGGCTATTTCCTTGCCAATAGTCCCCGCTCCGACTATACAGACAGTTTTGCCGTACATTTCGTCAATTTTAGGTTTGGCACTGAAAATTTTCTTTTGCTGCTGCAGTACAAATGTTTGCCCTTGCCTTAATAGCATCAGGATGCTCCAAATGACATACTCAGCCATTTGAATTTTATGAGCACCTCTGACGTTAGTAAGCATTATTCCTTTACCGGCAATCTTTGCTAAAGGCAAGGCATCGACCCCCGCACTCAAGGTTTGAATCCACTTGAGATTGGGAAATAAATCTAAAGTAGTTTCTTTAATATCCCAACCGTAAGTAAGTAAGATTTCTGCCTCCGGATCAGGGGCGGAAAACTCCTTCACCAAGCAGATTTCAGCTTGAGGTTGAGCCAAACGCAGCGCACTAAGCCTTTCCTCACCCATTTTGATACTGCTTAAGACCTTCATTCTTTTCTCCCTTTCTTTAGACTTTAATAATGGATTAACGGTACAAAATTAGAGGCAATATTGCTTCTAACAAAGCAAAAAACACTCACATGAGATTCTCCGGATTTAAACCTTGGAGACTCGGAGGGACAAACCTGCCGTCTTTGCGGATTAATTCGCCGTCAAAATAAATTTCTCCGCCGCCGTATTCCGGTCTTTGAATACAGACCAAATCCCAATGAACAGCCGATCTATTGCCATTATCACACTCATCATAAGCAGAGCCCGGGGTAAAATGAAAACTGCCGTCAATTTTTTCATCAAAAAGGGTATCTTTCATAGGCTTTTGAATATAAGGATTAAAGCCTAAGGAGAACTCCCCTATAAACCTAGCTCCTTCGTCCGTATCCAAAATTTTATTTAACTTTTCCGTATTATTGGCCGTAGCTTTAATTATCTTACCATTTTTAAACTCCAAGACAATAGATTCGTAAGTATAACCCTGGTAAACAGCAGGAGTATTAAAAGTGATTTTACCGTTAACCGAATCTTTGACAGGAGCTGTGAAAAGCTCTCCGTCGGGAATATTCATTTTGCCGTCACACTTAATCGCCGGCAAGTCTTGAATCGAAAATTCCAGATCCGTGCCCGGCCCGGTTATCCTAACCATCTTAGCCTTCTCCATGTATTCCTGCAAAGGGTCCATAGCTTTGGACATTTTGGCATAATCCAGATTGCAGACAGCAAAATAAAAATCTTCAAAGCCTTCGATGCTCATCTCAGCTAGCTGAGCCATAGAGGCATTCGGATAACGAAGCACGCACCAGCGGGTATTTTTCACACGCTGCTCGGAATGGACAGGCTTGGAATAATAAGTCATATAGATTCGCATATTCTCACTAGGGACATCGGCAAGTTCATTAATGTTCTCCCCGGCACGAATTCCAACATAGGCTTGCATTTCTTTCATCCGAGCGAGATCCCAGGCCGCCATAGCTTGAGCTTGTTCCACGGACAGGCCTTTTAATATCTCTCTTTGTAGGGTATGATTGGTAATACCGAGGAAAGGTAAAGCCCCTACCCGGTAGGCTTCCCTGATCAGGGCTTGGGCTAACGGTATTTCCAGCCCGGCAATTTCAATCAGGATTTTTTCCCCCGCTTTTAACTCCACCGAGTAATGAATAATGTTGTGTGCCAATTGTTCAATTCTTTCATCATGCATTTAGTTTACCTCTTTCTATTGATTTCTTAGCAACTAAATATTTCTTCCCTAGATTATGTACCCTAATGATAAATTCTTTTCAATTATTATTTTTCCTGTTTTGCCCTAAATAATTTATGACGCGAGCAAAAAAGAAATCTAAAAAACGTTAACAGGTGTCAGATGAATAACGATAAACTCTTTATTTATACCTTAAAAGCTGAAGACGAAGGCAAAAAATATGAGGATATCCTCTCCCGGCGCTTTCATTTTTCCCGCAAGGTACTCCGCAAATTAAAACTTGGTGAAAATGTCCGCGCTGACGGTAAGTTTGTTTATTTGTCAACCAGAGGCCAAGCCGGACAAACCCTGACCGTCGATCTCACTGAAGAAGAAACCTCAACCATTAAAGGGGAAAACCTACCGCTTAACATCTTGTACGAAGATCACTTCTTCCTAGCTGTCGATAAACCCCCGGGACAGGTTGTTCATCCTACGTCCAGGTATCAATCCGGGACTTTAGCCAATGCGGTGGTAGGTTATTGGGAGCAAAAAGGCGAGTTTCGCCCCTTTCGACCCGTCTCCCGCATAGACCGCAATACTTCAGGGATTGTGCTCATAGCCAAAAATAGGTATGCTCATCAACAGTTAGCCTGGCTTTCAGCTCATAACAAAGTACTAAAAAAATATTGGGGATTGGTGGCAGGGCTTTTCCCTTGGGATGAAGGTGAATTCAGCGGCTCAATACGCCTCCAAGCCGGTAGTAATATAGTCCGGGAAATTCATCCGGAGGGTTTGCCTTCTTTAACTATTTATAAGACTCTCCAGCGCTTTCCCGACTATTCTTTGCTAGAATTCACCTTAGTAACCGGCAGAACTCACCAAATCAGGGTTCACTGCCAAGCAGCCGGTTATCCTTTGCTCGGCGATGAGCTTTACGGCGGGGATCAAACTTATATCGCCAGGCAGGCCTTGCACTGCCGGAGTTATGCTTTCCGCCATCCTTTAAGCGGTGAGGATATAAAAATAGAAGCCCCTCTGCCAGATGACATGAGGCTTCTATTGTAACAAATAGTTTGAGTATTATTCGAAATAATTACCCAAAGTATCTCTTCAGCAAACCTTCAAAAGCACAGCCATGCCTGGCTTCATCTTTAGCCATTTCGTGAACGGTGTCGTGAATAGCATCAAGGTTTTGTTTTTTGGCAAGAGCTGCTAATTCTTTCTTGCCGGCACAGGCTCCTCCTTCCGCTGCAACTCTTAATTCCAGATTTTTCTTGGTTGAATCGGTCACAACTTCTCCTAAGAGTTCGGCGAATTTAGCAGCGTGTTCGGCTTCTTCATAAGCGATTCTCTTATAAGCTTCAGCAACTTCGGGGAAACCTTCGCGGTCGGCAACTCTGCTCATAGCCAAATACATACCAACTTCCGTACATTCGCCCATAAAGTTCTCTTTAAGACCGGCAATAATTTCCGGATCTACACCAGCGGCAATACCTACAAAATGCTGGTCAGCCCAAACTGTCTTCTCCCCTTGGTAGGCTGCAAATCTAGTCTGAGGGGCCTTACACTGCGGGCAAACTGCCGGAGCCTCCAATCCTTCGTAAGTATACCCACACACTTTACAAATCCATTTTGACATGTTTTCTACCTCCACCATATCTGTATTCCTTATTTATAATTATTATAATTATAAATAAGGAATTTGGCAAGAGGTTTTTTAAAAATTTTTAGTTTATATTATTAAATCAATATGCTGAATAGTTCCTGCTTGTCCGTTTTCTTTGATAAAGATACCTGTAGCTTGGATCTTGCCTAAGGTATTATTGCCGCTGTCTTTCAGCGCGAAGGCCGTGGCGACATTCCCCAGATAAATTGCCCCTATCCCCACTTGACCTAAAGCAAGAAGCTGATCGTTATTTTCGCCATCTTTAATCCAGATCTTAAGCTTCTTAAAAATCGGATCATTCTCATCAATCCAGCCGTTCTCATCTGCATCATAGGCTGCCAGCTCGGCAAAACCATTGCCTGAAGTGGGCCCAAATAATTCTGTGCCGTCATTAACGGCACCGTCTTCATTAGTATCAAGGGCCAGGAAACCACTGCCCTTTTCCAGGAAAGAAATGCTTTCCTTCTCTCCGTCCCCATCCAGATCGAAATCAATTTTTAGCTCAGTTAGCCTGGGAGCACCCCCATAATTAATAGCTAAGGGGTCCAGCAGGGCGTCGCCCGCTTTAACACTCAAGTTAAGTGATGAGAAGTATTCCCTGCTCATCTCCATCTCAATATTAAACTTAATCTCCCTGCCATCTTCGGTCTGAATAACGCCCTGGGAATGAAAAGTCATGGCTTCTTTTTCCATGTAAGTCTCATGATACTGGTAGTCCAAGCCCCAGCCTTCCCCCTGGTTACGCAGGTTAACTCTTCTCCCGTCTGCTAGCTGTAAGGATGATGTCCCGGGATCATGCCGGATTATCCTTTCCGGAACATGAATTTTAACTCTTTTCCCTGTCAGCCTGCTGAGAAATCTTTCCAGGAGATTAATTAATTCCCTCTCTTTCGCACTAAGTTCAAAGACCACACTATCCGTCTCTGTTACTTCGTTGGTTGTACCGGCTTCTTGCTGCAATTTGGCTAAAGCTTCCGGCGAAAGAACCTTACTGTCTTCATGCTGTGCTTCGGTAATGACTGCCTCCCTGCTTGTCCCGCTGTCCCAAACTTTTAGGGTCTCCTTAACTGTGCTTTTCTGCTGGAAACGATAGTCTCCATAAAGATCAATTGCGGAACTTGAAACCTTCATAATTATCCCTCCCTGGATAATAGTTTTTATACTACTATCGACTAAGGAAGAATAATTCTAAAGGCATTTATTTCGACAATATATTACTATTAAGCTCCCTTAAACCCGTTTCCATGACTTCCAGCTCCGGAAGTTCATTATCACAGCTTATCCCTAATTCCCCAAACCTCCTCGCCGTAACCAAGACGCGGCTTTCATAGGAGCCCACTGCTTTATTGTAAGCTTGAACAGATTGCTGCAAACCTTTCCGAATATCCAAGAGATGGTCGGTTAAAACACTGAGCCTTTCATATAATTGTTTGCCTAATTCACTTATCTGCTTAGCATTTTCATTAATTTGTTCCTGCTGCCAGCCGTAAGCCACTGCCTTAAGCAAGGCAATCAGGGTGGTAGGGGTAGCAATTATCACCCTATGCTCAGCTCCAAATTCGATAAGTCCCGGATCGGCTTGGAGAGCCGCACTGAAAAATGTTTCCCCCGGTAAAAACATTATGACAAATTCCGGGGTAAAATCAAACTGGTTCCAATATGCCTTGCCTGCTAAATTCATGATATGATTTTTGACCTGCCTGGCGTGACCCAGCATTTTTACTTGACGCAGATTTTCCTCTGTGGTGTCTATTGCTTCCAGGTAATCGGCTAAAGGAGCCTTAGAGTCCACCACAATGACCTTTTTCCCAGGCAGCCTGATAAGCATATCCGGTCTTTGCCGGCCGTATTCGCTATTTACCACTTCCTGCTGGACAAAATCGCAGTGTTCCACCATTCCGGCAAGTTCCACCACTCTTTTCAGTTGAATCTCCCCCCACCGTCCGCGGACTGTTGGGGTTTTTAGCGCCGAAATCAGCTTGGTTGTCTCCTGCTGCAGCTTTTCCTGCCCTGAAGCCATGAATTCAATCTGCCTGAGAAGCCCTTCATAAGCGCCTTCTCTCTTTTGCTCCAGTTCATTGATTTTAAGATCCACTTTTTCTAAGGAATCTTTTAAAGGTTTTACCAGTTGGTCTATGGAAGTCTGTCTTCTTTCCAAATCACCGGCAGCTTGCACATGGATTTTTTCCAGAGTAGCTCTGGCTAATTCCAAAAAAGACTGATTGTTGTTGCGAAGTGCTTCGGCAGAAAGAGCTTTAAAACCGGCAGCTAACTCTTCTTTAGCATTATTTAAAAGGGCTAATTTTTCTTCATTCGCTGCCTGCTCCATCTGCAGCTTAGTACGCAGCCTGGATATTTCCGCCGCGGCTTCGATTTTCTGTTCAACTTCCTGCTGGTGTTCTGCCTTTAAAGACATATTCTCCTGAAGAAGTAATCTAACCTTTTCGGTTAATCCTCTGTTTTTAGCATTCCCAAGCAAATAACCGATAAAAAGGCCCAAAAGCATCCCGGCAAGACCAACCAGCCAAAAATATGCAGAATCCATCTCTTAAAACCTCCAAATTATTTTACTGGATAAGCTCTCTTTATCCCGCCTAATAGGCGGCGATACCCAGCGGTGAGCAAGCAATGCAACTTAACCGCCGGTTAATTTTGCAAATTGTCTTTCTCCCTAAACCAGAAAAAAGTATAATTAAAAAGGTAATAAAAACCAACCTAAAGGAGGCAGGACTAGTGAATTTCAACGAAATCCACATTATTTACGGAACAAACCCCCTTCAAATGATCCAAGAACTGTTGGACAAGTCCCACGCAATGGATAATATTGATCCGGAAATGAATGTTGCCCTTAAACCGAACTTAGTCGTAGCCAAGCCCTCCAACAGCGGCGCAACCACCACACCTCTCCTTGTGGAAGGAATTATTCAATATCTTTTCGCCCATAACATTAAAAAAATCTCGATAATCGAAGGTTCCTGGGTCGGTGACAGCACAGCCCGTGCTTTTCAGGCCTGCGGCTATGTGGAGCTAGCCCGCAAATATAACATTCCTCTGGTAGATTTACAAAAAGATGCTGCAAAAAATGTTCTGGTAGACGGTCTCTCCCTTAAAATATGTAAAAAAGCTTTGGAAACGGATTATCTGATTAATCTGCCGGTACTCAAAGCTCACTGCCAAACCTTATTCACCTGTGCCCTGAAAAACCTTAAAGGATGCATCCCCAATAGCGAGAAGAGAAGATACCACGCACTTGGCCTGCATAAACCAATAGCTTATCTGGCCAAAGCGCTTCCGGTCAGCCTTAATATTGTCGATGCCCTTAACGGGGATCTATCCTTTGAAGAGGGCGGGAACCCGGTAAGGATGGATCGTCTAATCCTGGGCAAAGACCCCGTTTTGCTCGACACCTACTGTGCTTCCCTTATTGGTTATCAAAAAGAGGATATTGCCTATCTCCGGCTGGCCGAACAATTAGGGGTGGGACAAGCCGATCTTTCTAAGGCTCAAATCGTAGAACATGCCGCCGAGCTTAAAAAAGCTACAACCTTTAGGCCTTCCCAGAAAGCGGCCAGGCTCGCCCAAAGAATTACCGCTCAGGATGCTTGCTCAGCCTGCTTCGGGGGATTAATCCATGCTTTGAATAGGTTGGACGAAAAAGGCCGGCTCGCCAAACTTCAAGGCAAAATATTTATTGGACAAGGTTATAAGCAGCAGAAACTGGAAGGCTTAGGCATAGGCAGCTGCACTTCAGGTTGTACCAAGCATTTGCCGGGCTGTCCGCCCAGTGCTTTAAGTATTGTCAAGTTTCTCGAATCCCAGTGCAGCTAAGTCATCCTGAGCGCAGCGAAGAATCTTCTTACTGTTTTTTCAGTCTAAGCTCGGCAAGTAAATAATCCACAAACTGCCTGGCCGTTCGCCCTGAACGGCCATTATGCATCATCACCCATTGCAGGGCTCTTTGCCGCAACTCTTCTTTTGTCAGCGTTATATTATTTTGCTTAGCCAAGCCTTCGACTATCCTCAAGAAGGTTTCCTGGTCGGGGGAAAGGAAAGTCACCGTTATACCAAATCTATCTGCTAAAGAAAGCTTTTCTTCCATCGTATCGTGGGCATGGACATCATCTACCCGCCGGTCGGCAAAAGATTCCCGTACCAAATGCTTACGGTTGGAAGTCGCATAGATTAATACATTGGCCGGACGGGATTCCACTCCACCCTCCAAAAGGGATTTTAAGGTCTTATAATCATCTTCTTCCTCATTAAAAGATAGATCATCAATAAAAATAATAAATTTTAGAGGTATTTTAGCCAGCTCGGCTACCAGGCCGGGGAAAAGGCTGATTTTGTTCTTTTGCAGCTGTACAAGCCTTAAACCTTGAGCAATATATTCATTCAAGAGAGCTTTGACCAAAGAAGATTTTCCCGTTCCTCTATTGCCATAGAGGATGATATTATTAGCCGGATAACCCTGCAGAAAAGCTTCCGTATTGCGCAGAACAATTGCTTGCTCTCTTTCCTGGCAGATAAGATTATTTATTCTGATCGGATCGTTTTTAGCTATGCCTTCCAGTCGCTGACCGTTTTCCCGGACATTAAAGGCTGCATACCGTCCAAACATCCCAAAACCGACGCTCTGATAATATTCAGCCAGAAGAGAAACATTATCCTGCCAGCATTTAGCGGCTATAAACCTTAGATAATAACTTTCCCTCATTGTTTCTAACCATTCGGTCGCCGACCTCAATCCAGCTTCGGCAACAGCAGCGGGTGCTTCCTGCTTGAACGAGCCTTCCGGCCACAGGGGCCAGTTTTCGGGAGAAAGTCCTTCCCGGAATATTTCCAGCTCCATCTCCGTCATTTCCTGCGCAAAGCGCTTACCGGCCAGGGCAAGGATATCTCCGGCGGTTATTTCAGCTAAATCTTGGATAATGCCTAAATCCGCAGCAACATGCGCTTTAGTCAGAGAATCAACCCCTTTTAATCCTTGGGATGCAGCCTGAACAGCAAAAGCATTATGCGATTTAAACAAGAGGTTAACAAGGTATTGCCACCAGTTTAAGCCTAACAGGGACTTATAAAATATGCGGTATTGTTTATAGATCCCTTCACCATCTAATCTTTCAGCCGTAAGTTTAGCCAAAAGCAAACAGAAATTATTTACTTTCTCGTCCTGGAGCAGATCATCATAAAATACCAAACCGGCCAAAGCGAGTTTTATTCTTCTCAGATTAGCAATTGTTTTCATCTGCAACATCCTTATATTAAATCATTAAATGTGCTCGACCTATTACTTAAATTCTTTGCACAGCCCGCCCTAAACGCCTGATACCTTCTTCGATCATCTCCGGTGATGAGCAGGAAAAATTAATCCTCATTTCGTTAGATCTTCTGCCATCCGGATAAAAAAAGGTACCTGGTACATAAATAACCTTTTCGGCCTGAGCATAATTTAAGAATTCCAAGCTATCCTTGGCTTTAAGAATTTTGGCCCAAATAAATAAACCCCCTTTAGGAGTATCGGCTTGAACATCAGTTCCTAAAAAATCTTTAAAGGCCTGAAGCATTGTATCCCTGCGTTCAGAGTACACTCTCCTTAACTCAAGGATATGCTCTTTAAGATTTCGGCCGGTTATATATTTGTAAACAGCTCGTTGGGCAAGGTTATTAGAAAAAAGATCTACCCCTTCCTTAGCCCTTTCGAGATAGTAAACTGTTTCCTTATCAGCTATAAGGTAACCCACCCTTAACCCTGGGGATAAAACTTTGGAAAAAGATCCTAGATAAATGACATTCTCATATAAATCTTTAAAATCCGGTAAAGCTTCGCCCTCAAACCTTAGCTCCCCATAGGGGTTATCCTCCAGAATCAGGAGGTTAAATCTACGGGCTATTTCTACTATTTCCAGCCTCCGCTTAAGACCAAGCTGTTTACCGGTTGGGTTTTGGTAATTTGGTATAACATAAAGATATTTTGGTTGGCATTTAGCGAGGATCTTAGCCAATTCCTCCGGTATAATCCCTTCCTCGTCGCATGGTACCATAACAATCCGAGGACGATAACCCTGAAAAGCTTGCAAAGCTCCTAAATAAGTCGGGGATTCGACCAAGACAACATCACCCGGATCAAGAAAGGTCTGGGCAACAAGGCTTAGCCCCTGCTGGCTCCCCGTTGTAATAATAATTTCACTGGTAGTATGAAGTTTGCTGCGGGTATTGATATCGTCATAAATCCATTGTCTTAACGGCTCATAACCAAGAGCCTCGGCATATTGCAAAGCTATAGGCCCATCTTCCTCAAAAACTTGGATAAAACATTCTTTTAATTCTTGATCGGGAAATAGTTCCTGGGCTGGCAGACCTCCGGCAAAAGAAATCGTATCGACGTGGTTGGCGGTTTTTAAAATTTCGCCCAGAAAACCATCTGCCAGACCGTGAGTCCAAGAGGCGTACCTCATTAATCATTCACCTCTGTAAAGTAATCATCGGGCGGTGAAGTCAAACGTCCGATTTTATCTAAAGGCCAATATCTCACCCAAACTTTGCCTAAAATTTTGTCTTTAGGCAAGAAGCCCCAGATATGGCTATCTTTACTCTCACGGCGATTATCACCGAGCATAAAATAGGAGTTTGGCGGAACGGTAACCGGACCGTAATCATAATCCGGGGTTTCTCTAATGTAGGGCTCATAGAGAGCTTGATCGTTAATAAATACTTTCCCGTTTTTAATTTCAACTTTCTCTCCGGGAAGGCCTATTAATCTCTTAACTAAATCTAAATCTTCCTGGGCACTCTCAGGCGCTTCAAAGACAATAATATCGCCCCGCTGGAAAGAATCAAATTTATAGAAGATGCGGTCAACAATGAGTCTGTCTTGCAGTTGAATAGTTGGCAGCATCGAACCGGTAGGGACAATTCTCGTATCAATAACAAAATTCCTGATTACAATGGAGAGGACAAAGGCAACTGCAATAATGACAACCCATTCCATTACTGATTTCATAAACCCTTTCAACCTAATATCACCTTCCGCATCTACTAAAAACTTCTATAAATTTTGAGTTCTAAGCCCTTTTTCTTTACAAGTTATTATTATATCATATAATAGCAATAAAAATGACGTTAAGCTAATAAACCTTTGAAAAACGTCATTTTTCTTTTGCTCGGAATGTTCCAAAATGAATGGTTCTAACCCAAGTAAGGGAAAAAGCAAAGGGGCCGCAAAACGAAAAATAAAAATTGCTATGCCCCTTTGAATTTCTTTATAGTATTTATATGGCCATCCCTGTTTGGATAAGCCTAAAAGCTCTTTCCGAGGCTTGAACCACAAGGTTATAAGCGTCGGCCACGGCTTCATCCAAGGTCATTGCCCTGCAAGTAATCGGAATGATTGCTTTAATGCCGAATTGGTGCATAATTTCCGCCCCGGAACCAAGAGAGCCTACTATGGCAATAACCGGTTTCCCGTGGCTCTGCGCCCTTACCCCAACCCCTTTGGGGACCTTGCCGTAGGCTGATTGAGCATCAATCCGGCCTTCACCGGTAACTACAAGGTCATAATCTTTAACCATATCATCAAACTTTATGGTCTCGAGCACCGCTTCGGTACCTGATTTAAGCTCGGCTTTAGTAAAAGCCAGAAGTCCTCCTCCTAAGCCTCCGGCGGCTCCGGCACCCGGGATATTCAGGATATCAACGCCCAGCTGTTCTTTGATTACTTGGGCATAGTGAGCCAAACATCGATCTAAGTGCTGTACCATCTCGGGAGTGGCTCCTTTTTGCGGACCATAAACGGCAGACGCACCGCGCTCACCGCAAAGAGGATTATCGACATCACAAATTACTGTGACCGGGACACATTTTAGCCTGGGATCAAGTCCGGTGGTATCGATTCTAACGAGATTAGCCAGGTGGGTACCTCCCGGAGGAAGTTCCCGCCCTTCCCAATCGAGAAGTTTAACTCCTAAGGCTTGGGCTGCCCCTGCTCCGCCGTCGTTGGTTGCACTGCCTCCGATACCTATTAGTATCCTGGAGGCACCTTCGTCCAAGGCTGCCTTAATCAGTTCTCCGGTTCCGCGGGTTGTGGTGAGCAAGGGATTTCTTTGAGCGGCTGGAACTAAAGGAAGTCCAGAGGCCGCAGCCATCTCGATTACTGCAGTGTTATCGGACAGCATACCCATTAATGCATTAATTGGTTCATTTAACGGGGAGGTCACGGTTTTTTTTAAGTATTTTCCGCCGCACGCAGTTACTAAAGCATCAACCGTTCCTTCCCCACCGTCGGCAATCGGTATTATTGTGGTTTTCGCCTCAGGAAAAACGTTTTTGACCCCTTTGCTTATAGCCTCGCCCACCTTAAGACTGCTCAGGCTGCCCTTAAAAGAGTCCGATGCAATCAGTACCCTCATCCCATTCCCCCCATTTTCCCCTTCTACTATTGTCTCTTAACCAAAATATTGGCTAATTTTTCGTAAAAGAGAACCAGACTGCCATGATCCTTATCGCCGTGGCCATCTACTTTCAAAGCCTGCATCATTTCCATGACAGCGGCACTTAAGGGCAAAGGAACCCCAACACCATGTCCTGTTTCCATGACATTATTCAAATCTTTTATATGCAGATTGATGCGGAAACCGGGGTCAAACTTCCTGTCCAGAACCAGCGGAGCTTTGGCATCCAGAACCGTACTGCCGGCCAGTCCGCCTCTAATTGCCTGGTAAACCTTCTCTGGGTCAACCCCTGCTTTGGTAGCGAGAACCATGGCTTCCGACATTGCCGCAATATTGACGGCGACAATAATTTGATTGGCAAGCTTGGTAACATTCCCCGCCCCAATCTCACCGCAAAGAACAGCCGAAGAGCCCATGCTTTTTAAGATTGGCAAGCTCTCTTCGAAATCCGCTTCACTGCCGCCTACCATAATGGAGAGAGTGCCGTCAATAGCTTTAGGCTGGCCGCCACTTACCGGGGCGTCTAAAAATCTAATTTTTTTGGCAGCCAGTTTTTCGCCTACTTCTCTGCTCACCAGAGGAGCAATAGAACTCATGTCGATGACCAGCGAGCCCTCCTTAGCACCTTCTATGACGCCATTGGAACCCAAGACAACTTCTTTGACCTCCGGTGAATTAGGTAGCATGGTGATAATTACTTCAGTTTTGGAAGCCACATCTTGGGGGGAAGTTCCTGCTTCCGCACCGGCTTCTACTACTTCTTGTACATTGGCTTCGTTTAGATCATAAACTACCAGATCATACCCAGCTTTCAGCAAATTTTTGCTCATTGGTTTTCCCATAATGCCTAAACCAATAAAACCAATCTTTTTCATAAAATTAGCCTCCTCAATTTATTAAAGAGTTACCACAATACCCACTTTTGTGGATCATTAAGCTACAACCTATAAGCTATAGCCATATTCCTTAACCCAGCTTAAAGAGTCCAAAGTTTGACCGGTTGGCTTGTATTCCATCCCGATATAACCCTTATAGCCCTTCTGCTCTAACGTATCAAAAAGGGTTTTAATATTAATTACCCCTGTTCCCGGCTCATTTCTTCCGGGATTATCAGCAACCTGAACATGGCCTATATAAGGGAAAAAATGGTCAAGGATCATTTCATGGTCTTCACTCTCCCGTTCAGCATGATAAATATCATACTGCAGATACAGGTTTGGCCTTACGGCCTTCTTGATAATCTCTACCACTTGAGCAGTTGTATTTAAATAAAAACCAGGCATGTCAAAATGATTAATGGGCTCAACCATCAGTTCCAGGCCGGCCTTATGCAGTTCATCCGCGGCATAACAAACATTGGTGAGAATGTTGTCCAGGATTTCAGCCTCTTCATAAGCTCCCGCCACTTTCCCCACCAGGCAGTTCAATCTGCTTACTCCTAAGAAATGTGCTGCTTCAATAGCCTGGCAAACTCCTTTTTTAAACTCTTCTTTTCTGGCCGGATCGGCGGCTAGGCCCCGGTCGCCTTCGCCCCAGTTGCCCGCCGGGAGGTTACATAAAACTAGTTTGAGGTTATTTGCTTCTAACTGCTGCTTAATTTCTTGTTGATCATAATCGTAAGGAAACATGAATTCAACATACTTAAATCCGGCCTGAGCCGCTGCCGCAAATCTGTCCATAAAAGGAACTTCATTAAAGAGAAAATTAAGATTGGCACTAAAAGACGGCATAATACCCCTCCTTAAAGTTAAAGTGATTTATTAGAGATTAATAATTAGAGACTCGAGTTAAGTACTTATGTTGCCTTAAATTATGTTAACCTCAAATTGGCTTTCATGGTTCTGATGTTGGCTGAAATCGCCTCTCTTGCTCTCTGCACATCCTTATCTCTTATTGCCTCGAGAATGGCTTGGTGTTCTTTCAAGGTAAGTTCATTTTTCTGTTTTGGCTGTTCTTTTTTCTCTATTGCTCTAGCGATATGCATAAAATCTTCAATCTCACCGAGAAACTCTATTAACTTTTTATTATTGGATACTTTGGCGATTTGCTGATGGAATTTGCTATCCAAGCTGTTGCACTTTTTATAATTATTCTCATTTAGAGCAGCTGCAAAGTCCATTTGAATTTTCTCCAGAACCTTAAACTCACGTTCATCGATTTTTCTAATACAATTTTCGATAGCTAAAGCCTCCAAGGCTTCTCTGATATCCAGAAAATCGCTGATTTCCTGGGGAGTTAGCTGGATTACAAAAATTCCTTTACGGGGAATATTGTGAACCAACCCTTCTGCAGACAACTGGTTAATAGCTTCTCTTACCGGAGTACGGCTCATAGATATTTCCTGTGCCAATAGATCTTCTCGCAGGCGGCTTCCCGGCTCATACTCCAGATTTAATAGTTTCTCTTTAATAATTTTATACGCACTTTCCTTCAGGCTTAAATGCTGCATTTTCTGTACCTCTTCTTATGAAATTTTACCAAGCGGCTAATGTTACAACATATTTTATAAATTATAATTTATTATTTTCTAGCTTACCATGTTTTTCTCCCCTTTGGCAAGAACAAAGGAACTATAAATAAATACTTTTTTCGATTTTTTCTATATCCTAGGTTGATCGATTACTAAAGAAATTACTCTGAAAGCTTCACCTTATTATTTTACTAAATTTTATAAGCATTACATTATCTGAGAATTCGGATTTAATTTACCATTGCCCCTTTTGCCGAAATGCTGATTCTTTGTGTTGACAAGTAGAAAAGCGTCAAATATAATGTTATCTGTGAATGCGGTCGTGGCGGAACTGGCAGACGCGCTAGATTCAGGTTCTAGTGGTCGCAAGGCCGTGGAGGTTCAAGTCCTCTCGACCGCACCAATGAAATCAAGGGTTCCAGGGTTTTTGTAAATCCTGGAATTTACTATAAAACAGCCTCAGTAATGCAATTTTAATGCAGTTATCTTGAACAAAAAAATAGCAGGGGCTGCACCCCTGCTATTGTAGGTCAATATTACCTAGTTATTGCCTTGCATATCAGCAGGGCTTTTTTCTTTGCCTAACAGACCGTTTAACGTGGCCGCTGCCGCCTCCTGCAGGCCGGGGGTTAAGTGGCTATATAGGTCAAGGGTCATGGTTATGCTACTATGTCCTAACCGTTCCTGTACCACCTTCGGGTGAACGCCACGGGCAAGAAGAAGGCTAGCATGTGTATGCCGCAAGTCATGCAGCCGTACTTTTGGCAATCCGGCCTTCTCCAAGTGTCGTTGAAACCGTTTAGTAAATTCCCTTGGGTCTAGGGGGGTCCCGTCCTCCTTGCAGAACACAAGGCCGCTATCCTGGTAAGCCTCGCCCATCAGCAGCTTTTCTTGCGCCTGCCGCCTCCTGTGGGCTTTAAGCTCCCGGATTGCGTCATCGGTCAGGACAATGCTTCTCTTGCCGCTATTGCTCTTGGTTGTTTCCTCCAGAGTTAAGCCGTCTTTTAAGACTAACAATTGCCGCTGGACAGTTATAACGCCATTCTCAATGTCAACACAGTCCCAGCACAAGCCTAACAGTTCCCCGCGCCGCAGGCCGGTTGTCGCCGCCAGAACGTAAGCCGCAAAAAGCCGGTCCTCTTTAGCCGCTTCAAAAAATTTAAGTAATTCGTCTTCAGTTAATGGCCGCATCTGCTTGTTTTTAACGGTAGGGGGACTTGTAGCATCCGCAACGTTCCGGGGCAGTAGTCCTTCTTTGACTGCTTGCTGCAGGGCCTGGCGAATGATAGCATGTAAATAACGCACCATCCTTGTTGACAGGCCGCCTTTGCCGTCAGCCCGGCCTTTCTCTAACTTCTCATTGTAAAAGGTCTGCAGCATGTGGGCCTGCAGCTTGGCCATCGGGATTTTCCCAAGACCAGGCTTAATGTGAACATTAATCAACGTTTCGTAACTCTCATAAGTACTAGGTTTAAGCTGTCCCTTTTTATAGCCGGTAAGCCACTTGTCCAGCCACTCCCCGATAGTAGTCTGCACCGGTTCAACATATGTTCCACTTTCTCACTTCCTGCAGGGCCTTGGCCATCTTGTCAGCAACTTCTTTGCGGGTCTTGCCGTAGAAGCTTTTGCGTTTCAGCTTCCCTGTTACCGGGTCATAGCCTATGCTTACCTGTCCTGCCCAGGTCCCGTCCTGCCGTTTATAGATGGTTCCTTCACCGTTACCACGCCGCTTGGCCATGATTAACTTGCCTCCTCCTTTTCTGATGTACTTCTCAAAGCATAGGGCCTCCTTTCTGTTAATGCTTAAGTTATTAAGCATATTATACAATATGTTAATTGTAATGTCAATAGCCGAAGAGCTTGAGGCCGTTGAGCGGGAGCGGGCGAGGAGACGTATGCTTGCTACCCAGAATAACAAGTCTGGGAAGGCTATAGCAGCGGTGGAAACATTTCCACCGCAGGAATTAGGCAAAACCCGCGACAAAGTAGCCGCCGCCGTAGGCCTTGGTTCCGGTCGCACCTACGACAAGGGGAGCGAACGGACCTAACTTCTGCCAAACGTTTGGCAGAAGTTGAGCGCGTCCCCCAGAGATCGACTCAAAAGATAGCTGAAGCTGTAGGACTTGGCAGTCACGAAACATATCGCAAAGCCAACAAGAAAGGACGCAAAAAAAATGCTCCAGCAGCTGCTAGGGCAAGAGCCGGAGCAGAAGGATTGGAGCAGGCATATTGAGGATGCGAGGGCTAAGGGGCTTAATGTGCCGTAAGAGGAGTAAGGTTGAGTCCTCTTTCTATACTATGATAATATATACTAAAAGCTAGGAAAGGGGATTTTGTGAATGCATAAAAAGACATGGGTATTAGTTAGTTTTGTATTATGCTTTTCTCTTGTTTTTATGGGTTGTGGGAGCAGTAGGGAGACCCCGGAACAAGCAGTTACAAACTTGCTAACTGCAATTAAGAACTTGGATGCGGAAACAATCCAGAAATATGTTGTTTACGAGGATTTATTTAGTGGTGATCCAGAGTCGGAAGATTTAATAGAAAATGAAGAAAACACAAAGCTTTTAACCAATAAACTTAGCTTCAAAATTTTATCTTCATCGTCCGAGGGAGATACTGCGGTAGTAAAAACTGAGATTACTAGCATAGATATGGCTGTTATCTTGGGTGAATATATGCAACAGGCTATGGCACTTGCATTTAGCAATGCTTTTGCAGGGGGTGCAGCAAAAAGTGACGAAGAGATAGATGCGCAAGCAGAACAGATATTTAAAGATTTACTTAATAGAGAAAACAATAAAATGAAAACATCGACTATTGATATTAAGCTAACCAAGACAGAAACCGGCTGGAGATTAAACAGTGATGAGGAATTTGAAGATGCAATATTAGGTGGTTTAATTAGCGCGTCAAAAGCTATAGATGAAAGTTTTGGTGGTGGGGATTCACCAGAAAGTAAATTACAAGAGATTAGGAACTTTGTTATTTCTGATATATGGAACAAAGGGTTTTGTGATATTAGTCATTACTTAGGAGATGGGAAAAGTAGCACGGGCGAAAGCCTGGATATTGATTTTACTTTGGAACAGTTGGCTGATGCCATGGGGACAAAGGCCGAATATGATGCTTATATTAATAGCTTAGAAGGCGAAAAATATGAAAAGGCAAAACATATATGGAGCAAGCTTTCCCCGGAGATTGATAGATTATATAATAAGATTTTGGAGAAGAAGCCAGAAGCTAATGACCGCAGTTATGATTTTGATACCGGATTGTTTAACCAATATATGGACGCTTTTTCTAATGAGGTGTGGGAACTAGACAAATAATTGAGAAAAAAATAGGCAAATAGTAATATAAAGCCCTTTGGGGCTTTTTTGTTTGGAAAAAAAGGGGTGAACTAAATGCTAGTCGGCGAAGTATTCGCCCGTATGGGCCTTGACATTTGTTGCCTTTTTGAGCAAAATACTGTATTATTTAAGCAAGAAAGGAGGATGCCTAATGATTAAGTGTAACTTGTCGCTATTAATGGGTAAATATAGGGAAACCATTCAAAGTGTTCACGAAAAAACAGGGTTAAATCGGAATACGATTTCAAACCTTTACCATGAAAAAGTGAAACGTATCGACTTCGATACACTGGAGAAGCTATGTAAACTGTTCAATTGTCAGCCAGGCGACATCTTGGAATATATACCTGATTAGCAATGCACTACAATCCCAGCCTGTTAGCCAGCAGGATAAGGATAGCTGTCTGGTATCTATGGAACGTTGATTCGTCAATGCCCATTTTCAGGGCTACTTTCCATATGGGATAACCGTCAAAGTAGTGTAGTTCAATGAGTTTCCGCTTTTCTTCATCAAGGTAGGCCAGCAGGTCTTCAACGGCTTGGACGTAAAAGCGGGTCTTACTCCACATCTCTTCCAGCCGTAACAGCTTAAAAGCCTGGTTGGCCGTTCGGTCTCCTATAGCCTTCACTCGAACAGGTTCCTGCCAAGTAGCGACAGACACTTTTTCAGCTATGGCCTGCTTTTCTTCCTCCAGGGCCGCAAGTTCTTTTTTCATTAACGGATATTGGCGCAATATAGCTTGGCAAAACCGCCTTACAGGTGTCGTCAGTTTATTCAAAAGACAGCCCTCCTTTTGATACGCTATCTAGTGGGACGCTAAAAAGCCTGTATTTACAAGCCTTTCAGCCTTCGTAATGCAAAAGTAATGCAATTACCAGCCCGCCGGTTTCTCTACTGGCCGGGCTATTCTACGTTTTTCCGCATACCAGCAGGCCAGGGCCACCGCTAAAACAAGGTCGTCATGTATTCCTTCCCGCCAGGCTTCATAACTGTCATGGGCCGTCTTGACGTTGATTTTTACTTTGAAGTTAAGCAGTTCTTCCATCAATACCGGGGCAAGCTTAAGGCCGCCTGCAACCTTCAGCCTGCCGGATTGAAGCAGCACCTGCAGGGTCGTTACCAGGTCCCGCTTTGGAACGTGGTAGCCTCCGTCACCGACAGTAACCGTGTTTCCCCCAGTTATCGTTATCGCTACTGGCCGCAGGCCGGCTTTACGAAACAGGTCCACCACGGGCCGGCCAACACCGGTAGCATCTACCACCAAGGCCGCCTGGTTTAATAGCTTGTTAGACTGCATCAGATCCTGGACCTGTCTCAACAATGGCCGGGTAGGGGGTTCCCAGTTTTGGCCGCTCTAAGTGTCTAATGTGATATTGCTCTCTGGGTAAACTATAGTTAAAATGTTTACGCTCAATAATTGTTAAGGCCGTATAATCCTGTGCCTGGCCTAAGTCAAGGCCGATATAAAAGCTATACATCGCCAACACCTCCAAACAGGGGTTTAACTTCTTCAGTTATTCGCCGCCATCACCTGGTCATAACTAAAAACCTGGTCCACCGTTTCCACGAATTCACATAGGTATTCCTGCTTAAACCACCATTCGCCAAGGGCCTGTCGCTCTTCCTCCAGGAATTCCGGGCTTATCCTGGGGCAGTCATGGGCCGTTATCATTATCCGCTCCCATGTGCCGCCGCCTTCCGTCCACTCCTTAAAAAAGTGGCCACGCTTGCCGAATGGAGTAGACATTAAGATTAGCCTGCCGCCGGATACTGCCAACATGGGCCTCACGGCAAAGTAAAGGTCGTCCGGCACCCTGGCCGCTTCGTCCTCAATAATTAAGTTTGCGCCGCTAAAGCCTCTTATGGTTCCTTCGCTACCGGGTAGGGAGACTATCCGGCTTTTGTTTTTCATGGTAAAGGACAGCTTGTTATCCTCTATAAGGTCAGGCTGCTGCTCTGCCGGTAATACTCTTAAAAAATCCCGTACTTTGCGAAATAATTCCGAAGACTGCCGCTGGGAAGGAGAGACAAGAAGCGCCAGGGAAGAAGGGTAAAATATTGCCCTGTGCAGGGCCAGTATTGCCGCCGTAGTAGACTTGCCGCTTTGCCGGCTGCAGTTCAATAGAAGCCGCTTCCCGCTCCACCTTAACGCCTTCTCCTGCCAGGGGTCAGGGGTAAAGCTTAATGCTTCCTTAGCAAACAGCACCGGGTCCAGCGCCTGTGATAAGTCACTGGCCAACAACATTGCCTTCCACCTCCTGTAAAGCCCGGGCAACGGCTTGCCGGGCCTCCGGGTATCTGTCCAGGGCCTCAAGAATTACCGTCCGCAAGGATAGCCACTGGGGGTTAACCAGGATATTAACGGTAGTCTGTTCCTGTAGTTCTCCCTGCAGCCTCGCCAGTAGTTCCAGGCATCCTTTGGCCTCGCGCACTCCCTGCAGGGCCGTCCGCAGGTCGCCGGCCTGCTCTGCTTTGTCAAGGATAGAAAGGGCCTTGTCCCGTAATTCGGTTACCTGGTCAAGCAGGCTGTCAGCTTTGGCTATTTCCCTGGCTTCCTGGGCCTTTACCAGCTTCGCCGGCAAGTGGCCATCTTTATGCCTGTGCAAGCTGGCTGCCGAAACGGAATACTGTTTCGCTATGTTTCGCAACGAAACGCCTTCAAGCAGTAGCCGGTTTATTTCTTCAACTTTTTCATGTTCGCAAACAGTGCATTTTCTGGGCATTTTTCATCAACTCCAAGGATAGTTAGGCCATTTAGTCCTTCGCAAATCGCCTAATAATTTGGCAAAACTACCTTCCAAGGCAATATTGTTATCTTTGTCGTATATCGTAATCTTGCCGCCCTTCCACTCATAACGCTTTGCAGCATCACTGCCAAACCTTGCACCCAGCACATAGCTGCATACCTGGTAAATAAAATACCGCGGGTAAGCGGGCCATCTCCGGCTCAAATGCCGATAGTCCGGTCCCAAAGCGGTCATTATTGGTCTTGTCAATGGCGCTCTTCTTTTCAGTAAATCTATTCGGCTTCTCCGTATGCTCAAAGTCTATCCCCCCTTAAAATAGTAGGTAGGGGAAGGGCAGCATTCTAACCTTCCCCCCCAGGCTCCTTACGGCAGCTTGTCCACGCAAACAGCAGCATAAAAGCGTACGGATTTAATTGTCGCGGCAACGCTTTTTTGCTTGTCTGTAAGAAGCTTAAGCAGCCGCCGGGCTTCTGCTTGCTTCTGGTCCTGTCTATTGACAAGCGCGGTCTCTTTGGTTTTCTCCCATTCGCTAGGAGGAAAACCTCTGCTTTCCATGTAGAGGGAAGGCCAATCCGAAGCGCCAAGCAGCCAGGCCTTAACTTCATCGCCGGTCTCCAGCGCCTTTTCAAGTTCCTGGCCTAAGCGCATTCTTGCTGCGCTTTTATCCATAGTATCAAGCAGCATCTTTAAATCTGTTTTCAAGTTCAGCAGTTCGCCCTGGTCAAGTTCCTTGGGCTTTGGCACCGTGAGTATTTCCTGAAGTCTTTCAACCTCTTTCTGCAGTGCTTCGTTCATCTTCTCAACCTCTGCTGTGTAGGTTTCTACTACCATCTGTTTTACCTCGTCCATTTTACGCCGCCTGTAGTCGTCCGAAATGTCACCATTGCCCAGTAAAGATATAACCTCATTTTGGGCTTTTTCAATTGCACCTGTTACCGCTGCAATACCGGCATCCACTGCATTTCTTAAGGTAGTAGGTACTTGGTCTGCGATCTTGTTCCACTCAACTAACAACACCGTCCTAACAGTTTCATACTCCTTAATTCCCATCATGTTTATCATCCTCCATTACATTATTTTTGCATTATGCCACCTGAAAACCTTGTCTTTCCTACCTCTGCACTTACTCACTAGACACTAGGTCAAGGTCCCCGTGGCTTTTCTCTTGCTGCCCTTGCCTTTTCCTTCCTCGCCCGCAAAATGTGTTTCCCCCGCTTTATGGCCACCGCCCACAAGCCGGGGTCACGGGCCAACAACTGCTGCAGCTCCTGCTGGGTAAAAAACAGGGTACATTTGGGCATCTTTATTTCAATTAACTGCTTGGTCATTTGCGCTCACCCTCTCCCTGCACCATCCCCAGCACCACGTTAAAGGGAATAATCTGCAATCCACTTCCCTGGTCAATTGTAAGCAGCCTTCTGCTTCCAGGCAGGTCTGCCGTGCCCGGTAAACATTTGACTTAACGCCGGGCCAGAACAGCACCTCTACGGGCTGTCCGGAAAGTAGGGACATCAAGGCTGGCTTGTGTTTTACTAGGGCCTCCTTTAACTTCGGAGTCAACGTCCCAGCAGGGGCCTCCAGCCGCAATTTGTCCCCGGCCAGGGATAGCTTGACATTAAGCCGCTTAAGTTCAGCCAAGAGGTCAAGAGTATTCATATTTCCCATACCTCCCTGCCAGGGTTCTCCTGTTCCAACGTTCCAAGTGTTCCAAGTGTATTGGTACTTAATGAAGTTGGAACATTTTCCAACTCACTATTGTTTTCCGTTAGAATATACCGCTTCCGCAGTTTCTCAAATCTTGCTTTATTGTAAATTATCATCCGTTTATTCTGTCCGCCTTGCCTCATTCGTTTTGTTTCTAGCCCTAAACCTTTAAGAATTGCACCGACGGCTTGTGAAGTAAGACCAGTTTTTTCTGCTATGTCACTAGCGGCTATACCCGTTCCAAGTTCGCTGTCTCCCTTATAGCTTGGAACACTTGGAACATGGAACGTCTTTTCCTCAAGAAGCTCAAACAACGCCTCCACCACCTGCCCGGTCTTGGTTGCCGCCCGCTGTTCGATAAGTTCACGCTGGTGGTTAGTAATGAATTCCCGGTAGCTCTCTAAAACCTCCGGTTCATTCGCAAACAGGGAAGTAAACGCCTCTGAAATTTGTCGCAGCCGTGGCTCTATGCCATCCAGATTCAGGCTGGACGCTGCTTCGGGGTCCACGTTGAAGTAGTTCCTTAACCTGAATAACAGCAGTTTGTTTCGCAGCGTCTGCTGTTCCTCAAAAAACTTTCTCCCCAGTACCGGCGGAATGTCGTCCCGGTCGGTCTCCCGCATTATTTCGGTTAAACATCGCGCTTCAAGTGCAACATCTTTGAAGCGCCGCCTGGTCGCAAATACCTTCGGACCATAGACGGGTAATATCTGCACCTTGTCCGGGTTATCCTTCGTGGCTCTAATCACTGGCCTGCCGCGTTCAAAACCGCAATTTAAAATAGTCACAACCTCGTTGTATTCGTCCGAATTCTTCATGTCGGCCTCGTCTAAAATCAGGGTCCCCTGCCATTTCCGCAACATCCGGTAAATAGGGGCAGGGGTTACACACCCACTTGCGCTAATGGCCTTGTAGCATAAGCCCCCAATCACGTCCAGAAAACGGCTTTTCCCGCAACCTGTGTCGCCCAGCGCCCGCAGGTAAGGCAGGGTATGAAAGCGGTCATATAGCCAAGACAGCAGCACATAATAAGCCGCAAACTTTAAGTAGTTTGGCGAAACGTCCAAGTAACTGTAAATATGGGCCTCTATTTCGGCTAGCAGGGTCAAAGTGTCGCCGTATTCCTCAACGCCGGAAGGCAGCTTTACCGCTCCAAGCTCCACGTCTTCGCCGTTGATAGGCTCAATTATTTTTTCCTCAAGCTCTATGAAGGGCATTGTCTTTGTTTCGCCGGTTGTTGTTTCGTATGCTAAGAACAGGTTCTTGCCGTCAATGTATATTTGCTCAAACAAAGTTCCCCCGTTAACCAAAAAGCTTGTCTGCCGGGCCTTGTGTTCATCTTCTTTTTTGTCCTTCTCTCGCTTAGCTCGCTTTGGCGGTCTCCACTCCGGGGCTTCCGCCGCCAGCCGTAGCAGTTCTTCCTTTGTCCCACCTGTCGCCAGCCAGTCGCTCACATCGCCTTTTTCAGGCAGGCTGGGCAATTCCAAAACTTTAACGCTGCCCGTCTTGCCATAGAGGGAATTTGCCACTTGCTGGGCATGTTTTCTGCCGGGTTCGTCATTGTCTGGCAGGATTACAACCTTAGCGCCCCTCAAATGTTCGCTGTAATGGTCCCGCCACTTGCCGGCACCCATCGGTGCATGTCGCTGCCTTAGACCTAGCCGGGCCAGGTTGTCAACGTCTTTTTCGCCTTCCGGGATAAAAATTGTTTCACCTTGCTTTAACGCTTGCAGGACTTCCGGTAGCCGGTATAAGACTGGCTGAATACCGCCCAGGCCGTTTAGCCAACCGCCTTTACCATCAGGCCGCCGCTGGAAGAAACGCTTGTCCGCTGTCCTACAAACTTGAAAAAGCAGCTTCCCGTTTGTGTCCCGGTAGTCATAAGTAGCAACAACAGGGCTTTTCCCGCCTGCATGGACTTTAGGTTTTGGTGGGAACAAGTCCCCTAGTTCAATCCCTAGGGCCCGGCAAATATCGTTGACAGAACAGCCAGCATGGCAATAGGCTAAAATACGCCCGTCCTCTCCTTCAGAAACGTGAAGGCTCTGTCTCTGGTCATCATGGGAAGGACAATAAGCCTGCCAGCCATCACCGCAGGGCTTGACACCTTTAAGGAGGGAGAGAAATTCAGTGATATTCATAAAATTCCCTCCTTTACCCAGCGCTGGGCTTGTTCAACGCCTTTCCAAAAATAAGTAACAGCGATTTTCCGTTCTCGCTCTGTTTCTAAATCCGCCCATTCAACGGATCGGCCATTGTCCATTTCGTCTACCGCCTGAACACCTTCAAGCTTGCTAAGGATTAACCGCAATGCCGGTTTAGTGTAGTAGTCTTCGCCCATTAATTTTTTTAGTCGCTTTGTTTTTAGCTTGTTTTCCGGTATAATTGTCATAAGGAGTGCCACCTCCGTCTAATCCACCTACTCCCGGTCCGCCGCCAAGCTGCCGGGGGTTTTCATTTTGTTCATAAAACTGCAGTAAAATTGCATTTCCCTTCCTCATAACGCCCGCCATTACTGGTTTTCCTGCTGTGTCATAAGATTGCTTGTCAAGTGCCACTTGCTCCAGCCACCTGTGGAAAGCCTCTTTCGGTCACAACAATGCGCCTTCCTATGCGAATACTGGGGAAGCCAGGCTGTCGCGCCAACTCATACGCTTTAGGAATGTTTATATCCATTTGCGCTGCTATTTCAGGAATGTTATATACAGCTTTATCTATCCTTGGCTTGCGTGACATTTTCGCCAACCTCCTTTATTCTTGCTAAGTTTAGTTTAATGTGTTACAATCAAGATGCCTACATCTGAAAGTAGGTTATAGGTAGGCAAGTCAAAAGAAGCAAGAAAAAAGAGGAGGGTTGTATTATGACAGAACAATGGGTTACGCCAGAAGATTTCAAACTGACAGAGTTTCCAGCTCTACAATGCAAGGTAAATTATCCTGTTCCTTCGTTTTGGGAAGAATGCAAGGTTCGGGTCGAAAAAACGGTTGATTGGACATCCAAGGGAGATGCAACCACACTCTATATAACAAGAGAATGTTCAGGAAGGCAGAAGTTTGATTATGATCCTTTTGAGAACGCCGGGTTGTTTGCTTCTTTTGCTAGGATTAGGTCTGAGAAAGATGCTTGCGCCTGGGTAGCCAAGAATGGCTTTCTTCGCCGTAAGGACAACGAAAAGGGTCTAGAAGATTATACTTACTTTATGGAGGAAGTAGCGCAGGCTAGGCAGTTGTGGGAGTTGTTTAACGCTGTTGTAGTATATGGAATAAGTGGTACAGCAGAAAAAAGGAAGGAGTTAATCAATAGGTTCAGAATTGTAAAGAATCCGCAATATGAAGAGAGTTATGTTATTGATTATTCACTAGAACAACGTTATCCCAGGCCGCTTTACCTTGTTGAAGTTGACGGGGTTGTGCAGCCGGAACGGTATAGTGATTGGCGAATCAGAGACCCGGAACAGTTATTTCACTACGTTATGTATTACATAGGACAAAAGATAGTTGATAAACTACAAAGTGTGCATTTCAGCTTTTACCAGGTAGAGTCAACCTCTGAAAACGGGATTCCTTGGCGGGTTGCTCCTTGTTTTTGGTGTGAAGATCTAATAACAATGATGTACTTGCGTTTTTATTGGCTGGTAACCACCGACGCTAAACTGAAACGCTGTGAAAAATGTAAAGAATTGTTTATCCCTGACTCCGGCAAGCAAATATATTGTGGTAATTGTCGAACAATCGGGGACCCTGCAAGGGAAATGCAAAACCAGCGCAGGAAAGAAGAGAGAGTAGAAGAGTTAGCCAAATTCGCCACTACTTATGGAGGAAGCGCACCCTGGGAAGTGTTGGTTAGCCTATGGAATAAACAAGCTCCAAAAAGAAATCAATACAAAACTGCAAAGGGCTTCCGTAGGGCCGTCATTGACGCTACTAAGAAGAAGGGTCTTGATTGTAGCATCTTGCTCGATAAGGAATAAAAATAACATCCAACAGGTTACCTCTAAGCTTACTGCAGTAATGCAATTTGTAATGCAATAACAATTGAATTACATTAGAAAAGACTAAACCAGCAGGGAAATTATACCAGCAAAAAAGCTAGAAAAGCCCGTAAAATCGGGCTTTTCTAAACTAGGCTAAACTAGATTAAACGTAAAAAGTAAGATTCAGGTTCTAGTGCTCGCAAGGGCGTGGAGGTTCAAGTCCTCTCGACCGCACCATAATTTGTCCGTAAACTCGCTTGTTTGGCGGGTTTTTCTGTTTTTATCAAGGAAATCTTCAAGCTATCTTTAGAGAGTTATTCCGAAAATTCGAAGAAATAACCGAGTAAAAAATAGTATTAAAACAATTGTTTGCATAAGGAAAAAGCCGGGGATTGCCACAATGGGAGAAAATCCGCCGCCTGTCATCTTTAAAACCACCTTTCCCTAGTAGCTTTTTCTTAGTTTATGCAGCAAATAAATAGTTTGTCCCAACATATAGTTTGCAATCTCTTCCCAAGGAGTCTATAATACCTCCCAAAGATAATTGGGAGGTTTACTCTTATGCCTAAGGAAGAAGTTCTGGTTCACGCCTGCTGTGCTACTTGTGCAGGTTATGTCCTGCACAAAACTGCGGAGGAAGGTTATATTCCGGTCATTTACTTTTATAATCCCAATATCTATCCTCAGACCGAGTATAAAATCCGAAAAGATGAGTTGAGAAACTATGCTGCCAAGCTTAAGATACGTTTCATCGAGGAAGAATATAAACCTTCCGAGTGGTCTGAATACATTCGGGGCTTGGAAAATGAACCCGAAAGGGGCTTACGTTGTCATAAATGCTTTGATCTGAGATTATCTAAAGCAGCGGATTTTGCCCTAAATAATAATATTAGGATTTTTACTACTACCTTAACCGTCAGTCCTCATAAAAACAGCAAAGTAATTTTAAATACTGGGGCTGAAATAGCTAAGAAGCGGAACTTGCTTTTTTGGGCTGAGGATTTCAAAAAAAAGGATGGTTTTAGAAAAACGATGGAAATTGCCAAAAAGGAGGGTTTTTACCGTCAAAACTACTGTGGCTGTTTCTATTCTCAACGATAATTAAAGGAGGCAATACTTCTGATAGGCTGAAAATACCCAAAACTTAACTTTAGTTTTTTACCTATAATCGTTGACTTTAATGCTTTTCCATGGTAATTTTTTATTGAAGAGTCTCTAGATAATTAATGTCTAGGTTATAAAATCTAGTCGCGATTGTCTTTTGACTTTGCGCAAAGAAGTCCCCGGACGCGGGGACTTCTCCATTTTTATACGGATTTTTTGCTGCAATTCACAATTCAGGTGAGCCATACATATATTACATTGTATCCCATATATTTCCATTATTTTAGGAGGTGTCTCAATACTATGGCTTTTGAAGGCGCTGGTGGAGGGGGCTGCTGCTGCAACCCAAGTTTCTGCGGAATTGCGATTGTAACAGTTATCATCTTACTTCTCATCGCTATGGGAATTTTATTCTAAAAACGGATCGCTAATAGGTTCGTCAGAGATGTAGCGAATATTCAATTTGACTAAAGAAAAGGAGTGAATCATATAATGTACGGTTTTGGTGGATGCTGCTGCAGACCAGTTGCTGCCCCTGTTGCTGCCCCTGTATTTCCAGTTGGTGCAAATAATACTGGTGTCGGCGTAGGTATTATTGCTATCGCGATTCTTATCCTTATTGCTCTCGGCGTAATATTCTAAACTAAAAAAACCAAAGTAATTACAAGCCCTTCGCGGGCTTGTTTCTTTTTGAGAAGGAATTTTCTCTTTAATATGGAATTGATGTTAAGGGACATAACTAAGAGCGGAAAACGTTAACATTGACTTTACTGTCAAAGAGTGATTTAATTTTCTTTGGTCATTCTGTCCCAGAAAAGAAAGTTTTAAGAGGTTGTCGTAATGAACATAGCATTTTTCCTTATTCCTAAGAAAGACGTTGTCTTTCTCAAGGACAATTCGACTATGCGTCAAGCTTTGGAACGAATGGAGTTCCATGGATACTCCGCCGTTCCCTTAGTAGACTCTAAGGGACATTACGCAGGCACTCTTACTGAGGGAGATCTTCTATGGAAACTAAAAAATACTCCTGACCTTACTTTTAACAACACTGAAAAGATACCTCTAACAGAAATTGTCCAACGAACTCAAAACAATCCTGTATCCATTAATGCCCGGATTAATGACCTTATTTCCAGAGCAATCCATCAAAACTTTGTTCCTGTTATAGATGACCAAGGAGTCTTTATTGGTATTGTCCGCAGAAGAGAAATAATAGAGTACTGCGCCAGTATCCTTAACAGCCAAAATCAATGATATCCTAAAATGGTTAGTCTAGGTTGTTTCAGGGAATTAGAGTCAGTTACTAAAATTAAACAGGCAGATTGTTCTGCCTGTTTTGCTGTATAGCCCTTAGCTTTTCGGGCTATTAGTTTTTCGATTTAGATAAAGGCCCCTCCATCAACCACAATCGTCTGCCCTGTAACAAATCCGGCATGAGCAATTACTCCATAAACAAGCTCTGCCACATCCTCCGGTACCGCAACCCGTTTAAGGGGAGTCGTTCCTGCCAAGCGCTCAATATGATCATCCTGGCCTTCGACCCATCTGGTAATAACAACTCCCGGCGCTATGCTTAAGACTCTTACTTCCGGAGCACAGACTCTCGCCAGGGATTTGGTCACACTGATTGCGGCAGCTTTGGAAGCCGCGTAAGCAATTGAGCTGCCTAATCCCGTCAAACCGGCAATGGAAGTAATATTGACAATTACCCCTTTAGTATTTCTAAGCGCTTGAACCGCGGCTCTACAGCAGAAAAATAACCCTTTGACGTTAACGGCAAAAATTTCATCCCAGTATTCATCCTTCATTCCTTCCAAGTCAGCATGATCAACAAAGCGCGTAGTTCCGGCGTTATTAACAAGGATATCTAAACGACCAAAATCATTTTCTACTTGAGCTATCATTTGTCTGACTTCCTGATCAGAAGCAACGTTAGCCTTATAGATCTCACATTTTACGCCCAAAGCCTCGACTTCTTTTTGGGTAGCCAAGGCTTCTTGTTCCGAACGGGAATAGTTTATGGCGATATTTACTTTTTCGTTAGCTAATCTTAACGCTACAGCCTTTCCAATTCCAGTTCCTCCGCCCGTAATTAAAGCAACTTTATTTTCTAGCATTATAATCCTCCTTCAAACGTTAGGTTTTCATTCATTTCCATAGCATTTAAATAGGCTTTGGAAACAGTTATAGAAATTATCCTAGCGTAGAAAGGGAAAAATTGCAACTATTATCACCGGCAAAGATGGCTTGATAGACAAGGTATAGTTCCCAGATCACTTCCCACAGTTCCCCTGATGCTTCGGTCACACAGAGACCCATCTCTTTGGCTTCTTTTCGGCCAATAGGATAGCCATGAGAAAAATAGCCGTTGGTAAGGTTATTAGTCACAGCTTTAACCTTCTCCAGGTCATTTTTGAGCATATATTTCGTTAATAAGGACTCAGCATACTGCCTTGAAGCTTTTAAGGCTTTCTCGTAATCGCCGATTAACCACGGATCCAATTTATTAAGGACAGAGTTAATAATGATCTCAGACACTTCCGGATTTGAACTGTCATAAATCATCTCTTCAATATATTCAAAACAGCATCTTAAAGCTTGAACAGGAATCCAGAAATCTTTGTAACAGGGATGCTTAACTAATGGGTCTATTGGGCCCAGCTCTGAGATTGGTCCCATTACTACTTCATCAGATCCCAGGACAATCATGGAGGCAGCAGATTTGGCTGAGAAGGGCACAATAACAGAAAACTCTTCACAGAATTCTCTAATTAGCATCACTACTTTATAGGGAGTATCAACTGCCCCACCGTAACTATGAAGGAAAAGGTCAATTTTTTTAGTCTTCCCGATATTAGCCAACTCCCGATAAAGCGGAACTAGAATCTTATCATCGAGCGGAGTATAAGAAAAATAAACAATAACTTTGGATTGCCGCATAGCTTCCAGCTTTTCTAGAAGATCTTTCCTTTTTTTCTCATCCAAGAAGAGCAGCTCCTATTCTATAGTTAGTTTTTGTATATTATTCTATTTTATGGAATTATTTTTGGTGTTAGTTTCTGCCACAGTTTTCTTAATAAAAACTTACTTCTTTCTTGCTCTACTTAGAAAAGGTATTAAAAAAAGCCGTTTTTCAAGCGGCTTGGAGTTGACTTTAATATCCTCTTTCTCCTACAAACAAGGCTAATTCGTTTAAAGCGTATTTTGCTGGGATATCGGGCAGTTCATCAAGGTTTTTTATGGCTTTATTTATATAACGGTTAACAACTTCCCTTGACTTTTCTAGGGCATCAGATTGCTTAATCAGATTGACAACTTCTAAAACCTCATCCTCGGACTTTGATTGCTTCACCAAGAGTTCCTTGAGTTTCTCCGAAGAAGAACTTCCGGCTAGAGCGTAAATCATTGGCAAAGTAATAATTCCTTGACGAATATCCCCGCCGACCGGTTTGCCTAAAAGCTTAGGATCAGCAGTAATATCCAGGATATCATCCACAATTTGAAAAGCTATTCCCAAACAATGCCCATAAGTCTTCATTATCCAGACTTGTCTCTTCGTTGCATTAGACACCATGGCACCAAGTTGGCAGCAGAGGCCTATGAGTAATGCGGTTTTTCTGCGAATACGATAATAATACTGTTTGAAATTTTGGTTGATATCATAGGAACATTTAATTTGCTGGATTTCCCCCAGACACATTTGAACGCAAACATCAGCTAAAATTTTGGAAACCCTGGTATCATCGATCCTCACGATTAGTTCCAGAGCCTTGGCAAAAAGGTAATCTCCGGTCGCCAAGGATACGGCATTCCCCCACCCTGCAGCCAGGGTTGGGCGGCCCCTGCGGGTAAGGGAAGCATCAACGACGTCATCATGAACCAGAGTGGCCATATGAATTATTTCCAGAGCCATAGCGACAGGTAGTAATTTTTTAAAATTATAGTCAAAAAACTTACCAGAAAGCAAAGTAAAACCCGGCCGCATTCTTTTGCCGCCTGCCTGGAGTAAATAAAGACAGGTCTGTGCCAAAATCGGATCTTCAACTTTCAGAAACTTGGCTAGCTCTTTCTCCACTCTAGTTAAATCAGCACTTATTTCTTTAAAAATTTTTTGATGTTTCAAAACATTAGTCACCCACTCGTGTATCTTTCGGAGAGGATACAATTTCTGACGGCAATTCCGTCAAAGGGTTTGTTGTATCCTGGACCTGTTTTTCTGACGAAGCGTCCTTCTTAGTATCCTCATAGGACAGAAGTTCTTCAATATCCTCCTCATTACTTTCAAGTTTCGATTTTTGGGGAGCGGGAGTATCTTTTAGGGTTTCATTTATTATATCAGCCGGTGTATTAATAACTTGCTGAAATTCCTGGGTTATTTCCAGCATTAATTTCCGGCCTTGAAATACAATTTTTCCCAAAGCCCTGGCAATGACAGGTAAATCCTCGGGGCCAAAAAGAATAAGGGCTACGAACATAATTAAGGCTATCTCCGTAAAACTCATGCTTACCGCCCCTCTCCTTTAGCATCTATTTTTTTTATCACCTTATTCTTTCTCTTTACTACTAAATATCCTAACCAAATGCTTAATTCGTAAAGCAAATACATTGGGCCTGCCATGAGAAACTGGGTTGGAATATCAGGGGTAGGTGAAATTATCACCGCTAAGACCAAAATTAAAAAAAATGCCCATTTCCGATATTTAGCCAGCGTCTTGGGAGAAAGATACCCTAACCGAATAAGGAGTAAAAGTACAATAGGCAGTTGGAATACCAAGCTAAAGCTTAGGACGAAAGTTATAATAAAATTCAAGTAGGACGATTTAGTAATAAACGGTGTAGAAGGCACTGCTCCTCCTCCGGCAAATATCAGAAACTTAAGGCCTACCGGAAGGACAAGATAAAAAGCAAAAGCAGCACCACCGATAAAAAGAAGAAGCGACCAGGGCACTATTAAGTAGAGATACTTTTTTTCTTCTTTTTTTAAAGCGGGCAGTACAAAACTCCAAATTTGCCAGAGAATTATGGGAGCAGCTACCAATATTCCCATTACAAGAGATGTTTTTAATTTAACAAATATTGGTTCCAGAGGAGTTGTGGTAATAAAGCTAACTTCCTCTATGCCTATAATCGGCTGTGCCAAAAAGCGATAGGTATAATCACTTAATCCCCAGCCAATGACGGTTCCAAAGGCAACAGCATAAGCAGAAATCAGCAGCACCTTGCGCAACTCTTTTAGATGGTCGAACAGCGGCATTTCTGCATTTGCTCTTTTTCTGCGTCGCATCGATTATACCCCCTCCCTCAGACATCGTATATCCTACATTAAATCCTTATTATTCTACCATGTTATCTCAGGAAACACCAAGTTGTATGCAAATATTTAAATAATTTTGATAATTTATTTTACAGAAACCTGGAGGGCTTTCAACTTAACTTCCGAATTGAAAAAATCATATAATTCTTGGAGTGGTCCGACAGGCAAGTTGCTGGAAAGCTCTGCAATTATAGCCTTAGCTTTTTCTAAAGACTCCGTAACCATGTAATAATACAGAGAATCTTCCCAAGCCGCCCAAGCCATAGCAAGAGCAAAACCAAAATCTTCAACTTTTCTAAGGTGAGGTTCTTTTAAGCCGGCCAACTCTCCCCCTAGTTTGCTCGCTAAAGCCAAGAGAGCCCCTCTCTCTTTGCCAATTATTACTCTGTATTGTTTGGCAGAGATATTTTTATTTTTCAATCTCCAGCGCAATAGAATACCTTCGTTCATAGTACCAATAACCTTTACGAACTGACTAGCATAGTCAGACAAGTCAGCTTCACAAATTTTTAAGAAAGCCTGACCGAACATAAAATCGCCAACTAGTACAGGGTACTGGCGCCCTCTGTCGCTCATTTCTTCATCAGTAACCAAACCGTGGATATGATGCGCCAGATATATATACTGAACAACAGCTGCCAAAGAAATTATCCTGCTGCTCTTTTCTTGGGCCATGCTGCCAACGGCTAACACTAGGGCCGGGCATAACTTTTGATCCAAGTTACTGAGCCTTATATCAAGAAGATCATCTAGTTTAGATGACTTAAAACTAATTTCCTCTGTCATTAGTTCTTCAACTTTTCTCATTTCTTCTTGAAAACTAATAAATGAAGTCATCAGATTTTCCTCCAAGAGATCTTATTGCAAGGTTTTATACTTAATCCCAAAACTAACCAAGAAATAATTACATTATTCGAGATTCAAATAGTAAAATCCTCCTGTTGATTCTTGTTTATTATTCAAAAAGTGACATATTTCTATTCAGTGGAAGCCGGCACTATATTCCAAATCATAATCTTTACAATATGTAAAACGACCGACAGAAGTGCTATCCTGCGCCGCATATTTGATTTTCTTAATATAAATAGACCTTGCAATCTCTAGATCGCAAAGGTCTATTTAAACCATCCATCTTAATATGGATCCTAAAATAAATATCCCTCCTAAAGATTTACAGCTTCGGATTTTTCGCTTATAAATCCCCTCTTCATTTCTGAAGCTGTCATATGACCAGCTTGAAACATCCTGGTCAAATAATTACATGCATCCCAGGGATTGACACGATCCCCGCATGTAAAGACATCAACGGCTGCATAACCTAATTCGGGCCAGGTATGAATTGCCAGATGAGATTCGGAAATAACCACTACACCGCTCACACCCTGAGGACTAAATTTATGAAATACTACTTCCCGAATTTCCGCACCCGCTTCCAGAGCCGCATTGACCATAATATGTTCAACTTTCTGTACATCATTTAAAATATCAAAACTGCATTCGTAGATTTCGGCCAATACATGACGCCCCAAAGAATTGTTCATCTTGTCATCGTTGCCCCCTTTTTCCTTTAAAATTTGAGGAAATTCAGCCCATCCAGGCTGACGAAAATATTTTAGCATAATGTACCTTATTGTCAATAAAAATATTTCCTGGCAACGACTTACACTGAAAATTCTCCCACAACTTCGAAATGGGCATGGTGCAAAATCCTGGCTAACTCTTCACTGGGGGTACTTGCCACTTCTCGATACATTTTTTTGGTATAAATATGCCGAAAATTGGGAAAGAGCTGTTTGATATTTTTTCTGAGCTTTGTACCTGCTTCATCAGCGTCTACGAGTACATAAACCTCAGTATACAGATCTTCGTCCAAAATCTTTTCCAATTCTGTAAGGTTGATAGTACCATAAGTACAAATGATATCAACGGGCTCCTTAAGAACCTTCAATAATTTTTCACGGTCAGTTTTACCTTCCACAATAATAGCTTTTTTCATTTATCAACCCGCTTCACTCTCATAAATATTAGTGTAACAACCAATTCCGGCAGAGCTAATTATCGTTTAAAGCTTTAAACCTTACATAGAAAGTTGTGCCATTTGTGCCTGTGTCAATTTTGATCTCAGCATTGTGCCTTTCAGCTATGCGGTAGCATATCACGAGACCCATTCCTGTTCCATTGTCTTTTGTCGTAAAAAACGGGGTACCGAGTTTACCTAAGGTCTCCTGCTCAATTCCTTTCCCCTGATCTTTAATTGCCAGCACTACTTGGTCCCCTTCGGCAAAAGTTTTGATTGTTACTTTATCTCCGCTTGCAGAAGCTTCCAGAGCATTTCTGGTTAAATTCAGAATGAGCTGTCGGATTTCACCCTCATCCATGTATATATCCGGAACAGTATTCAATTCTAATACTAAATCTTTATCCTCATTAAATGCTGCCGCCTGAATCATGGGAAATAACTTATTTATACAAATATTAACATTATTCTGTCTCAAGTCCAAAGTTTTGGTTTGAGAAAGAGTTAAAAATTCCGTAACAATGGAGTTGGCTCTATCAATCTCCTCTAGCATGATATCAAAATATTCTTTGATTCCGGCCAAATCCTTCCTTTCACAAAGTAATTGGATAAATCCCCGGACTGTAGTAATTGGGTTACGGAATTCATGGCTAATGCCTGCTGCTATTTGGGCGATTGAATTTAGTCTATCCAGTTTAGTAATTTCCTGTTCAAGTTCCCTTTGTGTTGTTATATCAGTAATTGCTTCCAAGTAAAACCTTTCGCACTTAATCTCTATTTCTTCAACACTCAGTAATCCGATGCGCCTTAAGCCTTCTTTGGTTTGAAACTCTACTTGCAGGTTATGAATAGAACCGTTCTCAAGCCTTTTTTGAATAGCCTCTCTGCTTTTCTGATCAGGCCAGAGATTTATATCTTCTTCCAGTTTACCTCTTACTTCCTCAATAAAATAGCCGGTTCTCCTTAACCAGCTCCTATTGACATCAATGTATCGGCCATCAAGAGACTTAATGGCCATCATACTGTAACTAGCATTAAAAACCTTTCTAAAAAGATCATTACGATAATTACTGCCAAGATAACAGATCTTTTGAGGGGCATTAACTTCCACATTCATAAAGCGATCCTACCTCTCGGCTATATTCTCTCTTTAATTATACAATATTCTACATTATCCTCCAATATTCTTTTTGCCGAAATTATTAAAATATTTCAATAAATTTTGATTGTTAGACAATAAAAAACCCTAGACTTTATAATAATCTAGAGTTTCAATATTCCAAATGTCTTTATAGGATACCTTACCCCAATAAATACAAGTATCCTTGGGTTAGGATAAATAAAATGGTCGGAGCGACAAGACTTGAACTTGCGGCCTCTACCACCCCAAGGTAGCGCTCTAGCCAAACTGAGCTACGCCCCGACTTTATCAGCCTCTCGTGAGGCACTTATATAATTTATCATACCGAATTTAAAAAATCAAGCACATTCGGTTCAATTATTGCTGTAAGTTAGAAAGTAATATTTGTTATTGGGAAATCCTAACTTTTAGCTATTAGCTCTATTTTACGAACCCCATCCAAATCATGGAGATGAGATACCAGGCTTTCCACCGGCTCTTTCATGTTTTCAGTTTCAATAGAGATCGAAACATTAGCAATACCTTGCAGCGGGATACCTTGATTTATTGTCAAGATATTGCCTTTGATCGAAGCAATAAAATTTAAGACATTAGAAAGAACTCCTGCTTTATCAACTAATAACAGGGAAAGTGTAATTATTTTTTCTTGGGTTCCTTCGTAAAATGGGAAGACACCGTCTTTATATTTGTAGAAAGCACTTCGGCTAATTTCTGCTTTTTCACAGGCTTCATTAATTGTCAGAGCATCAAACTTTGCCAATAGCTCTTTAGCACGAGCCGTTTTCACGATAGCATCTGGCAAAATACTCTTACTTACTAGGAGAACGTCTTTCTTTTTTTTGACCACAGATCCCGCTCCCAAAAATTTATATCATAACCTATTATAAGCCGGATTGCAGATAATTGACAAGGTATATGTTTTGAGGATAGCCGACACCAAAGGGACATACCTGACCTCCTGCCAGATATGCCCCTTCTTTTTCTTTGGGTTCTCTCCTAAATTATGATGCAGATTAGCCCCCCGTGGCCGTCATTGACAATTCTTTGTAAGGTATCCTGCAGTTTGACCTGGACATTGTCAGGCATTTTATAGAGTTTGTTTTGAATACCTTCTCTAACTAAATCATGCAGGGATTTACCGAAAATATTGGAACCCCATACTTTCTTGGGATCTGATTCAAATTCATCCAGAATGTATTTGACAAGTTCTTCGGCCTGCTTTTCAGTGCCAATTAGAGGGGTAATCTCTGTCGTAACATCTGCTCTCAGAATGTGGAGAGACGGAGCACTGGCCTTAAGCTTAATTCCGTAATGTCCGCCTGATTTGACCAGTTCAGGCTCTTCCAAAAACATTTCGTCCAACTGGGGTGTAACGACTCCATAACCATTGGTACGGACATCTTCAAATGCTTTGGCTAGTTTATCCCACTCTTTTTTGGCTTTACTGTAATCTAAGATCATGCGCAGGAGTGTGTGATCGCCTTCGATTTCAATACCGGTGAGTTCTTCTAAGACCTGTTTGAAGAGGTCTTTTTCCGTGGTTATCTCTATTTCTGCTCTCCCTGTTCCCAAGTTGGTTTCCTTGAGAATGACATCTTTAGCATGCTGGCATTCAGCTAAAATATCAATTGCCCTGTCAATATCTCTAATCCGCTTGATATCCCGGACAGACTTCTGGATGTATTCTTCAAAAGCGGCTCTGACCGGATGAGACATATCCAGTTCTTCCACCCATTTAGGAAGCTCAATATTCACTTCCGCTACAGGGAACTCATAAAGCAGATCTTCAAGAATCTGGGAGATATCGCTGAAATTCATCTCCATGCAATCTACAGGCATAACCGGTACTTCGTAAGCTTCTTGCAGAGAGCGGCAAAGTTCCATAGTGTTTTCGGCATAAGGCCTGGTAGTATTCAGGACAACAATAAATGGTTTACCCATTGCTTTAAGTTCGGAAACAACTCTCTCTTCGGCTTCCAGATAATTTTCTCTGGGAATTTCCGAAATCGTACCATCAGTAGTAACAACTATGCCGAGGGTAGAATGGTCGGTAATAACTTTCCGGGTGCCAATTTCGGCAGCCTCCTGGAACGGAATGGCTTCTTCACTCCAGGGGGTATGCACCATCCGTGGTTCTTCTTCTTCCCCTTCATAGCCCAAAGCACCTTGAACCGAATAGCCTACACAGTCTACCAGCCTGACATTCATGTGGATAGTATCCTTGAGGATAATCTCTACTGCTTCGGAAGGTATAAATTTAGGCTCGGTTGTAGTAATTCTTCTTCCGGCACCACTTTGAGGAAGTTCATCCCTGGCCCTTTCCCTTTCGAAAACATTGGCGATGTTCGGAAGGACCAGAAGCTCCATAAAACGTTTAATAAATGTAGATTTTCCAGTCCTTACGGGACCTACAACACCGAAATAGATATCCCCTCCTGTCCGTTCAGCAATATCGCTGAAAATGTCATAGTTTTGCATTGCACTTTTCCCTCCCTTTTAGTGTGCTGTCCTTCTGTAAGGACCTCAAATCTACCCTTTTAATGCCTTAATTTTTATGATTCAATGTCAGGACTAGCACCTCAAGCATTATATTTATATTGTAGTTAAAACTCATTTATGTCTAATTCCCTTGGCCTTTTATACAAAAAAAAGACACCTTGACCAGGTGCCGGCAAAATTGTTTCCGGAATTCAGCGTTATCTCCTTGTTATGCCAATTTTATTAAGAAGTTTAATTAATCAAACCAAGAATTGCCTTATGCTCAGTCTCATGCTTTTTACCTCTCAGCAGCAAATTAGCCTGGGCATCCTGCGGGCTTAAACCTTCAAAGAGGACCTTATAGGCTTGCTCCGTGATCGGCATAGAGATATTATACTTCCTGCTTAATTCGTAAGCCACTTTAGTGGCTTTTACGCCTTCCACCACCATGCCTACTTCCCTTAAAACTTCATCCAAGGGCTTACCACTGCCCAGAGCGCGACCTGCACGCAAATTCCTGCTATGATGACTGGTGCAGGTTACTATTAAATCTCCTATTCCGGAAAGCCCGGAAAAAGTTTGCGGTTCTGCGCCCATAGCCACCCCTAACCTGGTAATTTCCGCCAGGCCCCTGGTAATAAGCGCTGCCTTGGTGTTATCTTTAGGGTTCATCCCTTCTAAAATTCCTGTACACAAAGCAATAATATTTTTAAGAGCCCCGCCTAACTCCACGCCGATTAAATCCCTGCTGGTATAAACCCTAAAATTAGGAGTCATGGTAATATCCTGAACGGCTTCAGCAACTGCCAGATCTTCGGAAGCGGCCACTACGGCGGTGGGTACATCTCTCCCTACTTCCTCCGCATGGCTTGGCCCTGATAAGACCGCTATGGGATGATCAGGGAGTTCTTCCTTAAGCACCTGGGATAGCCTGAGATGAGTATCCTCTTCCAGTCCTTTGGCGGCGTTGACAATTATTGAGCCGGGCTGCAAATAAGGTTTTATGAGCCGGGCACTTTCCCTGACCGCATGTGAAGGTACGACAAGAAAGACGACTTCGGTATTAATCTCTGTAAGATCCGTAGTCGGTGTTATTTCCGGCGGTAAGAAGACACCGGGGAGATAAGGGACATTCTCCTTTTTTCTTTTCATCAATTCGATCTCATCGGCAAAGATTCCAATCAATGAAACCCGATAACCCGCCCTGACCAGAAGCAGAGCTAGAGCCGTACCCCAACTCCCGGATCCGAAAACAGCTATTTTCTTCAAATCACTTCACTCCTCAGCCTTTTTTTTACCAAATCGAGCTTCAGTTCCATTTAAGATTCGTATAATATTAGTCCGATGCCTGAGTACAACCATGGAAACCGCAATAATAGCAAATAATTTATAGGGATCCTCTTCCTGAAAAGCAAAAGCCATCACAATGACGGTCAAAGCTCCTAAAATTGAACCTAGGGAAACATACCTACTGATCGCTACTACCACAATGAAAACAATAAGACTGATTATCGTTACCCCTGGCATCAGCACCGTAATTATTCCTAAGCCACTGGCTACCCCTTTCCCACTGGGTTTAAAACCAAAGTAGGGATTAAAACTATGGCCCAACATGGCCAAAAGTCCGCCGCCGACACCTCCCCAAGCACCAAAGAAAATCAGGCCGAGGTAAGCAGCCAACCCCCCTTTTATGGCATCACCTGCTAAGACAGCAATACCCCATTTTTTGCCCAAAAGACGATAAACATTGGTCGCTCCCAGATTGCCGCTTCCTTGTTGGCGAATATCTTTCTTTTTAAGTTTACCGGCCAAAAAAGCAAAGGGGATAGTCCCTAAAAGGTAGGCTACTATAAAAACCCAATAATCTCCCATATTTTGAATCTACTCCTCATCTCTTCGTTTCATTATAAGTCTAAGCGGTGAGCCTTCAAAACCAAAATTTTTGCGGATCTGATTCTCCAAATAGCGTCGATAAGAGAAATGAACCAGCTCGGGCTCGTTGACAAAAAAGATAAAAGTTGGCGGCTGGACACTTTTCTGCGTAGCATAGAGAATTTTCAACCGTTTGCCTTTATCGGAAGGCGGTGGGTTAAGATGAACCCATTCCCTTAATAAAGAATTAAGTGTACTGGTTAAGATACGTCTGCTGGTTTGCTCAGCTACGAATTCGACTAACTCCATAATTTTATTAATCCTTTGGCCTGTTTTAGCGGAGACAAATTGAGTTGGGGCATAAGCCACAAAAGATAATTCTTCTCTTAAGTTCTTCTCAAATTTATTTAAGGTCTTATCATCTTTGGTAATTAAATCCCATTTATTAATAACTAGGATAAGCCCTTTACCCTTATCATGTGCATGCCCAATAATTCTTTTATCTTGATCGGTCACTCCTTCGGTAGCATCAATTACCATGAGGACAACATCCGCTCTGTCCACCGCCCGCAAAGAACGAATAACACTATAGTTTTCAGTGACTTCCATAATTTTTTTCTTGCGCCTGATACCCGCTGTATCAATTAGGATGTAATTTCGTTCTTCATAGCTAAAAGGGGTATCGATGGCATCTCTGGTGGTGCCTGGAATATCGCTGACAATCACTCTTTCTTCCCCTAATAGCATATTAACAAGAGATGATTTGCCTACATTGGGCCTGCCGATGACAGCAACTTTGATCACATCAGGGTCATAATCTTCTTCATCCTCATCCGGCAACATAGAGATTATGGCATCGAGACAATCACCGATATTTAACCCATGGACAGCTGAAACCGGAATTGGCTCCCCAAAGCCTAAGGTTAAATATTCATGAGCTACGCTCGCAAAGTCTTGAAAGGACTCAACTTTATTGACAATTAAGAGAACCGGCCTCCCGGCCTTACGCAAATATTTGGCGATTTGTTCATCATCGGGGGTGATACCGGACTTTCCATCAACGAGAAATAAAACCACATCAGCTTCAGCCACTGCAATTTCAGCTTGCTGTTTCATCATAGAGGATAAGGGAGTGGTCTTATCCTTAAATTCTATGCCTCCGGTATCTATTAAAGTAAATTTCCTGCCAAGCCATTCCGCATCAAAATATAACCTATCCCTAGTGACGCCAGGAGTATTTTCAACAATTGCCACCAAACCGCCGACCACTCTATTAAAAAGAGTTGATTTCCCCACATTAGGGCGGCCTACAATGGCAACTACAGGTTTACTCACCAGTCAACACCTCCATTTTTCTTCCCAGAATACCTTCTAAGAAAGCTTTGCCGTTATTTTCTACCAAGATCGCCTGACCGTTCACACTTTGTTCCAGCCAGGCAAGGTCATGGTCATCTAAAAAAATGTTTTCATCCGCTTTTAGCATAACCTTAGGAATTAGAAAATACTCGCCATGCAAATCACCCAGCTGGTCGGCTATATCTTCCGCAGTTAAAAGCCCCGCGACCGTAACTGTCGGACCAAAAAAGTTATTAATTATCCCGTGAACAACAACCTCTAACCCATGGATCGTGTTCAAGACCTGAGCCCAGGATTGAAAGAAGGCCAAGGCTGAAACTCCGGTCACCAAATGAATTCTTCTAACCGGTATGTCCAGCGGAAGATAAGGGAAATACCTTTTCAGCTCGGCCGCAAATTTGGCAGCCATCCCTATACCGTTTTCCAGCTGGGGGAAGCCGTCATACTCTTGAGCTTCTGGAAAATCCCTACCGGCCAGGATATAAAATTCGTCTGAAAAATAAACAAGATTCTTCCCTGTTTTGAGCTTAAACTCCTGCTGCCAGTCAGTACCTACTTTCAAGATAGCTTGAGCTTCGTCGGCACTTACTGTCCGAATCTGCGGCAGCTTATGCCTGAATTTGGTTAGCCCTACAGGCACTACGCCAATTGACTGCACAGCAGGATAGAACTGAGACAGGTTAGAAACGGTCTCCTTAAGAATTTCCCCATCATTATAGCCAGGAACCAAGACGATTTGGGTATGCAGGGTTAATCCTGCCTTGGCAAGCCTTGCAATTTGCTGAGGCAGATCCCCTGACTTAGGGTTGCGCATTAATCTAGCTCTAACCTCAGGATTCCAGGCATGAACGGAAATATAGAGAGGGCTTAAATGAAGGTCGATAATCCTCCGAAAATCTGCTTCTTCAAGATTAGATAGGGTTATGTAGCTGCCTTGGGTAACAGAGAGCCGGTAATCATCATCCCGGTCATAAAGGGATGTTCTCATCCCTTTAGGCATTTGCCTCACAAAACAAAAAATACAATTATTAGTACACTTTTGCAAGCCTTTGACGCTGATGGAATTTACTTCGATTCCCAGAAACTCCCCGGGTTCTTTGGTGATTTCCAGCTGCCATACTTCTTTATTTTTCTTCTCCACTACCAACGTAAACTCATCATCAGCTAAAAAGTACTGAAGATCCAGGACATCAGTCACTTTTTGATTATTAATCCGGAGAATAATATCCCCCGGCTCTATGTCCATTTCCGCTGCAATACTATCTTTCAAGACTTGGGATACAATCAGGCCTTCAGACAATTCATTCCATCCTTTACTTAACACTAAGTATTTTATTATGACCTGTAATCTTGACTTCATTCAGGCTTGGATTTTGACGATAGCGGGAGATGTTTAAGAGTACTCCAATTTGCAGCATTGTTATGACCAGGGAAGTCCCGCCATAAGATATTAACGGTAAGGTAATTCCTGTCACCGGAAAAAGCCCGGTTACAACGCAAAGATTGGTAGCTGTTTGGATAGCAAGCAGGGAAGTCAGGCCAAATCCAAGCAAGCGGCCAAACCTCTCAGGGCACTGCCTGGAGATAATATAGCCTCTGGCTATGAGAACTGCGAAACACAACAAGACTAATGAAGTTCCAAAAAACCCGAATTCTTCACCAATTATGGCAAAGATGGTATCGGTATAGTTTTCCGGTAAAATTGTATTTTGGGAACTTCGGCCAATACCTATTCCCAACAAGCCTCCAGTTCCAAAGGAAATTTGGGCATTAACAGATTGATAGCCCCAGGTTGTGGCATATTCCCAAGGATAAAGCCAGCCTAAGATTCTATTCCACTGGTATTCGGTATTGCGAATCAAATAAAAGCCCGGGATACCGATTAGAGGAACAGCAGCAACAAAATAAACTATTGAAAGATCGGTCATTAAAAGCATAGCCCCGCAGACCATGAGAATTACTATAGTTGTGCCTAAATCGGGCTGTTTGTACACCAGTACAAGTATTACCGCCATTACCATTAAGGGCAGAAATAAATCTTTAAACTTTTTAACCGGATAACGATTCAGGATATAAGCAAAATATAGGACTAGAGATGTTTTAGCAATTTCCGAGGGCTGAAGAGAAAAACCGGCAATATTCAGCCAGCGGGTGGAACCTTTAGCAGAATACGCCAAGTCACTGAATTCCACCAGCAACAAGAGCCCTATACTAAGCAGTATACTTAAACCGGCTACTTTTTTCCAATATCTATAAGGAAATAAAACAGCCAAAAGAGCCCCTAGCAGGCCGATACCAGCGCAGCGCAGCTGCTTGTAAAAAAGGGTATAGGAATTATCCGTTGCCTGAAAAGAAAACATTGAACTAGCGCTTAAAACTGTGATCAAACCAATCGCCAGTAAGATTATGGAGATAAATATCAGAATAAAATCAGGGTTTTTAGGTTTGATTTTAGGAGCCATGGTGATCCTCCTGCCGAATGGTTAACAGCCATTTTTCCGGAATAAGAAGTAATTAATATAGAAAAAAGGTTAACTTGCTGATTATTGTTTGGACTTGGTGAAAATAGCTCGGAACTGAAATGACTTCTTGCTAACCCCAGCAAGAAGCCATTTTTGAATTCAGTGTTGCAGCAGTATCTGCTTATTCCTCAGCGCTTTCCGGAACATCACCAATAGCGTCCCCGATGGTGACTTCGGGTGATTGCTCCTGCCTGGCTAAAGCTTCCTGGTCAAGCACCTTCTGAGCATCAAGAATCATCTCCTTAATACTCAGGCTTATTCTTTTATCTTCAGGCTTGCATTCAGTTACTTTAGCAGAAATCATTTCCCCGACTTCGACGACATCTTCAACCTTTGCTACCCGGCGATCAGCCAGCTGAGAAATATGAACAAGGGCATCTACTCCGTCTTCTAACTGCACAAAAGCGCCAAAAGGTGCTATGCGGACAACTTTGCCCTGGACAACTGAATTTAAAGGATATTTCTCAGCTACCCTCGTCCAAGGATTTTCCCGCAGTTGTTTTAACCCTAAAGAAACCCTGCCTTTTTCTTTATCAACACTTAGAACCTGAACTTCAACTTCATCATCAACTTTTACCAAATCAGCAGGATTATTTACTCGGGAAAAGGCCATATCTGAAACATGGAGAAGACCATCAAGGCCACCCAAATCGACAAAGGCACCAAAGCTGGCCAAACGGCGGACGACCCCTTTGACGACATCTCCTTCCTGCAAGCTCTGTAAGAGTTTTTCTCTCTTGGCTACCTGCTCTTCAGCGAGAATAGCCTTTTGCGATAATACTAGTTTTTTCTTATTGGGATCAAATTCTATAACCCTTAATCTTAGAGTTTTACCAATATATTGATTAAGATCTTCCACAAAACCAAGCTCGACCTGGGAAGCAGGGACAAAACCTCTCATCCCGAGATCAACTAAAAGGCCGCCTTTTACTACCTCAGTCACTTTACCCTTAATTTCTTCTTTAGTTTCTGCTGCCTGGGCAAGGCGTTCCCGGGCTTCATACTCAACAACCCGTCTGCGGGATAAAACAGTGTAACCTTCTTTATTTTCAACCTTGGTTACCATAGCTGAAACCGTATCGCCAACCTTAACGACATCATTAATATCTAAGACTTTAGTAGCCCCCAGCTCATCTAGGGGTATAACGCCTTCTGATTTCCAGCCAATATCAACAAAAACCTCGTCATCAGTAATTTTGACCACAGTACCCTTAACGATGGCCCCTCCGTAGATTTTTGGCAGTTCATTTTCGAAACTTTCCATGGTTCTATCACCATCAAGATTATTAGCGGCAGTTGTTTCCTCTACCGTTTCCTCTTTTGGATCAACGACATTTTCTACTGGTTCAGCTTGAGCAGTATTTAAAGCCTCATTTGTTTTTTCCGTGATTTCTGACATTTTTCTGTAAACCTCCTCGATAATCCAATCCGGCGTGGAAGCTCCTGCCGTCAAACCGACACTCTTAGCATCCTTAAACCAGATCTCCTGTAATTCGTTAGCTGTTTCAATTAAGTATGTTTTTGTTTTTTCTGCACAGATTACCCCAAGTTTTCGAGTGTTGGAACTTGTCCGTCCCCCCACAACAATCATCAGGTCAACGCTTTCGGCAAGTTTAGCAGCTGAGGTTTGTCTCTCTTCAGTTGCGCTGCAGATTGTATTATGAACTATGAGGTTATCTGTATGATTTTTTAATTCCTCTACAATTGCGGAAAAATTACTTTTAGGTTGGGTTGTTTGAGCCAGAACAGCTATACTGGGATAATAAGGCATTTCTCTCGCTTCTTCCAGATTCTCAATAGCTTGAGAATTGTCTCCCGCCCAGCCTAAAATACCAATCACCTCAGGATGGCTCCTGTCACCCACTACCACTACATGACAGTCGCGGGCTGATTCAGCGGCTAACTTTTGAGCCTTCTGAACAAAAGGACAGGTGGCATCGATAATCCCGATATTTCTTGCCTTGGCTTCGGCATAAATTTCCGGGGGCACGCCATGCGACCGTATTACCAGCTGTTGGCCATCATTTAAATCTTCAATAGTGCCAATTTTTTTAATTCCTCTTTGAGCCAAGTAGTCTACTACCTGTTGATTATGAATGAGCGGTCCCAAGGATGCAGTATTTCCTTTCAGAGCTGCTTTTTCAGCCATTTCTAAAGCTCTTTTCACTCCAAAACAAAATCCTGCTTTTTCCGCTCGGCTAATAATCAATAATACTGCCCTCCCTTTATTTGCTTCTCAGATAATTTCGATGAGAAAGACAAAAATCCTTCTTATTAATAGGTTTTTTGCTTCTTCTTAACTCACATCTTACCAACAATACTCATAATTTCATTAGCCAACCAAGAGCGGGAATTCTCTACCTCAGCAGGAACAGCTATTTTATGAGCACATATCGGTTCGCCAATTACTATTCCTATGTTTCCCCTTTTTTGCCTAAGTAGTCCTCTTGAGCCGTAAATCTTAACCGGTATTATTGGTGCTTTACTTTTTTCCGCGATTAAAACTATGCCGGACATAGCCTCTTGAATAGCGCCGGACTGAGAGCGGGTACCTTCAGGAAAAATCCCCAAGATATTCCCGGCTTTAAGAACTGCCAAAGATTTTTTGATGGCACCAATATCCCCCTGTCCTCTTTTCACCGGGAAAGCTCCTAAGCCTGCTAAAATCTTCCCTAAAAACGGTTTATCAAAAAGTTCTTCCTTAGCTATAAAAAAAACTTGTCTGGGCAAAGCACAGCCCACAATAACAGGATCCCACATACTGACATGATTACTGGCAACAATCAGCGGACCCTCAGCGGGAATATTTTCCAAACCTTGAACTTTGTACCCCTTAACCTTTAAAAATAAAGTTAATAGTGCTTTGGCAAACGCATAAAACTTCACTTTAAGCCTCCCTTGCAATCTCAACTATTTTCGAAGTTACCTCTTCAACAGTCAAACCCGTTGTATCAATAATTATGGCATCTGCGGCCACTTTGAGCGGGGCATGTTCCCTTTCGGAATCTAAGCGATCCCGGCTTTCAATATTGGCAGCAACTTCTTCTAAAGTAGTGTCTTTACCGGTCTGCAAATTTTCTAAAAACCTTCTTCTAGCCCTTTCCTCAACCGAAGCAGTAAGAAAAATCTTTATTTTGGCCTCCGGCAGGACATGAGTACCGATATCCCTGCCATCCATGACAAAGCTGCTTTGGGTTGCCGCCTGCCTCTGCAGCTTAACCATCTGCTCTCTCACTCCCTGATAAGAAGCAATGAGCGATACCGCTTCGCTTACTTCAACTCCACGAATGTGCTTAGTAACATCTTTGCCATTACAATAAACAGCTTCTCTTTGGCCATGTTCAAAACTTATATCGATACTCTGAGCAAGGGAGGTTATAGCTTCTTTATCTTGCAGAGGGACTCCGGCTACCAGGGCTTGATAGGCCACCACCCTATACATAGCCCCTGTATCCAGGTAGCTGATACCTAACCTCTTGGCTACTTCCTTAGCCACGGTACTTTTACCGGCCCCGGCCGGGCCGTCTATGGCGATGTGCAATAATTTCCCGTTTGTAGTCAACTTTTAACCTCAATTCTCTTCAATTTTCTCCAAAGGTTCAATCCGTTTTAAATTATACAAAAAAATATCCCGGCTGACTATATTAAACCCTTAAGTCCTAGAAATATGCTGTTATATTTTATGTCCGTACTTAATAAAAGGCCTTCGGCAAACAGAATTTGTCCGAAGTATTTGGCTTCAGCGTTTAAGAAGAGAGCAGGGAAACGATCAGCACAGCAATTAGATTATTTAAAGCGTGTAAGCCAATTGCCGGATAAAGCGACTTATGTTTAACATATAGATAGCCCAGCCCTACCCCAAGCATAAATCTTGGGAAAATCCCAATTAACTCCAAATGCAGGGCGGAAAAGATGACAGCGCTAATGGTAATGGCCGTCCAACAGCCAAAATAAGTTCTTAAGCCTCCAAATAAAAGACCTCGAAAAAGGGTTTCCTCAATAAAAGGAGCAGCTAGGGCAATTAGAAGAATATTGACAAGCAAAGATAATAAGGAAGGTTTCTCCAAAAGATAGATAAGTTCATTTCCCTGGGGAGTAATGCCCATTAAAATAATAATTAGCATATAAATAATATGAATTAGCCAGGTCAGCCCCCAGATTTTAAAAACATCTTTGACGGCGGTTTTAAGATTAGTTTTTTGCCAGCCCAATTCAACCCAAGTTATCTTATTATTTGTTTTGATTAAGAGAATTAGTAATATGAATAAGCTATTGGAAGCTAGGATTGATAAATAATATGCTGTTTTCTGTTCGAAAGCATTGAGAGCAATGAAGCTGTTAATAATGAGCATTAAGCCAAAGACAGCTAGGATACCGATGCAAACTTGAAACAGTACTTTTGAGGTCAATTTAGCACGGCTTTCCTCAGTAATATCTTCACTGTTCCCTTCAATCAAATCTTCTAAATCTTCTTCCTTTATTACTCTTATTTTATCCTCCGGCATCCTTTCACCCTCTTTTTTGCAAAATTATCCTTGTTTATTTTCAACCTCTTTATACCATAATAAACTTGAGAAACATCCAAATCTTAGTTTGTTTTGCAACCTGGTGCAGTAAAAGGAGGCTGGTATCTAGTGTTTTCCAAGCGGTCAAACAATAATAATTGGCTAATGATTAGTTCTGCCCTATTAGGGGGATTTTTACTTGGTTTCTCCTATAAAAAATATGGTAAAGACATAACAGGGCGTATTCAAAATATGGCTCATATGACTAGAAGAAGGTACGATTACGATGATGGCTACATCACTTCCCATGAACCAGATGCCTGAAAAAATATTTACGATTACCTCTAACTCTTCTCATTCTCGTGAAACCATTAAGAATTTCTATAAGCTCCGCCTGGAGCTTATATTATTTTGTCAAACCCCCAGTAAACTATCATCCCGAAAAGCACCGACAAAAAAAGATTAGGCACCCACCTGGCAAACAAAAAGGTGCATATCCCGGTTAAAAGAAAAGGATTAAAGAAAGTAAACTCATTTGTCGAAGAAAGTAAAAATTCCGGGATAACCAAAGCTGCCAGCAAAGCTACCGGAACAAGCTCAATAAATGATTTTAAGACACCGCCGATTTTTTTATTGCGAAACAAAAGAAAGGGTAGTACTCGCGCTCCATAAGTAACTGCAGTCATGATGACGATTATGGCTAAAATATCTTTTCCCACTTAACTATTCCTCTCCTGTAATTCTTCACTCCTAGCTTGTCTTTGCTGGAGAAAGGCTCCGATCGCCGCAGCCAAAGCAACACTTAACAAAAGATACCATTTTCCCGGAATCATCATTTTAAAAATTACCGCCAGTATCCCTGCAATAATATAAGTTGCTATATTTTGGCGGTTAACTGTTCCTATGGTCAGTACAATAAACAAGGCTAAGAGAGCAAAATCAAAGCCGGAAAAAGTGATATTTAAACTGTTCCCCAGCAAGGCTCCTAAGAAAGAAAATATCACCCAGGAGGCAAAAGCTCCTAAGTTTACTCCCAGCGCTACTTTACTGCGCTCCTCAGGGGTAGGTATTTCTTCCAGGAGCTTGGAATTAAGCACAAAAGTTTCATCAGTAATTCCCTGGGCCAAGAGTGTCAGCCTGCCCAGAGAAATTCCAGAAAAAAAACGGATCATGGAAAAACTCATTAAAATATGCCTCAGGTTAACTATAAGTGTAGTGATCCCAATAACCCAAATCGTAGCTCCTTGCCCAATTAACTGAATAGCAATAAATTGCGAAGCACCGGCAAAAACAAATAAGGACATGAGTCCTGTTTCCAGGATATTTAAGCCGCTTTGTAAAGAAAGAATACCAAATGTTATGGCTACAGGAGCATAACCAACTCCGATAGTAACCGATTGACGCAATCCATATATAAATCCTTTTACTGCCATTATCTCTAATTCCTCTATATCTTACTGTTTATTTTGTCTTATATGTTGCTCGGATCCGCTGTTATTCTATTATTAATTCTGCTTAGGGCAGTACTCTGTCAAGAACTGCAGCCATCTTTTTCAGCTCTGCCATCATTTTAGCAAACTTTTTAATAGTAAGAGACTGTTCACCATCGGAAAACGCCTTGGCCGGAGAAGGATGAACCTCGACAATGAGCCCGTCTGCTCCGGCTGCCAGAGCTGCTTTAGCCATAGGGATCACCAGTTCCCAGCGGCCTGTCCCATGACTGGGATCAACAAAAACAGGCAGGTGAGAAATATTCTTCAGGGCTGGAACGGCACTTAAGTCCAGTGTATTTCTAGTGTATTTTTCGAAAGTTCGAATCCCTCTTTCGCACATAATTACCTGCGGATTTCCGCCGTCCAATAAGTACTCAGCTGCTAAAAGCCACTCTTCCAAAGTTGCCGACTGGCCCCTCTTAAGCATAATTGGTTTTTCCAACTTAGATGATTCTTTCAATAAAAAAAAATTTTGCATATTCCTGGCTCCGATTTGGATGATGTCGGCATAATAAGCCACTAGCTCCACATCTCGGACATCCATTACTTCGGTAACTACGGGTAAGCCTGTTATTTCCCTGGCCTCCGCCAGCAGCTTAAGACCTTCTTCGCCCAAACCCTGAAATGAATAGGGAGAGCTTCGCGGTTTAAACGCTCCTCCCCGTAAGAAGGAAGCCCCTTCTTCTTTTACAGCCCAAGCAGTTTCCAATAATTGTTCTCTGCTTTCTACGGCACAAGGTCCGGCGATGACATGAAATTGCGGACTTCCAACTAGGAAATCTCCTACTGGAAACGAAGTATCCCTAGGCTTATATACCCGGCTCACCAGCTTATATGGCCAGGACCCTGAAGTATCATTTTCCACCCTGCTGCACCCTCCAGTTGATCAAAAAACTTAAAGACTTATTCAAGTACTTACTATTATAATAACAATTTTAATAATATCTAAACAATACCTCTATTATTCCGCTCTTAAAACCTGAATATTTTCGTCCAAGATAAGTAAACCGAGAGAATGGAACAACTAACTTTTCGGAGCAGCCCTATGCCCCAAGCCTACTGCTACTTCATCCAGATGAAGTAAACCCACCCCAAAGAAAACCGCAACGCTGAGGTGCTCTCCTCGATGAGCAATGCCGATTTTTCCACCAATATTAAGTCCTGCCGCTTTTGGCATGACTTGATTCAAAGCCTCTCTGGTAGCACCTGCCACAGCTCCTTCATCTCCATGGGTATCTTTAATGACCCCTTCCCTCTTCGAAGCTACTATAGCACGTTCCACCAATTTTTTAATTGATGCCAGGTAATCCCCGCCGTAATCAACAGCGACCGATTTAATTCCCTCATGAGCAAATTGCTGCTTTAGGGCGCTCTCCTCTTCTCTGGTTTCGCTCATAGCCATCCTTAAAGCTGCAATGGCTACGGTTTTACTTTCAGTAGTCATATTATTAGACCTCCAATTATCATTTTCCGTAAATTTCTACCAGCAAGATCACAGAAAATTACTTTGCTGACCAATGTTTTGCCAACCGTACAGCTTACACTAAGAACATTATATATAAAATAGCCCCAAAGCAAAACCTTAAATCCTTGAAGCCGGCAATTAATCCCTCCTGGAATAAAATAAACTGCCTATCAGCTCTTGCCAAGAGAATAAGCAGCTCAAAAAAACTCTAAGAAAGAATAAGCTACGAAGAATTGGTTTTAAAGCCAAGATCAAAACTCTTAATATTACTGTCTAATTCCAGGTAATAGCTTTGCTCATTTAAGATAATTTCCACTGTAACCGGATAGGATAAATGACTGGCATCCAAATAGACAGTTCCGGGTTCAACCTCAACTCTAAGCCCCTTGCCAATAGTCCCTAAGGTCTTGTCATTTTGTTGAACGAGAACCGGACTATGTGGTTCAGACTGCAAATAGAGGCTTATTGTTTTGGTTTCGCCTGGTCCGCTCTGACCCCCGGTGATGTATTCTTCGTATTTGAAGGCCGGCGAGTCTAATTTGCCCATGATATTAAGATAAAAGTCAACCGGATCTGTGAGCGATTTTAGTTGAAAAACTGCCAGCACAACAGCGCAGAGAACCATTGTCCTCAAAAGAGATTTTTCCAGTTTTTCCATTAAGGGCACTCGGCGTTTGGACACTGGTCTGCTCCGAACTTTTTTAGGACGGCTAAAAAACCTATTCAGGCGCATCACTGACTTCACCTCAGTAATATGTATGCACCAAAAAGGTTTGACAGACCGCAGGCAAGAATTTGCTTCAAATCTTCAAAGCGTTATCCGCTCAAGATATTCTGCTGCTGCCTGGCCGGCTTTATAGCCGGTTGAAAAAGCTGCTTGCAGATTATATCCACCAGTAACACCATCGATATCCATAACTTCTCCAGCCCAGTATAAACCTTTTATTAACCGTGATTCCATCGTGGCTGGATTAATTTGTTTAACATCAACACCGCCCGCTGTGACGATGGCTACTCCCATCCCTAAAGTCTTGGTTATAGTAAGGGACATTTCCTGTAAGAGACGGCCTAATCTCTGCCGCTCCTCTTTTTTAATCTCATTTACAGCTTTCTCAGGTTCGATTTCCGATAGGCGCACAATGACCGGAATCATACTTTTAGGAAGAAGATCATCTAAAGAATTTTTAAATAGCTTATTTCTGTATTTAGCAAAATCCCTTTGCAATCTCAAATCCAGCTGTTCTCTGCTTAAGGCCGGCTTGAGATTGATTTTAACTTCTACTTTCAGCTTAGCTCTTAAAGCCTGAGAAGCAATCCTGCTTAAAGTAAGGATAATTGGGCCGGAAACTCCAAAATGGGTAAATAAAAGCTCCCCAAATTCTTTGGCTTTCTTGTGGCCTTCCACCCAGATAGATGCTTCAACATTTTTTAGAGTAAGTCCTTGCAACTCTTTTGGCCACTGTTCCAAAGTTCGCAAAGGGACAAGCGCCGGGAAAGGATTGATAATTTGGTGTCCTACTTTCTCCGCCAGCAGATATCCATCACCGGTTGAACCGGTACCCGGATAAGATGCCCCCCCGGTAGCAACAATTACCGCCGGGGCAGCAATAATCTCCTCGTTTTGAGCAACTCTTAAGCCTCTTACTTGTTTATCTTCATCGACAATAAGCTCCGCTACTGTCTGGTTCAAAACCACTCTGACCCCTGTATCCTGCAAAAACCTCCGGAAAGCATTCACTACTGCCTCGGCATCGTCAGTTTCTGGAAAGACTCTGCCTCCCCGTTCGACTTTGGTCTTGACACCATAGCGGCCGAGGAAGCTGATCAAATCCTGATTATCAAACTCTTTCAGAGCTGCATAAAGGAATTTGCCGTTCCCGGGATAATAACGAATAAAATCAGCAATATCTCCTACATTGGTCACATTGCACCTGCCCTTGCCGGAGATTGCTATCTTACTGCCAAGTCTCTTCATTTTTTCGATGAGGATTACTTCCGCTCCCCGGGAAGCCGCCTGCCCGGCAGCCATCATTCCGGCTGCGCCGCCGCCAATCACAATTATCCTTTGTTTAGCCATTGTTTACCTGCTTAAAACATTAATTGTTTAACCCAATATTAGCCCTATTGTACTTCTTAGCCTGAGACCTCTTAAAGCTTGTTAGCAAACATGATATCGCTAGTTATATAATGACTGAAATAACTAAAACAGATACCATATAATCAGATTAATATAAAATTCCTTTCAAGCCGGGATCTTTGGCAGCACAAGCCATACACAATTGAGGTTCGTTCTTATGGAAAATCTGTTTACCGCATTTAAGGCATGACCTAGCCATGGTCTCAATAATCAGGATTTTACCCCGGAGGTATTTGGACGAGAAATTTATATACTCGAAACTTAAGGCTTTAGGCCCGCAAATATCAATACAACGCGCACATTGGACACATTTTAAGGGCTCGTAAATCAAGCGAATCTTACCTTGTTTTTGCTCTTGGCTCAAAGCGCCTTGCGGGCAAATCTTGGCACACACACCGCAACCGGTACAATCATCACTGGCTTTGACGGCTTTAAAAGGAATCTTTTTTTCCGGGTTAAAGCTTAAGGCTTGGGCCAACCATTCCCTGGTTTTTGGTGTAGCATAAGTCTCTTCGGCCTCAAGGCCGGGCAAAATAGCTTTTAATTTTTCCTTACCTTGCTGGCGAAGGCTAATCCGCCTCTCAGTTGGTTTTTTATCCCGATTATTGGTATTAGCTAATAGTTCAGGGGAGCCCTTACCGGCAGGCAAAATCTCTATTTTCAACGCGGGATGCTCAGGCAGAACTTGCAACAGTTCCTTGAAAACTGCTACACTCACTACGCAGGCAGCCCGGTCATCACATTGTCCGCAATCCCCGGTAAGGATCCTTACTTCTTTTCCTTCAGCCAGGAGGATAAGAGTTGTCCAAGCGTCCCTATCCAGCATACCCAGGCAAGCTATCTCATAACCCGATGGTTCGGCCAGCGGGCAATTTAAAACAATCCGTTCACTTTCAAATAAGTACCGGCCAAGCCTGGGCATATCCCTGTCAACCAAGCCGTCGCTAGGGCAAACAGCCATGCATAATCCACATTCCGTACATTTATCATGAATAATATTTTTGTTTTCACTTAGAGCCTCATGCGGACAAAATATTAAACATTGCCGACACTCCCGGGGATACGGTTTTTTGAGATTTAAACAATTTCCCGGGTGAAAAAGAATCTGTTTTGGGCTGAAAACCATCCACTTCAGCTCCTTCCTGCTATAGGATTAACTTATCATGAAAGGAGTTTTTTAAAGTCTTCTTAGCCTTTCTTAACTAACCTTTTAAGACAAGTTTTTTTTTTAGTTATGTAATTTAAATTATACCATAAAAAAAAGCCTATCAACTGCAAAGGATAGGTTGGGTTTAAATTCAAAGATTGATTCTAGTGGACATTGTAGATATTATCGATACTTTAGTTAAAAGCTTTTAAGATTTCTTCTTCTACTCCCTGGAGATGGTGCCTCATTTGTTTCCTGGCTTCCTTAGCGTCTCTGTCCTTGAGCGCCAAATAAATACGCAGATGTTCCTCATACAATATTTCCGGTGTATACTTACCTTCATAAAGTTTGGCTCGGCTAACCCTAATCAAATGCTGAAGATGGTCAGATATTGTATCCATCAAACGAATGATAATTCTATTATGAGTCACCTTGGCAATTTTATAATGAAAAGCATGATCTGCTTTCTCTCCTTTTAGTCCAGTGTTAAATAGATTAGCTTTCATGGTATTCAGAGTGCTTTCGAGCTCAGCCAATTCTTCGGCAGTAGCTCTTTCTGCAGCATAGCCTACTGCCTGTACCTCGATCATTCTTCTAACTTCAAGTAATTCTAAGACCGAACCCTTCTCCATCGTCAGAGCCCAAGTCAGGGATACCGCCATAGAATCATTCTGCGGTTGGCGAATATAGGCGCCTTCCCCTGTCCTGACCTCCAAAAGACCCATCATTTCCAAAGCACTGAGAGCCTCGCGAATGGATGCCCGGCTAACCTTAAAGCTTTCCACCAAATGGCGTTCCGAAGGCAATTTATCTCCCGGCTTAATTTGTCCCTCAATAACAAGCTGCTTGATTTGCTCAACAATTTCTTCATATATTTTTTTGGTTTTGATAGGCTTTAACTCTACGCTCATTTGGTCAACTCCGTTCAGGTTGGAATAGTACGTCGACAATAATTATAGTCTTTTCAGGCCGAAGCAATCCTAATTATGTACACCAAGAAATTGACTTAGAGGAGATGGGAAGGGCTAAAAGCCCTTCCCCATATTCAGAATATTAACGTGTTATTCCGCTCAGATCTGAGCCTTTATTTTTTTCAGCCTACTGTTATTGGTTGCCAGCATGTAGATAACGATAGCATAGAAGACTACCAGAATAATGGAACCGAGGTTGAACGGCCCATGGGCATCCCAGTAGAGGTAAGAATAACCGAAAGCACCTGGGATAAAGGCATAGTAGAGGAAGAACAGGAAGGTCTTGCGGATGGTATCTCCTTCTCTACCAACAAAACCAACCACCGCCGAAGCAGCAACTACGTTGTGGATACAGATAACGTTTCCGGCTGCTCCGCCAAGACCTTGGAGAGCAACGATCCAGATCGGCCATTCCATCCACATGGAGGAGAGAGCAGGATTGCCTTCCACAATCAGTTGGGCAGTCTTAAATTGGAAGAGGGAGAACGTCATGTTGGATACGGTATTGGAACCGGCTACAAAAGCACCCAAGCCACCAATAACCGGAGCAAAGAGCGGCCACAGTCCGCCGGTTAATTGATAGGTCGCTTCGGCTAGAGCATAGGGCATTTTCATGAAGCCGGCAGCTCCACCGTCGGAGTTAATAAGCACCTGAACCATCGGCACGGTGAAGATAAGGGCAACGCTGGCGCTAACAATAACCTTGGTAGCCTGTTTCCACGCCCGGGCATAAGCATCGGTTTTCATGCCGTGGGTCAGGAAAGTGAGCAAGGAAACTGCGATAAAGATTGTTCCCGGAGAATAGGCAATTCCCCAGCTGGAAGCAACTCCACCAATCGGCGGCAATTTAATGACAATGGAGTTTAAGAAGGTCTTAACTGGAATAACCAGACGGGTGAAAAGAATAAGGCCGGCTACGTAAATATATGGCATCCAGGCCACGAGTGTCGACATGCCGCCGGGCTTCTGGACATAGTGAACATCAAGGCTGCCGGTCCAGGAAGGATCCCAATCTTTCTTATCTAAGAAATCCCAGGTATCTTCTTCTTTGGGGGTAAGGAACTTATTCTTAGCAGCAAAGACAACGATAATCAAACCTGTCAAAGCCCCAAGCATAGAAGTCAGCTCATAGTTTACAAAGTGGTTAATGAGAATATAAGGAATAGTGAACGCTAACGCTGAGAACAGGGCAAAAGGCCAGAGAGCAAAACCTTCCGACCAGGATCTGTTCTTACCGAAGATACGGGTCATAAAGCCCAAAAGCAGGAGCGGAGTCAAGAAGCCCCCCACAAAGTGCAAGATAGCAACCTTGTGAGCAAAGACGGCAATAAAGTTATCATAATAGGCTATTTGATCCAAGTTGCCGGCTGCATCCATAAAAGGAATACCAATCTTCTCTCCAAAGGCATTAACCAAGGGGTCGTTACCTGCTGCCAGCCCTGAGCCGAAACCTGTCCTCATCGGGGTACCAACAGCACCAAAGGATACAGGTGTACTTTGGATAATCATTCCGGCAATAACGGAAGCAAAAGCCGGGAAGCCGAGGCCTAACATCAAAGGACAGGCTACAGCCGCCGGGGTACCAAAACCGGAAGAACCTTCAATGAAGGAACCAAACAACCAGGCGACAATAATAACCTGCACACGCCTGTCAGGAGAAACTCCAATCAAGCTCTGGCGGATTTGATATAAGCCGCCGCTCTCCATAATGGTGTAGAGCACAAGAACAGAGCCATAAATAATATAGAGCAGGCTGACAGCAGTAACAATACCGTTGACTGTCCCGCCGACGATCTGCATAACAGGTAATTTCCAAACAAAATAAGCAATAATTACGACGGTAATGTAAGATAAAGGCATCGCTTTAGCAGCAGGCCATCTTAAACCAACAAGAAAGATTGCCACTACCAAAATTGGCAGTAATGCTAAAAAGCCCTGCATCAAAATACTCATTAACTTACCTCCTTTATCAATCGATTGACTTAATTAGCTTCTTTTTGAAGCAATTTTATTAATCGACTATTTTTATTTGCTTTTCACCCCCCTCATTATTTTTCATCCCGTCCCCCTTTCTGCTGTGGTTGCCTGGTCTGACAATCTGATAATATGATACTCTTACGGCATGCCTGCCTTTTATCAGAACCAGTTGCTACAATTTTAATGAAATATTTAGAATATTACAACTAATCAAAAAAAATTGCTTTCATGTATTTCTGAGTTTTTTTTATATTAACTTTCAAGAATCGACGACTTATAAAAATCATGTTAAAAAAAATACAATCTATGAATCAGGTGAAATCCTTAAACTATCATTACTTCCGAATTAATTTCATTAATTAATTGTCTAAAATAGATATTTATGTATTATATTTTTTATGAAATTACTTTCTTGCCATCAGTGACCTCGGCTGCCGTGATTGATAGACAAGATATAATTTTTACGATTACCGCTTACAAAAAGCGAAAAGGGAGGGTATCATTTTTAGGATAAAATAAAAATAGCCGAGTAAAAATTCAGCTATCTTTAAAATTTACTTTATATTTAAATTCGCTAAATAAGATTGTTTAAGTCTACGGGCAAAAGGCAGGATTCTTTAGGAGGCTTTATTAATCGTATTAACAAGTACTTTTTCCAGTCCGGACAAGTGATTATACATGCTTTCACGAGCTCTATTAGCATCTCTGTTTTTCAGTGCCTGGAAAATATCCAAATGTTCTTGATGTAATACTTCAGGAGTATATTCTTTGGCATAAGGCAAAGGGCTAAAAATACGGATTTTATTCTCTAAATATGTGGCAATTTGATCCATGAGATTTATCGCTATTTTATTATGCGTAGCTTTAGCAATATCAAAATGAAAAGAGTGATTTAACCTTTCCCAGGCAGTTCCCGGGTTAGTAATGTGCTTCACCATGGCATTGAGCTCTTCTTCCAGCTGCAGTAAATCATCCTCTGTTACCCGCTTGGCAGCATAGCCAACTGCTTCAACTTCTAACATTTTTCTTACTTCTAAAAATTCTAAGAATGTTGCTTTATCAATTGAAGAAGTCATTGAGAAATGATCAATTATTGGGTCAGGCTTTGGACAAACATATGATCCTTCCCCGGTACGCACCTCGACTAAGCCCATCATTTCCAGCGCACTGAAGGCTTCCCTAATGGACGCTCTGCTTACTTTGAATCTTGCCACAAGTTCTCTTTCCGAAGGCAGTTTTTCTCCAGGTAAGAGATAGCCTTCTTCAATATGCTGCTTTATCTGGTCAACAATTTCCTCATATTTTTTCCTGGTTTTAATGGGTTTAACATTTAGTCCCAAAGCACTCACCTCTTGTATTTCATCGGTAATTATGTATAATTTTACTTTTTTTCAGTTTGAAAGTAAATAACTCTCTAAGATAGAGGAAATTTAAAAAGCGTTAAAAGATTCCTTTCTATATACTTAGATCGCCAAGCAAGCTTAGGTAGGAAATAACCAATAGGCTTTTAGAAGTTTGGGAAAGGCTCAAAGCCTTTCCCAATAATTCGTCCATAATTCGTATTAACTAAATCTTTACTTCAAAGGTTGGATCAATTAATTACTTCGCCGTTATGCCGCTTTCCAGCTTCTTCATCCTGGCGCCATTGGTGGCCAGAACATAGATAAGGGCTGCATAGAAAATTATAATCATAATTGTTCCTAAGTTGAACGGGCCATTCGCTGCCCAGTACAGATAGGAATATCCAAAGAAGCCCGGTACAAGAGCGTAGTAGAGGAAGACCAGGAATGTCTTACGGACTACAATTCCTTCACGGCCTAAGAAACCAACCACCGCAGCAGCGGCAACAACGTTATGAATACAAATAACATTACCGGCAGCTCCGCCGATGGCTTGGAGAGCAACAACCCAGACCGGCCATTCAGCCCACATGGGAGCTAAAGCCGGGTTACCTTCAACAATAAGCTGAGCTGTCTTGAACTGGAATAAGGAGAAGGTCATATTGGATACTGTATTGGAACCGGCGATAAAAGCACCGAGCCCGCCGATGATTGGAGCAAAGATAGGCCATAAGCCTCCGGTTAAAGCATAGGTAGCTTCAGCCAGAGCATAAGGCATTTTGTCAAAGCCGGCAGCTCCGCCACCGGAGTTAATGAAGACCTGTACCATTGGTACGGTGAAAATCAGCGCCGAGCCGGCACCGAGCATGGTTTTTAAGGAGCGTTTCCAGGCATTGGCATAAGCATCGGCTTTCATGCCGTGGACAAAGAAGGTAAGCAAGGATACAACAATAAAGATTGTTCCGGGTGAATAGAGAATATCCCAGCTGGGGCTAATACCGCCGATGGTTGGGAACTTGATCTTGGCTCCGGTTAAGAAAGCTGTAACCGGTTTAACCAGACGGGTAAAGAGAATCAGACCGGCAACAAAAACATAAGGCAGCCAAGCCATTAATGTACTCATACCGCCGGGCCGTTCCACATACTTAACTTCAATTGTACCTTTCCAGCCCGGATCCCAATCTTTTTCATCCATAAACTGCCAAACTTTCTTCGGCATAAGGAATCCTGATTTGGCTGCAAAGACTACAATAACGAGGCCGGTTAAAGCACCAAGCATTGAAGTTAACTCGTAACTTACAAATTCATTAATTAGTCTCATGGGGACAACGTTGGCTAAAGCTGCAAAGATCGCGAACGGCCATACTGAAAGGCCTTCCGACCAGGATTTGTTTTTACCAAACAAACGGGTCAAAAAGGCACATAAAAGTAAGGGGATAAGCAGACCGCCGATGAAGTGAAGAATGGAAGTTTTCTTAGCTATGAGCCAAACAAAGTCATCATACATAGCAGTATTTAAAACACCGTCAGCACCCATAAAAGGCATCCCGATCTGGGTAGCAAATTCATTGACCATCTGGTCATTTCCTTGACCAAGACCGGTACCTACGCCAACACGCATCGGGGTACCTACTGCTCCGAAGGATACGGGCGTACTTTGGATAATCATCCCGGAGATAACAGCCGCAAAGGCCGGGAAACCAAGACCCAGCATTAGAGGACAACCTACTGCTGCCGGAGTACCGAAACCGGAAGAACCTTCAATAAAGGAAGCAAAACACCAGGCCACAATAATAACCTGGATACGCCTGTCCGGAGTTACACTCATTAAGCTTTGGCGAATTTGGTGCAAGCCGCCGCTCTCCATAATTGTGTAAAGAACAAGAATGGAGCCAAAAATAATGTATAACAGGGTTAAACATACAACAATACCGTTGAAGGTACCGCCGATGATTTGAATAACAGGCAGTTTCCAAACAAAATAAGCGATGATTACAACGGCAATATAAGAAAGAGGCATTGCTCTGCTAGCCGGCCATTTCAAACCGACTAAGAAAATGGCCACGATTAAAATCGGGAACAAGGCTAATAAACCTTGTAAGTATATACTCATGGATTTCCCTCCTTGTTATTGCACCTTCCCATACTATAAAACGTGCTTTTAAAATAATCTATTAGGGTCTGTCATCAGGATTATTAATCAATTGAATAAAATAAGTATTTGTACCAAATTATTAACTGTTTCTCTTGCCGAGTATGTTCTGTATTTTTTAATAAATATATTATCTAACTAATTAGTCCAATAATAAATTAAAGCTTACTTTCTTCTCCCACCCTCTTCCATAATTATTTCATTGTTATCTTTAGCCTCACCTCCTTTAAACGGGTGGTCTTACCATCATCATGGACTTACCATTTTTATTGTAGAACAATTGCTTCCAAATTTATATAGCTTGTGCAAGAATTAACTATCACAATATTCCAAAAATTATTTTAATTTCTATATATTGCGATTATATATTCTATATTTAGACATTATTTTCAACTTATTGTCTTCTTATGTAGTAATTTTTTAGTAAAAATTAAAAAGCCGTTCGGTAAGAACGGCAAAATAAGAGTAAACCACTTTAAGATGCATGCGTAATTGTTTTAATTATTTATTTTTAAAAATCTTTCAGGTATTCTTCCTCTACCCCTGTAAGGTGCTGCAACATAAGCTCACAGGCTTTCCTGGGCAATTTACTTTCAATAGCCTGGTAGATATCCGCATGTTCATGATACAGGCGCTCCGGTATTCCTGCACTTTCATATAATTTGGCCCGGCTCGTTTTTAAAGTTTGATGCATAGTATCGGATATTGCATTCATCAGACGGATGAGAATTTTATTCTTAGTTCCCCGAGCTATGGCATAATGAAAATTAAGATCCGGAGTATCGCCTAAGCGTCCTGTCTTTAAATCCATTTTCATTTCGTCGAGGGCTTCCCGCATATCGCTTAATTCTTCGGCTTCGGCTCTCTCCGCTGCCAAAACTGCGGCTTGAGTCTCCAGGATTTTCCTGACTTCCAGCAATTCCAAAACCGTATCTTTTTCCATGGACAGCACCCAAGCTAAAGGTGCTACCACCGAATCAATATTTACTTGTTTAATATATGTACCTTCTCCACTCCGGATTTCCAAAAGCCCCATCATTTCCAAGGCACTGAGGGCTTCGCGCACTGAAGCTCTGCTTACCTGCAATCTTTCAGCTAAATCTCTTTCCGAAGGCAGCCTGTCCCCTGCTTTGACTTGGCCTTCAGATACTAACATTCTTATTTGCTCGACTATTTCTTCATAAATCCTTTTGGTCTTAACCGGCTTTAGTTTCATAATAAGATCCATCCCTTTCTAAGCACAAAACAGAATAAAGTTATTTTTTTCCAGTTGTTTGGGCAAGCCACGGTCTATTAAGTCCCGTAAACGTACTTAGTCTTAAATCAATGTTCCGCCGAGAGATTCTTCAGTTCTTGACGAAAGTTTTTAAATATTGAGTAAAGCAGTCTTTCCAGCTCCAAACGATCAATTGTAACACTATCAGGCCCAAGCACTTCAATCTTTTTAAATTCCGGCCGCAAAAGCAGCGGAAAAATATCCTCAATATTATTGGCTCTAACTGTTACCAATAAGGGTGCATAGGCAACTTCCTTTTTTCTGTTCAAGTCCCCTTCATTGACTAGATAAATATCCATACTGGCATCGAAATCTTCAAAAGTGAGACCTTGCAGAGGAACATTTTTCAGCAAACCCATCTGTTGTTCCCTTGCTGCTTCAGCCATCGCTTCACTGGTTTTACCTCCGAAGAAAAAGCGGCCGCTTTTCTCTTCAGCTCGGAAATCGAGTCTAAGGCGAAACTTCAGCTTGGCGGATATTGTTTCATCGTTTATCTTGACCTTGATCAAAATTTCATTCCCCTCAATCAGCTGGGTCAAGCCCTACTAGTTTTCTTAAAGCAGCCACTTCGGAGTTGCGCAATAACCGATATTCTCCCGGCTGCAAATTATCGTCGAGCTTGATTGGCCCAAAAGCTATTCGCTGCAAACGGACAAGTGGATAGCCTACCTTTTCAAACATTCTTCTTACCTGTCTGTTCTTGCCTTCATGAATTGATATTTCTACGACGCTTAAGATTTTCCCTTTTTTCTTAACAGTATCAATTCGGTTTATTTTCGCCGGTGAAGTGATGCCGTCTTCCAAAGGAACTCCCTGCTCTAAAATTTGCACTGCTTGGCTGCTAAGCGCAGTTTTAAGCCACACCCGATATTTCTTTACCACCCCATAACTTGGATGGGTCAGCCTATAAGTCAACTCACCGTCGTTAGTGAGGATAATTAAACCGGAGGTATCATAATCCAGCCTGCCAACAGGATATATTCTCTCCTTAATATCTTTCCTGACAAGATCAATAACGGTTTTCCTTTGCCGAGGGTCAGTAACACTGGAGATTACCCCTTCAGGTTTATGCAAAAGGAGATAAATATAATTTTCTTTTTCCCCATGCTGAAATTGACTCCCACTGACCTCTATCAAGTCGGAGTCTGTTACTTTCCAACCAAGTTCGGTAACAATCTTGCCGTTAACCTTAACTAGTCCTTTTTGGATAAGTTCTTCGGCATGACGACGGGAGGCAATTCCCATCCGGGCAAGAGTCTTTTGCAGTCTTTCCGGCTTTTTTTCAGACTCGTTCATATAGTACACCACTTGTTAGGCCAAATATTTCTAAAGCAATTGTAGCAGAATGACTGTTAATTAATCAATTTCTAGGGTAAGGCCTTTTTAATATGCTTAAGACACATACCATTAAGCTAAGCAAAAACTTTTGACACTATCCATATTGAAGCGATAAGACCTGTGACATCGGCTAAGAGACCAACTTTAACCGCATAGCGGCACTTTTTAATCCCTACCGATCCAAAATAAACGGCTAGGACAAAAAAAGTTGTATCCGTACTACCCTGCAGAGTAGAAGCAAGCCTGCCGATAAATGAGTCCGGACCATACTGGTCAATGAGCTGAGTCGCAACTCCCAAAGAGCCTGAGCCGCTTAGAGGTCTCATTATAGCTAAGGGAATAATACTCAAAAGATCAGAATTCCAGCCCATTTTATCGAAAATTGGTTGGAGTAATTCTGCCAGCAATTCTAAAGCACCGGAATCAACAAAGACCCTTACGGAAACAAGCATTCCTATTAGAAACGGGATAATTTTAACTGCTGTTTTAAAGCCATTTTCGGCACCTTCCACAAAGGTTTCGTAAACCGGCACTTTACGAAAATAACCATAAAGCGGCACACTGAAAAGGATAAAAGGAATTGCCCATCTGGCCATCTCAGTAATAATAACCATTATAATCTATTCCTCTTCCGAAAGAAATAATCGACTAGAACTGCAGCCACCATAGCACAACCGGTGGCAAAGATAGTTGTTCCGATAATCTCAGTTGGGTTTTGCGATCCGGCCTTCATTCTAACACCAATTATCGCCGCCGGGATAATAGTAATACACGAGGTATTTAAAGCTAAAAAGGTTATCATGGCCGGGCTTGCCGTATCCGGGTCAGGGTTTTCCTTTTGCAGTTCCTGCATTGCTTTTAGCCCAAAAGGAGTTGCCGCATTCCCTAATCCCAGGATATTAGCACACAAGTTCATAATTATCGGGCCAAAGGCCGGACTGTTCGGTTTTAAAGAGGGAAAAACCTTTCTAACGAGAGGTGCGCTGATTTTTGCTAAGCTCTGGATGAGTCCTGCTTTTTCCGCAATATGCATTATCCCTAGCCAAAGGCTCATAACGCCCATTAATTGAATAGCTACTTCAATACCTAATTCAGCTGCTTGCAGCGCCGACTCCGTCACCTGTTCGATATTTCCTCTGACTGCAGCTGTTGCTATTCCACAAATCAACATAATGAGCCAGATTAAATTCACCATATAAGAAATCCCCCCGCTTAAGTGTATGTCTTAAGTAGAGGGAATAGAATAATCCACTGTTAGGCTTTGACTCGCGAATCAGCATCTTTCATCCATAACAAATTCTTTCGGACTTTTGCGTTTATTAACCAAATGGGAAAATTTATCGATCAGATTGGGCATTTCATCGATTAACCTTTCAGCCAACATATTTCCTTCTACAGGAAGAAGTCTTACCTGGTCTTGACTTACAACCAGGAACCCAACCGGTTTAACTGACACACCGCCACCACTGCCGCCGCCAAAAGGCATTTTAGAGCCTTCTTCTTCGTTCTTGCTCTCATTCTCTGCCTCACCTTCCATTGGCATGAATTCACTGCCGCCGGCGGCAAATCCGCAGGATACTCTGGAAACAGGTATTATCACTGAACCTGTGGGAGTTTCCACAGGATCGCCAATCACTGTATTAACATTAATCATTTTTTGAATACTTTCCATAGCGGTTTTCATCAAAGTTTCAATCGGGTGCTCTTCCATAATTGCTGATCCTCCTGTTTTTGATGATAAATAGTAGGAATTTATAGGCTGTAAAAATAATATGGCATATTTTCAGGCTTAATATACAATTAAATCGGCATAAAAAAGTTTGTTTCTCGAAATTGGGGATAACTCTGTAGCTGAAGTTATGCGACTTAACTGTTACAGTACGGTAAAGCCTTGCTGTCAATTGCCCGAAAAAAAACCAACAAGCACCCGTTAATAAGCCGGTTGCACCTGCTTCCTTCCCTCCGATTTCAACAAGGGCATGAAAGGAATGAACATTTACCCTTCGGAAAAAATACCTTTTAAGGCGGGTAAATTCTTGATAAACCCATAAAAACCGTGCCCAGGAAAAAATATAGTGCCTTATGAATTCCCGGATGGTATTCTTAAAAACTTTATATCGCTTTGCTTTCTTTTTCTCGGTTGGGCTCTTGCTCGATTCAGCTTTTTGCTGATGATGATCTTCATTATCCTCAGTGATATCTTGCATGACGTTATGTAAAGCATCCCAAATTCCTGACGATAGCATATCCTGCGGAATATTTAGCTCAATTTGCAGGCGAGAAAAAAAAAGTTTAAACTCAACAAATAGCTTACTGCCGGAAGCCAGGTAATTGTAATTAATCTTGAGCTGGATTTTAAGCCAGGAAATAAGTAACAGCCAACCAATACCCACTATTAATAAGGTTAATAATTTCATGCTGAATTTAACCTCTTTTATCCAGTTGCTAACGGTAGGAACAAATTTCCGGAAATTAATCATCATTTTTTAACAATTCCCTAAAGACAACAATTTTATGACATATTTGTCTAAAATGGCTTAAAAACAAAAAAATAATAAATACCTCCAATTGGGCAAATATTATTGCTTGTGCTTATAGTTTTTGGTATAAAGAAAACAAAGGAAAAGGAGTGCCTCTCTAAGGGGGTAAGGATTTTGATGATCTCACTCGCGGACTTTAGTTCTCACCTGGGGACAGCTCTATATATTATCAACATTCTCTTAGCTTTTACGGTCATTTTTTTGGAGAGGAAAAATCCTACTTCAACTTTAGTTTGGATTTTAGTTCTCTTTTTGCTGCCGGCTGTTGGAGCTATTTTTTATATTCTCCTTTCTCAAAACCTTACTCGCAAAAAAATGTTTCAACTCGAAACAGGTGAACAACAATTATACGCTTCCTTACTCAAGAAGGAAATTAAAGATCTGCAAGAGGGAAGAGTAACCTTCAATGACCCGGAAATGGAAAACTATAAAGACCTGATCCTCTTACACCATGTCCAAGGCAAGGCACTTTACTCCCAAGATAATTCCGTCGAGGTATTTACCGATGGCACCGAAAAATTTGAGGAGTTATTCAAGTGCATTCTAAGCGCCCGTGACCATATTCATATCCTCTATTTTATAGTCAAAAGGGATTCCTTAGGTAAACAACTGCTAAAAATCTTAACTCAAAAGGCAGAGGAAGGTGTGGAAGTAAGGTTTTTAATCGATGCCCTCGGCAACAGCCTTCACGACAGTGATTTTGAGCCCTTGATTAAAGCCGGAGGCAAAGTGGAGAAATTTTTCCCCTCTATTTTAAGTTATATCAATTTACAGCTGAATTACCGCAATCACCGCAAACTAGTTATTATCGACGGTCAAATAGGCTTTATCGGCGGATTCAATGTTGGTATTGAATACCTTGGCTTGAAAAAAAAGATGGGCTATTGGCGAGATACCCATCTTAAAATAACCGGAACAGCGGTTCACGATATGCAAACTAGGTTTCTTCTCGATTGGCGGGTAGCTTCCCAGGAAGAAAATCTGCATCCCAAGTATTATCCCCTACCTCAAATAAAAGGTACTTCCGGGATTCAGATTGTTTCTTGCGGCCCAGACTCCCCTCAGGAAGAAATTAAGCAGGGCTATATTAAAATGATCAATTCTGCGAAAAGTTGTATTTATATCCAAACCCCCTACTTCGTACCTGACGACAGTATTCAAGAAGCCTTGAAAATCGCCGCTCTCTCGGGGGTTGATGTGCGAATTATGATCCCAAATAAACCCGATCATCTTTTTGTTTATTGGGCTACCTATTCTTTCATAGGCGACTTACTAAACACTGGGGTAAGAGCCTTTACTTATGAGAAAGGATTCTTGCATTCCAAATCTATCGTGGTTGATCAAAAAATATCTTCTGTGGGCACTGCTAATTTCGATATCCGGAGTTTTAAACTCAATTTTGAAGTCAACGCCTTTATTTATGATGTTAAAGTCTCTCAAAAACTTCATGCAGCCTTTGAGCAGGATCTACAATTCTGCGAGGAACTCACCTTAGAAAAATACAGGCAAAGGCCAAATATAATTAAGTTCAAAGAATCCATCTCCCGTTTATTAACCCCGGTTCTTTAGACTAGGTCAGCAAACTGGGCACCGGTAAGGTTCAACAGGTCAAGGGGCTTAAGTTTAACTTGAAGTCCTATTTTGCCAGCACTTACTACAATAAAGTCATATTGCGAAGCTATTTCTTCTAAAAATGTCGGATAAGCCTTTTTCATACCAAGTGGTGAGCACCCGCCATGGATATATCCGGTTAGGGGCAGGAGTTCTTTGGACTTTACCATCTCAATATTTTTGTCTCCCGCTGCCTCCGCAGCTTTTTTTAAATCCAGTTCACAATTCCCGGGAATAACAAAAATATTGATGCCGTTCTTTTTGCCAACGGTGACCAAAGTTTTAAAGACCCGATCCGGTTCAAAACCCGCCTTCTGAGCTACGGAAACGGCATCAAGCCGGCCGTCAGCAACGGAGTATTCGTACAGCTCGTGCATTATTCCTTGGGTTTCAAGGATTCTGACTGCATTTGTTTTTTGCTTGGAAGACATATTATTTTCCCCCATCATCTATGGTCTACTTAGTATACAAGTTTTATTAAGCAGCTTACTCCGGCACGCAATTTAAGGGGCTGTTGCACCAAAAACCAACTAAGTCCGTAAGTGCAGCAGCCCTTTTTTAACTAAAATATTTGCCCTTATAAAAAAATAATAGAACCAGCATATATCCTTAGCTTATTTAGACGAATCAATTTTATGTTCAGCCATTTTTTGCTGGCATTTTTCACAGTAACCGTAGAATTTAACCCGGTGATTTATTACTCTAAAATTATTATTTTGGGTGATTGCCTCTTCGATAGCACCAAGGAGATCTTCCTGAACCTCGCGAATTGAACCGCATTCGAGGCAAATCAGGTGATGATGCCGATGTTCTTCATGATCATTAGCGAGCTCGTACCTGCGAAATCCATCTTCAAAATCCACCCCATAAATAAGCCCCATTTCCTCGAGCAGAGCTAAGGTGCGGTAAACTGTTGCCACCCCAATTTCAGGGTATTTTTGACGAACATGCTCATATATTTCCTGGCTGTTAAGATGATTTCCTTCATTTTCACTGACTACTTCATAAACACGCTGCCTCTGATTGGTTAGCTTATACCCTTTTTCTTTTAAGATTTTATTCAAATCTTTGCTTTTTTTCATACCAAAGAATAGCTCCTGGAACTTAAATTCTTAGCTTTATTTTACCATAAGCTGCAAACTTTTGAAATAAAACAAGGAAATTTAGCCCTGACAGATTTAATAGCGGTATATAAAGGAAAAACCGGTTTTTACCCGGTAATTATTTCTGAGATCATCCTATTACTTATTCTTAATGCCTGCGACAGTAAGCCAGCGTTATTTTTGTTTTTAAATAAGCAAATGTCCAGGCGCGAGCTGAATACTCGAGCAAAGCCAGGCTTTTATCGGCGATGCTTGTTATCCAGGCTTCATAACACCTGGGTAAACCGACGGGGAACATATGATTAATAATTATGTCAATTTCCTTTTCGTTCAATGTAAAGTACTTTTGGGCATTCTCCTTGGCGATCTGAGGATGATTCCGAGAGTGCCTATAGCCTTCAGCCAAGAGATTTTTATTTTCTCTTTTTCTGAACTTATATAGATAAAAATCATGCAATAAAGCCCCTCTAATAGTTGATACTACGTCCAAGCGGCACTTAAGAGCAATCCTATAGGCTAAATAAGCCACATCCAAGCAATGTTCAAAAACCGAGCCGTGATGATGCGGAATATGTTTCATTTTTTGATATTCTTCATGCTCAATAATAGGTTGGGCTACATTGAGAAAAAATTCATCATATTTTGTTAATATTTTCTCCATCCACTCTACTCCCTCTATTGCAAACTTATCTCCTATTATATTACAGATAGTTCGTCGAAGACAATAGCTAAAATTTTAACAAAATGCTATTTAAAACTTGCTGCTAGAATAATTAGAACGGGAGCTCCAGGTTATTAAAATTTCTTAGAGCCCAGCCTAATAATAAAAGACAGACGGCTAACCAAATTATTAAGATAACGACAGGAGATACCCGCGTACCCCAAGTCATGGCCGGAGAGAGAGAAAGCTCTCCGGCGAAATTAAGGAAGTAAGCAAAAACACTGGATAAATGCGCACTGGGATCAAAGTAACTCAGATATTTCAACCAATTCCCAAGACTGAACTTGGGAATGATTGCCGGGTTATATTCCGGAATTAGTTTTAAAAGAGGGAGGACAAGATAGATGATTAAAATAAAAAGAAGAAATCCCCCCATTGCTTTTTTTCTCGATTTGCACCATATAGACAGTCCGGCCGAGAGAGAGGCAAAACAAACTGTAATAAATAACATATAAAGGTTCAAATACGGAAAAAGTCTTAAAATATTAAGAGCGATAATAACATCAGGAAAAACAAAAAAGGTCATAAGGCTTAAAGCAAGAAAAAGGGAACATTCCGCTAAGAGAATGGCAGCCAGAATGAGGGCGAGAAATTTTCCCCAAAAGATTTTCGGGCGGGAGAGCGGCTTACTAAATAATAACAAAAGAGTCCCTGCTTCCCTCTCCTCCGCTATTAAGCCCAGCCCCTGATAAATTATCCAAAGCACTAAGGGCAGCCCTAAGATCCAAAGATAACTTAAGCCTAGAAAGCAACTGGTAAAAGTAATAATTTGCCCCTTTAAAATTGAACTTCCAAAGAAATATTTGCTTAACATGGCCGCACTAACAGACACGAGAGAAACTATTAACAGGTAAATGATAACCTTTTTAGGTTTTAAAATACGGGACAGAGCTTCCGCAAATATTGGTCCCAAGTTTTACACTCCTTCCGGGTCGGACAAGTAACGGGAAATGCTCTCAATAGTCAGTTGTTTTTGTTCAAAGGCCAAGAGCTCAATCTCTAATTTATAAATAACTCCGGGAATATCTTTGCGGAAACGCTCCCTTTCTTCTGTTATAACGATCAGAGAATCCTGTTCAGTCCTGGTTATCTGACGCAGATAGCTCATCCTTTTGAGAACATCGAATAGTTTACTATTATCCGTTGTATCCAGAGCAAAAACTCCCTGGCCAAAAAGCGATCTGACTACCGCAGTGTCTTCGCTTAGAAGTACCCTGCCCTTCTTAAGAATAGTGATTTTAGTCGCAATCTTTTCTATATCTGACCAGTGCCCGGCAGAGAGAATAACGGTTAGTTCCTGCTCCTTACTTAGTTCTTGCAAGAGCTCCAGAACTGAAGTCTTAGCCGCCTGTTCCAAATTGCTGACAGGCTCATCCAAGATAAGGAGGCTAGGTTTTGCCAATAAACTTTGGGCAAGGGCTATTTTAATTTTCATCCCGGAAGGCAAATCCACCGGGTTTTTCCAGCGAAAAGTATAGAGGTCAATTCTTTTCAATAAGGCAATAGCTCGAGAAATAGCTTCGGCTTGTTTGAGCCCGGATACCATCGCCATATAAACCAAATAATCAAGGAGATTGAGAGAAGAATAAAAAGTTGGTTGAGCGGGAACATAGCCGATAATTTTCTTGGCCTCCATACTGCCGGCCTGGTAGGCAAATATTTTACAGTTTCCGCTGGATGGCTTAATGATTCCCACCAAAATATTGAGCAGAGTAGTCTTACCGGAAGCGTCTGTTCCAACTAATGCGTGGATCTCACCCGGAGCAACTTTCCAGCTAAAATCATTGAGAACGAGCTTCTTGCCATATCTCTTAGATAGGCTGTTAACATTTACCGCATAATTAGCCACGTTTAACACCTGCCCTAATCCGCGCTTTTACATATCCCGGAACGGCAAATACCAAACTTAAAGATACAATTGTCAGGATTACCGTTATAATCCCGGCTTTCTTGTTTCCTGCCACCTCAATAGGAAAACTTTGGTAAGAATGTTCCCCTCTTTGATTATACTGAGCAATTCCCAACAAATGTTTTCCGGGGGTGATTGCCAACTCGGCTGTCTCGGCTTGGGTTTCCAGAGCAAGCACATTATCTATGTAGATCTTTGTCCAAGTAAAAGGATCGGCCTTTGTCCATTCGAGCTCCAAAGGCGATAAAGCAGACTCGCCTCTTATTTCAGCCACCGGTTCCTCAAAAGGAAAATTCCAAAAACTCACCTTCCCTTTAAGGTCTTCCGCAATAAAGAAATCTGCCTTTAGGGTTAAATCCCTAGCAGCAATCGGGTAGATGGCAACGGTTTTTTCTTGCTGAAAGTCATAGAGAACGAGTTTTAATCCTTCATCTCTTCCCCCCAATCTACCTGTCAGCGCAAGATATTTTTGAGTATTGTGACTTATCATTCTAAGAGTTAAACCCGGAGCCCAGTGCCTATTTAGTTTAAGATAAGGCTCGTCTTGAATATGAAGGGTTTTATAAGGTTCTTCCCAGCCCCCTGCTGCATCAAAAATCTCAATGCACAGACCCGTTCCCGAGGTAGCATACTTAAGGACAGCCAGTTCAGGTATACCGTCCCGATTTAGATCATCAACCAGACAGCCGGGAGAGATCTCATTAAAACTAAATCCTGATGGAGCGTTGAATCCCGCATAAGCCCAAAGCGACTTACCGTTAAGACCATCAATTAAACGCAATGTCAGTTTCCCGGCAGCATCGGCTTGATAACATAATAGGTCAAGAACTTGATTGTTGTTAAAGTCCACCCCGGTTGGTTTGAAGATGAGGTTAGAGCCTGCCATCTCCGCCATAAGTTTTCCGTCAGCTCCGGATAGAATTGTCTTGATTATTTGCCCCCCTACTTCTTTAGTTACCAGCAATTCCGGAATTCCATCGCCATTAAGATCAGTTAAGGAATGCGCTTCTTGCAGGCTAAGATCTCCTTGGGATACACTATATAAATCTTTGAAATAAAAGTCCAAGCCTCCCACCCTATTAGATAAAGCCAACCTTACCTGCCGGGGTGAAACTACAAAAAGATCGGTTAAATCATCTTTATTAACATCCCCTGAGGGGATAAGAAGGACTTCTTGCCCCATCCCCTTGGTAGGTTCAAAATACCCGTTTTTTTGTAAGTTGTGATGAGTCCAGTCTCGGATTATTTTGCCGTCGGCGCCATTTAGAACATAAAAATGAGTAGATGTACCGATTAGAACCTCCGGTGATCCGTCATTATTAATGTCTTGATATGGTATAACTGAAGTTACCTTAGTATGGTGGATTAGGTTCCCTTCCCAGAGGGTTTGACCTGCTTGGCCATCTATGGCGATAATTTTAGCAGGTAAACTGCCGGCGGTTTCAACCGGAGATAATGCTCCCAGAATGTCGTTAAACCCATCCTGGTTTAAATCTCCAGCGCTTTGGATCTTGCTTATTCCCTCATAGTCAGCGAGCAAAGAAGATTCCAGCAAATACTCCCAGATTATTTCCCCATGGCCAGTGACTTTCTGGAGTAGACCTTGCTTAGTAGCAGCTTCAGTTTCCTGCACCACCGCGTAAAGCAGGAGAAATTCAGAGCTTTCTTCGTCCAGCCCCACATATCCGTTACTAGAAAATATTGGCACCGACCAAATCCTTGCAACCTGCCCCCTATCAAGCAGAACCACTTCCGAGGGTAAATCGGTTCGGAGTATTCTCCCATGGCTATCAGTTATCCGTTGGTTTGTATCCTGTGCCGGAAATTGTGCCCCAATTTGGCGCTCAACCTCCGCCCCTGAATCTCCATTGATAAAAACAGCCTCGCCACGTTGGTTGAGAAGAATAATGTCCCTGCTTTTTGAACTGTTAATACCTTCAGCAACCAATACTTTTGCAATACTGCCTTCCTCTCTGTGTTCCCAGACCACCTGACCTGTAAAGGCCGAAATCTTAAACAACGAATCACCGGCCGTAAGATATATGAATTGTTCCTTACTGTCCCCTAAGGTAATAATTTCGCTTATTACTGGCTGATAGTCGAACCACCCAAACCCTTCTTCATAGACTTTATTAACCGGAGAGAAACGCCAGATTACCTCTTCTTTCCCACTGCTTAGAGCCAGGACATTAGGGAGTAATTCTTCTTTGAGGCTGATCACCAAATCCTTATGGCCGTCTTGATCGAGGTCAGGAAGAATTCCAAAGCCAGAAATTTCTTGGCCGGGGCACAAATGCTTCTTGATAAGCCCGTCTTTGATTATGTACAATCCAGCCTCAGTTGGGACAAGCAACACCTCTTCCTGTTCTTTAAGAAATACGAACTCTGGTTGAGCAGATATTCCGCCGAGGATGCCCTTCGTTGAAGGCGGCAGATTTTGAGCAGAAAGAGTTCGTTCTTGACCGAAAAGACCTGTGGCAAAGCAAAGAACTAAACAAAATATTATAATTTTCCCTGCCAATCTGGTCATAAACACCTTAAACTCCTCAGTTTCATATTAAATAACCCTTTATTTAATTATTTGAAACAGTACGCACTAATACAACAGCACCTTAGTTCGATAGGCGCTATAGCAATAATGAGCCCAAAAGAGCTCATTGATCATTTACTAACAATACGATGTATTTTTATGATAGCAAAAAAATGACAAGATGTTAATAACTTTCTAGTTTTATCCACAATCAAGGCAATCTTAAAGCGACAAAATATTAAACCGTTTGATTGCCCATGACATAACCGGCAATATTGACAGAATGATCCCCGATTCTTTCTAAGTTACTTAGGATATCAAGATATACTGCACCAACATTACCGCTGCAGGTTCTGGCATTTACTCTGGCAATGTGAGCCTTACGCAGTTCTTTCTCCATTTCATCGATGAAGTCATCCTTTTCAACTACCTCTTTGGCTAACTGTTTATCTTCTTTCTCTAAGGCTTTCAGGGATAGCATAATGATATCCTTGACCTTCTCAACCAATTTTTCTAAATCTTCCAGAGCTTTATCGGAGAACACTAAACCATGGGCAGTAGCATAATCTGTCAATTCGACAATGTTATCGGAATGATCTGCCATTCTTTCGATATCTCCGACTGCCTGCAGGATGGTATGGCTCTTTTGGGATAAAGCATCCGGGAGGTTTTTACCGGATATGGCTTTAACCACATAGACTTCGATTTCATGCTGCAGCTTGTCCACTATGGCTTCACAAGTTTTAGCCGCATTTTGGTTTTCTTCTTTCCTGGTGAAAAAATAATCTACGGCATTGCTAAGAGTATCATAGGCAATGTTGCCCATCCTTAACACTTCATGCTTGGCATTATTTAAGGCCACCGGCAAATTATGCAAAAGCCTGGGCTCCAAGTAGCGAGGTGACAAGTCAATTTCTTCAGCCTTGGAGGGAATGAGCTTAGTGACCAGTACTGCCAACACAGATACAAATGGAATTAGGAGAATAGTATTGGAAATATTAAAAGCACCATGAAATTGAGCGAGTTGCATCATTGGATTCAATGATTCCCAAGTTCCCTCAACACCTGGCAGCAGTAGGTAAATGCCATTTGTAAGATATTTGACAAGAGTCAAGAATAAACCACTTAGAAACAATGGCAAAAAAATCACGGTTCCAATAAAATTAAATAGGAAATGAGACAAGGCGGTGCGACGAGCTGCCACACTTGTTCCGATGGCAGCTAAAAGCGCCGTAATCGTTGTTCCAATATTCATGCCAAAAAGAAGAGGCACAGCCTGGCTGATAGTGATAGCACCCTGGTTAGCCAGCTCTTGGAGAATACCAATGGTAGCGCTGCTGCTTTGTACTACACCGGTAAACAGTGCGCCGATTAAAATACCCAAGAGAGAATTATTTTCAACATTAACCATTAAGTTAATAAAAAAGTCCGATGATCTTAAAGGCTTCATTCCTTGGCCCATGATTTCCATGCCGAAAAACAGCAAGCCAAAACCGAAAATTACCTGACCGATATAATGATATTTTTTTTTCTTAGTAAAAAAAATTAGCAGGACACCGATAGCAATAATCGGTAGAGCATAGTCTTTCAAGTTAAAGCCAATCAAATAAGCAGTAACAGTAGTTCCAATGTTGGCTCCCATAATGACACCAATAGCCTGTCTTAACGTTAGTAACCCGGCATTAACTAAACCCACTGCGATCACTGTCGTCCCGCTGCTGCTCTGGATCAGCGAAGTAACTAAAGTGCCAGTCAGAGCTCCTCTAAGCGGTGTACTTGTTCCCTTTTCTAAGATAACGCGAAGTCTATCGCCGGCTACTGCCTGGAGGCCGTCGGACATGGCTTTGATTCCGTAGAGGAACAAACCCAAACCGCCAAAAAAACTAAACAGAATAAGGCTAATGTCCATAATTCTCCCCCGATTAAATTTAAATCAAGTAATTATTACTACATAATTAGACAAATTCCAATAAAGATATCATAACATAAAAAGGAGAAGACTTAAAATTTTAGAAAAATCAGTAAACTAAAAAAATTTATGAGATCCTTTGCCTTAAATAGATAATAATTAAAAATATTTAATATTAAAGTGCTATTTCTTTATATAAATTATTCCGGTAGTTTTTTCGCCGCAATGACTGGAAATTACACAGCCGGCCAAGCCGACAATAATTTCTTTATCGACTAAAACTTTACTAAGGCAATCATGGATATAAACTGCCTCTTCTTCGCCACCAAACGAGCTAATAACAAATACCTGATCGAAATCTATCTCCTGCCGGTCTTCAAGAGCCCATTCGAGAATTTTATTAAGTGCTCTTTTCTTATCGCCCCTCGTTTTTCCAGCGACCAGCATACTACCTTCTTCCACTCCGATTATCGGCCTGATTTTTAGAGCCGTTCCCAGTAAATTCTGGAGAACATTACATCTGCCACCTTTATAGAGGTATTCCAGAGTATCAATCACGAAGTTCACTTTAACTTTGGGAACCAGTTCTTCAAGCTTAGCTACAATTTCCTGAGGATTTTTCCCATCTTGAGCCATTTTGGCGGCTATTATTGCCAACATTCCTACTCCGGCCGTAATGTTTTGCGAATCAACTACCCATATTCTTCCTTCCGGACATTCTGAAGCGGCCAGCAGCGCATTCTGATATGTTGAAGACATTTTGGCGGAAATCGTTATAACTATAATATCCATTTCCTGATCGAGATACTCTTGATAACAACGTACAAAATCATACGGTGATGGTGAGGCTGTTTTAGGAAGAATCCCTTTTTCTTTCACCATTCTAAATAGTTTTTCCGGGTACAAATCAACGCCATCTCGGTAATTCTCTTCGCCAAAAACTACAAATAAAGACACAACAGTAATATCATATTTCTCAATTAAATTCTTCGGAAGATCGCAAGTACTGTCTGTTATAATTTTTATTTTTCTCATCTTGTTCACTCCTCCCCAATAATTTAATTACTAAAATAATTAATTCCTGCAAAAAGCAAGGATTCATTTATAGTTAATACTACTATATTAATATTAGCATACAGGAGGCTCTTTAATAAATAGAAAATTTCTCATCCCAAACAGTTCAACCCTAAATAACTTTTAATCTCTTCATCAAAGTTTTATGAATCGACAAATGCTTATTTTGCAAGATTCTCATGCTCTAATAAAAATGGAGCCAGAAATCCTTGTTTCCAGCTTCACTAAAACTATTTTTATTTAAACCAGGTAGTTTATCAGTAAATTCCCATTCTTAATTTGTCATTACTTGGTTTTCTTAATAACCTGGTTTCTTATAAAGTAACTTCTCTTTGGCTACTATATCAGGTTGATAAACCTCCTCCAGCCATTTTTCCTTGGGAATCTCCTCAAAAGCAACGGAAATATGTTTTTCCTCAATAGCCATAACTTCCTCCATAGCTTTAGCCATTTTATTAGCTAAGGCTATTTTCTGTTCCTCGCTTCTTCCGGGCCACAGTTTAACAATAATATGGGGCATTTTTAACTCTCCTTTACGTTGTTTTAGTTGTTTGTCTTTAGTATTTTTTGTGTTTGTATTGTTATTAGTGTTTGCGTTTTTTAGATTTGTTCACTATTTCTGAGGTAAATAACATTGATTTGCGGCCTCGCAAAGAACCTTAAAGGCCGCTTGTCGAGGAAGCCAATACCATTGGAGACGAGCAATTTTGCTCGGGGTGTTTCCACCAGCCCACTGATATATTTTTGCCCATAGCTGGAAGGATGAACCGGGGCCCATAAACCAAAGATAGTAACCTGCCCGCCGTGGGTATGACCGCTTAAGATTAAGTCTACCTTATCAGTCGTCATTCTTTCAATATAATCGGGGTTATGGGAAAGCAGGATTACAAAATCGTCCCGCTCCACGTTTTCTACTACTTTTTCGATCCTTTGGCTATCATTCCAGAGATCACCGACGCCACCAAGCCTAATCCTGCCTTCGTTACGGTAAAGCCAAATACCTTTGTTATCCAAACTGGCAATCTTGTTTGCCTCCATCTCTCCCCAGGCAACATCGGGATCGAGCATGAACTCATGATTGCCAAGGACACCGTATATCCCATGCGGCGCCTCCAATTTACCCAATACCTGCAAACAATCCCGGAGATATGTCAGTTCCTCTTCCGCATAGTCACCTCCCAGTAAAATGACATCAGGCTTCAGGGCATTGACCTTTTCCACCACTTTTTCAACTCTGTCTCTGGAAAAGCTAGGACTATGATGAATATCGGTAAGAAAGGCTATTTTAAAATTATTAAAAGATGCGGGAATATCCGGATCACGGATTGTAATTTCCTCAACCTTAAGCCAATAGGGTTCAAGCAAAGTATATAAAAAGAAGAGACTACCTATCAATATCAATATTAATAGTATTTTTCGCAAGTATCACCACCGCCTATATTAGTCCCAATTCAAGGCTTCACTGTAAACGCTATCCGCTTCTGCCGGCTGGAAAATGTCAATCGAAAAAAAGATAGCTTTTCACCCTCTTGTATTCCATCCTTTCCTGGTTCCGGGGGAATATGAAGCGACTCTTTTTTAGTTGCATATTTCTCCTTTGCAAGTTATTTTCCTCCTTTTCCCAAGAACAATTCTTCAAGCGGTTTCTTTTCTTTACAGGATAAACTTACTATTTTTGCAAATGATATAAGTAGAAGGTTACGATAATCCTTTACACCGTAAAATATGTTACTTCATAATATTTTTGATCCAGAAAGGAATGAATCTTAAAATGAATGACCGGCGAGAAAGCTTTACGAAAGTACCTCAGTCTTATTGGATCGCTTCTACTCCCCAACCCAACTTTGACACTTTAAATGATGACCTAGAAATTGATATAGCGATTATTGGCGGGGGGATAACCGGGATTACTTCTGCTTACTTACTGAAAAAGGAAGGCTTTAAAGTGGCAATTGTTGAGGCCGACCGTATTCTTCAGGGTACTACCGGGCATACCACCGCGAAAATTACATCTCAGCACGACTTAATCTATGATAAGCTGAGAACACATTTCGGCGAAGAAAAGGCCCAACAATATGCCGTGGCTAATGAAACGGCCATTCAAGAAATTGCCCGCCTCATTAAGGATAATTCCCTTGATTGTGATTTCTCCTGGCAAGATGCCTATATCTATACCCAAAAAGATGAATACCTTCCTCAACTGATCGCGGAAGCGAACGCTGCCTCTTCCCTGGGCATCAAAGCCTCTTTCCAGACTGATATCCCTTTACCTCTTGCTGTCAAAGGCGCCTTAAAATTTGAGGGGCAAGCTCAGTTCCATCCCCGGAAATATCTTTTGGCTCTTGCCCGGACTATTCCCGGTAACGGCAGTTATATTTTCGAACAGACAAAAGTAGTTGAGGTCGAGGAAGGCTCGCCTTGCCTGGTTATTACTGACGGAGGAAAAAAGATCGCGGCCCGCAACCTTATTATTGCTTCTCATTATCCCTGTCATGAAGCTATGGGGCTCTATTTTACCAGGCTCTACCCCGAACGTTCTTATGTTCTGGGGGTTAAAATCAAAGGCAGCTTCCCGGGAGGTATGTACATTACCGCGGAGGATCCCAGCCGCTCCCTGCGCAGTCAACAAACTGAAGACAAGGAATTGGTTATAATCGGAGGCGAGCATCACAAGACAGGCCAAGGTGAAGATACAAGCAATCACTACCGAAAATTAAGAGACTTTGCTACTGAAATCTTTGAAGTCGAAGATATCCCTTATCGCTGGTCTACTCAAGATTATACAACAATGGATGAAATTCCTTATATCGGCCGGCTAACTTCCGGCACAGAAAATATTTATGTGGCGACCGGCTATCGCAAATGGGGCATGACAACCAGTATGGCGGCGGCATTAATCCTGCGGGACCTAATCCTAATAGGCAAGAGCCCCTGGCAGGATGTTTATAATCCATCCCGTTTTACCCCTTCGGCCTCTGCCAAGAATTTTGTCAAGGAAAACTTGAACGTTGCTAAACACCTGATCGCCGGCAAAATTTTGCCAGTGCCTTCCGAAACAGAGGTTCCTAGGGGTGAAGGAAAAATTCTGGAACTCAACGGCCAACGGGTCGGGGCTTACCGCGATGAAAAAGGTATTTTGCATATCGTAGATACCACCTGTACCCATCTAGGCTGTGAGCTTCAATGGAATTCGGCGGAAAAGTCCTGGGACTGCCCCTGCCACGGGTCAAGATTTACCTATGAGGGAGATATTATTAATAGTCCCGCTTTGCAGAAATTAAGCCATGTTAGTCCGGAGTAAACCAAAAGCAATTCAACTAATTTCCTTAATCTCCTTGATTCCGGCAGTAAATAATAGTATAATAAATATACCCATTGGGGGTATGGAGGTGAGATGTTTGAAGTTTAAGATTAATGAGAAAACCCTGGAAATTATCCGCAAGAAAGGCAGTAATTTAATTATTAAGTGCTTAATGTGCCAGACCTGAGCGGGTTATACCAAACGCCTCTGGTCAGAGGTCAGTTCTAAACCCGAAACAACAAAAGACTATAATAAATATGAGCACCAAGGTGTCACAATATTTATAGATAAAGAACTCTCAGTTTCGGATAGCGTGGAAATAGAATTAAAATCTAATCTTCCTCTTTTCGGTCCATCTTTTAATATTAAAGGAGTATTACTATAAAAAAGGCCTCAGGGCCTTTTTTATTTCATTATCTTTAAGATCCATTTCTTTAGTTTCGTTAATGCACAATCTGCTCGCTATCCATTTATTTTTTATCCAATGATCTTATTTCCTGGTAAACCATATCTGCAACAGCCTGATTGCCAGCCACAAAGGAGACTCCCCTTTTGTTTTCCAAAGGAATAATTTTCCCTCCTGCCTCTTCTACTAAGAGAAATCCCGCTGCCACATCCCATAAATTTAAATTCAATTCCCAATGGCCATCCAGAATTCCCGCTGCAACATTAGCCAGATCGTAAGCCGCTGAACCCAACCTCCTGATTCCTCTGGCCAAAGGTACAAAGTGAGTAAAATAATTAGTATTGTTATCCGGGTTACGCGCCTGATCATAAGGAAATCCGGTGGAGAGCAGGCATTCTCTCAAATTAGTTTTAGCGCCAACCGAGATTTTTTTGCCATTAACAAAAGCTTTTTGACCTTTGATAGCTTCAAAGAGCAAATCAAGCATAGGGATATAGATTACTCCTAAGACCGTTTCCTCCTGATACTGAAGTGCTACGGAAATTGCGAATATCGGCAGTCCTTGGGCATAATTGGTCGTACCGTCAATGGGATCGATAATCCACCTGTAAGCCGACCCGGTATGCTCATTTTCGCCTGCTTCCTCGGAAAGAATACTGTGGCCGGGATATTTCGCACTGATAGCTTTAAGAAAGTATTCTTCGGAAAGCTTATCAATCTCCGTAACCAAATCCACTTCGGAAGATTTAGTTTCAACCAAGAGATTTTCTTTCCCCAAGTTCTCCTTCTGGATTTTGCCAACTTCTCTCACCCAGACTTTGACATCCTGTAAGATGTTTGCCAATTCCGCTAGCTTTTCGGGTTCAAGTCTATTACTATTATCCGGCATTAAATCCTCCTCCTAAAATTTACACTCTAGATTAAGCAGCAACCCTAAACTCAACATTCTACTGGGCAATTCCAACTCTTTTTCCAGCTCTGCTTCATTGTAGTATACTTATTTCTTTTTTCAAAATTTTCCGGCTTAAGATGAATAGCCTGGTTTAGCTTCAAAAAAATAACAAGCTTGGTCTTCTTTATTAATATGTCCGGTTAGCAAATCGGTGTAAGCAATAACATTACCTCTGATAGATAGCAAAGAAACTTAAACCGGATTTTGATGCCAGTATTCCCCCTGCTTTTTGCCAGTATTCATTGACAGGAAAAAAGAGCTTCCTTACTTTAAGGCAGCCCTTTTATTCTCTCTCTGCTTTATATATACAAATTAATTAACCCGAGGTGCCGGAGGTTTGGGAAGAAGAAGCTATGAGTTTATCTTTCTTAATAATGTGTTCCAAAATCCAATTAAATACAAAAAGCAGTAAATCCCGGATATATTTATCTTGGTTTTCATCGATATCCTCAAGCTCCGCTTCTTCAATTTTAGCAATAAAATCATCATGCTCTACTTTTTGACTGAAGTACTTGGGATACCTAATTTGCAGCATATACTGCTCCTCACTGGCAAAGTGATACTTGGTATATTCCCTTAATTCCTTGAGAATAACCACAATTTTATCGTACTTATCGTCTAAGATGTAATTCTCCAAAAGTTCATAGATCCTATTGCCAATCTGGAAAAGTCTCTGGTGCTGCTCGTCAATCAATTCCACACCTATGGCATACTCCTCTTTCCACTCCAACATTTTACTCACTCCTTAAGTTATTTATAATATCTATAAATATATATTTTTTGTAAAATAGTATTCTATCTATTTTTCCGAATTCCTGCTCGAAATCCTATAAATTTGTATTTCAAGTACCTAAAACACTTAAATCGCTTCGCTTATTCCAATTCTTTTTATTAACAATTACGGAGCTGCAATTTCTGAAGTGCTTCCTTATAGTTGTTTATTTCCCGGGCTACCCGTAAAAACTCAGCATTTAGGAAGGCTCTGGCTTCTTCATCTAAAGGCTCGGCCAGTTTACTGCTTAATAAGGCCAATTCTACCTCCAGCCGGCTGATTTTATCTCTGATTATTGGAGAATCATCATCCTGTGCCGCAGCTCCCCTTTCTTCTTGACTCTTGGTTAAATAGTAAGCATAATTTCCTTCATAGCATTGAACAGCTTTGTTTTTAATCAGATAAATTTTATTGGCTATTCTTTGCGTAAAATAACGATCATGAGAAACAAAAATTACGCTTCCCTGAAATTCTTCCAAAACTTCTTCAATTTTCTCTTTAGAAATAATATCCATATAGTTAGTCGGTTCGTCTAGAACAAGCAAATTCGCTCCCGCTAAGATCAACTTCGCAAAAGCCACCCGGCAGCGTTCTCCCATACTTAACCGGCTAATACTCTTATAAACTTCATCTCCTTTGAACAGTAGAGACGCCAAAAGCAACCTTGCCTCATTAACCTTTACTCCTACGTTTAAGACATCCTCCAAGATAGTAGCGTTATAGTTCAGGGTACTTAGTTCCTGAGCGAAATACCCGATCCTAACCTGGGGATTAATAGCTAAAGAACCCTCATATTCCCGGTCAAGACCAATAATAATTTGCAAGAGGGTCGTCTTGCCTGTGCCATTCGCTCCCAGCAAGGCAATTTTATCCTCACGCCTTATTTGCAGGGATACATCCCGCAAAATCTCTTTGGAACCAAAGGCTTTTGTGAGATTCTCAATTCTAACCAGTACGGGCGGTAACTTTTTTAGTTCAATGTTCTTATTAATGATTTCAAAAGCAGGAGACAGGCCCTTTTCGGGCTTATCCATTTGATTACTCTTGAGCCTCTCCAGCTCTCTTTCCTTGGCTTTTAAGACACCGGCATGCTTTTTAGCCTTGGCCCGGTAGAAATCATTCTGCCCTGCGGCTTTATGCGCCCTGGCATACCAATTGTGCCTTTGCGCAATCATATTTTCCAAACTTTGAATTTTAGATTGTTGTTTGCTATATTCCTTGGTCAAGTTTTTGATTTCATTTTCTTTTTGGACTTTATAGGCACTGTAATTCCCTACATAACCTTGCAAACCCTTAGGGGTCAGTTCCCAGATTTTATTAGCAACTACATCTAAAAAAAAGCGGTCATGCGAGATTACCACCAGAGTTTTATTTAGCTTACTCAGATAATCTTCCAGCCATTGGCTGCTTTCCAGATCCAAATGATTAGTAGGTTCATCCAAAATAAGCAAATCATAATCACTGACCAATACTCGGCAAAGCATCAGCTTTGTTTTTTCTCCCCCGCTTAAATCTTGAGCCGGTTGAGTCCATACTTCCTTCCCCAGTCCAACTGTATTTAAGGCTTTTTCGACAGCCGAATTTAGTGCTTTGGCCATAGCCGAGTTTGCATCGAGTCTGAATGCCTGCCCACTCTCCGCGGCCAGAAGAGTTTTCAGCAGCTCATCGTAAACAGAAAGACCTGCGGTAAAGGCCGGATACTGCTCAAGATAGAGAATTCTTAAGGCCGCATTTGTGCACCTGATACTGCCCTGATCGCTTTTTTCCAACCCCGCTAAAATCTTAACTAGGGTTGTTTTTCCCACGCCGTTTACCCCAATCAGGCCAATTTTTTCTCCCCGGTCAATTTGCCCCGAAATATTTTGCAAAACAGCTTTGCCGTTAAAAACTTTACTAATATTTTCAAAATGTAAGGCCATAGAAATAACCTCCTATCTCAATACTCTTTTGCTTGAATATCTTGTGACTCCTGAAAACGTTCACTTCTAAGCTACAAAAAATCTTATTTGTAACTCTAAGGAAACAAAAAAGAAAGAAGCAAGAAACAAAAAAATAGTGAAAAAAATTGTGTGGAAATAGAATAGTGATTAGAATAAAAAAACTGCAATAAACACACCCAGGTGTTTATTACAGCCATTTTCAATCAAGCTCTTTTTCTATCCGATACTGACATTGCCCATCCTGCAAAAGCTTAGGTTCATGAGAAATGTCAACCATAATGCTTAGGTAAACTCCTTTTTGACACTTTAACATAGCCTGCTTGTGTTTTTAACTTAACTCAAAAATGCGCTTCCGATAGGCATTAAGTAAACAATGGCTCATAATACAATACGTCCATTTAAGCTATATGAACTGCAATGCACTTTTAAGCTCTATTTAATTAGTTGTTAGTTAAAAACACATGCTTCATCTTAACCTCTAAGACATGAGCCAAAACGTTTAGATTTTGCTCAGATTTATAATTTATTTTAACATGGGTATTACTGCGATTCAAGCAAGCGCTCTTCCGTACAGGATATTCTTGCTTTGACAAACGGAAGCACATTTTCCACAGAGAAGACAGTTTTTTCTGTGCGTAATAATTTAGTATTCTTTTCGCCTGTCGCTCCCGGTAAGAATAAGGAAGAGGAACAAACCGATACCGCCTAATAAGGAAAACCATTAAAGAGCCAATGGCAATGAACATCTCCCCGGTTGCATAACGGGAAATAAATGCCGAATTCATTCCAAAAAGAATTAGCCCGATGGCTAGCGCATAAAGTGCGGCCGGATTTTATTCATCGCATATTTCTGAGCGGTTTCTCTGGTTAAGAGGCTATAGGTTATTAAAGCTCCGCCGACTACAATGAATATCCCGCTCCCGGCTACAGCCACTCCGGGCAGTTCCATAAAATAAAGCATGGCGATTGTTAAGATCCCAAATAACGTTATCAGTACCCCCAGGATTATCCCTGCTAAAGAAATCCTGGCAGTCATTGTCGAGTAAACAGCTTGCCGAGCTTTATCCTGCCCCAGCAAACGCATATCGGCTACCAAGCCGCTTAAATCTCCCATGGATATAACAGCCTCTTGAAAAGCCTGCCGCTCATCCATACCCCGAGCTATATAATCCAGAGTCTTATCCTTAAGGTTAATAGCAATCTCTTCTTTAAGTTCATACAATTGTTGACTTGCTCCAACCCCGGAAAATAGCTTATCTACATAAGATTTCACTTTTTCATTCAGTTGGTTATTGATTTTGCTCATCAACAATACCCCCTTTTCCTGAGTTGTTCCTCGCTAATTCAGCGCTGATCGATTCCTTTCTTAATAATTCGCTCGTGAGCAATTTATCCAAAACTACTTTAGCAAAAAGCCAATCCTTTTTATTCTGCTCGTAGGTTTCTCGACCTTTATCGGTAATCCGGTAATATTTGCGCCGGCCTCCTTGAGTTTCATCTCCCCAATAGGAAAGGATACATCCTTCTTTTTCCAAGCGGCGAAAAGCTGTGTATAATGTCGCCTCTTTTAATTCATATTCATTATTGCTCAATTCAATAATGCTTTTATAGATCCCGTAACCATAACTATCGCCTTGGCGAAGGACGTTAAGGATAATGGTATCGGTATGCCCCCGGATCAGATCTGTGGAGATAGTGGTTTGCATAGTTCTTCACCTCCCGCAATATATTTTATTCCATATTACTATTTCTGTCAAGGTACTATGTAAAAAATATGAGCGGGTCAAGATTTCTATTTCTTAACCCACTTTTTTTCCCTTACAAATTCAAATTTAAGCTTGCCATTTAGCTTATCTTCCCAGACTAAGTAAGCTGAGAAAGACTTACCCTGCTTAGATTTATCTGTTTGCTGGCTGACTTCTGGGATTAGGCAGTCATAGATAGCCCTTCAGATTAGCGAAAGGTTGTAAGGTTTAGAGACTTTTTATAGAATTCATATCCTGCAGCAACTAGTTTTTCTTCCCATTCCATTTGCAGCAAGGCTAAATCATCGCTATAGTCCGTTATCGTCTCATCCTTATCATATTCCAGTTCCTCCAGGATCTCAAAGGTAAAGCTTTCTTCCCCATGTTCATTCCAATCTTTCTGCAGTTCCCTGTTAGGATGAAAATTGTTTTCCAGTTTAACTTTAGTACTGTTAAATCTGGCCTTCAAGTTATTCGTTGCTTCTAGAAAACACTTCTTGCTGAAATCAGAGCGAATTACGTAGACGCCCATTGGCGGTTTCATCTGCTTATACAGCTCTTTTAATTCTTTCTTCCTATCCATATTTGTCACCTTCTATTTGTTCCTTTTTGAAACCTATTTAGTCCATTTTTCCGCCCAATACTCAATACTTTGTTTCATTCGGTGTCATGGCGGCAAAATAATAATCAATCCGCAGCCTTACTAAAATAAAATATTTTACCCTAGTTAATAACCCATCTCTTTTAGGATTCTGGACAAAGTACTTAAACGTTCCCCGATTAACTCGTCATCCTGCCTAAGCACCTGATCAAAGAGTTTAATATCTTCATCAATCTTTTCATTATCTGTACAAACAGCTACCGTCATAGCATCACCTTGCAGGCCCACTCTGTCAATTACGGGATTGGTCGGATCATATAATTTGTCATAGCGATAGGCTTCCCGGAAGTGCAGTTTAGCGCGGCAAACAAGAATTGCCAAATCAATCACCCTGTGCAGCGGCAGTTCTTCCGATTGCCTGGACCATTTTTCCCCTGTATATCTCCATACTTTAGCTGAGATTTCTACTTTCCCCCGATCATTCCACTGAGCGAGACCTAAAGAAAGCCCTTTGGCGTCTGAATTATAGGCATACCGGCCGTCAACATTCTCATAATTTTCGGAAACGATCACCGGTTTATGCTTTAGAACAGTTGGTATTTTCATTAACGTATCCTCCTGGATAATTTCAATTTAGCTTTAATAAGGTCAGCCAACCGAAAATATAATTACTTAATAAGTAAATTAGTAAATTACTAGATTAGTATAGCTTTATAATCTATTTTTGTCAAATCCTTACTATCAATCTTAAGGCAAGGGATTAAACCGTCTAAAACCAGAGGGCTAGCCAATCCAGGCTAGCCCCTTATACTCTTATGTTTATCTATTATATTTATGTTTATCCATTATATTCTTGGAAGTATGTTAATGGATATAGGCATCCACAACCTTAGCCACATAGTCTTCTGGTCCCGACTCAGCCAGAAGCAGAAGCGAATCCTTTGCTTCACCTTGGATAGTTACCCGATAAGCTTGCGCTCCTTCCCTGTCATACTGCGGCTCCCTGCTAACTGCCGCCTGCCCCTTTTCCACAATCCCATAATCCTCCAATATCCCGGCAACTCTGTATTCCACATCTCCCGTTGGACATTCTAGGCGTTTTATCCTGGCGAGAGCATCTTCCAGCCTGGGCATATTTAATCTCAGCCTCCTATTGTGAATCTTTACTGTTTATTATTCCTGCCGCCCTCTTTTTTAATGCCGATTAAGATTCCTTATATTCCCTAAAATAATGTCCTTCGAATAATTAAATTTACTACCACTTATCTATTTTTGCCGTATTCCTATTGTTCCGCTTCCGGATAGCCTTGGAGCGAGGTTAAACGGGGCTCGGACCCGATAATCGTATATTGGTATTCGAGCACAATAGTTCCGTCTTCCTGCCGCTTAGTAAAGGTTACTAAGTCATAACCGTCAGTGCATTTACTTTGAGAAGTTTCGTAGATATACCTTTTGCCATCCATTATGCATTCCCTGGTGCCAATCCAGTACGGAAACCTGTTCAACTCTTGATTATTTTTCGTAAATACTGCAAAAAGCTTATTGGAAGCTTCCGTATTAATCTTTAACAGCTGTTTTTCCACATGGCTGACCTGAATTTTCGCCATTCTTCCAATGCTCCGCAAATACTCGCCGGCTTGCTCTTCCTGCTGCTTAGCCAGCGCCGGATAATGATCCTGTTCAAAAATCACATCCAAGAGCCTTTGGGGAAACATCTTTTGGATAGACTCCCTGTAGCCTGCACCGTCCAATGGTTCTTGGTATTCCAATAGGGAATATTCGCCATTTTGATTTTTCTGAAAAGTGATAACAGTAGGAATAGCTCCGCTCCCGCTAATACTTGTAAAAACACCGTTTTCAAAACCAAACCAGGCAATGCTGGCTAGAGTATAGGCTTTAACAATCCCATTCTTTTCTTCTGCTCCCATGATTATATGACCCTCAGTGGCTACCTCTCCTTCCCGGTAGCCTTCCCCTCTTTCTTTAATAGCTAAACTTACCGCTTCCTCGAGGGAGCCGGAACCCTGTGCCCGTACGCTATCGCCCGCGAAAATAATACCCGGTCCGGGCAATACGGAATAAAACATTCCGTCATACTTAATTATCAACTGTTTTTCGGCGGCTATATTATCCTTATTTAGAATAGTGACAGTCACAGGCACCTCATAGCTATCCCGGTATTTTACGGAATGATTCTCTAAAGAGCTCCAATAAACGGGCAGGTCTAAAGGCAATTCAACCGTTTTTCCCTTCTGGCTGATATTACCGGAAGTGCTGTCCCCGGTTAGAAAATTTCCCTGATTAACGCTGTATTTAACTTTATCCGCAGTTCCAGGGTATTGAGCTTCGATTTTTAGCCCGGGAACAACCGACATCGCCGGTGTGTATTTCTCGGGGAAAATATTGAGCAGTAATTCCGGATTATAATTTGTATCACCACTAATCTGGCCTGCTTCATTTCCTGGAGTTTTCTGCCCTGAGATCCATAATACTCCACCAAGGATAACCAAGCAAAGAATTCCGGTAAAAATAATCTTTCTTTTCTTACTTCGGAAAAAATCAGCCATTTTTATCATCACGATCCTTCTCTCCATGTTTTTGCAGTCATCTACCATTCCTATCAGCTTGGGAGCAAGCCCTGTTTTCAGGCTAAAGCTCTCTAACACAGTTAGCTGGGCTTTGCCGTATTCTTTATGTTCCCCGGTATCGAGTAAGGCTAAAACTTTTTCATCTGCGGCGACTTCCATATCCTGGCGGATTTTGTAGGACATAAAAGTCAATACTTTTTCAGTCCCTGTTTTCAAAGCAAAAGTTTCCGCTTCCACCGGCGATTAGAGGCGAAGGAGATCTCGCTAGGCTTTATCAAATAGAACAAAAAAAACCTGTACTTTTCTGCTCTAGGAAATTGACCAGAAAAATACAGGTTCTTTAAACAGGTACAGATAGTTAGACAAGTACAGGATCCTTCATTCCAGTCTGGTGCTTTTAAAGTAAGCTGGTGTTATATTTGTGTTTCTGAACTCGAAGACTTACTTCGTCTTTAATAAGTATTTTTTAGCTTATCAAGAGGTAGTACGGAAACTGGTGTAATTCGTTTTTTTTCAGACTTCTTTTTCTTCTTTTCTTTTTTTGGAGGTCTTTTGTCACCCATTTTCATACCCCCTGAATATATAATAATTAATTATACACCAAAGAGGTAATTTCTACCATATAAAATTAAAATTTAGAGAGTCTTGTCAACACCAAATAAGACCCGGGCTGAGTAACTAGCTCCGGCATCAATATCTGTGCCAAAAGTAATATTAATATTTTGGAAAATAATTTTTAACCGGTAACGGCCCTCAGATACTTCTATAGTCATTTTTTCCGGAGGCAAAGCTTCTTTAGCTTCTGTGCTATCCTCAGCAAGTTTTTGAGCAAATTCGTACAGCCCGGTTCCCAATAGTTCAGTGCCTGCAGCGTCTATAACGGCGATTCTGGTTTCCATAGCGGATAATTGTTTTACCGTTAGTTTATATTCTTCCCCGTTCAGGTTAAAGGGATAGACATTGAGTCCGCCTCTATCGCCATTCCGATATCTAGTCGATTCAACATTGATACTAAGATCATATCCGGAAATAAGCACTGGCTTTTCAGGGTCAACCATGGCATAGAAAAACTTTCTTTCCCATTCTATATCATGGGGATAAGTTGGCTTAAAGCCCAAGACAAGTTCCATATCCCGGTAGATAGTAAAATCCTCCGGCAGCCACTCGATATATTTTAAAGAACTGTTCCTGTTCAAATAAGTGAGAATATTTGTAGTTTCAATCTTCGTTTCCTCGGAAGCATCTGCCTTTGGCGTCAGCTTGCCATCAACTAAAATCCCTTCAGCCTGCAGGTAATTTTCCACTCTGGTAATTTGACTGACCCGGGATACTGTAAAAGCGTCAACCGGCGGAATAATGGAGATAACGGCGAATAAAGCAGCAAGAAAGGCTATATAGGCATTTTTAGTCACCGGTTTAATACTGAGCAAGACCCCAATCACAATAGAAAAAACCCCAAACAGTGCTACATAATAGCGGGATTCAGTAACCCCATAGGCATTTAACCTAATCCCCACTGAGATTAATTGCATCACAACTATCGGGATAAGAACTTTAGGAAAAATTTTACGATAGAGATTGGCAAATTGATTCTGGAGCAAACTTGCCAGGACAAAGATCAGCAGCCCCGCGGCGGAGTAGATCAGAACCATCGGTCCGAGCTGTCCGGAAGGCCAATGGAAGGTAACCAGAATTTTTACAAAGTAAGCCAAGAGCACCAGGGTGTAGACCGCCACGAGTGGTATAGCAATATAAGAAACCAAAATATCCAGAAATCGCGGATAATTTCTGGCTGTTTGCAGTACTTGCAGATCCGCTTCTTCTTCAGAGTTGAATTTCGGTAATAATGACAAGTAGTAGATGGGAGCAAACATAATCCAGAGGAAGGAAATAGTATACTGGTAGGCATCACTGTGGACATTAAACAGTAAGACATCGATGGCAGCCAAAATAGCAGCTATTCCTGCTGTTAAAACCCCGGAATAAAGCACTGAGGTAAAAGCCGCTTTAAAGTGAATTAAAGCCACTTCATTAAAATCCGTTTGGCTCTTAAAGGAAGGAACCCAGAGCACGGCACAGAGCATGGCAAAAACAGCTACCAGGGTACGGACAACAATTTCCGAACTAATCTCCGGTGCCGGCCAAATAATCAGGAAATAACCCAGGGTTAAGAATAAGGAAACTAAGTAGATTGCCGGCCTTTTATTGTTTAAGAATACAAATCTTTCTGCTTTAAACTGCCCTGCCATCCCCAAAAAGGCACCGACTAGAAGCGTATACATCAGCTTCTCAATAACTAAGGGCGGTGTAGTATGGAGGGAAATCATATACCAAGTTAACCCGGTAGCACCTGCCAGGCAGATTACAGTGAACGGAAAACGGAATACGGCCTTAGACATTCCTTCTATTAAGTATTTAAACACCTCACGCCAGCGCTTCATTAACAATTCCTCCCCTATTCTTCTAATGTCTATAGGCTATTGGCACAACACCTTCTACGCTCAGTATATCATAGACAAGTTTCTAAAAGCACTTTATATTTCGGAGTTATATTTGGAGCTATATAAGATAAGATCCTTCGTTTCGTTCAGGATGACGAATTCAGGAGTAATTCTCTATGTCACCCTAAAGGAGAAACAACTGAAGGATCTTAAGGAAATGAAGCCGCTGCCTATTAACCAACTAAACTGATAAAAAAAGGTACGAACCCTCTTTAAACATTAAAGCGGAAATTGATAATATCCCCGTCTTCCACTACATACTCCTTGCCTTCTAAAGTTAACAAGCCTTTTTCCTTTACTTTGACCATGGAACCAAGTTCCTGGAGGTCCTTAAATTTGCATACTTCGGCTCGGATAAAGCCTTTTTCAATATCGGAATGAATTTTTCCCGCTGCTTTTTTAGCAGAGGTATATTTCCGGATAGGCCAAGCTCGGACTTCATCCTGACCGGCCGTCAAAAAGGAAATCAGCCCTAAATGATCATAAGCAGTTTTCGAGAGCTTATCAATTCCTGACTCGGTAATACCTAAATCCTCCATAAAGATCTTCCGATCCTCCGGGTCAAGCTGATTAATTTCCAGCTCAGTTTTTATACATAGTTCTATGACCGGAGTATTTACTTCCTGAGAAAAGGCCGCCAAAGCATCTTTAGAAGGATAATCATTGGCCAAAAGCTGGTTCTCATCCATATTAACCACATAAATCATGGGTTTCTCGGAGAAAAAGGAAAAAGTCTTCAAAAGTTCGTTTTCTGCTTCACTAAGATTTAAATTATGAATTAACAGACCGTTTTCCAGGCCTTCCTTACATTTCTTAAGAACTTCCAGCTCCTCCAGGTTCTCTTTGGTAACCTTTTTCGAAGTCTGGATACGCCCGATCCGGTTTTCGATCACAGCCAGATCAGCAAATAATAATTCCAGGTTAACCGTCTCAATATCGCGCCTGGGGTCAATACTGCCTTCTTCATGGATAACATTTTCATTCTCAAAGGCGCGGAGGATGTGAACTAAAAGATCAACTTTACGGATATTATCCAAGAACTGATTACCTACGCCTTTGCCTGTGCTGGAACCTCTCACCAACCCCGGAACATCGATGACTTCAATTGTAGCGTAAGTTGTTTTCTTGGGCTTATACATTGCAGCTAAAAAGTCAATTCTTTCATCAGGGATTTTGGCAATTCCTAAATTTGCCTCGATTTTCCCCTGAGAAAATCCGGTAACCTCGATATCCGAGCCTGTCAAAAGATTAAAGAGAGTAGTTTTTCCTACGGACGGTAAACCTATTAAACCTATTTTCATGAACTGACCCAGGAAGCTTAAGCGCAAAAAATGCTTAATTCCCTGTTCTTCAACTCCTTCTTTTCTTAAAATTACTATTATGTAAGTGATAGATCGTTTTTATGTTAGCACCAGGATGGAAAGAGGTCAAGGAAATACTCCCCGTTTAAGAAGAGGATTTATTGTTATGCTATAATATTAGCGGTATTATTCACCTTTTGGAAAAAGTGTTGAGGGAGATGAGCTACACAGTGCCTGCTGAAAAAAAACAGGTAATTGTCATCGGCGGCGGGGCTTCCGGGATGATGGCTGCTATTACTGCTGCCAGATTGGGAGCTCAGGTTACTATTCTGGAGAGAAACCCCCGCATAGGCAAAAAGATCCTGGCAACGGGCAACGGCAGATGCAATTATACCAACATTACGGCTGATATTTCTTGTTACCAGGGACTTAATCCCCTCTTTGCCTCCAGTGCCCTGGCAGATTTCAGTGTCCAAGCAACCTTGGATTTTTTTGAGGAACTAGGTATTACCCCGAAGATGGAAGAGCGCGGCAAAGTTTTCCCTATGTCGGAACAAGCCTCCAGTGTTTTGGATGTCTTAAGGTATGAATTAGACCAAAAGAGAGTCCAGGTCATCTGCGATGCCTATGTACGCAAGATTACTAAAAAGGATAGCATTTTTCTGGTAACCCTCGCCAATAATGCTCAATACCGCGGAGATTCCGTCATTCTCGCTGCAGGCGGCAAAGCTATGCCTGCCAGCGGCTCCGACGGCAATGCCTACGAGCTGGCGGAAAAGCTGGGACATTCCCTTACTCCGATCTTTCCTGCCCTTGTCCAGCTCAAACTGGAAGGTGGGTTTTTTAAGCAAATTGAAGGCGTTAAATTTGTCGGCACTGCCGAAATATTACATAATAATATCACCCTGGCTCAAGACAGCGGGGATATCCTCTTTGCCAATTATGGTGTATCCGGCCCTCCCATTTTACAAATCAGCCGCAAAGCGGGAGAACTGCTCCAGAAAGGCCAAAAAGCCGTACTAAAGTTAATCATCTTCGACAAGCTTACTAAAGAAGAACTCTCTCGACTTCTGCGCATACGTTTTACTGCCAATCCGCACAAACCCCTGGATTTTAGCCTGGTTGGGCTGGTAAATAAAAGGCTGATCCCCGTGTTACTTAAGGAAGCCGGTTTTACGGATCTCAAACGTCCGGCAGGGAGTCTTTCTGCTAAGGAGCAGGCTAAAATCCGTAACATCTTACAAGACTGGCGTTTTCCGGTCAGAGGTAGCAAAAGCTGGCCCAGTGCCCAGGTTACAGCCGGGGGAATTTCTACTAATGAAATCAACCCCCGCACGATGGAATCCAAAATTGTGCAGGGGTTGTTTTTCGCCGGAGAAATTATTGATATTGACGGCCTGTGCGGTGGCTTTAATCTGCAGTGGGCCTGGTCGTCAGGTTTTCTGGCCGGTAAAAATGCTGCTCTTTAAACCGAGCACTTTTTAACCGCCTGTGCTAGGGGACTTGCGCTCGAAATTCTCTTTTACGCTTCTGCAATTTTCTTGCCTAAGGCAAAACATTCGGCTCTAACATGCTCATCCGGAGCCCAATTACCTTTGACCCCTTCGCTGACAATTTCAAAGCCGCTTTCCTGTAAGAGAGAAGTAATCTCTTTAACTGATTCACCACCCCAACCATAGGAGCCAAAAGCAGCTGCTTTTTTGTTTTTAAAGCTAAGTCCTTTAATTTCCTCCATCAGTGCTGCTACGGAGGAGAGTATTCCTTTATTAATAGTTGGCGAGCCTACGACAATAGCTTTCGATTTGAATACTTCGGCAATAATATCATTTTTATCCCTTTGAGCTGTGTTGAATAGTTTCACAGTGACAGTACCGTCGCCAGCTAAGATACCCTTGGCTATTTCCTCGGCCATTCTTTTGGTACTATTCCACATGGTATCGTAAAGGATGGTTATTTGATTTTCCTGATAATTATTAGCCCACTTTGCATATTGCTCAACGATTTGCAGAGGATTATCCCGCCAAATTACCCCATGGCTGGGGCAGATAAGCTTAAGCGGCAGATTAAGCCCGACAACTTCCTTGATTTTGCGGTCAACAAGCCGGCTGAAAGGAGTCAGGATATTGGCATAGTATTTCAGACATTCATACTGCAGTTCAGGCTGGTTGACCAGGTCATTATACAAGAGCTCAGTTGCATAATGCTGGCCAAAAGCATCGTTACTGAAAAGAATCTCATCGCCGGTCAAATAAGTAAACATACTGTCGGGCCAATGGAGCATGGGGGCTTCCACAAAAATAAGTTCCCGGCTGCCCAGGCTTATTTTATCCCCGGTCTTCACAGGCTGGAAATTCCAGTCAGCATGGTACATTCCCCGTAAGGACTTAACCCCATTGGCCGTACAAATAATGGTGGTATCGGGAATAAGCTTCATTAGTTCAGGCAAAGCACCGCTGTGGTCGATCTCCGCATGGTTCGCTACGATATAATCAATCTTCTTTAAGTCAATTTCCTGCTGAAGCTTATTAATAAATTCAGCACTGAAGGGCTGCCAGACAGTGTCAATCAGGACATTCTTCTCAGCTTGAATCAGATAGGAATTATAAGTAGACCCTTTATGGGTTGAGTATTCTTCCCCGTGAAAAGTCTTTAATTCCCAGTCCACCTTACCTACCCAGCTAACTGTGTCAGTAATTTTTATAGCCATAGCCTTACCTCCTCATTTATATTATCCAATTGTATTGTTTTATTATTCGCCTACCTTCTTATTTTTCCTCCCTTATCTCTGATTGAATCCAGCTCTATTTACTCCATTTGGTTGGAATGCTTAATCAAGATACAAATATTATCAATGGTTGGCTCAATCCTTTTCCCATCAAGCGTAACATAAATGCTCTTACCGGCATCGACATGATTTTCCTTCAAGCGAATGGTATTAACTTTGACAAAAGCATCCATTTTGAGTTTATGGATCTTAGTGGCAATTTTATTATAAAGCTCGTGCGCACCTTGCCCGGAACACAGATCACAAGTGCAAACTGTGAATTCACGAGTCACGAAAGCCGAATCAGCCATCTTCCTGGGCGGTGTAAACGCCTTGTCACTGGCCGGTTTATAGTGTGTATGGAGTAAACCCTCAGCCAACTTAGAGTTAGGTTCCCCGTAGAAATCTTTATATAACCATAGAATATCGGGGTTTTCCTGAGATTTGCGATACCGAGAAATCTTATCAATATCGATTAGCACCTGCTGCCGCTTTTCCAGAACATCAATCTTTTCCGGAACAGGGTGCCCTGCTCCGCAGATACAGCCGCCGGGGCAGGCCATGACTTCTATTAAATCATAACCAACTTCAACCCCTTGAAGGATCATCTCGATAATGGGCTCAACATTATGAAGTCCGCTGATGACCGCAACATTTAGTTTATTATTATTAACTTCAACCATGACTTCCTTTAGCCCTTGGAAACCGCGGACTTCTTCAAAGTCTAAATCATCTTTGAGTGGCTGGCCTGTGAGTTTTTCTACTGCCATCCTCAGAGCAGCTTCAGCTACTCCACCGGAAGCACCGAATAAAACTCCGGCACCCGAAACCCTTTTGTAAGGGGCATCGAATTCCTGTAATTCAATATCTTCTTTGCCGATTTGTTTTTGAGCTACCATGGCCAGCATTTCCGTTGTGGTAAGAACCGCATCCACATCGCGGATTCCGCCTGGTGCAAATTCCGGACGGGCTGCCTCGAACTTCTTAGCAATACAGGGAACAATCGAGACTACATAAAGATCTTCCTTAGCTACCCCGGCAAACTGGGTGTAATGATTTTTAACCGTGGCACCCATCATAGCCTGAGGGGATTTGCAGCTGGAAAGATGCGGGATAAGCTGCGGATAACGCTTTTCTACAAAATTAACCCATCCCGGGCAACAGGAAGTAAATTGGGGCATAGGCCTTTGGTGGCTGATCCGTGCCAATAACTCCGTAGTTTCTTCCATAATCGTTAGGTCTGCAGCAAAAGAAAAATCAAAAACCTTATCAAAACCGATTTTTTTCAGCAGTCCGGCCATAAAGGGCGCTGCTTCGGTAAAGTTGATATTAAAATGAGAAGAAACAACACTGCGAACAGCCGGCGCCACAAAAGCAACAACAGTTTTCTGCGGATTATTAATCGCTCGGAATACTTTACCAACTTCCATTTTATAATCGAGCGCACCACAGGGGCAAGCATTAACACATTGCCCGCAGCTGACACAGTCTGTCTTTTCTAACGGAAGCCCTTCCTTGGTACCAACCAACTGGCGGCCGTGTTTCATATAAAAGGTTAGAATATCAGGTCCCTCAACTTCAGCACAGGCAGCGATACAGCGTCCGCAAGAAATACATTTATTATGATCACGGACAATAATCGGATGATCTTCGACTAATGGAATATAAGGCCTTTTATGCACCGGCTGGACAAATTCAATTTGATGAGCGCTGGCTTCTTTTCTTAGCTCGCAGGCGTAACGCTCGTGACAGCCGCATTTTAGACAACGCCTGGCTTCGGCACGGGCTGTTTGCTCATCTAACCCTAATTCCACTTCTTTAAAATTGTGCTGCCGCTCCGAAACAGGTATTTCGGGCATCTTGGCCCGTTTAAGTTTCGGCATTTCTTCGAATTCCCATTTTGGCAGGTCTTCCAAGGAACCACGGCTACAACTATAGTCAATAGGCTGCTCTTTAACATAGCCCTTCATCAGAAAACTGTCTATGGATTCCGCAGCATGCCGCCCTGCAGCTACAGCCTGGATAACTGTTGCCGGACCTGTAACACAGTCCCCGCCGGCGAAAATATTGACTTCGGATGTCTGAAATGTTTTACCGTTAATTTCAATATCCCCCCATTTGTTAAGCTTCACAGGGAGGTCATGATAAAGAAAGCGCGTGTTTGTACTTTGGCCTATAGCCCCAATAATGGTATCCGCTTCAAAAGCACATTCACTGCCTTCGATAGGGATTGGACGGCGGCGCCCTGATCGGTCCGGTTCCCCAAGAGTCATTTTAATACAATGCAGCATTTTGTAGCCATTCTCAGATACTATCCTGCTTGGTGCAGTCAAAAAATACATTTCAACCCCTTCAGCCAATGCTGCTTCCACTTCATAAGGTTCTGCCGGCATATCTTCCTTGGTCCGACGATAAACAAGCTTCACTGATTTGGCTCCTAAGCGCAAGGCCGTTCGGGCACAGTCAATGGCTGTATTCCCTCCGCCAATCACAACTACATTTTCTCCTAGCTTAACATCGGCCTGCTTAGTAACCTGTTCCAAGAACTGAATGCCCAGCCAAACCCCAGGCAAGTTTTCGCCTTCAATATGCAGTGGGGTAGCGCGCCAAGAACCGATAGCCAAATAAACAGCATCAAAATCTTTATGCAGATCTTCCAAAAGAATGTGAGTTCCCAGGGTCTTCTTAGTCATTATTTTGACCCCGAGCTTCCTTATCAAATCGATTTCCTTATCTAGGGTAGCTTTGGGTAGGCGATATTCGGGTATTCCATAGCGCATCATCCCGCCGGCATAGGAATGCCGTTCGAACACCGTGACGTCGTGTCCATTTAAAGCACTATAATATGCGCAGGTAAGTCCCGAAGGCCCTGCGCCAACGATAGCAATTTTTTTACCGCTACTCTGCTTTTTATTGGGTAGATAAGGTTGCTCCCGAGTAATATCCCAATCGGCTAGAAAGCGCTTCACATAGTTAATTGCCACCGGAGAATCTACCAATTGGCGGCGGCATTCAGACTCGCAAGGATGCGGGCAAACCCTTCCGCAAACGAGAGGAAAGGGATTCTTCTCTTTAATAATGCGCAAAGCTGTTTCAAAATTACCATTTCCGGCCTGACGGAGGTAAGCTTGGATATCAATATTAGCAGGACATTTCATAACACAGGGGGCAACACAATCAGCATTATGATCTGAGAGAATCTGTTCCAAGCGAATCTTGCGATATTGTTCTAGCTTCGGACTGTTAGTTCGAATTACCATACCCTCTTTAATAGGGGTTTGACAAGCCTTTACTTCGCGTTGCTCATCTCCTTCCCCTAACTCGACTACACATAAGCCGCAATTGCCGTTGGAACGCTCTAAGCGGATGTCATAGCAGAGGTGAGGGATATGGATATCTTCTTGCAGCAAAGCTTGCAGAATAGTTAGACCCTCGCAAACTTGAATTTTGCGTTCGTTTACAGTTACATTAATGCGTTGATGGTTTGTGAATTTTTTCATAAATTCTGATGCTCCTTTGTTTCTATTGGGGAAAATTTTACTACTAAAATTATAACATAAAGAAAAGTAAACCTTAAGTAATGTCGTTAAATGTCGATCAAATTTCTCGATTGAGCTTTTTCGCTAGAGGCGAAGCTAATGTTATCAGACCTTTTACCTAGTCAAAAGCTAATCCCAGATATCCCGGGCTATCTGGCTCTATCACCGCTTCATCTTCCTTAATCGCCTTCAGCATGCCCAAAGGTTTCTTCGTCCCGCCCAAATAGCTGCCGACCTCCATAGGGGTACGGACAATATACCCCTTGGCAGGCAGTTGTTCTGTTAACAGCCTAATCACCCAGCTTATATGTTTTTCCGGAAGTAAGATTTCCCGGATTAATACCTGGTCTTCCGAGATCCGTTCAACCGCTGCACAACCCTGGATTTTCTCATTAGGCAAAACAATATCCAGAGCGTAAATATCGGCATCCAAAAGTTGGGACAGCTTTTTCTGGTAAGCAATTTCCGCTTCCGGATAGGAAATATAGTTCTTACCTGTCAGAAGTTGATTGCGCCGACGGTTATACTCTCTGGGACAGATAGCAGAGATTAAACAATGAGCAAGCTGCCTGCCCGGTAGGTTAACCAGGGAAGCAGCGTTAAGTTTGGCTTCTCGGATAGAAAAAGCGTACCTGTATCCCCATTGGCGGTAAAAATCAGCAAGCTGTTGGCCGGCCGGAACCAGAATAGAATACGCAAAATTATGCTCTTTCAGGTATTGGTGGCAAAATTCCATTAGTTGCGTGATTAAGCCCTGCCGCTGAAAATCAGGATGGGTTGCAATGGCATAAAGCATTACGGAAGGAACACCGGATCCTAACGAATTAACTAGTGTTACCGGCCGCATCGTAAGCATGGATACTATGATTCCACCCTGCAGTAATAATAAAGTATCCTCCTCTTTATACCTGTAGTCATAGAATAAATTTATATATTCAGAACTGTCTCCAAAACAAAGCTTCCAAATCTCTTTTTGAGGAGCTGTCTCGCCTTTTTGGGCTAACCTGATCTCAATCATCTTAACCTCGTGTTTCACTTATACCAAGCTGCATACTTTTCTTCCAGTCTAACCGGCCGATAAGAAAGCTTAGCTTTTCTTAAGCCCTCAAATCCCATATCTTCTTCCCGGTTGACATAGACAATTTCCGGATAGGTTTTTTGCACATAGGCTGCAAATTCCCGATTAATCATTTGGTAGGCACCCTGTATTTCTCCAAAAGCTTTCTCAACATGAATGTCATAAGTATCGGAATTAAGCCTATCACCGATGGTAAAAGCAATTACTTTATCTTCTACGCGAAGCAGCCCTCCTTCCAATCCCAGTTCAAAGTAATTATCAAAACAACGGCGCACAGCACATTTTTCTTTATAAAGGATATCATCTTCATTGCAATTATGCTGCAGACACCATTTGACATTCATTTCCCAGCATTCGTCCAGATTCTTGCTGTTAATTAACTCAAAACTCCAGGAATTATTTTGCTTAAACCTATTAATATGATTTCTTTTAGCGTGCAGTTTATTACCGGCTAAAGTGACTAATTTTTCCAGCAGGTAAACATAATCAAAACTGTCCCGTATTGCCTGGTAGGTAAATTTTCCGGGAAACAAGCTGTCCAGAACGGCAATATTGTCAGGGGTCAACCCAAAGAGTTTAAAATCGTGCCCATTATCGGCAGCATCTTGCTGCATTTCCTCAATGACCGGCTTTAGGTCCCCGGAACCTGTAGGATAAAGATAATAATACCCTTCTTTTTCGAGTTTGCCTCTAACCACCAAGCGCTCTCCTACTTGGGCTGTATAATAATCATATAATACCGCCCAAGCGAAAATATTAGTAAAATTTTGATGGCTGCCAGGCAGGTTACCGGCAGCAATTAATGGATCCATCCAACTTTTGTCTTTAATGTCTACTTTCTTTAAGGCTATCATAAGCTTTTCCCCTGTTTTCTATATCTTAGCAGGCTATCCTTTCTTATTATTTCTTATTATTCCTTATTCTCGTTTGCTTTTGGGCTGGCTGCGTCTTTTAACTCTGCCAGCTCTTCGCCGGAAAACAAGTATCTTTCATTGCAGAAGTGACATAAAGCTTCAGCCTGTCCCTCTGTTTCCATTATATCTTCCAATTCCTTTTTGCCAAGGCTGAGCAAAGCAGTCGAGATTCGCTCTCTGGAACAGCGGCAGCGAAAGCAAACAGGCATTTTGTCTATAATTTGAACATTATCCTGGCCAAGAACTTGTTCCAGTATTATTTCCGGTGTCATTCCTTCCTGAATCAAGGCGGAAACCGGAGCAACACTTTTTAAACGCTCTTCAATGCCGGCAATTACATCCTCAGTAGCACCGGGAAGCATTTGAATCATAAAACCGCCGGCAGCTTGGATTGAATTATCAGGATTAACCAGGACACCTAAACTAACGGCAGAGGGAATCTGTTCCGATTTAGCCAGGTAATAAGTAAAGTCTTCGCCAATCTCACCTGAGACAAGGGGGACCTGGCCGGTAAAATAATCCCTCATTCCAAGATCTTTTACGACGGAAAGCATGCCATTCTTGCCAACTACCCCGCTTACATCCAGTTTTCCTTGGGCATTCAAAGGCAAATGTGTTTGAGGGTTGGTTACATAACCTCTCACTTCGCCCTTGGCATTCACGTCGGCCAGAATAGCTCCTAACGGGCCGCCGCCTTCTATTTTTATTGTCAAACTTTCTTCACCTTTGAGCATCGCTCCCAACATCAGCCCTGCTGTCAGGGTACGTCCTAAAGCGGCTGATGCTGTCGGCCAGGTGGAATGTTTGCGCTGGGCTTCGCCAACTGTTTTGGTAGTTAGTGCCGCATAAGCCCGAACTTGGCCGCTATAGGCCAAGGCTTTAACTAAGTAATCATTCATTTTAAGTCTCCCTTACAGTTCTCAACTAATTTAATACTTCTATTATATACTCATCTATATACTCATCCCTATTATACACTCTTTCCTTATTGCTGAAACTCAGAGCAAACATGTTCTCTCTTTCAAATGAATGCAATTAATCTACATCAGACTTGACCTTGGTTAATCTTGTTTCCAGCAGATAGGGATTTTCCAAATACTTTTTGACAAGTTTCAAAGAATTAGCAAAATATAAGCCGTCGCAGATTCGCTCATCAATCGTATAGCCTATTTCACAGCAATCTTTGATTATTACCGTATTATTTTCTACCACCGGCATTTTTTTTACCTTACCAAGAGCCACGAAAAGGCTGGTAGTTCCAAAATCATAGAGATGATGGTAAATATAATCAAGTTTAATAGATTTCAAATAAGTAAAAAAAAGTGATGTATGGAAGGGGCTGGCCTCAATTATTAAACAGGGCAGCAGATTCAGCTTATCTAAACTCTTTAAAATCCCAACCAGCACCTTTTTTAACAAATAGGGTAAACCCATAATCCGCGAGGCAATCTTATCCGCTTCAGTGGAATTGCCGGCAATAGTACTGTTAGCTAAGGTTTGGTTTACGATCTCTGCTACTTCAAAAATATCCTCCTGCCCGGTAAACTTGAACTTAACAGTTGTTTCTTCTCCTTCATCCTTAAGCAGCCGTTTAACAGCCATGGAGATATAGATCCCGTTACGGGCATAGAGTTGATTACTCATGACAAAACGATTAAGCTGAGGGCGCTCTGCAATGATGCGTACATAGAGTGCCAGAAACAAATGCAGGTAGTTAATATTTAATTCTTGCTGTTTCTTGGCTTGAAGATAGGCATCGATCTTATCCATAGCAATGATTTGTTTGGCAAAAATTTGAGCATCACTGCGCCGGGTCATAATATAAGGAATAATCTTCACAAAAGGGCTAATTGATTTCAGTAGCCTGCCATCACATCTTTTCATTTTCTCTCCTCATTTTACCGCAATTTTCTCCTCAAAAAACCAGTACTTCTATATAATATAAAATAAAGTTCGGAAAAAGTTCAAGGCTTAAATTAGGTCTTAAATTTCTAATATGCTCCGAAATAGAAAGCTGTCTTCCTGAAATTGTACTTCAAGAAGACAGCATAATCAATGCGACTACTTTAGTCAGCTCCGGGTCATTTAGTCTAGACATTGGGGGAACCGTGGCGTTTATTCCCCATTACTGCATTAATTAATAGCAAGAGGACTACTGCTCCAATTACAGCTACTAATAAACTCCAAATATTAAACCCACTAACACCGGTTACCCCAAATAAACTGACAATCCAACCACCGAGGAACGCACCGATGATTCCTACTAAGATATTCATGCCAATACCCATCCTGGCGTCATTGCCGGTGAATTTGCTGGCAATCCAGCCAGCTATCCCGCCTAGGATAATCCAACTAATAATACCCATTGCATCCATTCTATCAGTTCTCCTTTACTTTTAACCTAAAATATTATTTATTTGATATATAATCTACCCAAAATAAAAAAAATTACTTGCTGAAATTGGTCTGGATATAATTCCCACCCATGATTAATTCCCAACAGCTATTTCAAAAAAGCTTAGTCCGTTCGAGGGCTAAGCTTCAATTTTTGTTTTTTTGATTTTTCAATTTTTTAATATTTCAACTTTTTTAATGTTTTAATGCTTCCATGCTTCTTTGCTGATGCTAAACTTGTTTTCGCAAAAAGATGATAAACTCCGAACCCATTCCTACTTTACTGCGAACTTTAATTTTCCCTCCATGGCCGGTAATTATTATTTTGGCAATAGCTAATCCCAGGCCATGCCCTCCTTTTACTTTATTTCTAGATTGTTCGGAACGATAAAAGCGATCAAAAATATGCCCAAGTTCTTCCTTAGTCATCCCTAATCCCGTATCCTTAATACTTATGGTACAGTACCGGTCTTCGCTATCTAAAAGTATGCTAATCTCACTACCTGGGGGTGTGTATTTCAAAGCATTATCGATAAAGATCCTGACCGCTTGCTTAATCCTGTTTTTATCAGCAAAGATTGTTTCTTCCTTTTGGATATCGGCTTTAATTTGGTGGGCGCTGTCTATAATCTGAGTCTCTTTAACAATATCCTGCAACATTTCGGTAAGGCTAAATTCTTCTTTTTGAAGGATAAAGCTATCTTTATCATGCCTGGCTATAAATAAGAGTTTATCTATAAGTTCTCTCATATTCTCGGCTTCATTTTTTATGGCATCGATGGATTCCTGGAGGACTTCCGGATCATTCTTTCCCCAACGGTCCAGCAGTTCAGCATAACCTTGAATCACTGCTATAGGTGTTCTTAATTCATGCGAAGCATCCGAGACGAATTGCTTTTGCCGCCTGTAATAATCCTCGATCCTGTTCATCATCTCATTAAAGGTCATTGCTAATTCTTTCAGCTCATTCTTAGAGCCACTGACATTAAGCCGCAAATTCAAATTTCTTTCCGAGATATCTTTAACGGTTTGCGTCATTTCTTTAAGGGGCTGAAAAAAACCACGGCCCAAAAAAGCAATGGCTATTATCGAAAAAAGACTGACAATGGCAAAAACAATTAGCACTATCTTCGCCAAAAAAAAGACGTCAGCAATCTCTTCCTTGATGTCCGTATAAATTATTAACCTGACAGGGACTCCATTATAAACTGCATGGCGATTAACAGCCAAGTAAAAGCTGTCCTCAGTTCTGACCACTCCTAGTATTTTTTTATAACCAAAATTAGTCAATCCCGGCTTGGTTTCCAAGATAGGGGTTTCGACATAATCGTAAATAACCAGCGGGAGATTGTTTTCCGCAGAGAAATCTTTAACAGTAAGATAATCCGCCTGCTCCAGAGGTAAGGTTTGCAGAAGCTTATAATCACCTTCAACGGTAGAATAAATTTTCAAGAAGACAAATACTAAGATTACGCCCAAGCCTGCCCCGAGCATGGCTTTTAGAAATACTCTTAAATAACTCAGTGCTAGACGAAAGCGGATCGAAAACTCCAGCTTTTCCGAAAGCAATTTGGCAAGGGCCCGAATCAAATCTACCGGCCAACGAAGCAACCGGCTAAGACGTATCCTCCGAACATTCTGCTTATGAGGCTGTTGATTTTTCCTATCTGTTTTTTTCTGATTATTTTTTGCTTTATGATCTTTATTATCTTTCATTTTCTTTAAACATATAGCCGACTCCTCTGACAGTATGAATATACTGCACCGCGAACTTCTGATCTATTTTATTGCGGATATACCTAATATAGACATCTGTCACATTCGTATCCCCGAAGTAATCGTATCCCCAAACATGATCAAGTATTTTCTCCCGGGTTAACACTATTCCCCTATTCTCCATGAGAAATTTTAAGAGCTCGAACTCTTTTTTGGATAAGGTTATTTCTTCTTCCTGATAGGTAACCCGGTATTCATCACAATATAAGGTGAGATTTCCGGCACGCAAGGTATGGGGGTGTTCTTCCTTTTTTCCTTTTCTTTTTAAAACTACTCTAATCCTAGCCAGTAATTCCTCAATCGCAAAAGGTTTGGTCATATAGTCATCGGCTCCGCTGTCTAAACCCATAACCTTATCAATGACATCATCTTTAGCGGTAAGCATAATTATCGGTACGTCAGATTCCCGCCTTAAGCGCCGGCAGACTTCAATTCCGCTCAGTCCCGGGATCATTAAATCCAGGATGATAAGATCAACATTTCCGGCCTGGGCTTTTTCATAGCCGTCCCGTCCGTCAAGAGCTATTTCCACCTGATATCCTTCATGTTTTAATTCCAACTCTAAAAACCTGGCTATTTTAGCCTCATCTTCAATTACTAATATTTTTGTTTTCATCCCAACCTCCACTCTGATAAATAATTAATAAAAGTGGATATTAGCTTTGATATTAGCTTCATTATAAGCGGAAATGAACCTGTGAACAACACAGGTTCATTGTTAAGTGGCAAGCTGCAAGTTCTTAATTATTCAATAGTAATTTCGTTGATATCGTCTTTCTTTTCTTCGCTTTGCGGTGTGGTTTGAACATTCTGGGTAGACTTCTCTCTCATTTTGTCTGTTGCCGTTCTTACTTTACTGCCAAAATCATCAACAATCTCTTTGATATCAACCTCTGCGCCTGCTTCTTTTCTGATCCTGATCTTATAACCCATAAAATACAAGACCACAAATAGAATTACATAGAGCCAGAAGATCGGCATGGTGACCAGCAAAGCAAGCAGTAAAACGTTAACCGAGATATTTAAGATAATGTTTTGATCCTTTTCGATCATAAAGCGGGTAACAAAACCCTTCTCCAGCAATTGTTTAACCTTTTTGCCAAAGCCGGAACCATTTTCGGCCTTCTTTTGCTTGCAACTGCTGCCTTGTTTCTTTTCAAATTCAACGATAGCCTCAATGAGGTCACCATTATGCTTTTCCAAAAGCTCTTTAGCTTCCTGATAGCTGCAGTTCGTTCTTTTGCGCATTTCATCAATTAGTTCCATACTAATACCCATTTCCCTCAACTCCATTCATTATTATGGCTTTATTTTAGCCACTCAAAATTAAGCTGTCCTTAACTGCAAATTAAAATTTGATTAGAAATTTGTCGATTTGCATTAATATTTATTTTGCGACATTTAATGATGGCCTTGTTTAAGAGTAATCTTTTGTCAGGCAAAAAAACAAGGTATAATCAGCTTGTAGATTATAACCAAGATAGGAGTGGTGAAGGGATGATCGTCAGCCATATTAATGATTTAGCAGGAATTCCGGTACAAGGAGCAGAGGTAAAAAGTGCCTGGAAAAAGGTCTTGGTATCACCAAAAGAAGGCTGGGAAGGCTGGACTATGCGGCTTTTCACTCTGGAAGCCGGCGGGTTTACCCCCAGGCATACCCACCCCTGGCCGCATATTAATTATATTGCAGAAGGCAGCGGAACTTTATATTTAGACGGTCAGGAATATGAAATAACCGAAGGTTCTTTTGCCTATGTCCCTGGGGGAAAGCTGCACCAGTTTAGCAATAACTCCGAGGAAACCCTCTCCTTCATTTGCATTGTCCCGGAAGAAGGAGATAAATAAGTTTAAGTAAACAAACAGAAAGCAGCCACCTATTTATTCTCAACGAATTGAATTTTTAAACCGTTAGGATCCAGAACATAGAAAAATTTAACATTAGGATTTGGCTCAAATGGCCCACTGTGAACAGTGAGGCCTTTTGTTTTGATAAAAGACATCATTTCATCTACAGACTTAACTTCAAATCCCAGGGAAATATCCTGGCCAAGCACAACTTCCCTCTGGGCTTCATTGCAGATCAGCTCAATCTTAGTATGACCGTCTCCCAGAAAAGCAATCTCGGTTCCTGGACCGGCGGCAAATCTTCTGCTCACAACCAGCCCTACTATTTCCTGATAAAACCTTAGGGATTCTTCCATGTTTTTAACCATTAGTGTAACCCAACAAAATTTCATACTATTACCTCCTCGTATAAAAGTCAGCACTCCTGTTGGAGTATTATTTAAAAATTATCTTAAAATCTGCTATAATTATTTCACTAAAATAACAGGAGGATACTAGCTTTGAATCCAATTGCCTTTTATCTTGGGCCTAAACCAATCTATTGGTACAGCCTGCTTATCGCTTTAGCTTTCGGTTTAGGAATTCTCCTCGCTAATTACCATGCAGCCAAGCGCCCAATAGACCCTGAAAAGTTTACTAACCTGGTTCTGCTGATCATACCAGGTGCCATTATTGGAGCCAGGCTCTATTATGTTCTTTTCAACTGGGGATATTACGCTGCCAATCCTTGGGAAATCCCGGCCGTTTGGCACGGAGGCTTAGCAATCCATGGCGGCATAATCGGCGGCTTTCTGGCGGGATATTGGTATATTCGCCGGCATAAAGACCTAAAACTTTGGGCTCTAGCCGATATTATCGCTCCCAGCCTTATTCTGGGACAGGCTATTGGGAGATGGGGGAATTTCTTTAATCAGGAAGCTCACGGCGGCCCTGTATCCCCCGAATTTATCAGCAAATTCCCGGATTTTATCCAGAATGGCATGTACATTGACGGCTTGTATTACCATCCTACTTTTCTTTACGAATCTTTGTGGAATGGCTTGGTTTTCCTTTTTCTTCTCTGGCTGATTAGGCGCAAAGCACTACCTGACGGGATTGTAGCCATGTCTTATTTAATTCTTTACTCTCTTGGCCGCTTTTTTATCGAAGGCATGAGAACAGACAGCCTGATGCTGGGGCCACTGCGAGTCGCTCAGGTTGTCAGCTTGGTAGCGATTATCCTCGCCTCGATTTTTATTTATTGGAAAATAAAAGGGCAAAAAAGAGAACTTTCCGATAAAAAATAAGGCTCTCTGTCAATTGTTGGGGTTAAGTCAGAAAACGGAGAGTAAATAAACCAAATATTGAAGAAGATGTCTTCATCCTTGAAGGCGTCTTCTTTTGCCATTGAACTTGACCAAATACTCTATTCGCACGGTCACGTAGCTACGAACAAAAATACTTGCTAACATGCCAAAACCCCTAGGCTATCTGCAAGTTAACCTTGGCATGTTTTAACGCTGCGTTTTTTTGTTCGCTTAACGCTACTACCCCTTAACGCTCATTTCCGTATTTGGTCAAGTTTTCTATGATGCAGGAAGCAGAAGTTGTGTTAGTATCTTTCTCTGTAGGGTAGGATGGACTGAAGCGTAGATTCAGTCCATCCTACCCTACTCAAACTCAGGACATCATGTAAAGTATGCGGGATCTCAACCTATTAAAATTTCTTAGCCCAAATGCATTGCGTTTAAGAACTTTAACCTTATTGTTTACTCCTTCTGTGTAGGCGTTAGTATAGGGCACTTTAAAGGAATTAAGAATACTATCTTGCCAACGGCTAATTGTTTCAAAGCAATAATTGAACTCGGGTAGGTTACTAACGGAAACATATAGATACCATTCCTGAAGCTTATTCTTGGCTTCATTAAAATCTGAGGCATCAACAAACTCTAAAAATTTCTCTTTCAGGAGAAAGGCTTCTTTAAGCCTGGGGGAAAGATTAAGCATTACTTCTACGGCTTGCCTATTTTCTTCACTTAATTTAAAGAATCTTGCCCAGAGGAGTTTTTTGCTCCTTTTAAAGTAACGCCTACGCTCTCTGGAAAACTTATGCTGCTCTTCACGACGTATCTTGTCAAATGCCCACAATACCTGGCGGATATAATGAAAACGATCAATAACAACAATAGCATTTTTGAAATAAGTTTTAGCCATATCCGCATAAGGCTTCCACATATCTATAACAATTACTTTAACCTTGGCGCGTTCTTCTCTGGGAAAAGAGAAAAAGTATGTAGAAAGATGATGAGCTTCTCGGCCAGGAAGAATATCTAAAACCTTGTGATTTTTAGGGTCTGTAAGAATACACTGGTATTTGCCTGTTTCGGTGTTGCCTTTGAATTCGTCGATGGATATAACCTCCGGGAGTTTTGGTTTGCCAGGTGAAATGAAGTTAAAAACACGGGAAACTGTATAAACAGAAATGTTACACTTATTAGCAACACTTAACCTGGAGCTGGTACTTCTTAGCTCTCTCAAGATATACGAAACCAGGCTTGAAGTCATTCGGTGATATCTTGGAACAAAAGAATTATTTTCGTAAAAACGTTTTCCACAAGTAGGGCAAACATACCGTCGTTTACGGTAATGGAAGAGAATAAATTTTTCTCCTAATGGTGGACCTTTAATCTTCTGAATTCTATAATCATGAATACTATCTGTCAGTTCCTTGCAGTTAGGGCATTCATGGATATCTCTTTTTAGTTCTAAGTAGACATTAATAAGAGATTCATCAGCATCATTTTCTACATTTGTTACAATTGCATCTTTGATTCCGAATAAAGTTTGGATATAATTAGAGTTAAGCATAAGGAAAACCTCCTGTAAGTGATCGTGGTGGGTTTATTTACTCGGTAGGTTTTCGCTTATGCTTTATTTTTTCCTGCTGGTTACCCCAACATTTATTATAGAACCAAAAATAATTGGCTCATACTCCTAGCAACGACCTCACTCCTTTATCACTGATCGAGTAGGAGGAGGCGGCTAGCCTCCGTCCTCTCACACCACCTAGCATGCGGGTCCGCACTAGGCGGTTCCTAAAGGTTCACGAATTTCCAAATAACGATGAAGCAGACTCTTTAGCCCTTGACGTTCCCAATAGGAATTGTTGAGGGCATTATTTGTGTTTCGGGACATTTCCCATGCCCCTCGTCGAGAGTTTGCCATCATGAACACAATCCAGTCCGGCAGACCTAAGGCGCGGAGTTCCCGGATTCGTGTTCGCACTCTTTTCCACTGTTTCCACAGGCACATGCGCAGTCTTCTGCGTATCCATGCGTCCAATTTTTCACAGTGACTTTTAGCCGCGGCCAGTTTAAAGTATCCTATCCATCCCATGAGATATTGATTCAATTTGTGGATTCGCTCAGACATCGACATCGGTCTTGTCCGACTGGTTATTTCCCGAATCTTTTCTTTGAATCGTTCTATCGTCTTGGGGGCCAGGCGAATCGTCGCTTGGCGATTGGGTAGAAAGCTAAACCCGAGAAATTTTCGGTTCCACGGTCTATCTACAGCACTTTTCTCTCGATTTACTCTGAGTTTTAACTTCCCCTCTACAAATTGAATGACCGATTTCATTACCCGTTCTCCGGCTCGCTTGCTCTTGACGAAGATGTTACAGTCATCGGCATAACGCACAAAGCGATGTCCTCTTTTGGTTAACTCCTGGTCTAGGTCATCCAGTAAGATGTTCGCCAGCAGCGGACTTAAGGGGCCTCCTTGAGGAGTTCCTTCGACTGTCTCTTTTGTCACTCCGTTTTCCATGACTCCGGCATTAAGGTATCCTCGGGTAAGTTTTAGGACTCTTTTATCCTTAACTTTTCGGGCTACTCTCGCCATGAGGATGTCATGGTTCACTCGGTCAAAGAACTTTTCCAAGTCCATGTCCACGACATAGCGATATCCTTCTTGGATGTAGGCCTGAGCTTGTTTGACTGCGTCGTGGGCCCGTTTGCCAGGCCGGAAACCAAAGCTGTTCGGAGAGAAATACGGGTCAAATATTGGGGTCATCACTTGGAGTAGGGCTTGCTGGATGAGCCGGTCCATTACGGTGGGGATGCCTAACAAGCGGACACCGCCTCCGGGTTTGGGGATTTCCACCCGTCTGACAGGTGCTGGCTTGTAGGTTCCCGTCAGGAGTTCTGCTTTGACAGTGTCCCAGCACTCCCACAAGTGAGCTTTTAAGTCTTTTACCGTCACTCCGTCGATGCCGGGCGCTCCTCCGTTTTGTACCACTCGCCGGTAGGCAAGTCGAAGATTGTTTCGTTCTAGCATTCTATCCAGCAAATCGCCTTGGTCTTCGCGAGATGAGTGGTCTACTTGTGCCGACGATGAGCTCGGCGCTCCGACATACCCTTGCGGCTTCACCGCTACTTTCTGCCGTAAGCCTTCATATGAAGTTGGCTGCTTTCGTTGCTCATCATGCGAACGCATAGGCTCATCTCTCCTTTAAGTTCGGTCCTTCCGGTTTCCGCCGTCGCTTACTCCCGTACTATGACCTCTGCTGACTTCTGCAGATTCAGCGCACCCTTTCGAGTGCGGTTACGAAGTAACTTCGCGTTTCCTGCAGACCTCCCCAGATAAGAACGTTATCTTTCTGCCCGCGCTTGCCCAAGTATACTGCCATAACTCTTGGCGGCTTTGGATTTAATCTTGTTATGGAGACTCATCCAGTTATGACAGCCTCAAATTGGGTTCGTGTACCTCAAGCCGTGCATTTGCCTTAAACTTCCTTCAGATTCCGCCTCACGACGGACACCCTTGTTCTCGGCTACGGTAGGCGCTCGCCAGCCCCCGTTCCGGACTTTCACCGTATAGATAACGCCCATGCTGGGCGTACATAAAGGAAAACCGTTTTCGCTTCTTAAGGCAAAAACGGTTTTTTTTGTTCCAAGCAGGGTCAAAGAACCTAAATATTGGTCTGAAACTTGCATTTGGATCTGGCTTTATCCGACAAACTGCTTGTACAGACCGGCAATCATTATGATACCAACAACAACGGGAATAATTACGCCGACTAAGGTACCATACCAGTTGCCAAAGGAGAAAGACCCTTTCGGCTCATTGATTTCTTGCAAAGCATTCTTGGTCTTCCAGATGAAAGCGGCAAATACAGCGGTCAATATACCGCCAAGAGGCAAGAAGATGGCATTGGCGACAAAATCATAGAAATCCAGGAGATCAAGACCCAGCGGTTTAATACCGCTCATGACGCTATAACCTAAAGTACTGGGCAGGCCAAATACAAAGACAACAGTACCAATAATTAGGGCAGCCTTTTTTCTGCTCCAGCCTTTTTCATCAATAACCCAAGCCGCAACCACTTCCAGGAGGGACATGGCCGAGGTAAGGGCGGCTATGCTTAAGAGCACGAAGAACAAAGCACCAAAGAAAGAGCCGGCAGGCATATTGGCAAATACCGCAGGCAAAGTCATGAAAGCCAGACCTGCACCCGATCCCGGGCTGAAACCGTAGACAAACACCGCTGGGAAAATAGCAAATCCAGCCAGGAAAGCTGCCAGAGTATCCAAGCCAACAACCCAGCCTGTGCTGCTGGTAATGCTCTCTTTTTTACTCAAATAGCTGCCATAGGTGATCATGGCTCCCATACCGAGGCTTAGGCTAAAAAAGGCTTGGCCAACGGCATCGAGGAAGGTACCTCCGTCTACTTTGCTGAAATCCGGTTTAAGGTAGAAGGAAAGACCTTCACCTGAACCGGGTAAAGTAATCCCCCGCACAGCCAGAACAACAAGAATTAAGAATAATAAAGGCATGAGTGCTTTGGCGACTTTTTGAAGACCCGATACAACTCCCGCAGCAATGATAGCGATTGTTATTCCCATAAATATGAAGTGCCAAATAATAGGCTCCCAAACACTAGTAATATGGGAAACAAAGACATTAGTATAATCCGTAGTTGGAGCAAGGCCGGCCAGGGATTTAAAAATATAGGCAGTTGCCCAACCCGCTACTACAGAATAGTAAGAGAGAATTACAAAGGGAGCCAAAACAGCCAAGGCTCCAACCAGCCACCAAGGCGTATTTGGAGCTAAGGCCTTAAATGCTCCGATAGGATTCTTGCCAGTTGCTCTACCAATGGCGAATTCGGTATTCATTAAAGGATAACCAATAATCAGAATACATGCTAAGTAAATAATTAAAAATGCAGCGCCACCATTGTCCCCTGCCAGATAAGGAAAGCGCCAGATATTGCCCAGACCAACGGCAGATCCGGCTGCGGCTAAAATGAAAGCCAGTTTTGAACCCCACTGTTCACGTCCTTTTAATTTTTCCATCTCAAACTCCTTTCTCAATACACATTTCATTTTTTTGATGGTCTTATATAATAGATATTATAGCAAAAAATTTTACTAATGAAAGATGACTTAGCATATTTTGTTTAAATCAATTGAATTTTTATTTCTGATATACGATTTCCTTTAAGACAGCTCCTGTTGACAAGGTGACAATAAATATTTTATATTGTTTCTTCCAACATTAAATGCTAAAATCAAGCAGATAACCAGCAGAAATATGTGGATAGCGGGGTTGTGGTTTTTATGCTGTTTCTATTTTTCTCAGCTCTGGCCGTTGGTTTTTCCGGTGCCATGATGCCCGGTTCCCTGCTTACTTATACCATAGGGCAAGCCTTGGAATCCGGTCCCCGTTCAGGGTTTATCATTACCGCAGGCCATGCAGTTTTGGAATTATTCTTGATTATTTTTATTTTTTTGGGCTTTAATCTTGTATTACAATCCTCTGCAGCCCAAATTGGTATTGGCCTCATTGGGGGATTATATCTTATTTATATGGGCTGGGATATGATCTACAGCTCGGCAAAAAATAAATTAAAATTGGAAGCAGACCAAAGCAAATCCAGTTCCCGGAATATGTTTATTTCCGGTATGGTTATCAGTGCTGCTAATCCCTATTTTCTTTTATGGTGGGCGGTTATCGGCTTAGGGTTTATAATGCAGTCTTTTAGTGCTTATGCCGTTACAGGCGTCGTCATTTATTATCTTGGGCATATTACAGCCGACTTTATCTGGTATGGTTTAGTATCCATTGTTGTCGGCAAAACCCGCCAGTTTATCAAGGAAAAGCCTTATCGGCTTATAATCGCCGCACTTGGTTGTTTGCTTATTTATTTCGGCTCGACTTTTGTTTACGGAGCAATCCTGAAAATTATTACCTGAGCATTATTACCAGTACCCAATTAGACCTGTATAAAAGGTCAGTATCCTATACTTCTACTTCGTTTTTGCCGGCTTATTGACATTCTTGAATATTAAAAGCCTGTTGACAAGATACTCTGTCAGCAGGCTTAATACATATATTTCGATTGGATATTTATTTAGAAAGATTTTACGTCTAACTATCTTGCCTTAATTTCCACTGTTACATAAACAGTATTCCCATCTCTAAAGACAAGCAAAACAACCTTATCCCCAACTTTGGTCTTTCCTACCTCTTCTTTGAGCTTTTCGGGATCATTTACTTTGGTCTTATTAAATTCGAGGATAATGTCCGCTCTTCTTAAACCGGCTTTTTGGGCAGGAGAATCTTCGATAACAGAACTAATTAATACACCCTGAGGTTTATCCAGCCCGAAATAGTCGGCAAGCTCTTTGGTAACAGGCTGCATTATAACCCCTAACCAAGGCCTGATTACTTTACCTTCATTAATAAGCTGGTCTAAGACCTGGGTAACTGTCGAGCTGGGGATGGCAAAGCCAATGCCTTGAGCCTGGGCATTAATAGCCGTATTGATTCCAATTACTTCCCCCTGCAGATTGATTAATGGTCCGCCGCTATTACCGGGATTAATGGAAGCATCAGTTTGCAGCAGATCTTTAAACTCATTGCCATCGATGGTAATTGGCCTGCCCTTGGCGCTAATAACCCCTACTGTAACCGTATGGTCAAGCCCATAGGGATTACCGATTGCTATTACCCAGCTACCGACTTCAAGTTCGTTGGTATCCCCAAACTCTAAAAAAGGAAGGTTATTACCGGCATTTATTTTGATGATCGCCAAGTCTAATTGGGCATCTGAACCAACCAGCTTCGCTTCATAAGGTTCTTTGCGGCTGGTTAAGTAAACATTTATTTTGCTGGCCTGATCAATAACGTGATTATTGGTTACAATATAGCCATCTTTAGAAATGATAAAACCTGAGCCTAAACCTTGTCTTGTTTCCGGCCGGCTGCGAAACTGGTCGCCGAAAAACTCCCGAAAGAAAGGATCATCGAAAAAAGGATCATATTGCCGTTTGGTCTGTACCTCAGTCTCAATTTTAACTACAGCCGGACCTGTTTTCTTTACTATTGATTCAATAGTATCGGGACCCAAAAAGGCATTGGCTCCGCTCGCAGCCGAATCCTGTTTTTGAGCTGCTTGCACAGGCGAAGGCTTAGAAATGGTAATATCATAACCACCAGCTAAAACTACCCCAGCAGCTATTAGGCAAGTTAAAAAAATAATAAAAGTATAGCTTATTAGAGATTTGTTGCTAAACTTCATGTTAATCTACCTCCAGTCGTATCGAAAATTCTCCCCAAGAAATATTTTTGACCAAAATTAATAAAAAATCAATAGTTATGAAAACTATAATTCCTTTTTGTTTTTTCCGGGGGCCAATCCTTGCCGCAGCTTATAATAGCGCTGAACCAAACTGACGGCAGGCTTAAAATAAAAGCGCTCCATGTCTTTGGCAACTTCCTTTAAATGCCGGCGAATCGGCAAATGCTGGGGACAATGTTTCTCGCACTGGCCGCACTGTCGGCAAAGTGAAGAATAAGCGGGAGTTCCCCCATCCATTCCCCCTAACATGCCGATGTATTGAACTTGAGGAGAGCGGGACCCGAATAAATGTTTGGTATTATAATAAGCAAAACACAAGGGAATATTTACCCCTGCCGGGCAAGGCAGGCAATAACCGCAGGCCGTACACCCTACTCTCAACATACCGGTCAGCAGCTCCTTGACCATGGCAATACTATCTAATTCACTTGCAGAAAGAGATTGTGCATAAGAATCTCCGGCTATCCTGATATTCTCCTCAATATGTGCCTCTTCATTCATACCGGACAGAACAACCGTCACTTCAGGATGATTCCAAATCCAGCGCAACGCCCATTCGGCCGGAGCTCTTTTGATTTCCGCCTGATCCCAAACGGCCTGAATTTGAGGCGGCATCTTTCCGGCCAGAAGCCCTCCCCTAAGAGGCTCCATGATGACAACGCCCAGCCCTTTGGCTCCCGCGTACTTAAGGCCTTCTAGGCCTGCCTGCGTATTTTCATCCATATAGTTATACTGGATCTGGCAAAATTCCCAGGGATAATCATCCACTACCGCTTTAAACTGGCCGCTGTCCCCATGGTAGGAGAAGCCTATATGATTAATTTTCCCCGCTTGTTTAGCCTTAAAAAGAAATTCTTCCACCCCAATTGCTTTCAGTCTCTGCCAGCCTTCTTTACTATTGAGGCAATGCATCAGGTAATAGTCAATATGGTCGGTTTGCAGCCTTTGTAATTGGGTATCCAGGATAGCTTCCATACCTTTCCGGGAATGTACCATGAACAAAGGCAATTTGGTAGCGAGCTTAACTTTATTCCGGTAGCCTTTTGCTAATATTTTCCCCAGCACAGTCTCACTTCCCTTGTAGACATATGCCGTGTCAAAATAATTTACTCCTTGTTCGATAGCCGAGATGATTTGCCTTTCTGTCCTGGACTCATCAATTTTCCTGTCTTTCTTCGGGAAACGCATACAGCCATAGCCTAAAATTGAAAGCTTATCACCGGTTTTACCCATTTCACGGTATAGCATTATTACATCTCCTCTTCTGCCGATCTTTCCAAAGCCTTTTTAACAGCCTCTAAACTTAAGCCATGTTTTTTCAGTTCAGCCTGAGCATTTTCCAAGTATTCTTCGATTTGAGCACTATCCAAGCCCTTCAGCTTTTCTACCATCTTGTTTAACTCTCCTTCAATACCCTGCTGCTCTACTTGGGGCGGAAAGAAAGCTTTAATTCTTTGCAGGGAAAAGCTGCCACTGGAAACAGAATTGAAAAGCATGACGGCCAGCACTATCACCAAGATTATTATTATTCCTTTAACAATTGACTTAAAAACTTTATAAGCAATAAAGAAGATAAGAATAACCACTAATACAGCCAGTAACGACTTGAGCATTTATCAACCCTCCGTCTCCTGTCTAAGGTGATCTGGTTCCATAATATTATATAAAACTTCTCAAGGCAAATGACCCCGGTACTCGCTCTCCCGGAATCCATTCAATCGCTAAAGCCGTACCAGGTACCAAATAAAGGCATCAACCCTAAAACCAAATAAGTAAAGTAAGCAAATCGAACAACTAAGGTTTGAAATGAAATCAACACGAAATAAAATCAGCTCTTGACCAATATTTATATACGGCGTACAATTTTGTGTATAGTATAATTTTATTCAATGTCCAATCGTATATTAATGTTTTATATTACCTCTTTGGTCTGACTTATTTATTAGTGCTCTTTAGCTAAGCCCAAGGAATTTATTAGGAGTGGATTGCTATGAACAGGCGCGAAAGAAAAAAAGCAGAAACCAGAGCAAAGATCATAACCTGCGCTATAAGTCTTTTTCGCGAGAAAGGTTTTATGAATACTTCTATGGAGGAGATTGCCGAAAAAGCTGATATAGCCAAGGGTACACTCTATAATTACTTCCCGGATAAGGAAGAGATTTTAGTAGGCTATTTTCAAAATTATATTGCCAAGCACGGGCAGGAGTTCTTTGACAGCCTTAAGGACATCCCGGGAATAGAGGCAAAGTTATCGAAGTTTCTGGATTTTCTCACCACGATTATAACTGTGGAAAAAGAACTAGCGGAAATATATTTACAGTTCCGGATGAAGACCTTTTTGGATTATGATCCCTTTAACAATCCCCGCCGCAGCGGACTGGAACCCTTCTTGGTTATGATTTTACAGGAAGCACAGGCCAATAAGGAAATCAGGACGGATATACCAGCTTTGGTCTTGTCCAGGTATTTGCAGTTTCTGATCAGGAGCTCCCTGTTGTCTAATGCTGTTCAGCAGGGAGCCTCTTGCTCCGGACACCCTCAAGGCTCAGCTGATCGGACTGTTTCTTAACGGTGCCAAGATATAATTATTGGGAGGTAAGAGAAATGAAAAAAAATTACATTCTTTTTTTTCAGGAAATTGACAGTAAGGATTTGCCCTTGGTAGGCGGCAAAGGCGCTAATCTAGGTGAAATGACCAAAGCGGGCTTCCCTGTCCCTGGCGGTTTTTGTGTTACGACCGAAGGCTATAAGGAGTTTATCAGCCATAATAACCTGGCCGACTTTATATCCCGGGTTATCCAGGATGCCAGTCTGGGTAATATCTCCCAGGTTGGCGCAGCCATTAGGGAAAAACTAAAGCAATCTTCAATCCCAGAGCAGGTCAAGGAGGAGATTATTGCCGCTGTCAGAAAAGCCGGTGCCGATTTAGCCTATGCCGTAAGATCCAGTGCCACAGCCGAAGATCTTCCTTTTGCTTCTTTTGCCGGCCAGCAGGATACCTATCTTAATGTTAAGGGCGAAGAATCCATTTTGGATGCTGTACGCAATTGCTGGGCTTCCTTGTTCACTGACAGAGCTATCCTGTACAGGATCCAAAACAATATTAAGCATGAAATGGTACATATGTCGGTTATCGTTCAAGAAATGGTCCTGCCGGAGGTATCCGGAATTATGTTCACCGCCGACCCGGTCTCAGGCCACAGGGGAATAATCTCCATTGACGCGGGCTACGGCCTGGGGGAAGCGCTTGTTTCCGGCCTGGTCTCCGCAGATATTTATAAATTCAGGAAAAGCACCGGCCGGATTGAGAGCAAAATCATTGCCGAGAAGAATTTAGCTATTATCCCCTTAGAAGGCGGCGGTACCCAAAGAATTGAACTAAGCGAGGAAAAATCGGTAAGTCAGGTCTTAAGCGATTCCCTGATTACAGAAGTGGCCGAGCTGGGAATGGCAATCGAGGGGCACTACGGCTGCCCCCAGGATATCGAGTGGTGCCTGTCTCCAGCTAATTCCCAGACGGGGAATTCCGGCTCTGCCGGGGAAGCCTGTGCGCTTACCCTAAGTATTGTGCAAAGCCGCCCCATCACCTCCCTCTTTCCCCTGCCACAACCCCTTCCCCAGGATGAGGCTTTGCATGCCTATGTTTCCTTTAATCATTTTCAAGTTATGACCAACCCCATATCCCCCCTGGGAATAGATATGCTGAGAACAATCGCCAACTTTGATCAAGGTGCCCGCAGTGCTGAAGAGTATAAATATATGAAATCTGCGGCAGGCAGGATTTATTTAGATTTGAGCCACCTTTTGCAACATAAAAGATTCCGCAAAATATTTCCATTATTTTTGCAGAATGCTGACGCCCTGATGGCGGCCGCTTTAAGCGAACTAATTAACAGGCCTGGCTTTGTACAGTGAAATTCAAAAGCAGAAAAGCCTCCACTAAAAACCTAAGAAAGTTCGTCCGGCCTATAATTTTTAATGTGCTTAAGAACGTGATTTATAAGAACCCGGAAGGTACGGTTGCCTTTCTGGACAACTATATCGAGCAAAGGGTTAAACAAGCCGCCGCAGATATCAATAAAGCTGCTCCCGGAACAGAAAGACTCAAGGCCGTGCTTCAGGCTGCAAGCTTTACTCCTGATTTTAAGGTTCTCCTGCCAAAGCTGGCTCCGGCTCTTATTAGTTTTAAAGCTCTGGAAAAACTGGCGCAAAAGCTTCTAGGGACTAGGCGGCATGTTGATCTTATCGTTAAAGGCTTAGAAGGCAATATAACCACTGAAATGGGGCTTCTCGTCGGCGATCTGGCCGATCTGGTCCGAAAATCGCCTCAACTGGTCAGGGAATTTGAAAACCCGGACTACAGTACTCTCCTGGTTCGCCTCAAGAACCTGGAAGGTCATGCTGAATTTAAAGAACGCTTTGAGTCCTTCATGGCCAAATATGATATGAGGGCTGCCGGGGAAATTGATATGGCTCGACAAAGATGGATAGAAAGCCCCGAGCAGCTGGCAGTATCAATATTGGCTATCGTCAAAACTGCTCAAGAAGGCGCTCATCGGGAAGAATATCAGGAAACAGTTTTAAGAGCCAAAGAAGCAGCAGCGGAGCTGATTAGAGAAGTGGAAGCCAAGCATGGCAGATTAAAAGCCCTGATCGTAAAAAGACTGATTCGCGTCTTAAGAAATCTCCTGCCCATCAGGGAACACCCCAAATATTTAATTATGAAACTCATCCTCCTCAGTAAAAGAGTCTTTCTGGAAGAGGCTGAGGCTCTGGTGGCGAAAGGTCATCTGGCTAAAGCCGAAGATGTTTTTTATGTGGGCTTTTGGGAGTTATACCATGCCATTGAGCATGATGAAAGCCTTCTTAGCCTGGTCGAAAAAAGAAAAGAAGAATACCGGCATTACCAGAGGCTTACCCCGCCCCGGGTTCTCACCAGCGAAGGCGAAGAAATTAAAGCAGGCTATCATCAAGAAAATTTGCCTAAAGGTGCTTTAGCCGGTATGCCGGTGTCGGCGGGAGTTGTCGAAGGAATTGCGCGGGTTATCACCGACCCTGCCAAATCATCACTTGCTAAAGGCGAAATTCTGGTAGCCCCCTTTACCGACCCGGGCTGGACACCTTTATTTATCAATGCCGCCGGCTTGGTTATGGAAGTTGGCGGACTCCTGACCCATGGTACGGTAGTAGCCAGGGAATATGGAATACCTGCAGTAGTAGGGATTACAGGTGCAACAAATCTAATTAAGAGCGGTCAAAGAATCCGGGTTGACGGGAATGCAGGAATAGTAATGATTCTGGAAGAACAGGAAATCGCCCCTGGGGTAAGCAGCTAATTACTGTTTTTTTGTTACGAAAAGCATAATCGCATTCTGCAACGGAAGGATGGCTCTTAAATGATCGTATTTGCCGGTTTACTCCTGGGAATGTTCTCAATTGGCGTAATGCAGCTTATCCTGGCTACTGCCCTGCCCTTCATAGTGGCCGAAATAGGAGGCGGAGAGTTATATAGCTGGATTTTTTCCAGTTATATGCTGGCTTCAATTTTCACTATCCCCCTGTTCTCCAAATTAGCTGATATCTATGGCAAGAAAAGGTTCTTTCTCCTGGGTATCGGTGTATTTGCCCTGGGGAGTTTCGCGGGCGGATTCGCCCCCGATATTAGCCACTTAATCGCCGCCAGGACTATTCAAGGTTTGGGAGCGGGGATGATTACCCCTGTTTCCTTAGCAATGGTAACGGATATGTTTCCCCCGGAAAAAAGAGCCAATATGATCGGCACCTTCGCTTTTGCCCAGCTTTTAGCCAACCTTTTGAGCCCGCCTTTAGGGAGCTTTATTACCAAAGAGTTAGGCTGGATGTGGATTTTTTTCCTCAACTTTGGGATGGTAATTTTAGCCGGTCTTGGGGTTGCCTTTGGCGCTAAGCATCAGGAGAGAAAAGCCTTAAGAAAAGCTCAAGAGATCGATCTGGCCGGCGGGCTGATTTTTGGGGCTTTCTGCACTCTTACCGTCGGTTTTTCCAATCTGCTAAGCAAACGCTCTTATTGGGATATCACCGGCACCCTGCTTTTGCTGGCTGCTATCGCTTGCGCCATCATATTGTTCCTAATCGAAAGGAAACACCCTGATCCGGTTATTAAAATCGATTTTTTGAAGACTAAAATTATCCGCAGCTCTATCATCAGCGCCATCCTGGCCGGCGCTATTATGTACGGCCTGGTAACCATCCTGCCTTTATGCGGAATAATTCTTAGCAAGCAAGGCTTTCAACTGGACGAAAGCAAGCTTTTGCTTTTCTTTATGATTGGGATATCCGCAGGCCTACTCAGCAGCAGCCGTCTAGTAGGCAAATACCGCTTCCGGCATTTTACGAAGCTTCTCTGGGTTATGATGCTGGCAGGAGCTGCTATTATGTTCTTAACTGTATACAGCAAAAATCTGACCTTCTTTAGTATTTCTACTATCTTAGTAGGGTTGTGCACCGGAGGGGTTATGGCTACTTTCCTCATTAATTCCCAGAACGCCGTCAACAGTGAAGACCGCACCGTTTTAAGCGGTCTGATCCAATTGAGCCGGTATTTTGGAGCCTCTCTGGGGGTAACCTTCTTTACAGGCATGCTGCCTGAGGTCAGCTTGATCAGCACAATTGGCCAGTTTCTTGCTCCCTTTGGCTTGCTGATCTCACTCTGTCTATTAGGTCTTATTAATGAACTGCTCTAAAGTATTTTCATGTTGCCAAACCTAAATTATATTTACTCATCAATTTGCCTCCAGCTAAATAAAAGTATATCAGGAACTAAAATAGGAGGTTATTTTAGATGAGTAAACCCGATTACCAACTGCATAAAAGGCCTGGTTTCTCCGATCCCTCTCCCTATCCGGAGATAAAGGTTTTGGGACCCAATAGGCACTACGCTGAATTATTAGTGGATGATTATGCCGGGGTTGTCAGTGAATTCACTGCTATTAACCAATACCTTTATCACTATTTCTTTTTTAAAGATGTGGATAAAAGTTTGGGCGAGCTTCTGGAAAACGTCTCTATTACCGAAATGCTGCATATGGAAATCCTGGCGGAGCTGATTAAAAAACTGGGAGGCAACCCTCTTATTCGTGGGTCCTACAGCACTTCCGGATGTTTTTGGTCAGGAGAGTATATATATTATGGTAGCTATCTCTGCGAACAGCTCAAAGCTGATCTTGATGCCGAATATAAAGCAATTGAAGGATACCAGAGGCATATCCGGGCTATCGCCGACCCTTATATCCAGGCTATCCTCCGCCGCATAATTTTGGATGAACAGGTTCATATCCGCTTATTTAATGAAGCCCTAATTAAATTTTGTATCCGGAAGGAATAAGAGTAACCATTTTAGTAAAGCTGACTGCTAATCAGGCTAAAACAAAAATAGAATCTAATAACCTAATAATTCCTAATATCTGATATATCTGTGAAGACCCCGGTGTAGTGCTGCTATGGGCCGGCAACCAGTCTTCATTTTTTTCTGCATTTTTTCCGCGTTGCGTTTTAAATTCTGTTGTGCTATATAATTCTTTTGTTCAAGAGCTATTGACAATTATTATAATTCTGTATTATTGTATTAAGTAGTTAATACAATAATACAGAGGTGATACCATGCCATGGGAATTGAAGTCTGACCGCCCGCTTTACACCCAACTTATTGAACAAATTGAATTAAAGATTTTCTCGGGCGATTATCCTTTAGGTTCAAAACTGCCTTCGGTACGGGATATGGCTCAGGAGGCCGCAGTCAATCCTAACACCATGCAGAGAGCACTAGCCAAATTAGAAGAAGACGGCCTGATAATTACCCACCGCACCAGCGGCCGGTCGGTTACGGAGGATGCACGGATGGTTGAAATGGCAAAAAACAAATTAGCGCGGGAACAAATCCTGGAGTTTTTAGAGAAAATGCAGCTTATGGGCTTTGAACGAAAAGAGATCTTAACCATTATTAACAAGTTGGTGGAGGAGATGGGAAAATGAGCGTTATTCTGGAATGTCATGGTCTTACTAAGAAGTTTGGAACTAAAACCGCTCTGTCAGATATATCTCTCAAGCTCGAACGCGGGCAAATCATAGGCCTTTTAGGTCCAAACGGCAGCGGAAAAAGCACTCTGCTCAAGCTAGCCAACGATCTCTTAACCCCCACCAGCGGAAAAATCTTGATCAATGGCAGCAAACCGGGGATTGAGACTAAAAAGATAGTGTCCTATCTCCCGGAAAAAACTTATCTCAATGATTGGATGCGTGTTCAGCAAATAATTGATTTATTCGCGGATTTCTATCAGAACTTTAACCGGGATAAAGCTTACGAAATGCTGAAAAGTCTGAATATCAACCCTAAAGACCGTTTAAAAACCTTGTCCAAAGGGACAAAAGAAAAAGTCCAATTAATCCTGGTTATGAGCCGAGAAGCAGAGCTTTATCTTCTGGATGAGCCCATAGGCGGGGTTGACCCGGCAGCAAGGGATTATATTCTAAAAACAATACTCAGTAATTACAATGAACAAGCAACGGTATTGATCTCAACCCACCTCATATCAGAAATTGAAAATATCTTGGATTATGTAATCTTTATCAATCACGGCCAGGTAGTTTTAACTTCTTCTGTAGACGATATTCGGGATAAAGAAGGTAAATCCGTAGATGTTTTATTCAGGGAGGTATTCAGATGTTAAGTAAGCTGATAAAATATGAGTTTAAAGCCACGGCCAGATTTTTCTTGCCCCTATTCCTGGCGTTATTAGTATTCGCAGTAATTTCCAGAATTATTGTTCCATTAGGCCCGGAGGAATTTGATATTCCCGCCGTAATCAGCATGGTACTCTATATCAGCATTATGGTGGGCATGTTCGTAATGACTTTTATTATGATGATCCAGCGTTTTTATAAGAATCTCCTTACCGAAGAAGGCTATCTAATGTTCACTCTACCCGTTAAACCCTGGCAGCATATTGTCAGTAAGCTCCTGGTATCTATGTTCTGGGTAGCGGCCAGCGGTTTAGCTGCCTTAACTTCCATTTTGATTATCACTTTGCGGGAAGGAAGCTTCACCAGCTTTCTAAGAGAATTTTCGATTTTTTATCATCAGGTATTAGAGTATCTAGGCGCCTCCGTATACCTTGTGTCCTTCGAGATTATCCTGGCCATCTTGGTAACTCTGGCCTCAGGTATATTAATCATTTACGCTTCGATAGCTATTGGGCATCTCTTCAACCACCATAAAATATTAGCCTCCTTAGGAGCCTTCATCGCCCTTAACACTCTTTCCCAAATCCTTTTTCTGCTTCTCAGTCAAATCCCCGGGATGAGCCATTTTGCCAATTTCCACATTACTCCGGAAAACCTTCTTACTACTATGCCGATATTTCATCTAGCTATTGCTTTCGGAACATTTTTTGCTCTACTCTGGTCTGCGGCTTATTTTGCAACAGCCAATTATATACTCAGCAAGCGGCTCAATTTGGAATAGCTTTAAAACATCTGTGTTAACTCAGCTAAAAAGACCAATTAAATAAGAGCGTAACCAAATAGAGTATTCTTGATGGTTACGCTCATTTTTGTCTTTACGTGATCTAATAAATTGTAGTTCGCTTCCAAACTGGGAGTATTTACTAGAATATTTCTTTATTAAAACTATCCCCATTGCTATAGATTACTTCAAGAATAAGGCGGGAAATGGCCTCGGAACCGGAGTCGTATTCTAAGCTATAATGGTTAATCTCTCCTCTTACCGGTTCTGGTTTATTGCCGTCCGAAGTAATCTGTACATCCCGGGCAGGGACTTCCTTTTTGGCGATAAGCTTTTGTCCGCTATAAAACTCAGCAAATACTGACTTTACGGCATTACTTCCTATCCTCACTCCAGTCAATTGAATGTAGTGCTTATTGCCGTCAATATGAACGTGCCCCTGGACAGGTTCGAATTTCAGATGGGCCAAATAAGAATAGTTCAGATAAGATAGCTCACTGCTTTTTATTTGGTTCTTAGTTTTCATACTGACATAACATTGAAGCGCTTGCTGGGCATCACTTTTTTCGCTCGATATCATTTCAGCAGCTTTTTCCGGAATTTCTGCCGCTCCTTCCGAAGTCCGATTTTTTCCACTGAAGGAAACGGATATATCCCAGGAAGGCTCTGCTTTCATCTCCAGCGGCAAGCTGGCTTCAAAGAAGACGGTATTATTAGAGCTTTCCGCCGCAATAGCCCGGAATTCTTCGGCGTCCGCCTTACGATAGTGCAGGACTACTTCCGAGCCTTCCTCAAAGTCCTTAATTTGCCAGTTTAATACAACCAGTGCCTTTTCAGGATCTACCCTGGATTTTTCCTCATTAATTCGAACCGGAGTAATCCAGCTTTGTTCTCTGGTAAAACGTTCTAAACTATGATTAACATCCCCGGTAAGGGAATGAAGATTCGACTGGAGATTATTGTAGTTATGGTTTAAGTTCTCCAGCCGGTTATTGAGCTCACTAATCTCTGTTACCAGAAAGAAATTCAGGAATAAGATGGCCAGCAACGCTATAGTCAGGAACTTGTCTTTAAACAGTTTTATCCCTCCTCCATTGTTACCTTAGGCAATTGTAACATAACCAGGAACTTATTGACATCACGGCTATTATTTATTAAGCGTTTTACAAGGGGCTTTTCTGCCTAAGCGATTCACTGCTACCACTAGCGCTAGAATCGATGATTTAATTATATCCTCATCAATACCTGCACCCCAATAAACTTTTCCTGCGAAGGTTAAGCCGACATAGGATATAGCTTGAGCCGTGGAAACTGTTCCTAAGGAATGCTGTTCATAATAAGTTAATTCATAGTCTACCTTCTGGTATTGCTTCAGGGCATTACTAACGGCATCCAACCTGCCGTTGCCTTGGCCATTAATTACTATTTGCTCTCCTTGCTGACAAATAGTAACTTCAGCTTTTATGCCTTTTTCTTTTTGGAAATGGAATTCTGCTATGCGCAAATCACCTTCTGCTTCCAAGTAAGCCTCTTGAAAGATTTGAAAAATCCACTCCGGTGTCAATTCTCGATGCTCCCTATCGGAAACGGACTTAGCAAGGTAGCCCATCTCTTCTTTCATTATCTCCGGCATCTGAATCCCATAATTCCGGCGCAAAATATAACTAACCCCGCCCTTGCCGGATTGGCTGTTAATGCGGATGACATCCGAGTCATACTCCCTGCCCACATCCTTGGGGTCAATCGGCAGGTAAGGCACTGTCCAATACTCACCCTGTCTTTCTTTCCTCCACTGCATCCCTTTGGCTATAGCATCTTGATGGGAGCCGGAAAAAGCAGTAAATACCAATGAGCCGGCATAAGGCTGTCTTTCGTAGACCTTCATTCCGGTAAGCCTTTCGTATTTTTCACAGATATGTGGCATATCGCTGAAATCCAAACCGGGATTTACTCCGTGCGAGAATAAATTCATAGCCAGAGTAACTATATCTACATTACCGGTCCTTTCTCCGTTGCCGAACAAAGTCCCTTCGATCCGGTCGGCTCCCGCCAGTATACCCAATTCAGCGTCACAAACCCCGCATCCCCTGTCGTTATGAGGGTGAAGAGACAGGATGACATTTTCCCGGTATTTTAAATTTTTGCTGAGATATTCCACCTGTTGGGCAAAAACATGCGGCAGAGCGTTCTCCACAGTTGTCGGGATATTGATTATTATTTTATGCTCCCTGTCCGGCTGCCAGATATCAATTACACTGTTGCAGACTTCCAAAGCATACTCTACTTCTGTCCCAGGGAAGCTTTCCGGGCTGTATTGGAAAGAAAAATTTCCTTCCGTTTCCTGGGCTAATTTTTTTAACAGCTTTGCTCCCGCTACGGCCAGCTCTTTAACTTCCTCTTTGGATTTTTTAAAGACCTGCTCTCTCTGGGCGACCGAAGTGGAGTTATATAAATGGACAATAGCCCGGGGGGCACCCTTAACGGCTTCAAAAGTTTTGCGGATAATATGCTCCCTGGCCTGGGTCAAAACCTGAATAGAGACATCCTGCGGAATCAAGTCTTTTTCAATAAGAGCTCTTAGGAATTGGTATTCAGTCTCCGAAGCAGCCGGGAATCCCACCTCAATCTCTTTAAAGCCGATTTTTAATAACATTTCGTAGAATTCCAATTTCTCAGCCAGGCTCATAGGTTCCACCAAAGCCTGGTTGCCGTCCCTTAAGTCCACACTGCACCAAATTGGGGCTTTATCAAGGTAGTCTTTCTGAACCCAGTCAAGAGATGCTGTAGGAGGCAAAAAATAGTTTCTTTGATACTTCTGATAATTCTTCATCGAAAACCTTCTCCTATTCTCTAAATATTATTAATTAAAAAAGCCTTTCATATCCAACTAACCTGCAGTTAGAGACGAAAGACCAAACTTACGCGGTACCACTCTAATTTATGAAACTAAGTTCATACCCTTAATAAGGCACGGGCCATAAGCCTTATGCCCTTCCCCGCTAACGGTGGGATTCCGTCTACATTTACTCTTCACTGGAAATAACTAACCTCGTGAATTTCAAATAGCAGCTCCCAGGCGAGTTCCCGCTATCCCTTCTGCTGTTTCCCATCAGCCAACAGCTTTCTGGATTCCGGTTTAGCAGTACTTTTCCCTTTCATAGCCTTTGCCATATTCCTTATATCTTACTATGAAAAATCAAAAAAAGCTAGAATAAAAATCGTTGATAAACAGTACTTAAAAATTTACCCCAAAAAGCACTCTAATCTACTCCTTATCAGAATCTCTAGTAATAGCTAAGCAATTTTCAAAATCTTAGGCTTTATTTATTAAACTTAATATCAGACTAATGACGAGCAAGCCCAAAGCTATGAGAAAAACAGGCTTTATAATTTTACTGCCTTTTCTTAAGGCCAGACCGGAACCAATAAAATTGCCCACGACTCCAAAGAAAGCAGCGGGGATGGCCAAAGCAAAAAAGACTTGGCCATGCAATAAAAACATAATAAGTGCTCCTAGGTTTGAGGAGAGGTTAACCAGCTTGGCATTGCCTGAGGCTGTAACCAGATCAAAACGCAACAACAAAGCATAGCTAAAGATCAGAAAAGTCCCTGTCCCAGGACCCAAAAAACCGTCATAAAACCCAATTCCTAACCCAATTAAGGCTGAGATAACCGTTACGCTTTTCGGACTTAGGCTCTCTACTTGATTAATTGTCCCGAAATCTTTTTTTAGAAATACAAATACGGCTACGATAGGAATGATCGCAATAAGAATAATCCTGAATATAAAGTCATCTACAAACAGTACTACCCTAGCACCTGCCGCAGAACCTATTAATGCGCAGATAACTGAGATGACAACTGTTTGAAGATGAACTTTATTATTTTTCCAAAATCTTAACGAAGATATGATGGTTCCGAAAGCCGAGGAAAATTTATTGCACCCCAAGGCCATATGCACCGGAAGGCCGGAAGCAATGTAAGCGGGCAAGGATATGAGCCCTCCGCCCCCCGCGATAGAATCCATGAGTCCGGCCAAAAAAACAAAGAAACAGACAAAGACAATTACTTTCAATTCCACTACATCAAGTTCCATCACATCAGCCATTATTTGTAATAAATGCATTCCTTCTAATTATCTCTTTCTACAATGTTGTTAGCGAGTTAAGATTTATTAATTGACAACGTCTTTATTTATACTGGAAAAGCCTAAATATTACAAGCAGAATTTTTTCTAAATGTTTGAAGATCTAAAAACAATGCCTCATAACTCTTCTTCTTATACTTACAGATCCTTTACATCAAAGGAGCAAAAATCCGTAAGATAAACCCTAGCAGCTTTTTATACCAGTGGACTTTTTGGAGATCTTGTAGAGTTACTTCCTGGCATTTTTCTAAGGTATTTAGAAAATCACTATACATATCCTGTATGATATCACACCCGTACAACCAAACCCCGCATTCAAAATGCAGATAAAGGCTGCGATAATCCATATTTATCGTTCCGACTACCCCATATCTGTGATCAGCTAAAAAAGTTTTGGAATGAATAAATCCGGGAGTATACTCGTAGATTCTGATGCCCTCTTGTAAAAGAATTTTATAGTAAGAACGGGTAACGACGTGGACATACCATTTATCAGGGATATGGGGAGTGATAATCCGAACATCCACTCCTCCTTTAGCAGCCGTAGTTAAGGCCGTAATAATTTCATTGGTAATTATTAAATAGGGGGTAGTAATATAAATATATTTTTGAGCCTTAGTAATTAAGTTAAAATAGATAGTTTCGCCGACAGGCTCTTCATCTAAAGGGCTGTCGGCAAATGGTTGTACAAAGCCGGAGTTAATCCTGTCCGATATAAACTTCTCTTTCTCCGGGCAAGGATCAGAAGAAACCTTAAACTGCGCATAATCCTCATCTATGCCAAGGAGATAATCCCACATGGTCAGAAACATTACCGTCAGGCTCCAAGCAGCCTCTCCTTTGAGCATAATGGCGGAATCCTTCCAGTGCCCATATTTTTCCCGAACATTAATGTACTCATCAGCTAGATTAATACCCCCGGTGAAAGCTGTCTGTCCGTCGATAACCGCAATTTTGCGGTGATCCCGGTTATTATGCCTTAGGGTTAGAACGGGTATTACAGGATTAAAAACACAGCACTTAATACCCAGTTCCTCCAACTTCCGGCCATATTTATAAGGCAGTGTAGCCAAGCAGCCAAAATCATCATAAATAACACGAACATCGACGCCCTCTTTGGCCTTGTCCGCTAAGATCTCTAAAATACTGTTCCACATAACCCCCTCTTCAATAATAAAATACTCTAAAAAAATATAGTGCCGGGCTTTTATTAGTTCTTCCTTCAGCCTGGCAAATTTTTGTTCGCCAGTAGGCAAATATTCACAAAAAGTGTTCCGATAAGGCGGATAGTAAGAATAATTCTGAATATATCTGGATTGGTTACCGGCATTGTTATTCAAACTTTCTATCTCGGCAATAATATCCGGTTGGGGATGAAGTGTCTCTTTGGTCTTTTCAAAGATGGATTTCATACTAAGCTTTCTTTTTTTGCTTAGCTTATTAACTCCAAAGAAAATATAAAACAGGCCGCCAAAGATCGGTAAAATTAGAATTGGGATAATCCAGGCAATTTTATAAACCGGATTACTCTTGTTGTTAAGAATAAAGAGCACTACCAAAAGGCTAATAATTATACTGCCGGCATAAAAGAAAGCAAAATAGTTATAAAACCTCAGGATGACACCTATTAAGGCCAAGAGCTGCAGAGCTAAGGCCATGATTGTGATTAAAACCCGGCTGTTTGATATTTTATTAAGATATTCCCTATTCTTCATATTCATCATCCAGAAAGTTTTAATTTTATCCCCTAAATAGCTAATTTTTCATAGTGCTTATAAAGGGAGTGGAACTTGCCGCTATATCCTCTGAGCCAAGGCTTTTTTTTACCGCAAAAATGCAGTATCACCGTATTGCGGATTACATAATCCATATCACATAAGCCACTGCTAATTAATTTATAGTAAGAATAGTGCCTCGCATCATAATTATATAACTTTTCATCCAAGGTTTTTATTTGCTTGGCATAAAGGGCATTAATAATATCCTGATCGGGCAAAAGTAATTTGACCCTGTTCTGGGCAACAAATTCGAAGATCGCCTGTTCATCAATGATCTGCCTTTGAAGTTCAAGATTCATCAGCAGTACCCCGGAATTATAGTAAGCTTCGATTTCATAAGGCTTTAAGCGAAGTTTATTAATTTCCTTGACAGTTAACAAATCGTGATAAGCAGCTGCATACAAATAACCTTTAAGATCTTGGTTATAGAGTTCTCGAATAGAATTAATCACTAAGATGTCCGGATCTAAATATAAAATTCGATCCAGTTCCGGAGGCAAAAACTTAAAAGCCAAGAGACGGTAATACATCTCTTTACTGTAATGAAGGATAACCGGAGCATTTCGAAAATAATCATCATTAATGGTAATTATCTTGAGCTCCTGTCCTTGATCAGTAACATATTGTTCCAGATCAGCTAATTCCTCAGCTTTCAGGCTGGAGTGCAATAAATATATAAAGAACTTCTCCTCCGGATTATTAAGAAAAAGCGATTTAAGCATTACTTTTAATGGCTTAAGATATTTCGAATTTAAAGTGACGAGAATATTCATAAACTATTCTGTTCCACTCCTTTCTTAATCTTTTTTTGATGTTAACCTTTACCTGCGGATTTTGCTGATTTTATGGAGCAGTTCATCTAGTTTTTGCATTCCACTTATAATGTCCGCTAAATTTTGTTCCGGTTCATCAGCAATGAGTTGATTAATTCTTTCTTGTAATTCCCGGTCGATTTCCAGGACTACCTCTTTACCCTTTTGGGAAAGGCCAACTTGCACAACCCGCTCATCCTCCTGGTCCCTAACACGTTTTAAGTAACCCATATTCTCCAGTTTTTTACACATCGCCGAAATGTTCGTTCCGGCGACATAAATATCTTCGGCTAACCCTCCAATAGTATGCGAACCGTTTTGATGCAATTCCATAAGTATTCTCACCTGAAGAATTGTGAAACCATATTTTTCGGCAATAAAATTGAAGACTTTATTGCTGTTTTCTGTGATTCTCCTGGTATAACCCCAAAGGATATCCTTAAATTCAGCTACTTGCATACCAATCTCCCTAATCATAATTATTAACTTTCTCTTAGAAACCGGAATGATAAATTTATACTCTATATAATTTATAAATAACATTAGCTATAATTTATATATATTATACATTTAATATATTTTTTAAACAATCGTCTAAGGCAGCTTTATTCCAAAACAGCAAAAAAAGCATCTAGTCTCCTCGATGCTCCGCTTGCATATCACTAGCGGTGTATTTAACTCCACTAGTGATATGCCTTGTTTTCTGATTCTCTTTTTACATAACATTTATTAAAGCCGAACTAGATGATTCATTCATACTTATCATCCTGAGAAGATGTTCTCGTTAGCGAAGGACCCTATTATAGATTTTTTATTTCACTCAGAATGACATGTTGTCTAAGACTTTGTTCAAATTATCTAATTAAAATACCGGTAAATTCCCTGAAAGATAGCTGCTGCCGCATTCTTCTGGAAAATAGGATTTTGCAGACGCCCTTCTTCCCGCGCATTGGAAATATAAGCAACCTCAATCAAAACGGCCGGGATATTAGTATGGCGCAGGACATAATAATCAGCCGCTCTCGCCCCAAGATTATAGGTAGCTAGTTTTCCTGTCATTTCAGCCAGGACTAAATTAGCAAATTTAGAGCTCTCCGTACTCCCGGGATTTTGTTCCGAGTAAAAAACCATGGTGCCGCTCATATCAGGATTAGGGTTGGCATTATTATGGATAGAGATAAACAAATCAGGCTTCGTGCTGTTGGCAATATTAACCCTGGCCTGCAGATCAGCCCTTTCTGTGTAATTTGACGCCACGGAAACATCTGCTGTCCTGGTCATGCTTACGGTTGCCCCGGCTTCAGTCAAAATATCCAGCAAATAGGAAGAGATAGCTAAATTATTATCCTTTTCGAAAGTATAACTCGGTCCAATCGCCCCTTTATCCGGCCCACCGTGCCCCGGGTCTATTAAGATTTTCTTCCCGGTTAAAGCCCCGCCCGGAATACCCTCGAAGGGATCAAGAAGCACTTCTTGGGCAGGGTCATATGTTCCGGGAGAACTATCCCCTGTCAAAGAAGTTGGTAAAGATGGAAAATCACGAAGATTTTCTGCATATTGAGAGTTTGCTTTACCTTGAATTATCTTCTCCGCAGTTGCACTGATTACTCCTGTTCCACCAAGAATAAATACTTTGCCATTGGGGGTTAAATCTATCGTTCCAGCTTGACCGGAACCACCTAAAAGTGTTACATATTCAGCAAAAACCCAGCCTGCAGTACCCCGGTAAGTTACCTTATACCAATCCTGCTGCTCGCCGGTAATACTAATTGTAGCCCCTTGGGGGATTGTTTGCAGAATCTCTGCTGTAGTTGAGGGGCTTTGCCGGAGATTTAATCCTCCCGAAGCGGTTATTCTCCCTTGCTTATAACTTTGAGTAACCTGGACATAGTTGGCCGATACCCAGCCGTTCTTACCTTGATAAGCGGTCTGATACCATTGGCCTTGTTGGGCATAAATATCAATTGTTGTGCTGCCTGGGATCGTCAGGAGGACTTTCCCCGCTGCTGAAGGAGTATCGCGAAGGTTTAAACCAACAGAAGTAGTGACCATTCCTTGTCCGCTATTCGTAGTACCTGAAGAGGGCTCAACTTTCATATGGCTGCGCATTAGGCCGTAAACTGGCGGTGGAATGTCATCTTTGGCAGTTAGTATTAACGGAACTTTTAATTTCGCAGCCAGAACCGTCCCGGAGACAGCATCAGGAAAATTCTCACCGGAAGCTACGAACTGATCTGCAGCTTGAATTACGTCTTGCATATACTCAACAATCTTGGCATTGGTTTCGTATCTGTTCTGGCCTCCTAAACGGGTCTTGATGTTCAAACCTGCTTTCGCCAGCGATTCCGTTGGCACCGCTTCTTCCCCCCCTATCACAATGATGTTCTGGGGTTGAGTTCTGTTTGTGTATTCCTCCACTGCCGGAGGCAAAGTTTTAGAAGTCAGCACAATCGGAATCTGCCGGATTCCGGCATAACTGGCCGCTGATAAAGCATCCGGAAAATTATCGCCATTGGCTATTAGAAGAGAATCACTGCTTAATCTCTCAGCCAGCAAAACAGACGTTTCATAACGATTTCCGCCGCCAATCCGCTCCCAGTTGAAAGACAGGCTTTCCAGTTCTGTTTCGATGGCCGGAGTTAAACAAGCCTTGCCTCCTAAAAGAACCACTTTCTGAGGGTTTAAGCGCATTAGTTCGCTAACTACCCGCTCATCCAAGGCGTTTCCTCTAGTGAGCAGGATAGGCGCATCCAAGCTGGCCGCAAAGGGTGCCGCTGCAATGGAATCGGGATAATCGGCAAATTCACAGAGAATGACTGTTGATGCCGTTGTCCACCCTTTTTGAGCTATCTTTAAAGCAGTTTCAATTCTATCTTGGCCAAAGATTCGCTCTGTTTCATAGACTAAGGGGCTGGCTGAAACTATGTAGGGTAAATGCAGAAGAAAAGTAAAACAAAACATTACTGTTAATAAATATCTTTTCAAATAGTACCGCTCCTTTGTCTCCAAATAATAATAATATTCTACAAGTAATACTTGTTATTATACGATAATTCTAGTATTTGTGGGAAAATAATAAGCCCTTGTATTAATTTGGCAAGTAATTTCACCTCTCTCTTTAAATATTTCTAAATGAAAATTTATTGGACATTAAATGATTTATGTATATTTTGATGTAAAAGCCGAAAGTGGGACAGGAGAACCGTCCCCTTGTCCCATAGGACAGGAGAACCGTCCCCTTGTCCCACCCTTGTCCCATAGTATTATGACGTTAAAGAGCAGAAAAATATGACTTCTCCACTCTTTTAAAAATCGGTATGAGATATAGTCAAATTAACTGTTCTTTTGGCCCTTTTTATTTATCCGCGCTACTTTGCCAATTACCCTGGTAAGCAAAAGCCCCGGAGGATTAACTGGGGTTATTTTAACCTTATGGCGCAAGTGTTCAATTAAAAACTTATAGTCCGTATCCGAGGCCTTAGAAAGAGAACTATCTTGACCCCGCCCGTAGTAAGCGGCCTGATAATCTTGATTTAACCTCATCAAGGCTTCGGGAATAGTTAATGTTCCTGTACTGAATGGCAAACGAAAGTCTGTTTCCGGAAGACAAGCTATTAACCTTAGCACGTATTCCCGAGAAGTTTCCGATTTTGCTTTAGGTAAGCCGTTCTTTCTCCCCCACTTCAGCACCTGATGGTAGTACCAATAGACCGGCTGACAGTAAAAGTAAGGAATACTCATTCGCCATTTTAAGCTTAAAGAGCGCCATAAAGATTGAAGTTTCTTTTTTAGCACTGCCCACCAAGCTTGTTTGGTAACGGTTATGGATTTAGGTTTAAGGGTTTTAGGTAATTGAATTTTGGCAAGGAACTTCGTGAGAAGCCAAATGGCCACTACAAATGCTAAAACTAAAACTCCGGCCATCAGCCATCCGGAAGGAACTAAGATTACTGTTTCCTCCATCCCTCCCGGCGGGATCAGACCTTGCTCAGGGGGTCCCGGAGGAAGTAAACCTGTTTCTTGTTTCGGCCAAAGTGATGCCAGCCACCCCATAAAATTATTTAATTGCTGAAACAGCCACTTAACTCCTTCCCAAAAACCCGACACCAGAGAAAATAAGCCTTTTTGCACTGCAGGCATAAGAAACGCTAAGGAGAGGATGGGTATGAGGATAAAAAAGATAGCCGCCGCCCCCGCAAACCAACCTGATTTTCCAACTTTCAGGACTTTAATTTGCTGATTCTCGTCATACTCTCCATGTGCATCCAAAGAAAGAATCATCCCCAGCAGGCTGCTTAAGATTGCCACGATAAATAGGAGATGGAAAATACCGTTACTCCACTCGTTAGCTGTAAAGACCAAAGCCAAAACAAGATACAAAACAATATTAACTTCAAAATGCTGAAGGATCTCCCGCCGGAGAGGACGGCGATAAGCTAACCTGGCACTACGCATAAAAATAAGGCCCAGGCCTACACTTACCGCTATGCCAAATCCCCATGCTTCGGGTGGAACCGCATTTCGCCAGTTGAGAAAGGCAAGAGTTCCTAATACCGATATATTACCTGCAAATAAAAGGATCTGATTGCCGCACTTAACTAGGATATAATTCAAAGCACATCCTACCACCCCAGCTGCCATGAACCAGGTTGGTTCAAAACAAAACAACCGATCCCACTTTGCACTGGTAAACAAAACAATTACATAATAAATCCAGATTATCTCACTCAACATCATGATAAAGAATTTGAATAACTCTTTAGCCCGCCTCATAATTAGCTTCTCCTCCTAAGCAGGCTGTAGCAGGTAAAAACTCGTCGACTGCTTTAGCTAACCCCGCAAAATGCTCGGCAAAAAGACTCTTTTTTTGATAATAAAAAGAGACTTCAGTTAATTTAGATTTAAACTGCTGATACCATAAATAGTGCTGTTCCGTAACCTGGTAACAAAAAACCGCTAAGGGAATAGTTAATTTCCCTTTATTCATCATTGTATCCAGGGCTTTCATTTTAGGGCTGCCGACCTCTTGGGTAATCTTAGCCAGCTGATCCAAAAACAAAGTTAGGTTGGAGCTGGGTAAAATTCCGACCATTTCTTCTCCTCGATAATCGACAGCATTCGTAGCAAAGCCTAGGCTAATTCCTATTTCTTGATATTTTACCGCCACTGAAGCAATGAAAGACAGGAATCTCTCAAAAGCTTCTATTTTTTGTCTTTGATATTCTTTTTGCTTAAAGTGGTCCTCAAAAGCCTGCTTATCAATCACATACCCTTGAACATCAACATAAACAAGCAGTTGTTCTGTAACAACCGGCTGGTAAACATTGGTTTGCAATTTACCCGTCCGGACACTCGCTCGCCAATTCACCCTTCGCAATTCATCTCCGGCCTGATACTCTCTAATTCCTGTAACCAGCAAAGGGTCTTCGATATACCCGCCTTGCTTCCCTTTAACACCCCATTGTTTAGAAAGCCGCAAACCGGAAACAGCGACAGGTAATAGTTTAGGATAAACATAAAGCATCCCGGGCAAAGAATACGCTACTTCTTGCTCGGCAAAGCGAAAACCATCACCGGAGCGCAAAGTAATTTGCCCAAGATCATATACTCCTCTCTTTAAGGCTTTAGCCTCCAGGATCCATTCAACCTCTTGAAAGGATAATAACCATAATAAACGAACCGTAGATGCTTCGCCATCCTGATCGCCAACCCTTACACCGCTTTGTCGAGGAAAGCTCCATTCCAACCAGACTAAGGGCAGCCATTTGTCATTGCAAACCGAGGCTATGATTTCAAACTGTTCCTCAGCAAATAATCTTGATTTGGAGAACTTCATCTTGGGTTTAATATTCTTAAGAGCTAATTTCTTCCAAGCATTTATTATTAGAAAAAGAAAGATCAAAAAAACGCTAATCATAATGAGGGGTACAAAACTATACCAGATCCCGGCCGCCAGGAGTAACAGCAACACCCATATGGCCTGGGGAAGAAATAAAATACTGGATTCCCAGTTGGTATGCTCCTCGTTTGGCTCGCGCTCAATTTCATAAGCCTTAACCGACGGTTGCTCCTTACTCATCTTTAATTACCTTCTCTTCGGGGATGCTGACTTTTTCCAAAATCTCCTCTAAAACTTCCTCTGGCTGGGTGTTGTTGATATGGGCTTCAGTTCTTAAAATTAAGCGGTGATTCCAAACAGGTTTAACCATTATTTTCACATCATCAGGTAGAACATAGCTACGCCCATTGACTAAAGCCCAGGCTTTGACCATTTTGTAAATTGCTTTACTGGCTCTGGGGCTTACTCCATAGGCAATCAAAGGATGAGAGCGGGTTTCCTTAGCTAAAACAGCTATATATTCCCGGATGGAAGAGTGAATATAAACATTTTCGCATTGGGCTTGTAAATCTTGAATCATTTCCGGATTTAGTTTACTAAGTATTTGCTCGTAGGGAATGGTGTCCCCAACCAATTCCAGCATCCGTTCTTCTTCCTCCTGCGTCGGATAACCAAGTTTAAGTTTGATAGCAAACCTGTCGATTTGAGCCTCGGGAAGCGGGAAGGTTCCTTCCATTTCTATAGGGTTTTGGGTGGCAATTACCAGAAAGGGATTGGGCAAAGAATAGGTTTTCCCTTCAATGGAAACCTGCCTTTCCTCCATGCATTCTAAAAGGCTGGACTGGGTTCGGGGCAAAGTCCGGTTAATTTCATCCACTAATAAAATATTAGTAAAAACAGGCCCTTTCCGTAGAAAAAAATCATTAGTCTTAGGGTTAAAAATGGAAACACCCAGAATATCAGACGGCAGTAGATCAGGCGTACATTGAACTCTGGTAAACATACAGTCCAACCCTTTGGCAAAAGCTTTGACCATCGTTGTTTTTCCTGTTCCTGGGAGATCTTCCAACAAAACATGCCCTTCGCTGAGTAAAGCAGTAAATATTAGCTTTAATTCATTGCGGCGACCAACAATTACTTTATCTATTTCAGACCATAACTCTTCTAAGAGGGAATTTAATTTCTCAATCTGCGAGTTATCCTTGTTCATATGGTTCTCCTCCTGCCATTCATTAGTAAGTTTAATCCTCAACTATTAACTAGATTCTTTACGGTATAATTTAATTGTTAGTGTAATTACTACTTAGGGTAATTATAACCAAAGTCAGGGTGCTTTGTCTAAAAAAAGATCCTTCACCCCGATCAGGATGACAGGGGGTCTACAGTCAACCTGATCGGAATAAAGGATCTAAAAGCCGAAAAAAGGAGCTTTGCACATTAAACCAACTGTGCAGAGTTCTTTCTTAATCTCAGAAAAATATACTAAATAAACTATAAAGAATTCCAAGGGGTCATTGCTTAGCATTTTTTTCGTTTTGTAACGTTCCCTTTTGGGGTAAACCTGGTTTTTTCAAGATTTATTACTTGTTACTTGGTAAGATGGTAAATCCCGAATGCCTTTTCCACATCTAGGACAAAAGCAATGCCCGTATTGGGTTTATCAAGATGGACAGCCTCATTTATAGCCTCCAGGATTTGCCGGGTTTTATTAGTATCTACCAGGGTTAGGACAATTTCCTTTTCCGGCTGAATGGTCATCCCAAAAAGTTTGGCATTTTCATGGATGCCACTGCCCCGCCCGTGGATAATGGTGCCCCCTTCGGCTCCTGCTCCTTTAGCTGCCTCAATAACATCTTCAGCAAAACCGTCATTGACTATAGTGACAATTAAATCAAATTTTACCGGACAGTCTTTTAACGAAGCGTTCATAACAAGCCCTCCATCAGTTTTCTGGCTGTTCAACATATGAATTTGACCTATAATTTGCCGCACCCGGATGACAAAGGCAATGCCTTTCCCAGGCTGGTCGAGTTTTGTTTCCTTAACAATAACCTCTAAAGCGGCATTCAGTTTTTCCTGTTCAACTAGAGTAAAAATAATCTCTTTTTCCGGTTCATAATCAATCCCGAAGATTTGCATGTACATCTTCTTATTGGCTGTACCTCGACCTAAGAAGACCGTACCGCCACCGATTTTTGCTTCCTTGGTGGCACTTACCACTCTGCTGGCAACACCTTTTTTAACAATAGTAATAATTAATCTGTGATCATCACCCGGCATGGAAGAATAAATACTCATTAGCCTTCCTCTTTCTCCTTTCTAGTGTACAGGAAACCCAATAATAAAATAGTCAGGATGGGCATCATGGCAACTAAAGCTACTGTGCCAAAACCGTCCATTAAAGGATTTCTTCCTTCCAGGACTTGGGCTACCCCGACTGTCATGGATAAGATAAAAGTAACTGTCATTGGTCCGGTCGCAACACCTCCGGAATCAAAGGCCATCGTAATGAATTTAGGATTGACAAATTTGCTTAAGACGAATGCTACCACATATCCAGGAAGAATAAAATACCAGAGAGGAATTCCCATTAATATTTTGGCCATTGCTAAGGCTACGGAGATACCTACCCCTAGACAGAGTGTCAGGAGAACAGCTTTTTTATTAATAGATCCGCCTGAAACTTGCTCTATTTGATCAACTAAGACTTGGACGGCAGGTTCGGCCATGACGGCGGCAAACCCAAGCACAAAACCAAGGGGTATTAATATCCAATTATATTCTAAATCCCCCAAAGTAATGCCCATCATTTCCCCTACGGGCATAAAGCCGACATGGACACCCTGGAGAAACAAAACGAGTCCTAAAAAAGAAATAATGACCCCTTTAGCAATACGGAGCACCCTTCGGCGGGGGAGCTTGAGCAAAAAAATCTGGGCTAAGAGAAATAAGACAACAACTGGAGTTAAAGCGATAGTTACATCCTTAATAGTCTCTAGAAAGCCTTCAAACAGTCCGGCGATCATTGATAGATCACCCCTAACAGAAGAACTGCCAAAATAGGACCGGCTGAAGCTAAAGCTACAAAACCAAAACTATCTTCCGAGGCAGAACCTTTTCTCCTTACGGACGCAGCTACACCTACACCCAGCGCTAGAATAAACGGGACAGTCATCGGCCCTGTGGTCACCCCGCCGGAATCGAGGGAAACTGCGAGGTACTGTGGAGGAGTAAAGAAGGATAGCAGCAAGATTAAGCCATAGCTGCCCAGAAGAAGATTGTAAAAGGGGATATTCAAAAAAATTCTTAATAAAGCCAGCATAACATAGATACCAACCCCGAGGGCAACAGAGATTAACAAAATGTATCTGCCAATCTGTCCCCCGGATACCGCATCAACTTGTGAGGCCAGAACCTGAAGATCAGGCTCAGCAACTGTAACAGCAAAACCTAGGACTAAACCAAAACCTAAAATTAACCATAAGTTTCCTTTAGCTACCACTTTTGCTCCTGTCATTTCACCCATGGGCAGAAAGCCTTTGTTCACACCTAGCTGGAAAAGTATCAGCCCTAAAATCACCATCACAGCACCGCCGATAAATTTCCCAAAAACATCCGAGGGCAGCTTAACTATTGTTAATTGTAAGATAGTAATGATAGCGATAATCGGTACGGTAGAGTATAAAACTTCTAATGCTGTTTCTTTTAGACTCATCAGTTACCTCCTTTTTTAGATATTAAGTTGCGCAATAATTGTACTAATCTTTGCTAACAAGACGAATCCAAGCTCTAAGACGTATTTTGTTTTTAACTCATTAATTTTATCATTTAATAAGATTCCACGTAAAGTAATTACTCCTTAAGATCTTTTATTGCAGGTTTTAGATGTTAACGAATAGTTCAAAAAATCCAAAAAGAAAAGCAGATTATCGCTTTTCAAAGCCTTATCTGCCTAATGTACTTTTAATCCTCTTCTCCTCAATCCTATTCTTTTTACAAACTGATCGTACTAGATTGTCCATTGATTATGAATAATACCAACCAATTTCCAAGCACTGCCGTCTTCCTGGAATACCAGGCGCAGGCTCTTCCAGTCCATACCTTCAAACTTAGGATCGAATCCCGGAAAATAGTATTCCACAATGACCGCGTCTTGATATGCTTCAAATTGGTTTTCCAGCATATTACCATAACTTAGAACTTCATTATAGCCAATCTCTTCGGCGTTAAGAAAGTCAGCCGAATAGATAAACTTTTCATAGTATTCATTCGGAGTTAGAGAAATTGCATCCCCGGTGCCGTCATAATGTCCCCAGCGATAGACATTTTGATCCTGAAAGAAATTCTTAACTTTTTCCGGAGTAAAGACAATATCCTTTTCCAAATTAACATAAGTATAGGGTGTAAACCTTACACCTTTGGCCGGATGCACAAATTCAGCGATTGTTCCAGTATCTCTAGCACTTAAGGCTTTAAGCACATTGTCTGAAGTTTCTGCAATTATTTGCTTAGCAATTTCGGGTTTGATAAGACCTTCTTCCGTCAATTCGTATTCCAATGGCGCAGTCTGATCTTCATTTGATGCAGTTTGCCCGCTTTGTTCCGGCGTGCCGCAGGCCGATAAACTTAGCAACAAGCTAAGCGTTAAACCAAGCGCAATTAATTTTTTTCTCATGTAAATCCCCACTTCCACATAATAAAGGTATATAAGCGAGAAAGAATACTATTACTATAATTATAAACATAATTATTTACAAAAAAATGAGGGTTTGCGGAACCTCTGCTATGTAATATTTGGCAAGAGGCTGTATAATAACAAAAGGCAATGAAATATTGTTAATTTAGGAGGTAACTATCTTAGTGTTAATTTTAGAAATATTTAAAGCCGTCTTCCTGGGAATAGTGGAAGGAATCACCGAATGGCTGCCTATTAGCAGTACCGGACATATGATTTTGGTCGAAGAATTTATTCAGCTTAATGCTTCAGCTGAATTTAAGGAAATGTTTTTTGTTGTTATCCAACTAGGTGCCATCCTGGCTGTAGCCATCCTCTATTTTGATAGGTTAAACCCTTTTGCGGCGCGCAAAAGCCCTTATGAAAGACAGAATACCATGAAGATCTGGTATAAAGTAATTATTGGTGTCCTCCCGGCGGGAATCTTAGGCGTATTATTCGATGATTGGTTAAATGCTAAATTTTATAATTACCTAACTGTGGCTCTAATGCTAATCCTATATGGAATTTTGTTTATTGTCATTGAAAATCGCAATAAAGGCCGGTTCAGCAGGATTAACACCATTAACGACCTCACCTACAAGACAGCCCTCTTGATAGGTATGTTTCAAGTCCTATCTTTAATTCCAGGGACATCGCGCTCCGGCGCCACCATCCTGGGAGCGATTATCCTTGGAACATCGCGTCACTTAGCAGCCGAATTTTCATTTTTCCTGTCCATTCCGGTAATGTTTGGAGCAAGCGCATTTAAATTGGCTAAATTTGGTTTTTCCTTTACCGGCTTGGAAATAGCTATTTTATTGACTGGTATGGCCGTAGCTTTTGTCGTTTCCATTCTGGCGATTAAATTCTTATTGGGCTACATAAGAAATAACGACTTTAAAGCTTTCGGCTGGTACCGCATCGCTTTAGGTTTATTAGTAATTGCTTATTTCGCGCTCACCAGCACACAAGCTTGAACAGATTGTATTCCTAGTTTTTCAGTTAGCTTAAGTAACTCCTCATCAAAACTTCCTGGCTGAAACCAGGCATATTTTACACCTAGTTTGGCGGCCTCTTCAATTATCGCCTTACCCCTCTTCGGTGATACCACCATATTTACAACTTGCGGGATTTCCGGTAATGAAGATAAGTCTTTGTAACATTTATCTTCTCCAATAGCTTCGAAGAGCGGATTAACTGCATAAACCTTATATCCGTCTTTCTTTAGTTTTTGATATAGTCTATATCCGTATTTTTGGGGATTAGCCGGTACACCCACCACAGCCCAAACCTTTTTCTCCAACATTATTTTTTCTGACATTTTCTAACCTCCAATGCCTCAGCTAATTGCTTAAACAGCAAACACCTACATACAATCTGCCCTGTAGGTGTTTGTCGCATTCACACATTTATCATATCATTAATTCTCTTTATTTTTCAGTCAAAGCCTCCACTAACCTAATGGCGCCGTATTTTTCTCTCAAACGAGGTTTTTCAATCTTGCCGGTCGGATTTCGCGGGACTTGGTCAAAGATAATCTTACGCGGTCGTTTATAACGCGGCATGGATCTGCAGAAATTTTTGATCTCCTCTTCCGTACATTGAATACCGGGTTTCAATTCGATGATCGCTGCCGCTATTTCTCCCAGGCGTTCATCAGGCAAACCGATGACAGCAACATCTTTAATGGCTTCATGGGCTCGGAGAAAATCTTCAATTTGAACCGGGTAAATATTTTCACCACCGCTAATGATTACATCTTTCTTGCGATCAACTAAATAAATAAAACCGTCTTCATCCATTCTCGCCATGTCACCGGTAAATAACCAACCGTCCTTGAGTACCGCAGCCGTGGCTTCCGGATCCTTATAATAACATTTCATTACCCCAGGACCCTTGACAACTAATTCTCCCACTTCTCCCCTTTTTACAGGGCATCCCTTTTCATCGGTGATTTTGGCTTCCCAGTTGTAGCCCGGCACACCGATAGCCCCCACCTTGTGAATATTCTCGATTCCCAAATGCACACAACCGGGACCGATAGATTCACTTAGGCCATAATTAGTATCATATAAATGATGAGGGAAATATTTTTTCCAACGGCGAATCAAGCTGGGGGGAACGGGCTGGGCACCAATATGCATCAAGCGCCATTGGGATAATTCATAATCTTCGAGCTTTACATCTCCCCGCTCAATGGCATCTAAAATATCCTGAGCCCAAGGGACTAAAAGCCAAACAATAGTAATCTTTTCTTCCGAAACTGTTTTAAGGATCCACTCCGGCCTAACTCCTCGCAGGAGTACAGCTTTGCTCCCGGAGAGAAAACTGCCGAACCAATGCATTTTGGCACCGGTATGATATAGTGGTGGAATACATAAAAAATTATCTTCGCGCTTCTGGCCGTGATGGTTTAATTCCGTATAACAAGCTGAAACTAAGCTTCTGTGCGTATGCAAAATTGCTTTGGGAAAACCGGTTGTCCCCGAAGAAAAATAAATAGCCGCGTCATCCTCATCGCTCAGCACTATCTGCGGAGCTTCCGAGGAACAATTGGCCGTGAGGCGATCGTAATTCTCCGCAAAAGAGGGTCGGTTTTCTCCGGCAAAAAATAGCATTTTTACTTTAGGAATGTCGTGATAAATCGTTTCCATCCGGCCAATAAACTCGGGTCCGAAAACCAGGGCCACTGTATCAGATAAATCCAAGCAATATTTTATTTCCTCAGCCGTATAGCGAAAGTTTAATGGTACTACCACAGCACCGGTTTTCAATATTCCAAAATAGATTGGCAGCCACTCTAAACAGTTCATGAGTAGAATAGCTACCTTATCCCCTTTTTTAATGCCCCGCTTGAGGAGCAGATTAGCCATGCGATTGGCTTTCTCCTCAAAAACCCCCCAAGTCATATCCCTCCGGTATTCACCGGCCGGGCTATTCTCGATTAGCTCATACTCCAACCAGGTAACATTATGGCTTTCCTGAAGATCCATGTTAATCTCGGTCAGGCATTTTTCCTGACCGTAAAGCCTTGCATTACGAGCAAGAATTTCTGTGATTGGCATTTCTCTTTCCTCCGTTCTACCGTTCAACAATTATGCTTGTTTTTCTAAGAATGTATTTTCAAGATAGTACCATACTTCCTAACTACCTGGAAAACACTATACACCATTATAATTGGAGATAAGCTCTTAATCAATATTTTTTAAGAAGTATGTTTTTTACTAAAAAACAAAATGCTAGATTTTACGGATAAAGTTAGTAAAGATTTTCTTTGCTCTTTCCGGTTCTGGAACTGTTCCGCTCCCGTTGGCAACTAATTTTAGAAGCCAGGCCATATTCTTGCCTAGAACGCTCATTATTTGTTTTCCTTCTTCATCCTCTGCCGCTTCTCCAGGAGCTGCCCCGTAAATAACATTCCAATAGTTAGATGATGGCATTAGCATTTCGGAATAGTTGAGGTAAATATTCAGCTGTTCATAGGCATTAACCCCTCCCGAACGTCTTACAGCCACCACAGCCGCTCCGACTTTATGCCTTAGTTCTCTGCTGGCAGCGTAAAATGCTCTGTCTAAAAAAGATTTCATCGTACCGGCAATACCGGAAAAATGAACCGGGGAACCAAGTATAATGCCATCTGCCTCAATCATTTTTTCAATCCAGGCATTTACTTCATCATTATCATTAATACATCTCGAATTTCTATTTTTCACACAACCGTTACAGGCCAGGCACCCTCTGATTACTTTATCTCCAACTTGAATAATTTCAACTTCAATTCCTTCTTTTTCTAACTCTTCTGCTACAAATTTCAGAGCCCGATATGTATTTCCTTCTTTTCTGGGGCTGCCGTTAAAAGCAACTACTTTCATTATTTTTCACTTCCTTTTTATTCATATTTTTTAAGGTTTATGTCAATTATAGTACATTTTAAATTATTTTGACACAAGAAAGGAAATTACTATTATATGTAGAATTTACCATTATATGTAAAGTAAATTCTATTGTTAAGCAATAGGACATACATAATATCAGAAAAACCTTTTGCCTATTTCCAAAGTAAAGATTTGCCTATCCAATAGTGGAATCCTTAAGGAGGATAGTTTTCATGAAACACAGAGCGACTTATTATTTGATCATTATAATCATAATCTGTCTGCTGTTTACCAATGCAGCTTTTGCCAAACCGCAAGGAAGTGATCCCTCCCCTCTCCAGTTAAATAATATTGCCTTATGCTACCATGGGTTTACTTCCGACCCCAGTGCTAAATCTGAGACTGTCACTTATCTGGAAGATTTTAAAGAACAAATCAATTATCTCCAAAACAACAAATTTACTTTTGTCCCTCCTTCCCAATATGCCGAATGGTATGCTAAAAAAAATAAACCAACCGGACCGATTGCGACCATCATCTTTGATGATGCCCGAGAATCCGTAGATCTTGCCGCTCAATGGCTGATTGATCAGCAGATTCCTTTTGGCATTGCTGTCATTGGCCGCAGACTGCGAACCATCAATCCCGAGGATGGCTATCTGAGCTGGGCCGGACTTCAAAGAATCTATAATACCGGGTATTGTGAAATACTCAATCACACTTATAACCTGCACCATTTCAATTTAAGTCAAGAGAATAATGCCGTTGTATCCGAGCCAATTTTAGAAAAACCTTGTTATATTGATAAGGGAGATTTTGTTTATATCGCTAGTAACGATTCACGTTGGTACTGGGATTTAACATTTGTAGATGAAACAACCTGGGGATTTCCTCTATTTGGTACCGACCTGAATACAATGCAGCCAATCACCAGTACAATCCGGTTTAAAGCCAAAGCAAATCTTACCGTTAATAAAATAAGGGCTTGGGCCTCTCTTCATACCCCTTACAGCAGCGGTTATCATGCTAACGTTAAAGTAACCATCAACGGTACGGAAGTAGCAGCTGCAACAATAAGCCCTACGGAATATAAGACCCGCAGCCAGTGGCCGGAAAGAGAATTTGTCACCATAAACTTTGACCGTGCTTACACTCTGCAAGCTAACCAGACTTATTCCATTTGTTTTACAACTGAAAATAGCGGCAATGCCTCTTTTAATATTTACGCCATCCCTAATTTTACAGGGGATTTTGAACTTACTACTTCATGTACCGGAATGACTTATGATGCCAATACGGTATGGCCTGCCGCGGCCTGCATAATCCTCGCCGGTGATAACGGTCGGGAAGCAACAAAACAAGAGTTTAAGCAATATGTTTTAAATGATTTAAATACCAACAACGCTGTTATTAAGAAGTATTTAACAGCTAGCTGGAATACCCATTCGACAGGCTATGAGGAAAACGACTATCTGGAATGTTTGGTTTTAGGCGGCACCTATACAGATGGAAGTATGGCCAAAACAAAAATTAAATTTACGCCTGAGCAATCCTTTACCGGTGAAGCCCTTAGGTTTAAAACGGTTGCTCACCTCGGTGAATGGTATCCATTAATTATTGATGTTAATATAGACGGCCAGAAGGTTGGTAGCTTTTCTCCCAATTGGCGGGATTGGGCCTGGCAGACAATCAACATCACTCCCTATCGGTTTACCGCAGGGCAGGAATATACCATTACTTTCGAGACTGTGAATCCCAGTCCAAAGGGAACCGGCTTAGTAAGGATTTATGCCGACCAACAGGATTTGCCTTGGCCGGCTTGGGATGAGGCCAATAATACCTGGCTAAAACCGGATGATACCAAATTCCAATTTCCTGTTCAGTATGAAGTCAGTTCTCTGGAAGGTACAGATGTCTATCCTTCAGGCATTAATATCGACAACCTTGACTATTCCTGGGAATACTCCTCCCCTTATACAGGCCCGGGCAAAGCTTTTCTCGAAATATTGTCCTGCACACCGGGAAAAAGCGTCACTCCCACTCAAATTTGTTATCCTTTCGGCGCCTATCAACCCAAACAGACAGGTAATAAAGATGATATAAGCTCGGAATTGAAAAGTGTTTTTAAACAAATCGGCCTTAGTTCCGGCATGACTATTTGGGATGAGGCAACCGGTAGTTTGGAAAATGTTCAAAGCAAATACAGCGAATATATTATCCCTCGCTATTTGGTTCTGGGAAATATAGAGCAGTCCGAAACCCTGCGTGATATTGATATTCTTATAGGGATACCAGCGAATTAGCAGCAAAACGCAAAGAGCATCAACTCACAACTTTGATTTTAAGCTCAAACTCCTATGAATTGTTTGCTGAGCATGAACTATAATACTTTGGATAAAAATTCTTTTGTTCTGGGGTTTTGAGGATTGGAGAAGATTTCTTCCGGTGTATTCTCTTCCAGAATCCTTCCTTCATCCATAAACATCACCCGGGTAGCAACCTCCCTGGCAAAACCCATCTCATGGGTAACAATAACCATTGTCATGCCTTCCTCGGCCAACTGTTTGATTAAATCCAGAACCTCGCCTACCATTTCCGGATCGAGAGCCGAAGTAGGCTCATCAAAAAGCATTACTTTCGGGTTCATAGCCAGGGCCCTGATAATTGCTATTCTTTGTTTCTGGCCGCCGGAAAGGGTGGAAGGATAAACATTGGCTTTATCTTCCAAGCCGATTCTTTTTAACAACCGTAAAGCATTTTCTTTGGCCGCGGCTTTAATTTGAGCACGGGTAGTGCTAACTTCATAAAGTTCCTGCTTCTCTGAGCTAAAAACATTTTTAATTCTCAGCCAGAAATTTTTGAGCTTATTTTGCCGGAGATCTTGGGTTGCCAAATAAACGGGGGCAAGCATTATATTATCTATTACCGTCTTATTGTTGAACAAATTAAATTGCTGGAAAACCATCCCCATATGGCGGCGGTGAATATTAATATCCACCTTCATGTCGGCAATATCTACACCATCAAAGATAACGGAACCGCCGGTGGGATCTTCCATACAATTCAGGCAACGCAAAAAAGTACTCTTACCGCTTCCGGAAGGGCCTATGATAGCAATCTTTTCGCCTTTTTTGATGGTAGTCGAAATACCTTTTAAGACTTCAAGCTTGCCGTAATTCTTTCTTAAGTTAATTACGTCGATCACTTTTTCTTAGGCTCCTTTCCATAACCCGAATGAGCAAGGCAGCAATCATTACCAGGACAATATAAATTAAGGCCATAACAAGGTAGGGAACCATAAACTCATAGCTATTTGAACCTATATAGTTAAAGGCAACGTAAAGGTCGGCAGCGCCGACAAAGCTGACAACTGAGGTTTCCTTAATTAAAGCAATAAACTCATTGCCGAGAGTTGGCAAAATGTTCTTAATAGCTTGGGGAACTACTATTTTCATCATGGCCACCCTATAGCTTAAGCCTAAGGCTCGGCCGGCTTCCATTTGGCCTGGGTCTACCGACAGAATGCCGCTACGCATTATTTCCGAAACATAAGCACCGCTGTTTAAGCCAAATACCAACACACAAACATTAAGCGCCGGCATATTAATTCCCAGCAAAGGCAGAACGACATAATAAGCTACCAACAGTTGAACAACAACCGGTGTACCTCTGAACAAGCCGACATAAAATCTACAAAAGCCGTTTAAAATTTTGGGCAGCCTTTTATATTTAGGAACTACTTCTATTACAGCTATCAGTGTTCCGATTAATATCCCAATGGCCAGTCCCACTATCGCAATATATAAGGTGTTCTGCAGACCGGTCAGGACTTTGGTATAACCGTCATGTTCATAAAACATTTCCCAGAATTTATCTAATTTCTTATCAAAATTTCCCATGTCATTCCCCTAAAGTTACAGTACTCCGCAATTCTTAGCGGAGTACTGTATAAAATATTTGAATTAAATCCTTAGTTCAGCTCGTTAATAGCATCTGTAATACACTGAGCAGGAGCCTCGTCGATAATCACCAGGCTGATATTGCCGTTAAGCATATCTTGGACAGCAAGGGATCCTGATCTATAGCCGACGCAATCTACGTCATAGCCCTCAAAGCCCCAATCGGCATCGCCTTCCACATAGAACTGGCCGGTAGTGCCAGTTTGGACGCCGATTTTAGTATCCTTGGAAAGCCCCGCAAGGACTGCTTCCACATCGGCTGCTGTTTGACAATTATCAAACCTGGTGTCCTCACCCTTAACGATGACTTTCTGGGCTGCATCATAGTATTTGTCGGAGAAGGTAACATATTCTTTACGGTCTTCTTTGATGGTAAGACCGGCCATTGCGATATCCGCTTTGCCTTGGCCTACGGAGAGACAGACAGCATCAAAATCCATATTGCTGATTACCAGCTCTTTACCCAGGTGTTTGGCCAGCAGATCGGCAATTTCCATATCTATACCGTAATACTTATCACCTTTGGTAAATTCAAAAGGTTCAAATGCGGCATTGGTGGCCACGACAAGTTGATCCTTGGTGCTGTCTAAATCAGCGGACGAAACAGCCTGCGGCTCTCCGTCGCCAAAGTAATTATTCAAGATTTGTTCAAATGTACCATCTTCTTTTATTTGAGCTACGAATTTGTTTACTTCCGTCAGCAACTCCGGTTGATTCTTATCTACACCGAAAGCATACTCCTCTTGGGTCAAGGCAATGTCAATAACCTTTACTTTAGCGACAGCCTTGCCCGCATCATTGTCCTCATTGCCGCTGGGGGCATTGTTTGAACCACAACCTGCCATGGTAAAAATCAGCAGGGATACAAGAATTAATGCCATTATTCTTTTCACTCTAAACATCTCCTCTTTAATAATTGAATACTTATACAAGGTAACAGTTATTTTATGCATAAATATAAATTTAAAGTACTGTTTAATTTTTGTCAAACCACAAATAAGCCTATATTTTGAACTTATGGTTCATTTCCTTAGTTTATGCCTGAAAAAGGAACCTATACTCCCAAGCTAAATTTCCACTGCAAGTCGCTTTAACCCTTGAGGAGCAGAGCATATCACGGACTTTGCCATTCCAATAATAAGCGCATGATTTTTCAGAGAATTTATAATACAATAAAAGCATCTGCAAAGACGGAAGAGGAGCAGGAAACGTGTGGACATCTTCAAATACGGCCAAACAGAAATAACCTATTTAAAGAAAAAGGATAAAAAACTCGGACTGGCCATTGACCGGATCGGCATGATCGAACGCCGGATAATCCCTGATTTATTTGCCGCCCTGATTAATAGTATAGTGAGCCAGCAAATTTCTTCCAAAGCGGCGGCCACGGTCTGGAACAGGATACAAGAACATTTCGGGACGATCAGCCCTAAAGCGCTGGGATCAGCTTCTTTGGAAGAAATACAGCAATGCGGGCTTTCCTTAAGAAAAGCAGGTTATATTAAAGGAATTTGTGAGGCCATCCTCCAAGGAAAACTTAATTTAGCCGAATTCTATGAACTTCCGGATGAAGAGGTTATTGAGCGTTTGTCTGCCCTGAAGGGAGTTGGGAAATGGACAGCCGAAATGCTGCTAATCTTCTCTCTGCAAAGACCGGATGTAGTTAGTTGGGGGGATCTGGGCATACGCCGGGGCATGATAAAGTTATATGGGCTTAAATCCTTAAGTCAGGAACAGTTTGCCAGATATAGAAAAAGATATTCCCCCTACGGTTCGGTTGCCTCCCTCTATCTATGGGCTTTAGCAGTTGAATAGGTACTTCCAAGAGCAAAGAGTGACGCAAAACTGCTTTAATACAGCTGCGGCACTCTATTAAGAAAACCTAGGCCTGTTCTAAATAATATTTCGATAAAACAAAGGGACCTTCGCAAAACAAAGACTTTTTCGGTTTGCTGAGGAAGGAATGACACTTCGCTGTCGCAAACTGGCGTTAAGGTAAATATAAAGAGGTTTTAGTATTTAATAAATTTTTCTCCTGCAACCCCGCAAATGCTGCATTTTTCCGGGACGGACTTTTCGATATTGCCGCAAACCGGGCAGAGATAATAGAATACTTCTTCGGTATTATCCAAGTTTTCGAGGGCTTCCTGATATAACTTGGCATGGACTTCTTCGGCTTTCATCGCAAAGTTAAAAATAGCGGCAGCCGCTTTATTACCTTCAGCTTGGGCAGTCTCGATAAATCCCGGATACATCTCCTTAAATTCATGAGTTTCGCCGGCGACAGCATCTTTTAAATTTTCGACGGTAGAACCGATTTTACCGGCTACTTCCAATTCTTTAAGAGCATGCAGAGTTTCGGCGTCGGAAGCAGCCTTAAACAGCTTGGCTGCATTAAGCTTTCCTTCTTTTTCAGCTTTTCGGGAATAAGCAAGGTATTTGCGGTTGGCTTGTGATTCTCCCGCAAAGGCAGCCATCAGGTTTTCAAGGGTTTTCTCGTTGTTCATGGTAAAACCTCCATTTGTTTGCTTTATGTTATTATTCTATTACGATACTTTATTTATAATAATTATATTCTAAACTATGGTTGTTATCCTGTCGAGAGGTTCGTAATTGCCTCTTTAGTTTTTTCTGGTAAAAAGTCCGCCAAATGCTTCCTTTAGCGTTTGGCAGACTTTAAATAGTTGTATTGGCAGTGATCTTCATAATATCCATGCCAATGAGGTACGATAGTTACTTGGAAAAGAGAAGGGATATGTTTTTAGGCCTATTATCTTAGGAACGGATATCCGTTATTTATAGCGGGGCCGATATTCCAAATGGTAACAAAATCCCAGCCTGTGAAGGTGGTTTGATCTTGCAGCTCCAAAGTAAGCTTGCCGACTGCACCTGCTCCACCGGCAGAAGTAGCCAAACCTGAAGTCACGGTATCCCAATAGCTGTCGGTGACGGTACCATCAGATATTCCCACTAGGCCGCCCTTATTTGCTCCAACCACACTTCCTGTGGAATAGCTGTTTTTAATTGCAGCCTTATCATTTGAGCCAACCAGACCGCCCGCACGATCAGCACTCGTCACATTTCCTGTGGCGTAACAATTATTAATTTCACATTTTGTGCCTAGAGTGCTTATATTGTAACCCACCAGACCACCAACAGAATTATTACCAGTCACATTACCAGTGGCGTAACTCTCTGCAATTGTACCATTTGCATTTGAACCAACCAAACCTCCTACGTCTGAACCAAAAAGAGCCCCAGAACCACTACTCACATTTCCTGTGGCGTAGCAGCTGGTGATGGTGCCATTGTTTGAACCAATCAAACCTCCTACAGTACCTGTAGTTCCACTGACCTGACATGTTGAATAGCTATCAGTTACTGAATTACTATTTGTTCCAACAAGTCCACCAACCCCACTATCACCCTTCACAGTTCCTGTAGAATAACTGTTGATCACTTCAGCTGCGGATCCATTGGACCCGGCCAAACCTCCAACACGATCGTAACCCGTTACATCAACATTTATAAGGTATACATTTTTGATAGATCTATTGTTCTTTCCAAATAAACCAATATAACTAGCGCCAAATGCCGGGCGATTAATTGTTAAATTACTGATTGTTTTGTGATTGCCATCATAGCTGCCGGTAAACCCTGCACCAGTAGCTCCTATGGGCGCCCAGCCTAAGCCACCGTTATAGCCCGCACCGCCTTCGGCAAGATACGTTGCCAGGTCGATATCGGCTGTCTGGATAAAGTGGGCACCAAGATGATTTCTGATATTATTCAAGTGCTCAGGTGTAGCAACTTGATAAGGATCACCGACTGTTCCTGTACCCCCGGCAAATTCCGGTGCTGGTTCCGTTTTGGGGAATACCGCAGTGATAACGCCCGAGCCGGCAACATTATTTACAGTTGTCGCACCCGCGACATTGAAAAAGTCAGCGGCTACTCCGCTTAAGGTATATTCGGTTTTTGGTGATAGAGTAATGGTCGCTGTATAGTCGGTATTTGCCTGAAATGGATTATGAGCAGGGCTCCAAGCTACTGTCCCGGTATACTGAGCAGTTGCAGTTATTGCCGACACCGGAGTTTCTCCCGTTACCGGCGGGGTAACCCCGCTTAGGGCAGCGATGTCGATCGTTGCAGGAGCTACGGTAATCGCCTGATCTACCTTCTTGCCACTTGCGGTATGGGTAATGGTTACTTTGTTGTGAGCCGTCGTCAAGGGGGCTCCATTGGCCGGTGAGGTGGTGAGACCTTTGCTGCCAAAGTCAGCTAATGCCACATTTTCGCTGCTGCTGTCTGTTTTGGTTAAGGTTACGATTAAGCCGGTCAAGTCTAAGTTATCGCCGCTGGTATAGGTTGCTTGGGCAGGCGGGGTTCCCACACTAACGGCATTCACTGTTACCACAGGTGATCCGCCTCCGCCTCCGCCGCCTCCGCTGCTAGTTACCGGATTATTGGGCCTGAGGGAATCCAGGATAGCCTGAGATATTAAGCCTTCTCCGCCAATGGGGATGATGCTGCCAGGCAGATGCTTTTTGGTATATTCTTTGCTTTCTTCCGGCATTGCCGCTCCGGTTAAGACCACCGGCGAGAGTGTCTTCGCCGCCAGGGTAGCGATCGTTAGGGCATCTACCAAATGCTGATCCGTGCCATTAACGAGAAACGTGTTTTGCCCATGCAATTCGGCGGCGAAATACTTCAGTATTTCGATATTGGTGGCAAAGCGATCATGGCCGCCGATCCTTACTCCGTTGGAAAGTAAATTCTGTACAGAGCTACCTACAACTTGTTCGCCGCCGATAATATAACTTTGGCTGAGACTGCCTTTAATTTCGTTTAAATAGGCGCTGACACTAGCCGGAAGGGTATCGGTATCCGTCAGAAGAATCGGTATTCCTTTGGCTGCGGCAATCGAAGCCATGGACAGAGCATCGGCATTATTCCAAGCGGTAGTAAAAATCACTTCCTGGGGTGTCCCGAGCTCTTTCCCGAGCTCTCTGGCAATATTCACCGCGGTTTGGAAGCGGTCGCTTCCTCCGAGAGGAAGAACCGTAATCTTCAGTTTCTCAAGCTGCTCAAATAATGTTGGCTCAAAAGTACTTGTGCCGGTTACCAGATAAACCTTCTTCACCCCTAAACGTTGCAGTTCATTTTGGGTAACGGAGGATAGACCCCCTTTGGCTGAGAATAGAATAGGGGCATTTTTTAATTTGGCCAAGGGTGCTGCGGCTAAGGCATCAACCAGGTTTTGATCCATCCCCGCCCCTAAAACAGCATACTCCGAAGAACTGAAGCCGGTTTGGGAGATTTTTACCGCTGTTTCATAACGATCACTCCCATAAATTCGTTCCCAGGCTTTTAAAGCCGTATTTTTACCCGCCGTATTTATGGGCTGGGCAATGGCGGGGGTGATGACCGAGAACATTAGAAAAACAAAGGTCATGATGATTCCCAAGACTCTGTACTCTTTTCTTTGCATTTGAATCCTCTCCTCCGATATTTTGCGTTACTTTTGTCCGGTAAATGATCCCCATACTTTTTTCTGATTATCGTAGGCGTCAAACTTAAAGGCGACTCCATCGCTGCCCACAGATGAAAAGCTTATATCGCCCAAAGCATAGTTAACCTTGCCTGTGGCATAGCGGTAGAAATAATTGCCCTTCAGATATACCGAGCCGTTATTTTCCAGATAAAAATCTGCATAGCACCCGTCTGAGACTTCTTTCGTCACTTTAACCGTCAGGGTCAGATCGTCGATGGTCTTTTCCGTGGTGGTATTGTACATGGAAACTGCATAACTGCCGCCGATATTACTGGGGAAATCTGATTTCGGATAGAGGTCTGCCAGATCCAGCTTGGATTCAGGGACACTGAATTTTGCTCCAAATCTTACCAGTACCGTCTCTTTGTCTCCTTCTTTTTTCACCAGTTCCATCCGACGGGGACTGTCGGCCAGCAGATGCGCCAGGACCCGAAATTGGATTTTGGCTGTACCTTGATCTGATATTACTGCTTGCCATTTCTCAGGATCCTGAATACTGGACGGCAGTTCGGTAAATCGCAGGACAGCTCCCGCAAAACGCGACTTCTTATTCTGAGCTTTACTGTCCTTCACAGTTATGGTAACCACGGAGTTCATCTTTTTCTGGAAGTTGATCAGTTCTTTGCGAATATCCTCCATCATCAGATTCTTATTTTCTACTTGAATGCGGTTTAATATATTGCTGACGATTTTCTCAACCTCCGAGCGCTGATATTCGCTGATTTCCTTTTTGATTTTGTCATTTAACCCGCCCAGGGAGCTTGCCGACCATGCAGTCGGATTGGCGTCTTTTCCGTAGATACCTACTGTGGTTTCATCTTCCCAGAACTCATAGACATAGCGCTTGATCTCGGCGTTAATGGCTTTTGCGGTCTCTTCCGGATCTTTACCATTCGCCACCATGCCCCGGATCAAATCAACCCATTGTGCGGTTTTCCGGCCTTTTTCCTTATAATAGAGGTCGTAGGCCCTGGCATACACGTCAACTCTGCCTTGCAGGGCTGTGCTAATAAACTCATTCATGGCATAGCTCACCACACCCAGAGCGAACATTCCCGCTGCCATAGAAGTGGTACCGGCGAAACCGCTGATTTTATCCAGCCCATATCCCGTCATCGTCTCTACCGTTTTCCAGACCGCGGTGTTTTTGTCATCATTCAGACAAGCGTTGATAATTTCCACGCCGGATATGGTATACCCCAGATAGCCGGCACTCTTCTTAATCGTTTCATTAAAAGTGGGAACATAAACGCTCAATCCGGACACGACATCCAGCAGATTGAAACTGATGCCGTTTGTGATGGAAACACTCTGAGACAGCAAATTAAAACAATCTGCATAAAAGGTGTCAGGATTTTGCTTGGCTGCTTCCAGCATCGCAACAGCTTTGGCAAAATCCATATCACCCCAGGCTAATGTATTGCTAAAGCTTAGCATGGCATTGCGTTTATTCTCATTTTTAATGGTGAACACACCGTAGGATGACAGGTGATTGGTCTGAATCACCGCAGTTTTCTTCTCTGCATCATAGTAAAACTCCACAGGTTCCCATTCCTTGGTTTCGGGGTTATAATAGGCGGCAAAAACTTCTTCAGCCGGTGCATCACAAGGAATACCCAGCTCCATAATGCCCATTGGTGTATCTCCGGTAACGCTGAAATCATATACTGTGGGAATAATCTCTTCCCCATCGCTCTCTTCATTATTTGCCTGATCAACATTGCCTGGAATTTTAATCGGCGGCAGGTCTTGCTTTAAGGTTATTACTACCTCGGTATCTTTAAGGACAGAACCTTCCTCCACCGTAAAAAATACTCCGTCTTGGGAAACCGTCAAGTTTTCCTCTGTCAGCTTACCGCTGATGCGCTCCGGCAGCTTAGCCGAAGAAGCTGAGACAGCAGGCGCTTTTGGGGCTGAGGTATCCGCTGCTTTACCGCAGCCTGACATGCCGCCGCCAAGGCTTAAAAGCATAGTCAATACCAAAATTAGTGAAATCACTTTATTTTTCATTGGCCATTCCTTCCTCCTGAATTCTATCTTGTCTTAACTCCCTTTGGCCATCTAAGCTCATAGTATCTGTCACGGGCTTGAATCTGTTGTCTCTGATATGGCCACCAGGCAATAAGTTTGCCAGTCTTGTACCTCAGGTACTATCCCTGTTTCGTAATGGATTTTATCGGCGATATCCTGGATATCCTCTTTCTTGATCAGTCCATGCCGAAGCATGATGTGATCTTGTTTCTTCGGTGTACCATAGGTAAGAAAAATTGTCTCGGGATCAATCTTCATGGATAATAAACGTATTCCGTCACAGTTAAATTTATATACATTTTCCCCGGCCAGGACGCCAAAACCAGATAATATCACTGGTTCTACCTTATTACTTTTAAAAAATGCAGCCTTATCATCACTTCGCCAAACCTTACCGGCCGGAATGCTTAAAAGAACATTCTCTGTTATCAGTTCAGCAGACTTAACCTTTTGCAACCAGCGGTAAAAATACACAGCAACAATAGGGATTAGCATAGCCGGAAGATAAAGCAAGTTATAACTTTCCTTAGCAGCCAGGTAACAGCAGACCCCTAAGTCTATAATTAACACCAGACCTGAAAAGATTGCATTTCTTTTAATTTCCTGCATTTCAACCTTCCTTTCAGGTTGTACCATTTCTATGGGCTGAGTAGTTTTGCACCGCAGGCTCCGCAAAAACGTTGGTCAGAAGTGATGCTACCTCCGCATTTAGGGCAGAAGTTCATTGCAGTCTCCGGTCCAAGGACTAAAGGCAGTTCCTCGGTGCTACTATTAAGCGGAATAAACAACCAGTCGATGATTTCTCCGTCCTCGGAAAATCCGATAGCGCCTCCCGGTGATACCACATAAAAGCTGTCCTCATCCGCACCGCTTTCCTCGTCATGAATCTGAGCCACACCCTGCAAACTCGCCCTGTCATACTGTTCATCCTCCGAGGTTGCGAAGTGCCACCCGTCACAGCGGGTCACAGCCTTTTCGGCTGCCTCTGACAATGTGGCGTATCTAAGGTTATCCATAAACATTCCTCCTCGTATCTTCGTTAATAGTTTGACACGCTATGTCAAACCTTGGTACTGGTTCGATAAAGGCGGTTAGTTGACAATGAAAATTATTTAAACAACAGGTTATTACACCGCTTACAGCGATCATTGGCAATGGGGTTCTGCATCGAACAAACATTGCAGTAGATAATCCTGTCCTTGGATTTATCGTATTTTTCATAGGTGGCGAAGGCCGGATGAAAGCGCACCCGGTCGCCGACAGCCAGGTAATCGTACATGTGCCGCCTGCTGTCCCTTTCGATTATCCGTTTTTCTTTTCCGGCTTCGGTTTTGACGACGGTGGTATATTCCGTATAGGTGGTCAAATCATCATCCTTATTGTGGCTGCGCCTCTCTTTATTATATTTTTTGATGACAACTCCTTCCCAAACAGAACCCTTCAGATCTTTCATCCGCCAAAGGTTGATGACCAGCATCAGTACACCAAGGCCCACCCCGATGATGATTGCTTCGTTAAGCGGCATATCGTCCATAAACAGACCCGCCAGCAGAAACCCGATGGGGAACAGCAGCACCAAGATAAATCCACAGCCTATGGTTGATTTTTTATTTTTGCGGGCGGCTTCCAGTATTTCCGGATGGTTGCTATGAGAAGACCAGCCGACCAGAGTGGTATTATTTTGTGGCGGGATATCTTTCTTGAGCGGTGGCTGGGCATCTTGCCTGGTGACATTTACCGCTTCTTCTACAGCAGCTTGAACGGAGGTACCGCAATTAGTGCAAAAGGCAGCCTCGTCCTTAAGCTTCGCCCCACAGTTATGACAAAGCATCGTCTCATCCCTCCTTTTGTTTTTCTTTTCTGCTTTATCCTTTTTGGCAGCCTTTTTTTTCTTTTTTAGGACTCGTCCGTTAATCAGCAGCAACAGAAAAGTACAGCCGGGAACGACCAGGATGTGGTAAAGCAAACCGGCAGGACCGATTCTATCAAGATCCACCAGCATGGCAGGTTTTGGGGTTCTTCATTCTGCCCGCCATTTGTATCTCCACCTACGCTTGTACTCTGACCTCTAAATAGATTGATAAATATAATTCGTTTGGGTCGGTCACTCTGCTGCAAAACGGAACACCAGAGCGGGAGGCACGTTGATAAACTTGGAATAATAATGCATAGTGACCTCCGACTTATCCGACGGGCGCTGATACATCAGCCAGCCGCTGGTGGACTCGCCGGGAGCAAGCTCAACAAATCCTCTATACATATCCCCTTTCTTTCCCGGAAGAATGTCTGAATCGTGATCAGCGGTCATCTCGCTATCGTCTCCTGTGGGGCCTTCCTTATAAACGATATAGATGGCTTTTCTTTTAGGCGTTTCTATCGTTTCCTTGGAAACGTTTTTGAAGGTATAGTAGACCTGCATAAAGACAAAACCCTCATCAGGCTTGTTGATGAACATATCCGGATCGGGTGCTGTTACCTTATCAATGGTGATGGCAAGACCGTCTGCTTCCGCTGCTTCACCGATTCCATAGACCTTTTCTTTGTTAACTTCTTCTTTGGCAGTCTGGCCGGAGGGGGCCTTGCTTCCTTCAGTAGGGACAGAACTTGGAGCCGCCGACTCACTGCTGCCATTACCGCCGCAAGCGCTCAGGGTAAGCGCCAGGACCATAGATAACAATAAGCTCATGATCTTTTTCATTGGATTTACCTCCCGCAATCATTTCAGTTTTTAAGAGACTTTGACACACAGCCCTATCTATTAGGTATTTGAGAAGTCTTTCTGGCAATGTCTAAATAATTACAGTACGATGTACTAGTCAGTCGATCTTGCGTCCTTCATACCGCGGTCCCTCTTTTGTCTCGTCTTTAAAAGATATAATTGTTTCACCGGTTACTTTGATATTTCCATCCTCAAGGATAAAAGCATATTTTGAGTCTATTGTGATTTCATTATCTTCGTGGGGAATCTTTTGGACGTAGGAGGCTGTACCCGAAGCGGGATTATAGGATAATTCAAAAGGTTCTTCGCCCTTAGCATCACTGGAGGCAACCAGTTTATCTCCGCTCTTGGTGAACACGACAGTATGCTGTTGTTCTTTTCCGTCATAATAGGTTTTCATCGCATAGGTCCCGGTGATATCGTCAAGGGAAAGTCCGCCAACCCCTTTTTGCCCCTCGTCCGAGGGTGCATCATTGCCCTTTTCTGTGCCGCCACAGCCGCTAAGGCTAATAAGCAGAACCAAGGTTAAAAATATGATAGCAATTTGTTGTATCGCATTTCGTTGTATAGCATTTCTTTTCATAACAATCCTTTTCATTAGTTTTTCCTCCCCATTATTTTTTCAAGTCTCACTCCGGTATATAAATCGGGTCAACCGGAGGCGACTGTGCTGCTGTGGCAAAAGGCACTTCCCCAAATAGCTCTCCGAAGAGATGGTCAAAGAACTTGCCTATAGCTTCTAATCCGAGATCAACGGTGATCAGGGAAGCTGTCTTGCTATTATTTTCATCAGTAAATTCACTGACCCAGCTTATCCGTGGCCATGCTGAGAGATCTACAGGGCTTGCGTTGCTATCTTCGGTAGATTTTAGCCAATCTTGAGCAGATTCCGCGCCCATTTCTACGACCGTAACCGCACCGGCACCAAAGCTTTCTTCAAGGTACTTCTTGATAATATCCGATTGCTTAAACTCTACGATTTTGAGCAGATACTCCCCTTGCTTGTCGATGTCCCATCTACCCTTGAACACATTAGGGGCGATATTCTGCATCCATTTGCTGACGGGTTTATTTAATGCCTTTTGGACCGCAGAATTGTCTAAAGCCTTATCAAAGAAATTACCGGCAATTTTTTTCACGCCCATGGCTGTCAAGTCAGCTGTAAGGGCTGTAATAGCAGAATAGATATCGACTTTCCCGTCTCGGTCTCTATTCTCATAAATATTCTTCGCTATCTTCCAAACCAAGAAACCTGCCACGGCAGCACATGTCTGTTTGAAGGTAATATTTTCACTACTGATAGCATCATCAAAAGCATTTACTAGGAGATTATCCACTCCTGCGGTGATATTTTTAATAGTTTCCAGTTCTTCCAAAGTGAACGGTTCATCATTGAGCAGATAATCAAGAACTTCTCCCAAAAAGGCGGCAAAAATATCTTTGGCTGGGGATAGAAGAGCATCAGCTGTATTGCCGTAGTATTTGCTGATCAGATAGGAAAAGGCCTGGTCCCCGAACCATTTGAGCCATTCGGCATAATAAAGCATGTTATCCAGTTCTGCGGCGATTTTTTCGTATTCGGCGGCATCCTGGGTGTAGTAGGTTACGGCATCATGGCAGATCCGATAAGTCACCAGACGAAGCTCTGCCGTGGACATTTTTTTGCCGTTTTCCCGGAGCATCTTAGCCAGTTCCGGACTGATCCCGCCTACTTTGCTGACGACTTTTTTCATATGGGCAAAGGCTTCATCCCAGCCGGCCAGCGGTCCGGGTCCTCCGCCTAAGAGGCGAAGGGGCAGGTCCAGGGTATACTCCTTTTGGCCATAGGTGCAGGAAATGGGCAAGGTGAGGTAATAGGGTTTACCTTCTTCTTCCACCAGAGCTTCCTCGGGAGCAAATTTATATTCTTTGAGGTTACTTGGGATTTCCTGAATACTATACTTAAATCTTTCTGCCAAATGAGTGGTGCGTTCATCAGTTCCTTTTAAGCCAGCAAAGACAGGACTATATTCCTTGGGTTCGAGAACCCGAACTGTGGGTCTGCCCTCATCATCCTGCTCAGGTACGGCAAAGTCCAGGACAAAGCCTGTTGGTACCACGTCCCCCCATTCCTCCGTAGCTTCATTATCAAAAGTGTCGATTAAAACATAACCCTGATCATCAAACTTCACTTCCCGGATGGACAGACCTTCAGGATAAAGCTCTGCTTTTAGGCTGTTTTCTGCCTTTTCCTGATCATTTTCAGCTATAATGCCGAAGCTAACAGTTTGTTTTACAGTTTGCGGACCTTGCGGCTTAGGGCTAAGGTTTTTCACTTTCAGAATATAGCTTTGGACACTGGCTTCTTCTACAGCCTCCATATTTTCAATATCTTGGATCTCTTCCAGTTCACAGCTTAGAGGAATCCCTTCTGCTACATCCAGCCGGACGGAAGTTGGTTTTTCCAGAAAATCATGGAGGGTAACAGGAGTTTCATAAACCTTCCCATCTCCTAAAAGCATGGGCAGAGTCATAGTCAGATAACGTCCCTGCTCAGGGAAAGAAATATAGGGTTTGCCGATTATGCGGAAGGTTACATTATTCTGGAAGGAACCCTCTTCACCGCTAAAGCGGATGCTAACTACTCCGGTGCCCGGATTTTCCCCGCCGGGTACCGACTTTGCTGACACCAGGGCGCCCATATAGTTCCCTGCCATGGAACAATCCTCCACAGCCAAATTCCCTCCGGAAAAAATCTCTATAGCAGAAGTCAGGTCTGGCCGGTCAATTTCCTCCCCTTCAGGTGTTAGCTCTACAATCCGGGCATAGACCGTTACTGGTTGGGTATCATAACGGATCCCATCGCCAAAGTCCTTACGCAGGCACATTTTGTAGCGACTTCTCCTTTTGCTGTTATTGTCCCCTCCATCTCCGCCTCCTCCGCCTGCACCGGCACCTGCACCGGCCATGGCAGCAGCTCCGCCGATGATGGCTATAGCCAGGGCTTCAGGGATACTGACCCCTGTTTCGCCAGCTTTTTCGTCGGCCTTAGTATCTACCGTTGCTTCCGCAGGCGAGGCTTCCTTAGCAGGTGTATCGAGTGGAGTGTAATCACTGGACAAAATACCGGGCAAGGCATCCGAATACGGCGGTTGCCACTGGTAAGCATGCAGAATCACAACAGAATCACACCTGTCACCCGGGTTGAAAAAATTATAGGACCCCCCCATCAACGCTATAAAATAGGTTTCGGGTTCAATGTTTTCCCTGTATAGATCAGGAAAATGAAAAGATATATCCGCCTTTTCCGAGCCATTCCCCTTCGTATAGGAATCATAATATATCACATGAGAAGGTAGTGCACGGTTCCCGCGAAGTTGCTCATTGTAATCATCAACGGTATTTATTTGGGAGTAATCAAAATCATAAAATCTAGATTGAGCATTCCTTGTTAGGCTAGCAGGAGCACTGCCCTCTGCACTTGATTTGAAAACATATTTATGCTGTGAATTGCTTATGGTGACAGTTGCAGGAATTATCAGCTCGGTACCCGCTTCCACCCGTTCGGGAAAGGCCCCTATCGAAATCTGAAAATCACAATAGGAATTACTATCATGATCCGAATAACCACAATATCCTTTTATTTCAGTTTCGCTCCCCGATATGTGGCTTTTATAACGGGGAATTGCCTCTGTCAAAAGATTGCTCTCTAAAACCTTCGTTTCAATAAGCTTCCAATAGCCCGTCCCTTCAGGCATACTGCCCTTTGGGAAATTATGCCCGCACACTAAATTGATTTCGCGGTGTGTAAATAAATACTCTTTATCCCCGCTGAAGTGATGGGTGTCATAAGCTTGGGGTGAATATTCAAAGATGCGAGGGCCTTCTTCTTCGACACATTCTTGGCAATAATACGCTACAGTTACAGTGTATCGTTTGCCATAGGGAGATTCTTCATCATAGGCAAAGCTATCCAGAGCAAGTTCCATCACTTCTTCGTAAACCGGTGCCGGGGACAATTTAATATAGCTCACAAAGTACCCTCTTTCTTCGTCGGTCAAGGCATTTACTGGAAATGCATACATAAAAATATTAAAAAAAAGGCACAACGCTATAATAAAACAGCTTACAGCTCTTTTCATGATATCGCCCCCTTTTCGCTTTTTTGGGCAAACCTTATAACCCCTCCGGCTATTAAAAGCAGGATACCGACTAAATAACCGTTCAGATCTCCGGGCAAAAAGCTTACAATTATGAACAGGGCAAAGCCTGAGGCCCAACCGCCCATGACAGCAGTTAAAAAAGCATTTTCAGCCTTTGGAAATATGCTTGCAGCCAACCTTCGCAAAAATCCGTTTGCTGTGAGCGCCTTTACCGAGAGGACAAATCCTGCCACGCCTGTCATTGTGTTTTGCATGTCGGTAAAAGCAATCATATTACAAACTACAAGGGCTGCTCCCGCCCCCAGTAGGAGAGGCGCTTTTTCTTTTGTGCTACTGCTTATAATCTCTTTAAGTCTTGCGCTACCTCTTTTTAACGCAGCCAACATGCCTTTATCAGTAATGATCTGTGCAAACATTGCCGCCACAAGGCCCTTTCCGATGGTCCCGCCGATCAAGCTCCCCCGGGCAGCGGTTATCCAGGAAAGCACCCGAACCGGCAAGGGGAAAATCCCCAATGCTGTTAAAAGATTAACCAGCAACCAAATAACCGCAAGAACAACGACAATGCCCAGGCGTTTTTTATCGCCCATAGTCTGCTTAAAGCCGTCCGCCAAACCTCTGAAGCCGCTTTTTAGTACGTTAATAAGCCCCTCACCCTCGGCGATTGCCGGAAAAGGGGTAAGCTCCTGAGGTAAAGCAATTTCTCCTGCTGTCCTTTTGATTTTGCCGGCAGCTTTTGACCCGAGAAAATCTTTGATTGGCGTAATTGTATTTGACGACGTAGTTTTATTTGTCGGCGAAACTTCCCGTTGTGGCAAAATCTCATTTGCTACCCCCTCGGCTTCGGCGGGTGCAGCCAAAACTGCAGTACCGCACTTTAGGCAGAATTTTACACCTTCGCCCAGAGGTGCTCCGCAGCTTGAGCAAAACTTAGGCATGGTATCACTCTCCTTATTTTTACTATCTCGCTTTCTCGATAACGTACTCTCAACTCCTATCTCAATTTTTGTCGGAACATACCTACTCATTTTATTAATATAAGGAAATTTGAGAGTTTTGGCCTCACCCAAAGTGATGATTTCAACTAAAAAAGCCCCTCACCCTTTAGGGTGAGAGGCTAAAATGGATCCTTTTATGATTGTACTTGATTCTGCAGTAAACTGCTAATAAGCTCCGAGCGCGAGGAAACCTGGCATTTGGACAGAATATTCTTGACATGGGTTTTCACGGTATTTTCGCTGACACTAAGCTCAGTTGCAATCTGCTTATTTGTCTTCCCTTGCAGAATCAGACCTAATACTTCGTATTCACGCCCGGTAAGGGAATCAATTAGCTTGTTAGTATGTAAGATTTGGTTTTGCTGTTTCTCCGGCATTACGGAATAAGCCAGCAGGTAGGTATGATTTTCTAAAACTGCTATGAGTCTACGGTTTAGCGTCGGCAGGATAATCAGGGTAACACAAATTACGGCGAGAGCGATAACCGTTATATTGGCACTGGGCAGTTCCAGAGAGTAAAGAGTAAAGCCAAGAATGCCCCCAAGGAGAACCCCTAAGACATTAGCCGACAAACCAATCCCAAAGATTCTCGCTGGGCGGTCAGTTAAATCCAGCATCTCTCCCAGGATACTCCACCAAAACAAGTCAAAAATCCCGCAAGCCCCGAGCATCAAGGTATCAACCACAAAATAGCTTACCGGCGAGCGATCCAGAAGCATAAAGGCGATGAAAGAAGCCATAATCATAGCCATCCCTACATATAAAAAATAAGCTCTCTTGATAGTGCTGGGCAGATTGCGCATGACAGCCAGAGCCACAATATAGGGAACTGCCCAATACCAGCTGGTGAGCCAGGTCAGATGCTCAAACGCAGGGTTAAAGACCTGATACATTAACCCAGAATTAATTGTGAGAATAACCACGAAGAGCCCTAAAAACAGCATAGGAGTTTTGAGGCTCAGCACTGTGGTGGTGCTGTTGGTTTCCGCTGCTAATCTTTCTCCAGTTACCGGAAGAAGCTGAGTAAAATACCCGGATAAGATTAATGTCAGCAGGGCAAGTGCTAACCCAACAAATGGGGAAATGTAAACAGCGGAAAGGTTGACCAAGATCATCAGGATGTTGGAGTATATTAAAACATCGGCACAGGTTTTAATCCGCTCATTTTGAGGGGTACAGCTTTTGAGAAAATATCCCCAGGCAGCAACAGCCCAGCCGGAAACTAAGGCACACCCTAAAAGGGCTCCTACCCATAAATTTGCTGCCTCAAAGAAAAAGGGTATGGTCAAGACAAAGCAGATTCCTATTACCGAGAGCATTACTTTTTTAGCCCTTTGGACGGACTTAAGAAAAAAGCCACAGCTAAACAGCCCCACGAAGTGGGCCACTATTGCGGCGAATATAAATGAAGTTGAGGCTACCTGAAAATAGTCGGTAAGACTATATAAAACCTGCCCTTCAAAGACAAACGAAAGCAAATAGGCAAATAAGAAAGAAAATGCCAAGACAGAAAACCGGCGCTGTTTATTAACCTTATTGTTCATTTTCACGCCTCTTGTCGAATTATTTGTCTATATTATAACATCAAAAGCCTTGGCAACAAGAAATTTTTACTCCTGCCAGCTTTTGGGCACAGCATTTCTAGACCCTTTTTTTAGGCAGTGGTATAATTATAACTTGGGTTAACTTATTAAAGGACAAGTAGATTCTTGAAGTAATTTTTCAATCATGCAAAACATTTTAGAAGGAAGAATATTATGGAAAACTCAAAACTGAGAGACATGATCAAGAATAATCCTCATTCTATTGCCTATTTAGATAATCCTCCGGATGAGCTGAAGTTATTGGCTGTGCAAAAAGATGGACTGGTCATAAAATATATAGACAACCCCACAAAAGAAATGCAGGAAATAGCTGTGGAAAATAATGGCCGGGCCATTCAATATATTGATAACCCTACCAGAGAGATGATGATTAAAGCCATAAAGGATGGCTGGACTAACTTAGAGTATATAAAAAATCCAACCTCTGACTTAATTGAACTAGCCCTGAAGCAAGCCGGCTGGGCTATTCAGTATGTAAATAATCCAAGTGAAAAATGGCAATTAATAGCTGTCCGCAAAAATTACGATGCCCTAAAGTATATCAAAGAACCTTACGAGAGTGTCCAGGAAGAAGCTGTAAGAATTAGTTATGAGGCTTTAAGATATATAGATTCACCTGCGCCCAACATTGAACTTTTGGCTGTCAAAAATAATGAGAACGCCATTACTTTTATCAAAAACTTAGATAAAAATAAAATACTCGAGTTTCTCAAAGTAAATATTTTAGTAATCAAATATGTAGTGAATGAAATATCGAAGGAAGATTTAGAACAAGTCTTAAAAGAAGTATTAGCCCAAGATGATGTGGCAGAAAAATATGTGAGAGATTTTATCAACTGTAGCACGCTAAATCAAAAAAGCGGCCTTATGCCGCTGGATAAAATTAGGCTGATTTATAAATATGGCAGCAAAAAAGCCAAAAAAATAGCTGTGGATGAAAAGCTGAAGATAATTTAGGGAGAGAGAAAGCAATGAATTTCATGGACACAATGCTAAGCGCCGATTTGATACTGTCCACCGGAGACGTACCTCTAATTGTTGGGGAAAGCGGCATAGGAAAAACAGCTTTAGCTAAGGAAATTGCCCAAAAAAATAATTGGAGTTTAGTTGTCATTAATGGAAACCTTCTTAAAGAAGGAGAAATAGGCGGTCTGCCAACTGTCGAATATTATGCCGAACCTATTGCTAAGGAAAAAACGGTAGAAAAGAAAACTACCGTCTATGCCGTTCACCATAAGCTCCGGGAAATTGATGAAGAAATAGCCAAAGGAAAAATAGTTCTCTTATTCATTGATGAAATCAACCGTTGTGAACACACCGTCCAGCAGGAATTAATGAATTTAATCTTAAATCGAGAAATTAACGGCTATAAGGTTCATGAAAATGTCAAAATCCTAGCCGCTATGAATCCTTCCAGTAAGTATGGGACAGATTTTGATTACCAGGTTGTCGATATGGATGCGGCGCAAGAAAACAGATTTGTCTGGCTATATATGGAGCCTGATTATCTTGAGTGGCTGGATTGGGCCCTAGAAACAGGAATTGAGCCCAAGATCAGCGAATTCATCTCGACCTTCCCGGAATATTTGCACAAGATCAACGAAGATGATCTCAGAGCAACTCCCAGGAGCTATGAGAGAATTTCCAACAGCTATAAAATATACAAGGAGAAAAAAGATTCCATACCCAGATCTGTGTTTTTAAATATTGTCAGAGGCAATGTGGGAAGAGTTATCGCCGAAGAGTTTATGAACTTTATTGAAAGCGATTATAATCCTTTAATTTCTTTTGCAGAAGTTTTCTCCCAAAGTCCTCTTCCGGAATCTCTGAAGGAACGAATAAAAAGCGAAAGCCACACCAGGCTCTATCTATCCGCCAAGAATATCTTAAAGAATTTAGAAACAAATCTTAAAAATTATAATTCAGAGTCAAATGATTATATTAACGTACTTATCGAATTCTTAAACCTCTATCCGGCAGATCTCAAGATAGCAATCATGAAGGGCATCAGAAATCATTATCCTGGCATATACGCCCAAGCCATAGAAAATGAAGCTTTTATTGATTCCTATTTCACTACTTATGTCTCACCAAGGGGATAAGCAATGGAAACATTTTGGGAAACCTCTGCGAAGGAACTATATGAAAAAGCTCATAACCTTATTTTACAACCTAATGCTAAAAACCCTGCCCTAAAAATCCCTAAGGGTTTTAAGAACGATTTTTTTGCCCTGGTTGATAGAGTTAATTTAAGTCTTATGGAAGATGAGGATAATTTTTATGGCTATTTCTTGCTGCAAATGTCCAGAGAAATACGTTTTGACTTAAGCAGTCCAACCGCCGTGAACTTTAAATGCGCAAAATATGTTCTCTATTTCAACCCCATGCTTTTCTTAAAACTTAGTAGGAAGCAAATGGAGTCGATGCTTAAGCACGAGATACTCCATATCTTAGCAATGCATTTGCTGAGAGCCAAAGAGTATAAGTCCGGCTATAGTACCTTGGCTGTAAATATGGCCATGGATATCGTTGTCAATAATTATTTGGATACTCTGCCACCCTATGCAATTACCTTGAAATGGGTCAATGCCAATTATTCCTTAGACCTCTTGCCCTTTCAGCCTTTTGAATACTATGTGGAAAAAATTCAAACTGCCCTGGATTTGCTGGAAGCAGAAGAAAATGCCGCCGATGATAGTAATATTGATGACTCCGCCGATGATAGCGCAAACGATGATACCGCCGAGGATGAGCTGGAAGAGATAAAAAAAATAGCTTTTGATCCGGAACAAAGCCATAAATTTTGGGAAGAATCCAATTATCTTGATGACCAAACTCTACAAGATTTTACTGAGCAATATATTGATAAGGCCCAAAAAAGCAGCCTGCCCAAATATCTGGAAAACTTGATCTCAGCCCTTAAAAAGAACCAAAGCGGCTTACCTTGGAATTTATATTTAAAGAAAATGATGGGAACCGTTGCCGGCGATAAAAAAAAGACCATAACGCGAAGAAACAGAAGACAGCCCGCTCGCTTGGATTTAAGGGGTGAACTTCGCAGTCATAAAGCTAAAATTGCCATTGCCCTGGATATCAGCGGCAGCATCAGTGATCAAGAATTTAATCTGGCTATGAAAGAAGTCCTCGCCATAGTCAAAAATTATAATCATGAAATTATGATTATCGAGTGCGACAGCGAAATCAGACGAGTGTATAAAATCAAATCTGCGCAGGATATTAAAAAGCGCCTGAATATAAGGGGAAGCACCAGGTTTACCCCGGTTTTTGAATATGCCAATAAGAATAAGATCAATTTGTTGATTTATTTTACCGACGGCAAAGGAGAAGAAAGGCTTTTGACAAGACCTAAAGGTTATAAAACCTTATGGGTTATTTCCGGAAGCGGAGATAAGCTGTCCTTAAAAGAACCATGCGGAGCAGTTAAAAAGCTTAAGAATACTGTGGTCGAAGATGAAGCCTTAACAATAACAATGAGCGACGTTAAAAGAGAAGGGTTTTCCATGAATGACATGGAGGAAGCACATATTTAATCCCTTAGCAATCTCCTTTCTTCCCTAGATAACTTTCCAGATGCATGTACTCTTTGACCTTATCCCAAGGGACCAAGAAGCCGGAACCATGAGAGCAAAACACCGAACCGGTAGGGTTTTCGACATCCCTTTCCGCATCGTAGCCTGTGAGTGCAATAACCTCTGCGGCATTATGGCAGGGTTCGTAGCCTTTGAGAGTACAAAACAGCCTGCCCAGTCCTTTAGTATAATTAGCGACTTCCCGATGATAATTCCTCATGGTCGCAACCGGAGCACTCCCTATAAGAACTGCCATCTCACCGTTTGTCCGGGATATTTCACCGGCGCCATGTCTTTTTTCAATGTCTGCCATGGCCCTGCCGACCATTTTTGCAGGCAGTTCCAGCTCAAAGGTATAATAAGGCTCCAACAAGATGGATTCGGCCTCCTTTAACCCCTGCCGCACGGCACGGTAAGTAGCCTCGCGGAAGTCACCGCCGGCGGTGTGCTTCGGGTGGGCTTGGCCTGAGACTAAAGTAATCTTCATATCAGTTATGGGCGAACCTGTCAGAACTCCTTTATGCACTTTTTCTTCCAGATGCGTCAAGACAAGTCTTTGCCAGCTTTTACTTAAGAGATCCTCGCTGCATTCTGTGCCAAACTTAAGGCCGCTTCCCGGCTCACCCGGGGTGAGCAACAGGTGAACCTCCGCATAATGCCTTAAGGGTTCAAAGTGCCCTACCCCTTCTACCACCTTGGCGATTGTTTCTTTATAGATAATCTTTCCCGCGTCGAAAACTACCTTAACACCAAAACGACTTTGGATTAGTCCCTGCAAAATTTCTATCTGCACTTCTCCCATAATCTTAGCCTGAATTTCCTGCAGCTCTTCATCCCAGTCAATACGGAGTTCCGGCTGTTCTTCCTCAAGCTGACGCAGCTTGGGAAGCATTACTCTGGGGTCACAGCCTTCCGGCAGAATGATCTGATAGGACAAGACGGGTTCCAAGACCGGCTTAACGGCAGCTTGTTCGCTCCCTAAGCCTTCTCCCGGTTTGCTTTGGCTAAGCCCCGTCACAGCGCAGACAGAACCGGCCTCAATCTCGCTTCTGGCCTCAAACTTCTGCCCGGAATAGAGGCGAATTTGATTAACTTTTTCTGGCCGGCCGCCGACGGTTACGGCTTCCCTTACTTTAAGTCTGCCACCCGTAATCTTCAGGTGTGTAAGCCGGTTCCCCTCTTCATCTCTTGTTATTTTAAATATTCTAGCCCCGAATTCCCCAGGGTAAGAAGGGATTTGGGCATACTTTACTATACCCTGGAGAAAGGGCTCAACACCTTCACACTTTAAAGCAGAGCCAAAAAAGCACGGGAATATTTTCCGAGCTTTTATAGCCTTTTTTATGTTCAGTGTTTCAATTTCCCCGGTTTGCAGATAGGTTTCCAGCAGAAGGTCATCACACATAGCCAGCTCTTCATAAAAGCCCTCTGTCTTTACTCCTCCGAATTCCATACAGCCATCGGCAAGCTGATATTTCAATTCTTTAATTAACCTGTCCTTATCCGCCCCGCTCTGATCCATTTTGTTAACAAATAAGAAAACAGGAATCTGATACAGATCAAGCAGCCGCCACAAGGTCTTGGTATGTCCCTGCACCCCATCGGCTGCACTGATCACTAAAATTGCATAATCCAGCACTTGCAGAGTTCTCTCCATCTCAGCCGAAAAATCTACATGTCCTGGGGTATCCAGCAAGGTAATCCGGACATCACCTATTTCCAAAACGGCCTGCTTGGAGAAAATGGTAATTCCCCTGGCTTTTTCCAGCTCAGAGGTGTCCAAATAAGCATCCTTATTGTCCACCCTGCCCATCTTTCCAATTTTCCCGCTGAGATAAAGCATGCTTTCTGCTAAGGTTGTCTTACCCGCATCCACATGAGCTAATATTCCAAGGACTAATTTCTTCATAAATTATTTCCTACAATACCGTCCCTAAATGTATCAAAATATCATATATGCGGAACCAAATAAACTCAATGAGAGCCTCCCTCTGGGTCTGCGGTTAAAGCGTTCTCCCTTTAACTACAAGAACGTTTATTTTTTAAAAGAGATAGCCCTGCAATCCCCGGTTTTGTCATTTCTTCGATATTTAAGATCATTTCTAACTCGTCGGGTGTAAAAATCTCCTTTTCCAACAATATTTGTCTTACAGTTTTGCCGGTTTTCAGGGCTTCCTTAGCGAGTATGGCAGCCTGTTCGTAGCCGACATGGGGATTGATTGCGGTGATAACTCCGATGCTATTTTCAACATAATCATAGCAGCGCTGGCGGTTGGCTGTAATTCCCTGAACGCATTTTTCAGTAAAAGTATGAATAACATTAGTCATTATTTCGATGCTTTGCAGCAGATTATAAGCAGCAACAGGTTCCATCACATTGAGTTCAAATTGTCCCGCCTCGACGGCAAGGCTGATAGTCAAGTCATTGCCTATGACTTGAAACGCTACCTGATTAACAGACTCCGGAATGACAGGGTTTACTTTACCGGGCATAATGGAAGATCCGGGCTGAACCGGAGGCAGCTTGATTTCACCTAAGCCCGCCTTCGGGCCGGAAGCCATAAGACGTAAGTCATTAGCTACTTTAGAAAGGCTTAAGGCTATTATCTTTAGTTTGCCCGAGACTTCTGCTAAGGTGTCAAGGTTTTGAGTGGCATCTACCAGGTCGGAAGAAAGAGTTAAATTCAGACCTGTAAGTTCTCTTAGTCTCCTTGTGACCACGGGAGCATAATTAATATCACAATTTAAGCCTGTACCGGTAGCAGTCGCTCCCATATTAATCTGGTGTAATTCTTCGAGAGAATTTTTTAAGCGCAGGAGGTTCCGGTTGAGCATCTTAGCATAGGCTGAGAATTCCTGCCCTAGCTTAATGGGGACAGCATCTTGGAGATGGGTTCGCCCTACTTTAATTACGTCATCAAACTCCTGGCCTTTCTTCTTTAAGGCCTTAATCAGTTTTTCTAAGGCCGTTTCCAGTCCGGCAGCGAGCTGTAAAGCACTGATGCGAATTGCAGTGGGAAAAACATCGTTGGTAGATTGCGACATGTTGACATGAGTATTAGGAGAAACCAAAGAATAATCGCCCTTTTTTCCTCCGAGGATTTCGATAGCCCGATTGGCAATTACTTCATTGGCATTCATATTGACTGAAGTACCGGCACCCCCTTGGATGACATCCACAACGAACTGGTCGTCAAACTTTCCCTCCAAGACTTCCTCAGAAGCAGCTATAATGGCGTTACCTATTTTAGGATCCAAAATACCTACATACATATTCGCTTCGGCACAACTCATTTTGATCATGGCCAGAGATCGAATCATGTGTTTATTGATTTTGTACCCTGTAATGGCAAAGTTCTCTACTGCTCTAGCAGTTTGAATACCATAATAAGCATTTTCCGGAATTTCCTTTGTCCCTAAAGAATCAATTTCCTTTCTAGTTTTCATGATGCCTTATCTCCTCTTCTTTCACTTTTGTCTAGTTATTAATATCAACTATAACCTTTATTATCATCTTGTCAAATATAACTTTTTTTAGTCCTTGGGCAATATAAGGTGTTGCCTTCATAGACCCAATAAAGGATTCCACTAACATTAAGTCGGTGGAATCCTTTACAAGTCTATTTACTCTTATTTTTCGGGTTAACCCCAACAATTGACAGAGAGCCTTATTATTTAAGCACTATTTCGATATATGATATTGTACCATGGATGATCCATCGTCAATAAAAGTAACCATAAAACTGTGCTTAAGATCCTCAGAAGTTGCCAAAAAGGTTGCTTCTTTATCGGTTTGCACATTTTCCATTACTTGAGGATAACTTTTAGTAACAAGTTTTATATATTCCTGGTAAACCTCTTTGGTTAACCCGGTTAACATGTAGCTGTAAGCAAACTCTATGCCCAAAGTTTGGGTCAAGTCCATCTCCATGTAAACAGTAGTACCTTCAGGCTGCGGCATCCCGCCCATTTTTGCCGTATCCCAGGCAATGCCTTGTCCGGTTTGGACTTTTACCTCTCCGCCCTCTTTACCTATGCCGGTGTTAATCGTCATTTCTTGCACGGGAGCTTTAGCAGACTCAGTGCTGCTGTCCTTAGCAGGTTCTTTGCTTCCTTCCGCTGCCGGTTCACTGTTATCCTGAGACGCCGGAGCGGGGCTGCCACCGCAGCCTACCAGCGAGAAAACCAAACAAATAATCATAGCAATTGCTAATAAACGTTTCATTTTTCCTCTGCCTTTCATAAAATCAATTTGCTTTTAAGGGCAATTGATTACGTTTTTATCCTTTAATATAATACTGAATTCGTAAATACTGCTCTGGGGCCAAATAGGCGCACTGAAGGTCAAAGCCATCACCCTCGCCCTCCAGGAGAATGTCTCCGGAGCTTGGATACGGGCCGGAAGTTGATATCCCGTGATCTTTCAGTCCTGACAAATAGGCTTCGGCTTCAGCTTTGCTCATATAAACATAGATTTCAATATACTGGTTAGCAGCATCAATTTCCAGCTCTAATACCTCGTATACCAAATCACTCGCTTTGGGAAGTTTAGGAACTAATTTTTCCGGCCAAGGGGTTTGATTAAAATTAGCTGGATTGCCTGACATTGTATCTTCCTCACTTTCCTGTCCTTTTTTCTTTTCAGCTTTACGCTTGGCCAACTCTTCTTCTATTATCTTTTTAGCCTCAGGGTTTTTATCACTATAGGGGAGGCGTTGAAGCTTGCCCATAAAAGTTTTGCCGATGGCCGGGATTTCTACCGATACATCATTATTCTCATAAATGGTCAGCCGCATAGGCATTTCCGAGCTGCCTTCCGCTTTTCTTACCGGCTGCAGGACATCATCCAGATTGATATCATAACCAAGCTTGCCGGTCATATCCAGATTGATGCCGCCCGAACCGGACATCTCGGGATTAAAGAGTGCCATATCCGTCTTGATTACGCTATCGGGGTACGGAAACCCGTACCTGTCTTTGGCATCGACTTTGGGACCATATTCGCCATAATGGTTAATAACATTTAAGTCGAACTTCTCAACCTTAAACTCAATATCCCCACTGCCGGTATCCATCTGCATACCGTCGAAGACATCAAAAAGTATATTGGAGAGAGCCCCTGCATCCATATTGAAGTTCAGTTCACATTTGGCTTTATAGTTGCCAAAAGCACTGCTGCCCCCCTCTTTAAAGGCAACCAGGATATACTGATAGTTAAGCTCAACCCCGTCTTGTTCTTCGGAGGCTAGGTCATCTACAGTAATCAGCCAGTTATAGTTTTCCGCCTGAACCCCGTTTTGGCCGTTGTCAGGGCTATCAGGCAAAAATGCGGGTTTGCTGCTGCAAGCACTTAAAAAAAGAATTAATAGCCCTGTAATTAACAATACATTTAACTTTCTCATAGCATTCACTTCTATTTTTAGTGTTTGCACTAAATTATTTGCCTTTAATCATTTGATAAAGGGCTGCATCATTTACCGCACCTTGAAGGCCAAAGATATAGACATTTTCTATCTGCTGGAATTTTTCACTGGTATAATTTGCCGTGACCTCTTTGATGTCTCTATCATCAACAAGAACTATTGCTGAGGATACCAAGGTGGCAAAGGCTGAGCCCGCCAGAGCATCGGGGAAATCCCTTCCCGTAGCAATGCATACATTGCTGAAATCTATCTCGTCCTCAAAGCACTTGATGATATTAATATTTCTTTCATATTTGTTATTTCCGGTAATCCTTTGGTGGTTAGGCAGGTTGGAGGCAACCGCTTCACTGATTAGACCGGTATTTCCTATAACATATGATTTGATAAAAGAACCTTTATCAAGATAACCGGCCACTGAAGCAGGCAGCTTTTGGCTGTCGGTCAAAAGAATCGGCATTCCTTTTTTAGCCGCGATGGAAGATGCCGAAAGAGCATCGGCAAACTCGAAGCCGTTGCTTAAAATTAATTCACCTGAGGTGGGAGTTAGTTTTTCCGCTATTTTCACAGCTGTTTCGAATCTGTCTGCTCCGCCCAGCCTTTCGGTTTTGATTCCCATTTGCTTAACCTGGTTTTCAATACTTTGAGGTACAGCGCCTGTTCCTCCCATGATGAACATATTTTTAACTTGCAGGCGTTTTAGCTCAGCGATGACGTTAGCCGGCAACCCGCTTTTATCCGTAAGCAATATGGGAGCATTATATTTCTTGGCCAGAGGAGCTGCCGCTAAGGCATCCGGGAAATTATTGCCTGTGGCTAAGACCACATAGGCGGACTTTTTCCAGCCTTCTTGCGCTATTGCCACCGAGGTATCGTAGCGATTGTTACCGCCCAGTCTTACCGCGTTTTTGCCATTAATACCGGACATAACATCTGTAAGCAGCTGTTTTAAGGGTCTATCCCCTGATTTTTCGCCAAAGCCAAGGGGGCCGTAATAATTGCTTCCTGCCATCCACAAGGTATTATCATTTTTGACAACTGCCAGGTGCCTGTTGCCAAGTGAGCTGAGTCTGGCATTATCATAGAGCTTGACCGGTTGGTTAATTGTTCCGACGGTGCCGCGCAGAGCTACTGAATCACCCCAGCCCCATACCGTTCCGTCACCTTTAACCACAGCGTAAGTAGTTCCTTCCGCAGCAAGGCAGGCTTGACTGACATTTTCCATGACTTTCACCGGTTTAGCCGGGCAGCCTTTGACAATCCCATTAATGGTATAAAAATTGCCCTGTTCCGGACCGCCCCACATCCAGAGACTGCCATCACCGCGTATCGCCATGGTAGTCGTTCTGGTGGAGGCCACGTAGGACACATCGTCAAGCACTTTGACTGCTGTCAGAACCAACTTGCCTCCAGCGGAGAGGCTATTATCACCGGTTCTGGTTCCATTTCCAATTTGCGCTTTTTCGTTGAAACCCCATCCCCAAAGCGTTCCATCTTCTTTAATCGCAAATATCACATCTTCGCCTGCCGCTGCGAATTGGACATTAGCCATTGCCTGACGGAAACCTGCCTTTTTATCTCCCATTTTACCGTCCCCCGGGCCAACTTCGCCAGCCAGCCAAAGGGTATTGTCTTTTTTAACAACTACTGTTGCATGACGTCCGGCTGAGGCCATTTTCACATCATCCATCAGTTTAACGGGTTTAAGAACTGTCTCTTCACCAGCTTTGCCAAGGGCACCATATCTATTTGAGCCCCATCCCCAAAGTGTGCCGTCCTTCTTGACTGCCACAGTATGATGGGCATAACTGGAGACACTTAGCACATCATCCATGATTTTGACAGGTTTCAGTACTACCTCTTTAGTACCGTTACCTACAGCTCCATCACTGTTTACTCCCCAGCCCCACAGACTTCCGTCACTTTTAATGACGAAGGTCTCAGACCAGCCTGCCGACACTACCAGATTGCTGTCACCCAACGCTGATGCCTGAGTCGCGTTTAAACCTGCAAACATTGCTGCGAAAACTGCCACAGACATAATTACTGCGAGTAACCTGTGTTTCACTGAAAACTACCTCCCTTTAATCGTCTAATTAATCCTTTCCCAAAAAAGAACCAAGCACATTGACTTCAGTTCCTCAAATGCTGCTTCTCCTGCACCTTTACAACATTTTGGACAAAACATTTTTGTTGATCTCCTTTCTTTTCACCAAATAGCTTTGTTTAGAATCTAGCATTTTCTCGCCTCTTAAATAAATTAGAATATTGCTATTATTAGTAAGATATTTGCTATCCTGCCAGATTTAATTACCCCACAATTCCTTGCGATACTGAGAGGGGGACATGCCGGTTGTTTTCCGGAAAACAGCGGCAAAATGCCCGTTGTATTTAACCCCGCATGCCGAGAAAGCCTCGCTGACAGAAAGATTTTTATCGGCCAATTTTTCCATAATTGCTTCTACTTTAATCTTGGTAAGATATTTATAGGGAGTAAGACCAACCTCCGCTTTAAAAACCCGAATGAAATGGTAAGGACTCAAATTGGCTATTTGAGCAATTACTTCTAAGGAGTATTCCTTATAGCCGCAGCTATGTAAATACTCTAGAGCCCTTTTGATGCTATCCTTGGGCGGATACTTCAAACTGCTCATCGCAACACCCAACACCTCCTCGCCATATTCCAAGCAACTATTGTTTTCACTGTAGCATTCTTTACCGGATATAAAAATTCGGATATTGCGACAATCAGTAATTTTATTGCTTTAAATAGCAACAGCCCCTGCCCGTTTTTTCTTGCGGGCAAAGGCTGTAAGCATGCGCACTTATTCTAACCAAAGACTGACTTGCGATACTGCGAAGGCGTAACCCCTTCCTTGCGTTTAAACACCGCGGCAAAGTGTCCATTGTAATCCATCCCGCAGTATGAGAAAGCCTGAGAGATGGAAAGGTTCTTATCGGCCAGCATTTCCTTGATGCGCTTAATCCTTATATCCATCATATATTCATGGGGAGTCATTCCCGTTTCGGCTTTAAAAACCCTAATAAAGTGATAGGGACTCAAATTCGCTACGCGAGCTATATCCTCCAGGGAAAAATCCTCATTATAACATTCGTTTAGGAATTCGATGGCTTTATTAATGTTTTCCTGGGGACGGCTGCGCTCACTTTTTTCCAGACACAAATTGCTTTTCAGCCGCCTAAGAAAGTTAATTGCCAGCTGAAGCGTTATTCCTTGCTGAACAAATTCAAATCCCAGCTGACGGTTGGCTGTCTCCAACATGAATTGATTAATGAGATGTCTCGCTTCGCTGTCCACAGTAGCAAAAGCATTTTTAAAACTGATATCGGGCTTGCCAAAAGCAGATTTGGCCATTTCCCGGATGATTTCTCTTTTTATTAGTATAGTTAGGTAGCCCTGAACTTCACGCCGGGCTAGCGCCCCATGAACCTGTTCGGGATTAATCGGCAAAAGCTTATTCGGCTCTACGGGAAAGCATTGTTTTTCAATTGTTAAAGCGGGAACATCACTCCAAGGCAGGACAAATTGATAATGATGGGAACAAAAAGGTCCCTCAAAGATAATACTTGGCTTAAAAATCACCATATCATTTCCCGGAAAGGCCTCTACCTTATCCTTTAGGGGGTGGGGCGGAATATGGACTAAAAGCTGTTCCATGAATCCCATAAGACCACTACCTCATCATAGTCTAACACATTTTTCATCTTAGCAAGCTGCCTTAGGGGATTCCGTAAAAATATTGCTGTTATTCGCCAAAATATTGCTATCTTCACTAACAGAGTGTTTCTTAATTGTATAAAATAATTCTCTCATTCCGAAATAGGTCGCGAATTGCTTTTAGAATTGTTATCCTCGGAGTGGTTTTGACGATAAACTTTCGGAGACTCGCCAATATTTTTATTAAATACTGCCGCAAAGTAGCTGGGGCTGGAAAAACCAAGTTCGGAACATATTTCTGTAATCGTCTTGGTACTATCGATCAGCATTTCTTTGGCCTTTTGCAATTTTAAGTCCAATAAGAATTCATAGGGGGTTTTACCGGTTTGTGATTTAAAAACCCTGATAAAATGATAGGGACTTAAATTGGCGGCCTTAGCCACGTCTTCCAGACAATACTCATGTTGATAATTTTCCTTTAGATATTTAATGGACTGATTAATATTTTTTGTTACATTATAGCTGCGCTGCTCCTTAAAAAGGACGACCACCTCTTCTGTTTCCCCTTTATCATTCAATAAAGGGAAAATAACAATATCCTGAAAGACAGAGATAACTTCATCATTTTTGACCCCGTAAACATCTTCGAGCTGCCTTATCGGCACCTTAATATCGGTAAAATGAACTGTCTCTCCCTTAAAGGCTCTGAGCAGATTGTCCTTAAACCCCCCTTCTTCCACAGAAGGGTCCTGGAGAATATTGTATTTACCCACAATTAATTCTGCCGAGGGAATACCACTCATATCTAACAGTGCTTGATTAACCATTAGGGCAGTACCATCAGGTGAAACAACCTCCATTGGCAGAGGCAGCAGCTCAACTATTCGGCGAAAAAAAGCCTCGCTTGCCCTTAGGTTCGTTAATTCCTCCAACAATTCCCGATTTGCTTCCACTTTGTCCATACCTTTTTACTCTCCCTCATAAACTAATCAAATAATAAGTAATTTTTCCCTTCTAAAATATACCATATTTCGAACTTATTGTTTAAAAGTTTTTCTTTCAGCTAGTAGATACCATAAATGCTTTATTCTAAAAGTTCGGTCGATTAACGGAATTGGCCACAAGTGGTATAATCGTATTGTTTAGATTAACTCCCAAAAAGGATGTTGTCTCATGGCAAGGATATTAATTGTCGATGACGAGGAAATGCTGGTCAAAGGACTTAAAAGAAGCCTGGAGGCTGAAGGTTTTGAGGTTGATACCGCCTATAGCGGAACTCAGGCTCTAGAAAAGAGCCTGAATTGGGAATACGATTTGCTGATTCTTGACCTGATGCTGCCTGAAATAGACGGCTTGGAAGTATGCCGGAGGATTCGGCAGGCTTCTCAGGTTCCCATCATCATGGTTACCGCCAAGGGTGAAGATGTGGATAAAATCATTGGACTGGAATTAGGTGCCGATGATTATCTTGCCAAGCCTTTTAATACCAGGGAGTTAATTGCCAGAATTAAAGCTGTTCTCAGGAGATACAACAGCAAGAACTCTGATATCCAACTGATCCGTGCTAACGCCAGGCTGAAACTCAACCTATCCCGGAGAACAGTCACGGTGGATAATCAAGAGATCTACACTCTGACAGCCAAAGAATTTGATCTGCTGCTGTTACTGGCCAAACATCCGGGCAAAGTATATACCAGGGAAGATTTGATCAGCTTGGTCTGGGGTTATGATTATGCCGGCGAAGACAGGACTGTGGATGTCCATATCCGGCGTCTCAGAGATAAAATTGAACCGATCCCCTCCCACCCTGAGTTTATTCAAACCAAATGGGGTATCGGCTATTATTTTCAACCGGAGAATATGTCATGAAATTAAGATTGGGCATAAAAATCGGTCTAACCTATCTTGTCATCATTTTTACCGCCATGGCGGCTTTTGGCTATCTTACCCTTCTGGATATTGAACAATCTTTTATTAATGAGCGAAAAAATGTCCTTTTGAGCTATGCCAACATTATTGCTGAAAGGGCTGCACCCTATTTCAGCGAGGAAAACACCGCCTATTTAAATTATTTGGCTGAAGAATTCGGTGAAAGTATCGGTCACCGCATCCTGGTCTTTGACCCAGCGAGTAATATCTTAGGTGATTCCTCCGGCGTATCCCGGGGGCAAGAGCTCTCAATATCCGTGGTAGCTGACGCTCTACAAGGAGAAAGCATCGCCCGAACAAATCACTATCCTGATTACGGCAGCCTGTTATATCTGGCAGTACCGGTGGCCTCAGGCAAGCAGATTGTCGGCGCGGTTTTTATTGCAGCAGACATTAATGATATCACTGAGCGACTGGATCAGACCAGGAACCGGCTGCTGGCAACCGCCTCAGGCAGCGGTATCCTGGCCTTATTAATCAGCCTGCTGCTCGCCAGAATAATAACGGTGCCTATCGGCAATTTGACCAAGGCCGCTAAGAGAATGTCCGCCGGTGATTACGGGTATAATGTTCAGGTCAGAAGCCACGACGAATTAGGGCTCTTAGCCAAATCTTTTAACGAAATGAGCGAGAAGATCAAACATGAGGATGCTATCCGACGGCAATTTATCGCCAATGCCTCGCATGAATTAAAGTCCCCGGTGGCAGCTTTAAAAGTATTGGCGGAATCCCTGTTGATTAAACATCCTGAATCTAAGGAAGAAACTCTGGAATACTTAAGGGATATTGACGGACAGCTGGACAGACTGAGCAGACTGGTTAACGATCTTCTGCTCCTGAGCAAAATCGAAAGAAACAAAGCTTCCCTTAAGCTGGAGCCTGTACTTATCAGCCATCTTCTTGCTGAAGTAAAAGAGAGTCTCCTGCCCTTGGCGGCTCCCAAACATCTTGAGATCATCGTCAGTGCCCAGGAGCAGCTGACCTGGTCGGCAGATCGGGATATGTTATACCGAGCCGTCTATAACCTGGCAGATAACGCGATCAAATATACTCCGGAAAATAAGGAAGTGCGGATCACCAGTACTGCCGAACAGGAAAAACTCATCATTTCGGTTATTGATCAGGGGGTTGGGATAGCACCCGAACATCAGGAAAAAATATTTAGCCGTTTTTATCGGATAGACAAAGCCAGAGAACGGGCAACAGGCGGCACCGGGCTGGGCCTGCCCATAGTGCAAGAGATCATCAATTTACATGGCGGTACTGTCTCGGTAGCGAGCGTTCCCGGTCAGGGCAGCCAATTTCGAATTGTTTTACCTGCTTCAAAATAGACCAAGTAACGTAAATACTTTGTTAATGTAATACTTTTTTAACAATTTGTCATAAAACTGAAATCCCTCTTTGCTATACTTCTTTCGAAGATAACAGTTATTTTGAAAGGAGAATCCACATGAAGAAATTTTTGGTCTTGATACTAGCCCTGATTTTGACCTTGTCCTTGTCCGGCTGTACCTCTGCTCCGTGGCAAAAAAACACAGCGGATCAAGATCCCGCTGTAGACCCCAAACCAAACCAGGAAACGGTTAAAATTAACCTCTACTTTGGTGATCGGCAGGCCATGTATCTGACAAAAGAGGAGAGAACCGTCACGAAAAGTGCAAGTCTCCCTGAGTTAATGATTAATGAACTCATCAAAGGTCCCCAAAACCAAGATTCTGTCGCTACTATCCCCCGAGAAACAAAATTATTGTCCCTGGAAATATCCGGTGGAGTAGCCTATGTAAACTTCAGCAAAGAAGTTAAAACTAACCACTGGGGCGGCAGCGCCGGGGAAACAATGACTATTTTCTCTGTTGTTAATACCCTTACTCAACTGCCGGAAATCAAAAAAGTGCAGTTCCTTCTTGAAGGGGAAAAGCAAGAAGCCATCTGGGGGCATTACTATACCTTAGAACCGGTAGAACCGGATCTTAATCTGCTGCCATCGGCTTCCAGCCAAAGCGAGCAGCCTGAACCCCCAACAGAAGCGGAGGAGTCAAATCCCAAGGATTATTTCCCCCTGACCCAAGGCAGTACTTGGCAATACCTGGGCGAGGGCAATGAATACGCTTCCTTTACCCGCGAAGTTCTGTATGCCGAAGGCAATAAAAGTCAAATCAAAGAAGATAACGGCGGAACAGTCAGTACTTCAATTTACCAAATAACCGCTGACGCTGTGACCCGGATCTATTTTACAGGGGAAGACTATGAACCGAAAAACATCCTTAATCAGCCCGGGAATGAGAATATCGTCATCCTTAAGGGACCCCTCAAACCAGGTACTAAGTGGACAGCCGGAACCTCTACCAGAGAGATAGTTGAGGTCAACGCTGCTGTCAATACCCCGGCGGGGAAATTCGACAATTGTGTGAAAGTAAAAATTACCGAAAATTACTCTACTCTGTACGAATACTATAAGAAGGACATTGGCCTTATCAAAAGAGAATTTATGCTGGAAAACGATAAAATAACCTCAATTCTGGCCAATTACTCCCTAAAATAAACGGTCTCTCAGGAAAATAATAAAGATGCCTATATTAAATAATTATTTCCTAGTTTGAGACAGCATTTCTCTAAGCAAGGTATTAACCATACCCGGATTAGCTTGACCCTTAGTAGCCTTCATAACTTGGCCTACCAAGAAGCCAATTGCCTGTTCTTTGCCGGACTGAAAATCAGCTACTGATTTAGGATTCTTAGCAATAATTTCAGTAAGAATTTGAGCCAGCTGTCCCTCGTCAGATATCTGAGTCAGGCCTTTATCTTTAACAATTTGCTCCGGATCTTGGCCTTCTTCAAACATTTGCTCGAAAACTTCTTTGCCCATTTTATTGCTGATCGAACCTTTCTTGATCAGCTCTAAAAGCTTAGCAAAATTCTTAGGAGTAACCTTAGCTTCAGGCAATTCCATATTCCGGGCATTCAAGAGCCGTAGAAGCTCTCCCATAATCCAGTTGCTAATTAATTTGGCATCAGGAAACTCCGCATAAGCAGAATCAAAAAACTCAGCCAAAACGAGAGAACTGGTAATTATCCCCGCATCATAAGCCGGCAGCCCGTGTTCTTCGACAAGGCGCTTCCGGCGGGCATCCGGTAATTCCGGAAGGGTGGCTTTGACTTCTTCAATCCACTCCGCTGTCAGCTCAATATGGCTAATTTCCTGTTCCATAAAACAGCGGTAATCCGGGTTTTCCTTATTGCGCATGGAGACAGTGATACCCTTGTTCTCATCCCAGCCGCGGGTTTCCTGGATAATCTCTCCCCCTTCTTCCAGAACCTCAATTTGCCTTTCCACTTCATACTCAATAGCCCGCTCAACAGCCCGGAAAGAATTCATATTCTTTATTTCGGTTTTAGTACCAAAGGTACCGGTACCGGCCGGGCGTACGGAGACGTTGGCATCACAGCGCAAAGAGCCCTGCTCCATTTTAACATCCGAAACGCCGGCGTATTCCAAGATAGCCTTTAACTTCTCCAGATAGGCTTTAGCCTCTGCCCCGGAACGTATTTCCGGTTCTGATACAATTTCGATGAGAGGTATACCGGATCGGTTGTAATCTACACATGAGAAACGAGAAGTAGTGATGGAGCTGCCCGAATGGATCAGCTTACCGGGATCTTCCTCCAGATGAGCCCTTGTGATATTAATTCGTTTACTCCGGCCATCCACTTCTATATCCAAATACCCGTGATGGGCGATAGGGCGAAAGACTTGAGAGATCTGGAAACCCTTCGGCAAATCAGGATAATAATAATTTTTGCGGTCAAACCAGGTGTAAGTGCCTATTTCACAGTTTAAAGCGAGCCCGGCTTTAGTGGCCAGTTCCACAGCTTTCCGATTTAGAACACCCGTACTGCCCGGCAATCCCAGACAAACTGGACATACTTGGGTATTAGGCTCTTTCCCGAATTCGGTGGAACAACCGCAAAATAGCTTGGTATTTGTTTTTAGTTCAACATGAACCTCTAAGCCAATAACTGCTTCGTATTTACTCATTTTGACCCCCTAAGAATATTTAATTTTGGGCTAAACCAGGTTTGAGTCTGGTTTGGTCAGTACTTTGCTCCAAGGCATAACCCACCCTGAGAAGTGTTCCCTCGTCAAAATGGCGGGCAATAAGCTGCAGGCCAACGGGCATTCCCTCTACCGTCCCAAACGGCAGGGACATGGCCGGTAAGCCGGCTAAGTTAGCAGGTAAGGTGCAAATATTGGACTGATACACTACTAAAGGATCTTCCGTTTTTTCTCCCAGCTTAAATGCTGTTGTCAGGCTGGCAGGAGTTAGGAGGCAATCACATTTCTCAAAGGCCTGAGCAAAATCCTGTTTATTCAAAGTTCGAACCTTAAGGGCTTCAGTATAATAAGTATCATAATAAGCAGAACTTAAGTTTAAAGTGCCTAGCATAATCCTTCTTTTGACCTCGCTGCCAAAACCCTGAGCACGGGTTTTTTGGAACATGCTTAGAACATCTTCGGTATCAACTCTTAAACCATACCGTACCCCATCATAACGGGCGAGATTAGAGCTAGCTTCGGCACAAGAAATAATATAGTGAGCGGTCACAGCATATTCGGTATGGGGCAGGGAAACCTCCGCACAGCTAGCCCCTAATTCTGCCAATTTGCGGACAGCTTCCTGAATCTTCGCTCTTACCCGGGGGTCTAAATCCGCCCCAAAATATTCTTTTGGAAGCCCAATTCTTAAACCTTTCACATCAGCTTTCAAGCTCTTAGTAAAATCAGGCACATTGACTTGAGCTGAGGTGGAGTCCTGGCTATCCCTGCCGCAGATTGTATTTAGGATTAAGGCAAGATCCCTCACATCCCGGGTAAAAGGTCCGATTTGATCAAGAGAAGAAGCATGAGAGATGAGCCCTGTCCGTGAAACACGGCCATAAGTAGGCTTCAGCCCTATTACACCGCAAAAAGCGGCAGGCTGCCGGATACCCCCTCCTGTATCCGAACCTAAAGCAAAAGCTGCTTCCCCCGCAGCTACTGCCGCCGCCGACCCTCCGCTGGAGCCCCCGGGTACCGTATCGTGATCATAGGGGTTTCTCGTTGGATAGAATGCTGAATTCTCAGTAGAAGAACCCATCGAAAACTCATCCATATTTGATTTACCCAGTAAGATGGAGCCGGCACTTTTTAAGCTTTTAACTACGTTAGCATCTACGGGAGGAATATAATCAGAAAGTATTTTAGAAGCGCAGGTCGTCTTTATTCCTGCTGTACAAATATCGTCTTTAACGGCCAGAGGAATTCCTGCCAAGGGTGGGAGCGTTTCCCCCCGGGAACGTTTTTCGTCTATGGTCCTGGCCTGATCTAAGGCTTCTTCAGCCCTAACCGTCACAAAGGCTTTGATTTGCTCTTCAAGCTGACTGACGCGTTCCAGATAAGCCTTGGTTAACTCCAGGCAGCTAATCTCTTTTTTCTCCATCAGCTCATGAAGCCGGTGTATTGGTAATGAAGTTAATTGCATGGAAAACCTCCTGTTTAGACAATCCGGGGTACTTTAAAAGATCCTTCTTCTACCTCCGGGGCATTAGCTAAAACTAATTCTTTCTTCAAACTTGGCTCTACGGTATCTTCCCTAAACACATTTTTTACCGGCAGAACCTGTTGAGCAGGTTCAATTGCACCGGTATCCAGCTTTTTTAACCTATCCATATAGTCCAGGGCGGCATTAAGGTACTCGATATAGGCAGTAGTGTCTTCTGCCGTCAGCTCAAGACGGCTCATGACCGCCAATTGTTCCACATCTTTCCCGGTAATTTGCATTGGTTTTTAGTTCACTTCCTTCTTCCTTAATCTATTCTAATTGACGCTTAGACAAATATCGATTTAATTATATTAGATATTAGGTGCTGTAGCAATTACAGCCATAAAAAGAAGATGCCTTCAAGACATCTTCATTAATTTTTGGTTTATATACTCTTCGTTTTCTTATTTGAAGATTTCATCGATTGCTTCTTTAACTTTGGAAGATATAGCGTTTTCGCCGCCAAGTAAATTAATTTCAGGTTCTTTGTCCTTGTTTTCGCTTAAATATTGCTTGACGTGGGAAGACAAGGGATCAGCTACAAATAATATAGGGCTGTTGTATTTGGCTGCCAGACCGGAGCCGGACAAGGCATCGGGAAAATCCTTGCCTGTTGCTAGGAAAATCTTGGCTGCATCAGCTTTAAATGCCCTGGCTACCAGAACCGAGGACTCATAAATGTCACTGCCGCTGATGCGTTTGGCCTTGGTAAGCTCGGCAAATACTGCTTCACTAACCCAACTGGTGTTGCCGACCACGGTTATTTCAGTTGGCTCAATGAATGCCAGGGCATCTTTCGTAGCTTGAGGCAAGGAGGCAGCCGTTGTGAGTAAAATGGGGATGCTATTATATGCTGCGAGAGGTGAAACAATAAGAGCATCATGGAAATCCATACCGGTTGTAATAACTGCTTGACCCTTATAGCCAAGTTCTTTAGCAATATTTTTCGCTGTCTCAAACCTGTCTGTTCCGCCAATCCTTTGAACCTGATAACTCTGCGCTAGCTTATTCTCTATCGCCTCGGATACGGCACCGGTACCTCCCAGGATAATTACTTTTTCGGCTTTAAGTCTCTTTATTTCAGTTTCCGTGGCAGCTGTCAGGATTTTGCTGTTGGTAAAGAGTATGGGGGCATCCAACTTCTTCGAAAGCGGTGCTCCGGTCAGGGCATCGGGATAGTTGTCATCCCTGGTCAATATGACCACACTGGCTCCGTTGGGCCAACCCTTTTTAGATACAGCAACGGCTGTATCGATGCGGTTTGCTCCAAACAATCTCTCTGAATAAGAATACGCTGGATTGCCGATGGTAACTATGTTGGAATAAGCTGACTTCACGTCTTTGTCAATCCAGCCGTCAATATATCCCCACATAACATTAAAGTAAGCCCTAAATTGATATGTTTCTGCCGTAATGTCGATATTGGCGCCTGCACCCTTGTCGAAGGGTCTGTATTGAAAATATCCATGGCCAAGATATTCGTTTAAGTCCATATCGGTGTTCCAGTATTCGGAAGGCCCTTGATTCCAATCATAATTTGCATATTTGTATTCAAACCTGACTTCAACAGGGGAACAAGCTACACCCTCATAGTATTCCGGATCTTCATTAATTATATCGTTAATATTTTTCACACTCTGGGGCACTTCCAGTTTCAATTCGAAATAGGGTATGCCTACCTCATCATATTTCAGTTCGGCGGTAAGGTTTTTGGGTGCTTCCAAGGTAAAGAAAGGCCCGTCTGCCGCTAAGGTATTGAGAGGAACGAGGCCTATAATCAGCAGTATGCTAAGCAAAAGCACAAAAATTTTTCGTTTCATTGTTTTGATTCCTCCTTAGTTCTGAGGTTTGGCAATGGGAACAGGTTGAACTTTATAGTCATTCTTTACCCAGCAAGTTTTTTAAGCCGACTCCGCCCAGGAGACTTCCTTCACCCTTGCTGCCTCCCCCGCCCTTGCTGCTGGCCGCATAAATGCGATTAGCCAGACGGCTGAAGGGAAGAGACTGAAGCCAGACTTGACCCGGTCCCCTTAAGGTGGCCAAAAACAGTCCTTCTCCGCCAAAGATAGCACTCTTTAAGTTGCCGACAAATTCTACATCATAATTTATCCCCGGTGTCATGGCAACCAAGCAGCCGGTATCAAGTTTGAGGACTTCACCCACTCCCAGTTCTTTATTAATTATGGTTCCGCCGGCATGAAGGAAGGCCAGGCCGTCACCCACCAGCCGCTGCATGATAAAGCCTTCGCCACCAAATAAACCTGCTCCGATTTTCTTCTGGAAGGCTATCTCAATAGCAATACCTTTGGCCGCACACAAGAAGGCATCCCGTTGACAGATAAGCTCTCCCTGACATTCGCTAAGATCAAATTTAATAATTTTGCCCGGATAGGGAGCAGCAAAAGCCACCGCTTTTTTACCTGATCCCCGATTGGTGAAGGTGGTCATGAAAATGCTTTCTCCTGTTAGAGCACGTTTTCCGGCTCCCAACATTTTATCCATGAATCCTTTGCCGGCATCCCGGTCTGAACCGTCCCCAAAAACTGTGTCCGACTGGATGGATCCGTCCATGTACATCATAGCTCCGGCTTCAGCTACGACGGTCTCTCCTGTGTCCAGGCTAATTTCCACAAACTGCATATCATCACCATAGATCTGAAAGTCAATTTCATGAGCTTTACCCATAATTTTTACCTCCTGTTTATTTAATAAATTTTATTTGCTTGTTTTTTATTTGGGATTGTTTATTTTATAAGCTTTTCCATGGTTTTTAAGCGCTAATAATCAGTTGCATCCCAGACGGGTTTACCTAAGAACTCCGAGAGTAAGCGGACATCTTCAATGAACTTTTCTTTATCGGCATGGGATACCACTCTCACCCGCTTCCCATTTCTTAGTACGAGATTCAACTCATGACAATAGTACGGTTTTTTACCGGGGACGTATTTGGATAGAAGCTGAAGAGCATGAATGCTGTCCAAATCAACAATGTCTTTTGGATTGTCCGGATCAGGCGATTTGTCTCTCTTCTTCCTTCCTTTAATAAATAGGCCGATTGACTTGTCAAAAACGATAGGATCAGTTTTATAAAACAGCAGATAGACTCCAAACAGCACAAATCCCAAGCCTAGACCCAAAGGCAAAAGGCTCAGGTGACCGGAGAAGGTATAAAGGAGAAGGAATATCCCACTTACAGGAAGAACAGAGAATAGCGCTATTAATTGCCCGGTCATTTTAAATGCCATTTTATTGGGGTTTACTCTTACCAGCTTATGCGTACGGAAGCTCGCACCATCGGACCCCGGCTCCCACGCGGTTATCAGGGCCACTGGATCAGCAAACCGGCTGGGATCAATAGGGGTAGGTTCTTTATATATAGCACCGCTCGGCTTTATTAAAGTCCCCTTTACTCTAACCATTTTCCATCCTCCTTTTAAAACTTCTTGATTCCAGGAGCTACCGTCACCATATCCTTCCCATAAAAACGCCCCCTTCCAGCCAAACCGCTGATATTTTCCATAATTGCTATCAATATTTTATTAGCCGGCCGGTTGTGAGGATAGGTTGAATATGCTTATAATCAGTACCAAAAATGTTATCTTGAAGCATCTATGTTCTCCTTCCCAAATAAAATTTGTTCCCTAATGCATCTCTTTCTAATTTATTTTATCATTTTATAAATTGGAATAATATTGAATTATTGCTTTATTTTCTCTGCTCATGACATAAACACAATTACGCCGTGAGTAATCCTGGCATTATCAGCTGGAACAGGAAAGATGACAGCCTTAGGGAAACGATCGGACTGAATCGCGCTTTGCCCTGTAATTCCTGAAAACATGGAGAACGGGTTCTTTAAATCCTCTAAAAAGAAGGTATCCCCGGTAAAAACCCGGGAGATAGCTGCAGCCAGCTGAGTATTGTTGATTTTGTATGGAAGAATGCGAACGACTCCTTTTTCCGGATTTCGGAACCACGTTTTTGTTTCGGCCTCAAAAGCCTTGTTGACTAAGGTCAGCGTATACTCTGGTGTAAATATGGCGATAGGATAAGGGAAAAAATCGATGATTAGTTCCTCAAGCAGTTGTTCTTTCGTTTTATCACCCATAAGAATGCCCCTTTCCAGCCAAACCGCTGATATTTTCCATAATTGCTACCAATATTTTATTAGCCGGCCGAATGTGAGGATAGGTTGAATATGCTTATAATCAGTACCAAAAATGTTAACTTGAAAAGAAGCCTGGCTTTCGTACTGAACCAAAGCCCGGCTTCCTTTTATAGCTTTTTATAGCTTTTATTTTATTGCTTTTATTTTACTATTTTATCTGACGATTCATTTTGCCCTAACATTTTCCGATAAGCGGAAGGGGAAAGGCCTGTTTTTTCTTTAAATACTTTGGCGGAATGGCCGTTGTACTCCATGTTGCAGGCGGCAAAGGCCTGGGCGATGGAAAGGTTGGCATCCAGCAGCTTTTCCTTCATTTTACTGATTTTATAATTGATATAATACTCATGGGGGGTTATGCCGGTATGCTTTTTAAACAGTTTTATGAAATGGGCTTTGCTGAGGCAGGCCGCCCTTGCTGTTGCGCCGGCGTCAAAAGGATCCAGCCAATGGGTTTCTATATATTGTTTGCCCCTTCTAATTTCTTCTTTCCCTCGGTATATTTTTTTTAAGATAAAAACGGCGGCAAAGTATTCTACAGCACCATCGGCTCTTACTAAAGGAAAACAGGTAATGTCCGCACTTATGGTCTGTATATCCCTGTCTTCCACATTATGATACCGGATCATATCCTGATAAGGAGCATTGAAATCGGTAAGATATACGGTTTTGCCCGTTAAGACTTGCCTGACCTGCTCCATAACACCAAGCCCGTGCACGATGGGGTCCTTAAAAACATTATATTTGCCCACATGGGATTCCAAGCTTTTGATGCCGATCATCTCCAGCGTCGCTTTGTTAATCAGCCTCGCTGTCCCGTCAAGGGAGAAAATCTGAATCGGATAGGGGAAAAACTCGATTACTTTGGCAAGTAGTTCCTGCTCCTCACAAAGCGACTGGAATGATTCAGCTAAGCGCCTTTGAGCATCCTTAACCTGATCTTTCATGGACCGGCCCTCATTTCAACCTAACATTTTCCGATAAGCGGAAGGGGAAAGGCCTGTTTTATCTCTAAATACTCTGGCAGAATGGCCATTATACTCCATATTGCAGGCGGCAAAAGCTTGGGCTATGGATAGGTCGGCATCCAGCAGTTTTTCCTTCAATTTGCTGATTTTATAATTGATATAATACTCATGAGGGGTTATGCCGGTATGCTTTTTAAACAGCTTTATGAAATGGGCCTTGCTGAGGCAGGCCGCTTTTGCCGTTGCGTCTGCGTTAAACTTGTCCAGCCAGTGGCTTTCTATGTATTCCTTGGCCTTGGCGATTACGTCTTTGCCGCGGTAAACCCTCCTGTTAATCAAAAATGCGGCGACATATATCACCTGTTTCTGGTTATTTAGAATTGGGAAAACCGTAATGTCCTGATATACGGCCTCCATATCAAAATCCTGCATGCCGTAACGCTCCGCAATTTCTACCAAAGGTACTCTGACATCCCGGAAGAAGACGGTTTCTCCCTGGAAGGCCCGCTTTAACACGGGGAGCTGGCCAGAGGCAATAACGGCGGGATCTTTGAAAACATTGTATTTCCCGACAATCATGTCCGGGCTGGAAATATGGTATTCGGCCAGCACAGCCTTATTCACCAGCACCGAAGTTCCGTCCGGGGCGTAAACCTGAATTGGGTAGGGAAAGTACTCAATCACTTTGGCCAGCAGTTCTTTTTTGCCAAAGAGCGATTGGAAGGACTCTATAATGTCGTTTTCCCTGACTTCCAAGTTAATTCCCATTGTTTATCCCCTTTTTTCTCCACCTTCAATTTATATTGATCTACTGCTAATTTATATATATACTTATATCCTATCTTGTATTTGAAATATTTTCCATAGGCCTTTACTACTAAATATATGCGTACAGCCAAGTGACATAACACTAAATTCATGTTTTTCAAATCACACCCTTAAAGTAATTTGCTATTCACTAAGACGCTCTGCTTGCATATATTATTTTGTTAGCGATACTTGGACAAAAGCGTCCAAAATTAAGTAGGCTTTACTTAATTTTGGACGCCTTTGTTTTATGTATTATTTAAGAAATGGCGAATAGGCTTGTGAGATCACAACAAGAAAATAATCAGCTTTATATACTTTATCAACAAACCGAGTTATAATTTTATTAATTATTTCACTGACATAAATATTTAATCTATACCACCAAGGAGGATAGCTATGATCACCATTCAGGATGTTCTTAAGTCCAACGTTTTTAAAAAATACAAAATTCTAGCCGGAGAGAATGGCCTGGCGCGGGAAGTCACGACCATTACCGTTGCCGAAGTCCCTGATGCCGCCAATTGGTTAAGAGGAGGCGAATTGGTCTGCACCACGGCCTTTTTTATCAGCAATACTGATTTAGAACAAAAAGAGTGGATTGAGAGTCTGATCTTAAACGGCGCCTCTGCCTTAGCTATTAAGACCAGTCGCTTTCTTGGGGTTCTGCCTGAAAATATTATTGAATGTGCTAACAGCTATAAATTCCCAATCATTGAACTTGATCATGAAATAACCTGGCCGGTAATTATTGAATCATTTATGGATTATTTAACAAATCAGCGCATTAAAATAATGCAGCTTATTGAAGATGTCCAGAGGGATTTAATTAACCTTGTTCTGGAGAATAACACCATCCAAACCATTGTGAATAAAATCTCTGCCTTAGTTGAAAATACCATTATCATTGAGGATGCCAAGCTTAACCTGATTGCCTTAGGTAATGTTGAAGGCAACTTGCAGCCCGACCTTGATTCCCCTCTTCTTAAGGCCAGAATTAATGATAATTTTAGGCAAAAGGTGATAAAATCCAACTTTTATAAGGAAATAAAAAGCGGTGTCAAAAAAGAACACTTGGAAATCAATCTAAATATACCCGAGCGGGAAAACGTGAGAAATTATATGATCCCCATATTCTCCAATAAAACAATTTACGGTTTTATATCTTTATTGGAAAGCCATCGGACATATTCATCCAAAGATCTGATTGTCTTAAAAAACGCCTCTACTGCCATAGCGCTTCAATTGATGAAACAGTACTTAAACCAGCAAACTTATAGAAAAAAGAACTTAGCTCTGATTGAAGATATTATTCATGGGCGGATCCATACTCAAATCGTCTTCGAATATGATTTTCTTAATATCAATTTAGCTGATCCCATGATTGCCATCCTTGTGGACTATGCTGAACCTGATCTTGAAAACAATTATTTTTGGGAGCGCTCGGAAGACCTCATAACCATAATTATCAAGAAGCACTTGAATAAATATTTCCAGCAAGTAATTATCGGCAACAATGGCTCGCTCTTTACAGTCTTAGTCTCCTTTCAGCCCAATCAAATAAAGCAAGTACCGGCACTGGTTAAACAAGCTATGCTTGGTGCCCTGAAGGAATTAGCGAAGCAATTCGGAGAGGACAAATTCCTGATAGGAATTGGAGGAGCTTTTCCCCAACCGGAAATGGCAGGGAAAAGCTTCAAACAAGCTAACACCGCTTTATCTGTCGTGAAAAAAACCAGTGGCCGGAGAGGCAACTTGCTTCTCTTTGAAGATATTGGCATTCACCGCATTCTTTCCATGATTCAGGATACCGTAAAAATCAAGGATTTCTGCGATGATTTTCTCCTTGAGCTGAAAAAATATGATGAAGAAAACGAAAATCTATTACTACATACCTTGCACGAATACCTGTTATGTGATTGCAGTGTTAAAGAAACAGCCAGAAAAATGTTCGTCCATCCCAATACTATAAGTTACCGGATGAAGAAAATTAAACAGCTTATCAAACATGACCTGGATATCCCCGAGTTTAAGATGGCTTATTTATTTGCTTTAGAAGCCGAAGACCTTCTCAAGCATTAAAATTCAAACTAAGAGAAGAATTCGTTTTCTCCTGGTA
>JBMNGP010000004.1:0-7008 GCA_050949905.1 Desulfitobacteriia bacterium | reverse complement strand
AACCTGAATGCAGCAAAAAGTATATTTTCGGTTTGAGTTCGGGATAACAATACAGAGCTGACGCACCAATCTAGGGTTGGCGCAATGTAAGGTTCTTAGATGTTTTAATAGAAATTATTTCGCAAATCCGCCCTGGACATACCTAAACCGACATGTTATGCTAGTATTGGAAAGGTAGATGATACATCTTGGACAATACTAGCATTGTTTTTTGTGGCAGAACATTTAGTCGCGAAGACATAGAGATGATTATATGGGCAAGGAAGAGATATCCCAAATTATCTAGAAGTGAGCTCGCTGGAACGGTTTGTGAAATCTTAAATTGGACAACCCCTGCTGGACGAGCAAAAATGAAGCAATGTAAAGATCTTTTTGATCGATTAGAAGCCGATGGGATAGTACAGCTGCCACCCATCAAACCCTCACTGCAACGTAAACAAAGAGTCCATATTCCCGAAATTAAATTTAACACCGATGAAATTAGTGGAGATATCCGAAACTATGAACCCATGCAGTTAGTCATTGCTGAACCCGGTGAAGAATTGAAACGATGGCGTTCCTACGTGAATCAGTATCATATGCTCGGGGACAAGTGGGTCTTTGGTTCGCGTCTACACTATTTTGTAAAATCAGGGGACAAAGAACTTGGCTGCCTTCAATTCTCAGCATCGGCGTGGTCCCTAGAAGATAGGGACCAATGGATTGGCTGGACAAAGGAGGATCGAAAAGTTCGCCTTCATTTAATTGTAAACAACAGTCGCTTTTTAATTTTTCCATGGGTTCATATACGCAATCTAGCAAGCAAAGCACTCTCTCTTGCCGTAAAGCAAATTCAGCAGGACTGGCTCAGAGAATACTGCTATGCGCCCGTCTTATTAGAAACGTTTGTGGATACAGACCATTTTAACGGGACGTGCTACAAAGCATCGAACTGGATCTATCTAGGAGAAACCAAAGGAAGCGGACGAACTAGAGTAGAGTCAGAACCTCTTTCTAAGAAAATGATTTTCATGTACCCTTTGCAAGAAAATTTCAAGGCTTGCTTAAAAGGAGAAGAACATTACAAGGTTGTGAATCCTGAATGAGCAAGTCTAAAGCAAAGCGAGAAAAGAAGCAAAATACCCAGGAAGAAAAGATGCTGGAACGTGTGCGCTCTAGGAAAGCAAGTCCAGTTGTTTACGAAGAAAAGAAAAAGAAGGCTGCCCTGCCGAACCGTTTGAACGTTGGAGGGAGTGTCGAAGAAGAGCAAAAAGAACAACAGGATACCTTTGAAAAAGTCGTCATGGTATACCGCCAGATGCTGCCAAGCTTACTCCAAAAGCTTAGCAAGATTAACGATCCCAGAAAACCAGGAAGCATAAAACACAAAATAGCCGTATTAATGATTTATGGAATACTCATGTTTGTGCTACAAAGCGGGTCGAGGCGGGAAGTTAATCGATCGATGACCCGAATTCAATTTGAGAATCTCCAGGCAATGTTTCCGGAATTAGAAACCTTGCCCCACGCAGACACACTGGCGCGATTACTGGAAAGGATCGATGTTTCGGAAATACAAGAAAGTATGATTGAACTTTTGAAGGATCTTATCCGGAGAAAGAAGTTTCAGAATTACTTAATCCGAAAAAACTACTTAGTTGCTATCGATGGAACACAGAAGCTATTTCGAGATTACAAATGGGATGATGCCTTTCTACGTTTTCTGGACACTGTTTCGTGAACATATCTTGAAGTTACATAAAGTTTCGCCAATTTGCTTTCAATAAGGGTTTATTCTCTCTTGGCTCTATTAAAACAATTGGGGCCCTGCCCCAAACCCCGTCCTCGCCGGAGGGCAGATGGTCTTTTACAGACCATCGTTCAATAGGATGTTGGGCTATCCTGGGAATCAAGGGTCTAGATAAACTCGCTTTGCTCGCCCTTGATTCCCGCCAAATGCCGTTTTTAATTTGTCTTTTTTATGCTGCTACTTTTAGACTGATTAGTTTTTTATATGCAGCAGGAGTAATCCAGCCTAGCGCTGCATGCCTTCTCTGTCTGTTATAATAAACCTCTATATATTCAAAAATAGCCTGCTTTGCTTCGTCCTTAGTCCTAAAATAATAGAAATTTGTACATTCACATTTTAAACAACTAAAGAAGTTTTCTGCACAAGCATTATCATAGGGATTTCCTTTGCGACTCATGCTTTGCCGGATATTATTATCTTTTAATAAGCTCCTGAAGTCGTTTGAACAATATTGGCTTCCGCGATCCGAATGAAATATTAATCCTGCTTTTGGCCTTTCTTTTCGTATGGCCACTTTCATGGCTTTTATTACAAGTTCTTTGGTAATTCTATCACCCATGGCATAGCCTATTACTTCTTTGGTACATAAGTCTTTGACTATTGCTGTATATAGCCAGCCTTCACCGGTCCAATTGTATGTGATATCTCCTGCCCATACGGTATTGGGCTCTGTTATATTAAAATTTTGCCCTAAGAGATTTGGAGCTACTGGTAAGTTATGTTTACTATTGGTTGTTGCTTTCCATTTGGCTTTACGTTTTGATTTTATGCCGTTTTCTTTCATCAATTTGTAAACCGTTCCACGGCTGCATGATATTTTTTCTTTGACTTCAGCCCAGATCGGATCAACACCCCAAGTAGGATACTTTTTATGGGTTTTCTCTATTATTTTAAGTATTTTTTGCTGCTTTTTCTCTCGCTTTGATGGTTCTCTTTTAATCCAGTCGTAGAAACCACTCCGGGATACTTTTAATAACTCACACATTTTCTCCACAGAATGCCCGGAGGCATAAGCTTTTATGAACTCGTATTTCCTGCTTGCTATTTTCTCTGATTCTATGGCTTTACGAAAATGGCTACTGACTTTTTTAAGATGTTTACCGTGTCCTTTGCATCATCAAGTTCTTTTTTTAGCCTTTTATTTTCGGCTTCAAGCTCCGCTAGTTTTTTAGTGACTTCATCTTCTGGTTCTGTACTTGCCTTTACCCATCTTCGGAGTGCAGGCTCTGATACGCCTAAATCTTTTGCTACTGAACCAATCGACCGGCCTTTTTCTACTACCATTGCTACCGCTCCGGTCTTAAAGTCATCGTCGTATCGGTTGTTGTTGTTTCCCATTTTTCTGCACCTCTCATGATTTTATTATATAATCACGATTTGGTGTCCGTCAAAGTTGGTATGAGTCATGATAACTGCATGAGACGGCATGTAGGCGGTGAAGAAAAAATTCCGCAGTATTATGTCTATGTATTGGAATCGGTTCTGGTCTTGGACAACGGAATTACCCTTCCTCTACTTAGCGAATTCTTAAAAAACGAAGAATACATAGAAGGCGTCAACAAACAGGATTGTGAACGCAAAGCCTTTGAACGATTAGCCAAGCGTTTAAAAGAAGCTTTTCCGAAGCTAAAGATTACCCTTTTGGTTGATGGACTCTATGCCTGTGGTCCCGTGATTCAGAAATGCCGGGAGTATGGCTGGGGCTATATGATTGTGCTGAAAGAAGACGGCATGAAGGATGTCTGGCGCGAAGCCATGGGCCTAATGCGGCTTAACCCAGAGAACAGTTTGAAAGTTCAGTGGGGAAACCGGAGGCAACTCTACACCTGGGCAAATTCTATCGAATACGAATACGGGGAGAACCGTAAGAACAAAGAAAATGTTCATATGGTCATATGCTATGAAACATGGCAAGAAAACCATAGCCGGAGCACTGAAGAGATTGAAGAAAAGCAAACCCGATATGCCTGGATATCCTCAGCCCCCCTCAGCCAAAGAAATGTTTTTGTGAGATGCACTAAGATGGGAAGATATCGCTGGAGGATCGAGAATAATATTTTAACGGAAAAGCATCAGGGATATGACTATGAACACTGCTACTCTTATACCTGGAATGCCATGGAAGGATACCATTATCTAATGAAAATTGCCAGGTTCCTAAATGTGATGGCGATGAACAGCGAACTGCTTATTGACCAGGTGATGAAGCTAGGGATTCGGGGTTTCATCGCTTATTTCAAATCGGCATGTAGGGGGAATTTATTGGATAAGAACAAGATTAAAGAAGCAACCAATAAAGAAATACGCTGGCGATTAGTAGCATAACTGTAAGGTAAGAAGATTTTTTAGAGAAAGCATGAAAATGCTCTTTTGGCATGCTCAAAAACGGTATGATGGGTTAAAATATTACCTTGGAGGCTATTACTATGCAGGCTCTGAAAGAAACAGTGGCCTAAACTAAGGGGTTTTTGAATTTAAAAAGCTTAAGGATCCCTCTGGCTTCTTTAAAATAATCTTGGTGCTTCAGCTCTGATAACAATAATATTGAGTTGTTATCCTCTTAGGGATTATGTTATGATATTTTAAAAATTATAAGAAAGGGGTATTTGCGTTATGCTGTCCGTTGAGGATCGCCGCCTCCTTTATGTTCTATCCCAGGACTGCCGCTTAACAGTGGAACAGCTGTCCATCCAAACCGGACTAAGCTGTGACTATATAGAGAAAAAAATTCAGCAGTGGGAAAAAGACAAGGTCATTGTTAAATATAGTGTTTTAATCAACCATGAAAAATTAGAGGACGACAGGGTGACCGCTTTAATTGATGTTAAAGTTATGCCCCAGCGCGGCCAAGGCTACGATAAAATTGCCCAGCGTTTTCAAAAGTTTCCGGAAATCAAATCTGTTTACCTGATGTCCGGCGACTTCGACTTAAGCTTGGTGGTCGAAGGTAAAAATATGCATGATATCGCGCAATTTGTTTCTGATAAATTATCCCCACTGGATGTTATTGAAACTACTTCAACCCGCTTTATCCTCCGCCGCTATAAAGAAGATGGTATCCAATTTCATGGAGAGGAAGAAAGACCTCAGCGTCTGATGATTACCTCATGAAAAAGTACTTATCGACTTTGACTTCGAGCCTTAAACCTTCGGGAATACGTAAGTTTTTTGATTTAGCGGCAACTATGGAGGATGTTATTTCCCTTGGCGTAGGTGAACCGGATTTTGCCACTCCCTGGGTGATGCGCGAAGCGGCCATCTATTCTTTAGAGCAAGGTCAGACAATGTATACCAGCAATGCCGGCCTAATTGAGCTGCGGCGGGAATTGGCCAAGTACATGGCTAAACACCAGGGTTTAAATTACAACCCTGAGAAAGAGCTTTTAATTACCGTCGGAGCCAGTGAAGCTGTCGATCTGGTCATGCGCTCCCTGATTAATCCCGGGGACGGGGTTTTAATTCCTGACCCCTCTTTTGTTGCTTATGCCGGCTGTGCTACAATTGCCGGAGCTGAAGTGCATTATGTCCCCACCAGGGCTGAACACGATTTCCGCCTGCAAGTTGAAGACCTGCAGTTAGCCTATACACCTAATTGCAAAATATTGGTACTTTCCTATCCTAATAACCCCACGGGAGCTATTATGACCAGGGAAGACCTCCTTCCCATCGCCCGTTTTGCCTCGGAAAATGATCTTATCGTCTTGTCGGATGAGATTTATTCCGATTTAACTTTTGACGGAAGTCATACTCCTTTTGCTACCCTTCCTTATATGCATAACCGGACTCTGCACGTCAGCGGCTTTTCCAAGGCTTACGCCATGACCGGCTGGCGCATAGGCTATGTTGCCGGCCATGAGGACTTTATCCAAACCATGACCAGGATTCACCAGTATACTATCATGTGTGCGCCGATTATGGCTCAGGTAGCAGCTTTAGAAGGCCTTAAATCGGGAGAATCCGCCAAGCGGGAAATGATTATGGAATATGACCGCCGCCGGCGCCTGATGGTTAACGGTTTCCGGGAAATGGGTCTCGATTGTTTTGAACCCTTAGGAGCTTTTTATGTTTTCCCGGAAATCTCCGTCACCGGGCTAAGCTCCGATGAATTTGCCGAACAGCTTCTCAAAGAAGAAAGAGTAGCTGTTGTGCCCGGTACAGCTTTCGGCCCAGGCGGTGAAGGCCATATCCGCTGTTCTTATGCCTACTCCACAGAGCAGCTCTTAGAAGCCTTATCCCGAATGGCTCGTTTCGTTAAAAAGCGCATCTAGCATATTAAGATTAAAGCTGCCGGTTAAACTAAAAAGTTTGAGCGGCAGCTTAATTATTTGAGGCACTTCTTAAGCAGTTTTTTTCTTAGGCAGTTTATTTTGTACTTCTGAAGTAAGCATAAGTCATTGGTTCCCCACTGTTAAAATATTCGCCGGCAGTGACCTTTCCCAAAAAGAGCGTATGCGTACCGCAATCCAGCTGATTGACGACTTCTGCTTCCAGATTAGCTAAAACACCTTCGGGAAGTAATACTCCGGACTGTCCGCGGTGGCATGGCAAACCTGCAAATTTATCTATCTCCCTGCCGGATCTGTAACCGAATCTTCTGGCTAAATCATGTCCCTGGCGATCAAGAATTGAGACGCCGAATTTGCCGCTTTTTTGGATAAATTCATGTGTCAGGTTATTTTTATTAATACCTATAGCCAGCTGGACAGGCTCAGAGGTTATTTGGAAACAGGTATTGGCAGTTTGACCGTTATCTCTGCCTTGATAACTGGCGGTGATAATAAATAAGCCGTAAGAAAGAGAGCGAATGGCTTTAGTGATAGCTTCCTCCGGAGTTAATATTTTCTGCGCGTCTTTTTCGGAACGTGGTTCGGAGTTGTTTTTTTCGGAGACTTGGGAATCACCGGCTTGGTCTTCAATCTTTACAAAGTTACTGGCATCTACGCCGCAGATCGGACAATATTCCGGTGGTTCCTCTCCTTCATGGATATAATCGCAAACAATACATTTCCACTTCATAACTACACTCCTCTTTTTTATTTTTAGAATATATCTATTTTTAGAATATATCCTAATATCTACTCATTTCGTCATTTATTCATTGCGAATTATGTCTTTACTTTTTACTGAACTGAGCATAGGCCTTTTTAAGAAAGGGCAGATTTATTTCCGCCTGCCTCTCGCGCATAGCCTTAAAACGTACATAATCCTTAAACCTGCCC
>JBMNGP010000003.1:0-387070 GCA_050949905.1 Desulfitobacteriia bacterium | reverse complement strand
AGTAGCGGCAATGCTAAAAGCGATCCATGCCCAGGAGGATAAAGAAGCAGCTAAAGAGAAGGCAACAGCGGTTGTAGCTAAGCTTCGGGACATGAAACTGAAAGAAGCAGCGAAAAAAGTTGAAGACAGCATTCTCGAAACACTGACATATATGGACTTTCCACAAGCACACTGGACTAAACTTCGCAGCAATAACGTCATCGAAAGATTAAACCGGGAAATCCGCAGAAGAACCAGGGTAGTTGGCACTTTTCCTGATGGGCATTCAGCATTAATGCTTGTCTGCGCTCGGTTGCGGTATGTAGCCAGTAAAGCCTGGGGCACAAAAATGTATATGAGTATGAGACACCTTGAGGAAATGAACAAAGAAAACAGTATTATAGCAGGTTAATGTGCGACCCTCTCTTAGTAGACTGGCCATGGGGCCCCATGGCCAGTCTACTAAGAGATAAAGATATACAAGAAAAATTACCAAGCAGAAAAACAAATTTGCGAAAGATTATTGACAGTACCGTTTCTTATGGTTATCTATGTTATACTCAAAAACTTCTCCAAAAAGCTGATTTGCAAAGTTAGCAATCTCCGGAAAATCTTCTTCCCCACCACCCAGGGTAGCGCTGGTAGCTATACATCTAAGTTTACCTGAACTACCCAAAGTTATTCGGTCTTTCAGTCTCCTAAGGAGCATAGCAGTTTCAATCCCTTTAGCGCCCATATAGGTATGAGATTCGTCTAAAACTAGATAACTCCAATTTTTGGCATAATGCCCATCAAAAAATACACTGTCATCCGGTCTTAACAGTAAATATTCAAGCATAGCATAGTTTGTTAAGAGAATATGGGGCGGAGATTGCCACATCTGTTTCCTTGAAATCAGTTCATTTTTTAAAGGTTTTTTACCAAACATTTTTATGTGTTTATCAAAAGCAGCCTCATATTCTCTTTCAGTTTCCCCTGTATAGCGGCCAAAAGTTATTTCTTCATAATTAGCAAGGATCTCCCGTAGACGCGCTAATTGGTCATTAGCTAAAGCATTCATTGGATACAGCAAAAGAGCTCTGACCCCTGGCCCCAAAAGCCCAGTTTCTTTTTCTATGAATAAATGATTAAGTATCGGAAGTAGAAAAGATTCAGTTTTACCGCTGCCGGTACCAGTAGCAATAACGACATTACGATTCTCTTGGATAATTTTACGCAGTGCCTTTTCTTGATGCTTGTACAACGCTCGATCTAACTTAAAAACACTCGAATTCAGTTTCCTAAATTCTTTAGATAAAAGTCCTTCCTTAATAAGTTCATCTACAGTACAGCCCTGTTTCAAAAGAAGGAGTAGCTTCTAATATTGGGCCTTTAATAAATTTGCCTGGAACTTTGAGTAGTTTTACAAACTGGTTATGCAAGTCAGGTTCACGCAAGGGAAAAGCTGTAGACAAATAGCTAATATAACTATCCTCAATAGTTTTTGTAGCTTTGATAGGGTCAATAGTCACTCTTTTGCACCTCCAAAAGTTGTTGATATAATTCTAATTCTCTTTTAAGAAGCATCTGCATTAATTCAAATTCTTTTGATTGTCTATGTAAAGTGTTTAACCCATCGGGCAAAGGATTAGTTACAGAGGAAAACAAAACTAAAAAGTCGCCGAAGGCTTCAGTATAAATTTTTTTTAACTCGGACGATGTTTTTTTGAAGTTTATATAGATTAACAATTGAGCTTTAAAGGTATCAACTCGGACTCTTAACCCCTTACATCTTCCGCGAGGATTGTGAGCATACCAGCCGTTTTGATCATTGAAAAATTCCCCACAAGTATTACAAATAACACCCTTAGTAGGTAAATCAAAATAAATAGTTCTCTCATTCTCAATCCAGCGTATTTTCGCTTTCTGTATAGGGAAATTTGTCTCAATTTCAAAATCCTTTTTATCTAATAATTTTTTTAAAATAATATTAGTTAATCCTTTTAATTCTGTTGTTTTATTTAATTCTGTTGTTTCACTAGATTGTTTGTATAACAACTTCAAAGTTATATTGTCAATAATATTATCTAAAGATAGCAATTTTCCCAGTAGGTCCCTTCCTAGACTAAGCGGCCATTCCAATGCAGAACTTTGGATTAAAGCCATTACTTTATAAAATTTTGGTTCTTGTGGTATACTGATTGCAACCCAATGAACATTTTCAGCCAATACTTTATTTTTGAATTCGTAATTGAACTTGCCGTTTTGGCAGGAACACTCTTTCTTATCTATTTTAAGCTGGCCTTTTATAATACAAAATAAAGAAATTTCTATTATACAAGAAGAAGGCAAATTTAAAAATTCCCCGGCTATTATTGCCTTATTATCATTAGTAAAAGAAAATTTACACTTTCTAAGATAAATTTCTCCGTAATTAAAAATAACTTTGAACGTGTTGCTACTCTCATTCGGATACATAAGCACCTGGGACCCCCAAGGGTCATCCTCGGCAAACTGCACTAAATAACTGCCTGCAGGTATTATTTTTTCGATATGGTCAATGGTAAGAGAAGAGTTAGGGTTAGTGATATTTTGGATAAAAGGAGGTTGCCAAGGTTCTTCTAGGGACCAAAATCTGATGCTTCTGGTATCCACTATCCCTTTTTCTCTCCATTCCGCTCTCAGAGAGAATCCCTGATTCATCCTATAAATTGAATATTTTAATTCAATAACCTCCCACTTACTACGCACTTTTATGACCGAACCAATCTTATGCACTCGATTGGATTCCAAAAGATCAATGCTAAATACTTGAATAGGCAAATTGCTACTCATAATAGAATCTGTAAAGGAGCTTAGCTCAAATTGAGCCCTTCCATTTTTAAGTGGTTGGACCGAATATTGCTTATAATCATTCAAATAAAATTGAACTTTGACTTCTTTCTTAATTGGAAGCAAGACTTCAAATAATAATTTGTTCGTTTTTTGCAGCTCACCAAACCAAATTTCTTCTAAACATTCTGACCATTCTCCAAAGGCTTTTTTTTGATTATCTAATAACCTCCATTTTAGCTTAGGAATTGTAACAGTTAGAGGTAATACTGTTGTCTTATCAGAAAGTTTAATATTTTTTAGTTCACAATAAAAACTATCTTCTGATAAACTTACTGCAGCACTAAGCCGCCCAGCCTCTTTTCGTAATATCTTTGCAGGTTTATTGATTACAATTTCTGCATTTGATGGCTTGACAATATTAATAATAGCCTCTTCAATAATAGCAGCCTCTTCTGTTGGCTCCTTAAGACGAGGCAGATAAATTTTACGGTCAAAAGTAAATTGAAAACCACGTAAATAAGCTATTTTATAAGATGTAACTTCTTGCCCAAGGTATGTAATAGTGATCTGATATAATCCAACATCTAATGAACTATCCACAAGTAAATCTATTAACCTTATATAAGCATATTGACCATTTTTTTCTGTCTGGACAAAATTCAAACTTGCTAATTTTGATTTAACTAGGCATTTGCCGTTTTCGCTTTCTATCTCCAAAAACCAATAAGATAAATCATTTTCCTCCTGGAATGGAACTTTTAATGCAGGTAAATTATCTGAAAATATTAAAGAATTTCCGAAGGAAACATTTGGAATTTCTTCTCCACCGATCAATTCTGGTCTAAGCAGGCTAAGATCTTGGATAGATATCTTATGTTTTTTATTAGAAGCATCCAGAAACTCTAAATAAGACTGATCCGAAAGGTCAATTAGCACCATACGATATGAGGCATCCCCAAAAACAATTTGAGCTTCTTCAACAAGTCGCAAATTGGGAAACAAGGTAACCCCTGTTTCTAAAATTAACCAGTATCGGCTTTTCTTTAATCTATTAAGTTCCTGTCTTTGGCCATCTTCTGTAAAAGCTAGTAAGAACTCATCATGGCTTAACCCGTCAATCTCCCATGTACTAAGAACTTTATTGTCATTGCAAATACTGACCATATATTTTTCTTTTAAAAAATCTATGTCTGTTTCCCAAGGAAAGGTCTCAATGAACCCGTCTTTGTCCAAAAAAGCTCTTAGCATTATACTATTAGAAATTGGAGATCCTTCTGTATCGGTGATTATTATTGCTAAAGACCGGGGAATTATTTCACTATCAGAATTAAAACGCAATTTTCCTCCTGTTAGCTTCAATCTTTTATATACCGGATCTAGTTTTATTTGAGGTGCAACAAGTTTTTGGCCGGATTTTTCTATCTTTTGGTGCTTAATTCGCCCTTCATTCCACCATTTTTCAAACCAAGTAAGAATTCTTGCAGGTAAATTAAGTTCTTTAGCTTGGATTAGCTTGCCCCTTGAGGCCAATTTTACAAGGGACAAACTCTCAATAACAAAGCTTTCAGCCCAGTCTTCCCCATATAACAAAAAGCGTCTTATCGGCTCATCAATATAAGGATAAATAATCGGATAAGATAAGAGTTCTCTTTCTTTACAAGCTAGAAGATTTTTTTGTTTCGTAAGTTCATCGAATATCTTTTGCTGTTGATTAATTAATACTTCATTATTTAAGGATTCAGGTATTTCAAGCTTTTTCTCCAAATGTATAATCTTTTTAATAATCGCTTTTTTATTTTTTTCTAAATTCCTGATTTCTTTTAGGATAGATATGCCTAAATCCAGATCTCCATTCCCTAATTTCCTAATACTTTGTTCTGTTGATTGTAGTTCCCTCTCAATATTTTGCATTTTAAAATTTAATTCTTCTATAACCGGATAAACTTTTCTTAATTTAATGCTAGCAAGTTTTGCGTTCTTTTTTATTTTCAGAGCTTGCAAAGCGTTAATAAATTGTTGCTCGAGATAATGCGCATAATTAGAGTCATTTTCCCTTCCCAAAGTAGCAGCTATTTCAAATATTTCAGGCCTTTGTTCCAAAGATTCATTATAAATATGTAATTCCCTCAACTTTTGATTATAGGTTTTGCTCAAATCTGCTATTTGTCGGAATATAGTAGTAAACTCTTCGATAGTGTATAAAAATACTTCTGGCTTCAACGAAACGCCGAATGTTTCTCGCAGCTCGCTCTCTATTTTTTTCACTAATTCTTCAAGTCTATCTGAAACAATCTCTTGTGATTCGACTTTGCCCCTCGGCTTTTTTAAACAACTGGCTTAAAAGCTGTAACATTTTTTTAAGCCAATTATTTTTTCTCTTACTTTGCTCAATTTCCAATTGATATTTATAATCACAATAAGTTTCATATAATGTGATTATTTCCTCAAAATCACAGATAATTCCAGCCTGTATTTCAGGTTGAGCTTCAAAGGTATTCATTAACGCTAATGTTAATTCCATTCTGGCCTTTTCAAGATTCGCGGATAAGGTTGTCCTTTTATCCTCATATTCTTTATAGAGATACAATTTTTCTATTTCTGTTTTAAGTATTGGAAGTGAATCAATAAGGGTTTGTTCTTTAGAGCCAAATAAGTTTGTTGTTGCTTCTAAATCAAGCTTTTGCTGATTATATTTTTCTATCTCGTTTCTCAAATTCTTTAATTGATTGGATTTAATTTCTTTATAATCATTAAAATCTTGTGGCAGCTTTTGTATTATACTTGGGTCAAATTGATACTGATTATATTTAGAAAACTCATTATATAATTCTATTAAATTGCTGATCTGTTGAACTCTTACTTTATTCTCTTGAATATTAGCTTTCAATAACTCTATTTGTTTAGTAACAGCTAATCTTTTACTGTTAAGCTCTCGAATTCTAAGCAAATAATCTTTAATTTCTGGCCGTGATACAATACCTACTGTTAATAAATCCCATATGACTTCGGTAAAAAAATCAGGCAAACAACTTTGGGGAATGCCGGCATGCAAAAGAATAGAGCTAACAAAGCGATAAGCCCCTTCTAACTCTAAATTCTTTAAATTGTTTTCTGCTAGGTATTCGAGAAAAGCGTTACCAAGTTTATTTTGCAAAGCTAAGTTATTATTATCTGGGAAAGCACTGTCTAAATTCCAGTATTGTCCTTTTTTATAATACCAAATAGCATTATTTACTAATAAAAAAGCCAGACAAGAAGGGAAAGATTTTAAAACAAAGTCTAATTTAACATCAGTCCTTTTGATCTGGGCATAAACGTAATCCTGCAATTTTAGGTTATCTTGTTCGTTTAATTCAAACTGGCCAATGAAAGAAATTTTTTTGACTATTATATTTAAAAATTCTTCGCATTCAAAGATATTATTTATACTTTCTAACATTTAATAACACCTCTTTTCTGTTAATACCTATTCTGATTACCAATGATATTCATTATTTTTTGGCAACATCTCTTTTGCTTTTTGGGATTCCTAAAAATACGGATAATTTCACTATATAAAAGCAAAAATAGATCATAAAGCATTCGATTTTGAGGTGTTAAAATACCTAGATCATGATACAATTTCTATATCTTTAAAAAATACATAGGCGTTAGCATCCTTTTGTTTGGCAACATGCATTCCTGCCCGTACTTCCGGTTAAATATTGTTAAACGTTTTTTAAGCCTGAGAAAAAAGCTCCCGGCCATCTTCTCACTTTTTCTACAGTAGCCTGTTTACTGTAAACATATTCTATTTATCTCTCAATTTTCCTTTCAATCTAGCAGTATTTATCAGCTAGTTTTAATGAAAAGTGTCGAACAAATAGCTCTTTAAATAAGGATATCTTTAATAAATCCGGCCATTTTTGGCCGGATTTATTAAGGTTTAGCCTATACAAAATTTTGCCGTACTTCCATCCTTATAAGCTTCAACTTCCAGCCGGGCATCGATGCAGGCTCGAAGCTCCGGCACGTGAGAAATAATCCCTACCAGCCTTCCGGACTGTTGCAGTTCAATGAGGCAGTTGATGGCATTATCCAGTGATTCGGGATCCAAAGTGCCAAAGCCTTCATCCACAAACATTGTATCCAAGTTCACTCCTCCGGCATAGGACTGGACGACGTCCGCCAACCCTAGGGCCAAGGCCAGGGAGGCTTTAAAGCTTTCTCCTCCGGATAAGGTTTTGACATGCCGCGCTCTGCCGGTATAGTAGTCAAACACTTCCAGTTCCAACCCGCTTTGAGCCGCACCTTTGCCTTTCTCCGCAATCCTGCTCATTGCGTACCGGCCGCAGGTCATTTTCTGCAGGCGGATATTAGCAGCAGCGATAATGTCATTGAAGTAAGCCGCTAGGACATATCTTTCAAAAGTTAACTTTTGACTGTTATTGCCCCTGGCGGTGCTTGCCAAATCCCCAACCAGGGCATATTCTTTTTCTTTGTCCTCAATCTCTTTATTCAGGCTGAGAATGCTCGTAAGCATTTTTTGATTATGGTCCAAGCGGGATCGGATAACTGTTTTTTGGTCTGTGACTTTCTGTTTTTCTTGTTGAATTGCCAGCAGTTGCTGTTCCAAAACACCGGTATCAGTATAAGATAACCCTTGCACCTCTTTGAGAATCCTTTCCAGGTTGTCTGAGGCAGATTTTAGGGACTCTTTATATTCATTTATCGCTTTTTCAATCTCTGCTATCTGACTTGGCGTCATCTTGGCGGAGCAATACTCTTTTTCATCCCTAAAGCCGGCTTGGCTTAAGTTTTCTTGATAGCCGGCCAAAGCTTTTTGGACACTAATTTCTGCTTCGTTCTTATTCTGTAAAGCATGCTTCTTATTGGCGTCGGCGGTAAGCTGAGCTTCTCGGCACTCCTTCAAGTGTTCCACGGCTTCATCCAAAGCTTTTTTCAGGTCATTATAGAGTTTTTGAGTTTTAGCCAGTTCTTTTTCCAGATCGGCAGGCGTACGCACAGAAGCAGGCAAATCCTCCTCTATAGCTTTTATGAGACCTTGGAACTTTGCCACTTGGGAGTAGAGATCTTTTTCTCGCCCGGCAAGTTCCCTCAGCCTGCTTTCTAAATCAGTCAGACGGCTGTTATCTTTAGCCATTTGCCGGCGAAGGGCAGTTTCTTTATCCTTTAGAATTTCTAATTGTTTCATTTCAGCCGCTAACTCGGCCAAGACTGTTTTCAGTTCCCAAAGGCTGGTATCCGGACTGAGATCTTCTTCCACACTTTCCTTCTTTGCTTAGTTCCCTAAGCTCTTGTTCAAGGCGCTGCACTGTTTTTTCTTGAAAATCTACTTTAGCTTTAGCTTTTTGCCACTCCAGCCGGGTACCCTCAAGCTTTTCGCGCGCACTCTTGTACTCAAGTTCCAAGTTTTTAAGTTCCTGCTCATTTAAGACTCCTGTCGCTTTTAAAGCCGGGTTAGGATGAGAAAGAGACCCACAGACCGGACAGGCTTCACCCTCCTGCAGCTGCTCCGCTAATACTCCGGCTAACCCGGCAAAATACTTGCTTTGAGCCTCCTCGTAGCTGCTTTTCCAGATCCTGAAAAGCGCGTTCTTGCTCCTCTAAGCGGGCTTTAAGATTGTCTAGCCCGCACCGGTCTTTGCCTAGCTTTTCTCTCTCGCTCTGAAGTTCCAGAGGTGGTATTAAGCAAGGCTTGAACTTTCTCTTTTTCGTTACAGACAATGATATACTTCCGGGAGGCTTCGATGGCTTCATGCAAGAGCTGCTCATTGGCCTCAATTGTTCTCTTTATTTCCTGCTGTTCCCCCTCAAGCTGCTTCTGCTCCTTCTGAACAGCTTGTAAAGCCAACTCCGCTTCTTGGAGGCTTTTTTGGTTTTGCTGCCAATCCTGAACTTTCTTGCGAGCCTCTTGGAGCAAAGTAAGCTTCTGGCTCAGTCCTTCCCGCTGGGATTCCTTTTGTTTTTCCTCCTCCATGGTCTTTTCGGCAGCTGCCAATTGAGCCCGGGCCTTGCTTTCCTTCTCCTCAGCTTCCTGCAGCAAGGCGGTTTTGAGTTTAAGCTGGTCAACTTGGCTGCGGTAATTATCTTCCAGGGGTATAATGGTTAATGCCTTCCTGGCCGTTTGCCAAGTCTTTTTCTTTTTGGGCAAAATAGGGCTTTTGGGCTTCGAGTTCGCCTTTTCTCTGCCAGGCTCTTTCCTTCTCTTCTATTTTCCGGTTATTTTCCTGAGCCCTAAAGATCTCTTTCTGTTTACCCGCAACACGTTCTTCTAATTTCCGGATGGCTTTATTGTATTCGTCTTCCCGCTCGATATCTTTGTGGATAGCCTTTTCAGCCGTAGAGGTTATGGCCATAATGTTATACGGTTTGGTAGTTAGCAAAGCTGCCAAGTCCTCATGATCTGCAGGATTAATCTGTTCAATATTCGCTTCTCTTTGTTTTTTCAGGAGTTCAACCCCTTTTTCCAGTTCCTTGGCTTTTTCCCCGATTCTCTCCTGAATTAACTTAAATTCGCGGGTTCCAAAAATCTTTTGCAGGATAACTTCCCGGGAAGTACTGTCGGCAGTTAAGAGCTCCCGAAACTCTCCCTGGGGAATCATGATTATTTGTTTAAACTGGTCGTAAGTTATCCCCAATAACTCGGTTACTTTCTCGTCAACATTCTTAACCCCAACCGTCACCCTGGCATCAGGATCAGCCAAAGCCTTAAATTCAGCTTGGGCATTTTGCTCCGTATATCCTTCGCCAATCGCCTTTCTGCGGACTTGTCTGGGAATTCTTTTAATCCAGTATTTCTTTCCCTTTAATTCAAATTCCAATTCGACAGATGTTAAGGTATTATCCCCGGCGAAATGGCTCCGGAGGCTTTCTCCGTCCCGATCCCGCCCGCTGGCTTTACCGTAAATCGCAAAGCAGATGGCATCAAAGATGGTCGTTTTGCCTGAGCCTGTAGGAGCCGGTAATCAGAAAGAGATTGCGGCCTTGCAATTCGCTAAAGTCAACTACCTGGCTCTTAGCATAGGGGCCAAAGGCTGTCATGGTTAGTTTGAGCGGTTTCATCTTTCCGCCTCCCTCTCCTGGCTTTCTACTTCTGCGATTATGCCGGCCATAACTCTTTCCTTTTCGTAGGTAAATTCCTTGCCGGTAATATTACAATAGAAGTCTTTAAACAGTTCCAGCTTGCTCTTTTGTTTATAACCTTCACCGGCCGAGGTCTTGCTTTCCCCTGCTTGGCGTTCTTTGGTCGCAAATTCCAAGGCCAGGACATGAGGATAAACTTGTCGGAGCTTGGCCATCGGCTCCAGCAACTCTCCTTCGTCGGTCAGGGTTACATGCAAATAGTCCTCGACATTGGTGCCCTGATAAACAGAAGGATCCAGCAAAGCAGCAAGCTCACCTTTAATTTTACGCAGATCCCTCTGCACCCTGAGAGACTTGTATTCATATTCAACAGAGCCGTCCGCGCCGATGTTTATAACGGTAATCGCTTTCTGCTGTTTCGCTTCGGAGAAAGAGTATTTAAGCAGCGAGCCAGAATACCTGACATGCTCTAAGCCTGCCGCCTGTGGGCTGTGAAGATGACCAAGGGCGGTGTAGGTAAAATCCGCCAGATGATGGACACTAACATAATCCACCCCGCCAATTGCTAAAGTAAGAGGTTTCTCGGACTCGCTCTGCTCCGGCTCTTGCCTTCCTCGAATAAAACCGTGAGTTACAAGGACATTGCGCTCCTGCGGCGACCACTGCTCTTTTATCTTTTCGACAATAGCCTTTATTGCCGTGTCATGATCACAGATATCCTCCCTGCCTAATACTTCTTTAACTACGGCCGGCGGAGCATAAGGCACTAAGTAAAAATTAACAGGTCCATAGGCATCGTATAGGGTAACCTTCTGGATTTCTTTTTCCAAGCGTCCGGCAATATATAGCCCCTTAGCCTCTAAAATCTTACTGGCAAAACCCAAGCGATCAGGGCTGTCATGGTTACCGGCTACTAGCAGGACAGGTACTCCTTTCTCCAGCAGTATACGGCTTAAGACATCATCCAGCAATTCTACCGCTTCCACCGGGGGAACCGCCCGGTCATAAATGTCCCCGGCAATAAGCAGGACATCGGGTTTCTCCTTGTCAATAAGTTCAATTAAACTCTCTAAAGCAAAGGCTTGATCCTTAGTCATATGAACCTGATTGACAATTTTACCGATATGCCAGTCTCCGGTATGAAATATTTTCATCTCTAAACTTCTCCATTCTTTGACGGTCTTTTTACTTTTAATTGCAGTTACTTTTTGAGATTAAATGTTAATCTACAAACCATTTGGGTTTTTACAAAACCTTTATTATGAGACCGGTGGTTAACCTCTTCTCCATATTGGCTTGTAACTAGAATAGCAAATTTTTAGCTGCAACTAAAGAACTATGTCTAAGGTTCTAAGGTTATATTTAACTATTTAGATATCAGCTTACTAAATATACAATAAAGCCCACCTTTTTCATTTTAAGGTAGGCTTATTTGAGATGCATTTTTTATGGCTAAGTAAATTATCTTTTTTACCCTCTGCCAAAGAATAGTTTTATTGAATTCAAAGAAGCATTAAAACAGGCTATTTATTCTCCAAGAATAGTTTAAATAGCTTAGTTATGAACTGAAGGATAAAAATCCGTAGCTTGGACAGCTTGTCCCTTGCTCACTACCAAGAATTTTTCGTCAACAATTTCCCGAACTAATTTCTCCAGTAACCAAATCTCACCTTTTTCGCAAATCAACTCCAGCCCTGCCATTGAAGCAAATTTTTCTGATGTAGCCAGCAGGTTTTTTAAATCCTGCTCTTCTGGCTCTTCGGAGACCCCGGTATCAATAAACATTAAATACTTATACTGGTGAAGCATGGCATGGAGCAGCCTTTTTGCTCTTGCTTCCCCATATTTCTTTACCATTTGGTCATGTTCGTAAAAAATGCCCCTGGTGCTTTCCAGCCAGCCTTTACTCAAAAAATAGGTTGCTTTTCTGCGCTCAAATTTTTCGCCTGTTTTGCTCAGTATTATTTCAATGCAGTCATCCACCTTGGGGATAACCAAAGCTGCAGTGGTAGCCTTTAAGCCCACAAGCGCCTGGCCACAGCAACCATAGCCCATTAAAATTCGGTCATAACCTGTTAGACTGTCTATTGTACTTTGCAGCTTAGCTCTTAATTTAGCGGGGTTGATATGGTAATCTGAGGAAATATAAATTACCGGAATGGACAGTCCTGCTTGCCTCAAAGCTTTATTCAGTTCGTTCTTTAAGATTTCACAACAGAGGATAATATTTTTAGATTCCATCAGATCCCTACTTCAGCTAAGATTATCCTTCCTTTTTAGGCCCGATTAGACCTTGGCGAAAAGCGGTATTATATTTACGGCAGTTGCGGTCAAGTCCCATCAAAGCCTCGGTTGCTAAGAGAGTTGCAATCATATCCCGGTTACAGGGATCCATAATCGCTGAATCCATCCCGGCAAAGGCAGCAATGGTTAAAAAGGTTTGATTAACGACTTTCCTCAGAGGCATCCCGAAGGAAATATTGCTCAGCCCGGAGGTGATTTTAATCGTAGGATAGATTTCCTTAATCTTATGGATAGTATCGACAAAGTTTAAGACTGATTTATTATCGGTTGCCAGCGCAATTACCAGTGGATCAAGGTGGATTCTCTCCGGAGCAATACCATAGGTTGATGCTTTTTCGACCAATTGTTTGGCAATATCTATGCGGGTTTCTACATTTTTAGGGATTCCATTATTATCACAAGTTAAAGCAATTACCTGCCATTCAGTACCTTCGATTAGAGGATAAATTACTTCGCATTTATCTCCTTCCAGCGAAACCGAATTAATAATTCCCGGCTTCTTGGCATGTTTAAACACTGCTTCGATGGTTCTGGCATTAGGACTGTCAATGCAGAGAGGAATATCGACAGCGTCCTGGACAATATCCATTAGCCAAAGAAGGGTTTCAACTTCTACCTCCGGCGAAGTGCTGGCACAAACATCAAGGTAATGAGCCCCTGCTTCGGCCTGATCTAGAGCCCGGTTGCGAATAAACTCCGCATCCCTTTCTTCTATGGCTTTTTTTACAACAGGTATGGTTCCGTTAATTTTTTCACCAATAATTATCATTCTAGCCACTCCTCAGTTTTGATTAGTTATTAATGCTTTGCTTGCAGGCCTGAACCACATGTTTCAGTAAAATCGCCGTAGTAACTGTTCCTATCCCACCGGGTACCGGGGTAATCGCCTTAACCTTATCAACTACAGCATCATAATCAACATCACCGCAGATTTTGCCGTCCCCGGCATCATTAATACCGACATCGATAACTATGCTTTGTTCACCGACATAACTGTTATCTATCAGCTTAGCCTTACCCATGGCGGCAACAATAATATCTGCTTTCTTCGCTATTTGCTGCATGTCCTGGGTCTTGGAATGGCAGATCGTCACGGTGGCATTTTCTTGCAGCAACATCATACTCAAAGGCTTGCCAACTACCAGGCTTCTTCCCATGATTACGACATTTTTGCCTTGAAGCTCAATCCGGTAATGCTTTAAAGTCTCGATTACGGCAGCCGGTGTACAAGGCACTAGACCGCCGGTGTCTCCTTCAAAGACTTTAACCAGGTTTAAAGGACTTAGGCAGTCAATATCCTTTTTAGGATCAATAAGATATTTAATTACATCTTCATCTAGCTGTTTGGGAAGCGGCCTGAAAATCAAGATTCCATGGACGGAAGCATCGGCATTAACCTGCTTTAAAACTTCAGTAAACTCCGGCATCTCAATATTTTCAGCCAGAGAATATTTTTTGGTCTCTATTCCTATACTTTCACAATTCTTAATAATGCTGTTCTCATAATAGACATCATCCGGCCGGTTCCCTACGCGGATTATTCCTAAGGTAGGAATATTTCCGGCATCTTTCAGTCTGGCAACTTCCTCGCGCAGATCATTTTTTAGAACAAGAACAACAGGCTTGGCACTTAAGATTTCACTCATCATTTTTTCCCCCCTGTTATTGCCTCTTCAACTTTGGCAAAAACTTGATCTGCCTTAGCCGTAAAGACCCGCTCCAATTCATATAGTTCAGCTTCAATCTTTTGTTTCAGTTCTAAGTCCTTCATGATCTGGGTATTAATCAAGACATTAAGCTTAGCGCTGATTAAAGCAGCTTTGGCCAGAGCCACTCCTACTCCCACATCGCTGATTGCAATCCTGCTGCCTTTGACAGCGAGCTCTTCGTGCAATTCGATAGCTTGAGCACAATATCTGGCGATTTCCAAAGGCACCAGGCTGGCTTTCACCAGGGCTTTCTGCAGAGTTTCCTCCTTTATTCTCGCCTCTTCCTCCGTATTCTTGGGGAGGCCGTAAGCCTGAGACAGAGGGTAAAATGCTTCCGCATCTTCCTGAACCAATTCATTCAAACGGTCAATGATCAACTGACCTTTTTTCATTATTTGTACTATATCTGCTTCGACATCCTGGTATTTCTTTTTGCCCACCGTAAGATTGCCAACCATCAGCCCCAAAGCCATGCCCAAAGAGCCAACATAAGCTGAAGCCCCGCCACCGCCGGGAACCGGTTCTTTAGAAGACAAGGCGGCTATGAAATCTTTGGCCTTTAAATCCAACATACCAACAACCCCTTCTTTAAATAATAGGTTCACTTACAGGGAAATTACATGGAATTGACTCCCCTTGATCAGCTAAGGAGCACATTTACCTAAAATAGTCCGGAAATCCTGCCTGTTTTGTCAACATCGATATTTTCAGCAGCGGGCACTTTCGGCAAGCCTGGTAAAGTCATAATATCCCCGGTTAGAGCCACGATAAACCCTGCCCCGGAAGAAATCCGCACACTGCGGATAGATATTCTAAACCCAACAGGACGACCTAATTTTTGAGGGTCATCTGATAAGGAGTACTGGGTTTTAGCCATACATACCGGTAAATCGCGATAGCCGATTTTCTCAATATTAGCAATATCCTGATTGCTGGTTCCGATAAAATCTACGCCCTCAGCACCGTATATTTTGGTGGCAATCGCCGTAATCTTTTCTTTAATACCAAGGTCAGTATCATAAGCAAATTGGAAATTATTCTGACCCTGGGCAATTAATTTCAGTACTTCCTCTGCTAAAAGGACTCCGCCTTGGCCTCCTTTTTCCCATACTTCTGACAAAGCGGTCTTAACACCTAATTTGCTGCATTCTTTTTCGATTAATGCGAGTTCGGCTTCCGTATCTGTCGGAAAACGGTTTAGAGCAACCACTGCCGGCAGGCCGAAGTTCTGAGTGATGTTCTCGACGTGTTTTAAAAGATTAGGTAAACCTTGTTTTAGAGCCTCCAGGTTTTCCTGGTTTAAATCCGCCTTAGCCACTCCGCCGTGAGATTTTAAGGCGCGCACCGTGGCCACGATCACTACGGCATCCGGTTTTAACCCGCTTATGCGGCATTTAATGTCGATAAACTTCTCCGCTCCTAAGTCGGCTCCAAAACCGGCTTCAGTCACCACATAGTCACCGAGTTTTAAGGCCAGCTTAGTAGCCATCACACTATTACAGCCATGGGCAATATTAGCAAAGGGCCCACCGTGAATAAAGGCAGGAGTATGTTCTAAGGTCTGCACCAAGTTTGGCTTTAGAGCATCTTTAAGCAGGGCGGCTACAGCTCCCTGAACATTAAGCTGACCGGCTGTAACCGGCTCCCCGCTTCTATTGTAAGCCACAATAATTCGTTTTACTCTGTTTTTCAAGTCTTCCAGGTCGCTGGCTAAACATAAGACAGCCATTATCTCGGAAGCTACGGTTATATCATAACCATCTTCCCGAGGGGTGCCGTTGGCTTTGCCGCCTAACCCGTTGACCATAAACCTTAATTGACGGTCATTCATATCAATACATCTCTTCCAGGTAATGCGGCGCACATCAATATCCAGCTTATTACCCTGGTGGATATGATTGTCCAACATTGCGGCAATCAGATTGTTTGCAGCCCCAATGGCATGAATATCTCCGGTAAAGTGAAGATTAATGTCTTCCATCGGTACTACCTGGGCGTAGCCGCCGCCGGCCGCACCCCCCTTCACCCCGAAAACCGGTCCGAGGGATGGTTCGCGCAGAGCAATTACTGTTTTATGCCCCAGCAGAGATAAAGCATCGCCTAAACCTACCGAAGTCGTTGTTTTTCCTTCTCCGGCAGGGGTCGGGTTAATAGCGGTGACCAGAATTAGCTTGCCGTCCGGCCGGTCGGCTAGTTGCTCCAAAAGGTTATAATCCACTTTTGCTTTGTATTTGCCGTAGGACTCCAAATAATCCTCAGGGATCTGCAGTCCTTTAGCAATTTCTGCTGCCGGTAATAACTTAGCCTCCTGAGCAATCTCGATATCACTTTTGAACAGCATGTTTTTTCCCTCCGCTTTGTTCATAATTATTATTTATTTGATGGCTTGGAATTGATTTAACTTGAAAAAGATAACATATCCAGTAGGTCAATCCTACAAAAAGGCTGCCCCCGACAATGTTTCCGAGGGTCACAGGAAGAAGATTGCTAAAAAAACCTGCCCAAGTAAGCTGACTGAGCTGTCCACCCGTAACTCCCAAAGCTATAGACTGCTCAACCAATCCAGGCTGCAGCTTTGCCAGAATTCCAGCCGGTATGTAATACATGTTGGCAATGCTATGTTCAAAACCTGAAGCAATAAATAACCAAATCGGAAAAAAGATAGCTAATAATTTGCCGGTGATGTCCTGAGCCGCTGCAGCCATCCAAACAGCAAGACATACTAAGATATTGCACAGGATTCCCATGAAGAAAGCTTTTTCAAAAGATAACCCGGTTTTATAGGCTGCCACCTTAATGGTAAAACCGCCGAGCAACCCGCCGGAATAACTGAATTGTCCGGAATTAAGTATCAAAAGGACAATAAAGATGGAGCCAATGAAGTTTCCTAAGTAAACATAAAACCAATTTTGCAGCATTTTTAGCCAGCAGCTCTTTTTCTCCAAGCAGGATATGACGATTAGCGTATTGCCGGTAAATAACTCCGCCCCTGTTATTATAACCATCATTAAGCCCGTTGCAAAGATTGCCCCGGCCAGAGCCTTGCCCAAGCCGACCGAAGCTATGGTATGAATAGCCACGTTCGATCCCTGAGCCGCCAAAGCGATAAAGGCTCCTGCCAAAATTCCCAAAAGGATCAACTTGTAAGCAGGGCAGTGGGTTTTTTGGCGTCCAACTTCGCTATATTTTTTGGCAATTTCAGCAGGCTCCAGATACATCTTCTCCACAAATAAACCTCCCCTAGAAAATTCGGTTCATCATGGCAGCTTAATTCATTAGTTGTCTTCTTCCTTAGTTTTTAAGGCGAGGCGTTCGGCAGAATGATCCTTGCCCAAGTAGAAATTTATCCAGGAGGAAGTATGCTGAAGTTCCCAGTTATAAGGGCTTACCTGATAAGAATTTAATTCATTCTTCCTCACCATACTTTTTCAGACGGTTATAAGCACGTACCCAAACACACTGTTTCTGCCCAGGATAAACTTCACACCAACCGGTATAACTTCCTTCACAGGGACCGTTTCTCTGATTCTTAGGACAGTCACCCATAGGGCAGACGTAAGCCGTATCAATCAGCGCGCAATCACCGCAATCCTGGCAGTTATACAGCAGAGCTTTAGCACCATGCTCCAGAGAGTGAAACAGCTTTTCCGGTCCTTTTCCCTCAATACTGTGCGCAAGGCTTTTCATCGGCCCGAAGAATTTTTTACCGGGTTCGAAAAACATTTTATGAAACAAACGGGATAAGGAGTAATTGAAATCCAGGCCCGCGCTGCTTCCGCTAACTTTTTCTTTGGATTGATTCAGATTTAGTCCGGTTTGTGGATCTTTCTCAAATATATAGAAACCATTCTCTTGCTCATAATCGAACTCCTGAATATAATCTCTCCAATTAGTGCTTAGTTCTTCCCCTTTAGTGATTATATACTCTATTTCTTCGTATTGGAGATTGGCTCCCCCGAGATGAACGCCCTTATACCCCATGCCTTTCAGGACTGCATACTGTTTGGCCGCCCGTTCAAGCATGGCCGCTCGCCCTTGATCAGTGCTCTCTCTTTCCTCAGCCAAGCGGGCCAGTAATTTATTCGTAACTACGCAGCCGGGTATTTGGTTGCGGTTCATGATTCGCCCCACAGGATAATTAATAACATAGATATTGCCAATGGCCGGAATCCTACAATCCATATTTTCAAGAACCAAGAGCAGTTCCTGAAATTTTCTGGCATCATAGCCAACTTGAGTAATCACAAATTGGGCGCCGCCTGCGATCTTTTTTTTCAGTTTGGAATATTGAAGTATTTGTTCCGCCTCGGTCGCTTTAAAAGGAGATACCGCAGCCCCAGCAAAGAAACTTGCCGGTTTAAGAACTGTATTTTTTTTTAGCTTGGGAATTTTTAAACCTTTATTAAATTCTGTGATCATTCTAAGTAAATTGGTAGAATCAATATCAAATACAGGTTTAGGCCGTCCAAAGATGCCACCATGGGAAAAATCCCCGGTCATCGCCAGGATATTCGTCAGGCCTAATCGTTCTAAAGCATAGAGCTGGCTTTCCAATTGATTGCGGTTCTTATCCTTACAAGTAAGATGGATAATTGTGTCCAACCCCAGATCGGCTATTTCTTTGCCGATTACTTCAGGTACAATACCGGTATTCCCGCCGGGATTATCTGTTAAACTAACTGCCGTTACTTTTTTTCCCTTGGCCGCTTGGGAAGCAAGTTTGAGAACCTTTTCCTGACTTTCTTCTGTTGCACCGCGCCCCGGAACCAATTCCCAGGTTACGACAAAGCCGTCATGCTCATTGATTTTTTGTCTAAAATCATTAGTCATAGCAACTCACCTTTAATATAAATTAGTTTAACTTTTAGCCTAGCTTAACCAAAGTAAGCTCAAGAAAATTCTAGTATCTGGCATAGGAAAATAAGCTCAATAAATCCTTGTATATAGTTGTATATACATTTAACAATACACTATCTCCCTTCTGCCGTCAATACGCAATTTAAACTAATAAAAGAATCTGAAAGGCTGCGAAAGACCCTTCAGATTCTTAAAGTTTTACTAATAAACAAAATGTCTACTTCAGAAGATTAGGCAGGAAAGTAATGAATCCGGGAACATAGGCTATAATCATTACTGCTATCATTTCAATCAGCAGGAAAGGCAAGACACCTTTAACAATACGGTCAAACTTAAGTCCTGTGATTGCACAAGCTGTGAAGAGATTATAACCAAAGGGAGGAGTTACAAAACCAATAACAACGTTGATAACAAAGAGAACGCCCAGATGCAGCGGATCCAAGCCCAATTCTATACCCATCGGCACAAGGATTGGCGCCAGAATGATAATAGCCGCGATATTATCCAGCAAGGCACCGACAAAAAAGAGGAACAGATTAAGCACCAACAGATAGATTATTTTATTATCCACTATTTTTAACAGACGTATCGACAATTGCATTAGAAAACTGGGTAGCCGACATTATCCAGGAAAGAACGTTGGCAACAGCAATAATAAAACAAATCATGGCCGAGGTTATCATAGTGTTGATCAGGATCTGCGGCAATTCCTTAAGCTTTAGCTCGCGGTAGACTAATCCTCCTACCACTAAGCTGTATACTACGCCGACAGCTGCGGCTTCAGTCGGCGTAAATATCCCGCCATAAATCCCGCCGAGAATTACAACAGGAAGCAACAGTGCTCCTAAACCTGACCAAGTGCTCTTCAGAACCTCCATCATCGAAAATCTGACTTCATTACGGTGCACCATGATCGCCGGGCTCTTTTTGGCAATAACCGCGTTTACGCCCACGAGCAGTACCGCGATAAAAAGACCGGGTAAAATACCCCCCAGAAACATGTCTGTTACCGAAAGATTCATCGTAACTCCGTAAATTATCATTGGAATACTCGGAGGAATAATCGGGCCTAAGGCGCCTGCTGCGGCTATCAGCCCGCCGGAAGTTTCTGCAGTATAGCCTTTCTGAATCATAGAAGGAATAATAATTGCTCCAATCGCAGCTACCGTTGCCGGTCCGGATCCGGAAAGCGCTGAAAATACAACACAGGAGAGAATTGCAACAATCCCCAACCCGCCCGGAAGTCCACCGACAAGGCTCTCTGCCCACCTGACCAATCTTTTGGAAATACCTCCACCGGCCATAAGATTACCGACGAGGATAAACAGCGGTATCGCCAGCAGCGGAAAGGAATCCAAGCCGGTAACCATCCGCTGGGCAACCAGAACCAATGGCTTCATATTAGTTACTGCTAGAAACGTAATAGTAGATAAACCAATCGAAAAAGCAACCGGAACACCCAGGAAAATTAGGAGAAACATTAACAAAAACATAATACCGGCAGTCATAGTTTTTCCTCCTTTTCCGGAATTCCCTTAACAGCGTTAATTACATTAATTACTGTATAGAAAATAATAAATATTCCGCTTACGGGGATTGCTAAATAAACCAGTGAAACGTGTAACCCTATTGCGGGACTTAGCTGGTTTTGAGTCATTGCAGCAAGCTTTAATCCTTGGACGATCATAACTCCGGCCATGCCCATTATTAGCACCTGAGTAACTGAAATAAAAATTCTCTGAATACTAGTAGGAAGTGCATCAAAGATCACTGTTACCCGGGCATGACTATTAGTCTTTATACAAAAAGAAGCCGCTAAGAGATTGGCCCAAATAAAAGTATAGCGGGCCAATTCTTCCGTCCAGGACAAAGAACTGTTCAAAACATAACGGGTAAAGACTTGGAGAACACAGCAGATAATCATTATCGAGAAAGTAGCAATAATCATGCTTCCGACTATACGATCCGCATATTTACTTATTTTTTGTAATTTATCCATTATGACATTCACAATCCTTTTCGAGCCACAATAGGAGGACTCTCCTACTGCGGCTCGATTCAATTAGTAAGATTTTAGATTCAATTGGTAAGATGTAAAAAGTACACTGCGTGATTCCAAGAATACCTTATTTCAGCTCATTGAGAGCAGCCATTAATTCGTCAACTAAATCAGCACCAATTTTGGCCTTTTGCTCTTCATAGAAGTTGGTAAGTTTTTTCTGGAAAGCATCATAATCAACATCTTCTATAGCTGTCATACCTTTATCTTTCAGTAATTGAAGTTTTTCCACTTCAATATTGGCAATAAATTCACGCTCTTCGTTACCGGCATCTATCGCCGCTTTTTTCAAAACTTGCTGCTGTTCCGCACTTAAACCTTTCCATACTGAATCAGAGATACAGATTGTTAAAGGAGAATAGAAGTGACTAATCATAGAAATATAATCTGCGACATCATAAAAGCCGTTAGCTGCCAAAACACTTAAAGGCAAATCAACACCGTCAATCGTTCCTTGCTGAAGGCCAGGGATGGTCTCTGAATAGGCCATAGGAACAGCATTAACACCAAGAGCCTTGTAAGTATTCATATACATATCAGTTTCCATACTCCGGATTTTCTTGCCTACGAAATCTTCAGGAGTTCTCACTCCGCCGCCGTTGGTGACAAGTTGTCTGAATCCACCTACACCCCAGGCCAGTGGAGTTACACCGGAACCTTCAAAAGCAGCAAAGACTTTTTGACCGACAGGTCCATCCAGGATGGTATTTGCCGTATCATAGTCCGGGAATAGGAAGGGAAGATCGAACAAGCCAGCTTCAGGAACAAATACACTGGTGTAGGAATTGGTCATAATCCCCATATCTACAGTGCCAAGCTGCATACCTTCAAACATTTCTCTTTCCTGGCCGAACTGGCCGCCGGAAATCACTTCAATTTTAATGCTTCCATTACTTTCTTTCTCCACATATTCAGCGAATTTTGCAGCAAACCGATGGTATGGATCTTCAATATTGGGCGAGCTTACATGGCCAACCTGAATCACTTTGGGGGTCGTGGCCGAAGGCTCTTCTCCCTGCTTGGGGGTTGAATCCGATCCACAACCTACAACAGTCAGTGATAAGAAAAGCATAAGAGAAAGTAATATAGCAATAGTTTTTTTAGTTTTCATAATTTTATCTTTCCTCCTTTAAAATAACATTCACAACAATATTCTCCCTAATTATCTCCAGTAAGTCTGATTACTAACCCCTCTCCTTTCCAGTGGTTCTAAATTCTTCTTACCATTTATTTCATGTTTCCCTTTGTACGGGAAATCTTCCCGCCTTTTTACGTTCTTTATTATTCTACATTCCTTGAAAGATTCCTTTATTTTTTAGGCAAATTAACATTTTTTTTACCAAGACCAGCTCCATAACCAGTTGAACGCCATTTCTTCGATCGTTTCCCAAGGAGTACGGATTAGGTCTTCTTCTCCCAGTACACCCCCAAGTTCTTCTTTTTTCACTTCCCAGGGAGTTAGAGAACCCTTGGGAATCGGGACGTTTTCTACAATCGGAGCCTGCCTGGGTTTAGGTTCAAAAGTCTTGTCATACCAGCCATATTTCATTACGGCATCAACCATCGCTTTATAGTTTTCAGGCTTTGTCTCATAAGGGATGAGGCACGCCCCGCTAAGAATAAAGCCGCCGTCTTTTCCTGCCTTCTCACACAGGAGCTTAACCCGTTCATCTATGTCCGACGGATTGCCGACGATGAACATGGTATTAGAGATACCTCCCGCAATACAATGATGATGGCCTATTTCTTCTTTGGCTTGGAAAATATCACTCTTATCATCAATATCACATATCAGTGATCCTTTAGGCAGTTCCAACAAGTGATGCCAATGCCTGCTCCAATCCCCTTCCAAGAGAATTCTTACTTTATATCCTGAACCGATAAGGATTTCTAAAATAGCTTTAAATGACGGCCAATAGAAAGTATCGAATTGTTTAGGCGATAAGAAGCAGGGTTTATGTGTAGGTACGACGATAGGATAACGCTTCAGCGGATCAGCTGCAGCTAAAGCAAAACGGGCCATGATAGGGGTAAGTACTTGACAAGCTTCGATTACCTTAGCCGGTTGGCGATAAGTATCCAGCAAAGCACCTTTTAAGCCTCGTAAAGCATCGGCAAGAACATCAAACGGGGCGATAAAACCTCCTAATCCTGCCTGCGGTATACCGCACTGAGTTTCCAGCTGATAATTTCTATTGCGTAAAATCTCATTTCTCATTCCCTGGGCCAGACCGGCTTTCAGTAAAGCAAAATGAGAACGGCTTGAACCTTTACCCATTTCCCCAAAGAGGCGCGGGATTAATGTCCCCATCATAAACTCGGCCGGGTTATTAATCAGGAGATCGTATTCATCAGCCTTCATATACTCCTCTTCTCTAAACTGGAATTGACCGTTCGGAGGAAGTTCCCTACCGGGAAGGCTGTAAGTTTTCAGGTCTAATACATCACACATCGGCCCCCAGATACGATTACTACGCAAGACATCCGTCTCCGGGAATTCTTTAATAAAGGCCATCTCTGCTGCCAGCAGTTTTTGGGGATCATAAATGTTTTGCTGATGGTTGGAACCGGAATAGATTTCAGCTAAATAATTCATAGGCGGGGCGATCGGAATACGATCTGCAGTCTCGAGCGCCATGGCGGCTTGGTATCTCCCTAAGCGTTGTTCAAAAAGTTGTTTGGCATCTATCACCATAAGAAAATCTCCTTTAACACTATCAATTGTGACCTCCAACTACTCTTTGTCGATAGTAAGCTTGCCACCTTGACTAAAGTTCGTTTTAGGCACATCTTTAATAATTATTGTTACTATGTTTTCCGGAACACCTAACGAAGAAGAAACACTTTTAGTGACCTGCTTAACTAATTCTCTTTTTTGTTCCACTGTTCTACCTTCCAGCATGTTAATTTGAATAAACGGCATTTTATTATTCCTCCTTGAAATATAATAATTTAGTAAATAGTTATCACACTTATATCTGCAGATTATTCTAGCGAGGATATTTCTCTTCCTTTTCTTTCAGACATAAACGGGATAGCCAATAGCATGATTAGTATGGCAATAGCTCCGGTGGACACTCCGGTCAACAGGCTATTGCTTGTGGCGACCAGACCGACAACTAACGGGCCTGAACTGGCAATTCCCCGACCCACATTGTACGCAAAACTCGAACCTGTCGCTCTGGCACGTGTCGGAAAGGTTTCAGAGAACCAGACCCCAAAAATTCCAAACAAACCAAAACCAAAGTTCATCATAAGATACGATATAACCAGCATCACAGTATTCTGAGTGAAGATATTGACATAGGCGAAAAGACTATAGGAAACGAAAAGAAAGAGCGCAAAAGACATGAAGGTCTTTCTTCTGCCAAAAATATCAGACAAGGCTCCTCCTGCCATATGAGAAACAAAAGCTACAGCAGCCCCCAGATATAACACACTGCTTTTGGAACTCGCCGTAAAATTATAGACTTGAACCAAAAGAGTTGGCATCCACTGACTCAGCGAGTAATACGCATACTGTGCCCCAAAAGCGATTGTCGTACCCAGCAGAGTGTACCGGATCATATCCTTCTGAAAAATCTGAACCAGGGTGGATTTTTGGGCTTTGTTCATTAGTTCAGGCGGCAATTTTCCGGATAACCTTAACTGATTGTAGTTCTTCCAAACCTTAGACTCAGGAATGTAGAGCAAAATCCAAATTCCTAGTAGGATCGGAAGGCCGCCAATGGCAAATCCCCAATGCCAATCAGTAAAGAACTGATTCACCAGGACTGCTAAAGCATAGGCCGGCCAGATGGATGCTTGGACAATGCCTCCAATTAAGCCCCTGCGTTTGGGAATCCAAGCTTCATTTAATAAGGAAAATCCTACGGCCCATTCTCCCCCTATCCCCAGACCGGTTAAGGCTCTCAGAATAAAAAGAGTTTCAATATTTTTGGCAAAAATAATTAAAAATGTTGCTATCGAAAATAACAAAATTGTGAAAGCTAAGATCCGTTTCCGGCCAAATTTATCGGCCAACATCCCGAATACTACTCCGCCGATGGCCGTAAACAGCAAGGGTATGCTCGATAGAGTACCAAAGGCAGCCTGACTCATTTGGAAACTCTTCATAATATCGGGACCATAGATCGAGAGAATCTGCAGATTATAAAACTCAAAAGCCCAGCCGGAAATAACGGCAAAGATAATCATCCTGACCTCTCGTCTGGTATAAACAACGTTGTCTGTAGCATTATCCTTTTCGATAGTAACTTCAAGTCCGGACATGTTTCGTACTTCCACTTCATTATTTTCAAAGAACTAATTTGTTTTAACCAAATAACCATTTTCCATTTTGCGGGCTTCTTAAGTTTTTACCCATCATATTTAAAACTTTCCAGAGAGTCGCGCTGTGCGAAGTAATTACCGGTTTGCCTATTTTCTGTTCGATTTCTGCAACACTGCTGATGGCATGCCAATTCATACAACTCAAAAACATTGCGTCTGCCGTCTCATCCCAATTTTCCAGCGCAAACTTTGTAATCTCAGCCGGAGTTACCCGGGAAATTGCCGAACCATCCACAATTCCCTGCCCGGCATCTTTGGCAATTTCAAAGCCATTCTTTTCAAAAAAATCGACTTCTACCTTGTTAACTACTTGGATATAGGGAGAGAGCAGCACGATTCTTTTCGCCTGTAAAAACTTAAGAGCGTCTACTACTGCAACCATTGTGGTTGTCATAGGGATTTTCGTTTGTTCTTCAACCAGACGGCAATTATGCTGTTCTTCCTCATAGCCCAGGATCGCCCCGGAAGCAGTACAGCAGTAGGCTATAATATCAACCTCAGCACTGGCCAATTCCTGAATTGCCCGCGGAAGCATCTTTTCCATCTTGATATAATTCTCTACATTTGTGCCATCCAGATAAAGGCGGGTTGTGAAAAATTCACATTCCTTACCGGCAATTTCATAATAAAGAGGTTCAGTAACAACCTGGAGCGCCGGCATTATAAGACCGACTCTAACTTTACCTGTGACCATACTCTTTTTTCCACTCCCTTCCATAGAGCACATTTGACTTCAGCAAATTTATTCACCAATATTTCTTAGGATCTGGGAAGCCAGCTTTGTTCCACGATAAGTTCAAGGCGCCGCTCCTTGTCTGCATCCACTACCCCAGGCGGAATAATAATTGTTTCATGCAAAGAATTCTTGGCTATTACTTTATCCGGAGTAAGTTGGAGAATACGGTCATGACCAGGAATGACTATTTCGGCAACCTTTTGGATCTTAGCAATCGACTCGGCGCTGACGTCATTATTCCAGCTCATCGCAACTTGTCCGGTTGCAAGTTCCACAAGATTCTTAACTGCATCTCCTGCTACTACAGTAGTAGGCATATCCTCATCCCGTAAGACCAAAGACATTCCGCCCGGAGTATGACCTGGCGTAAATAAGGTAGAAACTCCCGGAGCTATTTCTACATCTTTATCAATTAGTTCCAGGCGACCGGTCGCTACCAATGCAGGATACAGGTATTTGGGAATAGGCCAAGCGTCCGGATCGCTCTCTACCCACTCTGCTTCCACAGCATGGAGTAAGATCCTGGCCTTAGTAAAATAATCGAAGTTATAAACATGATCTTCATGGAAATGACTTAGAAACAAAATATCTATATCTTCAGCCGTAACTCCATATCTCTGTAAAGCGATATGAATATCGCTGCGCTTACAAGCCCCGGCCGTATCAAATAGAATCTTAGTACCTTTTGTTTCGATATAAACTACCGAACTCCAAAGCATAAAACCGGTTGCCAGCTTTCCAGGAAATCCTTCAAAAATCATTTCTACTTTCATTGTTAAATACCCCTTTATTTCTTGTATTACTGATTACGTCAAATTACTTTCCCTTTATACGGGATTTCGTCCCAAAGATTTATTGACAGAAAAGTGCCTTTTGTTTAAGATTATTAATAAGCAAGCAGAAAATCTGAAAACTCCAGGTTTTTCTTAATTAAATTTTATTGGTACTATTGAATCCATTTATTACAAATCTTAACACCTTCAGCGGCATTGGTAGTGTAAGCATCCGCTCCAATGTATTGACAAGCTTGTTCGGTAACCGGATTACCGCCTATAATAATTTTAATATTATCGCGCAATCCCGCTTTTGTCAGCACGTCAACTGTGTTTTTCATAGACTCCAAAGCCAGAGTTAATACTCCGCTCATACCAACGATATCAGGTTGAATTTCTTGAACCTTAGCCACAAAAGCCTGCGGTTTTTGATCAATTCCCAAATCATATACTTCAAACCCTGCGGCTTCGACCATACTCCTGAATATATTTTTGCCAATATCATGCAAGTCACCTTCAACGGTCCCTAAAACAAGTTTTCCTACTTTTACCCCGCTATCGCTGCCAATCACAGGCTTTAGAATTTCCAGAGATTGAGTAAGCAATTCTCCTGCAAAAATCAGATCTCCGATAAAGTACTCTCCACTTTCAAATAGATCGCCAACTTTCGCCATACCCTGCTGACAAGCACTTACTACGTCCTGAGCTTCTTGTTCACTGGGATTGGAGCTAACAAATTCGTTAAGTAATTCTAGCACTTTGTCTTCTTCTAATCCCTTAACTGCTTCAGTTAGTACTTTTAAGTCAATCACCTTAGTTCTCTCCTTTAAAAGTTGAAATTAGTTCTCGTTTCCCTACATACGGGATAGCTTCCCAATATTTTGACTTACTTTAATAATTCTCTATCGTCTTAAAAAATCCTTCTCCTAAATTAAATTTTTCTCAAAATTATTAAATCTAATAATTGGAGGTAGAAATGGCTGAACAACCTTTACAATCTGTGACCAACTCTCTTTCGGTAATCGAGATTCTTGCAGCTTCAGATGAGGAAATGGGGGTCTCCGATATTAGCAGGAAATTAGGTATTTCCACCAGCACTGCGTATAGGCTCTTGCTCACTTTAGAAGCTAAAGGATTTGTGGTTCAAAATCCGCATACCGAAAAGTACCGTTCCGGGATGAAAATCGTAACCCTTGCATCCCATATTCTAAACAATACAAATGTGATCATGGAATGCCGGCCATATTTGCAGGAATTAAATCAGCTCACGGGTGAAACAAGCCTGTTGGCGATATACGGCCAAGGACAAATTACTTATGTAGATAAGATAACAAGTAGTAATAACCCCGCTGAATTCACATCGCTTATTGGTGTCAAGAGACCGGCTTACTCTACCGCCAATGGAAAGATTCTCCTGGCTTTCCTTCCCCGGGCAGAACTTGATGCTTATTTAGATAATGTCGAATTACTTCCTTTGACTCCTTATACTATTACCGATAAAGAAAAGTTAAGGAATAATCTTGCTCATATCCGGGATACCGGTCTTGCTGAAGATAATCAGGAAGCTCAGGAAGGCTTGATTTGTTTTGCAGCCCCAATCCGTAATGGCTATGGCGAAGTGGTAGCTGCCATGAGCGTCTCTGCCCCGCCAAGTAGAGTTGTTAATCGTAAGGAAGAATTAATTAATTATTTGAAACTTTCAACGGAGAAAGCTTCCCGAGCTTGTGGCTGGCATTCATCATAGCCATTGCCGAAGGCAGTAGATTTATGCCGGTCGGAAGATAAAAATAGGTATTTCGCAAGGCGATGGCGATTTATAACTTGGCAAAAAAAATGGCATCTGTCTTGTTAGGACCACACAGATGCCTAAGAACTCTTCATTACGGAGTGCTTGTTAAATATTAGGACATACCCTGTTCGTTCAGAATCATCCTGTAATAGGTATAATTTTCTTGGCGCGGGATATGTCCTTTATTTGTCGGGAAATATCTTGGTATGTAGGATTATGTTCTTTTGTACGTATACCATTACTCAAGGGGATGATATTCAGGTTGATTCACGCTCAAGTATCTAAGTGCCTCAGCCAGAGGGTATTCTTCATATTGTACCTGTAAAGCTAGAGTATTCCCGTCTGCCCGGTAAGTTTTGCGGAAATGGGAAGGGGTACAATGATAGGCCTTTTTAAAATACTTAATCAGGTATTTGGGATCGGAAAACCCACATTCCGAAGAAATCTCGGCGATTGCTTTATCTGTTCCAATAAGCATTTTTACCGCTTGCATGCCCCTGCGATAATCCATTATTTCCCGGAAAGAAAGTCCGAATTTTCCCTTAATATCATGGGACAAGTGGGAGAGAGTGACTCCGACCTCCTCCGCCAGTTCTTTTAAGCCTATCTTTTCAGAAGGCCTATTCTGTATATGCTCAGCTATTTTCTTGATTCTTTTGGCCTGTTTTTGGTCGAAGGGAACCGTACCTGAACCAAAACGCATGTAATCGAAATTGTCAAGCAGATAAACAAGCATTTCTTTCAGACAGTCCTTTACACCTTGTTCCTTGTTATACTTCTTACTATTTTTATAATACTTATCATGGTTTTTAGGGCTTTCCGATTTGTTATTTAAATGAACTACCAGACGGGTAATCTGCTCCTTCAACACACGATACTTTTCCGGGGCTTTTGATTCTTGTTGGGGTGAGCGGCAGTAGATGAAGGCATGTTGATAATCAGGGATGACCCTGGCACAGAAGTCGGCATCGATTAGCAAAATCAAAAGTTTATGAGTTTCGCTGTTTTTACGGATGAAGTGCGGTTCGTCACTATTGATGACTGCGAGATTGTGCTCTTTTAGAAGATGGGTTTTATTGCCTAAACAGACAAAAACCGACCCCTCCATTACATAAATGATTTCCACAGCTTTGTGCCAGTGATACGGATACGAGGAAATATTTCGTACAAAAGCCTCGACCGGCAAATCCTGCGCATACTGAATTGCTTTCGGACGCATGTTTTCAACGTTCCTTTCTGCTTTTAAACTTCATAATACACAGCAATTTTGGGGAAATGATTGTTTTCCATCTTAAATAAGAGATTATCGCTGATGACGCTTTCGCCGCCCAAAACAAAAACATTTCTAATGGGTTTAGTAAGTACTTCTTGGTATTTAGTTAAAACGGGGGGATTATCACCTACCAGAATTATCGGGCTGTTCGTCCAAGCTGCATACGGCGAACCGGCCAAAGCATCCGGAAAGTTCTTACCGCTGGCAAAGAAAACTGTTCCGCTATCCATTTGCATTTTTTTAGCCACGAGGAGAGAGGTCTCATAACGGTCGGATCCGCCGTAACGCACCGGATTAGGCAGTTCCAGCTCTATTTCAGCCGAGACTACCCCGGTTCCCCCGATAACAAAGGTCTTCTTGACTCCCAGTTCCTGGAGGGCAGATTGCACGGAACCGGGTAATTCCTGAGGACTGGTTAGGAGAATGGGCATCCTTTGGTAGCCGGCAGCAGGCGATACCGATAAAGCGTCCGGATAATTAAGTCCACTGCAGAGCACTGCTTTTTCCCCGTCAATCATTCTATAGGCATAGAGGTACTTCGCTATTTCCACAGAGGTGGCAAAACGGTCACTCCCGCCGAGACGGATCACTTCGTAGCCATCTGCTTGCAGCTCAGAAGCAATATTTTTGGAAATAGCTCCTTCACCGCCAAGCAAAAAAATTCTTTGTGGATTGAGACGTTTTATTTCCGTTGCCGTCTCCCGGGACAATTTTTGGCTGTCCGTTAAGAGGATTGGTGCAGCAGTTGCCGCTGCCAGTGGGGCTCCGGCAAGCGCGTCGGCAAAAGAATCTGCCCTGGCTAAAACTACGGAAGTTGTAAGTCCGTCAGGCCATCCACTGTTGGCAATAGCGGCGGCAGTTGCCAAACGGTTTGCACCGCCGAGCCGGTGCGCCGCTACCTTATCCTGATCGAGCAACACCGGTAAGAAGATATAGCTGTAGTGCATTGTCCCATCCCCTAATTGCCCGCAATAATTTGTTCCGTGAGCTAAAATTTCCGTGGCTTTGATGACGAAAACCCGGTTGTCTCCGGCTGCTACATCTACACAATCTTTTATGGGCATTTCTACGGGATGATCCAAGAAGTATTCACTATCCTCCCGGGGGTCCAAAAGAAAAGTCCTGTTATCCCCCCAGGCATACAAAACACCGCCTGTTAGGGCAAAGGAGTTGGTAGAGCCTGCATAAACCCGCTGGAACTGAACAGGATAATCAAGAGCACAGGGAATGCTTTGGGCTTGAGACGTGTGCTTGCTGATTCCAAGCTGGCCGGCATCATTTTTTCCCCAGGCAAAAGCTTGGCCGGTAATATCCAGAGCTAAACTGTATTGATAACCGGCTGCTATTTGCTTGATTTTGGAGAGCCCGCTCAGAAGCCTGGGCACATTGGAATTATTATCATTACCCATACCCAGCTGGCCGAAACTGTTATTGCCCCAAGCCCAGACTTGTCCATCCCGGCTTAAAGCCAGAGCATGATCCTTGCCGGCAGATATTTGGGTTATCCCGGGCAAGTTCTTTACTGGAGTAAAGGTCAGGTGTTTTTGGGCTGTGCCCGTCCCAAGCTGTCCGGATTGATTATTCCCCCAAGCCCAAACAGAGCCGTCGGCCTTCAAAGCCAGGCTAAAATCATAGCCTGCGGCGATTGCCTCCACGGAATCCAGCACCTTAACATAGGCGGGGTTAAAGGCGTTGCTTTCAGGATCGGTCATGCCAAAGGCCCAGAGGCTGCCGTCAGCGGTCAGTACTTGGCTGAACCCCATGCCCGCGGCAACTGCCGCAATGTCCCCTTTCTCAAAGGGGATCTTGACCGGCAGGAGCCTGGAGATTCTGGTGCCATCGCCCAGTTGGCCAAAAGTATTGTCGCCCCAGGCATATAGTTCTCCGTTTTTTACATACAACGTATGCAGAGGTCCGGCACTGATCTTTGCACCGGCCTTTTCCAGGGCAGAGACGGATGCATTATTGGCAAAAAGGCCAACGGACAGAAGTACGATAAAAGCGACTAAGTATCTAAATATCCGGGTACTCAAGCTTTTTTCCTCCGCTTTCGCTAAAATATTAATTTCTATTTACTCTGTTTATCTAACCAGACGGTTTTTCTTCTTTTCCAGCAATTCTTCCAAGTCACCGGAACGAGCCTTCAAGATATAACGGAGACCGTTCTCCAGTTTCAGTTGGAGCATTTCCAGCTCCGCTTTGACCGCAAAGACCGTAAACATGGTCAAGTGGTTGACTCTGGCCACAGCATACCATTTTCCTGTCAGCGGGTCATAGACGGCCAGCGAGCGGATCGACACCCATTTACCCTGATCCGGGTCAAAATAATGGACTACGGGAAGCTCGCCGGCAGCAATTCTTGCCGCATCAAAAGGAATACATACGGTGATAAAATTGTTTTCCCCAAAGTAATCAGTTTCACTGACGATATTGTAGAGTTCACTGATTACTTGGTTCGCTATTCCCGAAGATACATACTTTTGTTTATCCTGAGCATTGACTATATGGACGGTAAAGGTTAAATCCGCAGGCAGTACCAGAGGCGGTATTTCCACAATCAAGCCTTGGAAATAAATCGTTCCGCCTGTTACTCTTTGGAATAATTTGGTATAGATTTCCTGAGCCGGACCTGCTTCGTCTCCGCCACTCGAAACCGGCGGTTCAGGAGGATTAGGAGGAGCCTCAAGGTACACCAGGTTCTCCAGGTCGTCACCCAGGACATTGTCATGGGAATCATAGGCAATAAAGGCTGTATCCGTTCCCTCGCCGCCGAGCAGCATATTCGAGCCGCTGCCGGTGTAGAGGGTATCATTTCCGGCCCGGCCGTCGAGATAATCATTGCCGGAACCGCCGTCCAGGGTGTTGGCTTTATGGTCGCCTACCAAAATATCATCGCCGCTGCCGCCGGTAGCATTTTCAATACTGCTGATTCCGCCGCTTACTGCGCTGGCAGCCCCGTCAGACAAATTAACATAAACGTCTTGTGTCCAAGCCGAATAATCCAAAGTATCCTGGCCGCCGCGCCCGTCGATATGGCCTGTTAAAGCTGCTCCGGGCAGGAAGACAAAGCGGTCTTCCAGTGCCCCGCCGTTTAAGGTATTAATGGCGGCAAAGGTAAGCGTCCTGCTGTCCGTACTGTAGCTGCCGCTGTTTTCGCCTGCGACTGTCCAGGTAGCCGGTGAATCCAAGCCTGTAAGAGAATCAATATCCCTGCCGCCTACAATCCGGTTGATATTGGCAAAGATCCCGCTCAGGCTGGCCTCTTTCAGGTTAAACCCGGACAGGCTGCCTGGACCGATTAAGTAGAAGTTGCAGGTGGTGGTGTAGTCCGAAAAATCCAGGGTGTTGTTGCCGGACTGTCCGTCGATACTGCCGTTTAACCGGGCATTATCATAGAAGATAAAAGTATCGTCTCCGTTTCCGCCGTAAAGATCGTAAGTTTGCTGACCGTGAATCTCAAAGCTATCGTTGCCGCTGCCGCCCTTTAAGGTTTCAAAAGCGGAGAAGTAAAGGGTGCGCCCGCTGTTTTGGTAATGAGGTGCATCATCCAGGATAAAGGCCGAAGCTGTATTAAGACCGGTGAGGGTATCGGAAGTGCCTGTAGCCTGACTGCCCAGCAGGATGCTGATATTGGCAAAGCCTTGTAAGAGGCTTGCTTCTAAGCCGTTAAAGCCTTCCAGGCCGCCCAGTCCGCTCAGTGTAACATTTCTGGCAGTGCTATATTGGCTCCAATCAAGGGTATTGCTCCCAGCCTGACCATCGAGAAGGCCGCTTAAGATAACCCCGTCCGCCAGGCGGAAGGTATCGTCGCCATCCCCGCCCTCAAGGGAAGCACCGGAGTTAACATTGATATTATAGGTGTCCTTGCCTGCTCCACCATAAAGAGCAATGGCTGCACCGGTATTAATCAGGAAAGTATCGTCCCCGGTGCCGGTGTAGATGGCCTGCATGGCGTTCCCTGTATAGGTCAGGCTATTGGCTCCGGCAACAGCCAGAATAAGGGCTGCCACTCTATTGTCAGCCAAAATGGCCTCATCCAGAGTTATTTCAAGGCTTGCCGCTGCCTCGGAGAAGTCCAGGGTATAGCTGCCAGGTCCTTCTTCTCCCTCGTAGTCGTAAATTATGTCACTGCCCCAGCCGTCGGCAAAGACAAAGCGATTCTGACCAGGCCCACCGTAGAGCACATCGTCCCCGACGCCGCCGCTTAAGGTGTTGCTGCCGCCGCCTCCGCGGAGTTCATCATTGCCTTCCAAACCGGATAAAATATTATCATTATTGTCCCCGATCAGAAGATCGTCACCGCTGCCACCGGTTACATTTTCAATACCGGAGATACCGGCACTGATAGCGGTAGCCGTGCCTGCCGCCAGGTTAACTATAACAGTCGAAGTGTAAGCGCTGTAATCGAGCAGATCCAGGCCTGCACCGCCCTGAATACTGCCGGAATGTCCTGCTTCATCAACCAGGGAGAAAGTATCTCTGCCGCTGCCGCCAAGGAGGTTTTCCACGGCGGAGAATTCCAAAGTCCGCCCACCGGCAGAATAGCGGTAGCCGTCCAAGTCAATAAACCACTGGGCGTCCGCATTCATCCCGCTAAGGGAATCCATCTGCGCGCTGCCGACCAGAATGTTAATATTGGCAAAGCCTCCTTTGATACTTTCCTCACTGCCATTAAATCCGACCAGGCTGCCCGCTCCGGTAAGAATTATATTGCGACCGGTGTTATAGCCGCTATAGTCCAGGGTATTGTTACCGCTGTTTCCGTCAATTGCTCCGTCGTAAACCGCTTCGCCCACGAAGCTGAAAGTATCGTCAGCCAAACCTCCGAGAATCTTTTCAGTATTGATGACGGTATTGACCTGATTGCCAAGCACATCCCAAATCCGGATACCGCTGCCTTCAAACAGGAAAGTTAAATTAACATCAACTGCGGAAAAGTCCAGGGTATCTTCTCCCTGATTGTTATTTTCGCTTATTCTAACCTCTCCCCAACCGGGCAGGAATAGATAGATATCATTGCCGCTGCCGCCGGCCAGAGTATCTGTGCCTCCGCCTCCTGAGAGGGTGTCATTGCCGCCCAGGCCGGAGATTTCATCATCCCCGGTGCCTCCCGCCAGGGTATTATCCTCGTTATTACCAATTAGGGTGTTATTGTGGGTCAGGGAGCCCAGGACATTTTCTATACCGGAAACACTTTCTAACGCACCGCCGCTTACAGCTGTGGCCGAACCCTGGGAGAGATCGACTGTCACTTGCGCCCCATACTGCCGGTAATCAAGAGTGTCGCTGCCATTGCCGCCGTCGATTCTTCCGTTAAACTCAGCAGCGCTGTCAAGAACAAAGATATCATTGCCGCTGCCGCCCTTAAGCAATCCGAAACCGCTATAAGCCAAGGTATGGCCGCCGCTTAGATACTCACCGGCACTTAAGTCAAAGACAGAGTCGAAGTTAGTGCCGATAAGTGTATCACTGCCGCTGCCAAGCAGGCGGTCCAGATTGCGGAAGCCGCCGCTTAAGCTATTTAAGCTGCCATTAAAGCCATCCAGTGAACCCAAGGTAGTCAAAGTTACGCTTAAAGCGGTCGCATAAGCGGAAAGATCTAAAGTATCTTCACCGGCTCCGCCGTCGATCTGCCCGCTATAGATTACCCCGTCTTGAAGAATAAAGGTATCGGAGGCGCTGCCGCCGGTTAAAATTTCTATACTCCGGAAGGAAAGGATGCCGTCTACATTGCCGGTCTCAGCACCGGTCAGGGTGAAGACCGAACCTATGTCTGAACTCTTTAGGGCATCGTTGCCGCTGCTGCCAAGCAGGACACTGATATTGGCAAACAGGCCGCCTAAAGCACTTGCCGTGCCGGTACCGCCGGTAGTTCCCAGGCTGACCTGGATGCCGCCTGCGGTGTAGGCGCTGTAATCCAAGGTATTATGGCCACCGGCACCGTCGATACTGCCGGCTATTGACCCGTTGCCGACGAAAGCAAAGGTATCGTTACCGCTGCCGCCCGTAAGGTTTTCCACGCCGCTGAAGAAGAAAGCATCATCCACCTTGCCGCTGCCTGGGCCGGTGATGACAAATACCGTATCCTGATCAAACCCGATAATTTCATCTTCAGCCGGGCTTCCCAGGAAGTAGAGGATGTTGTCGATCCTGTATTCCCGGCCGCCGTTGGCAGCCGTGTTCTGCGCCAGGTTAACAACTACAGCTCCGCCGGTGTAAGCGCTGTAATCCAGGGTATTCGTACCAGTTCCGCCGTCAAGGCCGCCAATGAGGCTGCCCGAGCCTGTAAAGTAGAAGGTGTCGTTGCCTGCGCCGCCCTGGAGCCAGCCCTGAGCAGCACCGCTGATGATAAAGCTATCATCTCCCGAACCGCCGGTTAAGGTTTCAATATCATGCCCATCATGCTTAAGCGAATTGAGTCCGTCGGTAACATTCCAGCCGCCGTCGCCCAATTCAAAGGTCAGGCTCCCGCTGAAGCCGGCAAAGGTTACTGTATCCTGTCCGGCATCATCAACAATCTCATCGCCTGTTCCCCAGCCAGCCTCGAAGACATAAGTGTCATCACCGCTGCCGCCGCTTAAGCTGTCCTTACCGGCACCGCCGTTTAGGATATCATGGCCGCCCAGGCCGTTAAGGATATCATGGCCCGGCCCGCCGTTTAAGCTATTGTTCCCATCGTCGCCGGTCAGAATATCGTCACCCTGTCCGCCGGTGATGTTTTCTACTCCGTTTACCCCGGCATTAAGCCCGTTAACGGTCATTATACCAAGGCTTAAGTTTACTTCTACCCCGGTGGTATAGGCGCTGAAGTCCAGCAGATCAGTACCGGAACCGCCGCTAAGAATACCGGTAACCCCTGCGCCGGCACTGAAGCGGAAGATGTCATTACCGCTCCCACCGGTGATATTTTCCACACCACTAAAGAAGAAGCCGTTACCCACGTTGCCGTTGTCCACTCCGGTGATGTTGAATTCCGTGCTTGTGTCCGGTCCTCTCAAAGTATCCACCGCCGGGCTGCCCACCAAGGAAGAAATATTGCTGAAAGTGCCGCCCAGAGCCGTTACCGTGCCGGTACCCGCCGCAGTACCCAAGATTACCTGGATACCACCTGCGGTGTAGGCACTGAAGTCCAGGGTATTATAACCGGCACCGCCGTCAAGGCTGCCGCTTAAATGCCCGCTTTCGACAAAGGCAAAGGTGTCGTTGCCGCTGCCGCCCAAGAGGTTCTCAATGCTTATAAAGCTGAAGCTGCCGGAACTTAAGCCCACCGTACCGCTGTTCTGGCCGGTAAGCGTAAAGACGGTATCTGTCTCAGGTCCAATCAGCGTATCGGAGAAGGCGCTGCCGATGAGAATCTGAATGTTGCTTAAATCTTTTAAGCCTGTGGCGCCAAAGGTCTGCAGGTTTACTTCTATAGCCGAACCGTAAGCGCTGTAATCCAGAGTATTTTCTCCGCCGCCGCCGTTAATAACAGTTCCAAGGGAAGCCCCGTCTTTGAAGCTAAAGGTATCATTGCCGGTACCGCCAAGCAGGGTCTCCGGTGCCTGCCCGTTCCAGAATACAAGACGTCCGTCCGCCGTGACAGTGCCGCTAGCCGAGAATAACTCAAAGGCCAGGTCAAAGTCCAGAGCGGAGAAGTCCAGGGTATCGCTGCCGTCACCTGCAGTCTCCATTATCTCGGACTGTTCCCAGTCCTCGGTAAAGAGGTAGGTATCGCTGCCGCTGCCGCCGCTTAAGACATTATGGCCGCTGCCGCCGTTTAAGATATCACTGCCGCCCAGGCCGAAAATGGTATCGTTGCCGCCTCGGCCCTCCAGGTGGTTAGCGTTGTCATCACCAATAAGCCTATCGTCAAAATCCGTACCAATAACATTCTCAATTCCTGCCAGAATATCCTGGCCGCTTTCGGTACTGGTTGCCGTTCCGGCCAGCAGCGAAAGCTCAATACCGGCAAAATTGTTGCCGCTGTAATCCACTGTATCTAACCCTAAGCCGCCGTCTAAGAGGTCATCTCCAAGGCCGCCGCTTAAAATATCGTTGCCCTCCAGGCCATAAAGCTCATCGTCCCCGGCGCTGCCGCTTAAGATGTTGTCATCGTTATTGCCGGTCAGGCTATCGTCATAAGCACTGCCTACCAGATTTTCAATCCCCAGGATGGTATTATTTTTGCCGCCGCCAATACCTGTGCCCGCACCGTTTAAGAGATTGACCGTTACCCCGCTAATGTAAGCGGTATAGTCCAGAGTGTCCTTACCGGTTCCACCGTCTAAGCTTCCGTTTAACACGGCATTGCCAGTGAACTCAAAGATATCGTTGCCGCTGCCGGCGATTAGGTTTTCGTAACCACGGAAGTTAAGTTGGAATCCTAAAGCTTGAATTGTGTTTTCGTCATTGTCACGTAGAGTATAGACACTGGGATCATCGAGACCGGTCAGGGTATCGTTATCTGCCTGGCTGCCGCTAAGCGAATCAATGCCGTTAAAGCCACCTGTAATATTGGCTTGCAGACCGGAGAACCCTTCGGGTCCGGCCAGAGTCAAACGAATATCCGTGCTATTAACAGAGTCTGCAAAGTCTAAGGTGTCCTCACCGCTGCCGCCGCTGATATAGCCGTTTAAGGCCGCATCTCCAAGGAAGATAAAGCTGTCGTCACCGGCTCCGCCGTCCAGGTTAAGGCCTTGAGTATTGATTATAAGGAAGGTATCATGGCCGCTGCCGCCTAAGAGGTTTTCCACCTGGATGCCCTGATGGCTTAAGCGATTAAGCCCGTCGGTAACCAGGAGATTGAAGATTGCGCCTTGCGCCTCTTCCCAGGAGAAGGTGAGATTTGCGGTAGCCGGAGCAAAGCTCACTGTGTCATTGCCGCCGCCGGCTGTTTCTATGATGACATCACTTCCCCATTCATCCCCGAAGAGGTAGAGGTCGTCCCCTTTGCCGCCGATAAGGATATCATCGCCCAAGTGCCCGTCTAAAGTATTGCATCCGTCGGAACCAATCAGTAAATCATCCCCGGCACTGCCGGTAACCGATTCAATATTTAAGAAGCCGTCTGCCGCCCCTCCGTTGATACCTGGTGCGGACTGAGCCGGGAATACTACTTCTTCCCAAGTAAAGGAAGTGTTGCCGAGATTGACTTGAACACCTGGGTTATATTCCCGGTAATCCAAGGTATCATTGCCGCCCTGGCCATCCAGGATACCTGAAAGTTCGGCGTTGGCCAGCAGTTTAAAGCTATCGTTGCCTTCTCCGCCGTAAAGGTCATAGGTCAGGCTGCCGCTTAAAATGAAGAGGTCGTCCAGGCTGCCGCCGGTCAGGATCCGTAAGCCTTCAATCCTTAAGGTGTAATCCAGGGAGCGGTAAAGGACCGCATCCGGCAAGACCTCCCAGCTGGCTGTGGCATTCAGTCCGGTCAGGCTGTTGTTTTCCCCGCCTAAGACCAGATGATCGAGATTGGCAAAGGTAAGGATCAAGCCGCCGGCCAAGGTTCCGTTGAAACCGTCAGCCAGACCCGCAGCGGTCAGGACTGCTTGAATGGCAATTCCGTAGTCCGGGATCTCCAGGCTGTCATAGCCCGAAGAGCCGTCGATGCTACCGCTGATTGTTCCTGCACCGCTGAAAATAAAGGTGTCACTGCCGCTGCCGCCGGTTAAGTTTTCCATATGGCTGAAGCAGAAGCTGCCCAGGCTGTCACTTAAGGTCCCGCTGTTTTGTCCGGAAATCTCATAGCTTGTATCTGTATCCGGGCCGACCAGGGTGTCGGCAAAATTACTGCCCACCAAGCCCCGGATATTGCTGAAGGTACCTCCCAAGGCTGTTGCCGTGCCATTGGCACCGTACTGGCCGCCGGTCGAAGCCAGGTTCACCTGGATGCCGCCTGCCGTATAAGAGCTGTAGTCCAGGGTATTCTCACCGCTGCCGCCGTCCAGGCTGCCGCTTAATTGCCCGGAGCCACTGAAGGCAAACTGGTCGTCGCCGTTGCCGCCAAGCAGGTTTTCTATGCCGCTGAAGCGGAAGCTGCCCAGGTTGTTACTTAAGGTACCGCTGTTTTGTCCGGTGATCTCATAAATTGTATCTGTATGTGAGCCGGCCAGGGTGTCGGCAAAATTGCTGCCCATCAAGCCTCGGATATTGCTGAAGGTACCACCGAGGGCAGTGGCTGTGCCGCTAAAGCCGTTTAAGCCGCCGGTCGCTAAAAGGTTCACCTGGATGCCGCCTGCCGTATAGGCGCTGTAGTCCAGGGTATTCTCGCCGCTGCCGCCATCCAGGCTGCCGTTTAAAGTACCGCTGCCGCTGAAAACGAAAGTATCGTTGCCACTGCCGCCCAAACAATTTTCAATTTCTCCTCCGCTTTGGAATACCTTATTCTCTCCACTATTATCACTTACGCAGAAGTCCTCAGCGAAGATAAAGCGCAGATCAGCACTTACAGCCGTGAAGTCAAAGGTATCGCTGCCGCCGTCGCTGCTCTCCAGCACGGTATCCTGTCCCCAGCCGTCTGCAAAGACATAGATGTCATCCCCGCCCAAGCCGTTTAGGATGTCATTGCCGCCCAGGCCGGTGATCATATTGGCGTTTTCGTCGCCGGTTAAGCTGTCAGCGTAGGGGGAACCCACCAAATCTTCAATGCCGGCTACTTTGCCTAAAGTCCCTTGGCCTACGCCGGTAGCGCTGCCGCCGGCCAGATTTACACTTACACCGCTGTTATCGCCCTGCTCATAGCTGCTGTAATCCAAGGTATCACGGCCGCCGCCGCCATTAATACTGCCTGCAATAAAGCCTGTGCCACTAAAGTAGAAGGTATCGCTGCCGCTGCCGGCCAGCAGGTTGTCAAAGGAAACAAATTCGAGAACATATTCACCCGCCGGATCGCCTGTGAGATACCTGCCCGCATTGGCGCCGTCTATCCGGAAAGTACTGTCGCTATCTAAGGTGGTCAGGGTATCGGAAGCACTTCCGCCGATAATTCTGTTTATCCGGGCAAAGCCGCTGCCCAAAGTAAGGTTTTCCGTACCGCTGTAACCTTCTGCTCCTGCCCCGCTAAGGACAATATGGAGAGCGCTGGTGTACGGGCTGTAATCCAAAGTATTATATCCACTGCCGCCGTCCAGGCTGCCGCTGCCGCTAACGCTGTCTCCAAGGCTACTGCCGTCCGTGAAAAGGAAAGTATCGTTGCCGCTGCCGCCCAGGAGAGTTTCCAAGCCGGTGAAGAGGAGCGTTCTGCCCGCTGTCTCGTAGCTGTTGGCGGATGTGTTTATCGTCCATAAGGAATCACTGTCCAGACCATGCAGGGAATCTGTGCCGCTACCGCCCTTAAGCCGGTCAATATTGCGGAACTGGCCGCTGATGCCGGTCGCAAGGCCGGTAAAGCCGTCCAGAAGTCCTAAAGCACTGAGTTCAATGTCAAGCTGTGCAGCATAAGCGCTGTAATCCAGACTGTCAAATCCCCAGCCGCCGTCTACAAACCCATTCAGGATTGCCCCGCTCAGGAAGTTAAAGGTATCGTTTCCTTCCTGACCGAAGAGGTTGGCTTTAACAGTGCCGGAAATATTGAAGGTATCGTCCTGGGAACCGCCGAAGAGGTTTTCCAGCTTGCTCATGGTGAAGCTCCGGCCGCTGGCGCTATCGGTATAGCGCTGAGATTCCGGGCTCAGATCAAAGACCGCTGTGGCATCGCGCCCGTAGAAAGCGTCTTCCCCGCTGCCGCCTAAGACACCGTTCATATTGAAGAAACCAAAGTTTAAGAACGTTACTGACCCGTTAAAGCCGTCGGTATAACCCAATTCTAAGCTCAAATATATTTCAATAGCACTGTTTACTGCACTGTAATCGAGGATATCCAGGCCGCCCTGACCGTCAAACCAGCCGTTTAAGACCGTGCCGTCAGCCATTACTAAGATGTCGTCTCCACCGCCGGCCCAAATCAGGATGGTCTGTTCGCCCGGCCGGATATGGAAGTAATCAGCGAAGTTGCCGCCCTGAAGTTTTTCCAAACCGCTGAAGGTTAAGGTCCTATTACTATCCTTGGCACTGTAGCTGTTGTTATCCCCGTCGATGATCCAGGCACTGTCAGTATTAAGGCCGCTTAACGTATCTTCACCCTTACCGCCAAGGATTGCACTGATATTATTAAATCCGCCGGGGATTTCAATCAGGGATCCGGCATAGCCACTATGGCTGCCCAGGCCGCTTAAGGCTATATTGAGCCCGCTCTGGTAAGCGGAGAAGTCCAGGCTGTTGCTGCCTCCCTGGCCGTCAAGAGCGCCGTTTAAGAAGGCTCCGTCAGCCAGGGTAAAGCAATCGTCACTAATGCCGCCGAGCAGGTGCTCGATTTCCAGTCCCGGATTGCCAATGTTGGTTACGCTGTTTAAGCCGTCGCTAACCAGAAGCTCATGGGGTGCAATCAGGAATACCAGGGATACTGTGACCCGCGAGAAGTCCAGGGTATCTGTGCCCGCCGAATCAATTACAACCACGGTGCCCCAGTTGTCGGCAAAGATATAGGTATCGTCGCCGCCCTGGCCTTGAAGGATATCGTTACCGCCGTTGCCGTCAATGATATTATTGTTATTGTCTCCCGTAATCTCGTCGGCAAAAATCGTGCCGCGGATGTTTTCAATTCCGGTTAAGGTATCCTGGCCGCTCTCCGCACTATCAGCGATTCCTGTCAGGAGGGAAATGGTAATTCCTGCGGAGGTATTGCCGCTGTAATCCACGATATCAATACCTGTACCGCCGTCCAGGAAGTCATTGCCCAGGCCGCCGCTTAAGGTATCGTTGCCGCCCAGACCATAGATTTCGTCATCGCCGGCACCGCCGTCAATGCTATTAACGCCGTCATCTCCGCTAAGGATATCGCTCAGCGGGCTGCCGATAATATTTTCAATCCCGGCCACTCCGTTTTGTACTCCGGTGGCCACACCGCTCAGGAGATAGACTGCCACTGAACCGGCATAGTTGCTGTAATCCAGGGTATCTTCTCCGCCTTGTCCGTCAATGCTGTTTTGTTCGCCGGGTAGCTCGGCGCTGCCGTGGAAAATGAAGCTGTCATTTCTATGTCCGCCTACCAGGTTTTCGAGCAGAGTAGTTATTAAAGTCCGGCTTCCGGAACTGTATTCCACCCGGTCGGCATAAATATTGAATTCAGAATCAATGTTACAACCGTGAAGAGCATCCAGACCCAGCCCGCCTACGATCAGATCTATATTGGCAAAACCTCCGGCCAGGGTCTCGCCTTCCGTACCGTTAAAGCCGTCACAGCTGCCCGCTCCGGTCAGGATAAAGACCCGAACTGTCAGGAGAGTGGATAGGTCGCCGCTATAATCCAGGGCATCCTGACCGCTGCCGCCGTCAATAAGTCCGTTCAGGCGGCCCTCAGCACTAAAGACGAAGCGGTCATCACCGGCACCGCCGTAAAGCTCCATGCTCTGCGGACCGGAAATAAGGAAGGTATCGTTGCCGGAACCGGCAATGATCCGTTTGATTCCGCTGTAATCGACCTTGTTTTGTCCGGCATCCAGGATGGTCGTAATTCTTAAAGCTTGGAGGTCGATTTCCAGGTCTACGCTCACAGCACTGAAGTCCAGAATGTTTAGGCCGTCAAAGTCATCGCTGATAGTGTCGCTGCCCCAATTTTCGCCAAAGATATAAGTATCATCGCCGCCCAGGCCGTTTAGTTCATCGTCGCCGGCACCGCCGTCAATGCTGTTGGCGCTCTCATCGCCGGTTAAGGTATCGTTGAAACGGCTGCCGATCAGGTTTTCAACGCCGCTCAAGCTGCCGGCCATACCCCCGCCCACACCTGTGGCCAGGCCGGTCGTCAGGTTGACGGTTATACCGCTATTATCTCCCTGGTCATACTCGCTGTAATCCAGCCAGTCACTGCCCAGACCGCCATCAATGACGCCGGTCAAGACCGCCGCACCACTCAGTTTGAAGATGTCGTCGCCGGCACCGCCCTGCAGATTATAAGCGGAAGAGCCGCTGATGATAAAGGTGTCGGCAGCGCTGCCCCCTACCAGGGTGCCAAAGCCCTCCAAGCGCAGGATATTCTCTTGGTAGAGGTAACGGTCGTCACCGTCACCGATCACAAAGGTGGCCTCCAGATCGGCACCGGTGAATGTGGCATTGGCGCCGTTACCAATGACCAGGTCAATTTGGCTGAAGGTGCCGTTTAAGCCTGTACCTGTGCCCAGGAATCCCTCAGCACTCATACCTAAGATTTGAACTAAAACGGGCAGGGTATAACCGGCATAAGTGAGCGTATTTTCTCCCCCGCCGCCGTCAAGGCTGCCGGTGTAAACCGAGTTTCCGTCCAGCCGGAAAGTATCATCGCCATCGCCGCCGATTAGTACAGCGAAGCCGCTGAAGTCCAAGGTTCGGTCGGAAGCTGTATAGGTGCTGCCGCCGTCTGCCAATACCCATAAAGCTTCACCGTTAAGCCCTTTCAGAGTATGACCGGCTGCTAAGGAACCGATGATTTCATCAACATTATTGAAACTGAAGGACAGGGAATCGATGATACCGGCAAAGCCGTTTAAGCTACCCAGTCCGGTCAGAATAACTTCCAGGTAAGCGTTATAAGCACTCAAATCAAGGATGGTTCTGCTGCCCAGTCCTTCCAGAACTCCGTTTAAGCCTGCGCCTTCCAGCAGAACAAAGGTATAGACACCGGCATTGCCAATGTGGTTTTCTACAGTGTTATGGTTATAACTGACTGTTCCGCCGGTTGTGGATATGATTGTCAGAGTAGGCCCGTAAGTGATGGTCAAATCTGCGGTTACATGGGTGAAGTCCAGCCAGTCGTTGCCGCCTTCTTCACTTTCCCTAACCTCATCCTGACCAAAACCGTCGGCAAAGAGATAAGTATCGTCGCCACTGCCGCCGTCCAGAAGGTCATTGCCGTCGCCGCCAATCAGGGTGTCATCTCCGTCCAGACCGTAGATTTGGTCATTTCCGGCCCTGCCGTCAATAATATTGTTATGGTTATCTCCCATTAGCAAATCGTTAAATTCACTGCCGAGCAAGTTTTCGATACCGCTTAAACAGCCAGCATTTCCGCCGCCCACGCCGGTAGCTGCGCCCGTGGACAAGTTCACGTTCACACCACTGCCATAGCTGCTGTAATCCAGAGTATCGATCCCCGCCCCGGCATCCAGGGTACCGTCCAGGGCAGCCCCTTCGTTAAAGAAGAAGGTATCGTCATAAGCGGTGGCCGTCAGATTCTCGACAAATTGTCCGGTATGGGTAACTAAGCTAGTTCCATAGCCTGCGCTTAGGCCGGTATTGTCCAGGGTAAATAACATTGCGTTAGTAACTGTGCTGAAATCCAAGGTGTCGGAACCGCTGTCCGCATTTTCCACGACTGAATCAAGACCGAAATCGTTTGCAAAGAGGTAGGTGTCGCTGCCGTCGCCACCGGCTAAGAGGTCATTGCCGCTGCCGCCAATTAAGGTGTCGTCGCCGCCCAAGCCATAGAGCTCATCATCCCCGGCACCGCCATCGATGACGTTGCTGCCCTCGTCCCCGCTCAGGATATCGTTATAAGCGCTGCCCACCAGGTTCTCAATACCGCTGATACTATGGGCTTCACCTAAGCCTACACCAGTAGCTGAACCGGTGGAAAGGTTGACTGTTACGCCGCTGCCGTCTCCAGGATTATAAGCGCTATAGTCCAAAGTATCACTGCCGGTACCGCCGCTAATGATGCCGCTTATACTGCCGTCCCCGCTGAAGCTAAAGGTATCATCGCCACTGCCGCCGACCAGGTTTTCCAGCTCGCTGAAGCTGAAAATCCCGCTTAAGAACGTAACCGTTCCTGCATTTTCAGCGGTGAGGCGGTAGTCCGCAGCTGTGTAAGGCCCAATCAGAGTATCGCTCAAGCTGCTGCCCACTAAAGCCTGGATATTGCTGAAAGCTTTTAGACCCGTAGCTGTCAGGGTTTCGAGATCCAGGCTTATCCCAAAGCCATACCCGCTGTAATCTAAGGTATTGAATCCTTCGCGGCCGTCAATTTCACCGTTTATGTTTCCACTGCCGCTAAAGGCAAATCTGTCATCTGAGCTTCCGCCCACCAGGTTTTCAAGCTGATTGCCCAGGTGGGTTATCTTATCGGTTAACGGACCCTCTGCAGCTTCGACGCCGATTCCGGCATCGTCGATCAGGAAGGTGAGCTTCTCCGTAACGGCACTCAGATCCAAGGTATCGGAACCGCCGTCTTCATCTTCCGTTACCGTATCCAGACCGAAACCGTCGGCAAAGACGTAAGTGTCATTACCTGCTCCGCCGGCTAAGAGGTCATTGCCGCTGCCACCGATTAAGGTGTCGTTGCCGGCGCCGCCATCCAGGATATCATTGCCGCTGCCGCCGATTAGGGTGTCGTCGCCGTCCAAGCCATGGAGCTCATCATCCCCGTCTCCGCCGTCAATGACATTGCTGGCCTCGTCCCCGCTCAGGATATCGTTTAAAGCGCTGCCCAGCAGGTTTTCAATACTGCTGAGGCTGTTTTCAGCACCGCTATTAATGCCGGTGGCCGTTCCCGTAGACAGGTCGACAAATACCCCGCTGTGATCACCTTGGGCAGAAAGATAACTGCTGTAATCTAAGGTATCGGTGCCCAAGCCGCCGGTGAGAGTACTGCTAATGCTTCCGCTGCCGCTAAAGACAAAGGTATCGTCGCCGCTGCCGCCCACCAGATTTTCCACTCCGGTGAAGCTAAAGCTGCCGTTTACGAACGTAACCGTTCCTGTGTTTTCGCCAGTAATGCTGAATTCTGCACCGCTGTCAGACCCAATAAGAGTATCATTCCAAGCACTGCCCACCAGGTTGTGAATGTTGCTGAAGCCGATAATTCCGGTGGCTGTTAAGGTCTCAAGGTTAATGATGAGACCGCTGTCGTCCCCCCGGTTATAAGCGCTGAAATCTAAAGTATTGTTCCCGGCACCGCCATCCAGGAAGAAGTGGACTTCTCCCCTGATGATGAAGGTATCATTGCCACTGCCGCCCCTTAAGATTTCCACGCCCTCAAGTTCCAGCTCATGGTTGCCGGAGGCATAGAGACTGAAGCCTTCCAGCTCCCAAACAGTGTCTTCATCCAGGCCGGTTAAGACATCACCGGCAGTATGACCGGCAAGGTAGCGGTCAATGTTGGTGAAAGCACTTAAATTGGCGGCCGTACCGCTAAAGCCGTCATAGGCACCCAGGCCGGTTAAAGTCAAGGTGACTGCAGTCCGGTACGCCGAATAATCCAGAGTATCTTTACCGCCTTGGCCGTCAATAGTTCCGGCAAACAAGGCATCCTCACTAAAGACAAAGGTATCATCTCCGCTGCCGCCCCTTAAGTTCTCCAGTCCTTGCAGGAGGAGGACGGAAGTATGGCAGCGGTAAATTACCGTATCCGCAATCTCAAAGGTTGCGCCTTGGTCCAAGCCGGTAAAGGTATCAAGTGCTGCCGAACCTATTAGTTCGTTCATGCCGGCAAAGCCGCCGGGTAAAGCGGTCTCGCTGCCGCTAAAGCCATCATTGTCCACACCGCTTAGGGTGATATCCCGGCCGGAAGCCAGCCCGCTCAAGTCTAATATATCATGGCCGCTGCCGCCCGCTAACCGTTCTATGGCAGCAAAGCTCAAGCTGCGCTCGCCGTTTTGGTAGGTTCCCTCGGCCGGACCGGTCAGCCGGTAAGTGCTGTCGGAATCAAGGCCGCACAAAGTATTACCACCGGCATTGCTGCCCAGCAGGGTTTCAATATTGTCAAAGGCTAAGAGACTATTCAGGGCACTGCTGTCTATTCCGGCAAAGCCGTTTAAGGTGCCCCAACCGGTCAGAGTAACAGTCCGGCCGGAAAGATAGCCGCTGTAATCCAGGGTGTTCGACCCTTCCCTGCCGTCGATTGTTCCCGGCAAGAAGGCTGAGCCCAGGAAGCGGAAGGTATCGTCGGCTTTGCCGCCCACCAGGTTTTCGATCTGTCCGCCGTTATGGATCAAGATATGGGTTAACGGAATGTTTATTGTCTCGACCCTAAGCCCGGTATCATCTATTATGAACAGCAGACTCTCCGTAACGGCGCTCATATCCAGGGTGTCTGAACCGTTATTGGCGTTTTCCACAACGGTATCCCGGCCGAAGCCGTCCTCAAGGACATAAGTGTCGTTGCCGGCTCCGCCATCTAGGATATCATTGCCGCTGCCGCCGCTTAAAATGTCGTCGCCGTCCAGACCGTAGATTTCGTCATCCCCGGCCCTGCCGTCGATAATATTATTCTGGTTGTCTCCGCTTAAGAGATCGTTCCAGGCACTGCCTAACAGGTTTTCGATGCCGCTCATGCTGTTCTCGGCACCGTTATTAATGCCTGTGGCTTTGCCGGTTAAGAGGTCAATGCTTACACCGCTGACACCGTCTCCCTGATGGTGATAAGCGCTGTAATCCAAAGTATCAATGCCTGCACCGCCGTGGACAGAGCCGCTTAAAGCCCCGTCTCCGCTAAAGGCGAAAGTATCGTTACCGCTGCCGCCAATTAGGGTTTCCACACCACTGAAACCAAAGCTGCTGTTAACGGTCGTAATTGTACCTGCATTATCTCCATTGATATTGAAGGTTGCTCCGCTGTCAGGCCCTGTCAGGATGTCCAGCAAGCTGCTGCCTATCAGGAAGGCAATCGAGCTGAAACTACCGCCCAATGCAGTGGCCGTGCCGCTATAGGCAAGGCTTCCCAAGGTTACCTGGATGCCGCCCGCCGTATAGCCGCTATAATCCAAAGTGTTTTCGCCGCCGCCGCCGTCAAGAGAGCCGCTTAAGCAGCCGCTGCCGCTGAAGGCAAAGGTATCATTGCCATTGCCGGCTTGCAGGTTTTCGATGCCGCTAAAGCGCAAGCTGCCGGAGCCGCCGGAGTTGCCACTTATTGCTCCGCTGTTTTGGCCATTAATCTCCAAGCGTGTATCCGTATCCGGGCCTGTCAGGGTGTCGTCGAAATAAGTTCCCACGAGTTGAGTAATGTTGGCAAAAACACCACCTAAAGCGGTAGCTGTGCCGCTATTGACAGGGCTTCCCAGAATAACCTGAATGCCGCCGGCCGTGTAGGCGCTGTAATCCAGGGTGTTTTCTCCGCTGCCGCCGTCGATGCTGCCGCTTAAATACCCTGCACCGCTCAACAGGAATATATCGTCTCCGCTGCCGCCCTTAAGGTTTTCGAAGGAGGCAAAGGCGAGACCGTCAACCTGGCCGCTGTCGGCACCGGTGAGAATAAAGCTGCTGCCGCTTTCCCTACCCTTAAGGACATCGCTATCGAAAATACTGCCTATAAAATTCTCTATGCCGGTAAAGCTATTCAGGCCTGAAGCTGTGCCATTTTCCAGATCAAGGGTTACAGCAGTTTCGTAGTTATGGTAAGAAAGGGTGTCGCTGCCGCTGCCGCCTTGCAGATTTTCTAGAGAAGTGAAGGAGAAAGCGTTGACCAGGCCTGAGCCGGATCCTGTCAGGGCAAAGATCGCGCCGCTGTCGGGGCCAATCAGGGTATCACTGCCGCTGCCGCCGACCAAGTTTTCAATCTCCCCAAAAGTACCGCTAAGGCCTGTAGCCTGCCAAGTCTGCAAGTTGATAGTCACAGCAAGAGTGCAGCCGCTGTAATCCAGGCTGTCACTGCCCGCACCGCCCAGAATAGTACCCGCAAAGTCCGTACTGTCGGTAAAGATAAAGGTGTCTGCAGCCGTGCCGCCTTGGAGGATTTCAAAACCGCTGAAGTCCAGAGTATTGCCGCTTATATATTGGTATGCACTTAAGTTGAACCAGGACTGGGCGTTCAGACCCGTTAAAGAGTCGCTACTCGTGCTGCTGCCAATGACCTTGGAAATATTGTTAAAGCCCAAGCCCAGGCCGCCGGCTGTGCCGCCGAAGCCGGTAATTGTTCCCAGGCTAATCAGGACAAAATGACGCTCAGTGTTCGAGGCACTGAAGTCTAAGGTATTATAACCCGCTTGCCCGTCGATCAAGCCGGTTATTTGCGCTCCGTCCAAGAATCTGAAGAGGTCATCCCCACTGCCGGCAACGAAGTTTTCCAGATGCTCTCCGCCGGAGGTGAAGGTGCTGGTGCCGTCGCTGACGGTGAGGCTGTGAAGATCAAAGGTAAAGGCAAGATTATCCGTAATAAGACTGAAATCCAGGGTGTCGCTGCCTTGGCCTGCTTCCTCGACGATACTGTCCTCACCCCAGTTGGCGGTAAAGACATAACTGTCGTCACCGGCACCGCCGGCCAGAAGATCATCGCCAGTACCGCCTTCGAGGGTATCATTGCCGCCCAGGCCATAAAGCTCATCGCCTCCTGCTCCGCCTCTTAAGATGTTGTCGCTATCATCACCGGTCAGGATATCATTGCCCTGGCCGCCAATGACGTTTTGAATGAAGCTGATTTGTTCCACTCCGGCAGCCAATCCCTGACTTAAGTTAATTTCAACGCCGGTGGTATAAGCGGAATAGTCCAGGGTATTGCTGCCTTGGCCGCCATCCAGGAAAGTTCCTTCCCCGCCGCCGGCAAGCTGCGCTCCGTCCCCAAAGACAAAGCTGTCGCTGCCCTGGCCGCCTAACAGTCTTTCCAGGGTATTCTGAGCTGTGGTTAAAGCGCTTATCCCATCCGTTACCACAAGGTTATTGGTGTTAATAGTGAAGATTAGGTCCGTTGTTAGTGCTGAGAAATCCAAAGTGTCCAATCCGTCGGCGTCATCAAGGGTATCTGAGCCCCAATTATCGCCAAAGTAATAGGTATCGTCGCCTCCCCCACCGTCCAAGGTGTCATTACCGCCGTTGCCGGTCAATTTATCGTTGCCCATGCCGCCGCTAAGGATATTGTCTTCTTGGTTGCCAATGAGGATATCGTCACCTATACCGCCAAGAGCATTTTCCATATGCAGATAGGTAAACTGACCGGTAGCGGTACCTGCCGCAAGGTTTACCTGTACCGGTGTGCTGTAGGCACTGTAGTCCAAGGTATCCGAACCCTCGCCGCCGTCTATGACCGTACCCAGCGGCAATTCATTATCCGGATCAAAGCTGAAGGTATCATTGCCTGTGCCGCCGATAAAGTATTGGATGAGACTTAGGAATCCTTCGGACTTAGACCCGTAAGTTACTATGTTCAAACCGGATACTACTTGATATGAACCGGTTATAAAGTGCAGATCCGCTGTCACTCCAGAGAAATCCAGGGTGTTAGTATCGCTATTTGCCGTATCGATAACTGTATCTCGGCCGAAGTTATCGGCAAAGAGATAGATGTCGTCACCTAAACCGCCTTCCAGCCGGTCGTTGCCGCCGTTACCGGCCAGAACGTTATCCCCGCTATCGCCGATTAGGGTATCGTTACTCTGACCGCCGTAAATATTGTGGATGCCCACTACGGAGGTAGAGATGTTGGTAGCCGTAAAGGTGCTTAAGTTAATATAAACGGAAGTGGTATAGTCACTGTAATCCAGGGTATTTACTCCGCCGCCGCCGTCTATGTTGCCAGTCAGTCCGGCACCATCCAAGAGCCGGAAGGTATCGTTGCCCAGTCCGCCGAAGAGGCGACCGCTTTCCTGACCGGTTAGGATAAAGAGATCGTCTTTATTGCCACCGTAGAGGAGTCCAAAGCCGGTAAAGTTCAGACCGGATTCCGCCCCTTCCGCCCGGTAGCTGCTGTTTAAGCCGTCCAGGATCCACTGTCCGGCAAGGTATGCCACCCCATAGAGCCGATCACCGTTTACTCCGTCAATATCGGGTGCCTTAAGGCTGTCAATTCCTGTAAAGCCATGGCTAAGAGCGGACTGGTTTCCGTTATAGCCTTCAGAGGTATAAGCAGTCAGGCTGACACTGATGGCAGAGGTATTAGCCGTGAAATCTAAGGTATCAAGTCCTGAACCGCCGTCCAGGGTTCCGCTTAAGGAGGCTCCGTCACTGAAGACAAATCTGTCGTCGCCGGCACCGCCGCTTAGGTTATAGACAACGTTGCCACTAATTAGGAAAGTATCGTCCAAGCTGCCGCCGTTTATGATCTCCAAGCCGCTGAAGGCCAGTTCCCGACTCGCAGCCAGGTAGCGGTCACTGCCGTCCAGTTCAAAGGTTGCGCTTAAGTCCGCTCCCGTCAATGTGTCTGAGCCGTCCCCACCTTTAAGTATATTGATATTGTCGAAGGTTCCGGTTAAACCGCTTGCCGTTCCGGCAAAGCCTGTTGTGCTGCCGATTCCGCTTAAGGAAACTGCCGCATTGCCGTTGTAAGTGGTGTAATCCAGGCTATTGTCGCCGTCTCCGCCATCCAGGCTGCCCGGGAAAAGGGCGTCAAGATTAAACAGGAAAGTATCGGCCAGATTGCCGCCCCGAAGCAGTTCGAAGCCGCTGAAGTCTAGGATCCGTCCTGAAGCCTGGTAAGTGAATTTATCTTGTTCTCCATCCTTGGTAAAGATCCACTGCGCCGCCAAATCGGCTCCATGCAAAGTATCCATGCCGCCGGATAAAGCGGAACCAAGGATGATGTCTATATTATCAAAAGTTTCGATTCCGTCGGCCAGACCACGGAAACCTTTGTCAGTCCCCGTACCGGTCAGTGCTACAGTTATATTCCCATCATATTCCGCATAAGAGAGGGTATCCTCATCACTGCCGCCAATCAGGTTTTCGATAGCTGTAAAGGTAAGGGTTTCCCCGCCCGCCTGGTAGCTGCCGCTGCCGCTGCCGGTAATAAACCAGGTTGCCGCTGCAGCCATTCCTGTGACACGGTCGGAGGCCTCACTGCCTGTTAAGGTGTTTATACTGGAGAATTGAATGCCGCAGACACTTTCATTGCCGTCAAAACCGCCTAAAGCCGAGATGCCGCTGATAGCCAGTTCAATGGCTTCTTCATATTGCCTATAATCCAAGTGGTCATTGCCCGCTTTACCGGCGATTTGGTCTATATCGGCAAATGTGAGCCAACCGTCGGCCACACCGCTCTTCATGTCTGTGAGGACAAAGGTGCTGCCGCTTTCTTTCGCGCTCAGACAGTCAGTGTAAGCGCTGCCCAGAAGCATTTCCATGTTGGTAAAGGTGCCGTTAAGGCCGGTAACGGTTAAATGTTCAAGGTCTGCAATTATGCCGCTGCCATAAGTGCTGAAGTCCAAAGTGTCATCACCCGCACCGCCGTCCAGGCTGCCGGTAAATTGGGCACTGCCGGGAAAGGCAAAGCTATCTGAAAGGCTTCCACCCCGGAGGATTTCATAGCCGCTGAAAATTGCCAGGGCTTCGCCGCTAGTGTAGCTCTTTTCTGTATCCGTGAAGGTCCAGACAGCTTCCAGATCGGCTCCCTGGAGGATATCGGTTACTCCGGAGGCATTGCTTCCCACGAAAACATCCATGTTGTTGAAGTTAAGTCCCAGAGAGTTTTCCGTACCGTCAAAGCCATAGCGGCCACTGAGATCGCTAATAGTGCCAATTCCGGTCAAGTGGACAGTGCTGGCTGTGCTTAAAGCGCCAAAGTCCAGGATATCCTGGCCGCCCTGACCGTCTAAAGTAATCCCTGACGGCAAGTTGTCGCCTATCTTAAAGGTATCGTTACCACTGCCGCCCAGGAATCTCTCGATTCCGCCGGTGAGGTTGCTGTGGCTGTGGCTGTTGTCACTGATGAAGATGGTGTCATTTAAGTCAAAGGTAAGATCCGTGCTGACCGCCGAGAAGTCATAAGTATCGTCTCCGCCGTTATCAATGACGGAAATGTTATTCCAATCCCCGGCAAAGACGTAGGTGTCGTTACCCTGGCCGCCTTCCAGGATAGAGGCCTCACCTGTGCCCTTGCCTTGAAGAATATCGTTACCGGAGCCGGTGCGTAAGTTTTCTATATTTATGATTGTGTCCAGACCTAATCCGGTATCCTGAGCATCGCTTCGGCTTAAGTTGATGTTCAGGTCGGTGGTGGCATTGCTTTCATCCAGAGTATCGCTGCCGCCGCGGCCATCCAGATAGTCATGGCCGGTTCCGCCTCTCAGAGTGTTATTCAGGTCATCGCCCAGGAGGGTGTCATTTCCAGCTCCGCCGTAGATATGACGGATATTTTGGATGCCATTAGTTCCGGTGGCTGTACCTAAAGCCAGGTCTACCGCAACCGGACTGGAAGCGCTGAAGGTCTGGTAGTCCAGCGTATTTTCTCCACCGCCACCGTCGATAATACCTGCTCCGCCGGCCAGGGTAACTCCATCCTCACCGAAGATAAAGGTGTCATTATTCTTGCCGCCCCGAATACGTTCGACATTATTGCCGGTAATATTAACGGTTTGGCCGCCGCCGTTAACTGCAAGTCCGCCCAGCATGAAGGTAAAGGTCAGGCTTAAGGAGACTTCCGAGAAATCAAGCTCATCTGCCAGGCCGCCGAGGTCTTCAATTAGAACACTGCCCCAATCAGCCAGGAAGCGGTAAACATCGCTGCCCAGACCACCACGGAGTATGTCGATTCCGCTGCCGGCCAGCAGAATATCGTCCCCGTCTAAACCTTCCAGAATGTTATCATATTCATCCCCAATCAGGATATCATTGAAGTTACTGCCGGTAAGGGATTCGATTCCCAGAATACCTCCGGCGAGTTTATTAAAGACTGCTTCAGCCAGTTGAGATACCAGGTCGACAAAGACACCGCTATGATCGCCTCGATCGTAGTTACTGTAATCTAAGCGGTCAATTCCGCCTTGCCCGTCGATCCGGCCTGGTACAGCTGCTAAACCAAAGATATTAAAGATATCGTTACCGGCGCCGCCCCGGTATTCTTTTACCTGTTCGTTAGTCCCTAAGAAATTGAAGGTGTCGGCAGCACTGCCGCCGTTTATATATTCAAAGTTGGTGAATGTCAGGTGGTTATGGCCTACTTGGTAGTTAATGTCCGAGGTATTAATGTTAAAGACCGCCTCAGTATCCAGTCCGGTAAGTCTGTCGCTGCCGCTTAAGCCCGCCATGATCCGGTCTATGTTGAAGAATCCGCCGTTAAGGGAAGCTTCCTTACCGTTAAAGCCATCCAGGCTGCCGGTAGCTGTCAGGACAAAGTTAAGCTCAGTCGTGTAAGCACTGTAATCCAGGGTGTCGCTGCCGGTAAAGCCGTCGATTTGACCGTTCAGCCCGGCTCCGTCAAGTAAACGGAAGGTATCGTCGCCGCTGCCGCCAACCAGGTTCTCGATATTGTTGCCTTGGCAGGTCAGCGCGTCATAGGTGACGGTATTAACGCCATCGCCGGCCACCAGGTCTGTGAGGCCAAGGACAAAGAGAATCTTAGCCGTCGCCGGGGCTAAACCTAAGGGCAGGTTGCCGGCGAAGCTTAGGGTGTCGTTATCCTCTCCCGGAAGTTCAATAATGATGTCCTCACCCCAATTGTCTCCGAAGAGGTAAGTGTCATTGCCCAGACCGCCGCTAAGGATATCGTTGCCGCCGCCGCCATACAGGATGTTATCTCCGTCATCCCCGGTTAAGATATCGTTCCCCGCACCGCCGATTATGTTTTCCATATTTAAGATGCGGTTTAGAGCACCATCAGCAATGGCACTGGTACGGCCGAGAGATAGATCGATAAACACATCGGTGGTATAGTCCAGATGCAGGGTATCCCGGCCTCCCTGACCGTCGATAATGGCCTGGTAATCCCGGTCAGCCATGGTAATTCCATCGGCAAAACGGAAGATATCGTCACCGGCTCCGCCGAAGAGTTCGTAACTCTGGGTGCGCCCTGCCAAGTTGAATTCATCCTGGCCGCTGCCGGCGAATATCCGTTCTATATTAGCAAATTCCAGAATATAATTGCCGCTTTCCAATAAGGCTGTATAAGTGTTCCGCTCTTCTTCCGAAACCATGGTAGGATTCAGGTCAGGAGTAAAGTTGGGATCGGTATCGGTATTGACGCCATCCAAATAGAAGGTGCTGTCGGTATCCAGAGTATAGAGGGAATCTCTGCCTAAGCTGCCGAAAGCGTATTCAAGCTGACGGGAAGTAAACTTCAGGTTGTTTTGGGCATTATTAGCATCGGTAACAGTATCCCAGACTCCGTTATTATCTAATCTGAAGATGAGATCTGTTGTAACCGGTTGCATGATCCAGGTTATGGTGTCGCCGACAGGGGCGTAGAAGCTTACGGTGTCATTGCCGCCGCCTGTGGCTTCAATAATAATGTCACTACCCCAGTTATCCTGGAACATATAGTAATCGTCGCCGCCTAAGCCGATAAGGATATCGTTGCCCGGACCGCCGTTTATTACGTTGCCGGCGTTATCCCCGGTAATCTCGTCATCCCCGCTGCCACCGGTAACATTTTGCAGATTGGTTACAAAGTGCAAGCCGGTGGCTTGGTTCAAACTGAGATTAACGGTAATACCGCTGGTATAGCGGGAGTAATCCAAGAGGTTGGCATTCCCCAAGTAACCGTCTATGGTGGAAACAGCCGTTCCGGCACCTGCCCCGGTGTCTCCGGAAGCGAGGCTCGCCCCGTCGGCAAATTGGAAAGTATCGTTTTCCGGTCCGCCAATCAGGTTTTCAATGGTGTTACCATCATGAATAACGCTGTTGGCCAGTGTTAGATCCGCTACATCTCCAATGGTTACCGTTACCTGGTTATTGGAGATTATAAAGCGCAGTTTTTGTTCGGAGCCTACCCGGGTAAAGTCAAGGGTATCAATCCCGCTTCCGCTATCGAGCAGCCGGTCAATCTGACCCCAGGATTCATAGAAGTACCAGGTATCATTACCGGCGCCTCCGTCCATGGTCAAATCTAAAGCTGGTACGGCGCCGTTGGGCAGGATATTAAACGTATCGTTGCCACTGCCGCCATAGAGGTTGACAGTTCCCAGAGATTCGGGTGCAAACTGGACATTGAAGCAGTCTTCACCGGCATCACCGTTTATTGTCAGGTTATTTTGAGCTTGCTCAAGGTTAAAGGTATCATTGCCCTCATTGCCGCTTACTTCCACAACGGTTCCCGCCGGAGTGCTGCCGACAGTGAAGGTATCGTTCCCTGTACCCAGCCAGATCTGAATATGCTCCAGGTTGCTGTAGGTTATTCCTTTAAGCATGTTCAGCCCGCTTAATTTGTTGTATGTCAGGCTTCCTGTGTCATTTGTGCCGGAGCGGTCGTTATAGACCTTCATGCTATCGGTTTGCTCATCCTCATCCTCAAAAAGCGTTGGACTTAAGTAGAGGATTACGTACTGAGCTCCTGCCGGCACAGTAGTCCAAGGGGTCTGTACGGTAATGGTATGGGCATCGTAAGCGCTTACTTTGCGAGTATCTAAAATCCTGCCCAAATCGTCCAGAATAGCGATATAAAGGGCTGCATCATATTCAGGATTAAGCTTATCTGTAAAATCAAGCGCCGTGTCTGTCAGTGTGGTGGAGGTAGCATCGGTAACAGTTCCCCAGGGGATATGATTATTGGTTTCGTGGGGTAGCATCAGGGCACCGGCCAGGGCATGATCCATATTGGGCAGGCCGCCGTCAATGATAACTTCACCCTGGATAAGTCCGGTTTGATGGGATGCCTCCCATTCGGGCCCGGAAAAATCAATTGGGTTGCCGTTTTCGTCATAACTCACAACTCTTCCGTTGATATCTCCGCCGAAAACGAAGGTGTCGCTGCCCAGATGGCCAACCAGGATCAATTTAACTCCTGCTTTAACGCTAAGGACGTAGAAAATGTCATCCCCTTGCATCCCGTCCACTTCCAGGATTTCGATGGTATCAAAGGTAATATTGAGACCGGCACCGTAAACGCCGTTTTCGGTCACCACAAAGTTATCGGCGAATTCGGTACCCAGAACGGTCAGAGTATCTTCCCCTTCGCCACCTTCGATATTGACAGGGGCATTGATGGCATAATGAATCTCATCGTTACCGGAGCCTCCTACCAGGTTGGTCATTGCCTGCAGGGCACTGTCATCCAGGATAACGAAAGCCCGTACCACGAATTTGTCATTGCCGTCTTCGCCATAAAGCCCCAGTTCAGCCTTGTTATGGTAGACCTGGAACACATCGTTGCCGTTGCCGCCATAGACATCCATAGGCACACTGACTCCGTTGGTCAGATAGCCCTGGGTAGTTTCCACGGTTATGATTTCGTCGCCGGGAGCCACGTTGGCATTGGCGGCACGGGGCGATAGGAAGACCTGCCCAATCTGGAAGTAATCGTCCCCTTCCCCGCCGTCAATACAGATATAGGCGCTGCTATCGTCGGCAACCACATAGTCGTTACCGCCCAAGGTATTGATCAAGACTTTTTCCAAGGTTCCATTATAGTTGATCCGTTCCACATCGTCATAACCGTCATGGTTTCCATCCAACCCCTCATTGATCAGGGCGATGAAATAGGCCCGGATCAGAATTTGATCAGCGTTTTCCGTCCCGTTCAGTGTCAGGATGTCCTCGCCGATTAAGCCACTGTCGTTGACTTTGACGAGGTAATCACTCACTCCGAAGAGATTAATAATGATACTGTCACTGCCTTCTTGTCCATCTAAGCTTATGGATACCCGTTCGCCACCATATTGCCCAATCATTGTTGTCAGTTTATTCAAAGTGATTAAGTCATCTCCCTTGCCACCTGTAATGACGGTGTTAGGCAAGGCGAAATCAGTATCAATCAATATGGTGTCCGCATGATCCCCGCCACTGAGCGTTAGGAGAGGAACCAGGATTTTCCCGTATATTTCTGCGCTGCCGCCGTTGGCGTCGACGGTACCGGCATCAATACCAATAATAATTTCTGTGGCTGCTTGGAGGATAGCCTCAGCTTCCACGATAATCCTATCCCCTGCCAGCAAGCTAACGAGGGCATTCTGTGACAAGATAATGGCACCGTTTTGAATAATAATGTCATTGCCGTCCGCCGGAGCATCAAGCGCGATAAGAGTAATATCCCCGCCGGCAGCAACACTGCCGCTTATTATCAAATTGGCTGAGGAGGTAATGTTTATTTCGGAAGCGGAATTAATAACATTAGTAACAGTAATAGGACCGGATGCATTAAGAGTAATTTGCCCTGCACCAGTAACTGTTCCGGAAACAGTTATTTCGCCTAATGAGCTAATAAGTATCGTCGAGCCGCCATTAACACTTCCAAGAATCGTGACAGATCCACCGGAAATGCTCACCGCGCCATCCCCGGTAACAGTACTATTAATTATGAGGGAAGCGGTTGAAGTGAGTTCAAGCAACGAACCCGCTGTGATGCTTTCCGCAATGTTCAGGGAGCCGCTTACCGCAATGTTGATTAGCCCTGCACTGCTCACTCCCTGATCCGGGCTGACACCGCCTATATTAAGGCTGCCGTTGTTCTGGAGCCACATCCCGCTGTTGCCTGCCGAAGCTTCCAGATATACAACCTGGACACGCAGCGGATCTGCCTCTGTGCCAATACCTAGTGGGTCTTGGAGGTAAAGTTTGTTCGCAATGATACTTATCCCGTCAGTACCGTTCAGGATTCTCTGAACTGCTTTAATGTAAGCAGTAGTTCCGTCTCCCTGGGTAGTGACACGATCAATCTTGAGGTCTCCGCCAACTTCGTTGATATAGAGGTCTCCCTGGCTTAAGGCCGTGATTGTTCCCCTGCCGGAGGTGGCAATATTCAGGTATTGGTCGGACCGGCCGATAGTACCGGCTAAAGCGTTAAGGTTGATATTAGGCGCATCTATATGGGTTTCAGTACCGGTCCCTTGAGTCGTGCCAAAAATGTTGGCAGCCTTTAAGTAGACATTGCTACCGGAATTGACTAAACCCACCGTCATATTCCCGTTAATCTCGTAAATGTAAATATTATTTGTAGCAATAACGTTTAAGGTACCTGCCTCAGCCAGATCAATAAGCAGATAGTTATTTTCCTCTCCGATAGACAGAGCCGTCAGGTCAAGACTATTGCCTATAATACTTGGCAGACTTGAGCCGTTAATACCTCTTAAATAACCGGTGCTGACTAATTTGACAAGACTTGGAGCATAGATGAAGTCAAGCCTTAAGTCTCCGTTCTCGCTGCCGTATGCTTGGCTGCTAAGGTAGATATTTTGTCCGGCTATAGCCTTCAAGGTGTTGGTATTGGTAGCGGGATTATTAATTGTTAGCGTCACAGGCTTGTCACTTGTGCCAATATTTGCAGTGCCTGCTTCCAGAATGAGATTATCGCCAACAATATTGGGGACTCCTGCACTTGCACCGTTATAAAGATTATTTGCGGTTTTTATCCGGATAGCGAGTCCGTTAATGTTGCCTAAGGTAATATTGTTTTCCGAACCAAGATGGATATCTCCCGCTGCAGCAGATACGCTGACCTGTCCGGAAGCCTCGATATCAATATCATCATAAAGTTTAAGGATCAGATAAGCCGGAGTTGCACCCGGATTAGCCGGATTCACAGGGTTGCCGTTTTGATCGTAGAACACTACATCTCCCCGTTCTGCAGCTGCCAGCATAATCCTGGTTTCGGTATCGAGTTCCGCCAAACCGCCCTCAAAGTCAATTCTAATCTCTCTAAAGCTTCCTGCACCTTGAGGGGCGACAATGGTAATATTATTTCCTGTAATGTTAGCAATTTCCTTATTAAAGACCGTGTCGGTAAGGTTTTTCGTTAAACTATATATTAGAAGGGCATTGATTTCCTCCGGTGTGTAGTAACCTGCGCTGCCGGGAACTGAGGCCTCATCCCAAAGGTTTAAGAGGTTGCCGCTGGCAATGGGATCGATACTTTCCGAACCGTTCCCGTCGGTGAGTTTGCCGGTCAGTTGGATGAATACATCTCCCTGGTTGGAAGCGATGCTGATTACTTGTAAGTTATGAGCACTGAGATAAATATTATTGTTAGCTTGAGCTTTCAGACCTTGGTTATCTCCCGTGCCGGCTTCCAAGGGGAGATAGCCGCTGCTGCTGCCGATAGGACCAGTGCCGGCCAGGAGTTCAATAACGCCGCCCTTGACGAGGGAATCGGAAGCAGCCTTATATATTCCGGTTTGGGCTTCCAGACAAACATTGCCATTATCGGTGATAACCTGTTTTAGATTCAGGCTTCCTTCGGTTTCTCTAATGTTAATATTGCCGGAGCCGGTTAGAGCGTTAAGAGTTCCGCTTAAGCAGACCAGGATGGGCAAATTGTTGCCAATGCCGCTTCCGGCCTGTAGATAGAGGTTTTTAGCTTTAATAACCGAATCGGAAGTCTGCTCAATTGAACCGTTAGACTTAAGGGTAATATCTCCGGAAGAGTTTGTCAGATTTCCTTCCAGGATAAGATTCCCCTTGGATAGGACGTTAATTAAACCTTCCCTACCTCCGGCAAATTCTATTAAGATTGGATAATCTGCTTTCACGCTGTGGTAGTGTACTTCTTTCTTACCTTTTTCGAAGATTACTGTTGTGGTCCAGGTAACAGTACCTATCCAGTTTGTAGATTTACTTGTATTTTCGTAGACTTTCGTACCTTTGCCGCCTGCACCAATATCATAAGTTTTAAACCAATATAAATACGGTTCATTAACTGATTCCGGCTTATAGGTGATATATTCTCCGTTAGGCAGCAGAACTGGGGTTCCATAGCGGATGGTCTCACGGGAGACCAGATTGCGGGGATCGCTCATTAGAGCATCAACGTTAAAGATTCCCAGCCATTTACTTGTCCGGTATACTTCGGTAGTCTGCTCTGTTGCATCCTGGCCTGTAACCCATTCGAAACGGTAACCGCTGACCGGATTGTATGTTGAGGTACTGCCAGCAGAAATGCTTGATGAAGCTTGGGCTTCGGTCTGATCTGAATACCAAGTTTTAGTAATTACTTGATACTGACCTGTGACGGGATTATAGCTCCGCTGGTACTTGGTGGTAAGATAAACGTTGGTGGTACCACCTTTTTTCTTGGCTGTATCCGTTATTACAATTGTTCCGGGTGAAGCGTTACCGGTATCCAGCGATTTAAGAATCATTCTGTAGCTGGTCTGGTTATTGATATTAATTGTTCCGTAACCATCCAGGGCCAGAAGTTTTCCTGTGCCTGTACTGAGAATCTGACCGAAAACCTGCAGATATCCGCCACGAACTTTGAGATCATCGACTACAATAGCATCATTAATCAGATCATAACGAATCTTAAAGTCACCGATCTGGTACAGAAGGTTACGACCGTTATTTATATCAGTAGAAAAGTAATTAGCACTCTTGCCCCAGTTAATTAAGGATTCTATATCACTGCCGAGAGTTACATCGTATCTATCGCGGCCGGCTTGAACCAAGCCGTTGATATTCAGGTAACGGGCCGCGATAAAGATATTATCTCCGCGGATTTCGCTCAGTTGAGGATCCTGGCGGTTGCGATTGTTAGGATGCAAAATGACATTGTTAATGTAATTATTTATTTCAGTCTTGATTTCTGCTCCAGTTTTGCCAAATATCCAATACAAGGGATGTAAGAGATTCCCCGCAATAAATTGCGGCCAAGAATAACCTGAGGGATAATTTATCCTACCCCATTCTCTGGCACTGGCTACCACAGCCCAGTGGCTGCGGGGTGAACCACCAACGTTGTAGAAAGTATCCACATAGCTTTGGACAAAACTTCCCCCGGCTTCCAAAGTAACTGTACCGGCATCAATTACACCTTGGCTGGAAATACTGCCTGTGCTGGTGATAGTAACTGTCCCGGGATTGTTCGGTGTGCCTACATTGCGAATTTCTCCTGTTAACTGAATATCAGGTGACCATCCGTCTTTGGTATAAGTGCTCTTAACTGTGATCTGCGGCGGCGGCAAGGTATCACTGGTTTTAATCTCGGCAAAAGCAGCTCCTTTAAGACGGTTGCGCTCGTTAATTACTTCATTCAGAGTCTTTCCTGGAGCAGCCACTACGGACCAATGGTTAAACCACAGCTTCCCGCCGTCCGTTTCCGGAATAACGAGTTTTCCTAACTGCAGATAGTCGGAACTATAATTCTCGATATTGATTAATGCTGCTTCGCTCATGGCGAGGAGTTTGCCGCTGCCCACCAGGGAATAAGCCTCAACATTGATATTGGCCGCCCCGGCAAAAATGTCGTCCACAACAATAATCCTGATTACCGTGGAGCCGTTTACGCCCAATTGAGCCAATTCTGCTTTCAGGAATTCCAACTGCGCTTTAAAGGCATTCCCGGCTTCTGTTCCCGCATAACGGCGGGCCAGAGCATCTACTCTGGAGATCTCCGACAGCTTGTTATTGTAGGCAGTATCGTAAATTCGGCTGAAGGACACGCCTTCGCTTTGTTTGACCACATTCCCGTCAGAGCCGATAATCAGCTCCTGAACACTGCGGACACCAACTTTGACAGTGCCGTCCACCCGAACGGTAGAATCACTTTCAATCTTGGTGCTGCCGCCGGTAAGTTCGGCTCCTAAAGCACTAAGTACAAAATCTTTGCCGCTGCCCTTGCCAACCGTAATGGTATAGCCGTCTTTAGCCAGCAGATTGGTGTCTTTCACAGACTCGATTACCGTTAAATTACCAATAGTAATGTTATTTATCTGGGCTATCAGTGCATCGGCTTGGGGTGGGAGGGGAACAGAGAAAACCGTATTATTCATGAGATCCATATAGGCTTTAATGTCATAACTGTTAACAGCTTTTTCATTATTTATACCGGCTAGGAGGTTCACGGCACCTGCAGCAAAGAGATAGGTGCGTTCGCCTATTTGAATCAGGTTATTAGCTCTGGCCAAGGACTTGGCAGTGCCCTCACCTGCCCCGGCTAATCCATAAGTGTCCACATCGACTTTGGTTTCCAGTGATTCCGTGGTGCGGGCCGACAGACTGATGTCACCTACACTTTGTAAAGTAGCTTCGTTACCTACTATAACCTTGGCGTTATTCTCCAAGACATCGATTATGGACTGGGCTAAGGCAAGGGCAAGAAGACCGCCAGCATCCAGTTTGACACTGTCTTTGGCCTCAATTGCATTAAAGGCATTGAGTATCAGGTGGCCGGGGTTAAAAGCATCGCCCAGGACGATCAGTTTAGCCCCGTTGCCGACATAAACAGTGGTATTATGTTTAATATCGGTCTTACTGCTGGCAGCCGGTAAATTCGCTGCTCCACCGGAAGCAGAAGAAATATTCGGCGAATCCAGCCAATTTTTCAGCGAACGGTTATTGGCACTGATATTGATATTATAAGCGTCAATATATGTCCCATTGCCAATTCCGGCTTCGACCAGAGCTTCTACATTATTATAAGCGTTAGCCCCGCTGGCTCCGACAACTGAGGCATTTACCGTATTCACTTTGGTATTGTAAGCAGCTAAGTGGTCGGCAATCATCACCAGTTGATCCACCACCAACTGAGCATTATTATTTATGGCAGCAACAGTCTCACTAATATTCTCCGTGGAAGCCAGAGCAGCCATACCGGATATAACTCCGCCGCCGCCGGCTGTTGCCACGGCATAATTGGCATCAGCACCAACCGCCAGGAGCATGAGGAGATAAGCTTTGATCTTAACACCTGCTCCTATAGAAGCTTCCAGTTCAGTATCAGTTTCGGAATTTGCGTGACTGGCGCCGACAGCCAGCAGGCCGCCGTTATAAGCATCGGCTTCGGCTAATTGCATGCTGTCCATGAAAGCCTGAATTGTTATTTCCCCGGTAATACTTAAGGAGGCGTTATTCCCTATATAAGCCCGGGATGATCCGGTATTTAGGGCTTCTGCTGTGGTAGCGTTCGCACCCAAAAGCGCTCCGCCGCTGGAGCCTGTAGCCTGAGCCCAGGCATTGTAGCCTTCCTGAGGAATCAAGTGCTGGGAACTAATACTGATGTTGGAGACCCTCTCCTCGGTATCGCAAACCAGGATTCCGCTGGCTATTTCTCTCACTAAGAGACCGTTGCTGTTTAGAATCAGTTCTTTGCCGTCTGCGGAAATGGACAGAATTTCGTAGATCCCATCATTAGCGACAGTACCAACCACCTGGATTACCTGGCCGGGGGCAAAGCCATCTTCCAGCCAGCTGCCGTTATCTCTGATAATCCTGTCCACACACTCAGCGGTAATTGTTACTTTATACTCAATTTCTGTTGTTCCCGTTTCATCTTCGACTGTTTCTGTTCTGACAGTTTGAATTATTTCGTTGGTAAAGCTGCCGGAAGGAATGCTATCAGGATCGATGACCATTATCAACCCGTTTGCTCCGATAGTATCAATAATATATGATCCGTCATTATGCATAGTACCGGCAATACTTATGGTCTGGCCGGAAGCAAAACCATCTTCAAGCCAGCTGCCAATGTTCCGCGCAATGGTATTACCTTCAAATTGGAGCAGAGGATCACCTGTTAATACTGCCTCGCTCAGGAAAATATATTTAGAATCACCTGTCGCAGACCGGGGTTTGGAGATCATTATTCCCCTAGTCTCTTCCCTGGTGAAAGAATCAAGAGTTTTTAGCGTCAAATCTTTGCCATCCTGGGAAATGGACAGAATCTCGTAAGCACCGTCATTATGAGCAGTACCCATTACTTTGATTATTTGCCCAGGCACAAAGCCGTCTTCAGTCCAGCTGCCGCTGTCCCTGATGATCCTGTCCTGGCATTCGGCGGTTATTGAAACTCCGCCTGCAACTGTTTCATTTATAAAGTCAAAGCCGGGTTCCATTTCCATGACACTGCCGTCGGCACTGATCTTATCGATAATAAAGTACCCATTGTTATACTGCGTACCGGATATTTCAATGATCAGACCCGGCGCAAAGCCGTCTTCCAGCCAGCTGCCGCTGTCCCTGGTTACAGTGGAAGGCTTGTTGCTGTATACTATCCCATCCGGCACATTACTTTCCGGGTTAAAGAAATTGTTTGTTTCCAAATTAAGCTCATAGCTACTGTCGTCGTCACCTAACCAGTTAATACCGGTTACTTTGGAGACCACTAATTGAGAATCTGTTAAGAAATTAATGATAAAGACACCGTTATTGGGCGAGTCTTCGCCAAGATAGATATTGATAATATCCCCGGCCTTAAATCCGTCAACCAGCCAGCTGCCGGCTGAGCGGATAATCAGGTCACCGGTGGCGTCGCCGATCACAAAGTCCAGATCAGGATTACCCTGTATCTCAACGCTTGTATTTTCGAAGATAAGCTGAGGATTGCCGGTCAAAACAGCGTTGGTCAGGAAAATGAAATTAGGATCACCGCTTACCGACAGCGGTCCGGCCTGAACCTGCGCATTTTCACCTATCCAGGCTTCAGCTACAGGATCAACCTGGGCTTTGGCACTGGAAACACCGGCAGTGGCCGCACCAACATTAGTGCCGGACGCCAGAGCAGTTGCCAGAGGCGTTACAATTGCACCTATTACAACATCGCCGCTAACTCTGACTTGAGCCCCATTTCCTATATAGCTATGAACAACCGGCTTAGCCGTGGCATTGGCAAAGTTGCCGCTGCCTCCGTAAATGCCGCCCGTTGCGGCGAAGGTCTTAGCATCGGCGGTGGCATACCCCGTGCCTTCAATGATAAGTTTATTGGCGCCAGTTACGCGGCCGTCAAGATGGGCAGCTGTAGTTCCGCCTGTCACGGCATCGGCCAGGGCTGCCCCTATTGCTACAAATCCTGACGCTATCCCCGAAGCCTTGGCTGTTGCTTTTTCGGAAGAGATAGCCTTAAGGGTAATGGTTTGGCCTGAACCAACCACAGCATCGGAACCTATATAAGCACCCACCTGAGCTGCGGAAATTGCGTCTGAATCAGCACCAACTCCGCCGATCAATCCTCCGGCCGGGGCATAAGATTCGGCATTGATATCGTTAACAACTACTGTGCCGTCTTCTGCCGCATTATGCAGGGATCGCAAAGTGATACCTCCTCCGGCATTGATGTTACCGCCACTCAGATAAGCCTGAACAACAGGCCTAACCTCAGCCTGAGCTATGGAAACACCTACTGCCAACCCTCCGGCACTGACGCCTATAGTTTTAGCATTAACAGCCAACAGGGATTGGGCAGTAACAAGAATGTCACCACTAACCTGAACATTGATACCACTGCCGAAATAAGCCTGGACGGTGGGCTTTACTGCTGCCCGTGCGTCCGCTCCGCTGCCTGCGCCTATTCCTAATGCGCCAGCCGCGGCATTGGCATCGGCTGTTGTATTCCATAAAGCCTTCAATTCGACGTTGTTGACATTGCTGACACCTGAGTTCTGACGAAGGGCAGCTTCAACCGTACCGTTATGATTTGCGCGAGCCAGTGATGCTCCTACTCCAGCCAAAGCACCGGCACCGACCCCGATAGCATCGGCTGTCAATTCGTTTTCCACGGTAGCCAGGACTTTCAGATCATTTGCTTTAGTTACAATAGCTCCGTTCAAGAAGGCACGGACAGTATTTTCCACATCAAGGTAAGCGACAGCTGCACCTAAACCAACTCCACCGACACCGCCGCCGAAGGCCTTAACTCTTAAAGGCGCACCGCCATTGCCGTTATCTTCGCCTTTGCCGTAACCCTGGATCAAAATATCTCCAACGGCCGCCAGTTGAGCCCCATTACCGACATAAGCCTCGGTAGTGGTGTAGATAGTGGCAATCGCAACTCCTCCGCCTATACCTGCCGTTCCGACACCGGCTCCGTCAGCCTCAACGGAAGCGCCGGTAGAATCCTCAGCAGTTACAGTAATATTATTATCAGCAGTCACAACGGCCCCTGCCGCGATATAAGCCTGGGTTTTGTTCAGGGATTCTGCAGAAGTCTCATTCAAATATTTGGCGACACCTAAACCAGTGGTTTCGTCTGCTATTTCCTCCGAAGAAAGTTCTTCATCCACAAAGGAAACTGCATCCGCCAGGCTTTCCTGGCTTTCGCTGTTTAGTTTGGCGCCGATGGAGATGATGGCTACAGCACCGCCAATACCTGCCGAATATCCGCCGGCAGCAGCCAGCACAAAGCTTTCGGCATATTTCACAGATTCAGCTTTAATATCCACATGACCTGCCGGAACTACGGCTGAGTTGTTCCTCTCGGCATTTACTTTTGCAGCTTGTCCGATGAAGGCTGTTACCGTGTTGCGGATCACTGTGACATCCAAACCGGCTCCAACACCGGCTATCCCGCCCAAGGCACCGCTTCCGACCGTGCCTTCAGACAGAACTGTATCTTTAGCCCAGACCCTGACAGTTTGATTTTCAGCCACGGTGTCCAGGTTATTCTGATTGATCTCAGCGTAATTCCCTAAATAAGCTTGGGTCGTGGTATTTACTATTTTGACAATGATGGTACCGGCCACGCCTGCACCGCCGCTTGCCGCAGCACTGACAGCCAGACCGTTAATATTTTCAAAGGATTCAGCTTTGACTTCCAGAGTGCGGCCAGCATAAAGCGCTGCAGCATTAGCCAAAGTGAGGGCATTCTCCACATAAGCCTTAGTCGTATGAGTAATAATACCTACCGCCACAGATGCGCTGACACCGGCCATACCGCCGCCGCTGCCGCTTACGGTGCTGATACTTACGTCTCCGTCATTATAAGCACGAATGATCAGATCCCTGCCAGCCTGCAAATCAGCTCCGGCTAAGACATAGGAGAGAGTCTGTCCTTGCAGGACAGCAACTCCTACAGCGCCTCCCGCGCCCACTGCACCTCCTGCTGAAGCATTAATGACAATATTCTGCAAGTCTTCTTCAGAGAGGGCTGCAACCAGAATATCGCCTTTAGCCTTGACCTCACCGCCAATATAAGCCCTGGTTATGTTGCCGATAATACCGATATTAAATGATCCGCTTACCCCGGCACCACCTGCGAAACCCAGAGTACCTTCAGTCATAAACACATCTGTCTTGCCCAGAGCTTTGACAAAAACAGTCTGCTGGTTGGAAGCCCCGTCGTTGTCCTGATTAATTTGAGCATTATTTCCAATATAGGCTTCGGTCGTCGCTGTTAACTCATTAACAGTGGTCGCTCCGGTTACACCGGCCAATCCTCCGGCGGCAACAGCAATTGTCGTTGATATTATTTTTTGGTTGGAAACGGCAACTACCGCAAGTCCGGTAACCTGCTCGGTAAGTTTGGCGCCCAGGCCTTCGTTTTCTACACTGATGGTCTCTCCGTGAACGTCAAAGCTAACGCCTCCGTCGACAGTGCCGTCATTTTCTCCGTCCCCATCCATATCCATATTTTTCGCAACCGGATCGACATCCGGAATACCGTCCCCGTTCAAATCCAGGTTAGGCGTCTCATCCCAGGCACCTCCCGGTAAAGCTCCTTCGGGGCCAAACGAACCGGTATAGACATCGATAGTCCCGGCTTGGCCTAAGGCAATAACCGTAGCTCCGTCAGAGATAAACGCCCTCGTTCTGCTACTGACGGTGTTGACGCTTACGGCAGCACCGACGGCGGCGGCACCGGCACCATTGCCGGCAACTACCACCGAGATCAGGAGGGTATCATCAGCCGCGGATACTTTGACATTGCCTTGGGATATGACGTCAGCACCTGTACCGATATAAGCTTCCGTTGTGTTCTCGAATGTAAAGGTTCCCACATCACCGCTGGCCGCCGTAGCACCGGCTCCGAAAACGGAGACGGCTACACCTATGAGCAGTTGGCTGGCTTCAGCGGAAACTACGATATTCTTTTGAGCGGCAACTTGGGCGTTGTCTCCGATGTAGGCTTTGGTGCTCTTGGTAAAGGATACGACGTTGACTACCCCGCCGATCCCCCCTGACGCACCGATTCCGCCGGAACCGGCTACGGCAGTGATATAGGAATTGCCGTTGGCAAGTACATAGACAGACTGGGTAAGACTGGTGTAGCTTACATTCTGGTTGACCTTCGCCCCGTCAGCTATATAAGCTTTGGTATCACTGCGTACCACGCAGATGAGGAGAGCTCCATTGACGGAAACTCCACCGCCGCCGCCGGTAATATCAACAGTATAGAGATTATTATTGGTAGCGGCCTCAACTTTAGTATCATAACGGGCATTGGTTACGGCTCCGGCAGCGATAAAGGCTTCAGCCGCATCATGAAGGAGCACAATGGAGGCTACGCCGGAAACACCGACTCCACCTACTGAGCCTGCAAGGCCGGCAGCAATCAGGGTCGTATCGTCCTGAGCCTTAACTGTGAGATTCCCGTCTGCATCCACTTGGGCACCTACCCCGATAAAGGCCCGGGTAGATTTTAAGGCCTCCACCGAGGTTTCATTCAAATAAGAGGAAATCTGCAGGCTGTTCTGTTTGCCTTCAACCGTATTCTTTACTTGCCCAACATGTTCGGAATCGCCCAATTTTGAGATATAATCACCCTCAATTTGGTCGTCGACGGAGGAGGCTGTATCGGTTCCATCTCCGTCTTCCGTGGCATCTGTTAAAGCATCCTTAACATCCTGGCTGAACAGGTCGTTAATCACAATGACAGAGACCGCTCCGGCCACACCTGCCACTCCTCCGCTTACAGCGGTTGTCAGGGAATTGACATATTTATCGCATTCAGCTGTTATGCTGATATCTCCTGCCGCTTTGACCCGGGCATAATTTCCAATATGAGCTCCAACTAGATTACGGATAACCGTAATATCAGCAACAGCACCCACTCCGGCGGCCCCGGCACCTGCGACCGTACCGGCAGTGCCCACGCTGACCACCTGGTTGCTTGCCCGGACTATGACTGTTTGGTCGGCTGCCGGGATTCCGCTCTGATTAATAAGGGCATAGTCGCCGATATAAGCCTGGGTAGTGGAATTAAGCACCTTCACCGCAACAGATCCCGCCACTCCGGCAATTCCGGCGCCGCTGCCGCGCACAACTACGGTAATAATATTTTCAAAAGACTCGGCTTCAATAACTAAGGCTTTAGCTGCAAATAATCTGGCTGCACCTTCGATATTTTCAGCATCTTCCACATAAGCCCTGGTGGTATTAACAAAGACCGCAACCGCCAGCGCCCCGCCGACGCCGGCAACACCGGCACCGGAGGCACCCAGGGAATTGATGTCAAAGAGAGCATTATTTCGAGCATGAATATTAATATTTCTTCCGGCTTTGAGGTCGGCTCCGGCATGGACATAGGCCTCAGTCTGGCCTTCGAGAACTCCCACGCCTCCTGAACCGCCAACCCCGGCTACCCCGGCACCGGCAATATTGGCTGTAGTGATAATCAAATGTTCATCGGCATAAGCCAGCACCTGGATATCCCGGCGGGCATTGACCTCGCCGCCTATGTGGGCTTTGGTAATATTGCTGACAACGACGATATTCAAGGAACCGCTTACTCCGGCTACCCCGGCACCGCCGACACTGCCCGCAGTCTGAACCACCAGAGCATTGCTGACCGCGCGGATACGTACGCTTTGTTCTTCCCCGGCGCTCTCATTGGCGTTCTCAGTATTATCATTTATTTTTCCGCCGTTGCCCACATAGGCTTCAGTAACGGCAGCCAAGACATTTACTGTACTGTTGCCGGTTACGGCGGCCACACCTGCACCGGCTACGGTTATCGTTACAGTGATAATTTTCTGATTGGACACAGCTACAACTGATAAGCCTTTGATATTTTCGGTAAGTTTAACGCCGAGACCTTCAGCGGGAATATTTATATTTTCCTCGGTAGGCTCAGGATTTTCCGGATCCTCACTTTCACTGCGGACATTAAAGTCCACACCGTTCCTTAAATCTCCGTCCGGGTTTCCATCCTGATCAACATCAGGCTCTTTATTGACTTCCTGAACATCGGGCTTGCCGTCTCCATCGAGGTCGAGACCCTCTTTCTCATCCCAGTTACCAGCCGGTAATTCTTCGGGATCTCCCACTCCACCGGTGTAAACATCGATGCCCTCAGCCTTACCTCTGGCGTTGACAACTGCATAATCATCAATATAAGCCCTGGTCTGGCTGACTATAGTATTAACGCTCACTGCCCCGTTGACGGCCGCAACCCCGGCTCCCCCGCCCGTGGCCACCACAGAAATCAGCAGGGAGTCGTCGGCTGCCGATATTTTGACGTTGCCTTCGGAGTCTACAAAAGCATATTTGCCGATATAGGCTTCGGTCCTGTTGTCAAATGTAAAGGTTCCGACATTCCCGTTTACAGCCGCAACCCCGGCTCCAAAGATGGAGACGGTCACAGCCACCAGCAGTTGGCTGGACTCGGCGGAAACTATAATATTCTGTTGAGCGGAGACCTTGGCATTATCTCCGATAAATGCTTTAGTAGTTTTGGTTAAAACACCGATATTGGCAGCACCGCCAACGGCTGCCGCTCCGGCACCGCCGCCGGAACCGGCCACGGCTACAATATAGGTATTGCCGTTGGCCAGCACATGTACGGACTGGCCGGGCATTTGATAAGCTTCATCCTGGTTGACTTGAGTGCCATTGGCAATATACGCCAGGGTTTCGCTGCGCACGACATTAACCAGGGATACGCCGTTGACAGCCGCCGCACCGGCACCGCTGCCGGTAATTCCGGCGGCAAAGACGTTGTCGGAAGTATTGGCTTCCACAGTGGTAATGCCTTTGGCATTGGTCTGGGCTCCGGCAGCAATAAAGGCTTCGGCTTTATCATGGAGGAGAACAACGGCCAAGGCTCCGGCCACCCCTGCGGCTCCGCCGCCGGATCCGGCTGCTTCAGCCACGATGACTACGGTCTTGTCAGCGGCTTTCACGGTCAGGTTTCCTCCGGCATTGACTTTGGCTCCCAGCCCAATAAAGGCCTGGGTACTGTTTAAAGCTACTTGGGATGGGTTATTGAAATGCTCGCTGATGCCGATTCCGGCCATCTGAGCGGCGATAAGATCTTCAATTTCAGCATTGCCCAAGAGACCTGCCACCGGATTAGCGGTAATTTGGGCGTCTACCTCTTCCTGGGTGCTGACAGATTCTCCTTCCTCATTGGTTCCTGTCAGCCCGCTTAGGGCAGTGGAATCAAAGAGGGCGCCAATGGCTATGATGGTCAGGGCTCCGGCTACTCCGGCGGCTCCGCCGCCTGCACCGGTAGCTACCACGGAATTAACATATTTATCAGATGTGGCCAGCACACTGATGTCTTTTTGGGCATTGACCCAGGCACCGTCGCCAATGAAGGCGGAGGTGACATTACGGATGATAGTGACGTTAAGGGAGGCGCCTACACCGGCTGCTCCGCCGCCCGCTCCCGTGCCGGCCAGCCCCACGTCAATTACCTGGTTCTGAGCCTGAACTAGAACGGCCTGGTTAGCGGTTTGGTAAGTACTGTCCTGGTTAATGCGGGCATTGGCACCAATATACGCCTGGGTCGTGGCAGCAACCACTTTAATTATGATTGATCCGGCCACTCCGGCCGCTCCGCCGCCGGCACCGCTGACAGCTGTGGCAATGACGTTCTGAACCGAATCTGCCGAGACTTCCAGGAGACCCTTGGCATTAGCCACTGTGCCGTTACCTAAATAGGCTTTGGTCTGGCCGGTAAAGACCGCCACGGCCAGAGAGCCGCCCACGCCGGCTGCACCGCCGCCGCTACCTGCCAAAGAGCTTACCACCATTGTGGTGTAATCGCCTGCAAACACCTTAATGCTACCCTGAGAGTGCAGGATTACTCCCACGCCGGTGGAGGCTTCGGTCTGATTGGATGCAACCACCACGGATACTGCACCGCCTACCCCTGCACTGCCGCCGCCGGCACCGCTGATGGTGGTAGCCGTCAGCACATCTTGGGTCAGAGCGGAAATCAGGATTCCTTTTTGAGCTGTGACCCAGGCGCCACTATCAAGACACGCTTTAGTCGTGTTGACCACTACGATAACATTAATGGCTGCCCCGACACCGGCTGCACCGCCGCCGGCTCCTCCGCCTATAATTGACACGACCAGGGTCTCATCCACAGACACCAGGCGAACTTCCTGAAGGGCGTGAGCCCCGGTATTATTTTTATTGATCTCAGCCCCGGCTCCGATATAAGCCAGGGTTGTATTCGTTATGACATTGACCCCAAAAGCTCCGGCCACACCGGCTGAGCCGCCGCCGGCACCGCTGACCACTGTTAAGATTATGTCTTCAGTGGTATAGGCCCCAAGCAGTACGCCGCGGGCCTCATTTTTATCTTTTCCGGCTGCGCCGGTGAAGAAAGTTACAGTTGCACCATTACCTAAAGCAGTTACTTGTGCCTCGTCGCCAATATAGGCCTGCACACTGTTCACTACAACAGCTACTGCCACGGAAGCGCCCACACCGGCGGAGCCGCCGCCCGCGCCACTGCCGGCAATCATCACCAGAACCAAATCGTCCGTGACGCTGATGGCCACACTGCCGTCCGTAACCACTATTGCTTCCTTACCGATATAAGCCTGAATGTCGTTGGTGGATACGAGAATACCTACCGCTCCGCCTACGCCCGCGCTGCCGCCGCCGGCAAAACCGGCTGTGATGGAAATGACGGTTTCTCGGGATTCTGCCGCAATGATGATATTCCCGGCAGCATGCACCTTGGCTCCGTCTAGGCTGTTATCAGCCGAAGCGTCCGCAATGTAAGCTTTTACTGTCTTAACCAGCACTGTGGTATCGTTGGAGGCACCTACACCGGCCGAACCGCCGCCGGAGCCGCTGCCCACCACACCGGCCAGGATAGTGGCGCTATTAGCTGTGAGGGAAATGCTTTGAGTTTCAGCCCGATAAGCCGGATCACTGTTGATCAAGGCTCCGGCTCCTATATAAGCTTGCGTGTTACTCTTAATAGTCTTGACGGCAGCAGAAGCAGCCACACCGGCCGTACCGCCGCCCGAACCGCTGATTACAGCAGTTACGTTTAGTTCACTGGACTCAGCGGTGATGGAGAGAGCCTGAGTAACATCAACCTCTGCACTTTGGGCAATATAAGCCAGGGTGTCATTCCAGACGATCAGCACTGCCAATGAACCGCCTACACCGGCCGTACCGCCGCCTGTGCCGCCGCCGGCAATCAGGAAAGCTTGGGTATCGTTAGTGGCGCTAATGCTCAAGGAGCCTTTGCTTTTAACCGTTGCTCCTTCTCCGATGTAAGCTTCGGCCACATTTTTTGTAAATATTACCGCAAAGATTCCGGCCACTCCGGCTGTACTGGCCCCTGACCCGCTTACGGACAGGATTGTCAGCTCCTGGTCGGCATCTGTTCCGATTTGAATGTTGCCGTCGCTCTTGACGACTGCATTTTTCCCGATATAGGCCCTGATGGCATCAGCATTAATAATATTAACGGTGGTAATACCAACCCCGGCTTTTTCCGCTCCGGCTGCCGAGCCGCCAATGGCTTTGGCATTGACATCGGCCTTGCTGTTGATATTGATATCTCCGCTGATATTAACTTCCGCATTCTCATCGATGTAAGCTGCGGTGACATTATTAAAGACCAGAACCACAAAGGCGCCCGCCAAAGCTGCCGTACCGGAGGTTCCTGCCCCGGCGATGGCTTCGCCGTAATAATTATTGGAACTGAGGAAATTGAGCAATTCCAAGCCCTCAAAGATATTGTGCGTAAATTCATTTCTCGTCAAAATCGAAACCGATATTAAAGTCCGTCAGATCGACGCGCTTTTTCTCGGCGCTGATATTCAGCCCTTGGGCAGATACTGTGGCTCCCTTGCCAATATAGGCGTGAATCTGGTTGTTGCCATAGATAATGGCAAATGCTGCCCCTGCTCCGACTTTTCCGGTACCGGCTGAAAATCCCCAGGCTCTTACAGCCAATTTGCTGGTTTCTTCGGCTGTAATGCTGATGATACCGGCATCCGTAACTTGGGCATTGGGGAGCAATATAGGCTTGGGTTTTAGCGAAAGAAGTAACAATAGCCAGGGCGCCGGCAGCACCGATTTTACCGTCCTTACCTGTACCCGCTCCGGCAATGGCCTGGGAACCCAGTTTGGAACGATATTCATCAGACCTGTTCTGGCTGGAAATCGCTTGGATGGTAATATCGTGGCCGTTGGCATTTGTGGAGCTTGACCCCGCCGTGGAGCCCAGTCCTAATGCGGCACTGGTTTCATTGAAGATGGTGCTGAGGGCGACTGCAACACCGATGCTGTTTCCTTCGCCTACGGCGATCCCGGTGGCCAGGGTCTCAAAATCACTTTGGCTGGTGGCGCTTATCACTATGTTGCCGCCCACGCTGATTGTTCCCCCGCCGGTATAAGCAATGGTATCATGGGTTGTTACATTTATGGCAATGGCCGCAGCTACACAGATGCTTTGCTGGCTTTGGCTGCCCTGGCCGCTGCCGCCATTTTGGTCTACGGTCTGCCCGGTTTTGGCGTCATATTGTTCCAGAGCTTCGGCACTCTTGGGTTTAGGTTTATCGTTTCCATTTTCGTCCTTCCCAAAGTTGCCGTTTAAAATATCATCAACACTAAGGTTATTGAGAGCGTCTTTAAATTTATTTAGATAACGGTCCAAACTTAATCCCCGTGCGGTAGCCAAGGCAAAAACATCATCCCTGTTGGTGCTGGAAGCACTCACTGTCAGGCTGCCGCCGATGGTGGCATTTCCTTTCAGCGCTGCTTCAGTATTGGCCACAATCACATTCAAAGCCAGACAAGCGCCAACCGCCACTTTGGAGCCGGAGGCATTGCCCTCGGCTGTGGTTTCTGTATTACTGGTGCTTGCCGACGAAATTATAACGTTTCCGTTTGCCCCAATAGTACTGCCGGTGCCGCTGTAAGCTTTGACCTCATTAACAACAATGGTAAGAGCAACTGCAGCATCCAAGGCGATTTTACTTTCAGATGCCTTCTCATCTCCTGTGAAGTCTTCGATGGGATCTGAACCGGCTGTTGCTGTTGTCTGAGCCGTATTTTCCAGTTCAGCTGAAATAGTCAGCTTGCCGGCACCTGTCAGACTGGCATTGTCTGCGAGGTAAGCCCGGACAATGTTGGTAACCACATTAGTGGCAAAGGCAGCCCCGACACCAACGGAAGCCTTCTGGTTATCACCCTCGCCCTCAATATTAACAACTGCGCCTGCTGAGGTTGTGCTTTCGTTTTTGCTTTCTGCACTGATTTCAGCATTGCCGTATTGGGTATCGCCGCTTTCGTCTGTATAAGATAAGGTTACTGAGCCATCGCTATGGGCTAAAACTGTATTCACAACCACGTTGATGGTTGCCGAACCAGCTACGCCAACGCTCGCTGCACCCGCTCCGGAGATGGCTTCTACTACATGGGTATTAGTGTCGTCGGTTGTGGGATTACCTTCGGCATCAGGGCCTGTGACCCGGGTCATGCCGACTTTTATGGTTAGCCCGCGGGCTTCTACGATCGCGCCCTGGGCGATATAGGCTTGGTTGACAATGGTGACTACATTGATAGCTACTGCTACTCCAACTCCGACCTTGGTTGGATTGTCAGGATCTTTCTTAACTGCACTGCCGTCGGCTTTGGCTTCACTGTCCGTGTTGCCGCTGGCTTCTAAGGTTAGAGTTCCGCCGGAAGTGATGTTTAAGGTTTCCGGAATGTACGCACGGTTGATGCTGGTCACAATATTTAAGACAACGGCTGCGCCTACGTCAACGGAACCCTCGCTGGTCTCAGCTTTCTGCGGAGTCTTGGACGGCACTTTGGTTTCATCTTTGCCGTCTTCGTCTTTGCTGTCTATTCCTTTTTCTTCACTGATTTTATTCAGGAATTCCAGGTTCTTGTTGACTTCCTTATCTACTCCGCCTTCTTCCGTCTGTTCCTTCGTTCCTTCTCCTTCCCTTCGTCTCCGGTCTTCTCCTTCTCCGATTCTCCGCCTGCGCCGTTGACTCCGGCTTCGGCTATCGCACTGCTGGAGGTTGCCCCTTGCGCTTTGAAGGTTATATTTCCGCCGGCTATTAGCGCACGCGAAGTTGTGGCTATGGTGTTATCCACAACCACGTTTAAGGCTACGGCTACGCCTACTCCTACCTTGCTGCCTAAGGCTTTGCCGCTGGCTTTGGTGTTGACCCGATTATTGTTGGTAGCTTGAATGGTAAGGTTGCCGGTTATCTCTAACGGTACGGCGCCTTCTGTTCCCGCTTGGGCTTTGACATCGTTTACTACTACCGCTAAAGCTACCGCGCCGTTAACCGATACGCCGGTTGAAGCATTGGCTTCCGCCTGCGCTCCGGCGCTCGCTTCCGTTACGGTACTGTTATCTAAGCTTGCCAGTATGGTTAAATCCTTCGCTCCGGTTAAGATTGCTCCGTCTGCTATATACGCTTCTACTACATTGGCGATTATATTAGTAGCAAAGGATGCTCCAACTCCTGCTTTGCCTTCTGCTCCCTCGGCTATGACTTTCGCTCCCGCTTTTGTTGTGCTTTCATTTTTGCTTTCTGCACTGATTTCCGCGATCGCCGCCGTTTAAGGTAACTTCTCCTGCGTTATAGCCAAGACGGTGTTCACAACCACGTTGATGGCTGCCGATCCGGCTACGCCTACGTTAGCCGCGCCTGCTCCGGAGATGGCTTCGACTACATGGGTGTTGGTGTCGTCGGTTGTGGGGTTCGCCTTCGGCATCTTCTGCTGTCAATTTCCGTCATGCCGACTTTTATTTCCAGCCCCTGGGCTTCTACGATCGCGCCCTGGGCGATATAGGCTTGGTTGACAATGGTGACTACATTAATAGCTACGGCTACGCCGACTCCGACGTTAGTCGGGTTTTCCGGGTCTTCTTTAACTGCACTGCCGTCGGCTTTGGCTTCGCTGTCGGTGTTGCCGCTGGCTTCTATGGTTAGAGTTCCGCCGGAAGTGATCTCAAGCTCTTCCGGAATGTATGCTTGATTTATTGTGGTGACTATATTTATGACTACGGCTGCGCCTACATCTATGGAGCCTTCGCTGGTCTCTGCTTTCTGCGGGGTTTTGGACGGCACTTTGCCTTCGTCTTCGGGCCTGTCTTCGTCTTTGCTGTCTATGCCTTTTTCTTCACTGGTCTTGTATTCAGGAAGTCCAGGTGTCTTGTTGACTTCCTTATCTACGTCCGCCTTCTTCGTCTGTTCCGTCTCCGTTCCTTCGATGCTCCGCCTTCTTCAGTCGTTCGGATCTTCAGCTGTCTCCGGATTCTCCGGATTCTCCGCCTGCGCCGTTGACTCCGGCTTCGGCTACCGCGCTGCTGGAGGTTGCTCCTTGGGCTCTTGAAGGTTATATCCCCGCCGGCTTTGAGGGCGCGCGAAGTTGTGGCTATGGTGTTATCCACAACCACGTTTAAGGCTACGGCTAGGCCTACGCCAACTTTGCTGCCTAAGGCTTTGCCGCTGGCTTTGGTGTTGACCCTGATTAACGTTGGTGGCTTGGAGGGTGAGGTTGCCGGTTATCTCTAGCGGTACGGTTCCCGGTGTTCCGGCCTGGGCTTTGACGTCATTGACTACTACGGCTAACGCTACGGCGCCGTTAACCGATACTCCTGTGGAAGCATCGGCTTCAGCCTGCGCTCCGGCGCTGGCTTCGGTTAGGGTAGCTGTTATCCAAGCTTGCGGATATGGTTAAGTCCTTCGCTCCGGTAAGGACGGCTCCGTCCGCTATATACGCTTCAATAATATTAGCTATTATATTAGTAGCAAAGGATGCTCCAACTCCGGCACTGCCTTCTTCTCCCTGGGCTATGACTGTGGCTCCGGCTGTGGTTGTGCTTGCAGTTTTTGCTTGCGGCACTGATTACGGCATCGCTCGCCGCTTAAGGTAACGCTGCCGTCGTTATGGGCCAAAACGGTGTTTACTACCACATTGATGGCTGCCGATCCGGCTACGCCTACGTTAGCCGCGCCTGCTCCGGAGATGGCCTCGACTACATGGGTGTTGGTGTCGTCGATGACGGTTTCGCCTTCGCATTTTCGCTTTCGATTTCCGTCATGCCAACTTTTATTTCCAGCCCTTGGGCTTCTACGATCGTGCCCTGGGCGATATAGGCTTGGTTGACAATTGTGACTACATTAATAGCTACGGCTACGCCGACTCCGACGTTAGTCGGGTTTTCCGGGTCTTCTTTAACCGCACTGCCGTCGGCTTTGGCTTCGCTGTCGGTGTTGCCGCTGGCTTCTAAGGTTAGAGTTCCGCCGGAAGTGATCTCAAGCTCTTCCGGAATATAGGCTTGATTTATACTGGTGTCACTATATTTATGACTACGGCTGCGCCTACATCTATGGAGCCTTCGCTGGTCTCTGCTTTCTGCGGGGTTTTGGCCGGTACTTTGGTTTCATCTTTGCCGTCTTCGGGATTGTCATCTTCTTTACTGTCTATGCCTTTTTCTTCACTGGTCTTGTTTAAGAAGTCTAGGTGTTTGTTGACTTCCTTATCTACGTCCGCCTTCTTCGTCTGTTCCGTCTGTCTCCATCTGTCCCCTTAGTCTCGGTCTTCACCTTCTCCAGATTCTCCTGTCTCTGCCTGCCCGTTGACTCCGGCTTCGGCTATGGCACTGCTGGAGGTTGCACCTTGGGCTCTTGAAGGTTATATCCCCGCCGGCTATGAGGGCGCGCGAAGTTGTGGCTATGGTGTTATCCACAACCACGTTTAAGGCTACGGCTACGCCAACCCCAACCTTGCTGCCTAAGGCTTTGCCGCTGGCTTTGGTGTTGACACGATTATTGTTGGTCGCTTGCAGGGTAAGGTCGCCGGTTATCTCTAACGGTACGGCGCCTTCTGTTCCCGCTTGGGCTTTCACATCGTTTACTACTACCGCTAAAGCTACCGCCCCGTTAACCGATACGCCGGTTGAAGCATTAGCTTCCGCCTGCGCTCCGGCACTGGCTTCAGTTATGGTAGTGTTATCTAAGCTGGCGGATATGGTTAAGTCCTTCGCTCCGGTAAGGATGGCTCCGTCTTCTATATATGCTTCTATTATATTAGCTATTATATTAGTAGCAAAGGATGCTCCAACTCCGGCACTGCCTTCTTCTCCCTGGGCTATGACTGTGGCTCCGGCTATGGTTGTGCTTTCATTTTTGCTTGCGGCACTAATTACGGCATCTCCATATTGGGTATCGCCGTTTTCGTCTTTATAAGATAAGGTTACTGAACCGTCGTTATGAGCCAAAACGGTGTTCACAACCACGTTGATGGCTGCTGAACCGGCTACGCCAACGTTAGCTGCGCCTGCTCCGGAGATGGCTTCTACTACATGGGTATTAGTGTCGTCGATGACGGTTTCACCTTCATTTTCGCTTTCAATTTCCGTCATGCCAACTTTTATTTCCAGCCCTTGGGCTTCTACGATCGTACCCTGGGCGATATAGGCTTGGTTGACAATAGTGACTACATTAATAGCTACGGCTACGCCGACTCCGACGTTAGTCGGGTTTTCAGGATCTTCTTTAACTGCACTGCCGTCGGCTTTGGCTTCACTGTCGGTGTTGCCGTTGGCTTCTAAGGTTAGAGTTCCGCCGGAAGTGATCTCAAGATCTTCCGGAATGTAAGCTTGATTAATAGTGGTGACAATATTTAAGACAACAGCTGCGCCTACATCAATGGAGCCTTCACTGGTTTCAGCTTTCTGTGGGGTTTTTTCCGGTACTTTGGTTTCATCTTTTTCGTCTTCGGGATTGTCATCTTCTTTACTGTCTATGCCTTTTTCTTCACTGGTCTTGTTTAAGAAGTCTAAGTGTTTGTTGACTTTCTTATCTACGTCTCCTTCTTCGTCTGATCCGTCTGTTCCATCTGTCCCCTTAGACTGGTCTTCACCTTCTCCAGATTCTCCTGTCTCTCCGCCGTTGACTCCGGCTTCAGCTACTGCGCTGCTCGAGGTTGCACCTTGGGCTTTGAAGGTTATATCCCCGCCGGCTATGAGGGCGCGCGAAGTTGTGGCTATGGTGTTATCCACAACCACGTTTAAGGCTACGGCTAGGCCTACGCCAACTTTGCTGCCTAAGGCTTTGCCGCTGGCTTTGGTATTTACCCTGTTAATGTTGGTAGCTTGGAGGATGAGGTTACCGGTTATCTCTAGCGGTATGGTTCCCGGTGTTCCGGCCTGAGCTTTAACGTCATTGACTACTACGGCTAAAGCTACGGCGCCGTTAACCGATACTCCTGTGGAAGCATCGGCTTCAGCTTGCGCTCCGGCACTGGCTTCAGTTAGGGTAGTGTTATCTAAGCTTGCGGATATGGTTAAATCCTTCGCTCCGGTAAGGATGGCTCCGTCCGCTATATACGCTTCAATAATATTAGCTATTATATTAGTAGCAAAGGATGCTCCAACTCCGGCACTGCCTTCTTCTCCCTGGGCTATGACTGTGGCTCCGGCTGTGGTTGTGCTTTCATTTTTGCTTGCGGCACTGATTACGGCATCGCCGCCGCTTAAGGTAACGCTGCCGTCGTTATGGGCTAAAACGGTGTTCACAACCACATTGATGGCTGCCGAACCTGCTACGCCAACGTTAGCTGCGCCTGCTCCGGAGATGGCCTCTACTACATGGGTGTTGGTGTCGTCGATGACGGTTTCACCTTCATTTTCGCTTTCAATTTCCGTCATGCCAACTTTTATTTCCAGCCCTTGGGCTTCTACGATCGTACCCTGGGCGATATAGGCTTGGTTGACAATAGTGACTACATTAATAGCTACGGCTACGCCGACTCCGACGTTAGTCGGGTTTTCAGGATCTTCTTTAACTGCACTGCCGTCGGCTTTGGCTTCGCTGTCGGTGTTGCCGCTGGCTTCTAAGGTTAGAGTTCCGCCGGAAGTGATCTCAAGATCTTCCGGAATATAGGCTTTATTTATACTGGTGACAATATTTAAGACAACGGCTGCGCCTACATCAATGGAGCCTTCACTGGTTTCAGCTTTCTGTGGGGTTTTTTCCGGTACTTTGGTTTCATCTTTTTCGTCTTCGGGATTGTCATCTTCTTTACTGTCTATGCCTTTTTCTTCACTGATTTTATTCAGGAATTCCAGGTGCTTGTTTACTTTCTTATCTACGCCGCTTTCGCTACTGTCTCCGCCCTCTTCACCGTCACCGTCTCCGTCTCCGTCTCCGGATTCTTCAGATTCTCCACCGTTTGCTCCGGCTTCAGTAGTTGTTGTCCCTCTGGTCGTTCCTTTAGCATGGAAAACAATATTACCACCTGCATATAAAGAACGTGAAGTAATAGCTAAGGTTTCATTATTATGAACATTGATGCCTATGGCAGCTCCAACTGCAACACCAGAACCGGCTGCTTTAGCAGTGGCTTTGATATTACTCTTACTGGAGCCGTTGGCTTTGCTTTCAATATTCCCACTGAAACTTAATTTACCGCCTCTTCCAAAACCGGCTCTGCTTTGAGTTAGCAGAACGGTAAGAGCCATAACAGGTGCAGCGGCCTTTCCGCCGTCGGCGCCTGCAGCTCCTTCGGTGTTAGCTTCACCACTCATATCGGAACGAAGACTGATATCATTGGCATCAAGTATTGATGCATTGTCATGAATCCAGGCAAGGCTCGAAATATCTGCAATGGTTATAGCAATGGCTGCGCCAACTCCAACTGAGGGCACTTCGCCGCTGGATTCTTCCCCGTCGCTGGATTCTCCTCTATCATCGGTTGGGCTATCCTCGCCATCCTTATAAGAATTAAAGAATGATCCTGTTGCATTTTCGTCGGCAGAAGCAGGAGCACCGTTAGCAATAGTTTCAATGTTATTATTATTGGAAGAAACAATAGTAATATCGCCATTGTTTTCTACATTAATTAATGTAACGTTTGCATTTTCACCGATAGAAGCCTCGGTCTTACTGATAACAAGGTTAAAGCTAAGTGCTCCGGCCACACCGACATTGCCGGCGCTTTGTCCGGCATAAGCCGCAGCACGGAAATCATTAATTGAATCCACTTGTTCAGGGTTTTCCGGAGCAAAATCTTCGGAAAGAGCAGAAATTGTAATATTGCCTGCTTGAATCTGAGCGCTCTCTTCGATTAATGCCTTGTTGGTGTTCTGGGCATCCAAAATTGCTATCGCAGCTCCAATGCCGACATCTCCGGCATTGGTCATCCCACTGGCCAAGACCGAACAGTTGGTCAGGGCTTGAGAGGCAATATTTAAGAGACCGGCAGTTTTGACTAAGGCACTGCTGCCAAGAAGAGCTTCGGTAATGTTTCTTATTTTGCCAAAGGCAAAAGCACCGGCAACTTGGACAGCGGAACCTTCTTCACCTGAACCCCCGCCGCCTTCGCCTTCCGGAGTTTCTTCCACACCGGCTGCTATTTCATCGAGTAAAGCACAAATTTCATTTTGCAGGCTTTCACTGATTAGGAAATTGCCATCCGCATCTTTACGGCTAAGCAAATTTTTGATAGAGCTGTTCGAGCCTTCGCTTGGTCCTTTGCCGGCAGCTTGAGCAGCGGTTTTAATTTCATTTCTTGCTTGGGATATGATATCCAGATTTGCACTATATATAATAAGAGCGTTTTCTAAAATTCCGGCGCGGGTCGTGGTCTCAACTGCAGCAACGGCAATGGTTCCGGCTCCGCTGGAGCTATCATTTTCCACACAGCCATTGGCTATAGTATCAACCTGGACATCGTTTTGAGCTAAAATGAAAAGGAGCCCCTGAGTATTGATTGCAGCTGCACCCTGAATAAGGGCTTCAGCAACAGTAGTGATCGCGGATATAGCATATGTAATAGAACCAACCTCTCCTTTAGACTGGGCTAAAGAAGCAGCATTTACTTTGGAGATGGCACTCAGTGAAATATTGCCGTCTGCTGTCAGAGTTGTTGCTCCATCAACCAATACTCTGGCATTGGTATTCGCTGCAGCCAAAGTGATCTCCAGAGGAAAGGTCAGCAGGAAACCATTTAGTTCCAGGTCAAGTTCTGCCAAAGCTTGCATCTCGATATTGCCATCGGCAGAAAGCTCACAATCCGTCACGGTGATTTCGGCATTCGTTTGTTTAACGGTCAGGATGCCATTATTAATAGTAGGTTTTAGTTGCTTACCGGATGCCTTAAGCAAGATAGAACCTGTAGCGTTGATGGTGACATTATCCAGGTCAATAAGATTTTCAACATCTGCAAAGAGGTTTAACCCGCCCGCAATAGTTTCGGAGATCAAACTGATATTCTTGCCGCGAATTGTTCCACCATTAATTTTGATAACTTCAGATTCAAGTGTGAGGTCCACTCCGTCCAGCAGAATATCCTGATCTAAGTTCTCGATCCGGTCGAAGCCATTTCCACCCCGAATGGTTAAGGAAGTAAGACCTGGAGTTGGTTCAGAGATTGCGATATTAATCAGGTCGTCACCGTCGGCTCCGTCAATTACAACAATTGTCAGGTTGGTGAAGATTACGTTCTCAAAGTTTTCATCAGGGCTTTCTACTTTAATTATTCTTGTTCCGTCCTCTATGGAATTGGTTTCATCAGAATCAATGCTGTCAAAAATCAAAATTGTATCATTACCGTCGGTTCCGTAAAAGGTAACTTCACCTGAAGAAGTATTATCGACGATCGGTTCAATATTGCTATATGTTATCAAAGAGTCATCGAACTCAATTGTTCCGGAATGAGAGTTAATTGCTCTGTAGGAGGTTTTCCCGAACGAGCCGCCGGAGACTGTTATGACATCGTAATCGGCTCCGCCGTCGTAGCTGAGTCCCGCCCAGGGAATTGGGTTACCTTTGCTGAAATCGACCAGCAGGTGATCATCGCCGTCGTTACCGTTTATGCTTATTCCAGGGGTAGGGGGCCGGGCATATTGTTCTGGGGATAGTCCCGAATCGTCCTGAGATGGACTCGTATTGGCAACGTTTCCGGATATGTCAATAACGTCGTTGCCGCCGCCACCGTTAACAGTTAGGTTATTGATCTCGCCCTGAATAATAATTTTCAGTTCATCATCTTCAACCGTTCCGGTAATCGTCCCGTCCTGAGAATCTTGAACGGTGATATTGCCTACTACCTGGAAGCCCTCCAGCACAAAGCCAATAAGATTGCTCAGCAGAACATCACCGTTAATTACCGGAATCCCACCATTACCTGAGGCACGCAGTTCAATACCGTTTAAATATGGCTGCAGGGAAGCATCAATTATGATGCTCTCATTATAGATACCACCATCAACATAGATCGTTTTATCTTCAATGGTCTGGGTCGCTAAAGCATTAATTGCATCTTGCAGGCTTGGTGTGGCTATCTCAGGTAATTCATCTTCCGGATTAGTGGTTTCATCGTTTTGAGAATTTGTTGACTCGGTTTGCTCAGTGGAATCTTCTTGACCGTCAGTTACTTCATCTTGCTCTTCAGTTACCTCTTCTTGTTCCTCTGTTGCTTCCTCTTGCTCTTCAGTTACTTCTTCTTGTTCATCAGCAGTATCTTGGTCATCAGCAACACCTTGGTCATCGGCTACCTCTTGCTCATCAGTATCTTCTTGTTCGGCAGCACCTTCCTGGCCGTCAATTACTTCTGTACCGTTTACCGAATCTTGATTATTCTCTGTGTCGTTACCCTGTGTTGGATCAGACTGAGAATAATTATCTTGAGAAGCAGTGCCGGATATTTCTGACCCAGTTTCGGCGAAAACCGCCTGTAAAGGTAAGGCAACGACAAATAAAGCTACCAAAATAGCCATCAAAAACACTTTTTGTTTTCTGGTGTTTTTTCTCTTAGCTGCTTTCCTTCTAACTGGCATTGCCTTCTCAATTCTCCTCTATATAAACGAATCTTATTTTTAAAGTTTAAGGTATGAATTGTTTTTTCGCATTGACAATTTTGTGGTTGTCCATACTTTTTTTGACGGATGTCTTCAGAACTATTTACTTTCCCTTAACATTTTTATGACATCCCTGGCATCTTCGGCCATTTTTTCATTGGTGGTAATGCTTAGAGCCTTTTGTAAATCTTCAATGGCGCGCTCTTTATTATTAAGATTAGTATAAGCCAGTCCCCGATTGAAATAAATAGTATCAGACTCTTGCTTCAATTCAATAGCCTTATTATAATCGTTTACGGCTTGAACGTATTCTTTTTGCATCATGTAGATATTGCCGCGCTGTACGTAAGCCTCACCGGCCTTGGGATTAAGATTAATCGTTTTATTCAAGTAAACAAGAGACTTTTCATAAGATTTAAGATTAAAATAAGCTAAGCCAATCCTGTAATTTGTTTCAGCATCCTTTGGAACCTGCTCAAGATAACTCTCCCAATCCCGAACCGCTGCCTTAAAATCGCCCATATAGAAGGATGCCAATCCGCGCTGTTGATAAGCCGGGTACATTTCGGGGCTGCCTTTAAGAACAGAAGTCAAATCTTGTTCGGCAAGTGCATAATCTCCTTTATATAAGTAAGCAAGTGCTCTGTTATAAAAGGCTACATAATAATCAGGCTTAAGTTTTATGGTCTGCGAAAAATCCGCAAGTGCCTCGGCTACCTTCCCTAATCCCAGGTAAATACTGCCGCGGTTATTATAGGCTTCAAAATAGTTGGGCGCCAGGCGAATAGCTTCTGTAAAATCGGCCAGGGCAGCTTGTAAGTTGCCGGAATCCCGATAGGCATTGCCACGGCTATAGTAAACAAGAGGATCACCGGCAGCCGAAGCCTTTGTATAGCTATCGATAGCCTGCTCATACTGTTTAAGCTGGTAGTACAAATTGCCCAGGCTATAATGAACCGCAGTTTTCCCGGGTTCGATTGCCAATGCTTTTTTCAGGTCGGCAATTGCATTATCGTATTGACTTAAGCTCGTGTGCACCATGGCACGAGTAATATAAAATGTCGCTTGTTTAGAGTCGAGTTGAATAGCTTTGTTCAGGTCAGTAAGAGCTTTTTCAGTTTCTCCCAGGTCAAAATAGATGCTGCCCCGGTTAAAATAAGCAAAAGCATAATTAGGACTGCAGGCTGATGGCCTTGGAAAAATCCTTAAGGGCTGCTGTCCGGTCGGACATAGACAAGTAAACGCTGCCGCGATTATTATAAGCCTCGAAATAAGCAGGGGCTAAACGAATTGCTTCATTATAGTCGGCCAGAGCTTTTTGCAGCTGATCCGCGCCTCGGTAGGAATTGGCGCGGCTAAAGTAGACCTGCGGGTCATCGCTAAGGGTTTTTAAGGCCTTGTTGTAATTATCAATTGCTTTCGGGTAATCCTTTAATTGATAATAGACGTTACCCAAGCTGCTGTATGCATTCCCCTTGTCGGGCTCCAGCTTCTACCGCCTTATTCAAGTCGGCAATTGCTTGCTCATATTTGCCTAAGCGGGCGTTAACAATACCACGATTAATATAAACATCTGCCTGGTTGGGATTCAATTGAATTGCTTTATCCCAGTCAGCAATAACCTTTTCCAGGTTGCCCAAAACGAAGTTTATGTTGCCGCGCTGATAATAAAGCTCAAACAAGAGAGCTTTGTTCTCAGGTTTAAGCAGCAAAGCCTTGTCCAAGTCTGCCAATGCTGCTGTGAACTTCTGCTGAAAAGAGTATATTTTGCAGCGTTCCAGTAAAGCTGTAATATTCTTTGGTTCCTGTTTAAGAACAGAATTAAAATCCTGAAGGGCTTTGTCATTTTCCCCCAGGGCAGCATTCACCTTGCCCCGCAGGAGATAAGCGTCGGTTAGTTGTGAATTTAAGAGAATGGCCTTGCTTAAATCATCCAGTCCTGCCTTGATATTATTTAGGACTAATTGCACTTGCCCTCTTTCTAGAAACAGTTGGCCATCCTGTGGTTCCAGGTCTATAGCGGTATTATAATCCTGCAAAGCCTGCTTGTAATTGCCGCTTTTAGCAAGGGATATGGCGCGTTGTCGGTAGGCCTCCATACTGTCCGGATCACTCTCAATGACTTCGGTGTAGCTCTCCACAGCCTGGGGATAATTATCCTGAGCGGCATATAATTGTCCCTGCTCAAACTTTTCATTGACATTCGTTGGGGCTGCATCCTTTGAAGCCACAACAACTTTAACCGGAGTACTAGCTAATGTCCCGATAAGGAAAATAGCCAGTACTAGTATTACAGTTGTCTTTTTATATTTCATGATTGTCACCACACCACAAATATTCCTTAGACAATAATTTTATCCTGTTGAAAAAATAATTCATTGACAATTTTGCGATTACAACAAAAAAAATAAATAGTACTAATTTTGAGACAAAAATCTATAGAACTGTTTTCTGCTCCGATTCAATATACTGTTAAACTCAAAGATAATACAAATAAAGCATTTCTACATATTTTTTGGAGTAAAAATACCTATCTCTGGACATATTCTATTTATTTCTTTTTTTCCCTCTTTTTTTAGAATACTTTTTCTTGTGACAAGCAGTAATATGTTGGAAATCAATCGGTAAAGTCGCTCAAACCTAGTTTTTTCAATCTGCTGCAAATTGCCCCTCTGGTTCTTTTGTGGATTCCACTTATCTCCTCGACGGACAGTCCGTTCTTGAATTCTTCCTCCAGTTGGGCGTCTTCTTTGTCTGTCCAAGGACTGTAAGCACTATGTAAACCTTTATTTATTACCTTTTCGCGATAGCTGATTTCATTCTCCGGTTTAACCGAATCTGTCATGCCTTTGGATTTTTGAAGTTCAGGATGTTCTTGCAGATAAGCTTTGATTAATTCGGTAAACTTTTGCCCGTATTTCTCCGCTTTGGCATTTCCTACACCTGAAACCTGAAGGAATTCCTCAATCGAGAGCGGCAGCTTTTGGCACATATCTCGAAGTGACGCATCGGAAAAGACAACAAAAGCAGGGACATGGGCTTCGGCAGCAAAATGCTTCCTTAAGTTTTTCAGTGCAGCCAGCAACCCACTGTCTATATCTGCTGTTACAGAGGTTATTTTGGGTTGACTAGGCTCAATTTCTTTAGGCAGCTTCATGTAAACCGGCTCTTTGTTCCTGATGACTTCTGCGGATAGCGCTGTGAGCTTGACTACAGGGTATTCATCATTGGTAAGTATCAGATAGCCCTTTTCGATTAAGAAATCCATGATGCTGCGGATCCTGTGTGCCGGTACTCCAGCCATAATTCCATAGGTGGAAAGGTTGTCGAGCCGGAAGCGTTTAATTTTTTCACTCTTGCTGCCTCGGAGGATATCTACAATCATGTTTTTACCAAAACTTTTACTCCTTTGAGCAACCCGGTAGACACAAGAGATTAGTTTTTGAGACTCTACAGTAATATCGACCGTTTGGAAATTAGTGTTGCAGTTGGAGCATCTGCCGCAATAATTAGAGGAAGTTTCTCCGAAATACTTGAGGATATAGTGACGCAGGCAATCGCTTGTCGCACAGTAAAAAGTCATTAATTTTAGCCGTTCCCGATCCCTTTTCTTGACTTCCTGCTGCATTTCCGGGGATAAATCCGGATTATCTTCGGAGTTATCTATGAGATACTGGTTAGTCCGGACATCTTGCCCGCTGTAGAGCAGGATGCAGTCCGCAGGCTCTCCGTCTCGACCGGCTCTTCCTGCCTCCTGATAATAGCTTTCCAAATTTTTCGGCATATTGTAGTGGACGACAAAAGACACATTGGATTTATCAATACCCATACCGAAGGCATTGGTGGCTACCATAACAGGTTTGTGGTCATAGAGAAAATAATCTTGATTGGCGTGGCGTTCCTGGTCGTTTAATCCCGCATGATAACGGGTTGCCAGGAAGCCGTGTTTATTCAGATCAGCGCAAACACTTTCCACGGTATTACGCGTCGAACAGTAGACAATCCCGCTTTTTCCACTGTTCTTTTTTAATATTTGAAGCAGAGCGCTGAATTTATCCTGGGGTTTCTGTACCTCGAAATAGAGATTTTTTCGGTCAAACCCTGTTGTAAGCACCAGCGGATTATTCAGCCTTAATATACTGACGATATCTTCCCGCACTTCCTTGGTAGCGGTTGCCGTAAAAGCGCTTACCACCGGCCGGTAAGAAAGCCGTTCAATAAATTCCACGATTTTGAGATAATTGGGACGGAAATCCTGTCCCCACTGAGAAACACAATGAGCCTCGTCTACCGTTATCATTGCGATCTTAGTTTGTTCTGCAAAACGGATGAATTCACCAACCACCAGTCTCTCCGGTGCTACATAGATGATTTTATATTGCCCATTTAAAGCCCGGCGCAGAACCTCGGCATACTGCCCTGCGGCAAGGGAACTGTTAAGATAGGCCGCCTTGACACCTGACTGGACGAGGGCGTTAACCTGGTCTTTCATGAGTGAAATTAAAGGGGAAATCACGATCGTGATCCCCTCAAACATTAAAGCCGGAAGCTGATAGCAGATAGACTTACCTGCGCCCGTAGGCATAATGCCAAGCACATCCCTGCCGGCAAGAATGCCGTCAATCAGCTCGGACTGCCCGGAGCGGAACTCCGTATGGCCATAATAATCTTTGAGAACTTCATACTTGTTCATTTCATGCCCCATTAAAAATTGAATACCACAGTAATAACACCTGACCCGGCCGCATTGGTTGCGATCGCGCCCGGCACGGTAAAATAATTTTCCCCAATACCGTTAAGAGTATATCCTGCTTTGGGAACCAAGGTGATAATCGCCGTGTACTCTTGGCCTTCCACAAAGGTATTGTCGGCAGGTGTCCAACTAACCGTTCCTGTATACTGCTCTGTTTCAGTGATTGCTGTTACAGGTGCAGCTCCCGGTTCAGGCCGCATAACACCGGCGATTACCGAAAGACTGATTGGTACAGCCGTTTCTAAGGGTTCCTCCGGATTCGTAGGTTCTGTCGGTTCATTTGGCTCCGTTGGTTCCGTTGGTTCCGCTGACTTAGGCGGTAACGCCGGAAATACGGCCTTAATTACTCCCGAGTCGGCAGAATTGGTTGCTAATGCTCCCGGTACAATAAAGAAGTCCGTAGGGACGCCTTTTAAGGTATACCCGGGTTTGGGAACGAGGGTAATTGTCGCCGTGTATTCCTGATTGGGAAAAGCGTTGCTATCGTCGGGCGACCAAACGATTGTTCCCGTATACTGTTCTGTTTGGATGGTTTTAACGAGTGTTACACCCTCTTCCGAAACTGTAATCCCAGGTATCTCGGGCATATCGATCACAACTTCCGTCTCCGGCGCAGCAAGGTCCTTTTTCACGTCAGGTTCTAAGGAGCCTATAACTGAGCTGTCCCACACTTGATCAGTTGTTTGACCCAGGAGCAGATTCCGGGCAACTTCTTTGGCTTTATCCTTGTTTACTTCCCAATAGCTTAAGCCGTTCAGCATAATCGCATCCCCGGGCAGCGTTTGAGACACGATTGTCACGTCGTTAAATGATTTGGCCGCCCCGGCGAGGGTCAAGAGTCCTTTCAGGGACAAGTCCGTCTCCACTGCTTCCATTAACTCCGGGATAAACTTGGGCAGTTTCAAGAGGGTGACGGGCTCAAGCATTTTTTTACCTACTGCTGTCAGTACTTTCTGCTGACGAGCGGTTCTGCCGATATCGGCGGTGGCGTCATGGCGAAAACGGGCATATTGAAGAGCCTTGGAACCGTCTAATTCCTGCACTCCGGCTTTCAGATCAATAATACCGTCCTCTTTGTCCCCTGTCTTATAATGCATGTCTTTCTCCACGTCAAGCGTGATCCCGCCCAAAGTATCGATAATATTTTTGAATCCGGCGAAATTGGTCAGAACATAACCGTCTAGCTTGATGCCGGTCAGCTCCGTAACTTGTTTTTTCAGCTCCGCTATCCCTTTTAACATCGGCACAGCATTGATCTTACAATAGTTTTTGGATCCCGGCAGGGTTACACGGGTATCTCTGGGAATAGACAGCAGGGAAACCAGTTTCGTCTGCGGGTCAAAGCTGGCCACGATAATCGAGTCGGCATTATAAGAATTTGCCCCCGGCCTCTTATCGGTTCCGATCAAAAGAAAACTAACCCTCTCGTTGATATTCCCGTCGCTGCCGGGCAGAATGCCCCCCAGGCCAAAATAGTAGGCTAATGCCGCTGTCCCTGTGAGGATGCCGGCAATTAACAAAGCAATAATAATAAAGACTCTTTTCAGTTGCTTATTCTTTTTCCTTTTAGCCAAATATTACACCCCGGTTGAAAATGTGAAAATTTTCATCAATATTAAATTTACTTCCTATAATGTTTTTCTGTACATAGCCTATATTGTAATCCTAGATATTATATCACATCTTTGAGTAATAACTTGATTTCCGGGCTCTGTAATTCTCTGCATTTTTCATTCACTTTTCCTAGAGGTTTATTACTTTATCGCTTCCGTGCATGATATTAATGATATCGATCATCCCTACGATTTGGCCGACTTCAATCTTATCCTTAATCCCATAGTAGTCCAAACAAGTCATACACGCCATAATCTCTACATCATATTCTTTCTCCAAGACTTTAAGGGCATCTGTGACCAGAAATTCCGGCTGCAAAAGCTGGACTCCCCTCTCCACCAAAAGAATATGGGTAGGCTTCTCTGAAGCCTCTAAGAGCTTTAATAAGAAATTGCGCATTAACTTCTGACCCAGTTCCGGATCCTGATTACCCATTTTATCAGAAGAAATCAAATAAACTAAAGACATAATAATCCCCTTCCCTTGCTATTCATTCCTTTTGTATTATAGCAGGAATCTAATTTTGTTCTAAATATTTTTCTCTAAATACTTTTTAATGGTAAAGGCAACTGGCATTTTCGATTGCTAATCTTATAATGTTTTTCTATCTAAAATAATGTTTTCTACCTAAGCTGCTGCCCTTGGCGGAAAAAATCCTGCCACGGGTCAGTGCTGTCTTTCCTCCGCATGGCCTCTGCCATATCGATACCGTCGGGAGCGACCGTCTCCAGTTCATCCCAGGCAATGGGCATGGATACCTTGGCTCCTTCTCTCGCTCTTAAGGAATAGGGCGCAATACTGGTGGCTCCCCGGCCGTTGCGAATCCAGTCAATGAAAATCTTACCCGCCCGCTTGGCCTTGCGAACATTGCTGGTATAGCGATCCGGCCACTTCTGTTCCATCACTTGGGCAATGCGCTTGGCAAAATCGTTAAACACGTCCCAGGAAGCAGCCGGCTGTAAAGGGACAACCACATGGTAGCCTTTGCCGCCGCTAGTCTTGAGGTAAGAATTCAACGCCAGTTCATCCAGGATACTTTTCAAATCCCGCACACCCTGACGCACCCTATTTAAGTCCATCCCCTCATCCGGATCCAGATCAAAAACCATCATATCCGGCTTTTCCAGTTCGTCTACCCGGCTGCCCCAGATATGAAATTCCAGGGTGCCCATTTGCGCTTCATTGATTATTCCGGCCGGGCTCTCAATATAAAAATACTCTTCTGTTTCGCCGTCACTGCCGACAACCGGGATGGTAACCACTTCTCTGCTGCCCGGACCGGGATGCTTCTTATAAAAACAGGCCTGGGAAATACCCTTAGGACAGCGGACAATGCTGAGAATCCTGCGGCTCACATACGGCAGCATCCGCTCGGCGATTTGAGCGTAATAGCTCACAACATCCCCTTTCGTGATTCCGGAGTGAGCAAAGATCACCTTGTCCGGGTTGCTGATTTTGATTCCTTCGATCACCAAATTGTTGTCCTTCACGGCACTCTCCCCTTCTTCACCTTGTGCTGCTGTCCGGGTCTCTTCCTCCGCTTCTTCCCTGCGGATATCCTTAGGTTTCTTATCCGTCCGCAGCCCTTGGAAGCTGGCCTGCCGCAACAAATTTTCTTCCGTCCATTCGGCAAATTTGACTTCCGCCACCAGCTCAGGTTGAAGCCAAATGATCTTCTCCTTTGCCCTGGGCTTCGGTGCGACCTTAAAAGGAGACTCACTCCGCTTAAGAGGTTCGAAGCTTTCCGCTAGCTCTCTTCTTAAGGCATCACTGAAGCCGGTGCCGGTACGTCCGGCATAGACCAAATTTTCCCCTTCATAAACGCCAAGGAGCAGGGAACTTATCCCGCTTTTCCTTTGGGCGGAAAGAGTATAGCCTCCTATCACGAGTTCCTGTCTGCTTCCACATTTTAATTTGAGCCAATCGCCGTTTCTTGTCCCGCTGTAGACAGATTCGGCTTTTTTACAGATGATCCCTTCCATACCTGCCGCACAGGATGCAGCGAGACTTTCTTTGCCTTTTCCGCTGACATGGCGGCTGTAGTAAAGGATTGGGGGAGCACCTTGAAGCAAATCCTCCAGCATTTCTTTCCTGTCAAGCAGGCGCCGTCCCCGGAGATCCTCTCCGTCCAGTGCCAGAAGATCAAAAACAATATAGGTCAGGCCGGCCATCCCCGGATTTTTCAGATACTTCTGCAGGGCCTGAAAATCTGTCTTGCCCGCTTCGTCTGTGACGACCATTTCCCCGTCTAAGACAATTGCCCTGCTCCCGGCCCATGCACTTAAAGCCTCGGCGGCTGCGCGGAAGCGTTGGGTATAATCCTGGCCATTTCGAGACAGAAGCCGGACACTGCCGCCTTCGATATAGGCCAGGATCCTATAACCGTCATATTTCAATTCAAAAAGCCAATCTTCCCCTTCAGGAACGCTACCTGCCAATTTGGCCAGCTGCACACCGGTACTGCCGAAGGGGTTTTTCGTGATCCTTTCTTCTTCCCCTGCTTCAATCTCCGCCATGGTGCGTCCCGTCCTAATGCTGGTATTAAAGCCGGAAATCCCGTCGTCTGACTTAGCATACTCATCTTTTTCTTTGAGAAGCAGCCAGTTATCCTTTTTATCCCCTTCTTTGGCTTTCAAGCGCACCAAAGCCCACTTGCCCTTCAGTCTGCGGCCTTGCAAAGTAAACTTAAGCATACCCTCCCGCAGTCCGTCCTCCACATCCCCATGGGGTTCCCAGTACCCTTCGTCCCAAAGCATGACCACCCCGCCGCCATACTCTCCTTGGGGAATCGTCCCTTCAAAGTTTCTGTATTCCAAGGGATGATCCTCCACCTGGACAGCGAGCCGTTTATCACGGGTATTATAAGAAGGCCCTTTGGGTACGGCCCAGCTTAAGAGAGTTCCGTCCCACTCCAGCCGGAAATCAAAGTGATCTCTGCGGGCTAGATGGTGCTGGACGACAAACCTTAAGTCCCCTTGGACGGCTTCCGCTTTGCCTTCCGGCTCTAACGTCCTGGCAAAGTTCCTTTTGCGGTTGTATTCGGACAGTTTGTTAGCCATAAAAACATGCCGCTTCCTTCTTTTAAGTGGCCTTCTAAGTGGCCTGCGTTTTTGAATTATTATCAGCGACATTGTCTCTAATTATGCTCGTGTAAATCAATTTGTCAGCACTATACTAAATTCTTCGCCCACCTTTTAGAAATCAGTCTTTCAATGGTCTGAAATGCTTTTCGTTACTTAAACAGAAATAGACCGCCTACCCTAATGTATAACGGTCTATCCGTGTTCATTTAGCCGACGAAAACACTAAAAAGAGAATTTCTCAAATTCTTCGGCAAAGGTATCGATTGCCTCAAGTCTTCCTTTTATCTCGACTTGAATATCTACTCTCCTGCACAGGTCTGAGAGAAGATGAGCCATCTCTTCATCCCGGGCAACCACCTTTTTCGGCCGGCCGGAATTCTCGATATAATCAATTAAAATACCCAGAATGGTGAAAATATCGTCATCTCCAGGCGATATAATTTCCTGATCGATTAGCATCCCGCTATCATGGTCGGCCAGAATAACCATCACCGGCATTATGGGCCTGCCAGATTCTGCATGGTTGATGATGGCGTTAAGATACAAAGTATCGATTTCAAGTTCAGATTCCGTCTTCTTTTGTCCTTTGAGCCTCTTAATCAAGACCTCATCTTCCACTACGGGTACTCGATATTTTTTGAGGGGTCTTTTCAATGTTCCCCCTGTGGTAACCCATAATCCCTTCTCCGAGTCGAAATAACGGTAAATAGTCTGCCCATTTTCAAAATCGACCGGGATTTGGTTCTCAAGAAAAGCCTTGAGCGCCATAAAAAGCTCTTGGAATACCCGTGTTAACTTCACAACCTGTTCTTGATCCAAAGTAAAAGGTGCATACCCTCGCGCAAAAGAACGGAAATAGATCCATTGATTTCTTCCCCGGAATTTTAAACCTAATTCTTTTATTGTATCCCGCTCGGATTTGCTTAACTCTTCCCGGTCGCCGAAATAACAAGTCATATTGTTCTGGTACCGGATTAATTGGCCAGAAGGAATATCGCCGCTATCAGCCAGGCGATAAAAATCAAGAAGAGCATCTGCCCCTTCCATAACGGCGATGGCAAAACACTCGCCATTCCGGCCCATGACGCTGACGAAAAATGGCTGCTCGAATTCGGGAAGCTGCAGAGTGACTAAATCCATATCCCAAAGGTGTTCCCAAGGTTGCAGCGACTTGATCCTCATTGTTACATCATATAAATCATGCCACTGCTCTAAACCCGCTTCATTTCTTCTCATTGTAATTTCTTTTCCTTTTCCTATATATATTTGAATTAATTATAACAATAAATTTAATTAATTTCTTCAATTTTGCCTAAGCTATTTTTACTTTATCTTATCCAGCTTTATAGAACTTGCCCATAAAGAGGATCGTTCCCGTTTCTTCCTCCGCAATTAAAAAGAGAAATGGCCGGTCGGCAATAAAGGCCAGGGGTTCGACTGCAGCCGACACCTGCATTTCCACAGCCGTAGCCGCCGCAGCTTCACTACCTTCTTCGTTCACCTCGATGATCGCCTTGTGCAGCACCCTGACTGATGCAAACATTCTTGGCGAATCCCGCTAAAATCCGCTTTGGCCGTAAACGCTTCCCCCATACCCAAGGAAGTGAGGCTTTGGTTTAAATTCTTAATGCCATACTCCAGTTTAAAACGGGGCAGTTGCAACAAAACCTCATCCCGCTCGACAATGCTCTCTTTAATCGCCTGCCAGCGGTCTGCATCCAAACTGGCAATAAAATCACTGAGCGACATCCCTTTAGAGGGCAACACACAGTACATGGCCGCTTTGCCCTTTCCGTACGGGAGCCGGACTACTTGATAATCCTCCCCCTGCCCGTACTCTACTTTTCCCTTGCGGCTCATCATCATGACCTTGTCCGTATTGCCATTCTCTAACTGAAACTTACTCTCAAAGGTATTTTGCGCGTCAAACTGTTGTGCCCAATCCCCTTTAAAATAAATGGCATTGATTAAATACATAATAATATCCGGCGCTATCGGAGAATCAATCATTTTCTCGATCTTTTTATTAGTGGCCTCGGATATCCAGCGATTAATTTCGTCGGCGGCCTGAGCCTGTTCAAAGTCCAGCGTCTTCACGAAAGCCCTGAAGATCTCCTGGTTGGCCTGGAGGAATGCAGGCTGAATCTCCTCCCCTTCCTTGACCCAGACCGAATTGCTGATACTTAGCTTGACCTTGTCGTCTAATTGGCTAAGGTAGGGAATCAGGTTTTGGTAGCTGTCGTTTATCTTTTTATCTTCAATTCCGGAATAACCCAAGGCCTTGGCCATAGCTTCCTTGGTTGTGCTTCCGGCCCCCTGGTAGGTCATGGCCAAAGCGGTGGAAATACTTAAAGGCGATATAAAGATATTATCCTCCTGATCCTCTTGGTTCAATTCTTGAAAGAGCCTGAAAGCAAAAGCAGTATTTCCTTTGATAACCTCGGCGCTGATTTTACTTTGATCTAGAGAAGCAACGGGAGTTAAGCTGTTAGGATTAGAAGAATTATTTTGACCGGACTCTACAGGCTGGGCAAAACAGCCGGCGAGCATACCCACGGCCATAGTGAGGCAGAGCAGTAAAACAGCCCTTTTTTTCATGTCCATCATCCCCTCTTGTTTACTTACACTTGGAATCACTTTCCAATTACTATTGACGTCGGAAGGACAGCTGCTCTGACGCTGGTTAAGCATTCAGATTTTGGTCGAGATAGTATTTATAAGCAGTGACTTTTTGAAGATAATCATCCTGCCCGTAAGCATTGTTTTCCGTGATAAAGCTTTTGCAGCCTTCTATCCCTCTTTGGGCAGATAAGATCAACAGGTCAAAGACACTTTCATCCGGATAATCTTCTGCAGTCCAATAGTCCCGGTAATAAGCCAATTCCTCAATCACGACCCCCAGCTCATCCATTCTGGCAGAATAATGGGCATCTGTCTGGAGAATTGCTAACACCAACTCATAAGCCAGACGTTTTTCCTCACATAGCCTCCAAATCTCACGCAGGGTGCTTTCCGGAATCGGGATCAGATCGATAGGCACTTCGTAACTTACGGCATCCTTATTAGTCTGCAGAATGCTTTCACCCTGATGCCGAATAAGTACTATGTTATCTTCAGGTGTGGGGCCGAACAGTTGTCCGCCCTCCGCAAAGCTGCATCCTGTAACGGTTGTGATCAGCATTACCAGTATGATTCCAAATAGTAGTATCTTCTTCATAAACCGATCCCCCCTCAAGTAGGTTTTTGGCTATCGGCCCGGGCTCTCATAATTATGTAAGCTTTTTTAGAACAATTCTTTTACCTCTTATATATAATATTCTTTACCGATATCATATCTTATTTATACATAAAAAAAGGTAACATAGGTTACGAATGTAATTCAGCCCAAAAAAGAATCCCGCTGTCCTCCAAGATACAACGGGATTCTTGATTTCTTTTAAGGGGTTGAATGTAGAAATTCCTCATATGCTGCTTCTTTAAAACCTATTACCAGGCGTTGATCATCTGTTAAGACTGGCCGAATCATAGCCGAAGGATTAGCCTGAATGAATGCGATAATCTCGCTCTCTTCCATTGTCGAAAGATCCGGCTTTAACTTTCTATAGGTCTGTCCTTTGGTGTTAACCAGCTGCCGGAGGGTGTAACCTCCAAGCTCTGCTATTTTTCTCAGCTCATCCTCTGTCGGTGGTACTTTGGAAATATTGCGGTATTCAAACTCCGCTTGTCGCTGGGAAAGCCACGCTTTCGCCTTTCGACAGGTGCTTCAGGTGTTGATGCAAAAGAATGTTAACATGTTTTTTCCTCCAAACATAAGCTTTCTTAACTCTTCCGTATCCTCCGGATCATCTTCCTATTGATTCAATTCCCTGACCGGCCTGGCTTCGATATATCCCCGGTAACCCATGGGTGCCAGCTGGAATCTTGGACCGTCCTCATCGGCCCACTTAAATCCATAAATCTCCGGCTTGTAATGCTTCATTACTTCCCATAATTCTTCGATCGCTTCCCCAAATTTCTCGTCCTCATAAGGCGGTCCCTGAAAAACCATCATTTTACACGGGACAAGTTCAATGATCTCATAACCTTCAGGTACTTCCCCCTGGTAATCGAGGGGCACCTCAACCCCTTGGGCATACCGCGAGGTGCCGGGCTTAATCAGATTATCCGGCAGCCACATCCCAATCGGTTCATAGAGGGCTTCTTTAATGGCTGCAAGCCGTTCCCAAACATCGCAGCCCACTTCCTCGCAGTACTCAAAATAATGAGTTGCTTTCAGCCCGCGTTTCAGAATCAGTTTTCTGGCAGGACGTTCCACCACTTGCACAAAAACAGTGCTTAAATGAGTGTTTTTGGACATAAGACTCACTCCTTTTTGTAGATTGAGGTAATAATCACGGGCTGAGTCCGGCATAAAAAGCTTGATTGAAGCCGCTTCCTTGTTTAGGCTGTAGGATTTAGGCGTGATGCCGAATTGTTTGGAAAAGGCACGGGTAAATCCCTCATGCGAATCAAAGACAAAATCAAAAGCCACATCAATAATTCTCTGATCCTGTCTTCTCAGCCTCAAAGCGGCCTGGGTCAAGCGCATAGCCCGGATATACTCAAACGGAGCTTTACCGGTTACATCCTTAAACAATCTGGCCGAATGCCAGGGTGAATAACCCGCTGCCCGAGCCAGAGAACGTAAGGTGATGACTTCAGTCAGATGCTCAGCAATGTAATCCTGCATCCGCTGAACCGCCTTGATCTTTTCCCAGCTTTCCATGTTCTTACCTCCGAGACGTGAAGGTTTTTCTCTAATGCTAAGGATATCCTATGTGTCCTGCCATTTCTTGACCTGGCTTGCTAAAACAGCCGGCAAATCATACTCAACTCATCATTGAACGCCGGCCCTGTTTTGACACCATTAACAAAAAAAGTAATTCTAATAAATGACCTGAAAGGATAAATAAGCAAATTTATGCCTACTATTGATGGAAATTATTCTTGTTTAAAATACTGATGGCTGATAATATTAAGTCAAAGAGGGAGAATAACGGAGGAGGAGCGATGGATAAATTCGATCTTATCCTGGATAAGTTAAATTCCATGGAAAAAGCTTTACGAACAGAGATTAAAACCCTAAGTGACAAAGTGGATAAACTCAACGATAAGCAAGAGATGTCCTGGCAGGCAATCCAAGAGATCCGGGAAGAGATTACGGAAAACAGCAATAAGATAAAAATTATCGATAACAAGGTTAAGGCTTTATAGCCTTTTATTTTTTAGCTATTATTTTACTTAACTGTTACTCCACCCGTACAGCCGTACCTGAAGCGCTGACCAAGAGCATACTGCCGCTTTGTCCCACTACTTCGTAGTCCAGATCGATACCTACAACAGCATTCGCCCCTAAATAAGCAGCCCGTTCTTCTAACTCTCTTAAAGCAATTTCGCGAGCTTCCTGCAACTTCTCTTCGTAAGCACCGGACCTTCCACCTATGACATCCGTGATGCTGGCAAAAATGTCTCTGACAATATTTGCTCCTTGAATTCAATTGATATGTTTTATAAAGGAAAGGGCAAGCCTAATAACTTAGGCTAATCCTTAGCAGGGCCCCTAAACCTATTGCTGAGCTTTTTCCTTACTTAACCGGCCACAATAATCTTTCCAATACTTGCCCTCAGATAGTTGTTTTTTCAATTCCTCCACCGTAATTCCTTTCTTCTTAGCCAGCTCTTTGAGTTTGGCTTCATCTAAAGGCTTCCGGTGGCCTTTGCGGAACTTCCCATCGGCCATCTGTTTTTTCAACTCTTCGACAGTAATACCTTTTTTCTTGGCAATTTCCGTAAGCTTGGCTTCAAATTGGGCTTTGGCTTCTTCCTTGGAAATTCCTTTTTCTTTAGCGATTCTTTCAATGATTTTGTCATAGCAAGGGGGATTTTGGACAGAATTCTCCGTGGCAGCCATCCCTAATAAGGGAAAGGCTAAAGTCAAGGTAAAAATAACGGTTAGGGATACGGCAATTAACTTTGTTCTGTTAATCATATTACCCTCCTTTAAATTCAGCTTGCCCTTTCCTAACCTTATTTTTTACAAAAATTCCAGGATGATTCTTAAAACTTAGGACAACTACAATCTTTCCTTGCTTCACGAAGATCGTGATTTTGACATAATGGCCAATCATTTGCCGGAGTTGCGAATACTAAATACTTAGAACCCAAACATAGCACTTAACTGCCTTTTTCGTCTTCGGATTATAGGTTCTGAATCTTCCAAATATATTCACTATCTCAGCTGTTGATATCCCCCCACAATAACGGAATTATTCCCTCCTGATACCCAGCCAATCCCGATGCCAATATTTTATTTTTGATAGGTAAAAGTTGGGGGGATTGAACTTTTTCAAGTTTCTTCAGACGTTGAGCGGAAATCTTGGTGGCCGGCTGAGAGAATAAATATGCATCCACTGTATAGTGCCAAGGAGTTAGCGAGCCGGGGTAACGTTTAAATAGACTCTCCGCCATCAAGAGCCCTTCCGGATCAAAATCACCGGAGTAATAAATTTTTGTGCCAGCAGTCGCAAGTTTATCCATTAAGAGCAAGGCAGCCAGCTTAAATTGCCCATGGGTGCAAACAAGGGGAGGATAAGCACGACCTTCCTGGTCAGATGCATCCAATAAGGCCGAAAAAACTGCCGGGTTCTCCACCACATATACTATTTTCTCTGATTGAGTATCAGCGGGATATACCTCCAGCACCTTGACCATTTCCCTTAAAGGAACATTAAGAACAGCCGTCCCCCCGCTTTGGCAAGCCGCCCTCCAGACAGGCAAATCCTTTCCTTCCCTGTCCCTGGCCAAAAGACCAGTACAAGTGACGAAGTTCCAAAGATCGTCACGCATCAGGCCGTAGTGATAGAGCAACTCATTAACTGCTTCTGTCGCAGTTAAGCCTTCCGTTGAACTCATAGCTTCCGTACTGCTAAAGCCTTGAGATCCCCTTATTGCTACTTGGCTCGCCGTCAATTGGTGATCCCAGCTTCGCCAATGGGTTAAAGCATTGATCAGCAATTTCCCTGTTTCTGCATTAAGATCAAACTCATGCGGATTACCGGTAATTCTCTGGGCAAAAACAGGCAGACGTTCAAACCGCTCCTTCATTTTAGTCCGAGCGTCTTCCAATTCAGTTAAAGCTTCAAGCACCCATTTCAGTTGCCTTTCCAACTGAACAGGATTCTTGTCATAGGCAAGCTGGACACTGCGGGTGGTTTCAGCCCTTTGGACAATAGCTGCCAGCCAATTCTGACAGGAACTCCCGGGATAAAGCCGGGCCAAGCGAGTAAAATATTCGTCTCTCCTTTTTTCCTGTTCAGTATAGACCTGTTGTTTTGTGAGTAACGGTTCTCCGTTAACATACGCCAAAAGCTCAAGGCAAGTAAGCCCCGCAAAACGGGTTTGTTCCAGGGAACGGGCAAAAGCAGCCAAGGAGATAACGGCACTGCCTTGGCGACGATAGTCCTGCCGGAAAAAGCTGGATAAGGCTTCCTGCTCCTCAGTAGTTAGATCTTCAAGTTTCACTGACCCGGCCCAGCGGCCCAGACTACGGTATTTTTCGGTCATTTGCTGCAAAAGGCGTTGAAAGCCCTTTTGCTTAAAGTAAGCTGCAGCTTCCTTGATAAGATAATCCCTGCCTCGCAAGTATTTCACCCCTTCTCCGGCTGCACTTTATTTAGCCACCAGGCGACGGACTTTGCCATCCCACCAATAACGGATGAGCGTCACAAAAGAGGCATTTTTGGGACGAACAAGCTCCACGATAGACAGACTGGAGACCGTATCATAATCTCCCCATAAAGCTTGGGAATTCATAATATAATCAAAACCAAGCTTTTCTACCAGATCAAACATATCCCGGATATTATTCTCATCCACACCGGCAAAAGCCTCATCCAGGCTGATTAAGCGCGGAGCCTCCGGCCGGGCATCGGCATAGCGGGAGTACGCCGCCGAAAAAAGAGGAATATACATAGACATAGCCTTTTCTCCGCCGCTGAAAGTATAAAACGCTCGGTCGGTCAACTCTTTCCAACGAACCCCGTCCATTTGATAGCGAAGGGAAAAAGTAAACCATTTGCGGTAATCCAGCATTTCCTTAATGATTTGATGGAAGCTCTCGCCATATCCTTTCTCTTCCAGAATCTGTTTCGCCCTTTCGATCTTAGTCCGGAAATGCATGGTAATCCGGTTCATATCGCTTTCCTTAAGCAAGCGCGGATCGGCTTTCAGAAGCTCCACCAAGTCCTGGGTGTCCATTTCATCTTCATGGTCTGCCGTCCGGGGCTGCCAGCGGATGGCCAGTTTTAGCCCGCTGGAGGTATCCCTTTCTGACATCAGCTGATTCATTTGTTCTACCCAATGCTCGGCTCGTTCAATTCTGGCCCGAATAATCCTGCCGACACTGTTCATAATTATTTCTTCATACAGTTCCCGGTCTTTATCATTAAGAATCTGCTGTTGCAAAGCAATATCTCCGGCCATTTTCTGCAAAACATAATACGGGCTGACCTTTTTTCCGTCGTATTCCATGACCAATTGGGTGCGGCTGGCCTTACGAATCAATTCCTGACGGCGGGTGAGCCAAAGTTCGGCTTCTTCCCCGGCTGAAACAAAATTAAGGGATTCAACCGGAAATTCTCCGGTGGTTTGCCGGTTAAGACGGTATTCCACCAGATTACCCATCTCCTTATACATGGTCTCATGCAAACGGGTCTGTAATGTATCCCGCTCCTGCTGAGAAGCTTTTACTTCCCCAGCCTCAGATCGTATAAGAGCTTGGGCTTGTTTAAGCAGATCTTTTCTAATATCTTCTGTCTCATAGACCACTGATTCCCGGGAGAGATTGTTCATGATATCTTTGGTTTCAGAATCCTCTGCCGAGTCCGTCCTAGCTGTGAAACTCAACTGAAGCTTCTCTTCTTCCCGGAAAACCTCGTACCAAGCTGTTGTTAAAGACGCCGCCCACTGGGTTTCCGCGGTTAATCGCCTAATATTATTCTCCCTGTTGGTCTGAGCATTTTGCACCTTATAAAACTTATCAAGGCTTTGTTTTATTAATGACGGCAATTCTCCCAAACGTTGAAGTACAACGGCTATACGGGCCCTAATCTCCTCGGCACCCATTTCCTCAAGTCGTTTTTCCACCGCAGCCAGGCGCTTGAGCCACAAGCTTTCATCTGAGGTGAGAGTATTAAGCTCTCCCCGAACTTCATTTACATCTTGAATGAGTTCTTCCAGGTTGACCCGATGAATTCCAATCTCCGAGACAATGTTACTAAGCTTGTTGAAGTCGATTTCTAATTGATTTAGAGCTTCCCGATAGATTTTGATTTTGACCAAAGCCTCTTCATAGATTTCCCGGCGAGGATTAAGCGTGAGTGTCCTGGTTTCTTCCCTCAGTTCGGCTTTGGTTCTTTCCCATTCCAATAAGGCATCCTTCACCCGTTGATCTAGCCTGTGAACTTCTTTTTCGGCCTGGCGGACATCCCGGCGGGCCTCATCCAAGCATTCATAGGCCTCCCGAAGACTGCGATCGGAAGGAAACTGAGCATATTCTGCTTCCAACTGCTGCAAGCGGGCAGCTATCCGCTCAATATCAGTCTGCAAACATTCCTTTTCCGTCTGCAGTTGGTTTATTATCTCTTCTAAACGGGCGATTTCTTTTAACCGATAAAGACGGCGCGACTCCCGGCCAATGTAGATAGATGCCTCCGTAGCCGGAGCATGGCCTACTAATAAACCAGTATGGTAAGCACCCTCTAGGGAGACCACTGTATTCTCGTAAATGATTCTACCTTCGTTCAGGTCATCCACCAGGATACTCCGTAAAATAATATCAATATCCGCAGCGGTTATCTCACTCTCTGGAACGGGCGTAGCATAAAGATAATCCGCCAGAGTATGAGCCATAAACTGCGGCTGAGGATGCAAGACCCGATCGTGCTGAATAACATTCTTATTCTCTAGCAGATATTTTTCCGGAACGACCAAGGCATCAAGAATTCCGGCCTGACTGAGAGCCGCTTCCAAGCGTTCCCGCACGACCGGTTCCACCCCCTGCTGAAATTCCACCCCGGCGTAGAAGGGCAGGCAGGGTACTCCCGCCGATTTTAAGGATTGCCGAGCTTCTTCTGCAGCCGGATGGCGGGGAGGTTCCGGATCTTTTTTCTGCCGCCATTCTTCTATACTTAGGGAGACCTCCTGGATACGCTCATCTATCAGCTTTAGCCGATGTTCCAAGTGCAGCTGTTCTTGGCCCAGTTCCGACCTCAGTGCTTCTCTGACTGCCTCTACCGGTTGTCGCAGAGTTTCCCAGCCCTGTTCTTCAGGACAATGCCAGACCCGTCCGGCAATCAGCTGGCTATCCCTTTCCTTAAGCTTCAGTTCCGCATTCTGCTCTTGCCAACCAAAAAAGCTTTCCTGCCATTTCTTTCTTTCGTCCGTCAGTATTTCAGCCCATTTGTTTTCTTGGTACTGGGCTTCTTCCCAGTTCTTCTTCGCTTCTCCCAAATCCCGGTCAGCCTCACTGAATTTCTCCCTGGCCTGAGCTTCCGCCCGAAAGGCAACTAACGCCTTGTCCAGCTTGCCTTCATAATCCTTGGCCTCCTTTTTCCAGAGAGCAAAGGAAAAAGGGGCTTCGCCATTCTCAGTAAATTCCCAAGCCGCCACTTCATGGTTAAGGAAACCGGCTTCATCCGCCAGCTCCTCCATTTTTTCCAGCTGGTCGGTTAGTTTGTGCTGTATTTTAGACTGTTCTTCTTCTTTCTTCTGAATAAGCGTACGCGTTTCGCGTTCCTTTTTTTGTTTCGTGTCCCACTCGGTTTCTTTCTTTTGCCGTTTAACCTTTATATCCTGCAACTCCCGCTTGATGTTTTCCCTTTCCTGCTCGGCGCGAAAAACATCGTGGGATTGCAAAGCTTCTTTTTCCTCGGTCAGGATTTTCTCTTCCTGTTCCAGATTTTGCTGCTCGCTTTGCAGTTCAGCCAGTTCTTCCTTCCCTTGAGCGTAGGCATCCCGCTCGGCGGTCAGTTTCCGCTCCAGGTCCTCCTGCCATTTCCGTGACTGTAATAGTCCCTCAGCTTTTTCCAAGCGTACCTTCCGATTATACTGATCGTACACACGCAGCAGACGTTTTAAGGCCTCTTCTTCCCGCATGATTTGGTCCAATTGGCTTTTGGTCTGATCCATATTTTCGATTGTTTCCGATAAGGGCCGCAATTCTTCATCCGAGAGAAAAGGCAAGGATTCATTTAAAATTTCAAAAATAACCGTTGGCCGAAAATCTTTGGAGAGCTTGGGACTGCGTACCTGGATTAACAGTTTAACCAAATCGTTGAAATCTTCCAGTGACTTAAAACCGAACAAATAACGGTTCACCAGGGTCATGTATTCTTCCTGACTACGGGCTATTTTTCCACCGTCGCCTAAGCGGCTTTCCAATTCTCTCCGACTGAGCGGAATCTTTTCCCGTTTTCCGGCTGCCCCAACTTCATTTTTGTAAAGATAAAAATCCTTGCCGATTCTGCGGTTATCCAGAATTACAAAGCCCCAGGAATCCAGCTTACTTTGGCGCTTGGCCTTCAGTCCCATACCAATGGTCAGATATTGGTTGGGTGAACGCCGGAACTCCAGATAGAGGTAGCCTGTTCTTTCGTCCAATTCGGAGACTTCCTTTTCTCCTAAAAGGTAATCCTCCATACGCCGGGCTCGGGAACCAAACGGATCCAGACGATCAGGACTTTTTTTCCCATCTAAGAGAACTGGAATCAGGCTCTGCATAGTCACAGATTTTCCTGAACCGTTGGAGCCTCGCAGCAGCAGCTTGCCCTCGGCAAAATCAAATTCTTCATCATCGTAATACCAAAAATTTAGTAAACCCGCACGGTGCAAATGCCAGCGTTCTTTCAACTCTTTCCCTCCCGGGTACTATGTTTAAGCCATTTCTGCCTGATCACTTGGGGGCATTTTAGCTGTAAAATCTTGAGGATATTCTCCTGCCAAACGGGTTAAAGCCGGCCGTAAGCAAATTCGGCGGGTCGTGCTATCGATGGCAGCCATTTTCCATCCTCCCAGAAACTCCAGTAAATCCCCTGCTGTTTGTTTAAGGAGTCCTTCCCTATACTGCTTGCTCCAGCCGGCACCATATATTTCCTGTAACCTTTTAATAACTTGCCGAAACTCAATCTCGGTAAGCAGAACATTGCCGCAGTGATCCAAAGTCCAGCCGGGTTCGTGCCAGTTATCGCGGAGATAAGAGGACAGCTGTAAGGCCAAGTCACAAATCCCCTTTTGATCCGGGAAAAGCGTTCGCGCCCCGTCGTATTCCGGAACGATTAGCATGGCAGTTCGTTTATAAAGCTCTAATTCCAGACCAGTATGAGCTGCCAGATCTTCCTGCAAACGGCGGCGAAAATTACGCAAATAAAGAAAATCCCCTTCTTCCATCTCTTCTTCATAGATAGCAGGAGATAGTAAAAGCTGACGATAGACCCGGTAGCGGCGCCTGCTGCCGCCGTTTTCATCTTCATCCGCATAAGCTTCGGCTGCCAGGATGTCTTCCTTACCCTGAAACTGAAATAAATCCTTAGGATAAGAACGCATAAAATAACGGGAAATAACCGTCACTTCGTAAAGGGCTTCCGTCTCTTCCTTTTGGTTAAACAAGCCCGTATCGCCGTCAACAACTTCCAGCATCCCCATCTCAGTCATAAATTGCAGGACTCGAACCAACGATTTACGGTGTTCAAAATTACGCCAATCTAAAGCAAGTTCTCCGGGATAAAGAGCCTCCAGCTCCGTACAGAGATCAGAAAGCAAAAACTGTTCTTCCACTGCTTTGTTTTCGAGAAAAGCCAAGACACAACAGAGCAGGGCATAATCCCGTGGGTCTTTAAAGGATTCAATGCCCATCCAGGCCTCCGGTACAGCAGGTATCTTCTCCAATTTGGCAAAATGACGATGAACAATCAGATGATAGCCGAGCTTGTCCAGAACATAATCACGTAAGGCCTTTTCCCTGTCGCGGATCAGTTGGTAGGTTTCCGGATCTTTCTCCCTAGGAATCCAAAAATTCTCTAATAACGCTTGCAAAGCAGCCCGAGCCGTGCTATCAAAAACCTTTTCACTCATTTGGCCGCCTCTCCCAACTGTTCAAAATATAAGATATAGTCCGGCATCTCCAGAACACCGTCTTCAGCCCGGAGCCTAATCCTCCCCGAACCTGCCAGTTTTAGCTTAACCACTTGCCCCGTCTCTGTTTTAGCCTGATGCTGGGGACTTGCCATGCATTTCGTTATCCAGGCTAAGATCAGCTTGCGCACCTTAGTGTTAACCAACGGCAAATCACGGATCACCAGAGCCTGGTTCTGCAGCAGGTTACCCAGCAACTGCTGTTCAGCTTCTATTTCCCGGAGATATTCTTGCATCACTTTCTGTTTTTCATCTGTCCGCTGCTGAATCGCCGAAGCCTTAGTTTTTTCGTGATAGGTGCGGATCTTGGGACGAATCACAATGTTTGACGGTGGTTCCTCCCAGACCTCAACCTCATAGTTTTCTGTTTGTTTGGGCTGCTGAACAAGCAAATGGCGGGTATGAAAAACCCCAAACACGCAAGCCGACAATTCGTGGGCTTCCTTCAAAGAGTCCATCCGGCTGAACAATCCGGCTAAATGTAAATAGTCCGTACGCCTGCTGCGAATATTATGGTGGTTCTCACTTAAGCGTTGGGCAAAACGGGTTAGCCTTCGAATTGTATCATTGGTAGCATTATGCAGATAGACAAGATCACTTTCCCTGGTCTCATCACCCAGAAACCAGATGGAAAGCCCCTCCCATTCCGCTTGGAAACGTTCCAACAAAGTTTCCCTGCTTAAGGCTGCATCCAATCTCGGAATAGAGAGTTCGTATTCCGTTAAGCAAGAGGCCAGTTGGATGTTAAAAGAAGTACCTCTGGTCTCTTTGAGAATACTCTCAATGCGCAAAGCACTGCGCTGCAGACTGGCCATAAAGGTTCGCAAATATTCCGTAATGGCTTCCTTATAGAGCAGAAATGCTTCGGTTCTCATTTTTTCTTCTACCTTTTCACTCTGCAGGTGAGCCAGATAATCTGTAGCATTTTCCGTTAATTTACGAAAATCCCCATAAAAATCCTGCCAAAGGAGATGGACTTCTTCCGGACTTTTTTGAAAGAGCAGATAGGTTTGACCCTCCTTAGCCGTTAATTGTCTAAGGCTCTGAAGCAAGCGGTCAAATAAGGTCCGTTCTAACGAGCCGCCAAATCCTTCTCCCAGATTCTCTAAACCGATGACCATGCGTTCAATCTCAATCGTGTAGGGGGTTAATTGATAACGGGATTTGCGCTTCTTAAACTCCTCGATGGTCCGGACCCGACCGGTTTCCTGACGGGCTATCAAGTTTTTCCAATCTACCATTTGTTCCAAGTCCCTAAGCAGCATTTCCTCGCTATAGCCTTGAAAGTGAGTACTGGTTTGGAGGTAAGCATAAATCTCTTCCAATGATAGATAATGCCTTAGGCGTTCATGCTGACGATAGCAATAGCGCAGAATAAAACGATAGCGCCAGGCATTAGGCGCTGTTAGATACGTTGCTTCCTGAAGCGGTTTTAAAACTTGTTCCTCCATGGGACCACATCCGTTTCCTGCATAAAATAAGCAACTAAGCTAATTTACTCGATTTTTCTTTGTAATTCGCACTCATTGACTCAATTGTACCTTTCTCGGCAAGTATTTTCAACTTCCTAAGAGATCCTTCTTTCAAAATATACTTCGCAATCTTCTAACTGACCAAGCTTGCCAAACATCCGGTAAATTTTACTCAACTAATCGCTAAAACGCCGGCCTTCTTTGATACTGGTTTCACTCAGCCAGCCACCCCTGAATGGACTGATACAGAGCTTCGGTTTCCTCCGGAGTTTTGGCGTTGACAATCACATGTTCCGGATTATCCCCTTCCAGCTCAAGGACGATGAATTTTCCGACCTGATTGTACACATAGAGCCTGCATTTTCCGTAACCGTCAAAGAAAAAATGTCCGAAGCTTTTGTTTACTCCGCCGTAGCCATTGGTGCGCGAACCTTTGGGAAGACTCTCAATTATTGACACCGATACTATTTGGCTCTTTTCAACAGTCAGGTCATACATCGCGGCGTCAAAGGTGATTTGGGAACCTTTCTCAGCAATCACATAATCTTTGGCACCGCCGTAGAAAACGGGAATCAGGGCCGCCAGCACCAGTACGATGATGCCGACTCCGATAGCCTTGCCTACCGGGTGGCCGATATTTATGGTAAAGCCCATGCCTGCGATCCGTTTGGGCACAAATATTCTGGGATCATTAGGATTATAGTAGCATCCCCATTTATAGAGATTTTCCTGTTCGGAGAGATTGCTGTCATCCCGGAGTTCAGCACCGAAGAAGTAATCTTCGGCAGCGCGGATCTTCTTCTGCTGCCAGTAAGCAATGATCAGGAGAGTGGCGATCAGGATGATCGGCGGCAGTGCTATCAGGATGCCTCTCATGGCGTAAAGGATGACAAGATTAAACACGAACCAGAATACCAGCATGGCCAGTCCGCTCAAGGTCGCAGACAGTGTGCGGATGCGTTCCAAAGTTCTGGCACAAGCTTTATTAATCTCCGTGTTCTCGCTTAAGGCCGGGGTATGGCTGTTGCGCATATGATAATACAGAAAAATCATATTAAGCTGGCAAAACGGCCCGATCAGACTGAAGCCGAAGGGATAAAGAGAGCGGGCTTCCGGTGAGAACAGCAAATATAGTGCCGGGATAAAGCTCAGGAGCAGAAACAACCAGCTCCAAACAGCGGATATACCCGCCTTGCCCTTCTCCCTGGTCACATTAATGTCAACAGTTACGATACGCGTCCGGCGGTAGATCCAACCTTTTTCCTCTTTCAATTCCTGAAGCTTCCGCTGGTAACGCTGAACCACCAGCCAGTTCAGAAACAAATTAGCAATTACCAAAATGAGCAGGAAGAACTCTACGTAATCTCTGAAAGGTTTTAGCAGCAGCAGAAGGCTGATCCCTACCGACAGCAGGAAAACGAGATAACAGATCCGTTTATAACTGTTGATGATGTCCTGTACTTCAGGTGTTTGAGCATGGGCGGCGGATAGAGTCACACCCAGGATCTGCTGATTCTGACTATTCTTATAAAACAGCATGAATGCTGTCATTGTCCCAAATACCAACCAGATAATCATGAGCAGTGTGATAAGCATAGACATTCCTCCTTATTTAAAAACCAAGTCTATCAAACCGGTCAGATGGGCTGTGATTTCCTCTTTGGAAGCGCCTTTCATCCGGGCTTCCGATAGCAGAAGCTCCAGCCGTTGGTCAAAATCCCGGTCAAAAACCACCCCGTCTTTGCCGCGATCGCTGATCTGGGCTCCATGCCTGCGGTCAATGATGATGATGCCTTCTTCTTTCAGCAAAGCATAGGCTTTATTGACCGTCATAGGATTCACCCCGATATCATGGGCTAATTGGCGGACGGTCGGTAGGGCATCTCCCGGCTTAAGATTCCCTTTGGCAACAGCAAATACTATTTGATTGCGAATCTGCTGATAAATGGGGATATCGCTGGTCATGTCGATCCTTAATAGCATAGGCTCTCCCTTCTTATTATTTATTGTGTTACTTGTATCATTTTAATTATTTTGTATTATTGGTATTGCTTGTATTGCATGTATTATATGTATTACATAATATAATACATATAATACTTAATGTCAACTACCGAAAAGCATTTTTTAATATGATCATAAAAAATCAGCCTTATCCTGATATTACCGAGCATATCAGGATAAAGCTGATGATCTTGCCCAAGTTAAATAAACAACAGAAGACTTAAGGCCATGACGGCCATTCCCGCAAAAAGTCCATAAATAGCCAAATGATGCTCACCGTATTCCCTGGCCGAAGGGAGTAATTCGTCCAGACTTATGTAGACCATAATGCCGGCAACGGAAGCAAGAATTAAACCAAACATGGTATCGTTAAAGAATTTGAATAAAAGCAAATAGCCGACAAGGGCGCCGACTGGTTCCGAAAGCCCCGACAGGAATGATAACTGGAAGGCCTTCTTCCTGCTTCCCGTGGCATAAAAAACGGGAACCGCCACCGCAATGCCCTCTGGAATGTTATGTATGGCTATGGCGAAGGCTATCGGTATTCCCAAACCGGGATCACTCAGCGTGGCCGTGAACGCCGCCAATCCTTCCGGAAAATTATGAATGCCGATCGCCAGAGCAGTGAGAAGTCCCATTCTCATTAAATTTGCTTTGTGGGATTCGCTCTTGCCGTCCATTTCCTCGACGGTGTGTATTTCATGAGGATTTTCCGTCGAAGGGATGATCTTATCAATTAAGGCGATCACCAGGATTCCAAAGAAAAAGGCTCCTACAGTAGCCCAGGTACCGGCTCGTTCGCCCAGAACCGAGATCAGGGTATTTTTGGAATCCGCAAAGAGTTCCACAAAGGAAACATAAATCATAACTCCTGCGGAAAAACCTAATGCTATAGAAAGAAACCTGGTATTTGTTTTATTGGTAAGCAGAGAAAGCGCGCTGCCGATGCCTGTCGATAGCCCGGCCAATAGTGTTAAGAAAAATGCGAATATAACTCCGGAAAATTCCATGCGAATATCTCCCCCAATAACAAATCTATCCGGCAATCAGCCTATCTCTAAGTTGGCGTCTAATTCGAGCAATATTAAATATTATACATAAAATACTTATAGTCAATTGCGCAAGGAATTCGAAGATGTTGAAAAGATACATGAGGTCATTCTTACTTTAAGCATTAATAATCCACTTAGGCAAAGGCTTATAGTAAAACACAATATACAAGGTTCAAATAGCAGTTGCTACAGACAAAAAATGAGAAAAGGTGTTAAAAGTGTTTTCGTCGATAAGGTATCATTAATTTCGCAAATTCATAAATAAGTGTTTATGAATAAAGACATAAACGCAACTGCTTGGTAAGATAAGGTTACCACACCAATCAAAACCAGGAGGAGCTGCGAATATGTCTGATAAAATTATACACTTAAATGAAGGAGCAATAAAGCAAGAGCTTAAAGAATTGGTACGTCAAAGTGTGGAGGAAACACTAAATAACCTTTTGGATCAGGAAGCAGCAGAGCTCACAAATGCCAGTAGGTATGAACGTACAAAAGAACGAAAAGGATATCGTTCCGGCCACTATGAGAGGAAGTTAACGACCACTTCCGGAGAGGTGAAGCTGAAAGTGCCTAAACTGAAAGGTGTCGCCTTTGAAACTGCAATCATAGAGCGCTACCGGCGGCGTGAAAGCTCTGTAGAAGAAGCTCTAATCGAAATGTATTTAGCTGGTGTTTCAGTCCGGCGAGTAGAAGATATAACTGAGGCACTCTGGGGCACAAAAGTATCGGCCGGAACGGTCAGCAAGTTAAACCAGAAAGTCTATGGCCACATCGATACTTGGCGCAATCGCCCTCTACAAAGAAAATATCCCTATGTCTATCTCGATGGGATTTACCTTAAACGTAATTGGGGTGGAGAATACGAAAACGTTGCGATCCTAATTGCTATGGCTGTCAATGAAGATGGTTACAGAGAAGTAATAGGCGCTTCTGAAGGAATGAAGGAAGATAAAACAAGCTGGCTGGAATTCATGAAAAGCTTAAAGGAACGTGGCTTATCCGGAACCCAGTTATTTATCGGGGATAAATGTCTGGGCTTATTGGAAGCAGTGAACGAAACATTTCCGGAAGCCAAATTCCAACGCTGTACTGTTCATTTTTACCGGAATGTCTTCTCAGTAACACCTCGCTCCAAGATGAAAGAAGTAGCGGCAATGCTAAAAGCGATCCATGCCCAGGAGGATAAAGAAGCAGCTAAAGAGAAGGCAACAGCGGTTGTAGCTAAGCTTCGGGACATGAAACTGAAAGAAGCAGCGAAAAAAGTTGAAGACAGCATTCTCGAAACACTGACATATATGGACTTTCCACAAGCACACTGGACTAAACTTCGCAGCAATAACGTCATCGAAAGATTAAACCGGGAAATCCGCAGAAGAACCAGGGTAGTTGGCACTTTTCCTGATGGGCATTCAGCATTAATGCTTGTCTGCGCTCGGTTGCGGTATGTAGCCAGTAAAGCCTGGGGCACAAAAATGTATATGAGTATGAGACACCTTGAGGAAATGAACAAAGAAAACAGTATTATAGCAGGTTAATGTGCGACCCTCTCTTAGTAGACTGGCCATGGGGCCCCATGGCCAGTCTACTAAGAGATAAAGATATACAAGAAAAATTACCAAGCAGAAAAACAAATTTGCGAAAGATTATTGACAGTACCATGCCTGCGCAGTACTTATTAATTCGCTTAATAAACGTGATTTAAAGCCCGGCATGGAACTTCCGATAATAAGAACTGATAATGGCCCGCAGTTTACAGCTAAAATATTTGAAGAGACATGTTGGAAATGGAAATTAACTCACGAAAGAATCCCAGTTAAAAGTCCTAATATGAACGCTTATATTGAGTCCTTTCATTCTATTTTAGAAGATGAATGCTATAGTAGAAATGAGTTTACCAGTTTTACAGATGCATACAGAGTCATCAGTGAATACATGGATTATTACAACAATCGTCGCAGGCATGGCAGCATTGGGTACATGGCACCTGCTAAATATTATGAAGCTGTTATGAGTAACCAGATTACAGGGAAGAAAATGGTCGCCTAGCAGCAGCCGTTCATCGAAGACCCTTTATATGGGGAGAGGTGTCCGTGTTAACCTATTCCTGGTAAAGGGGCCGCAAAAGCATTAGCTGCAGCGGGCCCTGGCCGGCCCTAAGAAACACGGACACCAGGGGCCCCATGTCAAGGGCGGCTGCTCAAGATAAAACGTCATATTCTATGTAAGCTTAAGTTTTAAGTGTTTATTCTCCAATAATAGGGATTCAAGCCGAATTTTGTACAAAATTCTTTTCTTCTCTTTTTCTAAATCTTCAATAATAAGCAGTTAAAAAGCAATCTTAAATTATATTGTAGCAAGTGATTTAGACATAAATTGAGAATATACCCCGAAAACACTAATATTGGTTAACCTGTTTCCATGCACGTATGGTATCAAAATTTGACCCAAGACATCATTTAGGGCAACTCGTGCCATGTTAAGAGAGTCAGTTTGATTTCGCGCAAATATAAATAAATAGCCCTAAATGCCTTGAAATCATAGACCACTGAAAAGCCGCTGCTTTTAAAGCAATAATGACGGCTTTTTTGCATGTTCGAGATAATGAAGGGCAATAATTGCAATCTCAAAAATAAATTTAAATTATTTTGAGGTTTCATTCCCTAAATAGTACTCCCATAACTTCTCATCACAATACTCCAATATCCATTCTATCTCTTCCCGGGTCAGCTTCTTAAACACATGTCGGTTAAACTCCACATACTCAATTTCCCTGCATCGTTTCATAAAGCGCATATCCTCAAAGCGTTTAAAGGGATTTTGAAAGATATTGCGCTCCACTTCTTTACGTGTGAAGCTTTCTTTGGTATAGATGCATTTTCTTTTTTCCGCTGGCAGTCCTTTTTCTTTCCGGTCGGTATAAAACCAGATAAAATAATCGACGATATCCTCGACCCTGACCCGGCCGTTCTCATCCGCATGCTCAAACATAGCTTTCAGCAGCACCGGCTTATAAGAATAGCTCATATCCATGGTCTTAACCATTGCCATGAACTTGTCTTTCATATTGGCGGGGGTAATCAGTTCCCAGCCGAATTGGGCCGCATACTTTTTTACCGTGTCTTCTTTAAAGTACTTAAAGCTGCGCTTGTCTCCCAGAGGGACTTCCAGATCGGGGACAATTCTGCCTTCTCGGATATAGCGCTCGATGGTTTCCGTTTGGACATCCACCATGCGGACAAATTCCAGCTGGGAAATCATATCTTTTACTTCTTCCTGCCAATTAAAGAGATCGATCAGCTCAAAATCGCTGATATCCAAGGGAAAATCCAGATAGACGGCTGGTTTCTCTCCCTTAGCCAGCAAATCCGAATCCAATTCTCTCATTCCGTGGGGGGCAAGAACCCATTCCCCAGGCCGATACTCTTTAATATTGAATACCCGGTGCAGAGAATATGGCATATTAAATAGATTGGCATTATCAATGAAGTCAAAGACCATAAGGTATTCTTTTCCTTTTGACTTGCGCATTCCTCGGCCTAGCTGCTGCAAGTACAAGGTCTTGGACATGGTGGGCCGGGCCATGAAGAGGACTTCCGTCCGGGGACTGTCCCAACCTTCATTTAGTAGATCGCAGGCGCAAAGCACCATGAGATCGCCGTTTTCATACCGGTCCAATATCCTTGCTCTTTCCTTCGCTTTCAGCAAGCCGGATACGGCGGCGCAGGAAATCCCATTATCCCTGAAGAGACCGGCAATCTCTTCAGCATGCTTCACTGAGGCGCAAAAGACCACGGTCTTTTTATTCCTGACATAATGCAGGTAAGTATCCACCAGCAGCCGATTCCTTTCCGGTACAAAGAGCTTGCTTTCCAAATCCTGAGCGTAATATTTTATCCCATTTATTCTGACAGATGATAAATCCACGTTGGTTTTAATCCGGATGCAACGGATGGGCGCCAGTTCTCCCATTTCCACAGCAGTTTTTAAATCCAGCTTGTGAGCCACATTTTGGAACAGTTCCAGCAGGTCTTCCCCGTCCGTTCTCTCCGGAGTTGCCGTCAGTCCCAGAGTAAATTTAGGCTTAAAGTAACTGAGAATCTTTTTATAGGTACCGGCAGTCCCATGGTGGCATTCGTCAATGATTAGATAGCCAAAATCATCCGGCTTAAACTGATCCAGATTCTGAGCCACACTTTGGATGCTGCCGCATACCACATAAGCGTTATTGTCTTTTTGTTCCGCCACATACATACCCGAAGATACTTCAGGCCAGAGATTCTGAAAGGTGTTCCGGGCTTGGGAGACCAGTTCCCGGGTATGGGCCAGAAAAAGGGTTCGTTTGTTAAACTGCCGGGCATCACTGACGGCGGTTACTGTTTTTCCGGCACCTGTAGCATGGTAAAGAAGAGCGATGCTCTCTCCCTGCTCCCGCATTTTTTGCAGGTTATGGATTGCCGCCTGCTGATGATCTTTTAGAGCTATCACTTTTCCTTTTTGCTTGGGAAGGTAGTCTTCCAGCAAGCGAAAAGCCGGCATTTCCCCCACAAAAGTAATGAGCTCATCTTTGACTTTTTCTTTTTGGGTTTTTAATTGGGTATAAGCCCAGCGATAAACTTTCCAATCCTTGAAGATCAAGCTATTTTGTTTAAGCAGATCGTCATAGTACTTATTGCCGGAAATGAGTTGAGGATTATGAAAGACTTCCCCGTCTATTTCAATAGCAATTTTTAATTCGTCATTTTCCAGGGCAAAGTCGATATATCTCCTGTTGCCGTATATATCCACCACAGGATATTGGGGAAAGAGATAAGCTGATTTTTCCGGTCCGAAGACGTCGCAGAACAGTTCCAGAAATAAATCCTCGGCAGCACTAGCCGGGTTGGAAGAATAGCTTTTTTGTTTTTCCATGCTGACTACCCCTCTATGGTCTGATGTTCTTTATAACTATCTCGTCTTCTACGATCAAACGTTCTTCATCCTTATCCTTATCTTTTTCTACTCTTCAATAACCTCTTGCAGTAAAATCCGCTTCCGGAAAGCTCCCCGTTCTTGGGCCTTGGAACAGCGCAAGTTCTCAAATTCAGTAAGAGAAACATGCTTGAAATCCAGGATCGCATAAATTACCTCTACCAGATCGGCCAGTTCTTCTACCTTGTCACTGTCTAAATATTCCTGTAGTTCCTCACTTAATTTCTCATTCAAAAGCTTTTTATACGCAGTGTCATCCAATATTGCTGTAATGGCTTTTTTGCCGCTCTTTTCAATTATTTCCGGGATGCGGTCCCGGACAAGTTTGTTGTAAGTTATTTTCGGCATTCACGAATCCTCCAATTTATTAAGGGTCAGCCAATACAGAATTATCCATAGTTGTAATATTTTTTTCTTTTCGTTAGTTCCTGTCAATTTAGTGAAAATATTAGAGAACCTTCTTGGCTTACAAAGGTTTTTTCTTTTAACTCCCAATAAATGTAAATAATTTCACTCGGTCTTACGCAAATCATTTTTTTTCCTCGTGATCGGACTTAAATTAATAAACAATTCTTTCAATAATTCCTGGTCCTCAAAATTGTTAAACAAATACTCCAAAAGTTCTTCCTGTCTGGCCTGCCCTAAAGTAAGACGGTATAACGAAAGAATTTTAATCAGGCGGTGGTACATTGCTTCATCCTTGCTTAAGGGGTACATAGGTACAATGCGTTCAATTCTTATTTTCCCGCCGTCCGGCAAACACCAGAACGGGACCAGCTCCGGTCTGTCTCCTTTTTCATGCTCTGCGGCAGCTTGGAATATTTCCTGCCAAACGTCTTTTCGGAATCGGAGATCGCCATATTTCCTGGCTAGATTTTGCCGGATAGCATGACATTTATAACGATTAATCCGGCCTTCCCTCTGTTCCAGATCGATCGGATTTGAGGGCAGGTTCCAGTGAACAATTCTCCGGCAGTAAAAATGAAAATCCAATCCTTCCTGACCAATCGAAGTTGTGGCCAAGACAAAGGGTCGGAAGGGAGAATTAAAAGCATTGCGCAAACTGTCTTTTCTTTGCGCAGTTTTGTTATCTATCTTCGTATTATAAAAGCCCGCCGCAAAATGAGATCGCATGGTAATCCGTTTTTCTTTGCGGCCTTCGATCTCTTTCTTAAAACTTGCGTAATTGTCCACCGGATAACTGGCGGTGTTCAGCTTGAGCGTTTCCGTCATCCGGGCGCATAGTTGCACAGGGTCTTTCTCATCCAGCATATGAGCATATTCGTCCAAAACCGCTTGGAGATTGCCATCCACCGCATACTTCAAAACATTTTTATAATAGGCTTTATCACCGGACTTGCCGTAAATCAAGTCAATGGCCGAGATTGCTTCCGGTGTGTTAAAAACGTTAAGCATTTCCTTGGCGAATTTACCGGCTAAAACGGTATCCTTAAAAATCCGCAAGCCGCATACTGCCGGTGATGCCAGCGCCATATTGGTCAGCACCTCTGGCAAGTCACTCGGCATCCTGCCCAACTTTATAGTATCAGGATTCCGGTAATAGGCATATAATTCTTCCAGCTTCTCGCGATGCATCTTTTCATCCGGTTGTTCCTGCTCAAAAAACTCCCTGATACCCTCTGCCTGAAGATCGAGAAGTAGCGGGGCCAGATAATACCAGCGCTTATCAAAACGAATATTGTTGATATAGCCGTTCAATCCTTGCAAGCCGACTTTAATCTTCCCCCGTATTTCCTTTATTATTGACCTGATTTCTTTCCCCATATATTCAATAGGGTTATACATTCTGCTTAAGGTAACAGACGGGTACAGAAGACAAAAGATCGGCTGGGCACCGTCCTGGTTGAACTTCAGCCTTCTAAGCGGAAATCGGGTTTTAGCGAAATAGTCTTTTCCCGTTTTGTCTGTTTCTTTATAGTAAAGCTTACCCACCGTCAGTCTCTCCGCTTCATAGGAAAGTAAGGTGGCAATCATTCTGGGCACCATTTCCCAGGCAGAGAAGACCAATATTTTCGAGTAATCAGGATTATTCCGGAAGGCTCCGCCTAACTCATAATAGGGTTTGGCCGGAGGAATCCATAACAAACGCTCGGCCTGGTTTGCCAAAGCCAGGTCACGCAATTTTTTCAGCCTGGCATTATTCAGCGGTATTTCCTTATAGTTTTGAACGGCGGATTTATCAAGCCATAAATGATGTTTACGGGCCTTGCGAATTTCTCCGGGTCTTGATTTAAAGTATTTTTTGACTTCCCTTTTCAGCTGGTAGTGCTCCATAAAGGAAAGCAGATAAGGCGCTGATTTTACATAATCAACCGGAATACCGAGCCCTTGACCTAGTCCTTGCATGAGGTTTTGTGCTTCCACATAAGATAAAATGTCTTTCTCGGAAACAGTCAAAGGCGACTTAGCGCCGGAATCATCCAAAATGGCGCAATTACGGTCCACAATCAGGCGTTCGGTACGGCAGACACCCTTATACATCACCTCTTCAGCAGTCTTTTTCATTTCCAGGACGGCAAAGTCTTCCCTGGATAATTGCCGCAGGGAGTGGGAATAGTTTCGCCAGACCTCTCTAAACTCAGACCTGTCGGTTTCTTTACTGAAGAGAAAATCCATTACTTCCAAGAATTCGCTGTAATGGTCGTCGCTTCGGTACTCATTCATTTCCTCCAGGGTTTGGTACAATTTATAAGGCGTAGCAGATAACAATAGAGTTTTTACGCTATTGTTTTTTAAAAAACGGTTCGTAAGCAATCCTGTCTCGCTATCCTCTCGCGCCGAGATTAATTCCCGGAAACGCTGGAACTCATCCATAATGACCAGATCGGGATTCAAATAGTCAATACTAATGAGCGCAAAGATTTGACGCAACTTATAAATGCATCTGATTTTGTCTTTGTTATTGCTGTTATGATTTGCTTTAATGGCCCGGCATTGCTCATAAATTTCTTCTATCAGGTCATCCGTCAGATGCTTTTTAAGTTTTTCCAGCATAAAGCTTATATAGTTGGTACCCTGATCACAGGCCAACACTCTTTCTTCATAATAGCTTCTCGCCCAACCGTTCCAGGAATCATGAGCCCTGTTGATCATCATGGTTTCCAAATAGGGCATAACGTTTTCAAAGATTTGAAGCCGTCTAAGCAGAGCATACATTAATGCCCGTTCTTCGACACTGCCGCAGCCGTTAGTAATATTAAACGAAGTGGCGGGAGTCAGCGGGATCAGCTGAACATAGCGCCGGAGGATTTTATCGTCCTTTTCCTGTTCAAATATTTTTAAGTGCTGCATGGATAAACGGGTATCCGACACACCGTCAATTGTGGCACGGTCGTAGAGTTTACGGATATTCTGGCTGGCAATGGCCTGATTAGAACAGATATACACCACCTTAAAAAGATTGTCGCCCAGGTCGTGATGCCAGCTGGCTAACCTGGCGATAACACCCTTGGCTACCAGCGTTTTTCCTAAACCAACTTCATCGGCAACCAGAATCCGTTTTTGCCCCGTTTGGTATAATTCCAGGCAGCGGTCAACAGTAGCCCGCTGAAAATCTTTAAGACCCTTGAGAATTTCTTTTTCTTGGGCCTTGACATCCATTTAGAGCACCGCCTTTTCAAAGCTTTGATAAAGCTCGTAAAACTCTTGCGGTATAATATCCCGGTCGGAAATCATTTCCATTACTTTTTTGATTTCTCGCAGCTTGTCCGGGTTAGTGGCCGCGGTTTTGAGCATTTTTTCATAGAGGACAGGAGTATCCAGTCCACTAAAAGAAAGAAATTTATAAGCACTGTCTTTGGAGGCAAAATCCTCGATAAAAGTCAGCAAATAGTCCTCTCCTAACAGAAAAGAGATATATTGGATAAAACCTTCCTTACTGGCGACGATACTGTTAAAAATATTGCTGTCACGCTCATCTGTGATTCCGTTCGTAGGAATTTTTACAACCCGTGATAATTCCTGTTCTCTCTTTACTGCGGTAAGAACATAAAACTCAGAAAGCTGGGACAGCTGCAAGTTCTGAAATACTATGGTTTCTCTCACTAATTCTTTTTTTGTAATCATTATGGGGTTGATATAGAGGGTAAGATCTTTCAATAGATCTGTTTTTAATTTATCCACCTTAAGCGTAAGCGTATAGCCTTCGCTAATTTCAGCCGCTACTTTTGCCCGGCAAAATGTTTTGATTGCTTTTTGCAGTTCTTCCTGAACGGCATCGCTGTCCTCCACCACATACTCTTGAGGATTTACCCTCGTAAAGGGATTCAGCTTTTCATCACTGCCAAAAAGATCGTTTTTTAAGGAGGCCACGTTCAAATAACGGTTCTTGGTATAAAGCTTCAGCAAGAACTCAATATTCCCGTGAAAGGCCTTCTCGCTGGCATTGGCGGAACCTAAATAGAGTTCACTGTCGGAATACTTGCATTTCAAGTATATCTTGGCATGTATATCCTGCTTCCGGCTCTTCCCTTCTTCCTCCAGCCGGTCTTCACCGTCGATAACCTCATCTTTCAGCGTATAGGTTGCATAGTCCTCCAGAAAATCTTTGGACAATTTAGGCAGTTCACTTTTCCTTGTCACCAAGACTTTTTCCGCATTGGTCAGTTGCAAGGTTCTCAATCTTTCCATGATCCCTTTGCTCAAGAAAGGAGAAATAACAAATAAGCCGTGGTAGGTACTATTAAACAAGCCCGTTGCTTCTTTGTTGTACCTCTCGTCAATACCCAAAGGGATAAACTGAAAGTCGTAAAAATTTTTATGATTCAGGTTAAACTCCACCTGACTCAGTTCGGCACAGAGCTTTTTCAAGGACTTCTTCTTTAATCTCATCTTATCGAAACTGCTGTCAATCCGGGTAAGCAGATAAGACAGAAAATCGCATAAGGGACGGCTTTTAGCCTGCACTCGCTCCGTTTTCCGGCCGTCCAAGCAGACGGCAACATCCCAGCTATGGTCAAAAGTCAGGTTTCTGCTGAGAACGAGCAGGCGGTAGTGATCGGCCTCGTTTTCATTTTCATATTTTGTCAGCCATACTTTAGGATGAAATGATTTATTCTTGTTTACATTGACCGTAACTACGCTGTTTTCCAGAAAGGGGAACAGTTTATTCTGTTTATCAGGTGCCATGATTTGACCGGCCTCACAAAAAATCAGCATTTTATCGCTGACTTGTCGCAAAGCCTCCAGCATACAGATCGGACTTCCGGACAGTTTGCTGTCAATATCCTCCTTCAGACCCAGAGTAATACACATACTGATAAGAGTCTCCAGGTCAAGAGAATACGTCGTGCCAACAGCAAAGGATGTCTTATATCCCACAGGCGGCAGCAACATTGTACTGTAATCGAGCCTGTCGGTGTTGGTTTTAAACATTCCTTTCACCCAGCCCTTCAAATATGTCGGCTATAATCCTCTGTGCATAATGAAAACGGTAATTCAGCCTAACCATATTGACCAGTTTCCCGTTATATTGATACAGATTCCGGTTGGTCAGCTTTGAGCGGCTAGGCCCCTTAAGCTGTTTTTCCCTGGCGATAATAAGATTATCGATTTTTTCCGTATCGTTACCCTGGACGAAATTTTGAAAAGAACGTAGAAAATCCCGCAACGATCTACTTTTAACATTCAGCCTGACAAATAAACTGTCCAGATTTAGAGACGGGATACTTGCTCGCCACTTCTGCCACTCCTCATTGACATACTCACTATGTCCCTTGGTAAAAAGAACATTATACCTGATTTGGGCGCCATAAATAAACTCGGCAAAATCTTTGGCCAGAAGATAATCGCTGCGCATGGACTCCGGCATTAGGCTAAGCAAATTATCAATATCGGTAAACTTCTCATAGGCACAAAAATCCACCCTGTTCTCCCGGAGAATCAGAGCCAGAAGGCTGTCCTTGGTTTTAGGCATGGTCAATATTTTTTCCTTCAGGTATGCAGCTTCATCTCCGGTGAGATTGATGATAAGTCCGTCCCGCCAGTTTGGCGGCGGTACCGGTACTCGCCAAAGGTTTAAGACTCTACAGGCGCTGTCCTGATCGTCACTGGTATCTTCCTCGTCAGACCGCTTATGACCGAGATATTTTATTCTCTGCCTGTTACTTTTTGCCGAACAAAAAGCCCGGACATATTCAGTCAGGGTAAGGCTCTCGTGAGCAAAAAAACCGTAGACTCTCAACGCATTCCAATAAATGCTTGAAGGTTTGCGCTTTAAGGACTCCCGGGCATCGGCACCTATTACCCCCTGCACTCCGTCCTTGGCCAGGACATCAATCAGCTGGAGCTCTTTTTCACTTAGAAGGTTGAGAAACTCATGAGGCTTTAGGTCTTCTCTCTCCAGTTCCAGCATGATATAGGGAACGATAAATAAATACTTGGCACGGGTTTGGATGGTCGAAGTGCCGGGAAAAAAGATATCGGAAAAAGCATCCCTAATAGTCCCGATCCCTAATTCATCCAACGCTCCCGGTTCAGCCAAAAGCTTGAGAACACTTAAGACTTTGTTCCTTTGTTCTTTAGAAATATCTATCCAACCTATATGCATATATTTACCCTCGATCATTTCTCGTAATTTAGATATTTACTTCTCTTCCTACTTCAATTTAATCATGTAAGGCTCATCAGTCCCAGATTTAGACACTGCCAAACTATATTTATAGCATACTAGGGAAGTGATCCGCGTTAATGGGAAACACAACGATCAGTATAAATTTAAGTTCTCCTAATTCCTGAAGGTTTTTTTAGCTGAATATGTTCGTAATCTTGAGTGATAGGATTACTAGAGAACCTAGTATTTTAACAAACTTCTAAACTGAGCTAGTATATTCTCTTTTCTTAGATCTGCCTGTTCTTTATCCACTTGCCCTTCCAGGCTTCCTTCTTTCACCATTTCCAGCTCTTCAGGAAGGATAACAAGACAGATTGCTTTGGTTTGGGTTACAAATAAAACCTGAGCATAAGCATAGTTCCCAATTCTGTCATAGAGCCTGCCGGCGCTCATAGTCCCTTTGGCCATAGTGCTTGGACTGTTGGCCACATAGCCCACTTTGCCGATATAAGGAAGCTCTGCCCGGATCGCTTCCGCATCATATTCATTGTCCGGTTCTTTAACCAGCAGTAATATACGGTTTATTTCAAATGGCTTCATTCCGTAATAATGTGTTGTACCGGTAATTGTGATGAAGTAACTTTCTCCCATAAAAATGCCCGCCCCCTTGATTTAACTATCAGCCTTTATAATAACAGGTGAGCCGGACAGTATTTTGAGATCAACTTACCGGTATCTGGCCAAGGTTTCTTTGATTCTTGCCCCAAGCTCCTGGCGCAGTTCATAGGGCTCCAAGACTTCCGCGGCCGAACCGAAGCCTAAAATCCAGGCGATAAACTCATTCTTGCCAATGCCCGTATCTTCATAGAGCAGGGTTTGCCCGCCTTCTTCCTCAGTCAGCCGGCACTTGCGGTGAGCCGTGTCTTTACGAACTTTGGCCATGGTCTGGGCCCGGTTGCTGAAGCTAACTTTTACTTTTAGCGGCTCCCCGAATTCCATCCCCCACTGGGGAGCAAGCCACTCCTCTAGGGAAAAGTCCGACGGATAGGTGAAAGATTCTGGTTCTTCCCGGATATTTTGGACCCTGGTGAAGCTATAGGTTTTGATGGTATTTTCAACCATAACGGCCAGATACCACCGGCGTAAGCGGTCCCGCCACATCCCAGTCGGGACTTCGGAGAAAAAGACGGTTTTTTTCATCCCTGACGATCAGATAATTCTTGGCCGCCAGTTCGGCAAGATCCCGATAAATGCTCTTAACGCTGGTCTTTAAGTCGGCGGCAAGGCTTTCAGCCGTATAAGTATAAGGGGCAGTAGCAACTTTTTTTACTAAGAGTTTTTGGCGCTCACTCTTTTGCAAATCCCGCCACCTTCCCGATAATAAGGTCAGTTGTAAATATATTCTATTTTTTTCAACTCATTCCTCTTGAAATTGAATATTTTTGCAGCTGTTTTACAAAATCGGTTTTAAGACTATTACTTCGGAGATACTAAACTCTATCACTAAAAAATATGAGGATTGCAAAAATGCCGGCAGCTTTTTGGAGTAATACTATTTGGTATCTCATTTTAGGAATTGTTACTGTTGTACAATTATTTGTTCTTCTGAAAAAAACAAAAAACCGCAAACAAGTGCTCGCGTTTTTCTTCATTATATCGGGTTTGACTTTTTGCATTGAGGCTGTAATCTGTTGTTTTCTAAAGGCCTACAGCTATTACCCGCTGTTAATCCCGCAATCTTCAATCGATGATAAACTGGCAGGCAATCTTTTTTCCCAGTATTCAATAACAACAACAGCCTTGTTTTTCCCGGTCTTTAAGCTAAGCTCTTACTGGCTTTTTATCTTCAGCGGAATGTACGGGATTGTGGAAGAACTATTCTTAAAACTTGGTATCTATGAACATCATTGGTACCGAACCTGGCTGACAATCATTGGTTTGCCTTTTTTATTCTTACTTTTTAATAAAATGTATCATAGCACTGCCATATATCGCCCCAGCATGCCGCGCTACTTATTTATGGCCTTGGGATTGTATAGCATCCATATGCCCATTTTTTTCTGGATTCAAATCCTAACCGGTATTATAAGGCCCAGTACAACTTTTCTCGCTGACCCGATGAATAGTTATGCACTCATATCCCTGGTCAATTTGTTTCTGCTTTCCATCGTCTGTATGTTCGTTTATTACGCCAAGCTCAAATGGTTCTGGAAACTGCTAATTACTCTGGTTCTTTACGGTGTTATTTATCTTGCCGGTACTTTAAATCTGCTGTACATCAAAGAAGGCTGGTTCTTGCTTTTTGCCAGTATTGATATTGGGGGTATGTATTTAAGTATCTTGCTTCTGGATAAACTTCTGCAACCATCTCTAAAATTCAGAAAGTATATCAGTTAGGAGATTGTACATTTTACATAAATTAATTCTTTATATGCTTTCCTGGTTTTATTGTATGGTTCTTTTCTTCCTCTACGGTAAAAATTACTTTTATTGCCCCATTGAATTTATTAACCCTTAACTCATCCAGCAATTCTAGAATCAAAGCAATACCGGCCCGATCATCGGCACCTAAAATGCCTTTGTCTTTATACCATCTGCCATTTTCTTTAATAATTTTGCTTCCTGGTACAAGCTCTTGGAAATTAACCGGGGAGCGAAAGGAGGACATAAAGCCCTGAAAGGCCAGGATCATACCCACGGTAAAGCTGCCTTGCATGGTAAAGAGCACCCCGATCATGAGAATGACAATAGCAGTTTTCGAATGTTTTTCGCGGTATAGCTCTGCAAATTGAAATTCCGAAAGGTCTCTGGTGCCGGCAGCATATTTTCCTCTCTGGGTTTTTTCTCAATGGCCGCTTTCAGTTCGGCTTTGAGGCCCTGATCAGTTGTTTTCTGATATAAATCATACATATACGGGACTGCTGCGTCGGATAGTTCGGATAAGGCCTTGACATCAAGACTTTCCAGGGTTCCGCTATGGTATCTGTCGATATTATAGGCGGCTATGCGACCGTCAATATTGCCATAGCTTAAGGCAAGAAAGAAACCCACAAACCCTAGGAGCATTATCCTGGCAGCATTAAATTTTTTAAACTGCCGGGCGGCAGTCACTGCAAAGATAAAGAACAACAGAACCATGAACCAGGTGGTAAGGACACGCAATTGGGTCAAACCGTAGGTATTGATGTACATTACCATCTTGCTGATGGCTGTGATAATCAGCATCAGGGTAAAAAGACAAAGAGCGGTTGTTTCAATCCTTAGGACGTGGATCTTATCCCTCCTGACGATCAGATGGGCTGCCGTAATGACGGCCAGGTTAATCGCGGCGACTGTACACAGTTCAAAAAAGCCTCTCCGTGCATACTCGGCATAGGTCATAAGTTCCGGCAGATGGTTGTTGAACGCCGAAAAGAGATAGGTAAGCTGGGAAAGGAAGAAGACAATATAGACGAGATTCAGAGCAGTCAAGGCGGAATATACGGTCACCCCGGGGGCAAACCGGAAAGCGGAGGCCACCTTATCCACGGACTGGATGCTAACCAAACCGGTATTCTTTCCGTAACGATCACCATATACAAGTCCGTACAGATAACAGGCTACAGGAATCCCCAAAATTATCTGGAAGAGTATATCCAGTGATATGGTAAATCGCAGGTTGGCTATCACTCCGGCAAATGCGGCATCGGCTTTGATCAAGAGATTAATGACTGCGGCCAGAACCGGAATCATCAATAGAAGACCGAGGACGGCGGCCACCAGGGATTTACCCCTTTGGCTACCGGCAATCATTGTTCTGACTGCGCCAAAGCAGCAGGCGAAATTGCCCAGCGGAATGATAAAAACCTGATTAAAAAAATCTCCGAGGATATAAGTAGAGATTTGTTTTTCCAGAGTTCTTCCCGTTGAGATGCTGATCCAATAAATATAGGCGACAGTAAGAAAGAGAAAATTCAATAACTTAATTGGTATATTATCGAAAAGTAGGAATACCAAGGAGGACAGGACAATTACCCCGAAGGACACGAGGCTTGCTCTGGTCTGTGAAACTCCTCCGGTCTTCAGATAAATGACAGTACAGAGGCAGAGTATGGCGGCAAATAAAGTAACCCCTGCGCCAAGGCCCGGCAGCCGAAGCAGATTCCAGTATAGGAAACCGCAGACCAGCATGGCCAGAGCGAAAATGATATCATTTTTGGAGTAAGCCAGCGTGCCAATCCCATTTTCTTTGCCAATTGAATTATCTGTGTAAATCGCATTTTGTTTATCACCAGTATTCTGTTTTTCGATCTCATTCTGTTTATCAGCTGTTTTATCAATGAGGTTATTCATTTTCCCGTTCTCCTTCTATATACTCCAGAATATCTCCGGGCCGGCAGCTCAAGACCTTGCAGATCTCTTCAGGGTGGAAAAGCGAATAGCTTTAGCTTTGTTATTTTTTAGAATCTGATATAATTGTAAGAAGATAATTATTGTCTGTCAATATTATTTTATTGTATTTCGATAACTTAATGTTGTTAGTTGATAAATAAAACACTTCCCGACTAAAGTGGACTTAAAGATAAAGCGCACTAAAGTGGGAAGTGTTGTTTAGATCGATGAAAACTGTGAAAATCATAATTTTAAAGCCTTACGAATAAAACTCCCTTTTATTCTCGAACCCCAATTGGACTTCTTAATGGTTACATCTTCTATGTTCCGGGGAAAGGCGGTTAACAATTCATAACCGTCTTTGGTAATCAGCACCGTGTCAGAGTGCCTGAAACCGCCAAGGCCTTCCACATAGATTCCGGGCTCAATACTGATCACCATATTTTCTTGCAGAATATCCTGGCTGCCTTCGGCGATATAAGGCGGCTCATGATTGCCCAGTCCGATTCCATGTCCCGTCCGGTGTAATAACCTTTCCTTTAAGCCCTTCCCTATTAAATACTCCCTTGCTTCGGCATCGATCTCAGCTGCCCTTACTCCGGCTCTCAGCTTGCTTAAAGCCTTATCCCGAGCGTTCATCATATGCTGGAATAATTCCCGCTCATCCCGGGAAGGAGGTTTCAGGAAGAAAGTTCTCTCGCATTCCGAAGCATAACCGTTGATCCGAAAATAACACATGGCAAGGTTCGGTCCCTGCCCCAACCGATCATTGAGGCCTGGGATACTATGAGGCATGGCACTTAAAGGCGCGGGCCAAGCCACAGTCAAAAGGGTGGTAGTAATCGGATCGAAATCCCCTGCCCGAATGAGACTATTCTGCACACTTTTGGAAATGGCGAAGGTTTCGACAACACTGACACCCGGGTAGACAGAGTTAAAAAGCGTTGCCATGGTTTGGTCGCAGATCCTGGCACTGGAACGAATCATCTTTAACTCCAGCGGGCTTTTAACTTGCCTCTGCTGGGCAACAAGACCGGCCCGGACTAATTCATTGGCCTGAATGTCGAAAAATACATCTGACTTGACATTGGCTTCGATGCCGACTCTGCTAAACCTGGCCAGAATTCCGTTTAAAATATCATACCAATTCTGGCCCGGGGGCGAGGGGTACTCCCAATAGGCTAAAATCTCGCAATCAATAATCCCCTTATGGACATGAGCCTCTTCCAGCTTAGGAACCACCAAGATTGGTTTGCGCTTAGGTAACACTACAATGAAAAAAGGTCTTTCCTCAGGTCTGTAGGTAATACCGGTCAAATACCAGATATCTTCTTCCGCTGTCACAATATAGGCTTCCAGAGAGTGTTTTTCAATTCTTTCCTGAAGTAAATAGATCCTTTGCTCGAGTTCATTCTTGAGCATCCTTAAATCACCTCATATCTTTTTGGACGAAATAAACTTCCTTCCATCGTTGGTTCCTATTTCTTTTCGACAGTTTAATCTGCTTTTCCTTTACAGATTTTGTAAAGGTTTAATTATTTGATTTAAATTTTACGCACAAAAAATGCTGTATGTTACTCAATACAGCGTAAGCGCTTAATAAAGGGGTGCATAGTAAACACCCATGACCTATGGTAAAATACGAAAAAACTCGGCTACAACCTAGTTGTAACCGAGTAACAGACACTACCTCTAATAGATTAGCATTACAAACGACAATAGTCCGGAAGTTTAGGGGACCAAGGCATTAAATCCTCAAGAAGTCCTGGATCATTCTTAAAATCTAGACTAGGCATTTTTTGAAAAATATGGACCAGGTACATATATGGGTTAATTTTATTAGCTTTAGCTGATTCCACAATACTATAGACGATTGCACTGGATTGAGCACCTTTTTTCGTATCAGCAAAAAGCCAAGCCTTTCTCCCGTTAACAAATGGTCTCAGTGCATTCTCGGCTCGATTATTGGATATTTCGATACGTCCATCATTTAAGAACTCACATAACGCTTCTTTTTGGTTAACTGAGTAGGTTATGGCATCACCAAGTTTTGAGCCGCGGAGTGGGTTAACCGTTTCAAGCCATGCCCAGTAAGCTTCAAGAACCGGACGGGATTGTTCTTGACGCTGTATTTTTCGTTCATCAGGCGTAAGTTTTTCTAACTCTGCTTCAATAGCGAATAACCTGTTGCAGTATTCAAATCCAACAGCAGCCGTTGATCCTTCTACGGCTCCTTTCTTGGGCATCGCCTCCTCATACCGACGGCGTAAATGCGCCCAGCACCCACATCGGGTTACCCCCGGTACCTTATTATAACCACCATAGCCATCGGTTTGGAGCATTCCATCAAACCCTTCCAGAAAGCGCCTGGCATGCTCGCCTGACCGAGTAGGCTGATATTCAAATAGCACCACCGGTGGGTTTCCGGTATTACCGGAACAGTAAACCCACATCCTGGATTCTGAGGTGGGGGTTTTTCCTTCCTCTTTAAGCACCTGAATCACCGTCTCATCGGCCGAGATCACGGCTTCCTTTAAGAGATAGCATTTCATTGTCTCCCATAAGGGCATCAGCCAATCGGTAGCTGCTCGTATGACCCAGTTGGCTAATGTAGCCCGGGAGAGCATCACTCCCTGGTAGGCCCAGTCTTTTTCCTGCCGGTTCAAGGGCATGCCATTGATATATTTTTGATACATGACATGGGCTACTGTTGATGCCGAAGCAAGACTTCTTTTAATCACCGGAGCCGGAGTAGGGGCTTTTACAATCGTTGCATATCCTGTGTCCTTCTCACAACGTTTACAAACATAGCTTTGTCGTTTGTACCGAAGTACCCGTATTTGTGCGGGTATGATTTCTAATTCTTCACGGACAGTTTCTATGCCTAATTCTCGAAGTTCGCTGCCACATTTTCCGCAAACTTGCTCTTCATCATCTAGTTCACAAAGAATATCCACTACAGGAAGATCTGCTACCAGTTCTTCCTTCGTGCGTTTCGGTTTCCGAGTATGCCCGGCAACAGATACCTTGGTCGGTTCCGGAGCATTGCGATTGGCCTCGGCCTCTGCTTCGTTGAACAGTGCAAGTTGGTTGCTGTCTTCACCCAGGACATACTTGCTTTTCTCACTGGATTGACCATACAACGTCTTTTGGAAATTAGCCAGCATAGTCATCAGCTTATCGATACGAACCTTCTGTTTTTCTACGGTCTGGGTTTGTATTTCCAGCTGAGTTGACTGTTCTTTGACTTGCGATTCGAGCTTTGTAATATATGCAATTATTTCGGGCGAGAGTCCTGTTAAATCTATCTTACTCATAGTTATATTCTACCATAAAAATACCCGAAATACCATCATTTTCTTGGTAATTCGGGCGTTATTTTAATTTATCTTTGCTTTCCTCTGGATTTATTCTCATTAACAGAAATCTCTCGATTTTATCTCGCCAAATCCTTTTGGCGGATCAATAGAAAGTCCATTCATGAGGAGTTCGAGCTGCTTGAGACTTATATTTCTAACATCTTGTGGGTCATTAGGCCATCTAAAACGAGCGCCATCTCCGTCTAGTCTCTTGTAGTATAGGACAAAGCCATTTTTGTCCCAACTTAGTCCCTTAAGTCGGTTGCGTCTACGGTTGCAAAACAGGAACAGGTAGTTTCCGAAGACATCCATTTTAAATTGTTGCTTAATAATTATTCCTAGACCATCCACTGAGTGGCGCAAGTCGGTAACTCCACAAGCTAAGTAGATTCCATCGTAACTGGAAATGTCTTTTAACATACCGCATCAACTACTTTTAGAACTTCAGCCAGCATTGTTGGGCTAAATCCGACTTCAACAGTAATGATCCACTTACCGCAAATTAGCTTAACTTCTGCCTTTTCCTTCTCCTGAGTCTTAGTAACTGAAGTTATATCGGCCCACTGCATTGACTTTGCCGGAACAGCCCGATCTTCTTTATTAATTTTGGATGCCCAGTCTATGTAACTCCGGTACTTTATTCCTTTGGACTCACACCATTCCTTTGCAGTCATGCCACTTTTACGACATTCTTCTACCAGTTCTTTTTTCTCCGGATAGGTCACAACAATACCTCCTTCTCAGTATTTCATGGAGATATTGTCTCATAATATTAGGATGCTGACGATGCACCCTAATATTATGCGCTTATCATACAAATAATCGAGAAAGTTCAATTGATTTGCACAGCCGTTACCGAATTTCTAAAAGCCCCAACAAAACGAAATTCCCGTGTGATGATCTTTCACGGGATATATAACACGCCCTAATATTAATTTTAAGTGCATCGGAATTGTTTGATATCGCGCCTACTCGGATTCCATCACGGAAATACCCGACGTCGTTACCATCACTTATAGGAAATCTCCGGCATCTCATCCCAAGTCTGACCAAGCAGGATACGTCCAGCTTTTTTCTTGTTCGTTCCGCCCCACTGTTTAAAATAAAACCTGACTCCCTGGCGCTCACACTCTTCTTTCAGCGCATAAACCCACTCTGCTTTCATTTCTCTGGCCCTCGGTCCGCTTTCGCCACCAACAATCGCCCAATCAATACCGGACAAATCCACATCTTTAATTTCACCGAGAAGAGGCTCAAATGAAATAAACCGTACTTTAGACTGAACCGCTCTTAAAAAGTCTATCCGATCCTTATACTGATTGTTCTCTACTGTTACCCCTTGCCAGATATTCTCTGTCCATTCCAGCTTTCCGGCCAGCTCGGCCAGGCGATCCGCCCGTTTGGTCAGAATCTGAAACGTATGCCACGATGCCCTATTCATAACCGCAAAGATTCGCTCAATATAAGCAAAAGGCACCTCCTCATGAAACAGATCGGACATGGAATTTACAAAGATCAAGGATGGCTTCTTCCACTTCAAGGGATCTTCCAGACAGTATTCATGTGTTGTAACCTCAAACCCGTTGGCGTACTTTTCATTGCCCATCAGATTCAGCCTTCCCGCCATGCGATAAGCGTAACAATTTTTGCAGCCCTCGGAAATCTTGGTGCAGCCCGTCACGGGATTCCATGTGCTTTCGGTCCATTCAATTTTACTCTTGACGGTCATATTGCTCTCCTTTTCCTTTTGTCGGGTTCGTATGGGTTAGGATGTGGTCCGCTAATCGTAAAGACATACCTATCGCCTTGGGCGAAGGATTGCTAACAGCAAAACATAACACAAACATGGGTGAGTTGTTGTGCGGCTGCCTTAATATCTTGGGATTTGATGAAACACCTTGGAAAATTGTGTGTAAGCGTCTGATTACATAAGCAGTGATTCCGTTGAAAGATATTCTCTCACTTTGTGTGTCGTCAAACATTGTTATCTGAGGGGATTCCACATAGATTTCGTTCTCCCATTCATCGGTTCCCAGCAGATCAGTAATGAGCTCTCTTGTGGATGGCGGTATCGCTTTATGTTTCGGCAGTACTCTGTTTAAAGCGGAGATGGGAAAAAGATACCATACATCGAAAACTTCTGTTTCTGCGATTGATTCCAAAGAACTCCAACTCAACTCCATCGCGCAAGGATCGAGAAATATTACCCCGCGCCATCCTGCTTTTTTCCAGGGGTAGGAGTTGATGGTATTCAGTAATTCATTGCAGTCGCCCTGAATAAGTTGAATGTCTTTTCCAGTTTTCTTTTGATTAATATGATCCTTTAAGGCTTCCAAATAGGATGGTTTCTTCTCAATATAGTAATACTTATCAAATTGATAGTCCAGAGCTCGCAGGGCAGAACCGATAATCGTTCCATACTCTCTAACTTCAACATTCCCGCTTCCGGCAAAAGCATCGATGTAGCACAGCTTAAAATTTTGCTTCTTTAAAGCTTTGGTATAAGATTCCAAATACTTTTCTAAAATTTCCAACTTCAATAAAGTCCAGGAACCACCAAAAGATTGTACCAATACACTCCCCCCAAATCAACCAAACATATGTTCTAATGTAATTTTATACCATCAAAACTAATATGGCAATAAAAAATTAACATTCCATTAAAGATACAGTTAATGCTAGTCTAAAAGTGTACCAGATGCTGGTCGAAAAATAGGCCACCTTAATCAAATTATCCTGTATGATTTTGTTGTCGAAGCATAATCGTACAGGAGGAAAGAGATGATTAAGATGGCACAATTAGAAGATATCAGAAAAATGTACTTCATGGAAGACCTAAGCATACGGGAAATCAGCCGCAGAACAGGCATTCACCGCGATACAATTTCCAAATATCTATCAACAGATGAACCTATGCCACCTAAATATCATTTAACCCAAGAGCGAAATCATCCGGTACTTGGTCCCTACATACCGATGATTAAACAGATCCTCGAAGAAGATAAGTCGCGACATCGAAAGCAAAGACATACCGGTACGAAAATCTTTAAAGTGTTGAAAGATGCCGGTTATACAGGGGGTTATTCAACTTTAACCGACTATCTCAGAAAGGAACATAGAAAACAACGCGAAGCATTCTTACCTTTAGAATTCGATTTGGGTACCTATGCCGAAGTAGATTGGACAGATGCATATTTTTATCTGAAGGGTAAAGAAACTCTAGCCCACATTTTTGTCATGAAGCTTCGAGGTTCCGGAGGATTTTATGTAAGAGCTTATCCCTTTGAAAAACAGGAAGCATTCTTTGACGGCCATATCCGCTGCTTTGAATTCATGAATGGAGTTCCGTACAGAATCACCTATGACAATCTCAAGACGGCCGTGAAAAAAGTACTGCAAGGCAGCAACCGTGAAGAGCAAGAACAATTTATCGCCTTAAGAACACATTATCTTTATGAATCTTCTTTCTGCCGCCCAGCCCGTGGTAACGAAAAGGGCGGAGTAGAAAACGCCGGCAAAGAAGCAGTTAGAAAGTTCTTTGTCCCCTATCCGGATGTTGATTCCTTTGAAGAACTTAATGAGTATTTACACTTGGAATGTGTAAAACTACTGGAGCAAAATCCTAAGTGGGAAGCAGAAAAGGCAGCTTTAAGACCCTTGCCCAGAACAAGATTCAACGGAGCCAGATATAAAGAAGCCAAAGTAAACCGTTATGCTATGGTACAGCTGGAGACTAACCGTTACTCCGTACCTACAGCTTATGTTGGAGAAAAAGTAACGCTGAAAATAACTGCCGGACAAGTAGAAATAATCTATAGAAACAGTATTATTGCTCAACATCCCAGACTTTATGGCAGAAACCAGGATAACATCATTCTGGATCATTACCTGGAGTTGTTACTGCAAAAGTCTCGGGCTTTAGGCAACACCAAAGTATACAAGCCGCAGACCTTAGAGCCGGTCTATGAAGAATACCGCAGAGGATTGATTGCTCGGCATCCTAAAGGCAATCGAGAGTTTGTGAAAATATTGATGCTCTTGCGGGAGTATCCATCTAAACTGGTGACGGAAGCCCTGGAATTGGCCCTTGTTTACAACCTCTATAGCTATGACGGTGTATTAAACATCATTGGACAACTAATCGTTGCAAGCCCGAAAATCACACCGCTCGACAAAGAGAAGTATGAGAATATCCCGGATGTTAAAGTCAATCCTCCCAGTCTGGATAAGTACAGTATTCTGATGATAGGGGGAGTAAACTCTTGGCCGTAAACAAGATGCTCTTGGAAACCTACCTGAAGAAATTAAAGATGCCCCAGGTTGCTAAAGTCTACGAGTCTATGGCCCGGGAAGCTGTCAACAATAACCTTGATTATGAAGAATATTTAATATCTTCAATCCTCGTTAATTCTTTTAGGGAAACTGTCTGGCTTCCTTCGGGAAATACAACAACAGCGTAGTCACAATCAACAATTTGTCTAAACCTGGCAACCACTCCGATATTTTGATTCTTTGTCTAAACCCTATCCCCGATTGCAATGCTCTGCTTGGCAATGGACATCATTCATTATCCTCCCATATGTACCTACAACGTCCGTATTATGTTCAGCAAGCTTTGATAACTATCTACATCATGATACTTAACCTCGCTTGTTGAAATCTCGTTGAACAGTTTCTTGGCGCAGGATATTTTTGCCTGCTCGATGGGTTTCAGATTTAGGCTATCCATCGTACCTTTAGTTTCTGCGATAAAGAAGATATGCTTAACTGTCCCGCGTTTAAAGGCGATTGCCCAATCCGGGGAATAATGTCCAACAGGTGTCGGGATATAAAACCCCTTAGGACCGCTCGGCAATTTGGCATAAACGCAGACCTCATCGGCCTTATCTAGATCCTCAGCAAAGCGGCGCTCGACGCTTTTCTCGGACGTACCATCTATAAACACAAAGTCCTGTATATGCTTTTGAGCGCGGTAAGCCTTCTCGTATTCTTGAGAGTTCTTGCTGACTGTAAAGATATTACTGTCATAGCTTCCATCAATCTGGTTGTAGGAGATGTGCTCCACGATCATCGTAGCCTTCTGTTCCTTAATTAGTGCTATCACCTTAGAGATATATTCTTCTGGATTAACCCTAAAAAGATAGACTTTTTCCGGTAAGACTCCTTTGAGAATGGCTGCCACAGTCCGACGGGTCAAAACCGTCCCCTCGGCGATTTTGCCGATCAGATCATAAGGAACTTGACTGGCTTCAGCATGATCCAGCGTCCGCGTCCGGGCTTTGGTAGCATCGAAAGCTTCGCCGCGCTCCAGAACGTATTGATCCATGTCAATACTCTGAGTTCCTGTTGTCAGCGTATACTGAAGTTTCATTACCGTCAGCTTGGTATTGATAGCATCAATCGCTTTCTTAATTAATTCAGCGGAATCAAAGTCCACAGTATAGGCATATTTGTGGTTAATATGCCTCCACAGCTCCTTAAACTCTTGTTTGAAGAAATTATCATTGAGCGGGTTTTCCCTTACCTTAGGCTTATTGCCGTTGTCTATCATCTTAGCAAGAACGCTCTCATCAAAGATTCCTTGCACCAGAGTATGGATTCCCTCCGCCAGAGCATTCAGCTCTGCAGGCAGCTCTGCAAGTCGGCCGCTTTCAGCAGCAGTCCTATATTCTTGAGTAATACTGTCCGAGTAGTCCACATAATCGTTTTTAATCAGATAACGGTGGATAATGTCCGCTTCCTGTTTGGTAATCCGGTGGGCTTCTTCACCAATCATCACAGTCTTGCCTTCAAAATATGCTGCTGTTGCCTTACTCGGCCGGTCGTAAAGCACTTCGCGGATCTGCTTCTGCAAATCACCGACGAAACTATAATAACTTTCGCTGGCAATGACGGTTAAGAGATTGATTTCATGCACAGTTTTATCACCGCAAACATCCTCATCCTGACGGTCTCCTGCTTGATTAACGCACAATCGCAGGCCCCTCCCCACTTCCTGCCGCTTGGCGGTGGTATTGTCGGAATGCTTCAGTGTACAAATCTGGAAAACGTTTGGATTGTCCCAGCCCTCGCGCAGAGCAGAATGAGAAAAGATAAAGCGCGTCGGTTCTTTAAAAGAAAGCAGACGTTCCTTATTTTTTAAAATTAAATCGTAAGCTGATATGTCGTCAGAAAACTCACTGCCGCGTTTGACAGAACTGTTTACGGCACGCCCAGTTTTGTCAATGCTAAAATAGCCCCGATGTGTTTCCTGAACTGAAATCCTGCGCAAATACTCTTGATAGGGTGAGTCAAACAAAGTAAGACGTTCATTCAGAATGGCGGTATACTCCTGCTCGAACATCTTTCCGTACTCGCCAAGCAATTCATTGCCGTTATCGTCATACTGCCTGTACTTCGCCACTTCATCGATAAAAAACAGCGAAAGGCATTTTATATCGATGGCAAAAAGCTTTTCTTCCTTTTCAAAGTGGGAAATAATTGTTTCCCGGATCTGAATGCGCCGCATATCCGCTTCGGAGACGTCACCGACAACGTCGCCCTTAAATAGGACTTCGCCGTTTATAAACGTCACGCTGCCTCGGATGGGATCGATCTCCGCTATAACATATCCTTCTTTGTACTGCTCTAGCTGGTTAGATTCAGCGTACACGTTATCCCCGACGCCAAGAGTATGTGTTTCGCGTTTAATACCGCTCTTCAGTTTGACTTCCAGCTCTAACCGCGCCATGGGCGGCTTCTTGCTGCTCACGATAATGCTTTCCAGGTACAGATACCTGTCAGTTCCTCTTAAGTTCTTAACCTCAAAGCCTTTGACCTCGATCTTCTTCACCAAACGGCGGTTATAAGCGTCCAGTGCATCCAGCACGAACACAAGATTGTGCTGAGTTCTGTGTGTAGCCGAATAGTTGATGGAGAAAAGCGGATTAAAGTTTGATTTTAAAGCGTTCTGCGTAGCTGCACCCCCCATTTTTTGCGGCTCATCAAGTATGATAATCGGGCGGTTGGCTTTAATTACATCAATCGGGCGGCGAGAAGCGAATTCGTCGCGTTTGGAATAAATAATACGCGCCTCCTTGCTCTTGCCATCCTCTTTAAGTGAAGTAGCAAAAGCTTGGATATTTATAATCATGACGTTAATGCCGAAACCGCTGGAAAACTCGTCAAGCTGGTGCAAATTGGAGGAATTGTAGACGAAGAAGCGCGCTTTCTTTCCGTACAGCTCCATAAAATGTTCTTGGGTAATCTCAAAGCTCTTTTTCACACCCTCGCGGATCGCAATGCTTGGTACGACAACGATAAACTTACTCCAGCCGTAGCGGGCATTCAGTTCAAACATTGTTTTAATATAGACATAGGTCTTCCCTGTTCCGGTCTCCATCTCTACATCAAGGGAAACCCTGCCCAGCTCACTTACTAGGAAGGGTGAGAGTTTAATATTATTTCGCGCCTGTATTTGATGGATGTTGGCTAGTAACTGCTTGTCGCTTAAGCTAATTAGGGCGTTTTTGTAGCCGGTTCGGTCATCAGTCGCTTCCATCTCCTCATTGAAAAAAGACTGAGCGACTGACGGCCTGCTGCCTAGGTCACGCAGGTAACTCTCTGGCCTGTGATTGGGCTGACCGTTAAAAACCTGAACGACACTTTCTACCGCCTCTGTCTGGAACTGTTGAGTTTTGAAATTAAACTTCATTTACAGTACCCTCCTGACAGTGGAAGGGCTGTAGGTAGCGAAAATCTGCTCAAAGTTGGCCGCTACGCTGTCGCTAGCAAAGCTGGAGTCCCGAAAAACGGCATAATAGGGTTTCAACTTGGCGATTTCTATTACCACATCATCGCCAATATTACTGTCAAAGCAGGCTAACAGGTAGTTATCGGCAACGGAAAAAACTGTTTTTCCGCTAACCTCACGCCGCTCGATTTTGCTGGAGAGCAGAACACCCAAATCCAGCATGACTTGAAACAAAAGGTCCTCAGGCGTTCTGTCCTCTTTGATGTTGTCGGTCAGCTTATCGAACAGCTCGGGTTCGTATTTATCCGGTGTATAATACACATCTTTCATGTTGGAACTGTCCAGTTTCAGAACACGGAAGCCGATGTCAAGACTTTCTATACCCTCTTTATCTTTGTTTTCCTCTTTGATTTTCTTGCCGGCCCGGCGGATTCGTTCCTTACCTATTTCACAGATGTTTTTATAACCGGCTTTATAAGCTTCGCTATTTTCGTCAGTCTTCTCGGGAAGCTGCACCATGATAAATTTGCGTTTACCGCCGTCTTCGGCGTTAAGCTGCATGACTGCGTGGGCGGTGGTGGCGGAGCCGGAGAAGAAATCGAGAACAATGTCATCTGAATTCGTCGCAATTTCTAGCATTCTTATAACATAATCTGTGGGCTTTGGATTATTAAATATTGCACTACCAAGCAATGTCTGGACTTCTTTAACTCCAACACTATTTTCAGACAAATCACTCCACAAAGTATCTGCAAGTCTACCTTCTGATGTTCGTTCATTCCAGTAAGCCTTTTCCGAAAGCGCTTCGTTTTCTAAACATAATCGGCCGTCATTTTCCAATGCTTTGATCTTCGACTGAATCATTCTCCACCCCTTTGGAGGACACTTCCATACCTTTCCGTTATTATCAATATAATCATACGTTGTTTCTGGCCCCGGTGAAGAAGTCTTTTGCATTGGGTATAAACGGTATTTTCCTCGTCCGTCGTTATCATCTTTGGAGTACATTTTTATTGTTGCTTCAGATAATGGTTGAAAAATTGGATTCCACGCATAGTTAAGACCTTTTGCATAAATCAATAAATACTCGCTATTAGTGAGTAACTGTCTTTTTACAGTCTTGCCGCTTCTCGTGCGGACCCAAGTAACCTGATTGATGAAATTACCCCCACCGAAAACTTCATTACATATTTTTTTCAAATTCTCCACTTCATTATCATCAATACTAATGAAAATAATCCCGTCATCACTAAGCAAATCCCTTGCGAGTCGTAGACGTGGATAAATCATGTTCAACCAATCGGTGTGGAAACGTCCATTACTATCAAGGTTTTTCACCAAGCGGTTGCCTTCTTCGTCATACTGACCGTCACGGTTCAAAAACTCACCCACGTCCTCTATGAAGTCATCATTGTATATGAAGTCGTTACCCGTGTTATAAGGCGGGTCTATGTAGATCATCTTGACTTTACCGAGATAGGTTTCAAGCATTAACTTCAAAACATCAAGGTTATCGCCCTCTATATAGAGGTTTTCAGTATTGTCAAAGTCAACGCTCTCTTCCCGACAGGGGCGCAAAGCGGCTGCAATCGGGGAATTGGCAAGTAAGATAGACTTCTTCTTGTCCGGCCAAGTGAACTGATATCGCTCATCTGCCCCCTCCACGACAATGGCTGAAATTTCTTGTTGCAGCACATCCGCATCTATCGCACGAACAACCTCGCCTTCTACTATTGTTTCCGTGACGGCATTGGGGAATAATGCGGCAAGTTTTTCAAAGTTATCCTTGGTTTTATCAAGGGTGTGCATTTTTAATTTTTCCATTATATGTCCCCCTAAAACGGAAGGTCATCTGCCTCGTCTCCATCAGCAGATACTTCTTCGATTTCTTTAGTGCTTTTATTAATTTGCTGCCAATCGTCAGCAATTGCTTTCCAGTCAACTGTCCTTTCCTTATTACCTGTCCAAATATCCCAATAATCAGGATCATTTGACTGCGGTCGGTGTTGTTCTTTAAGATAATTCATTTGGACCATTACAGGAAGTTCCGACGCCCAACCCAAAAGTATAGCATTTCGCGAAGGAAGAGAAGGCAGTTCACGCAGTAAACCACGTAAGTTGTCTGGCACAAGTTTATGGACCAGTTCTTGATCGCGGTCATTGCTGATTCTATGAAGTAAGAAGGTATTGCACTGGGATAGTACCGTTGGTGATAGCTCGCTTGGCCGTTGCGATGAAAGCACGAGTCCCAAACCGAATTTTCGCCCTTCGCGTGCAATCTTCTCGAAAACTTGTGTACACATTGACGAACCTGACGATACTTCCGCATCATTCTGATACCGTTTAATAAATGTGTGGGCTTCCTCCATTACAATTGTAGTCGGCAAAGTCTTACCTTTATTGATTCTTCTAAAACGTTGGAGGGCTTCAAGTGTCATTCGTGCGATGACAGCAGTAATAATATGAACAACCTCCGCGGGAACCAAAGATAAGTCAATTACCGTAATAGATCCTTCAGAAGTGTTACTTTTACAAATATATTCGTTAAGCCATTGATCAAGCGTCATTTCCGGATTTCCGGTTGTGATTGTTTTTAATCTTGTATCAGAGAGTAAAGTACGAATTCTCATTAACATTGTTTCAATATATTCTGATGTGCCTATGATTTCTGAGTTAGCTTCGATACTCCTAAGAAACTGATCCCCTAAAAACGGACGTGGGATATCAGCATCTATAGGCAATACATCATCATCAGAACCGCCAAATGCAGAATGTGCAGCTTGAGCAAGTTGTAATAATTCTTTCACTTCGGTCCTTGTAAAGTCCCAACTTGGATACTGTCCACTACGAGCTTGAACTAATTGGTCAATTTTATTTTTGAAATTGGATAAAGCTGTCTTTTCTGTATCGGTAAACGAATCGTCTGACAAAAGATCGCCTGCCCATTTATTTATTTTTTCACAAAAAATCTTAGGTAGGGGAAATTTCCCCCACGGGTTACCAGTATTACACTCAATAGCAATAATTGAAACGAGCGATCTAAGAAAGCGTCGCATATTGTAACTTTGGGTCAAAGCCACCTCAATCTGTCCATCACGCACAGAACGTAATGCCTGAATCAATGTCGGGCGTTGTGCTTTACTACTGGCTTGAGTAAAAGCACACCATTCAGCACTATTCCAAAACCAAAGCGGTACTTGGAGTTGATTTATACCGTCTGGTCCATCGGCTTCTACCGCAAAAAGATGGACATTTTTTAGTCCAGAAAAGGCTTCTGAGTATTCTCCATTAGGGTCTAATATAATAAAGCGTGTATTGATATGGATATCTTCAGCGCTATGTGCGTCATGCTCACTTACTTGATTAATTTTTTGCTGCATGGCAGCCTCTATAGACCATCGGATCACTCCTGCAACAGAGCAGGATTTTCCACTGCCTGTATTTCCAAGTATCGCTAAGTGCCTACCAAATAGACGATCAGGGTCAATTGATACCACTGCATTTCCAGCAAGTGGACTTATTCCAATATTAACGCGACGACGTTCGCCTGACTCAATGATTGCTTTAAGTTGCTCTTGCGAAGGTAACATCACAGGGTCTCCAACGGTAGGGTATAATTCGACGCCTCTAGTAAAAGAGTAATGGGAAACACTGGTACTTGATCTGTTTTTTTCTCTGAGCACCCCTAGAGGATTCAAGCTCATTCTACGAAGTGGATATGGCAGGTCAATTATACCAAAATCTTGCATCCCTTTTCGTTTTGGGTATTCAGAGCGTTCAATTGTGATCCATTCTATTTGTGTAACGAGAAACCCATTATCGCTGGGGATAAGTACATAACTATTAATCCTCGGAAAAGGCCGTGGAATCCCAGCGTTTAATGCTACATCGCTCGGAGCTTCAATATCTAGCAATACTTTAATTTCATCTGGTGACACAAAATCGACGCTTCCAATGCGGAGAGAGTCAGCATAAGCCAAAGGTGTAATCATTCTTCCCCTGCACCCCCTTCCTGACTTCCACTTCTATCCAAGGTATTTTCAACTTTATTGGTATTATATCTCTGCTTTAGAAGTTCGTTCATCCTGATAGTCGTTCGGTCAATCGAGGGTTTTGGCAGAAAGTTGTCCGTTAGTATTTCAATGCCTGCAAGTCCAGATCCGATCAACAAACTAATCTGCGAAGCCCTGCCAATTTCATGATAGTTTTTCATAATACGTCCTTGAGCATCATCGTACGATATTATTACTAAGTGCGTGGATGGAATCGTAAGCATGTCACGAATGATCCGGTTTATATGTTCATCACCAAAGCTGTATCCGTATGTGACAAGAGTACTATTCGGACGACAGAGGGCGGCAGCAAAATCCCTAAACAATTCAACGTAAGGATATTCTGCAGTTTCCCTATCTTTAGATGAATTTGGATAAATCATAATCTTAGTATGGTCTAGATCTAGTAAACCAGGCGAATTTAGGTAAGGAGAAATGTCTGCAGCTCCAAATGGCACTCCTACCCGCCGAATATCCTTACCAGATTCCACCCAATCAATAGAGCCGTGTAATTTTGTAAACCGTGCTACACCTTCCAAATAACGCGGCTCGCCTCTAATTCCAGGAGGATTATAGTGCATATCAATATCAAGCCTTGTTGACCGGAATATTGGAGATAAATTCCCTGTAAATCTATCCAACAGGTGTAATCCAGCTAATTCAGCACCAACTTCAATGACACGATCGTAGTTTGTCGTAAAAATATTGAGACGATCCCTCGTTCCTGTTCGGCTAGCAAAACTCATTAGAAACATTGTAAGTGCATTAAATGCTTTTGTTCTGCGTTCTTCATCTGTACTGACAATGCAGTTTTCCCCTGCTGAAATCGCAGATGTAAAAGCACTGAGTTTATTATCGTAGATTTCTTTTAATTTCTTATGTGCATTGGTCTCCCCGAGAATGTCTAAGCCTCTAAGCAAATCGTTAATTACTCTTAAATAATCTTCAATGTTGGCTTCCTCACCCCGGCCACTTGCTTTTGCGCTTTTAGCGGCGTAAGAGTGAATTTTATCAGCATTTGGGCAGTCCTCTGGTAATTCTGGTTTTCCCATGCCATTATTTGGAGGAGTATCTGATGCAACATATTGGATTGAAGTAGAAAGTCCACTGCCTACCAATAATGATAAATGCTCCGACTGAAAAAGTGATGTTAGCCAGGGTTCTATTCGACTACGAAGATCATTAAGAGATATTTCCTCCCCAGAAAACCAAGTAGGTTTTTGAATGAAGGTATACTTCTGATTTTGGTCAAATTCAAAATAGAATGGTTCATGATCGTCCCGAACTTTAAGGATATTCTTATGTTCAGCCATTAGAGTTCTCCTTTCCATACCACTGAAATATGTTATTGCCCAGCCAGCTCCTGAAGCCGTTTAACTTCCTGCACCAACTCAAACTTCCTCTTAGGCTGCTTTTCACTTCGTGCCTGTCGTTCGAGCTGATCTATCTTCCGCTTAAGCTTAGCTCGTTCTTCATCAATCGCAAGCTGTTCGTCAAGTGAGTTACCCTTCTCTATCTGTAAACCGCCTATTTGGATGATTAGGTTCTCCCAGACAGAATCAAGATTCAAGCCTGATAGTCTCATGACTAATTCCTCAAGCGGAAGCCATTCAGACTGTAAGAGTTTAGCACGGTACACTGCCAGCCGCACTTTGCCTTCATATTCCAGAACAAACAGCATATTCTGCTCAATAAGCCTGGCAAGCAAGACGATATTTTTCAGATCATAGTCCTGGGTGCGCAGGCTTACCTGAACGATATAAAAGGACTTAACATTATCACCGGCTAGGATATTGGTTGTCGTGGGAGATATTTCTCCGATAATAGCTAGCCTGCGAATATCCTCGTCGAACTTTGCTCTGTGGGCAGGACTCATATTGAATTTAGCATAGATATTTTTCTTGGGAAGCGGTCGATTTAACACCGTTGAAAGCGGCAAACCAAACATTGAAATCACCTCACTGGCGCACAACAAGGAAACAGATTAGTTCAAAATCGTCAAGCCCTTTGATTTTGTTTGAAAAGAAGCTTATATTTTCACCACTTAAAAAGCTTTCCAGTTCACTTTGGTCTTTCACTTCGATAATGGAAGTAATGGCCTCACCCAGTAAGACTGAGTACTTCCGCATGTCTTTTCCGTCTTTGGTGTCCTTATTAAAGGCACGGCAAAGTTCGAGATTTGGTTCTATTCTACCTTTGCAGAGCAGGCGCATGGTGTCCAGCATTTCTTTAGGTGAGAGATGGTCACATAACACTTCCCCGCCGTCGGAGATATATACCATATAGAATGGGTGCAGCCGGTTCTGGTTACCGATATTTACACCGCCGTTGATATTTTTCAGTATGTATATTACACCAGGCTGTGCGCTACCTGCAGCCAGTACGACTGCGTGCAATCCGAAAGGAGTTTTATCCAAGTCACCATGATTTTTGATATAGTCCAGCAGGTCCAGACGAAACTCGTTCAACCCTAAGTCCATAATAGAGATGCCGCTGGACATCTCCTCAATATCAACCACTTCTTCCTGCAAACGTTTGAGCTGAGCCTTACGGTATTCAAGGTCTCCTTTTTCCTCAACGTTAATCAGATCATCATCCCCTGTGGCGGTCATAACGGAAATCTTCATTCGAGTCTCTACCCGGTTCTTGAGGTTAATATATTCGTCAAGGGTTAAATCCGGCCAAAAGTTTACAAGCTGAATGAATGCGTTCTTACTGCCGATACGGTCGATCCGCCCAAAGCGCTGGATAATCCGCACCGGGTTCCAGTGTATATCATAATTAACGCAATAATCACAATCCTGCAAATTCTGTCCCTCAGATATACAATCCGTCCCGATCAAGATATCAATCTCGGTTTTGTTATCTGGCATGAGAAGGTGTTTGTCCTTCGAAATCGGAGAGAAGCAGGTCAGAACATTATTTAGGGTTGCACGGAATTTGGGAATTGTCGTTTTCCCCTCAATACTTCCTGTTATCATCGCTGTATTCAACCCATATTTACCTTTAATATAGCTGCTTACGTTCTCGTACAAGTATTCCGCTGTATCAGAGAATGCAGAAAAAATAAGCACCTTTTTATTCCCCGAGTTAATTGGGGTTTCTATCTTTTCCGAGAGCAACCTCAATAGTTCCTGCAGTTTTTTATCATGCTCAGGTGTAATTTCAGATACCATCAGGTTCAATAGACCTAAGATATCTGAGTCTTTTTTTAATTCGGTGCGCCAACTGATATAATCCATATCCGCAAGGTCTATTTTGATTCTACTGCCATTAGTAAAGAAGTCTGTATTACGGTCATCTCCGTCGAACTCATCCTCATTGCCGAGTTCAATGACATCAACAATTGCACCGCCGCCGTTCTCAAAGCAGTTAATGTCTTCAATAGTTCTGTCTATCAGTTCCTTGATACGTTCCAACGTTAGCCGGAATGAATAAACTGAGCTTTCCAGCCTCTTAAGCAAGTTAATGCTCATCAGACGGCGGATACCCATTTCACGCCCGGCACGGTTGATGTTTACGTTGGGGTCAACGTATTTATCCACTTTGCTCGGAAGGAGGAAATCCGTCGGAATATAAATAGCGAGGTTAAGATTCATTAGCTCAGTATATATTTCGTTATAGTTTATCGCATTGTTCAAGTCGGTCAGATTCGGGCGTAAAGTTATCGGTTTTAACCTTTCGGGGAAGCTACCGATTTCTTCCATCTGATAGTATTTTTCTATATGTTTTCTGGAGCGCGCAATGGTTACGCTGTCAAGAACTTCAAAGAAATCGAAGTCCAACATCCGGAGAAGATTGGCCGTCGTACGCTCCTCATGCTCAAACTGACTCCATTGATTGAAAACCCGCTGGGCATTACGAAAAATTTCATCAATAGGACGCGATGTATCCAGCTTATCGTTAATAAGGTTGGGGTTGCCTTCATAGGCAAGCTGCAACTGATTGCGCAGGTCGGTAAACCGGTTATTTACGGGAGTAGCCGATAGCATGAGTACCTTAGTTTTAACGCCCGGTCGGATGACACGGTTTAACAAGCGAAGATAACGATTTTCCCGTTCATCTTCGCCGTAGACTAAGCCGCCGTTGCGGAAGTTATGGGATTCATCTATGACCACAAGATCGTAGTTTTCCCAATATAGTTTATCCAGATCAATACCGTTGGAGGTGCCAAATTGACGTGAAAGATCGGTATGATAAAGAACATCGTAACCCAAGCGGTCTGTAATAAGCGGATTATTTTTATATCTGCTCTTAAATGTATTCCAGTTATCAGCGAGCTTCTTAGGGCAGAGAACAAGAACTGATTTATTTCTGTTCTCATAGTATTTGATTACTGCAAGTGCGGAAAATGTCTTACCTAGACCAACGCTGTCTGCAAGGATGCAGCCGTTATACTTTTCCAGCTTGTTAATAATGGCTAGCACTGCGTCTTTCTGGAAGCTGTAAAGCATATTCCAAATCTTACTGTCTTTGAAGCCGGTAGCTTCATTCGGTAAGACATCCTCAGATATATCCTCCAAGAACTCCTTAAAAATATTATAGAGAGTGAAGAAATAGATAAAATCTGCCGAGTTTTCATTATAGGCTGCGGTGATACTATCTATAACTTCTTCGGTCACTTCCTGAAGCAGCTTCTTATCTTGCCAGACCTGCTCAAAACTTTGGATCAATTGATTGCTCTCGGCGTGGGAGATTTTGATAACCGAGTGGGTTATATGGTTGCCGCGCTCACACCCTAAGTCTACGGTAGTAAATTCGTTTACTGGTGTATAAGAATACCCTGAGCCACCATAGTCAATATCAAAGAGCGAAGTAATTTGCCCTCCGGTGGTGTTTGACTTAAAGCTGGCCTTCTGCCTTATCCAGTCCACGCACTCACGGGCAATTGCCTTCTGGGTTAGTTCATTGCGGAGCTTTACCTCGAACTCCGTTCCGTAAAGGCTGCGCTCACGATTGAGGCGAGGAATATAGAATTCACGCTTTTCTTTCGGTGCCTTCTCTTTTACAAATGCTGGGGAAGTAAAGATAAAACGTAGTTCTTTAATATTTTTGAGCTGGTCCTTTAGTACCTTATAAGCGTATATTGAGAAGCAAGCAGATGCTATCGATAGACGGCTATCCTTTTTAATTTTTAAGGCCAGATCATCTTTTAAAACTTTGTTTAGATTATCAAATACTTCCAAGTCTCCACCCCCGAGATACTTACGAGTATTTTCTTTTATACCCTTCTTTGTTAAACCAACTCATTTCTTAATAATTCTCTTTTATTCTCTTCGTTTCCTGTCTATTAGATAAAAATAACCGCGGCAAAGAAAACGATGGTTTTCTTGTTCCTAACATACTGTAGGTAGGTTTCGACCAGCAGCTTATTTCTCTCCGGTACAAAGAGCTTGCTTTCTAAGTCTTGGGAACGATATTTTATCCTGTTGATTCTTACGCTGGACAGATCAACATTGGTCTTAATCCGAATACAGCGGATGGGAGATAGTTCACCCATTTCCATCGCGGTTGGTTTTCTCCGGTCCGAAGACATCACAAAAGAGTTCAATAAACATATCTTCGGCAGCACTTGCCACCTTAGACGAATATGTAACCTGTTTTTCCATATGGCTGCTCCTGCTACTCTCCATGAACCTCTCTTAGTAGAATACGCTCCTTTGGGGGTTAGTCTTAGGGATTATCAATCCCGGAAAAATATCGGCATAGTTTGGTATGTATTTACCGGCCATGCCGATTTTTCATTCTTTGTGGTGGATGTAGAAACCGGTGGATCAAACTCGCCAATGCAGTTCCATACAATTTTGATACGCTGTACCCGCTTGCCATCAATGCGCTCTGCTTTGTACACATAGATCTTTTCAACGAATTCCCGGATAATTTCCGCTGTGAGTTCCTTTATGTCCGTATACTTTCTTACTAGTGAGAGGAAGTGGTCAACATTGAGAGCGCTTTCCTTATCCTCTGTCATAATGGATTTCAGTTCCGTTACTCGCTTCTCAAGAGCCTGCTGCTCCGCTTCATAGTTTGCGGTCATCTTGGCGAATCGCTCGTCGGATATCTTACCCTCGATATTATCTTCATAAAGCCTTTGGATAATCTCGTCCAGCTTGGCGATGCGGGCTTGTGTCTGTTCCAATTCACGTCTTCTGTCACGCATACTTTTGTCAAGCTCTGACCTTGTTTTCTTTATTACCATCTCCACGAATTCGTCCTCACAGTCTCTGGCAAAAGCCGTTACGCAGCGGATACCTTCAAGCAGCAGTTCCTCAACCACCACATTACGTATCTGATGAGAACTACAGCCACCTTTTATCTTGCGATAGGTAGCACATACAAAATACTCCTTTTCATGTTCCCAACCTCGCCCGCGCACCTGATACATTTTGTTTCCGCAATCCGCACAGAATATCATGCCGGAGAGAAGCGGCATTTCACCCATCGGTGTGAGCCTGCGTCTGCCATCCCTGATTCTCTGCACTACTTCGAATACGGATTCCTCAATAATTGCTTCGTGGGTATTCTTGAAGATCATCCACTCCGACGGGTCATTTTTCATCTGCTTTTTCTGCTTATAGGACTTACGGTAAGTTTTGAAATTAACCGTATGTCCCAAATATTCCTGCCTTGAAAGCATATGAACTATTGTGCTGCCTCGCCAGACATAATCATCGTCATGCCCTCTGTTGTCCGGAATATTGATTCCGTTTTTCCTGGCGTGGGCCGTTGGATTCATAATTCTGCGCCTGGTGAATTCCTTGGCTATCTGCGAAGGACCATACCCTTGCATACACAAGTGGAATGCCTCGCGTACCACTTTGGCGGCTTCTTCATCGACTATCCAGCGTGTCTTGTCCTCCGGGTCTTTGATATAACCGTAAGGCGGATTGGTGCAGAGTGGTTTGCCGGACTGCCCTTTCGACTTAAAAACGGCGCGTATCTTCTTGCTCGTATCCTTGGCATACCATTCGTTGATGATATTAAGAAACGGAGTAAAATCGCTGTCCTGCTGATTGGCACTATCAACATTATTGTTTATTGCTATGAAGCGAATGTCGGATGCGGGAAAGAGCACTTCGGTATAGTAGCCGACCTTTAGATAATCTCTTCCGAGACGACTCATGTCCTTGACAATGATGGTGCCAATCCTGCCTTCTTCCACTTGGGAGATAAGGCGCTGCCAATCCGGGCGGTCGAAGTTCGTACCACTATAGCCATCATCTACAAAGAACTCAGTGTTTGTAAAACCATTGTCATCAGCGTACTTCTGTAAAATGGTCTTCTGATTTTTAATGCTGTTAGAATCACCCTGCAGCTCATCATCTCTTGAGAGACGGCAATACAGAGCGGTTATTTTATCGTTATTCTTCACAGCAGCATAAGACTGCCTATTATTCATGTTTACCTCCTTTCCGACAGTCTTCAAGCGGTACTCTATGTTCCCGTACTGCCGTGAAAAAGTCAAGTTATTTAGATTAGGAAGCCTTATTTGTTTTAAAAATTTCAGCTTCATTCAGTATCATGCGTTTCAGCTTGTCATAGGCAGTTTCTTTGGCAGTGCTGCTGACTGCTGATTCTATAATGTAGAGAGTATCACCGATTACCTTTTCGGTAACGCAGATGGTCTTCTCAGCCATAAGGCACTTCTCCTTTCTGACCTTGGGGGTAGGGGGTAATTAATCCTTACACCCTTTCGATCGTGCAACGGGCGTGGGGTTTCACACAAAAAAACGCGGATTCAAACGGGGTATTAAGGGAACAACCGGGATAAAATGCGAATAATTGAAATAAACCTGGTGTGTATTTCATCTTGAAAAGCACTTTTTTAGGTGAAAAGGCACAGCAGGATATTCCACTGTGCCTTTCCACCATATGTCTTAACCGTTGGTCTCGGTATTCATCTGAATTACCTTCACTGCCTCTTGGCGGATAAGTTTTCCGTCAATAAACTCAAAGGCAAGGTAACCTATCTGGTCGAGCAGGGCAAACTTCTCTGAGAGTGCCCTCACGCTGACAGGGCTTCTGCAGATGATCCAGTAGTAGCTGAAATCACCGAAGGCAACAGGCTTTGACCCGGACTCCATATCCGGCATAAACTCGGAGACAAATACCTTTTTGCCGAGAATGGTATCATCGCTGTCGCGCCAGAGGTAGTTTCCGGCTTCGTCTTTCAACGTACGCAAGGCAAGGACTGTCTTATCGTTCATGAGCCATACGGCATTTTTGCGGTATTCCGGCTTCACAGAGAAGTACAGGCGGATTATATCATCATAGGTGATTTCATCAACAGCATAGGCAACCTCAGCGCCGTTTACACCGTTTAAGATACCTGTCGGCATTTGTACACCGGTACCGTTAATAAAGGCGTTGTCCTCAGCTTTGGCAAAGTTCCTGGCAAGGCGCTTTACAAGGTAGCTTTCAATGTCGAATGCGGCATCGCGGACAAAGTCCGAATTCATTTTTACAAGAGCAGCGAGCTTATGGCTTTCAACGGTGTATTGAGTGAAATCATTTAGTCCGTCAAAAACTGGGATAGCGCCGCCTTCCGGCACAAACTGCGCAAGGTCATCGTATTCCTTTGCAAGGATGTGATAACTGCCTTCATATACGTTAAAGGTTGTGCCGATTTTACGGAACAGGCTCTCGTTTATGATGGCTGCTTCATATTTGTTATTTGTGGCATTTGGCATGACATAAGTACCCGTCTCGCTGCTGCGGCCTTCGGAAAGTCCAGAATAATCGCTTTCCTGGCCGCGCATGGCGTTCCAGAAGTGCCTGCTGTATTCCGGCTGACCGGTATATACTCTGACTTCAGTATAATTCATGGCGTTCCCCTCCTTAAATCTTATCGCAGAATGGACAGGCATAGAGACCGAGGTCATGGTAGCTGAGCGATCTTCCTACCTGTTTCAAGTGGTGGTGGCATTTCGGACTATAATGATACCAGAAATTAAGACAGACAAAACGGCCAAAATAAGTTAGTATGGAACTATGGAAAAGAGAAGAAATTTTACACCGGAAGAAAAAGCAAAAATAGTGATTGAGGTCTTAAGGGAAGAAAAAACGCTGAATGAGATTGCTGCCGAATATGAAATACATCCGAATCAGCTAAGCCGCTGGAAGGCAGAATTCATAAGCAATGCAGGCAGGGTATTCAGCAAGGAAACCGATGAAGTAGAGAAAGTCAAGCAGGCGTATGAAAAGGAGAAGGACGAACTGCTTAAGCAAATTGGTCAACTCTCATATGAGGTTAACTGGCTTAAAAAAAAATCTGGCCGACTCTAAGTCCCGTGAAGACCGCATGAAGATGATTGACAGAGAAGAGAAGAAACTCAGTATAACCAAGCAAGCCGAACTGTTGAGCATAAATCGTACAAGCCTTTACTACAAGCCGGTTCCAGCAAATGATGAGGAATACCTGATTAAGAGGATCATCGATGAGATTTACACGGCTCATCCGGAGTACGGTTACCGTAGGATGACGAATATCTTGAACCGGGAATATCACATTCGCATTAATCGCAAGCGAACCCGGCGTTACATGCGGGAAATGGGGATACATGGCTTCTGTCCTGGCCCCAATCTTAGTAAGCGTCTACATGGGAAGTACTTGTATCCGTACCTGCTGAGAGGCTTGAACATTGATCATCCCAATCAGGTATGGTCCATAGACGTGACCTACTGCCGGATGAAACGTGGTTTCATGTATCTGGTAGCCATTATAGACTGGTATTCTCGTTATATTGTTGGATTTGAGCTATCAAACACGCTGGATCGGACATTTGTCATAGAGGCAATCCAAAAGGCGATAAAACGGCACGGAAAACCTGAAATTATGAATAGCGACCAAGGCTCACAGTTTACCAGTGATGATTACATCAATCTACTAAAAAACAACAATATCAAAATATCTATGGATGGCAAAGGAAGAGCATTGGATAACCAACGGATAGAGCGTTTCTTCCGATCCTACAAATGGGAAAAGCTTTATCTTGAAGATTGCGAAACAGGACATCAGCTCCGGCAGATTACAAGGGAATATGTGGAGTATTATAACAACCGGAGACCTCACCAGTCGTTGGATTACAAAACACCGGCAGAGTATTACTTCGGGGGTTGTAAGCAGCTTCCGGCAGTCGTATAAAACCTTGGGGCTCTGCCCCAAACCCCGTCCTCGCCGGAAGGCAGCCGGTCTGTCATAACAGACCGGAAAGCAAAAGGATGTATGCGCATTGGATGTCAAGGGCCAAGATGAACTCGCTTACGCTCGCCCTTGACATCCTCCAACAGAATGCATAAATGTTATAATTATACAAAAATAAAGAAAGGAGAACCTAACTTAGAAAAGCTAAAAAATTGTCTTGACAAGTGGGGGCATTATAAGGGCCTTTATTGGTATGAACGGTCATTTCCTTAAAGGTGCAGCCGAGATGGGATGCCAATGTCTCTCTGAACTCTTTGGCTGTCTTGGCAAAGCCGTTATTGTTGTCATGGCACCATGCCCTGTAAACATCGTAGATGCGGCTTGTTGTAGCGGAATCATTAAACTTGCCTTCTGACCGCTCGCACATACATTCCTCATAGAAGGAGATCACAGTATTGTTCTCTGACATATATTGCTCTCTTGCAAGGCTTACACTGTCCGGTTCGGAAAAGCTGTACCCGTTTGCAATAACCAACTGCAGCGCCTTAACAGCCTTGTAGACGATGCCATCACGCTCGGCATACATTTTGTCAAGGAGTGTTTTGTTCTGCTTGTCCTTTGGAATGACATTAGGGCAGCGCACCACCATGATGCGGTCATAGACCCATTTGCCATCATCGCCGCCAAACTTGGGAAGTCTGTTCATGCAAAACCAGAGCAGCCCGTTGTAGGTGAACTCAAAGGCCTGCTGTCCTTTGAACTCGGCATATAGGCTATCGCCACCGGTTATTTTCTTAAATGTTTTCAACTCATCTACGGATAGAAAACTCATATCAGAGCTACCGGCAAGTCGTGTGCCGTAAATCGCGCCGGTGCCGAAACGCGCTTCAATCTCCTTAAGGTCGATTCCTATAAAGTTACCCTTGCCGAGCAACCGCTCTACAAGACTCTTTAGCTGAGATTTGCCGGTGTCGCCATCGCCGACAAGGAAAAGCGCTTTTTTCATTCGCCATCCCTTGATGTTGGAGATGCATACACCGATAAACTCAAGGAGCAGGTGTTCTATGGCCTTGTCTCCGTCTGTGAGGGTGCGCATATACCTGTCGAAGACCGGCGTGGGCGTTTCCCTTCCCGACCAGTTGCACGGAATCTGAATGGTGGAGAGGATATCCGGGGAGTGTGGTAGAAGAATGGCGTTATCTGCAGTGATACGGAGCAGGCCATTTCTGAAGTTGATTAAATCCTCATCGGCGTTCAATTCATCCTGGCTAACATAATTAAGGTCAGTGGTGATATGCTGTAAAGTTTCGCTGACGATGCCCATTCTCACAAGTTCCTCGTCATAATCTGCGATGTACTGCTTGATAATGCCCATCAGCATATTGTCGGCATAGAGCCGATAACAGCCGTTTTCGTAGACATATTTCAAAAGGCCCTGCTTTCCGTTATCCCTTACAAGCACATAGCGGAGGTGCTCGCGTACGTACTTTGCAAGGAACGGAACGCTGACATACGGCTCACCGGTCTGGCCATGAAACTTGATGAAGTATGGATGCTCCATCCTGGATTTATGAAAGGTGCCATGACAGGCATTAATACCGGCATTGATTGTGGCTTCTCTGTAATCGTCACGCTTCCATTTTTCGCGATAGAGGGCGGAACTGCGGAAGATATCATCAATAGCAGCAGGATCAGGCCCGGTACGAAATGCAATCATGGCGCACAGTGCCGCGTCAGCCTCGGAGTGAGAGCCATATCCGGAGATATCTCCATCGTCATATAGTTTCTTGAACTTATCTCCGTTTTTCTGTTTGCGTAAGTTACAGACAATATCGAAATAGGTGCGGTCACCGTCACGTTTTTGGCTGTATCTTGCTTTCTTGGACTTCCTCATGTTCTTATCGAGAGTGAGCAAGATGGCTGCTGTGCTTTCTTTGAGCGGTTCATTCAGAATCATGTCACCAGTATAAGCTGCGAAGCGATTTGTAAGTCCGCCTATATAAAGCTCCAAATGATTGCTTGGATTTTTCATATAGTAAGCTTTATCTAGTCTGGGATTGCCGTTTTTGTCTGCATAAGTCGGTAGTTTCTCAAAATTACACTTACCGTAAATATGAATACCATTTCCGCTGACGGAACGCTCGGTATAGGAGTTAAAACGTTCAAGCAGTATCTGTACGAAGGGATCTGTGAGAGGCCTGTGGTCGATGTCAAGGAAGAAGTAGCCTTTAGGTATTACAAAACCTAAACCTGCAGCGCTTTGCTTAGTCAGTGAGCTAAGTGCTTCGTCGTAGGTAACCCATGTGTGCCGGTATTTTTCATTAGTGCCTGTCGCCCCACCACCGGCAGCAAAGGGAATTTTGTTGATACGGTCGCCGTCCATTTCCTTACGCCAGAGAAACCATATCTTCATATCCATCAGTTCCTGCATTGCGTTTGCCGTCTTGTCCACCTCCTCTCCGTTGTATTTTGTATTGTCATTATTTGTGTGCCGAGTTTATGACAAGCCACTCCCTGAAGGCTTCAACTGGAATCAGGATTCTAGTGCCGACTCGTATTATTGGAAATCCCGGCTTTTTTACAAGTTCGTAGGCCTTCGGCAGGCTAATGCCCATCTGCGCCGACAGTTCCTGCACACTCATGGTCGTCTTTTCCATATACTCTTTCCTCCTTATCTTGATAGTTGTTTCGGTTTCTACATCCACCATCCGCTACCGTTCCTGAGGCAGCCACCTGCTCGTGGTCTCCCCGTATCCGATTGCAGCAGAAGCGCTCCGGCTTTCACCATCGTGGCGGCGACGCTGCAAAAGTATCTCTTGCGGTGGGATTATTCAGTTGTCAAGGTGCAATGAAATAAGGGATTATACACTTTGTTCTTGTTTTCAATGTCATTGTATAATACAATGTAAGTGATGTTAAATTTTCATCGCTTACAATAACGATTACATTCAAAGGATGATTGCCATGAAAAAACTGCCGGTAGAAAACCTCGGCTTTGTTGAAATTGGTGGCGTTGGCGAGATGATATATAGGGCTGTGCGATTTCCCGAGTATGTTCCAGACTATGACGACGACGGCGAAGTATTAAAGCCCATTTTCACAGGGCTTCATGCTCCGGAAAGCGGTACTGATTATTCGCTTACCGGACAGGAGCTATTGGTCAGCCTATGCAATCTTTACGGAAAATTAAATAACCCAGACAGCACTGTTTCGATTACAGATGCCGTCTGGGATTGGTGCAGAAACAATATTCATCCTTACAATATAGACAGTCTCTATGAAATGTTGAATAGCGAAAACTTTGCCCATATAACATACATGGATCTGATTCAGAAAGATGCCGCATTCTATGTAAATCAATTCATAAAGGATTTATGCAGTCTGGGTACTGTATTTGAGTTTTACTTTGCCTTGAGGAGAGTTAAATACTACGGCCAAATTGACTACGCGAGAAATCTCTATTATGAAGGTAGGCTTTGTGACAGTCTCGCTTTTCTTGAACGATACAGGCAATATGAGGATGATGAGGAATACAAGTCTCATATTTTAGAGAACTACAATGACCATATATTACAAGTGATTGATATGTTCCCAGACTTTCGGATGAGGCTGAAATTAGACAAGAAAACCGGTAAAGTGATGTATGGAGCCGACATTCAATCGGTTTTTGATATTTGTTGGTACACATTTTCCAGAATGGTAGCTGACGTTGCGCCGCCGATTGATACAGATCCAGGATATATATATTCGCAAGCCTCCATACTTTCCTGCCTTGCTTGTGGCAAATATTTTGTACGGCATTCAAGCCGTCAACTATATTGTGACAGTTGGGATTGCCAAGCTGAGCGTAATCGTAGAAACAGACGAGCCAGCTATGCTCGGAAGAAGGCCGCTGAAACTGAAAGCAAAGAATAAAAATAGACCTCATTACCATGTCCGGTGTGGGTATAGTAACGAGGTCTTTTTTGTTTGAGATGGCTTATTCGAGACTCTCCTTGATAAAAGCAATATCCGCCTCGGATAGTACTGTGATTACTTTTAAGTGGCTCAAATGCTCCTGCAATTGCTTTTCTAATTCTTCTTTGCAGTTATATGGGCCACTGATTTTTATAAGGTTATTATCTGCGTCCTTGCAGAAGGCTGTGAAGATAGTCTTGTTCAACTGCTCGCATAACTCTTCATAACCTAAATGCCCGGCTGATTTCATAGCTTTGCTTGCAGTTTGCAATTCTTCTTCTGTCCAATCCCTGCTCATAGCAGCATCTCCTTCACTACATATATTGCTCTATAAAAGGATAATAGCAACTCATTTTCCTCATTTTCATTATCCATTTAGTGTTATAAGGGTGTGATATGCTCGAGTACCGTTCTGGTAGGCTGATGACTGTGAAATTTACATCTTCATATTGTAATTATCACTTTTGAGTGATAATATATACATATTATACCATAAAACACATGGAGGTGCGGAATGGGTGTCAGTTATAAAAAGTTATTTCACTTAATGATTGAAAAAGACATATCCAATGTTGAATTACAACGCAGAGCCAGATTTTCCGGCAATATATTAACCCGTTTGAAACGCAATAGCTATGTGTCTTTGGAAAGCATAGAGACAATTTGCAAAGTCTTAGACTGCAAGGTTGATGATATTTTAGAATTTGTACCTGATGGGGTGCAAGATGGGGGAAATGACGATGGCAAATAAATTGGAATTAACTTGGTGTAGAAAAGATGAACCGATAGCAGAAAGGAGAAGTATGGGATTTGGCTTTTTAGTATACCATATAGGAAATGTGATGAAGATAAAGTTAAGAGTAACGATATTATTATTATTAATATTAATTACGAGCTTAGGTGGCTGTGCTCAATGGGAAACCGATAGCAAACAATACACTGCAAAACAGCAAAGTACCACAGAACAACAAAATGAAAATAAATACCAAACAGAAGAATTTGGTTTTGTAATTCCCGAATCTTGGGAAGGAAAATTTACTATAAAAGATTTCGAGCAAGGTATATCTTTCTATTCAAAAGCCATTTATGATATAAATTCAACAGGAAATTTGTTTAATATTGTTGGAACAAGTGAGGTGGGTGAATGGGAATCTTACCCTGACTATAAATTCTTAGGTTCTGCAGACGATAAATATTTTTTCATAACTTTTCCAACAGATGTCCAATTTGATGTAGATAATAATGAGCTTTCTGATGAATATTTAAAAATGCAGGAAGATATTAATAGTATAGTAGATTCTTTTGAATTATACGGAAAGTCCGTTTCGTATGAAGATCCCAATAGAGAAGGGGGAAATAATATAAAAAGTCAAGTGGATGTTATCTTGGATTATATCGGTGTTGAGATTGACAAAATCGCTGAAGATGCAAAATATACTGGTGGTCTCGTATTAACTTATCCGAAAGAGACTGTTTTGCCTTATCTTAAGTGTTATGAACCTTCTGGCAATGAAATTTATTGCATTTTTGTACCTAAGGAATCGACCGGAAGAAACAACAAATATTTCGCTGTTGTTGATGGGAAAATTGTTGCTGCTGGATTTCTGCTGGAGGAAAGCACAGCAAACGTGTATCAATTAATTAGACAGTCGAATTTTGTTGACTATGAACCTAATATTGTTGATATTGGAACTGGTGGAGAATTAAAAGATTTAATCTGGAATGCTCAAAATGGAACTCTCAATATACGAACAACGAAAGCCGGTAGTGGGGATGATTATAAAGGCTGGCTCGTCATCAATTACTGCTACATATCTTACTAAAATGTTTCATGAAGTGCAATTTGATGGAGTCTCTTGCTTGACAAGAACAAAGGTGACATGCGTTTATAAAGGCAGAGGAGGTGTCAAATATGGATAATAAAGAAGAAAGAATGTTTTTCTCATCAATGTGTAAAGCTATCATTGGTGAAGATAGAGAATTAAGAAAGTTATTTGCTAATAATGATCCTTTATATGCACAGCAACATAATGGTATCTGTTGCCTTTATGAAACAACAATGGTGTATTTAGTTTTTAAGCAATTGATGAAAGACAGCTTTCCATATACAGTATCATGGGAACATCCGTATCCGAATAACAATAGTTTAAAAGCTGATATGGGAATTCTAAATGCTGATAATAGCGTTAATTCACTTGTTGAATTTAAAATTTGGTTTTCAGAAAAAGGTGATGAGGTAAGAGCAGATGTGGAAAAATATAATCAGTGCAACTTTACGGGTGACAAATATTTGTGCATAATTGAATATGGTGGGCCAGATATGAATGATAACTGTAAATTTCTGATGGATAGCAATCCAGAATTGGTGTTTATCAGCATGAAGGCATTTAATACGTATTTTTTTGACTCATGGAAAACTCGACAACGTATTTACAATCCTGTAAATATGTACTTTTTCAAAATAAAAAACAGCTTTTAATCCAGAGGCTAAAAACTCCCCGCCGAGTGTTTGAAAATCAGTAGTGGGGGAGTTTTTTTACAATAACTTATGCCTGAATTTTTTGAGCTATCTATAAAAGGTTACCGTACATCATATTATTATAAATTGTCACGTATTCCACGAGGCTGTATCACAGCTTTTCGTCAAAATCAGTTAGAAGGTTATCTTGCTTGCGCAGGATGCCGGTGAAGACATCCATCGTACTGAGCCTTGTCTACCGGTCGGATATTTCTTCGATAACCACAGTATTTCTGGCTTGTCAAGGTAAAAGCTGTCAACTAGTCCGTTGTATCGTGCTTGAAATAATTGGTTTGAAGTATAAGTATAAAATAAAGACTGCACTAAAGGTTCTGAATCCTTCGGTACAGTCTTTAATTTCGAGCCTCCGCTTGAAGAGAGTCGGTCAAAAATTTACTTGTTTTCGTAAATCCCTAAGTTGAACTCCCTTTAAAGGCGCCTCTTTTTTCGGCCTTTTGTCTGCGTAAATTATCAAAGTCCCTGACAGACAGTCCTTTTAAATCCAGGATGGCATAGACCACTTCCAGCAGATCGGCCAGTTCCTCCACACTGTCGCAGGCCAGATATTCCTGAAGTTCTTCGCCGAGTTTTGCGTCCAGCTGCTTTTTGTAAGAAGCATTTTCTAGTACATCGTTCTTTTAATGCCTTTACAATCAACTGACATTAACCTAATCCAATTTGAATTTCCAGCGATAGACAACTGGATCTTCATTAATTTCAGTAATATAACTGTAAATCCGATTGATTAGTTCTTCTTTAGTTTTAACTCTTATACCTCTCAAGCACACTCGTGCCAGCTTGCCAAAGAAACTTTCGATCAAGTTGAGCCAAGAGCCGTGGGTTGGTGTAAAGACAAACTCAAATCGTCCTGGAACCGTTTCAAGGTACTTCCGCGTTTCTTTCGATTTGTGTATGCTATGGTTATCCAATATGATTCTGATCTTGTCTGCCGAATCATATTTCTGATCCAGAACCTTGAGAAACGCAATGAAATCAGCGCTCTTGTGCGTATCACTAATCTGTGGAATTATTTCGCCGGTCAACAAGTCAATACCGGCCAGCAAAGATATCGTACCCAATCTCTTATACTCGCTGTCCCGGGCAATAAACCCATGCTGTTCGGTCGGCAACTGATCTTCCGCTACATTGGCAATAGCTTGTATGCCAGGCTTTTCATCATAGGACAGCGTGATTGTTCTATGTCCTTCTTCAGGCCAGACAATATTGCCTTCCTCGTCAAACATCAATTCAATTTGCTTGTAGACCAGCAGTACTTCGTGCATCTTGGTTTCGAACTCTGGGTCGCGCCTTTCCAGGTAATAGCGAATGCGATGCGGCTTGATTTCCGCTTCGTTCAGAATATCCCAGACCTTTGATTTGGCAACGTCTTTAAGTTCAGAATAACCCGCTGCCTGACAGGTTTTTTGAATGTGCCTCTGCATTTTTGTGATGGTCCATAGCTCTTGCGGATACCCGAATGCATTGGGTTTTTGGCAAGCAATGTTCCTAACCCATATCTTGGCTTCTTCGCCGATGACTGCAGGCCGGCCAGCTCGAGAATTATCGGCCAATGCGTACTCCCAGCCAGCTTCACTAAATTTTTTCAAACACAGAATAACCGAAGGGCGGCTGAGTCCAACATGTTCTGCCACCTGAGTCTGTGTCACACCGTCAGCTGACAGTAGCAGTATTCTAGCCCTCTGCACGCGGCGCGCTTCTTCAGTTCGCGTGTTGGCTATCTTCTGCAATGCATTGCGCTCTGTTTCTGATAGGATTATAGGTTCTGCTTTTCTCATGGATACATCCTCCTGCTTTGGTCTGTATCCATTGTAATTCTAATTATCTTATTTGTAAACCTAATTCAAGAACGACGTACTAGTATTTCAGTAACGGCTTTTTTACCGCTGTTCTCAATAATTTCGGGGATGCGATCCCGTACGAGCTTGTTGTAAACCACTGTTGCCATTGACTAAGCCACCCCTCCAAGAACATTTTGCCTTGGTATTTTCCTTAAGGCTAAATTTGCCATTTATGTTATAATTCTGTTTATTTCTTATATATCCTGTTTAATTTGAAAAAATGTGACAAAAAAATATTTCCCGTAGGAAAGAAAATGTTTAAATATGAAGGTGATAGCTTGTCAAATGTTATGAAGCTTGTTGAGGAGGCTAAAAAGAACTATTAAAGACAGAGATATTTCGATGCGCTTTGTCTGGCGCTCTCAGGTAGGCTTACCCAGAAAAAGGCATAACGACAATTCCGGAAAACCGATGTCGGATCAATTAGGAATTTTGATGCAGATGGTGTTTCCCTCCTTTTGAAATAACTATAGAAGACGATAATAACCCCTTGAAACTCTTTCCAGTACCCGAAAGTACTCAGGGGTAGCTGAAGAATGATTTCCTCCTCATTCAATCCTTTCTGTTGAAATAATCATTTAATCAAATTTCCATTCCTTTAAACCTCATGAAATCAAATCCCTCCAACCCTCAAATATCATCACCATGGCCAAGGTATCAGCTCACAGTACTTTAATAGTGCCTTACATATTTCCGAACGCTCATAATCTGCCATCTCTTCAAATTGCATTCGGGCATAAACAGTCATAGCTGCGCCGCCGTCCCTGAGTTCGTCAATGTCACTTAGAAGAGCAAAATCCTTATCCGTAACGTCTGTAAACATTTTAGGCAAAAGTTTGTATGGGTCAATAACCTTTCCATCTTGGTACTTTATCCAAATCCAATCCTTGAAGTTTAGACTCTTGATTCCCCCAGAAGCACCATAAATCGGTTTACTATACTTCTCCTGCAAATAACTTGAACAGTTAAGAATGGACGGTAAAACTACTTTGATCGAGTTAGAACCCTTCATAGCGGGATCATAATAGTAGCGCTTTACAAGTTCCCACATATCGATCATATTACGATGCCCAACCCATTGTTCGGGACTCCCGTTCACGGACTGTGTAATAGTACGAATAAATCTGCACAGCTGTTCCCTATCCGGTATCATATCTTGGTCTTCTTGTAGTTGTCGATAAATATGATTCAAATAATTGTTTTCATGAGGAGCATAACGAAAGATACTACCGTCATCTTGTTCCAGTTCCGCCTTTAGATTGCGGATAAAGTCATAATTTGGGAATAATCCGGGAATAGCATTCAAATACTGTCCTCGATGTTCAACCAAACCATTTTCATAAACAACATGATGAGAATACTGAAAAGCGATACCCTCGTAAGGATGCCGCCCATTATTAAACGGAATTGCAACCATAGCCGTTTCAAAATCAATAAAGTGCAAAGGAAAAACCCAGCTACCCATCTCCTTAAGCAATCCCTCACGATCAACCCAAGGCGAAGAGTCATTATCCTTTGACTTTTGAATCTGCAGCCATTGCCTCTCACTGACAGATATCCCCGGTTTCCCATCACTTACGGGGTTGATATCTGTCTCTATAATATCCTTCAGTTTTATTCTTCCTTCTGCCAATAAACTATCTTTCTTTCGATAGTTCAAATTCCATATATCGAAGATAGTCTGTTCTGAAAGGTCTTCCATTGTCCAGCCCATTGCTTCATGCCAACATTCAAAATAGCCACTTTTGAGGCCTTTCTGAAGTTCCTCTTCTGTAGCCTTAAACTCACATCCTGCACAGGCCCGTGAAATAATCGGAGGAATCTTCCGATTCTGTGAATAGTATTCTGCATATGTATGTACCAGGTCTGAGAAACTCAAATCGCTGTCCAGAAATGGATAAAAATCGCGATAGATATGATCGCAACAGTCATCAACCTTTTGCAAACATAGAATACGCTGGCAAAGATCTTCTTCCCTTAAGGTTGAAGAAACTGCAACTCTTTTCCTCCCGTTACTGTCTCTGTATATCTTAAACTTCTGATTCAACCCATCTGTCGGACATACAGCGTTTTTATCAGCCATCATTAAGTGGGCAGAAACTGTATAATCAGGCAATGCCCGGTTGATCACATATTTCTGAAATGCTGTGTCCAGGAGATAAGACTTCCATTCTGACTTAAGTCCACCTTTTTGACCCCAATATGAGTCATGAGAGCTATTGAATGACTTTGCTTTAACCTCTACCAAATCTAGGTGATCGTAATTTTTAACCAGAATATCCGCTCTAATGAATAAATTTTCGTACTTAAAGGCTGCTTCGTAAATAATGACTTTATCTTTCTTAAGTAACTCTGCGGTTTGGAATAAAGCCTTTTCGTAATCTAGTATGTCAATCTCATACCCCCCTGGATAATAACATTTAGCAAGCTCACCAACTTGGAACCCTCCATCAGCAAGTGCCAGCAGAAACGAGTCTTCAATCTTCTGATCTGCATATTCGGCTTTGTCAGTATAGAATAGCTTTGTAGGACATTCCATAGCAAGTTGAAATCGGGATTTTGTGAGGTAACGCGCTCGCATACACCTAATCCTCCTCAATAACAGTAAATAGAAACCACTTATTATCAAGCTCATCAATAAGATTGTTAAGTTCCTATTCTTCCAGTTCATAAAGCCATGACGAAGTCTTTCCGGGTTGGTTAATGAATCTTAAACTGATAAAAGACTTCCGTAAACTGCTCCGGCTTTTCCGCCGTGAAGCTGCGTTCCCAAAACCGAACCTGGCCCGAACGGTCGATAAGCAGTACCGTACTGCACCTGGTACCATATGCGGGGCTGACAATAAATATCGGGGACAGAGTACGCTCCCACTCCAGGCTGGCCCCGGTTTGCGGCAGTTCCCGGTCCGGGGGGCGCTCCTGATCGGCCAATATGGCAAATAAATGCTCCTTAATTAACTCTCCGCTTATGTAAACAGTCTTGAAGTGCCTTGACCCCTTTACTTACCTTGGGCCAAGGCACATCCAACAAGCTATTGCTTAAGCCATGACACCCTTTTGCCACCCTGCGCAGTACATTCTCCCGGTTAGAGTAATAGCTAAGGCTCTGCCTGTCTCCAAGCAAGAGATTAAAGCCGTTATATTCGGCACCCCCGCCTTTCAGAGACTTGATATAACCAGCGGGAGAGTCAAAACTGTCAAGATATCCCTTGACCAACTGTCCCCGGGATAGAGCCACGGGGTGAGGACCTTTTTCTCTGTAATTAGTTAAGGCCGCAAAACGGCCTGTGGTGGTAACACCCAGCCAGGTTCCCCCTGCTTGCAAATCTTTGCCTGCCAAAAGGTGCGGGGAATCAAGCCAAAAAGCCGCAGGTGAAGCAGGACGGTCATAAAACTCATCCCGATTGGCAGCAACCACCAACTGATAACGGGGATGACAGTCATAAGCAAAAAGTATTAGACACATAATCTTTTCCTAACTAAAATGTTATTTCCGACTATTGTCATTTCAAATTCATAGCATTGCAGAGCAGCAGCCCTTCCTTGATACCGCTTTCCTGCAAACAGTTAATATTCATCATTACCTGATTTAAGGGTTTTAAATCATTCTTAATAATATCAAATACCATCAGAGTATCTATATTGATGTAATCATGGACCACCCTATTTCTTAAGCCTCTGATCTGTGACCAAGCAACATCCGGATAAAGTTGCTTCAGCTCATCACTAAGTTTGCCAATATTCTCACCGATGTTTGCTAAGAGGTTTAAGGTGGCGTTAAAGTTCATCTGTTCATTCTTTTGGTAAAAGGTTTCTGCATCAGTACAAGCGGCAGAATAGAGGTTGATTTTTGCTAGCGATTCCAGGATATTGAGAAGATACATGAGGTCATTCTTTATTCCCTGCAACATAGACAATCTCCTTTCTGGCCCGATGCAGCACGATAGGATTGGCATATTTGGCCATGACAATGTCAATGCGTTTCTGCGTCAGTCGCTCAAGCTCTTCCCTAAGCTCGTATAATGACCGGTAATCTACATTGTCTTCGATTAGGATATCGATATCATTGGACGTTTCTCCTCTAGCGGTTGAACCAAAGACGGCAATTTTACTTAAATTGAATTTATGAAACAGATCATTTTGTATCATAATCTCCTTTAGGTCAGTTATCTGGTCGTTTTGTCCGAGCATTCATTATCACTCCAATCACCAAGATTCCAATTACTGGTATTATATTATCATGTTGAATGCTTATTCTCAATCCTCAAAAATTTTAAAGATTTATATTCCTCTTTTTATTAAACTGAGATTCAAGCGAATACTCTTAACTTCTTTTCTTTAAAGTTGAACAACTAAGGTTCGCTTAGATCCCTACTACCGGCTCGCCACCAATTCGGTCTAGTTTAAACTCTTGAGACTCATTGATCATCATAGAATCAACATGGTATTCGAAAGGAAACAATTCCTTAAGTCTATTGATAGTTGACAGACTATAATACAGTTTGTCGTTAGTTCTCATGACGGCAGAAATCATCAGGTTAATAATCGCGGGGTTCGTAATTTGTCTTCTGTTAATTCTATATAAGCCCGGTTTTAGCTGAGTTAAAATCCCGCAATCTTTCAGGGTTTTGATATTTTTAGATAATGAATGTTCAAGAGTAGTTCTCTCTCCCCACAATTCATATACCCTTCTCTTAACTTGGGCTAAGCTAATCTCTTCCTGCAGTTCTGCCAATTTGCCTATTATTTGACATAAGTCTTTAAAAATTGGGAAAGCAAGAAGCAGCATAGCCCAATGCAAAGCCAATCTCTCTTTTTCTGAACAGGTTCGGTAAATTGACAAAGCCTTTTTCCTGATTGGTATAACCGATTCATTAATCCCATCTGAATATACCCAAATCCGCATCAATATTTCTCGTGTTTTTCTTAAAACTGTTGGACTATCAATATAGTCCGCTAGATATTCATTAATTTTCTGTTTAATCTCATCAGGGTTTTCTGTTTCTAAGCAAATCTCCACAGTCTTGTCCAGCCATTCCGGGCGTAGTGACCTGGAGAATGCGACTTCTTTACTCATTGATTTACCCCTTTACTAAGTTAGTCTTTATCATTAGCGTAAAAAATGAATTATGTTACTTAACATTGATACTTGGTTTAATTACTGACAATAATATATAATATTATTAAATTCTAATAGATTGGGGTGGTTTACTTTGGCAATCTCACGCGAAAAACTTCATTATATTATAGATCAAATACCTGAAGAACGATTACCCTCGATCGAAGATTTACTGAATCATATTTACGAAGAAGAAAAAGAAGAGCTTGATTTAAGTGAAGCTAGGGAAATTGATGTTGCTAAAAAGAGAATCATTAATGGAGATTATGCTACCTTCGAAGATGTATTCGGAGATTTAGATGTATAAGTTGATTTTTGACAAGGCTGTTGAAAAGTTTATCAAGAAGCAAGAAATCAATGTGCGTCGTCGGATTCGTGATGCCCTATTGGATCTTGCTAAAAATCCTTATTCATCATCCAATATTAAGCGGCTTAAAAATCGAAAAAGGCAATTCCGAAAACGCATAGGTGAGTTTAGGATAATATTCGAAATAGTTGACGAGCAACTAGTAATACTTGTTTTAAAAATTTCTAGCCGTGGAAATGCTTATAAAGATTAGAGAAACGTTACCTTCCTCTTAGGAAGGTTTTTGCTTTATTTGGACAAAAGGCACAATTACTTCTTCAATATTAGTTCCACCGTGGCATACAATCCTCTTTCCTTTAGTTGTAAACGAATGATAACCCTTAGCTATGATATACTGAAATCCCTTGGGCAAATAAGTCCCCGGGAACTTAATAACCTCAAAATCCTTTTCAACTTTATCTGTTAGAGCAAAATCCTGGTAAACCCTCGCTCTCTGGCTTGTAGTCTCTGTTAACAACCCTTCATTACCGGGCTTACCCTGCCCAGTCGCCTCAATATTGCCGTGGTCAGAAGTGATGTAGATATCAAAGCCTGCTTCCAGCAAACCCTTTATCAAATTTTGCAGTTCCCCGCTTTCCGCCCAGGACCGGACATCACGAACCATTCCTCCCTGCCCCTGGATCTGACCGTGCATTATATCATCTATGGTATTGATGATAATGCCTGCTATTTTTGTTTGGGGTGGCAGCTCGACATTTAGGCCCCGGCCGTAATAAATATCCTCGTTCTTATAACCCGCTTCCCTTAAGTATTCGCGAAATTGCTTTTCTTCATTTGCTAAGCCAAAGGGATTCGGGTGAGTAACCGGAGGTTTGCCCGAAAATATTGCCTGTCTGGAAACCGAAGTAACTGTAGGAATTATTGCAAAGCTATTTCCCAGTATGACTTTATCCTGTGCGGGCAGTCCTTGGGCAAAGCTTAAAAATGTATACCAATTTTCCAGTGACATCCCATCAATGAGCAGAAGTGCTGCTTTTTTACTCCTGGAGTGAATCAAATCCAAAGTTCTATGCACCATTACCGGGCTTTCCCCGCTACTACTGGCGGAGAGAAACCTGTAATTCTTTTCTAACCAAATTTGAAATACCTGATCAATTGCCAACGAAGTATCTTGAAGGTTAACTTGGGCATAGCCGCTATCAACTAGCAGGCGAGCTTTAGCCCACTTTTCGGCGATTTCAAACCAATTAGTATAGCTGAATTGTTCCAGGCTATCTGTTAACTTTAAATAAATCTTGATATTGGAAATAAGGTTGCTCACGTATTCCTCGGCATTCTCCCTGCTATAAATAGTTGTCTTCAAGAACTCCTCAGTCTCTGAGCTATTAAGGAATCCGCCGAAATAATTACTATAAGCAATATATAAAAGATCAAGGTCGATGTAAGTCTTGGTTCTAAGAGCCTGAGTATTCAGCTTTGGGAATAGTTCAGCCAAGGATAGACTGACGACATAGCTGCGTTTCCGAAGGTCATATGGAACATAGATTTTTTCATCAGGAACCAGGATAAGAACTTTGCTCTCTTTATTATCTCTTAATCTTAATTCATAAAGATATCTAAATTCTTCGGGATCGTTATAAGTATAGGAAGTAAACCCTTGTTGCACCGCTTCGGTCATAAGGTTAGCAGACAAAAGAATTCTATCGGGATCAAATACCAAAATGAAATTTTCATAGGCTAATGCCAGCTTGGTCCTTAGATAATTCCTTAGCATGATTTACCCCGTTCCCAAAAATAAGCTAATATCCATCATTCTGATTCAATAAAGAAATAGAAGTTAAAAAAATCTTATTCCATGCGGACTAAGAGGAGAGCTTTAAGCCTTGGAACGACTTTCCTGGCCGCAAAGTCATCCTCCATCTTTTGCTGCTCTTTTAGCAATCGCTCTTTCCGGTGTTTTTTTATGTTTTCGATCCCGATTCTTTCTGTTGCTTCCATCTTTAATTGCCAGGCGTATTTTGTTTTTTCATATTCCGTTTGTAGCCTTTGCTCAAAAGCAGCCTTCATTTCTAAAAAGTGATCGTAGGCTGCTTCCTGAGCCTTAGAATAGATTGCCTGATAATTTTCTTCACTCAGGGGAACATGTCCTCTGACTTCAAAGTAAACTGACGACTTCAGCAATTCTTTCTCTAAATATTTCTGCAGGTACATTTGGGTAGCCACAAATTCTGTAAAGATAATCACTTTCCGCTTTTCAGCCCCACCGGCATACTGGTCTAAAACATCCTGCAAGACAAGTGCTTTAGCATCAGGATATTGGTATTCTGCTTGTGTGGCACTTTGGTATGGTAGCTATGAGCATTATAGATGGGGTCGTTCTTGCCTTCGCTGACATCCGCAGCAAAAGGTTCCCGCTGATAGGTATCTGTAGCTTCGTCATAAGGTTTGCCATGTTCCTTGATAAAATCTTCGATAAAGGGATTAGGGCAGGCTGTATAATATGGAGGTTCCGATAAGGCAATAATGTCCTCATCCTTGCCCAAAGGGAATCCTTCGATATGTCGTACTTTATCTAAGTCTTCTTTGGTAAGCTTCATATTCCTTTTATCCTCATTTCTTAATGAAATTTTAGACGATGAAAGAATACATGTTGTTTAGATTATAAATCGAGATATGTTCTTATTGCTACTTTAACCCGTTCTTTGATCTCCTCGGATTTAAGACAGCCGCATTTATCCTTTAGCCTTTCCTTGGCAATTGCTCTTATTTGGTGGGCCATCGCTATGGAATCTTGAGGTAGTCCCGTTTCCTCCGAGCTTAGTAATACTTCAATAGGATATACTTTTCTGCCTTCTTTTAATGAGGTGAGTGCCAGGATCGATACAATAGGCAATGCTTCATTCATTATTTCTGAAGATACAACCAAAACCGGTCTAAAACCTGCCTGCTCAGACCCTTTTGTTGGCTCCAGATCAGCCCAGAAAATTCCCCACTGATATTCTACCATTCTTTTTGCCTCCCTGCTGTCTCTCTATCGGAGGGTTCAAAGGCCTGCATGCATTCTTCTAAGTCCTGGATGAATAATGAATCCTGGGCCGCCATCATCATTTCTTTCTTTAGCTGATCCTTCTCGATTTTAAGTGAATATTCTTCAAGTGCTTCTTTTACCGCAGCGTTTACGGAGACTATATAATTACTTTTGGCATAATTCTTGTATTTTTCCATTAAATCTATTGGTAAGGAAAAGGTAACATTTTTTGTTTTGTTGGTCATTCGCGGCATCCCCTTAAAAAAATTATTGGCTATCATTATTGTATGATAGCCAATAATAAACTGCAATATTACTCAGTTTTTAAGGCTTTATTTCTTAATTATAATCCGAACTTTACTCTGATCCTTACCCCTAGTCCAGTCCCTTACCAGCTGGTTAAACTTTTCTTTCAGATCATCGGTGCTAGAAGGTCCCCAGGCTGTTAGGATATCTGCAAGGTTATGAATATCGATCTCAATCTTTTCCAGTCCCTGCAGCAAGGTATTCACTGCTTCCACGAAGTTGTTGTCAACTATTGGTGGTAAATTTCTTACAGCCAGAAAGCTTTCAATCACTTTCTTTTGATCAGGCTTTAAATAAGGGATATCCTTCTTGACTAAAGGATCTTCAATACTGCTAAGGATTGTCTGCACCCATTCTTCAAGGAGATTATCCAGCTTGTCCTCCAGAAGATCAAGCAGGCCTTTAACTGACTTTTCTTGGTCAGCCGGTTTAAAGTGGCAGTGCGGGCAAATATGACTTTGTTTTAATTCGGCTGGGGAAAGCTCATAGCATATTTTTAATTTGGCTAAGGAATCACTTAGCTCAGTAAATTTCCCGACTGACAGAATTCCTGCTATACCAGTTAGCTTACGAAGATTAGCCATGGTCTGACCTTCCAGGATTGCACCTTTGCGGGAGCTGTCGCTCACTCCGAGACGGGATTTGGTATGTTCACCCAGGTAGTAGGAGATATATTCATCTTTGAGACTGGTCAGCCTATGATTAATCCTAGCAGCATAGTCAGTCTGATCGCTTAAGTCGCGGCTAGCTTCCCGGGCTAGGATAAAGGCTTCCTTTTCTTCTTTCAGACGTTCTTGCCAGCGCTCATCTTGGATAATCAGCTCAGCTTTGCTGAAATACTCAATGTAGGCTGAGCATTTGCTTTTTAGTTCTTCCAATCTTTCAATCACTTGGAGGACAGCCAGACTTTCTTCTGCTTCCGCCAGTTGTTCTAGGGTATAGTCAAAATTCTGCAGCTTGGCTGGAGTGTTAAAACGGCTGCCGATGGCATTACCCATATCTATCAGGAAGCGAACCTTCCCCTTATAATCCTCCATAAGATTAAGAGGTATCAGCAATTCTCCCCAAAGCGCGAAGGAATCATTTAATAAAGACTGAGCGTGTAAGGCTCTAACCGCCAGGGCATGAGACTCCCTGAGCAGCTCTTTTACGGCGTCTTCCCAGGTATTGGGGTTAACGATTAACCCTTCGGGAATATTGAGTATCGAAAAGAGTTTTTTTAATTCTGCCAGAGCCGCTGCCTTGGGCTTGGCGATATGTTTAAAGTGATACAGATAAGCTGTGTTTTCCTTGGCCAAGGCTTCCAAATTAGAAGCATCATACCTTACATTATTGCCCGCTAATAAGGTTAGATGGCCGCTGTAGATTAAAGAGCCAAAGATAATAAGGAGCCAGTGGGGATCAAGCTTAAACTCTTTGTCATAGAATACATCTTCATAAGGATTCTCGATTAAGTCTGAAAAGTTTAAGACTTGATTGGCCGGAAGGCTATTAATTTTCTTAATAAAATAAGCTCCATAGGGGGAATTCTCGGGCTTAATCTTGTTACCCGTAAGCAGTCCGAAGCTCTCTAAGAGATTTGCTCCATCACTAATTGGCTTGCCTGCTATATACTCTAAACCTCTTCTCATTACCTCTATCTGATTATGATGAGTGATTTTGACTAAGAATTTGGGGTATTTAGGATATTTCTTTAAGAAATAGGAAGAAAGGCTGGTGGAAGAAGCCAGGTCTACAATTTCCTTAAAGTTTCGATCCGTCAGCTTCTTGCCATGTAAAATTTCCGGCAGCTGTCTGGTGCTTCCCTGGTAGATCACTTGGAAACCAGTGAGCTTATTTTTATTAATCCAACCAGCCAGTTCCTTTTTATAGTCTTCAGCTTTTTTAGTATAAACTCTCTTGGTATCGCCCTGGGCAGCTAACGCCGCCATTTCTAAGGCTGCGGCATACATCTTTAAATTCTGTTTAAATTCCTCGTCACCTTTAAATTGATAGTAGACTTCATCCTCTTTCGCCTCATCTTTGGCTGTTAATAACCCGTAAGGCGGAAGGAAATAGACATAGAAATCCCTTGGCGGTTGAGCAGTGGGTCGTTCATTGGATTCTCCCATGAATAAATAACCCTGGCGGAAAATATTTTTTTCATCCCAGTTCAGGAAATACTCATAAATCTTATGACCAGTAAATAATTCTGCGGACTCCCAATCCAGCAAATCATAGATCAGAGCATAGAAATATGTGTTTAACTGCGATTCATGCAGCACATTAGCCTTCTGCTCAATCTTCGCATCATAATCGATAATTTTTGTTAAGTCTAGATAGTACTGTTCATTATCTTTATTATACTCAATAAATTGACCGCTAACTGTCTCTATAATAGCTCTCATAACAGTCTGGACAGTAGTAAGCAAAAATTCTTCTTCTTTAACAGGAGTGTCGATAAAGAGCAAGAGGTCGTCTTTTAAGTTTTGAGCAGTTAAGCCTGCTTTGACATCCAGACTGCCGGTCGTAAGCCTGTGGACACTTAAAGCATAGATGGCCTGTAGGGCCAAAGGTTTATAAGCGGGCTTAGTAAAGGAACGATTAATAATATCTTCTAAGACGCTGCTTTTCTCTAAGACCTCTTTTATTTCCGGTTCGACTTTCTTGGCCATGTTTTCTTTGATGTATTTCCAATAGGTGTCATAGGATTTTACTCCTGGCTGGTCTTTTGGCACCTCTTCCTTAACAATACTTTTAACCGTAGCGGAAATTGTTTTTAAGACCTCCCTCTTCTCTGCCAAGTATACTCGCTGGAATGTTTCGATATAAGCCGGATGAATGGGAAATAGCTCGACAAACTCCTCCAGCCGTTCATTCATGTTCTGGTAAAGTGGACAAAACTTTATAAGATGTTCCCGAATCTTGGCTTTCTGTTCCGGGTTCTTCTTAAGAATGCGCTCGGATACGACGTAGGCGATATCTTCCCGGCGGATAATCGCCTGTTCAAACCTGTCTTTGACTTTAAGCAAAGTATTGGCGACGAAGGTAAAACTGGGATTATCGAATAAAGCTTCTTGAACGCCGCAGATCACCCGGAAACGGGAGTTTTTAATAAATTCTCCTAGTTCGCGCAAAAAGCCCAGTTCCAGCATAAGATCCATTTCAGTGCGGCTCTTCAAATAATCCAATAATTCATCGATTACTAGGAGGTAACCCTTCTGGCCGTACTTCTGCTCAAAAAGAAGCATCATTTCATTTAAGGCATCTTTATTGCCGGTGATTTTATCAGCAGAAGGAAACTTATAGTTAATCCCTCTGCGTGCCAAGTCTTTTTCTAACTCTCCCAGGATTATATCCCGCAAATAAGTCCGCACTGCTCCGATTTCAATCCTTAAGACTTCAAAGCGTCCGGCTAAAGGTTCCATATAGCCAGCAAAAGCCTTATTCCGTAAATACTGAAGATTGTCTTTATCCTCAGCTACCCCTGAGATTACAGACATCAAGTGGGATTTACCTGTACCATAGTTACCGACTAGGAGTACCCCTTTATTATCGATTACTTCATCCAGCTTAAGCTCACTTAAGATTTTTTGGTTAATCATTTCCGCCATATCGTCGGACATGACATAACTCTGAATAAGCTTTGCTGCCTTGCCGGCATCATTAGCATCTCTAATTTGAATGACTGTTTCAATGGGATCAAATTGAATTAATTCTCCATACTTCATTATTCCAGCCTCCTAATCGGTAATGCACAGCGCATTATATTGTTTGGGATCATAAGAATGGTAATCAAGGAGTTTTAGCTCGGAGTAAAAGAGCATCCCGCTATCATATCTTCCTTCCCAGATTACCACTAATTTTTTTGTTCTAGCAGCAGCCGCCAGAACCTGAAGTACATCTAATTCATAGTGAGGATTAAATAATAAATCTATGTTCTCGACGATGAGCTTATCTTCCTTCTGGCTAGCAATAACTTCCTGAACATAATCGGCAACTTTATGTTTTCTTTGACCAGAAGGCAGGTTTAATATGTTTTCGGCTAAGATTAAGCCCAGATTAAGCCAAGACCAGTCAGGAAAAAGCGTCCTGATATCTTCCTTGGGTACGCAGGCTATCAGGAGGGGTTGTCCTTTTATTAACTTATAGTTAGAAGATACTTCTTTTAAGTGGAGTTGGTTGGTCATAGCATTGCCTCATAATTAAATCATTGCCATTATTATTTTACTCTAAACTGCATAACTTAAAATACATAAGCTATTATACATGCCTGAAAGCATTGACAGTTTCTATTTTTTAGTTTGTCTGCGTCATATTAGCTTGATGTCCCTTATGGGTAATAGTATAATAATGCTATTCTATGTGTATAATTTAATTGTCGGGATGCGCTAACACCCCGACAGTACAACTGGCCGTAATGGACGGCGCTTTTTTGAAGAGCAAATAGCTCCCAATGGGAATGGGTAGGGCTACTTGCTCTTATTCATTCCAAGGACTATAACAACAGCTAACATAGCTAATGAAATTGATGAGAAAATATCTCTCATTTTAAATATCTCCGTTAAAAATAAGGCTTGGTCCACTAAAAACTAACATCTTTGCTCTTTTATCTGAAAGTTTATCAAAGGGAATCCATTCTTCCTCATCATTTAGTTTCAGGGTTGAGATTATCATTGTATCTCCATTTCCCTTTTCGCGTTTAAGGAGATAGAAGGTTCTCCAGTGAATGAATACAAAATTTATATGACCATTTGAAAGAATTATATTAAAACTACCATTCGGATCTTTCTTCAGAAGCTCTATGAATGCATTACGACAAGCTTCGATCAAACTCTTCTTCGGGCTAGACATTACATAATCAACAATCTTTTCACGAAGAAATTCAAAAATCCGTGGACTATCGTTATCACTATTTACGAGCAGTCGTCTTTCATAAGGAACAAGCTGAATCCCAGAGCTTGCAGAGCCATTGTGAATAAACAACCAATTATGATTCAGAAAATGTAGCTTGAATGGATGATTGTTTTCTACTCTATTTGTTCCACGAGATGTAAATCGTAAGTGCCCCAGGATAATAGGGCTAGAAATAGCTTGTGATGCAATTTTAAATTCTCTACTAACAGTACCATTATTAGCTGGCTCATTGGATTTAACAACCTTTGCATTTTCATTTTGATAATATCCTATACCCCACCCATTAACATTCCTTCTACCTAGGTCTGCAAAATTATACAAGGAAATGTCTGCTAGATACGAAGAATGGCTTGACAATAGAAATAGGTCACATTCATGTTGTAGTTTTTCCACTTTTTCATCCTCCACATTGTGATTTTGATTATTTAATAATTGATGAATATGATGCTTACGGCTTCTTTCAATATTCGACGAAAAATTATAGATTGGCCTATCTGGTCCTTCCGATAACTGATCAATACATTCCATAAGTGAAGATTTTTTTATTCAATTACTTTTTCGATTGATAGTCCATTACCGCTTCCGCAATGTTATCGTCAATATGTTCGAGAAACACCTGTTCAACCGGATCTTTATGCATTGGTTGGTATTCGCCGTTTTTAAATTCACACCACTGGTTACCCCTATAGGCGATATCGCCCTGTTTTACTTCAACGACAACATAACCCAAAGCAGGGTGAACAATAATAAAATCAGCCTCCCTTATGCCCTCCCGGACATCATAAGGAAGCTGATATTTATACGAATAAACGACAGTATATTCTCGAGGAAGTTCAGCGGCAGCGCTATAGAACATTCTTTCCCCGTTGTTCTCGATTGTTTCGGGCAGAATGTCCGGTATCATGTTAGCCATAACAGAACCTCCTTTGCAGATGCCATGATAGCAAGAGATACCTTTTATTATCTAAAATAGTCAGCAAAAGACAATCTGTTAAGATATTCTATTTATTTCTGTTTTTTCCTTCAAATTTTTACTACTTTTGGGATTGTATATTCATAATAGGCGATACCGGCTGGCTTGAGCCTCTTGGATTGATGTCTTGGACTGATTTTTTGAACCTTACGTTTACGGGAACATGTCAATGGGATTATTGCATTTTTTCTAAAAACCGACGTTCACGGAAACATATCAATGTGTTTTTAACTGTTTTTTTGAGAGTCCAGATATATGGGAACAAATCCACTCTTTATAACTTGAGCCTTCACACCATAGAGTTTTAGCCAGTAAGATGACAAAGAGAAAAAAGAAAATGCCATTAGAATAATGACATTCTCTTTATAAGGCAAAAATGAAGAGATGATAAGGTCCACAATGTTATATGAATATAGAGCACTATCCTTATAATACATCAACTGTTTTTTCCCTTCTGAGAAAATAACGGGATATTGCTAAACCAGCTATGAACACAAAGACACAAATATAAGCTTCAATCCCTGTAATGCCTGTTACATGATAAAGAAGATTAGCCGGACTAAAAGTATGTTCAAAAACTTTGGTGCAAAGTACCGTAAGTACAGCAAACACAGGGATGAGTTTCAGCATCAGGGTTATTAGGTTCCGACTGAATCTTGACAGTAAGAATGCCGTGGCTGCCGTACCCAAACACAGGGTATAAAGCATTGCAATATAAACAATAATGTACTGTCCATAGGTAATATCAATCAAAAAGGTTGTATTCAGAAAGGACGTCATGCCGCTATTCCAAAACACCCATGTGCCATTTGTACTGTAAATGCTACCAAAAATGCCACCAAAAACCAGAACCAGAACAGTAGTGAGAAGAAAAGCCGAGAGAAAAACCGCAATGAACTGCGTTCGCAAAATCCTCCGTCCATGCTTTGCAGAATATTGCAACAGATGAATATTCCTGGCGCGGTCGGTGACTATAAGGGGTGAAACCAGCACTAATACTGCCAGAACCGATAATATTCCAAGGTAAAAGGCATAATTAACAGTGTTATCATAAGTGTGCCAATCCATAATGTTTCTGTATTTTTCATCTCCCGTTGTTTCTGAGAAACAGTTATGATACCGTTCCTCTATATAGTCAAGAGCCTGCAGCCTGAACCCGATAAAGTCACATTCTTGCCCAAACAACGCCCTGTATGCTTTCCTTTCTGATTCAGTGTGGGTTTCTTTTTCACTCAGTCTAACGTAATCCTCATATGAGTACATGCCGGCGTTGACAAATACTGAGTTGCTTTCTATATACAATTCAATTTCAGAAACCAATTTTTCACGGGTTTCCATTACAAATTCATAAAATTCATCTTCTTCCAGTGTCGGTCCATAACGCTGCAGCAGTTCTATACTGTAGTATACTTTTTCGGTTGCCGGGTGACCATTTGGAAAATATTTTATGTGAAAAGACATAAAAGGCAAATAAAATAATAAGCAAATCAGCGCGATAATCAAAAGCATTCTGACATTCCAAATCTTTTTCATCTCGTTAATAACAATCCTCATGTGAAATCCCTCTTTCTGAAATAATTCGTGGCCAGCAGGCATAAGGCTGTTAAGACAGCAAGGGACATACATAGCCCTAACATCTCAAAATGGGGCCAAATAATGTCAATGTCCCCGTCAGTAAACCATATTCCATGTTTTAACCACAGCCAGACGGGTGAGAGTATGGAAAAACATTTGATGGCAAGACCAATTGTCAAAGTCTGGGATACCTGCATGGGTAGTACGACATTAATTCCATTTGCAATCAGTAAAACAAGAAAAGCCATATAACTGTTTCGTACCAGCATTCCAATACTGAATGCCATTAGCATAAAGCATAAAACAACACCTGCGCCCATTGCGAGCATTGCCATAAGATATGTCAGTATATTGAAACTGTACCATGTCACAAAGGGCCTTTTCCCTGCGATTAAATCCACTGTGTAGTTGAACAGGCTGGATACACTGCTTCCCCAGACACCACCGTATTCAGTCTTGCCAAAATAAACAACGAAAGTAATCAGTGCTAAAAGAACATAAGCAAGAAACCCAGCCGTTACTGACGCAGCAAATTTGGGACGCAGAACCAGTCGGCCCTTTTTAGTGGAATACACCAAATTCTCCGTTCCGTGAATATTTTCGTATCCTATAGAAAGCAGTGCCAAAATAACTGAGACAAGTACCCCTTCAATATACAACCAGCCCGTCAGCGTACCAAACAGGAATTTGTGCCGGTGATGAGTAGCCCCCGCAAAATAAAGTGTAAGACTTTCATCTCTTTCTGCCTTTTCTTCAACGACTTTCTGAAGTGCCGTATACTTATCTCTCATGGTTTTGGCAAAAAATCCTGACAACCCGGCAACATTGATATAAATGTCTGCTATGTCTTTTACTTCGTAACCTTCAAACACATCGGTCACGCCGCCCGTTTCATATTTAAGCTGCTCCAGATAATACTTCGCCTGTTTATCGCTTGCTGTAACCTGTGAGAGTTTTGCATAAAATGATTGATCCAGGATATACCCTGTATCTTCAGCAACGGTACTGACAAAATCCGCATACGCACTGCCCGAATTGCTTATTATAATTATGTTAAACAGAAGACAGACAGCGATAAACCCCCACACAGCGGCCGATTTGAGAAGTTTTTTCAGTTCATACCGGTAAATTAGCATTCAAATCACCTCGTCTCGGTAGACATATAAAAACACGTCCTCCAGATTTGGTGTGACCTGTCGTGCTGCAGCAGGAAATCCGGTTTCACATACAAACCGGACAAGAGTACGTCCGTCCTCCTGTCGTTGTGTTAATGGAATATATGGCTGGGTGACAGATTTTATATCCCACGTTTCATAAACTTTGCCGCTTAATGTTTTGCATATATTGGAAGGAGAATCATTACAAAACAGTTTATGATCTTTAAACATGATGACACGATTCGCTATTGTTTCCACATCTGAAACGATATGCGTTGATAAAATGACTATTCTATCCCTGGAAAGCTCAGAAATTAAATTGCGGAAACGTACCCGTTCTTTTGGATCAAGTCCTGAGGTCGGCTCATCCAATACCAATATCTTTGGATCGTTAAGCATGGCTTGCGCTATTCCCACTCTTTGGATCATGCCGCCTGAGAATTTCCGCATTTTTTTATCCATCACATCACCAAGCGATACAAGCTGTAAAAGTTCTGTCGCCTTACGCTCAGCATCCTTATGGTCAATCCCTTTTAATGCAGCAAGATAGCTAAGAAATTGTCGGGGTGTTTGATTTTTGTAATAACCGAAATCCTGGGGAAGATATCCTATTATATCGCGGTATTGTTCGCCAAGCTTCGTAATTTCAATCCCTTCCCATAGTATTTCACCGCATGTAGGAAAAAGCAGGGTGACAAGCATCTTAATAAGAGTGGTTTTTCCACCGCCATTTGGTGAAAGTAATCCATAAACCCCTCTGGTGAACTCAAGCGTTATATCCTCAAGAGCAACAAACTTTCCATATTTTTTTGTAACGTGATTAACTGCCAACATAATATCCAACCTCTCTTTTTTGAATATTTACGAGTCTTTTTATTTCTTTAAGAAACAGTACAAATGCAACAGCAGCAACAGATATGGTTATGGCAACAGGGACCCGGGATAAGAATGATTCCCACCACTTGGCAGAAATACAAATCGGCAAAAGACAAATCGTCATCCAAACCAGTATGGGAGCATAATGACCCCATTTCCAATTAAAATACCGCATTACAAATATGCTTAGAAACGAACATAGAAACAGAGCACAAAGTGTAAGGGAAAGTGCCCTTACAATATCATAGTCACCTGGAAATGGCGCAAACAGGCTTATTAGTGTGCAAAGCACCGTGCCAATAAGTGAAAAACACACTACGCGGAATGCTGTAATTTGTTGTATGGTATATTTAAAAGTCATTTTCAATTCGTACAGAAGATTAATCCGTTCCGCAATCTCGGTAAGCAGTACGGCAAAAACAAAGAATACCGGGGCTGTAGCAAACAGTACCACATTTATATATTGTTTCAGTGACGACGAGCACAAGAGAACAAATCCAATCATGAAGGAAACGGATATTATTATTGGCTCTGTCGTATCCAAGAAAAGATATCTAAGACCGAGAGAGCGGTACATCATGTAAAAAATATCCCAAAGGTTTTTTGGTTTTGACAGCCCCTTAGATAAAATATATTCAATTGCTTTTTCCTTTTCTTCCGGGGAAGGCTTAATAATATTCATCCTTAAACTCCTCTCTTAATAATTTCAATAAGCGGTAATACTTTGATTTAACCGTTGATTCCGGCATTCCCAAAAGCGTTGCTATCTGCGCAAAGGTGTATTCACCGAAAAACTTCAATCTAAAAATTTGTTGTAAGTTCATATCCAATGAGTTTACATAAGCCTGCACGTTCCATAATAATGCTTTAATTTCAATCTGGCGTGTAAATTCCACTTCATCAGGAATGTCCATACCTTCAATACTGAGGACATGCTTTTTTTCTGTAGCCTGGCTGCGGAAAAAGTCAATGATTTTGTTTGTAGCAATGCGGTACAGCCAGGTGCGGAAACTGGCTTTCTTTGCATTATAGCTTGCAATAGATTGAAGCACGGCAACAAAAATATTCTGTGTCAGGTTCATGGCGGTGTGCTTGTCGTAGGTTTGCCTGTAAACATACACGTAAATCTCATCAAAGTATTTTCTTATCAATTTGTCAGCGGCTTCCCTGTTGCCAGCTATTTGTACCTTCCGTATTATCTGGTTTTCTCCGTCCAAAGCCACACCCCCTTTTGCTTGTCCTCTCGCTTATATATACGTTTCAAGCGAGCAAATAGTTTCAATCAAAGTTGATTTTATATTCTATATCCGACAACTTCACTTTCTTTAGATATTATACTATTTCACCATCTTACTAACATTTTTTGACTTTCGAATGTACTCTTTCCTCACTCCTGTTTTATGGCATAAAAAAAGCCCCGAAGGGCTTATGTGTTTTAATAGCATTTTTTTACGATATCATTATATATGGGATACCTGTGTTTTACATCTCATAAAAATCTCACCTTAAAGGAAGCTAAAAATATCAGTTTATTTGTTCAAAGATAGCTTTCGAATATACTTCTATATCTCCAGGAGTAAGCATGTTGAATTTTTCTTTTACAGCTACAAAATATTTCCCGATCAATTCTTTGGGTATTACACGATTAGAATGCGCATCCACCGGCAAACCGTCTCTAGTATGCCGCCATGGTTTCTCCAGATGCGTAAACTTCTCTAGCGTTTTTCCGCTATAACAGCAGAAGTTCTTAATAACGCTATCCAATATCGCTTTTTCAGCAGTTGTAAAAACTGATTCATCGAAAGCTTCAACACTCTCAATGGGGTCAAACCGATAAGATGAATACCTGTTATATATATCTCTGTAAACCGGTCCATGAACCCATGCCTCACAGTCTTCTTCAAAAAGAAAGCGTCCTTCAAAAGCATAATAAAAACCCTGGACATAATATAGCGCCTTTTGTAAAGCTAAAGGAGTTATGTCCTCGCATTTATAAAGCAGATATTGGATAATTGAGTCCTGCTTTGAACCCGTTTTGTTTTCTTCCCCAAGCAGTTCCTGTACCTTCCGCTTACTTTTTTCATATGCCTGCAGAGATTTTAAATTGTCCTTATTTTTCTCCAGTAATTCTTTATAATACGCTGGATCATCATAAATCTTTTGAAGAATATCTGAATACTGTTTTGTAGGCATATCACCTTCACAATATCTCGAAAAAGTCATTTCTCCCCAACCTAAAAGCAATGATAGCGGACGTTTGCCAATATTGTATTTCTGAGGTATTTCTAATATCTTCTCCAGCGAAATAATGCCGTTTTTTTGACGGTATGTGTCATACAAAGCCTTTAGATTTTCGTCCTCTATATCGGCTACATAGACTTCGCTCCCACATTTCGGACAAACAGCCTTCTTTCCAATATACTCATATTCTTCGCCTTTAAGTTTACCCTTAATTGTTGCTGTTTCTACCATGTATTCGACATCTCTTCTGCATTCCTCGCAAAATGTCTTATTCCTATTCATAAGGCGGCCTCCTTTCAAACTCTCAAACTTTCTGATTGATTATCTGAAAGGATAATCAATCGGCTTGTTTCGCTTATGAAACGATATGACAACCACTCGTTTTCCACTCTCACTATCTATTAGATTAAATTTCGTATATATACCAACTAGCTCCTCGATACCATCAAAGTTAAATAACGTAACCTGGGGACAAAATACATATAAAACCTCATGTTCAAATCCTACTTTCGTATTTTTCAATGAATGGCAAAAATCTTCTGTTTTTATTTTCAGTAAAATTTCCTTTTGCCTTCTGCTGTTTAGATTATATTCATTTATAAAATCTATGTTTTCTTGTCTATTCTCATTTTTTGATATAATGAATCTGCCCTCTCTAATACAGTCATGTATCATTGCCAAAATCTCATCAATCTGTTCCCAGGTATAATTCTGATTATAGTGCTGATTCATTGCATCACCTCTTTTGTGATACAATGATACTATATTATATGCCTTTTGTCAAGATTTATGCATCAATTAGTGCATTTTTTATTTTGCTGATTTTTACATTAAAATATGTATACTAAAGATAACAGCTCCTACAAGCTTATATTAAGCGCAATACAGTAGTGTTAATGCTGCCGCATAATGACCAAACACAGCTAGTGTATGCTGTCCAATCTTTGATGGATAAACTGACCTAATATCGAGTCCGTCAGCTTACCGGTTTGAAAATATTAAGAGAGAAGCCGGTCGCCTCTTTAGCAAACCGGCAGGATATCATCGAAATCACTTCTGTGATTGTAGGTAAAGAAGATCCCCCCGGGCTTCATACAGTTTCTCCTTAAAAACCAGTGCGAACCAAGCTGTTCTATTTCGAGTAGGCGGATAGCGGCAGAACTTATCATAGACTTTACAAACTGCTTCGCTCATCTCTTCCTGGCTAAACCTAAGATTTTCAGCTATTTGGGTTGCCAATGGCAGCAGATCGTAGAAGCCCGTTCGGATAAAATATTCTTCAAGACTTAAATTTTTAGGATTCATGATAGTTCCCCCTCAATGACCCGTTTAACCATCCGGTCGTCGATAATGCGGTGACCGTTTTGCGCACCATACATTAGAGCATGGGTACATACTTTATTAACGAGTCTTGCTGTTCCGCTGGAAAAACGGTAGATGTCATCAATAGCTGAATCCGAAAAAATATCCTGGGTGGCTCCGGCATAAGTCAAATGTTGTTTAATATAGGCTCCTACTTCAGAGCGGTCATAATAGTTCAGTTTGCACTGCAGATCAATTCGCTGGCGAATAGCAGCGTAAGATTGCATCTGCAGCCGATCCCAAAGCTCTGTTTGCCCTACCAGAATAAGAGCCATCGGACTTTGGGCATCCATGTTCATGTTTAAGAGAAACCGGACTTCCTCCAGCATTTCTTTATCCAGAAGATGAGCTTCATCCACAACCACAACCGGTTGCTGATGGTGGACCACTTGCATCAGTTCGACTTCCCGGTGCAGCTGCCGTTTGGCATCACCCCGGTAAAACTTAGCTTCATGCCCCAATTGTTCTAAAAGCCCTTTGTAGAAATGGCGCGGGGTCAGCTTGGAATCGGAAATATACAAAACTTTAAACTTAGATGGGTTTAAAGTTTGAGCATAACAGCGGATTGTTGTGGTTTTGCCTGTCCCGCAGTCTCCGGTAATAACTGCAAACCATTTACGTTCAGCTGCGTACTCAAGCCTCCCGAGGGTTTCTTCTAAAGCGGCTGATTTATATAAATCGGTAGTGGGAATATCCCTGGAAAAGGGAACTTTCTTTAAGTTGTAAAAAGATTCAAACATGGCTTTAATCCTCCTTTCCTACGCTGCGAAAGGAGATAGCCTGGTTTTGCCGGATTTGCCTTTCTTTATTCCTCAATGCGGCTGCACTTAGCAGTCTGGACGAATCTGCCGGACTAATTGCCAGGTGAACTGGTAATCCCGGACGTTTGCCGACACGCTGGCCAATTACTGAAATTTATGCCCACTTCATATTTTTTGCTCATAAAGTTAATGCAACCGGACTTATCCACTTTGCGGGCTTCACAATGTAAGAAGGCATTGGCTAAAACATTCGGTTCAATAAAGCGCAAAGGTTGGCTGTCGCTTTTAAATGCGGCTTCCGGACTCATGTTATCTTTTAAAGCAGTGTGCGGTCTATTTTGGTAACATTCGCTAAGCCAGATCTGGAATAACTCATTGAGTTTTTCTAAGGTTTTGGGTTTTTCCAAAGCTGATTCCCTTAAGAAAGAATCAACTGTTTGGTTAAACTTTTCAACCTTGCCGGTCGCTTCGGGCGAGTAAGGCCTAGAATAAAGAAGTGTATCCGGGGCACCCCATTTTTGGATGACATTACGGAAACAATCCTCAACGATTGCTTGATCTAAGGTAGGATAAAACTCACTATGCAAAACGAACCTGGTCGCATCGTCCAAAAAGGTGACCAGAAAAACTTGTTTCTTGGTGCCGCCCGGGCCAATCGGCAGATATGGACCGTATTTTATGTCTGAATGGATCAGTTGATTGCGGTAGCGTTGCTGAAATCTTCTGGCTGCAACACCATTATCCGTATACATCCGCATTTGCCGGCTACTGTAACCCCGCCCAGAGAGTTTCTCTTGCAAGGTAGAACGCTTGATTTCACCAGGTTTTGCTTTGCCTTCCCATTCTAAGATTTGGATGATTTGGGCAACGCTACGGCTGGGTACTTCCCGGCGTAAGAGTATAGCTTGTTCCAATAATTCCGCAGAAATTGCTTTGGACTCACATCTTCCTTTACCTTTAGGCTTTAAACCCATAAATCCTTTTTCCCGGTACTCGGCTAGGTATCGTCTGAGCGTTCTTTCAGATATCCCGTATTCTTGACAAATACGTACTTTCCTTTCCCGCGCTAAAGCCAGATCTAAGCCCTTTTCCAGTAAGGGCAGGATAAGTTCTACACGTTTTTCGGCAATTTTCTCCGCTCTCTTTTGATCTCTCATTGCAAAACACTTCCTCTCTAGGCTTTTCTTCCAAGTCTAGCTTAAGTGTCTGCGGACAAGAAGGCTGAAGCGGGTATGTACCCATAAATTTGCATTAACGACAGGTCGGACAATTCTCTTTAGCCAACCGGGCTCACTTCCCACATAATGTCCGATTTTCTGGTGCACAGACTGATTCAGGACGGACGGCTCTTTCACAGGTTCCTGTCCCAAACGGATAGCTATTGATCTTAAAGATCCCAGGAGATGAGGCAGCAGGCTATGAAACCATCTCTTTAAGCGATACAACGTGACTTCATCTGCGGCTAAATCCGGCGGCAACGGCGTTTCAGTAAGAACCTGCTCAATGCTTAAGGAAGAGTAGCGTTTGTAAGGAACCAAACAGTCTGGCAGTTCATGATGGATTCTTTTGCACGCTTTACAACGAAGCCTTCGAATAATTAAGATTCTCGTCTCTTCACCGGTAACCTTAAACTTACGCTTACGGCTTCCAATGACCTTAAGATCGCTGTCGCAACAAGGACAAGGAATTAATTCTGTACACCGAACATAAAAAAACCGGTTTGAGGATTTTCAATTAACTCGTAATTTGTTACAATGACCATACAATGACCAAGGGATGTCTTTGGTGGTCTGCTGGTAACAGATCACGCTGAGCAGAGACATCCTTTTTCCTTTTCTTGAATATGGTCATTATATCCAGCAAGTTCAGGACAGGCAACACCGTCAGCTTTCGGTTATTTTGGGCTAGCAGAAACAACTAAGCATTCGACTTTAGTGATACTCCCGATAGGATACTGGTTATCTAAGGATATTTCACATCCATCCTGCATCCTCAACCCCCTGTAAAAAAGGGGGTTATCTAATCTGGTAACTCAACTATTAATTTTCGAGACGGTTGATATGTTCCCGCAAACAATAAAAATAAGGGTTTCCAGCCATTATCACCTCAGGCAGAACAGCCGAGAGTACATTTTAATGTCTGGAAATCCTTTATTTACAGCCTTTTTAAGTCCTACTATTTATCAACCCTTGACATCAATGTGACGCACTCAACATGGCTCGAGTGGATAGAACGAATGTCATTTGAGTATGTCCGTTCTCGGAAACATATCCACTGCATTTTTGCCACTATCGGTAGACGGGAACATGTCAACCAGCTATAGTCTGCTAGTTAGATAGAATTTCAATAATTTTTTACAAATCAAACAAATCATAAACAGGTGGTTCGAGTCTATCCCAGTAGTCTCCTTCAGCTTCAAACAAAGTTGCTATTCCAAACTCTATTGCACCGAATTCATTACGTTTGTATTCTTCCCAATTATCCCATGCTTCAGGGTTTACAACAATATTTTCACTAATCATGGGTAACAAATTATTGATATATATTTTTTGCTTTTCTTCGGATAGACTCAGGAGTTGCTGTTTATACCTTGCAAATAATTCATCATTTTCCTTAAGCCAAGATATAATGCAATATGTTTTCTCTCCTTCTGGAAATACCATTACAAAAATATGTTTTGCCAAAACATTAGGATTTAATAAATCTTGTATTTTGTTTCCTTCTAAATCATGTGTCATTGCTTCAAAGCCAGTACCAGCAAACTTAACTGGTTGATCAAACTCCCATACAACACTAGAAAGCACATCATAATTGCCGGTTAATAAAGCTGTATCAAAAATTCTTTTAACATTCTGAAGATCATCAATTGCCATATGCATTCCACGATATGGATTATCTTCATCTGGCATATCTGCTAATGATGGCTTTATTTTAAACATGTTCCTTTCCATATTAACAACTTCTTGTTTTTTATGATACTCAACGGCAAAACATCTATATGTATAGAGGAAAATATGCTGTATGCTTTTATCAAACATTCTATCCTCGATAGGTTGGAATACTGTCTTATCGTGATATCCACAAAAACCAGTAAATACAGTTGCTTCTTTTCTCCCGTACAAAGTCATTGGTGCAAATGGATTGTCCGATTTTGGACAAGGCATATACACTATACCATTAGAAGATAAACGCTTGATTATTTTATTGTTTTGAATTGAATGTGCCCCGATTATTTTTTCGGAGCATTCATATGAATTAGGATGCAGACACTGCCTAATTCTCGATTCTTTCCGCAATTTTTTATAGGTATCCAAAAGATTAAGCGGATTTGAATAGTAAACATCATCAGCCTTTCCTAGACAACATTTTTTATATTTTTTTCCGCTACCACATGGGCAAGGATCATTTCTACCTATTTTCATTATTTATTACCCTCATTTCTCAAATATACTTTTAACCACTGTGACTTTTTATAGTAGTGAATCTAGTAGGCATCCAAACCCAAAAGATTATATTTCCTCACAACTGGTTATTTGCACAGGGGGAATATCTATTTCGTCTTTTACATATAAGAACACTTCAGAAAGTAAATTATTATAAGCTCGATCAATCGCATGACTTACCATCCACCGTTTTATAAGCATAATTTCTTCGTCCGTTAGTTCTTCTTGTGTTTCATTTAAGTCAAAATTAAAGCGATGGATTTGATTTATTGTTGCATAAAAATTAACTTTATAGCTTTTGCTACGTTTAGCCCATTCATCCTCCATCTTTTTCAACTCTGGAAAAGCAGCGGAAAGTTTCATTAAAAATTCTGGCCTTTTATGAATATTAGTTCCATATGAAAAAATATCGTCATTCATCATAAACCCATTAACACAGTAGTCGTAATATATTCGATGTGCAATCGGTTCAAGATATTTCTCTGGAGGCATTGTATAGTTATTTTGCCTATACCATTCGTAATCAACATTGTACTCTTTACCTTTATAGAACAACAGACGTCTTTCCACATCAAATAATACACCATTGGATTTTAGCATTCTGCTAAATAGAGTATCTTCAGCTAAAACCTTTTGGAGATTCCTTAAGCCGTGTCTACGAATTTCTCCGCATTCATCTAAAGAACCTACAACATGAAATCCCCATACTCTGATATTATCTATATTGATGTCATTTACCTTTGCTGCATTGCGATACCAAAATTTCTCAAAATCGTTTCCACTATTGATAATAATCTCTTCAATATATTCTTCTCCAGACATATTGAAGAAAGTAAGCAAAAAATCATACGCACTATCAGGAGTTCTTAAGTCAAAATCATACATATAACTACCCTTCTTCTAATCATAGCTTTGGTTTTGGCAACTTAATATTAGTGTTACCACCAAGAATGCTTGCGCCTATACCAACAACTGTAAAGACTGCCAATGTGCCTAACGAAATCATTCTCCAGTTAAATCCTTTGTTTTCTGTATCCTTACTTTCGGCCATTTTTGCAATTTCCATCATTTTTTCGATGTAATATTTTTTCTCCTCGAAAGGCAAGTCACCCTTCGCCAAACAAGTCTTTAAGGCATCAATGACTTCATTGTATATGTCATAGCACTGCTTGCTACTCGCTGAATTTCCATCCAGTGTTTTTTCCATGACACTTCTATAATCTTTCAGCACTTCCAAAGCCATTTTTGCAAACTCTGGGAATTGCTCTAACGCTTTCTTTGCAACTTCTGGCTCCATATTCTGCAGCATGGATGCAAAAGTCATAATTTTATCTTTTGTAATATGCCGAAAATCCGGAATATTCAATTGTTGTAAAACTTCTCGTTCTGTTAGTTGATTCATTATGTTATCCTCCTATCTTATTAAATTAAAGAATGAATTTACTCATTTAATCACAAAAACTCGATTTGTATTTCATCAGTGTATCTTCTACCTCGTGCCAAATCGTTACTGTTTCTCCGTCATCCTCAAATACTTTACCGTGGCTCTTAGGTCCATCCAACTTCATCTGTGAGTAATTATTCTTAAAAGTCGGCACGTACAGTTCTGGGTTGTTTTCATCACTGCATAAGCGTTCCATCATATCTATGGTAGCACGACCTGTGGTAGCAACTGCCTTGAAATAAGCACGGATGATCTTGTGATTATATTGATTCGGCTTAACAGCCCATACTGGGATTCGTTGATTTGCTTTTCCGTAAAAATCCTTGTTTGCATCCTCATTCTGTCTTGCTACTGTTTTTGGGTTATAGGCTTGTGATGCTTTTTCAAAAGTTTTTGCAATATACCAACGCATACAGCTTTCCACTGCGGTGTTTTGTGTTTCATTTGTTAAATTTAATGCGATGCAGAATTTCTCGTACACATCCGCATCAACCGTAAAGGTCACACTCTTATTCACCGTTTACACCTCCACTATTTACACTATAAAGAATTATATCACTAATTTGTATTTTGTAAATACTAATAAACTAATTTGTATTGACTCATCGAAAGAAACATGAAAACACCCTGCATTTCAGCAAGGTGTTAGATTCTAATAACTATTTCTATTCAATTTTCAATGTCTATACTAATGCCTGACTTAAATTCCACTTCAACCCTGCCATCGTGAATCGTAACTTTTTCAATAAGCCTCCTTACTAACTGCTCATCATATTCCTCTAACTCGCAGGATTGCTCATTAAAGAAATCAGTCATTTCAGCTATTCGTTGCCTTTTCCCTTCTCGCTCTGCATTCTCTACAAGTGCATTTTGCTTTAACTCCCGAAGTCGATAAATTTCATCAGCCACATCTTCATAGTCATTCTTGGATTTTGCTTGTATAAGGAGCTGTTGTTGTAATTCTTCCAATTTTCTATCAATATCATCGGTGGCATTATCATTTTTTTCATTAAGTACGGTAGCTATGTTTTTCTGTAACGTTGAGAGGAAAGGCTCTTTGTTAGCCAAAAGTTCGTTAATAGCCTTGACCACTGCTGTCTGCAATGTTTCCTCGTTTATGGTAGGGGCCGTACATTCAGATCCTTTTTCCTCTAAACGGCTGACGCATCTCCAAACAATAGACTTGTAACCTCGGTTATTCCAGTGTACTCGTCGGTAAATATCACCGCATTGCCCGCAGTAAACAATACTCGATAAGGCATATTTACTACTATAGACTCGCTTTTTACCGCCCTTACCGCCTCGGAGATTCGCTCTTCGAACCATCTCTTCTTGAACCTGCATAAAAAGGTCACGGGGAATGATAGGTTCATGGCTGTTTTCCACATAATACTGGGGAACAATACCATTATTCTTGACACGCTTTTTGGAAAGGAAGTCAACCGTATAAGTCTTTTGCAAGAGTGCATCCCCGATGTATTTTTCATTCTGCAGTATCTTTTTCAGTGTTTCAGGTCTCCATTTGGCTTTGCCTGCCGCCGTAAGTATACCGTCTGCTTCTAGTCCTCTTGCTATCTGTAAAAGGCTCGCCCCCTCAAGGTACTCCCTGTAAATCCGTTTAACAACCTCAGCACCCTCTGGGTCAATCACCAATTGCTTGTTTTCATCTTTGGTGTATCCAAGGAAACGCTTGTGGTTGACCTGAACTTCACCTTGCTGATAGCGATACTGAATACCCAGCTTAACGTTTTGGCTTAAGGACTGGCTTTCCTGTTGGGCAAGGGATGCCATAATGGTCAGCAGGACTTCACCCTTGGAATCCATGGTGTTGATATTCTCTTTCTCGAAGAACACAGCGATGTTTTTATCCTTTAACTGACGGATGTATTTAAGGCAGTCCAACGTGTTTCTGGCAAATCGGCTTATGGATTTTGTGATGATCATGTCAATATTGCCTGCCATGCACTCTTCAATCATGCGGTTGAATTCATCACGCTTTTTGGTATTTGTACCTGTGATACCGTCATCCGCAAAAATCCCTGCCAATTCCCATTCCTTGTTCTTCTTAATATAATTTGTATAATGCTCAATCTGAATGTCATAGCTCGAAGCCTGCTCCTCACTATCCGTTGAAACACGGCAGTAAGCAGCCACTCGAATTTTGGGTTTGCTTTCACTATTTTTATTATTTCCGACTCGTTTAATTGCTGGAATCACTGTTACATTCCTACTTACCGCCACTGGTTACACCTCACTTTCTATCAAACTGTAAGCATATTCTGCCTGCTTGTATGGGTCTTCATATTTTTGCACCAGAGGCTTTGCTTTGAACTTTACAGGATAATCCGTTTTTGGTTCATCTTTAGGCTCCCATATCCTTCCTAGCTTTTCTGCTCGTTTTCGTCTTTCTACTCTGGCTTTTTCAAAGGTCTCCTCATCAATAATTGGAGGGTAGAATTCATCGCCAAGGTAGTGCTGTAGATGATAAACTGAATTTAGCAGAAAACGATAAATAAGATTTTACAGGTTTCTCCTAATAAATGTAAAGGAGGTCTCAAATCAACTGGAAATTCTAACGCTTAAATTTTAAATAGCAAACACCAAATTCTCTTTTGTATAATCAATCCTGAGAGTGCAAAAGGGGGAATTGATCTTTGAAAACTGAAGAAGGTTGGAAAATGTATATCGACATTAAACGGTTAAAGCAAAAAGGATTCAGCAATACCAAAATTGCAAAGATGCTTGGTATCAGCAGACCTACAGTCAGCAAATATCTTAAGATGAATTCTGATGAATTCGAAAGGAAAATGCTCTTAGAGCAGCATCGAACCAAAAAACCGGATATTTATCGTGAAGAAATTATTGGCTGGATCAAACAATACCCTTCCATGACAGCGGCTCAGGTTTTTGATTGGCTTGAGGAAAAGTACCATAAATTAGCCTTTAATGAAGTCACATTACGAAATTATGTTCGATCCATCAGAGAAGAATACAACATACCTAAAGAGCCTATCCTCAGACAATATGAAGCAGCTGATGACCCGCCCCTAGGCAAGCAGATGCAAGTAGATTTCGGAGAGAAAAAAGTCATAAATTCTGAGGGAAACGTGGTGACACTCTATGTCATGTGTTTTGTCCTCTCGAACTCCAGGTATAAATATTGTGAATGGCAAGCGCGTCCTTTTAACACCGCCGATATTATCGTCATTCATGAAAATGCCTTTGAGTATTTCGGAGGATATCCTCAAGAAGCAGTGTATGACCAAGATCATCTCATCCTTGTAAGCGAAAACCACGGCGAGTTGATCTACACCAAGGAATTTGCCTCATATCTGCAAAAACGCAAATTCTCAGTGTATATGTGTCGTAAAGCCGATCCGGAAAGCAAAGGACGCATTGAAAAGGTGGTGGATTTTGTCAAAGACAACTTTGCCAGCCACAGAGTATTCTATGGAATTGGCCGATGGAACGAAGATTGCCTGAAATGGCTGAAAAGGAGAGGAAATGGTAAAGTTCATGCTACCACAAGAAAAATACCGGCTGAAGTATTTCTTGAAGAGAAAAAATACTTAAAGCCGGTCACGGAAAAGTTAATTTCCAATTCACGCACGCTCAGTATAACGTACCAGGTTAGAAAAGACAACACCGTTCCCATCCAAGGAAACCGGTACACCGTGCCACGAGGCACTTACAAAGGCCCTCACACTTACGTAGGAGTCAATAAAATAGGCAATAAGCACCTTGTAATTTACGATATTGAGACCAATAAAGAATTAGCTCAATTTGAAATACCGGATACGAAAGGGAATCTCGTCAGAAATAACAACCACAAACGGGATAATAGCCAAAGGATCATCCCCCTAATGAAACGGGTTGCCGAGAAGTTTCCGGATAGCGAAAAAGCCCAGGCTTTTTTCGAGGAAATTCAGAAAGAAAAACCTCGTTATATCCGAGATCAACTGACGCTGATCGAAACATCGATAGAATCTATAAATTCAATGTCCATAGGGAAAGCACTGGACTATTGTATGAGTCATAAACTGATCAGTGCCGTCGATTTTAAAGATGCAGTCAAACACTACGCCGTCTTTACAGAAGAAAAAGGGCAGCCCCAAAACAATTCAAATCCCCCCATCACTGGGCTGACAGAGGCTGCTTCATCCAAAATAGGGATAAAGCCCAGGATACGGGACATATCCGAATACGTCAAGATTATGAGCGAAAACCATGGAGGATAATTAATTGGAGAGTTACATAGAAAACACGATAGGTCTGTTAAAAACCGTGAATATGCATCATGCTGCCCAAGCATTCAATGAACTTATAGAAAAATCCGTCGAAGAATCCCAAACCTGCGAAAAGTTCTTAGAAACAGTCCTTCATACAGAGATTGACGGCCGAGAGAAAAGGAAATTCGAAAAAAGGTTGAAACAAGCCAGCTTTCCAGAATATAAGACCTTAGATGAGTTTAACCTGGACGAACAACAAACCCTTAGTCAGCGCCAATTTAATCAACTCAAAGAACTGTCCTGGCTGGAAAAAGGCTTTAATCTAATTTTTTTAGGGGCTCCCGGAGTTGGGAAGTCGCATATTTCTGTGGGCTTAGGAATAGAAGCTTTAAACAATGGTTACAAAGTAAAGTTTATAACTATGGCCGATCTAATCCATACCTTGAAAACCCAAGAAATTTCAAGTGTCTCCCGAAACATCATCAAACGGATTCTCGATTCTGACCTGATCATCATTGACGATCTGATGTTCATGGCTATGGAGAAAAATGAAGCCAACCTCTTTTTCCAGTTAGTAAACAAGCTCTATGGACAAACCTCCATAATTATAACGTCAAACAAAGGTCCGGAAGACTGGGGGGAACTTCTCGGAGACCCCGCCATCACAACGGCAATATTGGACCGACTTATACACAAATGCGAAATAATTAACATCCATGATATAGATAGCTATCGCATAAAACATAGACAAAAAATATTCAAGGATTAGCAGTATGCAAAGCCCCGCCGCAGCGATGTGAATCTCCAGTCGGGCTACGCCCTCCTTCCGATTCACATCGCTACAAAAGACTTTATGACAATAAAGATAGGCTCTAGAAATAAATAAAAAGAGCTCCAAAGCTCTTTCCAATATCCATTTATGTCAAAAATTAGGTGTAAAAAATTATTTATCGAAAACTGTAAAAACTTAATTGACATTCACAAGTGCTTATTCTGCAACATCTTACTTACTGTGGCATGGTAGCAGTCTATCCCAGCTTTTTTAGCAGCACCCTTCAAAGAAAGTCCTGTCAAGTATCCTGAAAATAATTCTTTTACCCGCTCCGATGCTATTTCATCCACAACAGCCTTACCGTTTTCAATTCTATATCCATAGGGTATGTGACCCATCTAATTCACCAACCTTTCCTTCAATGTGATTCCGCATTTTAATTCAAATCCAACTATCTCTCGTGAATAAACAATAATCTTCTCTGCGTAATTTTCAAACAGCTCATCCTCATAGGTTTTGAGCATTTTGGACTTAGTGGTAAACTTAAGCAGACGGTCAACCTCGTCTACTTTTGCAAAATTGCCATTGATGGAACGAGTAAGTTGATCCTTTTCAGCAAGAAGTCTTTCTCTTTCTGCTTCCAGTGAAATCTTTTCTTTATTAAACAGAGCAGGTTCCAGATATCCTTTGGCCAGTAAACCTGTCAGCATCTGGCTCTGCTCCATGTTGTTTTCAATCTTAGTTTCCAACTCTTCAATTCTGAGAAAACTCGCTGCACTATTCTGGTTACGTAACCCATCCAAAAGTGGTTTTAATATGAACTTCTGACCGAAAATGAGTTTATTCATCATCGTAACAAATGCCGTCTTTATATCATCATCTCGAATGAACTGCATAGAACATTCCGTTATCTGGCTTATATGCTTGCTACAGCACCAAGCAATGTATTTTCTTGTTCCAGACGAATGAATCCGTCTTTTAAAGGTACTGCCACATTCCGAGCAGATAATTTTGCTGGAGAAAGAATATCGGTTTTGATATTTGTTATTGCGCTTTTCTATTCCCTTTTCTTTTGCCCTTTGATTTAAGGCAGCCTCTACTGCTTCAAACACTTCATGGCTGATAATTGCCTCATGGTGATTTTCTATTAAATATCTGTTTTTCTCACCATAATTGGTGCGCTTATTAAAACGGGAATCTGTATAGGTTTTTTGCAGTATAACATCCCGGTATATTTCTCATTTTTTAGAATTCCTCGAATTGTTGTAGCAGTCCAACGACCACCTCTTTTGGAGGGGATACCCTTTTGATTAAGATCATCTGCTATTTTCTGTGTACCCTTGCCCGATAATACTTCTGCGAAAATATACTTCACAATTTCTGCTTGCTCAGGGTTTACCACCATTTGACCATCAATGTTGTCATAGCCATATGGTGGGTAAGAAATCTTAAAAGTTCCGTTCTGAAATCTCCTTTGAATTGCCCACTTGTTATTTTCCGAAATGGAGATTGACTCACTTTCTGCAAGCCCACTTAATATAGTAAGCATCAGTTCACTTTCCATTGATTGGGTATTGATATTCTCTTTCTCAAAGTAGATATAAATCCCAAGGTCCAACAGTTTACGAACCATCTCCAAACAATCCGTAGTGTTTCTTGCAAACCTACTAATGGACTTTGTAATAATTAAGTCGATCTTCTTGTTTTCGCAATCTGACAGCATCCTGAGAAGTTCCGTTCGGTTTTCTTTTTTGGTGCCACTGATCCCCTCATCATAATACAAGCCAACATACTCCCATTCTGGGTTTGCCTTTATGTAAGCCTCATAATGGGATTTTTGCGCTTGTAGACTTACTAACTGTTCATCACTACCCGTAGAGACACGACAGTATGCGGCTACTCGTAGTTTAGGTTTGATAATCGATGCAACCTTATTTCCTTCTATTTTCGTTATCTTTTTCATCGCCTCACCTCCTTCTTGGTAGGTCACATATTACCTCTGAGTCCCCAGTCTATCAAGGAATATCGGGCATTATCTGTGCTAACATCGGAGAGAAAGTTTCGCGGTTTAAAAGCATAATTTTGTTAAATTCGACCTTTGTAATAAGACCCTTTTCAAGCATCTGATACAGCAATTTCTCCGCTCGATAATAATTAAACTCTCTTTGAAGGGCCTCAGTGCTTAAAGACGCCCTTCTTGGAATAGCTAGCGGTTCTTGTTTATCTGTAATTTTGGTTATCTGCATATAGGCAACCTCCGTTTCTACAGGGGGAACCCTGCACCTATATGCAAAAAGGCTGAATGATTCGAACCCCTAAAAGGGCAAAAAAATAACCCGAGGAGCTTTTACACTCCCCGGGTCATAAAAATTTGCTGTAGTTAATCATACTTAATATAAGCATCGGTAAAGCCAGCCTTTTTCGCTCTGGCAAGCTGGGCCTCAGCATTCGCTTTGATAGAAAACGCACCAATCTGGACACGGTAGTATTTCTTTTTCTCTGGTTCCGAATGTAAAGTTTCCTCATTTAGTAGCTTTTTGACATCTGCACGAAAGGTATCCATGCTCTTTCCATGCTTAGGAAACCAGTTTTTAGGATCAATATGATTGCTTGCGATTCCTCTTTGGTAGCCTTCATAATGGCCAATAATATCTTTTTCGGTCAGATGATAGAGTTTGCATAAATACACGCATAGCTCTACTGCTTCCTTATATACCGCATTAAAGTATGAGGCGTCGGTCAAGGAGTCCTCACATATTTCAAACCCAATATGGGTATCATTAGCACTGCCCCCTGCATGCCATCCGCGATAGTTCCACGGCAATGTTTGGTAGGTAGCGATAGTGCCATCAGCTAGTATTCCGATAAAGGCATGAACGCAGACCTGCCTGCCATCAGGCAGGGCGGTGTTCCAGTGATTATTATAGATATTCTCGCCAAGTTTACCATCATCGGGACCGACATATCGTTTAAGGTTTGGATTGTTTACCCCGGTGCTATGTACCATAATACCTTTTGGTATTATAGTTTTTCCTGCACGGTAACATTCGTTTCTAGTAAAATATAATTTATTTAGGTTCATTATCGTGGCGTCCTCCTGCGCGCAGCTGTTCTAACACAGCTTTAAGCTTTTCTGGTATGGGCACCCCAATAAATGCGACATTTTCTAATATTGAAATTCCTTCATTACTCAAATAAAAGAAAATTACTGCAGTCCGAATAGCACTACCGCCACCCAATACCTGACTATCAATGATATGCCCAATACCCACTAAAACAAAAATAAGTATTTTCTTAAAGATACCCTTGGCTCCAATCTCGCTGGAAAGCTTTTTCTTAATAAATGCTACCATCAAGCCGGTAATGTAATCAATTGATACAAAGACTACTAGGGCCAAGGCTAAACCGTCAAACCCACCAAAAAGCCAACCCAGCCAACCACCAAGAGCGGTTAGTGCTAGCTGTATATTCGTCCAGACTGTTTGCATATTTCCTTGCCCCCTCACAGTACATATACCTTGCTCATGAAGCAAGTATTTGATAACTAGTTATGTTTCAATAGGGCTTTGATTTCTAGGTATTCGTTTCTGTACTTGATATTGTCAATAAACTTTATATCATAGTCATTACCCTGAAATCGTATGCGCATAGTTTCATCCAGACCTTCTTTATACCGGGTAGTAAAAATCAACATTTTCTCCAGTTGTATATATGCTGCAGTAAAGTACTCTCTGCCATGAAGATTGGATACCTTTGCCCATAAACTGGCTATCTCCACAGTTTCTTTATATTGGTTGCCAATATCATCTTCAACAACCTCTTCTTTTAAAATCTTTATTCTATGCCTAAACTCGCCAATATTCATTCCACCACCTCTGGGTAGCAATAGTTTAGCTGGGCTAGCATGCTGTCAATCACCGGCCTTATTTCTCCTCCTACTCGTCCAACTGTTAAGCCTCTGTTTTCATACCAATCAGTAATAAGAGTTAAACAAAAAAGCCTGGCTAAGTGATTAGTGCTGTCAAATGTTTTACTAGTGGCATTTACTAAGTAGCTTTCTGCAGCATTGATTAACGATTCGATTAAAGCATCTTCTTCAGTGTGGTCTACCCGGAGATATGCTTTAGCTTCTTCTAAGGTTACAATCATATAATCACCCCTTTAAGGGTAAGAGAGAGGTTTGCCCTCTCTCTTTATTATTTAGACTTCTTTTTTATCTTTTTTGACGGGTTTTTGGACTCCGTTTTCGCCTTAATTTCTATAAGGTCAACAAGGCCAGCCTTTAACAACTCTTTTGCCCTTTCATCCGATACCTCGAACACATCGCCCTGCATCCTGTTTCTGCAAGCTTTTCTGTCTAGGAAGTGATATGAAGCTTTTACTTTAGGCATAGGCTACCTCCTTAAATCTGGAGCTGGCCGTAAACCATAGCGTCAGGATCCCACAGAACCAAATCATCCCGAGTAATAGTCCGCAACTCAGTGGTATCACGACGCCATGCGTCACCGCCCTCGGTGGTAGAAGCAAGCTCGTAAACTCCACGAGTGAACAGCACAGCAAATTGCTGACCGTTACCAATGAATACAGGAGCCTGATCGGGCTGTCCCGCCTGCCCCTGGATAGTCGGTAAATAGCGGTTGGTTACAACGACAACCGGGCGACCCTTGAAAACTTTACGGCCGGGCTGGGTTATGTCGTCGGTTAGAAGATAGCGGCCATCATTATCAACTTGCGTATCCATCCAGTGATAACCGTCCTGGTTGGTAATAATGACAGAGTTTAGGCTGATTGCCGGGTCAAGGTCAACATTGAGGACCCGTTTAATGGCATCAAAATCAGCCAACGCAACGGGCTGAAGATTCCCCAACATGTCCGTTATCAAAGTATTCTTGGTAACAACGTGTTTCTTAGCGATCCAGTTGGTGACGTATTGGATAATGTTCTGGTCGCTATCGGCCAAAAGTTCATTAGTTAGCGGCAGGTACCCAGCGCGTTTTACCAGTTGGTACTGCACTGGAATAAACTGCGGGTTGTCCATTTCCTGGATCGGACCGTATTCGTTTACAACCTGGAACGGGGTCATTACATTGTCTGCTTCAAGGACACGACTGCCAGACAATGTATTGACGGTCTCCACCCGAATATACCGTGACAGATCATTAAACTGCCTCATGATCTCATTGATGCGGGTTTGGATGTCCTGGGGCACGATAAGCCCAACATCACCAACTGCAGGGTTAGCAGGATCTGTGCCTTGGTGCATTAGCTCACCGCGAATAGAACGATAATACTCATTAATAATGCTGCGGTCATCGGCAGTAATCCGCTGGCGACGTAATCCCTTTAAAAAAACCTGTTTGTATTCTGTTTCCAGTTCCCCATCGGTACGGTTAGTGGAAGTGATGAGGGTAGCATCATCGAGATTATATTCCTCTAATGCCTCCAATTCTTGTTGAAGGGCCACTTGTTTTTGCAATGCTCGCACTTCTTCCATGGCCTTTTCTGCATCAAAGACCTTGTCTTCTGCCAGCAGGCTCCGTACTTTTGCCTTCTCTGTTTCCAATGCTTGTAATAGTTCACGTAATGTTTTACTCATAGTAATCATCCTTTCTTAAAATAAAAAAGAGCCTTTACAGCTCCAGTTCGATTGATATTTTCTGTTTTAGTAGTTCTCTATCATCAGGTTTTGATTTCACTAAAAGTTTCCTTGGAGTGTTTTGGTATCTGAGTAACAGGGTTTTATCGATGCTTGCCGCCACTTTCTTTTCTTCTTCCACCACATCACAAAAGCCGTATTCCAAACATTCCTCTGCCGTTAGCCAAGTTTCCTCATCCATAAGCTTTATAATTTCTTCCCTCAGTAAGGCGGAGTGGTTTTCATAGGCAGCAATTAAACTTTCGCGAATTTTATCTAGGTCTTCGGCTAATTTTCTAAAATCAGCAGCATTGCCAATGCCAATAGTCCAAGGGTTATGGATCATCATCATAGCGTTTTTGGGCATAAAAATAGTATCGCCTGCCATTACTATTACACTAGCGATACTCGCTGCTAAGCCATCGATATATACATTTTTTTGAGCCTTATGTCTTTTAAGCATACTGTGGATTGTTTGCCCTGCGAATACATCTCCACCAGGAGAGTTGATGTAGATATTTAATGTGTCTATTTCCCCTAAACTATCTAAATCAGCCTTAAACTCTTTGGGTGTTACTTCATCCCCCCACCACGAGACATCAGATATTTCCCCATAAAGAGTTAATTCACCAGTTCTTTCATCTAGGTTTTTAAAGTTCCAAAACTTTTTACTCCCCAAATTCATCACCACCTTTTTTATATTGCTCTCCTGCCATTTCAATGGGCATCATGTTACCGTTTATGAGGAGTCTATCTCCTCCTGTTAGTGCCTCCATTTCTTCTAATGCCCTTACTTCATTGGCCGTCATAAAGCCTGATTGGATGGCGATTCGGTAGCCTTCATATCTGGTTTTAGGATCGGCTCGTAAAATGGCATTGACATTGAACTTCAAGTAATAGCCCTCGTTTAATTCCTTTTGGGTAAACAGTTTATAAGTCATTTCCTGTTCATAACCAGTGAGGATATCCATAAGCGTATCCACGTAAAATTCCCGCTGTTGATGTTCCACGTTGGTGTGGGTGGCTCGATCTAAATCATTGAGCTGGTGGTTCTTAACCCCAAAAGCAGCGGCGATTTGTTTTACTGTCAGCTGAGTATTTTCGATAAATTGAGCATCAGCCATTGTTAGGCTTAAGGGTTGGAATTGATAGCCTATAGGTAGCAGCGACACTCGGTTGGCATTTTTCAGGCCACTTGCCATTTGTTCAAAACGTTCTCTGAAAATTCGCTGGGCTTCGGGGTTTAAATCCCCCACATAGTGGATGATGCCTTTGGTTTGTAGCCCTGTCTTAAAGCTATTGTTTAAATACTGGCTGGCAGCACCGGCATTCTCGATTGTTTTCCTAAGCTGGGTTAAGGGGGTGATTCCTACAATGCCGTCACTTGTTAAGCCTTTAAAGTGCAGCATTTCGTCTAGGTCTATGCGGTACTGGGTGCCTTTGTTATCGGTGTAGACGTACCACAGTTTTCCCTTACCCGGGAGTAAACCCACATCATCAATGTAGATTTGTACTTTGCCACTGTCTAGAGGGTAGATACCAGTTATTTTACCCGCATTTCTGCCTTTGGTTTCAAACTCTAGCCAAGCATATGCGTTGCCGTAAAGGTTTCGCTGGACTTCTATTGCCTTAAAGAAGTCTCTGGCATTCATCCAAGGGTTAGGCCTAATTTTTAAGAGCGGGGTTAAGTGGTGGTCAACAGTACCGTTATTTAAATATACCTTCACTGGCAGCTTACCCACAGCATCGGCCAAAATGCGGATACAGGCAAAGACGGTGGCTTCTTTTAGAGCATTTTTACCCCGGTAGTTAATTTCATCTGTTTCAATACCTAATAGTTCTAACAGTCTTCTATCATTTATTTCTACCGATTCCGGTACCATCTTGGCCTTGGGCTTTAAGATGTTTTTTATTTTACCAAGCACTTAATCACCCCCCTAGCTCCAGAGCTTATCCAGTGTTTCTTCGGTAGAGAATTCGTTTAAATCAAAGTGGCTTTCATTTCTAATGGCCCGGTCTAAAGCCATAATCAACGCCACCGCACCATCTATCTTTTCCGTTGATTTTTCTTTGTCTGGTTTAATGTTTCCCGCTGGATCTGTTCGCACATGGATGTTATCCATCATCCAAGAGAGTACCGGGTGACCGCCATGGGCTATTCGTTTTTCCAGTGTTAGTTTCATTAGCTCTTTAGTGGGTGGGCTCATATCTTTATATCCTTGGCCAAAGGGAACAACAGTAAAACCAGCACCCTCTAAATTTTGCACCATCTGCACCGCTCCCCATCTATCAAAGGCGATTTCTTTGATGTTGTAGTCCTGCCACAAATCCTCAATGAATTTCTCAATAAAGCCGTAGTGTATGACATTACCCTCTGTTGTTTTGAGATAGCCTTGGCGAGCCCAAATGTCATAGGGAACTCGATCCCGCCTTACCCTTAGCTCCATGTTCTCCTCCGGTATCCAAAAGTAGGGGAGCACATAATATTTTTTGTCCTCATGTGTTGGTGGGAAAACTAAAACAAAGGCTGTAATATCAACGGAACTGGAAAGGTCAAGTCCACCGTAACATTCCCGGCCTTTTAATTTCTCTATATCAACGGGGAAAGAACATTTCTCCCAGTGGTGCATGGGCATCCAACGGACAGATTGTTTTACCCACTGGTTAAGTCTAAGTTGCCGGAATAGGTTTTCTTCCGCTGGATTCTCTTTGGCACTTTGAAAAGCTATCCTTACTTTATCTATATCAATGGTATGGCCTAGGGAAGGGTTAGCCTTATACCAATTCTTTTCATCAGTCCAGTCATCATCGTCATCAATACCATAAATCACTGGATAGAAGGTGGGGTCAATTCGTTTGCCCCTTAAAATATCCACTGCTTTTTGGTGTACTTCATAACAGATGGAATGCCTATCGGTGCCGGCGGTGGTAATTAAAAAGAACAGCGGTTGCTTTCTAGCATCACCACTGCCTTTGGTCATGACATCATACAGTTGTCTGTTGGGCTGGGCGTGTAGTTCGTCAAATATCACCCCATGGACATTCAGGCCATGTTTAGTGTAGGCTTCTGCAGACAGCACCTGATAGAAACTGGCTGTAGGCATATACACTAATCGCTTTTGCGATAGCACTGGTTTAATTCTTTTCTTTAAAGCAGCACACTGGTCTACCATATCCACCGCCACATCAAAGACGATGGAGGCCTGTTGCCTATCCGCTGCACAGCCATAAACTTCCGCACCCCATTCCCCGTCACCACAGGTAAGGTAAAGGGCAATGGCAGCGGCTAGTTCCGATTTGCCATTTTTCTTTGGTATTTCTACATAAGCGGTATTGTATTGCCTAAAGCCATCTCCTTTGACGGTACCGAAAATATCTCGGATGATTTTATCCTGCCATGGTAGTAAATCAAAGGGCACTCCGTGCCAAATCCCTTTGGTGTGTTTTAGGTTATTGATGAATGTTACCGCCCGCTCTGCTTTGTCGTGGTCAAAGGGCATTATTTATTCACCCTTAAGAGTGCTTCCATTGGATCATCTGGGCTTGCCTTCTCAGTATCCACCCTAATTCTAGTACGGGCAGCGGGGGTTAGGCCAAATTCTGAACAGAAGTCCTTCATTACCTTGAGGTAGGTCTGGGCAATGGATACTTGTGGCACCTGTTGAATATATCCAGAGGGGGTTTTAAAGATGGTGCCGTGTTTACTTAAAAATTCTTCTGCCTCTTTCCACCTGGCATAGGCTTGGCAGTATCCAGCAAAGGCAGCTTTGTCCACTTCTGTTAATATACCTATGGCCTCTAAGGTTTTGGCCATCCGTTTCCATTCTTTTTTCGCTTCCGGTTCCAGCCATGACGGACAGCGGGGAGCTTGTCTTTTGGGCTGGGGTTCCTTTTCGTTTAAAGGTCTTTTACCGGGGTTACCCTCCAAGACCTTAAGGGCTGTTGGTTTGGGCTTTCTTCCTCGCACCGCCATGCTTATCACCTCCATAACGAGAAAAAGAGCCTAAATGGCTCCTTTCCCTTTAACTCACCCATATTTCTTGTATAAACTCGTTATTAAAAGCCAGCCAGCGAACTTCGCCGCCTTCAAGTTTTAGCACCAAGAGCCCCGAAAATAGCTGCAGTTGGTTTTCTTGGTAACCAACGGCCAAAAGTTCTCTCTTTTGCTCCAATAAAAGCTCCATTCCCCTTAACGCATCAACGCCGCCTTGTAGTAGTCGCACAGTATCTTTGTACATTTTCGTTCACCTCGCTATTTTTTACCTGTGTTTTGGTGTAGTCTATCTATCACTCTAAACACAGGTAATAGCAAGTTGATTTTGCCGGTTATCCTGTATACTTTTTCCTGCCCCAGTGTGGGGATGATTATTCCCTTGGGATAGATTGTCCCGCTCTTAATTCTAAGCCCACACAGGGCTAGACAGAGGCTTGTACGCCCCCATTTACTCCACTTCCACGTATTCCATTATGATTCTTAGGGCTTCATCGTAGCTGTGGGATTTGGTGATTCTGTCCACCATTTCGTTAGCTTGCTGTTTCAGCCCGGCTGCTTCTAAGGTTCTACTAGCAATGCCCATTAGGTTAAAGATGTTGCCGTCCATACCGATTAGTTTGCATTTTGGCTTGGTCATTTACGCTTCCTCCTTCGCTGGTCTTCTAAAGGCACTGTTGCCCGAGAGGTTTTGAAGGAGGATTTTTCTGGCCAGTTTGTATTCGTCCCCAATCATCCCAAGGCGTAAGAGCCAAGTTCTGAAGGTGTATTTTTCGTTGTCGGTGGGTTTAGTCTTACTGGAAGCGTATTTTAAGGTTTTGGCCAGTTTATTTACTGCAGCTATCAGTTGTTTTTGGGCTATTAGCCTGTCGGTGTCCGATTCATCTTTGAAAAACTTCAAGGTCATGGTCTGCTCGTAAAAGTTAAATTTAATGCCAGGGCAGCCGGTTTCTTCGATATCTTTAGAGGCTGTTTCAAAATCCTCTAAGGTTTCAACATTTGCTTCGTTAAGCTTGGTGCAGAAGTCTTCCTCCACAATGTTTTCCTGAAGGCCAAAGGCTTTTTTGATGAGAGGTTGTTTGCTGTAAAGGATGTTTACTAGGTTTCTTAGGGTTCTGCCGTTGTGACCTTCCATCAAAAGCAGTATTTCAGTTGGTGGAACCGTGATTTCATCCGTTGGTTCAGGGGTTAATTGTTCAACTGGAGTTGCTAGTTCTTCCGCTATTTCAGGTTCCACAGTAGTGTTGAGGTTCGCACGAGCTTGGTCGAGATTCTCACATTCCTCGGCGACTTCAATTTCCACTTCCTGGGTTTGCAGCAGGTCTTTAAGTTTAACCTCTTGGCCAGTGGCAGTTGTGATGTTTCCTTCCACGTCAATGGTGTAAGTTTCATTCTCCGCTGCAATTTCGTAGGCAAAGGTTGGTGCCCCTAGGTATTTAGCCTTTACGTTAAAATGCTCTGTTAAAATTTCCAGTACTGCCTTTCTGTTCATGTAGATCCCTCCTGTGTTTTGGTATGTCTATACATCACTCAGAACACAGGAAATAGCAAGTTATTTATGCGAGTTATCTTGTATAATTATTTGCATCTAAAAGTCCGCTTTGCGATTCAAAAGCGGGCCGATAAGTGCATAAAGTTATGGTTATGAAAGTGTATCTTTATAAGGTATTTTCTCGCCATCCCGGAGTAGGAAAACTCCATCATCCCCAGCAATTTCAATATATCTTTTAACCACTACATCACAGTATTTTTCATCTAGCTCCACTGCATAACAAACCCTGCCCGTTTGTTCACAGGCAATAATTGTTGAGCCGCTCCCGGCAAAGGGTTCCAACACAATACAGTTGGTCATGCTACTATTCTGAATGGGGTAGGCCACCAGCGGTATTGGCTTCATGGTAGGGTGCAGTTCTGATTTTGCCGGTCTATCAAAATTCCACAGGGTTGTTTGTTTTCTGTCTGCATACCAGCGGTGTCTCCCGGTAGGCTTCCAACCATAGAGAATAGGCTCATGTTGCCATTGGTAATCGCTACGACCTAATACTAGGGATTGTTTGGCCCAAATGCAGACGTTAGCCAAGTGGAAACCTGCCTCCTTGAAAGCCTTTCTAAAATTAAGGCCTTCGGTGTCAGCGTGAAAAACATATACCCCGGCCCCGTCATCTAAAGCATTAAATATGTTTTTAAAGGCCGCTAACAAAAATTTAAAAAATTTTTCATCCTCCATGTGATCATTTTTTATTGTTCTCTCGTTCTCACTGCCGGCAGTATAGTTCACGTTATACGGCGGATCGGTGACACAAAGATTGGCCTTTTTGCCATTCATCAGTTTTGCAATTACTGCCGAGTCGGTGCTGTCACCACAAATCAGTTTATGTTTACCTAATAGCCAAATATCACCCTGCCTAGATACTGGTACTTCGATTTCCTCCAGAGCCTTATCGGCATCAAAATCATCATCCTGCACATCTTTGTCGTGAACTTTGGAGAATAAGTCATCAATCTCAGCGGCATCAAAACCAGTTAAGCTAATATCAAATACCCCATCATCTAATTCGCTGATTAAATCTGCTAGTTTTGGTAAATCCCATTCACCACTGACCTTATTTAGTGCTACGTTTAAGGCCTTTTCTTCTGTTTCATCTAAATCCACTACGACACACTCAATCTCCATATGACCCTGACGCTGTAATATTTTAAACCTCTGGTGGCCGCCTACAATGTGGCCCGTTCTTTTATTCCAGACAATGGGCTCTACATAGCCAAAGGTCTCTATGGATTTTTTCAATTTTTCGTACTCAGGATCCCCCGGCTGTAAGTCTTTCCTAGGGTTGTATTTAGCCGAGTTAATCTGGTCCAGTGGTATGCGTTTAATCTCCAAGAGGCCACCTCCTTCTTTTTAATTTGACAGGATTTTTCTCCCTTGTGTTGAAAGTGGTTAAGGGGGTGATTATTATTGAAAATTACCAAGCTAGCCAATAAACTACTTTTGTGGTTTGTTAAAGAATTTAAGGATACAAATAAGCAGTTCTACGATTTTGAAAACATCTGACATGCCTTCCCAGATCACTCGGAAGAAAGTTTAATACAAGCAATTTACTTACTGAAAAATAATGGTTTTGTAAACACCCTAGATGCGGATGACATTCCGTACATTACCACTGTACTTCCAGATGCAATAAGACAAGTAGAAGAAAATACACTTTTGAAAAAGGGTTATAACTTTGTAAAGAAAATTACAGATCTAATACCTTAGGTACTTGTCACTTAACACCCTACCTAATAATTTCATAAAAATTTGAGCCTTGGTTGTTGTTTTTCCGCAACCAAGGCATTCTTTTGCTTTTGATTCCCCCCACGTATTCCACCCCCGGTTTAAACCAGCTCAAAACCGCTGTATCCCTTATTCCTTCAAGTGCTCACCCTTGACAACCCCCCTATTGAATTTTGCGAATTCTTGCGCGAAGGCCCGCAACCGGTCTTGGGGGACAAGGTTTTAGAAATTTCTCCACCCCCCCACCCCCAGTTGGTTGCTTGCTGGCTGCGACTTTGTCATCGGTAACTATAAACAACACCTTTCTTACCCCAGCGGCCATCCTCCCGAGCAGTCTTGCGGTCGTGGCATGGTTTGCATAGAGCCTGCAGGTTGTTCTCATCCCAAAATAACTCCGGGTCGCCCTGGTGGGGTTTGATATGGTCAACCACAGTTGCCGGGGTAATGCGTGTCTGGCGTTCACACTCTGTGCAGAGGGGGTGCTTGGACAAAAACCATTTTCTTAACCGCTGCCAACGAGCGCTGTTGTATAGTTTTTTGTAGGGTCGGTGGTTGCGGTTATATTCTTTGTCCACTTGCCTTTGATGCTCGCTACAGTACCTTTTTGCAGTCAACGCCGGACAGCCGGGGTAGCGGCAAGGTTTCTTAGGTTTTCTAGGCAATGTTAATCACCTTCTTAATTTAAGGCATAGAAAAAGCCCCGGAGGTTTAATCCCCAAGGGCTTCATCAAGAATGCTGCGTTTCCCGGGAGTCGGCACGATCTATCCCTAGGCATATTCAAACAACATCTGGTTATCTTGATTTTTCTATACCTTTACACTGTATATAATAAACCACTTGGATACTGACAAACAATGACATTCACTGACAGTTTTTAATATGTTCAATTTCTTTTAGGCTTTTGCCATGTAGCCTAAAGGCTGTTCTTATATCAATTCCTAATACGCTCGCCACTTCTTCCCAGGTCTTTCCGTTAATATACCGCATCTCTAGCAGTAACTGGCAGATTGGTTCATCCACTTGGCCGATAGCTTCCATGATGTCTGCTTTCAAATCCACAAGCTTGTCAATGTCATCATCAATTTCGTTTTCTAAATCTATAATCTTCACAATAGTTTTCTCTCTAATTTTGGTTACATCATTGCCGCAAGACACTTTTTCTTGGCTTAGGTTTGTAGTTACTTTCGTAGCTAAACTTCGTAGTGACTCTAACTGTTCCAGCTTGCTGTTTATCCTCTGATCAAGCCAAAAAGCTTGGGACAAGTATTCTTTTGCATTCATGCCTTACCTCGCTCCTTTCTCAGTTTTCCAATCACCATCTCCCCTTCTAGCAGTGGCAACCCAGCTTTCCGCCATAGTACTTTTCACTAATATACTTTTGGGTTTCCTGATCCCTGGAGAGAATTCTATCTAACGCTTTCTGCTTGTCCAACTCATATTGCTCTTTAGTTTTATAAAAATTGCAGCCGTCACACTTTATCACTTTTAAAGCAATGCATCTTTTGTTCTTATAGGCGAAACAATCCTGCACTCGATCTCCTCCTAGTTTTTTATTCTAGCCTTCACCGCTTCAATAAGAGCGGTTTGGGTTTTGTTTTTTCTTCTAAGTGAACGCATTACATCCTCATCGATGGTATCTTTGGTAATGATATGGTGAATAACAACTGTATCCTTCTGGCCTTGCCGCCACAGCCTGGCATTAGTCTGTTGGTAAAGTTCTAAACTCCAAGTAAGTCCAAACCAGACTAAAGTGCAGCCGCCCGCCTGTAAATTAAGCCCGTGGCCAGCGGATGCAGGATGAATTAAGGCCAGAGAAATCTCCCCTGCATTCCACCGTTTAATAGAATCGATACTGTCCAATTTTTCAGCTGGAAAGCGATTTAGTATCCGTTCAATGTCATGCTTAAACCAATAAGCTACTAATACAGGCTTGCCATTGGCTGCTTCTATTAAGTCTTCAAGGGCATCCAGCTTGCGATCATGTATTTGCACTACACCGCCATTTTCATCATAGACGGCTCCATTTGCCATCTGTAGCAGTTTACCTGACAATGCAGCGGCGTTAACTGCGTCAATCTCCTTGCCCTTTAGCGACAGCACTAATTCCTGTTGTAGTTTCTTATAACAATCCATCTCTTTCTGAGATAGCTTTACAATGACTTCATTCATCACTAGTTTAGGTAGTTTTAAATAATCAGTATTTTTCATGCTGATGGTAATGTCAGAAATACGTTGGTAGATGGCTTTTTCTGCTCTTGGTTTTGGTTTATAGGAAAATACCATCTGTTGGTTGCGCTTGTCCGGTAGGAAATAGTCCTCTCTATATCTGCCAATAAAACGTCCCAATCTTTGCCCCATATCCAAAAGCCGAAACTCCGCCCATAGATCCATGAGGCCATTTGAAGATGGTGTTCCTGTTAGCCCTACAATTCTTTTTACTTTATGTCTTACTTTCATAAGACTTTTAAAACGCTTCGTTTGGTGGGATTTGAAGGACGACAACTCGTCCACCACAACCATGTCGAAATCAAAAGGAATGCCACTTTTGGAGATAAGCCATTCGACATTTTCCCGATTTATAATATAAACCTGCACTCTCTTCATCAAAGCTGTTTTTCTTTGAACCTCAGAACCAACCGCCACTGCATATTTAAGTCCTTTAAGATGCTCCCACTTTTCAATCTCTGCAGGCCATGTATCTCTTGCTACTCGTAGAGGTGCGATAACCAAAACCTTACGTATAAGAAAGCTATCCAACGTTAAGTCGAAGATAGCGGTTAAAGCAATTAAGGTTTTTCCTAAACCACAATCCAGAAAAAGTGCTGCTATTGGGTTTCGCAGGATGTAATTTACCGAGTATTTTTGATATTCATGTAAAACAACAGCCATATTTTAGAGCCCCCCTTTAATCAAAGTCCTTGGAATCTAGCTTTTAATTGCTATTTTTTTGAGGGGTGTCACCAGGATCTTTCAATATTTCAGCCAATAAAGTTTCAATTTGCTCCGTGTCATCTAAACAGAAAACCAAAAAGCCAAGTGATTCTAACTGTCTTTTCCGCTTTTCTTGTAAAGTTCTTAGAGTTTTACCTGGAGCTTTTACTTCAACAAAGGCGATTCTTGCCTTTGGTAATAGAACAAGGCGGTCAGGCAGTCCATCATAACCAGGCGATATAAGTTTTAGAGCAAGACCTCCCATATTATTTATCCTCTTTACTAATTTTTGCTCGATATATTTCTCTCTCATATTTCCTCCCTGTTCCTAAAATCCAAAAAATCTCTATACGCGCGTATATACGCGTTTATAGGCTTTTTCCTATCTATTTCTTTTATATTATTTTTAATAGTAACTATTGGAACAATGGAACACAGGATATCAAGTAGCCTGCTTTACAAGGGGCTGCCGCCTGTTCCCATGGGGTGTACCAAAAGACTGTTTATGTTTCATCGGAACAAGAGAAATTTGTTCCTAAGAAAAAAATGTTCCATACGTTCCAAACTAAATTAGGCTTTGGGAACATAGACCCATTGTGGTCCATACAGGGGAATTCGCTCTTTTTTCACAAGTCCTGTCCAACCACCGATGCTTGCCATAATTGCTGATATTTCATTACCATCAACTCTTCGCAGATTGGCACGATCTTTACCAAAACACTCGCACCAGATTTCCATATTAGAAACCGATTTACGTTTCCGAACACCAACCCTCTTGCTTTCACCAAACTCAGTTCCATTAATATAGGCTCGACGTTCGTAGAGATCCATGGTATCCCAATCCTCAGGTAAGAGCATGTCTAGGTACTCTCTCACTAACCCTTCACGCTCATCTGATTCCATGGCTTCCCGCTGTTCTTCTTTTGCAAGCTTTTCAAGACTGGGATCAAGGTACAATTTCTCTCCAGCCTTCACAAAGGTAAGAGCCTCAGCCCAGATCTGTAGAATTTCATCCTGCTCTAGCTGCCATGACTTTTTGGTCCCATTTCCCGGAGTCTTTACTGGCCAGAAGCGGCGGTTACCTGTGGTATCACGCAAATAGCCTTTCTCCGCATTGGTAGTGCCAAAAAAGATACATTGCCTTAAGTGAGGAGTAGCTCTTCTACCAAAGCTTGCTCTGTAAATATCATTCTGACGCGAGAGAAAACTCCGCAACGTTTCAACTTCAGCTTTTTTTAGTCCGGCTAGTTCGCCAATTTCTAATATCCAATAACCCTGTAACTTTTCTGCGGCAGTCTTATCCTTGGTATCCGATAAGTTCAAGCTATCCGAAAACCATTCTCCACCTAACTTGGCAATGAGAGTACTTTTACCAATTCCCTGTGGCCCATTAAGAACCAGCATGGAATCAAACTTAATCCCAGGAGTAAGTACACGAGAGATAGCTGCACATAGGGTCTTTCTGGTGACAGCCCGGACATATGGGTTATCTGCTGCTCCAAGATAATCGATAAGCAAGGTATCTACCCGTGGTACCTTATCCCATTCAGGAAGTGCTTCAATAAACTCACGAATTGGATGATAAGATCGGTCGTCAGCAACCTTTGCTACTGCCACATCATAGTTTCTTGCTGAAAAAGTCCCATAGTGATTGTCAATGTAACTGATTAGCTGGTGTTTTTGGCAAGTAAAAAATATAGCATTCCGGAAGTTAAATATGTAGCACCCCTGTTTCCATATTTAGAAATTAATGGTTGAATGGGTTAGTCGGTAGCTTGGACCGTTAAATACGAGCAGGTGGCTGTGATGAATAAGACGGTCTATTATAGCACTGGTCATTTTCTCATCGAAGAATATGCCGTTCCAACGGCTGAACTCAAGGTTAGTGGTAATAATGACGCTGCGTTTCTCGTAACACTCTGAGATTACTTGGAAAAGTAATTGGGCACCTCCTTTTTCAAAAGGTACATAGCCCCATTCATCACAGATCAAAAGATCGCACTTTTGGATCTGACGCATATATTTGTTTAATGTGCCGGAAGCTTTGGCCTCGGATAGTTGGTTAACAAGAGCTGCTGTACGAAAGAATTTGACGGTTTTACCTTGGTTGCAGGCTTCAACTCCAATAGCCGTTGCTAGGTGAGTTTTGCCGGTTCCTACAGGGCCATACAGGATAAGATTCTCCTTGTTTTTAATAAAGTGAGCATTTTTAAGGTCTTCCAGACTTATTGTTTTCGGAATGTCTATATACTCAAAGCTATAATCCTGAAAGGTTTTAACAACATCAAATCCGGCACTTTTAAGGAGTCTTTTTTTGCGGGAGATTTCCCTTTGAGCAAGTTCCCGCTTTAAAAGCTTAAGAAGAAACTCTTCGTTGGAAACAGCCTCAATATCTTTGTAATCCAGGTAGAATGTGCGGCCGATCTTTAAGGTCTTACAGTATTCTTTAATCAATGCTTGCATGCCTGATCACCTTCCTTAATCAGGAGATCATAGACATGTAAGTCTGGGTTATACTTCTGAACTTCCGGAAGGTTACTAGGCAGCTTGAAAAAGTTATTTTCCGGAAGGTTAGAATTTTGATGGTTATAAATAGCTTGTAAACTGTCAGTATTTATTAGATTCCGCCTTAAAGATTCAGCAAAAGCTTTTTCCGCAGTTGCCATATCTTGATCTTGAAGAATTGATGACAAAAGCTTAAGTGACCTTTTCTTTTCTGTGTAATCACATTTATTAAAATAGTCTTGAATTGTAGATGGCAGTTCTTTGAAAAAACCAGTATATTTTAGTGCCGTCGGCCTTTTAGCCATAAGATTCAGGTATGGTCCCCAAATCATTGATTCTTTTTGCTCTCCATATAACCTAGAGTGTTTTACTATTACCTGGTAGTCTTTATTCATGATTTCTATAATATCGGCCCCTACTTTAAGCCATAATTCTTGGTTAGCATATCTCGGGGAAGATGAATAGAGTTTGTTGTCAAAACGAATTTTCCCATATTTATCTGCTTTTACCGGCTCTAATCTATACACTTCAAAAGCAACTTCCGGAAGGTTATCCATAGCAGCTTTGTCTTCAGCAAAAAGAGTACAGATTAATTTCTTTTTCTTGTAGTGTTTGCGCTGCATATCTTTATCGCACATTTTAAGTAATTCTCTGTTGTAATCTTGCAGATCTTCAAATTCCGGAATCGGCACGAGGAAGTTTCTTCGATGGTAACCTACTTTAACCTCAACATGCCCCTTCTCATGCCCACTGTTTGGATTACAGTAGTTGCTTCGGAAATTGTAGTGGAGCATGAACCTGTTAAACCCTTGAGTGACATCTCTTTCACCATTTTTACGTATGTTTTTTACTACGGTAGACATATTGTCAAACCAAATATGGGTAGGAACTTTCCCCATATACTCGAAGATGTTCTTCAACCCTTCCAGTAAGCACTCTTGGTTCTCGGCTTTGAATAACTGGAGATAGCCTCCGTTGCTATAAGGAAAAGATAGGTTAAGGTAATATCCGTTGTATAAAACTCCCTTTTCAATGAACTGAGCTGAACCGAAGTCTAGCTGAGCTTCTCCCGGAGGATGATCAAGAGGCAAATAACCATTACTTGTTAATCCAATCTCTTTCTTACGCTTTGATACATAAGCCCTCACGGACCGGTCAGAGACATCAAACTCTGGGAATTGCTCTTTTAAGCGATTATATACTCTTTGTGCTGTGTGTCTTTGCTTCGGTTTGGCATTAAGATCTGCAATTAGCCAGGAATCAATCAAATCAGTATATGGAGCCAACTTACGGGGTTTAGATTTGGCTGGTGGCAGTTCCAAATTAAAGTTTTCCTTTTCTACATATTTTTTAACGGTATTAAAGTGGTGACCTGTTTCCGAGGAAATGCTGCGCAGGCTTTTCCCTTTATATTTAAACAGGTATCTGATATTATTGATTTGTTCCATTGTCAACATTCCTTTCTTTACCCCCTTTAAGCTTTGCAACTCAAAGGGTATTGTATTTGAGGGGTGCTGGCAATGGTTTTTCCATTTAACTGCTATATTTTTCTACTTCCGAAGTGCTACAATTTTATTTTGCCATAAACATAGCTGGGCATCATCTGCATCTCTCCAAAACTTAGATGGATGTGGCCAAGGAACATCTCCTTTTATTTCGAGGCTGTCTGATAGCTGATTAAACACAATGCTTTTCAGGTTTGGATCATTTTCTAGTATTAAAATCAGGTTTCTTAGGGTGTTTTTAACTGTTCCTGTCTTATCAAGCTCTAGTTGGTTTTCCCAATCTTCATCTATAAACTCTTTTTTTGCCTGAGCTTTTCGTTCTTCAGCAAACTGCTCCTTTACCCGTTCATCCCCCAAAGCCAAGTCTGTCATGGCTTTAAAAGAAGGTAGTTTGCTAGGCGGTGTATTTTCTGCTGCCTTTTCATCCAAGTCCCGAAACTTATGCACGCGGATCAAATCAAAAGCATTTAACAACATGCCACAAGCTGGATCGGTGGCATGGTGGCTGTAAGCAAATTTACCGTCATAGATTACCAAACCTGCTGAAGAATCTGCTGGAATATAATCAAATCGGCCATTCATGGTACTAGGTTCATATACATCCAGTAGAAAAGCTTCGATGGCTTCTTCAATGGTATAGGCCCTGCAAAATGCTCCTATAACACCTTCTTTGCTTAAGGGATCTGCTTGTTTAGTTATTTTCCTTTGCACAACCTCTGACTGTCTAGAAGATACAGGCCACATGGAAGTATCCCGCCAGTCCACATATTTTGAAAGATAAACATCCGGGTCTAATAGTTCACCGTCTTTCTCTTTAAATACATATTCACCATCTGACGGTGTAGAAGGCCAATACATTAGTCTTGAAGGTTCATAAGTGGTGTCATCGAATAAATCAATCCCAATCTCCTTTGCCACCATCCGACCAAGGGCTGGGTATTCATCCTCTGTTACTTCTCTTTTAAGTGGAATAATAAGTCTTAATCTTGGTGCATCTGGTGTATGTTTATGGGTAGAATAGATGCAGCATTTGAAATCATGTAACGCTTCAATTTGCTCCCAAACCTCTGGTTTGGCATAATCCATATCTAAAGTCAGAAGGGAACGGGAGAGGACATAACCATTTCTGCGTTTTCCTTCACGAAGGGCTCCTCCCACAAATCCTCCTACATCTTTTATTGAGTCCTGTTGAGCGCGACTCATTTTTCGGAACTCAGATACAGTTTCTGTTGTTCGTATGGTAGATTTAACTCGTGAGATAAAGTCCTCCCATGTGATATCTTTGTTCTTCCACTTTTTGTCCATTCGGCTGTTACCGATTGCAATTTTCATAAACTGTCAACCTCCTGTAACTTCTCATTAAAATATCTGATCAACTGTTTACGTTTCTTTGCTTTTTCAATTTCCTGTGCCATCCCCTTTGAAATGGTGTCACCAAATACCCATAGTTCATTACATTTAGCGAGTAAAACCATATTCATAAACATAGCTAGTTCCCGCTCCTGTGGAATGTCATCATCCATAAACTGAGGAAATAGCAAGTGAGGAGCAAGAGGAATACAATTTCTCTCCAGTGCAAACCTACAGAAAGTTCGTGCCTTTTTTACATTTATATCAATATCCCCTGAATAAGGAGAACAAATATATACAAGAGGTTTAAAGGCAGAATTTCTTTCTGCCTTCTCCGCTTTAATAACATTAGTAATTGCAGCATAAGGAGTAGGATCATAATAGCCCTCGGAATTAAATTTACTTATGGTCATAGCATTCTTCCTCTCTTACCTTTTTGCTACATTCACTGCAATAAATAGATGTGCTATATAAATCTCCCTCACCATCTGCAAATACTTCTGAAAGGTCAACATTTACTTCACATTCACAACTTGGGCAAATGCAAAATACATTTTCATCATTTATTTCAACCACTATTTCCATAGCATCGCTAATTTTTTCTTTAACATAAAACATTGATTTTTCCCCCTTTTATATTTCCTTGTTCTTTAATTTTGTAACGTACCATTCAAGGTAACGCTTACGCTGCTCATAATCAGGTACAGCTACAAGCAAACCTACATCAACTTTTTGTAGGGTTTCAAGCATACTTATTTGCTCATCGCTCAGATATGGTCTAATGCTTTTCCCTTTTTCTATTCCGTTTACCAGTCTGAACTGCTTTGCTGACATTCCAATTACAATGCGGTTTAGCATATCACACTCATTACTGAAGTGATAAGGTTTAGGATTGTCATGCAGTAGCTTGATGTTTTCTGTCAGTAAAGGGAACTCCTTACGAGCCGAAACAAGAGTTTTAATGAACTGCTCCATTTCATTAAAGCGTTTGATGTATAATTCTTTGAACTTCATTGCTTTCTGCCCTGTATATCCCATGACCAACATAGTGAACCCATCACGGGTCATGGCATAGGCCTTTTGCTTTCTGTTCCAACCATCTGTATATGAGATTGGCTCAAAATTGAGCCGAGCAAATTCTTTACTCAATCCAGATTTGGGGTCAGTGATTTTGGCAATGTCACGAAGGACATTTTTATGTTCTTTTTCAAAACGCTCTGCCACATATAGGCTATCTACTCTTGCAGTATCCTTTCTGTCAGCGAAAATTCCATATTTGTCCTTGGGTATCAATTCTTTCATAAGAGAACCTCCTGCTTATAGTTGTAGAGCAATAAAACATGCCCTCAGCTATAAGCAAAAAAAGAGAAGGCATCGAACCCCCTCAACTTAATCTTTTTTATAAAAATTACATTCAAACCCATCTGCACGAAGCAAAAGTCCCTGAGCCCAAGGCGGTGTTTGTCCCATAAGAGCACAAATATCTGGAACGGATGTTTCTATTGGAACCTCCAAAACTACCTCATCATGGACATGCATTACAATATCAAAACCATTTTCATTCAATCTTCTCATGGCATAGCAAAGAATATCTCTCGAAATAGCCTGGACGATATTCTCTACAAACTTAGGGCCATAACTTTCAATACGCTCCCATTTCTTTGTGCCGCCAACACCCTCATAAGTCACTGCTTCACTGCCAAAGCTGTTAATACCTATTCTTGGCTTGACATAAGTAAGTTGTCTGCCAGAAGGAAGCCATATTAAAAGCATCCCGCTACGATACTCAAAACGGATACGGTGGGTTTCGGTTCTACACCTTTCTGTTACAGCTTCTTTGACAGCACGATCAACATCCCACCAAAGTCTAACAATATTATGATTTGCATTCCTCCAAGCATAGACTAGCGGTTTTAATTCTTCTTCGGTAAGACCCATGTCAAGTGCACCCATTGCTTTTAATGCACCTACTGACCCTCCATAGCCACAGTTATGAACTAACACATTTGAAACAGTAAATCTATGATTCTTACCTGCATTTAATATGTCATAAACTCTAACCTTGCTTGGATTAATCTCCAGTTCTTTCTCTGTTCTATAACTGCCATTTCTGCTGATGCTATAATTTCTTCTCTTGTCATGCCATTGGATATCATCCTTGTAACAACACTTCTTGCATAGGGCCAATTTTCTTGTTTGAAATCTGGGATTACTGATATTCTTCTGTTGGCTTGATTTATACTTCTTGGAACAAAACGAATATTGCCCTTTTCGTAATTTCCGTCGTTGTCTATCCTGTCCATCTCTAAATCTTGGCGTACATTTTCTACATTTTTCAATATCCATATCCCCGCACTGAGAACTGAGGGAAAATTGAATTTTATACCCCTTCCCCCATATAAATGGTAATTCCTTGCCTTTGGATTCTCGCAACGCTGCTTTGCGGCAGCAAGTCTTTTCTGTAGCCACAAAGGTATCTTCCTTTGTTGAGAGCATCTCTGGCAGCCTTTTGATTTTCCAGATTTTAAGCTGTTTAAATTTTGCCACTGTATACTGTGACAACCTGTGCATTGTGTTAGGACATAGCAATGATTCATCTTTGCATTCCATCTTTTCTGTGCACTTATTATTTTCACCCAGCCGTATTGCTCTCCTACCATTTCCGGTTTGTATGAGATGTGCTTTGCAGGTGGCAGCTTCTCCAAATTGTATTGGCCTCGATTTCCCTTTGACCCATACAAGATGGTCTTTTGTAGCTGTAAGTCCTCCATAAGTTATAACCTCCTTTTCACCTTTTGAAATGACACCATCATGTTTTACCCAATCTTCACCATCCCACAATTTATGTTTTGTTGTAATATCTTGAATTGGAACAAGTCCTTTATCCGTTAACACAAGACTATTATGTGCTATACAAGCCAGTTCTGCCTGCTTACCTTTCTGCCTTAAATGTCCGTTAACGCCATTCTTCTCAACAGGAACATTAAACATTTGCGATGCTGAAGCACAATAAATGTCTCCGCCATTTGCAAACACTTCATTTCTCCATGTCTCGCCTGCAATCCAAGCAATAACTCTAGCCTCTATTGCACTAAAGTCAGCAACGATAAACTTATATCCTTTCTTTGGCACAAAAGCGGTTCGAATTAATTCAGACAAAACTCCCGGAATAGAGTCATACAATATTTCCAAGGCATCAAAATGGCCACCTCTAACCAAGCGACGTGCCTGTTCCAGATCCGACAAATGGTTCTGAGGGAGATTTTGAACTTGTATAAGCCTTCCTGCAAATCTACCGGTTCGATTAGCACCGTAGAATTGTAGTAGTCCCCGAGCTCTTCCGTCAGTGCATACAGCATTTTCCATAGCGGTGTATTTCTTTACACTGGACTTTGCTAGCAGTTGCCTCAGTTCCAGCACTTCACTCAGGTGATCTGGAGTTTCCTTTAATAGCGCCTTAACTGATGCCTTATCAAGACTATCTGTTTCCAGACCATTTTCTGATAGCCAGGATTTCATTTGAACAACTGAATTAGGATTATCAAGATCAGTTAGTTCTTTTAGTCTGCTTGTTAGCTCTTCTCTTACTTTTTCATCACATTGAATCGCTTTTTTTACCAATTCCAAATCCAACTGAATACCTCGATCATTGATTTGCTGATCTAGAATATAGTTATTCCATTCCTCTTCAGGCATAGGAAATTTTTGAAGCTTTTCCTGTATAGAAAGTTCAACTTCAACGTCTCGTAGATTATATGCTTTGAAGCTATTCCACTTCTCTGGAGCATGTTCAGGTAGATTTCGTGTACGACCACCATTAGTTACTGTTGGTTTACATGGAACTGAAAAATATCGAATGAGCTCTTTACCTTCTGTTAGCTTTTTCTTGTCTGCTCCTGTTACGATTGCTGCTCCTTCCAAAGATAAAGGAAGCCCAAGGTACGCAGACCAAACCATTGTGCACCGCCAAGAATCAGGTGCAAGGTGTATACCAAAGTACTTCGATAAGCAAATCCGCTCAAACTGCGCATTAAACGCCCATTTGGTAACATTATTATCTAGAATCGCTTGCTGTATTTCTTTAGGTATTTTTTCGCCACAAGCGAAATCTACTACTTGAACCGGCCCAGCATCCACACTGTAACCGAAAAGTAAAATCTCAAAATCCGGTGCTTCAGCGTAACGATAGACCCCGCTTTTGGCGAGGTCTACGCTGCTATATGTTTCTATATCTATACTGAGGGTTCTCATGATAAAAAGTCATCATCCACATCAGTGGCAAAATCATCAGCTGCATTAGTTCTGCCACCCAAAGGTTCACCATCACGGATTTTTTGAATATTTCCAAGTCCACAGGCTATACCTTTGTTTCCATTGGAGTTAAAGGCGTAGAAGTTGATACTCACTCTTGCATAGACACCAGAGTATACTTCAGAACGATCAATGATTGGATTGACGTTTCTATCTACAATTTGTGGAGGGGTATTGCTATTGGCATTGATAAAATAGCTATTTGCATAAGCTTCATCATCTGGACGATCAATATCTCCGTCACGTAGAGGAAGCTTTAACGCCGCTTTATTTGGAATCTTACCACCGAATTTACCTTTACCTTCTTCTATTGCAGCATTCACCGCTTCATTGATAGCACTTAAGGTTTTAGTATCACTCTTAGGAATAATCAGGCTCACACTGTATTTTTCAGCACCGCCATTGATTGATTTAGGTTCCCACACATTAGCATAAGAAAGTCTGACAACTCCTGTAACTACTTTTGTTGGATTTGTTCTTTTTGCTGTTTTTGACATAATTTTTATACCTCCATAAAATCATTTTTTGCTGATGATGTGTTCATTTCAGGACGCTTATCTGAAACTGGAACTAGCGTCGGTTTGCCTGGTGGCTTCATAACTAGCTCACCAAGGATTTCATTAAATTTTGACTTGCCCATCAATTTTTCCATTTCGGTAATGGTAATGAGACTTTGCTTGTATATATCTCGGTATCCTGCATTCTTTGCTGCTTCTGCGACTGCTTCTTCATCGTTATATTTACGGTTGGAGCGACCTTCGACTACTTTAAACCCTGGCCACTTCTTTCCATGATTAACTGCTGCATCCGTCGCATAGGCTATAATCTCATTTGCCCAGTTAGTGAGATCACCGATAGAAGATAAAATGTCAGCAATCTCTTCATCAGATAAAAGTGGTGGTAGAGCAAACTCAAACGTAGCCAGTTTCATTTTTGCTTCTGCTCTTGCTCTACATTTCACAGCTGCTCTGCAAAATTGACACCATTCACCGGGACAGTAGTTGCCGTCACCATTGAAGGCTAATTCAGCTTTAGGTTTTAAAACTTCTTCAGCCCACTGATACAAGTTTTCTTTTGAGACTGTGGATGTACTGACATTTTCTCGACGGGGTTGATAAATTGTCATTGAAACCATCTCGATATCATAAATGCCATCAAATAGATCCAGTGCACCAAGGGCATAAAGTTTCATTTGAGGATTGTCTTCTGCGCTGACTAAGACACCCTGACCATACTTAAAATCAATAATGTGAAGAGTTCCATCAGCTATAATTAAACAATCCCCGGTTCCAAATCCCTCAGGTACATACTTTGAAAAGTCAAGCCGCTGTTCTATCAAGATTAGGGGATCACTACAAATTTGCTTAGCTTGCTCAATCACTTCAAGTACAAACTCCACGTAACCATCGGTATAATTGTCCATCTCATCTGAGTCGTATGGAGAGACCGGCTTTTTTGATCTCATCTTAAGTGCCTTTCGGAGTTTGTGTTCACTTAATGCATGAGCTGCTGTACCTTCAGCTGCAGCCTCACCACTGTTGTCATCAAACTCCAGCTCTAACCTTGCCGATGGTGTACAGTTCATCCAGCGATGAGCTCCAGATGCGGAGAGAATTGCATGTTTACTCATTTCAACCCCTCCGCATCAACAAGAAGTGCGGCATACTTACTTGGATCAATCTGACTAAGTTTTGATGCACCATACTTTCCTAGAAGGCCCCTAACTTCAGCAGTAAATCCATCATGACTTTTCTCTGCGAGCACCGCCCTTACTTCTTCTAAGGTGAGCTGCTTTTCTTCAGATTGTTTTTCAGGCTTTGGTTGCTCTGGCTTTGTAATCTCATGAGGCTCATTACTTCCAAGGGCATCAGCTACAGCCTGAACACTATCTGCCAGTGCTCGAAGATCTGACACTACATCAAGAAGGAGCTTAATCTTACTCATGTCCTACACCTCCTTCCTTTATTTCCTTAATTTCTACCGTCTCAACTGAGTCGCCTGGAGTAATTACTAGCAAACTGGCTTTCTTTCCAAATAGGAAATCAAGCATTCTAGTTCGGATAGTCTTTCGACTGCTTTGAATTACTGGGCTCTTTTCGCCACCGGGCTTTGCCACATTGATTGTGACTTTATGTTTTAGGCTCATATTCCATCTCCTTTCCGGGGGCGATTTATCTGCCCCTCACCGATAAGCGAAAAAGAGAGTTCTTTCGAACCCCCTTTTCAGAAAAGATTTTTTATATACAAAGGGTTCTCACGAACCCAATTAGGATAGAATTTTTCTAAGTCTTTCTTGAAGCTTCTTAAGGCGACCGCGAATGGCAGCTTCTGTCACACCTTCTTCTGCTGCAATATCAGTGTTGGATCGTTTCTCAAGATACACTTTTTTGAAAAGTTCTTTTTGTTGTGGTAAAAGACACTCCATAGCCTTGGTTAACTTGTCCAGCATATCTTGATGCTCGGCTTCATCTTCTGCTTGTATTATTAGATGTTCAGGATTCGCAGTATCATCCGCAAGATACTTATTGCGGTCATTGGCTGCTTCCTCTTCGCCGTCATGATAAGCATCCAGATGTGTTGTCACTCGATAATCATAGCGGCGCTGCTCGTCTACTTCGTCATCATCCATAGTGTGTAAAAGCTCGATGTCCGCTTCGGTGACCCCATTCTCACCTAGAGTAATCACAATCTTTGTTCCTTCAGCTGTGTAATAAATGTAGTTGGTTCTCTTCTTTTGGCTAGTTTTGTACGCTCTTGACATGTTTTTGCATCCTTTCCGCCGGATTGCATTGGCGGCAAAGGATACAAAAATAGGCCTATACCAGAAGTACACAGACCTTTTTATCCTGAAAATGAGCGCAATAAGGTAAGGTACTTCTATTGCACCGCAACAATCCTTACGGATTGGAGCGAAACAATATGTATCCTCTGCCCTTATTGCAAATCAGGCATTCGATATTTTTTTGTAGACGAGGGACGGTCTTAATCTAGCTACTTACGAAGGACCTTTCCTTCGTCTAATATTATTGTAAGGTAGAAATGGACAGCCTTGGCGGACACCTCATGCCCGGTAATTTCATACTCAAAACGATGCCTTTTTTCATATAAACACCTAAAAACAGCAATAAAAAAAGCCATACACAAACCCTTAAGAGGATTTATGTATGGCTCATGTTCCTAACAGCTAAAAAAACGGACATCTCGTGTCCGCTTTTTCAAAAATATTTTGAAATTTTATAATGGATCTGCACCATGTTCTTGTAAAAACGCTCTAATCTCATCCATCGATTTTGGATATAGGTGAGTCAGGGCAAAATTATACCAAATATGACTATCGTTATTGAAGTTTAACGAAAAGGGGGAATTGCGAATTATATGACTACTAATATTAGGTGGTAGATGAAGTCCAAGGCAAATTAAGATTATGGAATTGATAGAACCTGGCTCTTCACCATTAACGATTCGTCTTATAGTTCGTTCGTTAATTAGTATTCGTTCAGCTAATTCTTTATAAGTTACATTTTTCCATTCACGCACTATTTTAAGAGAGCTTGTATAACTATTTGGCAGTTCATTATAGATCCGCGTTTCTTCAGCCAGTGTATCAGCTAATATCTTTGCTTTCTTCTCTGGAGCCGCATACTCAAAACCATTACAATACTTTATATCAAAATCTATATTTGATGTCTTATCACGGTTGAGGAAACATTCAGTATAGTATCTTTCCCTACACCCGGATTTGACTGATAACTCGAAAACCAAGCAGCACTCTTCCATATGGGTTCGTGCGTGGTCAGTAAGTACCGTTTGTCCGAATATATCATGTGTTAAATATTTTGGATGGTTTAGCACAAAGTGAGAATCTACATATATATAACTTCCGTCTCTAACTAGAGCGGCCATTTCTGGATTGGTTATGCTTTGGATGGCAGCATCCTCTGCGCCTATAGAAAAGGTCTGATTTCTTTCAAGCACACCCTTCTTAAATCTATGGGGCTTGACGTAGCGACCATCTATGTAAGTAAAGGTTCCGATTGCTTCCTCATATCCAGCATCAATCATTCGGATTTTAGCCGCTGTCCGAGATACGCTGAAGAACGTTGCTAAGGCGTCAATAACTGGCTCCATTACATCTATAAGTTCAGATGTTCCCAGTTCTGAACTGAATTGCTTAATAAATTTGAACGCTTGGGTTTTAAACATAGCAAGTGGCATTTGTATCTTTGGGGCGAGGGCATTCGCCTGCCATTCCATCCAGTCAGTTGCATCTCTGGTATTGTCTTTTATACCCCCAACTACCTGACACTTGATTCGTGTGGCACTACTATTATATAACCGCTCCAATTCAAATGCTTTTCTATGTTGGTCCCAATGAACACACTCATGCACAATAGTATTATTGACTGATCCCAGGTTGCGAAGGAAGTAAGCTTTAGGGTCCACTATTATTGTACGAGCATTCACACGGGTCTGTACCATTTCATCGCTGTCTTCATCATAAAATTCTGCATCACAGTCGTGAAAGTATATCTGCCCAAAAACAGAGAAATCCTTTGTAATCTCACGCATTTCTACTGTAAGCCCCATTTTATCTGTCAAAACCTGTGGCTCAACTGCCATAGGGGTATTTAATACTTCAGGGTAATGTCTTCTAAGGAAGTCTGTAGCAACAGATTCTAGTTGTTCCTTATAAATAATAGGGACAAGAGAGTCCGACATAGGTTTTGGCTGCTTATTTTTGCTAGTATACTCAGTTATACTAGAGATTGAAAAATCATCCAAATTGCAATCTAAATCTCCTGAGCATTCCAGCATAAACCATTGCCGACAATTTTCTGATTCATCATAACTATGATTTGATTCACGGACTTCAAATTCAGCTTCAACAGCAACATCAAATTCTATTTTCATGTCCGGTAAATCATTAACAGACACAAACTTTACTTCTACATCTGACAATTCTATGCCACCTATGTTTCGAACTCTATATAACCTTAAGTCTAAGTCATCGTAGTTATCCTCAGTGTAACTTTGTATAGTGGCAAATATTTCATTATAGAATCTTTCTGCCACATAATCTTTAAATGAACGATTGCTTGCCATAATTTCACCTCGCAAACATCTGACTTAGAGATTAAGCTTAGAAATATCCATCTTATCACCCTTAAGATAATACTCGTATACTTCACTTGCAGGCAACTGTCGAATTTGGATATGACTAAGACCTAAGTTGTCTAGCATTTCCATGTTGGTATAACCTTTATTAATGATATGTGATTCTTCAGTTGGCATTAAAAAGCAGTTTTTAATTTCATTGATGTGATGTAAATCTATGAATTTTTTATACGCCAATTGGTAAAGATATTGTTTAATAATATCGCTAACCCCTGGCTGACCTCGCAATTCTTTATTTGGTTCCAATTGTATTACATAGTACTTTGCATCAAAAATAATGAAATGACATACGTTATCTCTTATGTATATAGAAATAATGTCAGGTATAAGTGTATCCTTTGCTACTTTAGTAAATAAACTATCGTCTGTTTTAGTTCCAACCCACTTAGGCTTTTCGATGATAGAGAGGAGTGTATCAGTTGCATTATAACTACTATTTAATTTAACTGGCAATTTTAGCGAGCTTAAATAATTATGTAACTGATTATCCATTACCTCTGCACATACTTTTTCCCACACTAGATTGAAACTATTTGTTCCAAACATACTAAAACTATCAACTGATGACAGATTGCTTCTGTGAGTTATATAAGCATAAATGGCTTTCAAAACAAGTTGCTTACGAGTATTGAATTGTACATTTAACTCGTTCTCTATACGGTATTGTATATATTCGTTATCTCCAAAATCATCTAATTCTTCATCTGAGAGTTCAACAGGTAAAATATCAAATATATCCAATAGATCCGCTTTTTTAAGTTCTTTAGTAAAAAGACTTAGTATACATTCATGCAATCTTTTGAAATAATCGAAATCATCCATAACTCTTTTTTTAGTTAGCAACTCTGTATAATATGGGCGATTATTGCTCAAAAGTGTAAAAGTCTCATTAATAGTCTTGTCCCATAGGATTTCACCGTTTCCATTCTCTTCAATAATATTCTGCGTATTTGTATATACACCATTTTCATAGTAGTCATTCAACAGATAAATCATAACGGCAAGCAAGTTAAACGAACTGCTTTCCTCACTATCATTATACATCTGAATAATCTGCTCCTTCGAGTTATATCTCTCTAGAACCTTTATGATTTGTTTTAGTTCTGCTTTTGGAGCATCGTTACTTATGTATTTCGGATAGCATTTTAAGATGCATCCAGCAACAGTGATGACACCTACAAATGTAAAAACATAAAGATATTCATTTTCACCAATCTCTACATCAGCTACTTCGATATCCTCATCAATAAGATCAGACATGTCCTTTTGCTCATCAGTTGCTTTCACCGCCTTCAAGACACCGTATTCCTTCAGCTTTTTAATTATGACTACTGCCTTTTCTCCTGTACATTCAAAAATGTCTCGTAAGTTCTTCTGTGTATATCGTTTCTGTTCACGAACAAACTTAGATATCAATATTTATACTCCTCCCCAGATTCAGCAACTACTGATATAATCCGTGGAAACTTATCCCTAATCTCCTTACAGAAGATTTCTACACCACGCTTTTCAAATTCCTCACAAATGGAAGAATATTTCGTTGTTTCCTTACAACCATCAAAAAGAGAGGATCTTTTTTGTTTAGCAGCATCATCAAATAAATACATTAGAACTTTGCTTTTGAAAGCAGAAACAAAGACATCTTCGTCAATTTCATTACCTTCACTTGGGACTACAATATTTCTCGAAAGAAAATATGGTCCTAATAACTTATCCTCATTTATTTTATAAGAGGAAAGGGCATCATTTATTGCCTTACGCAATTCATTCCATTCAATCGCACGACGATAGATTCCACTACCCAAATTTACGAAATTTCCTTTGATATCATTCTCATTGTGATTTATACTAATATAGTCGAAGTTCCATCTACGCTTGAAAGCAGTATCCATAGGAAATACGCCTTGGTCAGCACTGTTCATCGTTGCCCAGATAAACATATTGTCAGGGATTTTTATCTCTGCGTAATCTTCGGCACATCCACCAAGTTCCTCAGCTAGATATTTCTTAATATCTTCAGAAGCACGAACTGGGTATTCACTCACAAACTCTTCATCACGATCTAGCAACTGGAATACTTCACCAAATACTGCTGCTACATTTGCTCTATTAATCTCTTCTATAATAAGTAAGTACGGAAGAGGATTGTCTGTTTTCATGTTTTTCAGTGCCTTTATGTAGGTACGCATAAATGGCCCCGGAACATATTTGTATGTTATAGCATCTTTACCATCGCTATCAACGCAGGGCACTGGCTTATATGTACCGACAAAACTAGCATAAGAATAGTCTGGATGAAATGTTACTCGCTCATACTCGCCACCATTTTTTAATAAATCATCTTTTTCTTTATTCAAAGTAAAACTCTTACCTGTACCTGGAGCACCAAAAACTATGCGATTTCGAGGGAATTTGCTTTCTATACCACTTATGTGTGAGTTGTCTGAAGTAGAGTAATCCTGTTCAGGTGTTGAATGTTCTGCTAACTCAGATACATGTCCCGTATGCAACCAATCTGAATTGTTTAGATAGAAGTAGATAAACTCTTTTCTAAATGCACACGCATACTCTCCACGGCCCTTATCTTGCTGCACAAATCCTTCTGTTAATGCTCTTGCTATTGTATTTATTTTAATTTGTTTTGATATGGGCGTTTCTGGAGATGCTGCGTTTGAGCGCATTAATCTCCATGCACAGAACACAACTTCGGAATTCATTTTATATACACCTAATGAAATAGCCTTTTCTCCTTCTTCTAACTTTTCAAAGGTGTAGTTTAGATATTTTGCCTTTTGCTGAATTCTCTGTTCGTCCATAAGATTATTTCTTCCACCCGGAGTTGTTCCTTTAGCACAAACATAAACTTCTAATATTTGCCCATTTCTCGGAATGCTAACCTTATAAACTTCACTTAATTCTTCACTTACCGATTCAATATTGACAGTGTTCCCCAAAGACTCAAAAGCATTTTTAATTTCAGTTTTTACTTGGTCACCGTTTAATGCCATTGAACGGTCATAATCAGCGGTAATAATTTCTCCATTTCTCACTGCCCATTGATATTCAGGCATCACAATCCCTCCCTTATACCTCCAATACTTTAATATGTTTTGCAGTCAACGATTCCCTATTAAATTAAAAATGGCTACAATTTTGGTAGGTTCTTGAATAATATCATCTATATCTGAACCTTCAATAAAGATAATACATAAATTCATTGACCGCATTATCTTATTGGCATACTCCCTTGCACTCTCAGAAACAGTTCCTGTTGTCATTATGACAATTGCATTAGTTCTTAGTACGTGTGATAATCCAACCTCTTTCGCTACTTGGTCTAAAGAAACCTTACTTGTATTCTTACATTGCACCTGCCAACGGGAGTATAGCAACCTGCTTGAATCAAAAAGAACATCCACTTCCGCTCCGCCAGTTTCACTACCTTTTAACCTTGTCTTAATAAAATCCAAGCCAATAATCCCCATTATTTTAATTGCTAATGCCTCTAAGGCCAGCCCTTTAATATAGGTATCAGTAGAATCTACATCATTACGAATCTCTTGTAATGTTTTCTGATAATATCGTGAAACGTCTTCTCCTATAATTCCTGACATTTGCTCCAATAAAGGAATAACGATATCTCTTTTAGTAAGTTCAGTTAATCTGACTTTCGGTGTTTTTGCTCCACGGCCTTCAGTAGTTTTTTGCTTTTCAATTAACCCTTTTTCTTCAAGAGGGTTTAATACAGCTGTACCAAAGGCCTTCTCTTGGAAAGTTATGCCGTATGTTGCTGTTGCCAAATCTCTTATATCTGCCGCTTTTTGAAATTCCTCAGAACCAGTATTACATAAGGCTTTTAAGAAATAATATTGCTCCGGTCGTAATTCTTTCAATAATTCGATTTCACTTTCAGACAGGTCAATCAATTCTGTTAGCTTGTTCTCGTTTATTCGCCATTTCGCGAGAACTCCAGCCTTTTCCAACCACAGTTTCATACTCTGTGGATTATTAGCAGTTTTTTTGTAATTAAAACCTCTTTTGTTTAGGGCATCTATTACTGATTCATTTGTGATGCGAATTCCTTCACGGTTTAATTTTCTTATTGTATCAATAAGAACTAGACCATTGAGATTCTTCAAGATATGCCGGGCAAATGCATCATATAACTCTCTATCATCAGTAATACCATACAAGAAATCACCGAATTCTGATATATGAATACCACCGCCAGTCTTTAAAATCCCATATGCAACTAAGGAATTTTTACAATTACCGGCCATAGTTTTTTGTGAGTTTGCTGCATTTGAAGAAAAAAAAGTTTCAACCAACCTATCGATAAAAACACCGGTCTCTGCACCCTCGTTATCTTTAATTAGTTGTAAGATTATACGCAAATCAACAACATTTGGGGTAAACTGTGTGCCAAAAGGTAGTTCATTCCTCTCCATATTATTCCTCCTCAAAATATTGCTTCTTAATGGCCGTTGCTATTACCTCAGCCAGCTTAACAGGTACAGCATTACCTACTTGTCTCCACTGTTCTTTAAAATCTCCGCACAGTTCATAATCATCATCAAAAGTTTGTATTCTCTTAATTTCAGAAATCCTTAAAAATCTATTCTTCCAATGAAACGGGCCCATATTATTAGAAAAACTAGCCTGAATTGTCCATGATGGCTTTTCAGGTGATAATTTCAGTAAAAATGACCAGTATCTTGACCTCCATTTGAAAATAGGGTTAGGATATCCCCGTTCTGCTGTAAAGTATAAATAGTTATCACCTGGAGGAACTAACTTAAGTAAATCTTTATGCTTGGACCCAGCCTGCATTTCGGCATCCTCTGGCAAATCATAATCTAAGTCTCCTATTGCCTGTCCACAAGTGACCCAAGGTATCTTGTCACCTATTTGATCTTCGGGTGTGTTTTCTGGGTCATAGTGTGTTTCTTCAGGAAAGATAAATTTCTCTCCTTCACCTCGTCTAATTCCAACACAGATAAACCGCTCTCGTTTTTGAGGAACACCGTAATTAGCAGCATTAACTACCTTGTAACTTATATCATAGCCGTATTCGTTCGCTTTTTCTTTAAGCAAGTCAAAAGCAGCTTGATGTGGCTTATATACAAAACCATACACGTTTTCGAAAAAGAAAACTTTAGGGCGTATTTCATCTAAAGCACGGAAATATTCATGAAGTGTATACGAACTTTCATCTTCTAATGCTCTTTTCTTTTCTGTTCGATAGAATCTTGATTTTGAATATGCAGGGCAGGGGGGACCCCCAACTAACACATCAATATCAGATAACTTCATTCCTATTTTTTCTAATGATGCTGCGTAATTAATATTTCTTATATCATCACAAACAACCATTTTCCCGACTTTATTATGCTCCAATGTATCGCACGCAGGTTTCCAAAAATCTGTAGAAAAACAAATTTCGAAACCCGCTTTCTTAAACCCACAATCAATTCCGCCCCCACCTGAAAATATACTTAAGACATTTGGCATTATTCTAAACTCTCCTTCACAAACTCAATCATAGCTTTTCCCATTAGGCATGGTACAGCATTTCCAATCTGCTTTTGAATGGATCTCCTATTGCCAACGAACTTATACCCTTTAGGAAAAGTCTGTATAGCTGCAATCTCAGGAACTCTTAATCTTCTATTGTCCCAATGAAATGGGCCAACCCAAGGACCTGGTTGAGCAGTAATTGTCCAAGATGGGAGATCTGGTGATAATTTTAGCAAGAAACTCCAAAATCGCTTGTCAGCAACAAACTTAGGGTTTGGATATCCCGCCCAAGCTGTTAAGGCCTTGTAATTTTTGCCAGGTGGAACTTCACATAATTCTTCATAATATGTACCACCTTTTGTAACTTCATATTCCTCAAAGTATTCATCGCCTTCAAAACCTTGAATAACCTCTCCAACATTAACATACGGTTTTAGTCCTGTTTCCTCACATAAGCTTGGATCACAATGTGTCTTTTTAGGTTCATCATCTTTAAAAGTACCTTTTGTCCCTATAATGAAAAGTCTCTTCCTCTTTTGGGGAACGCCATAATCTAATGCATTTGCTCTGATTACCTTACATGTGTAACCCGAATCATTTACAATCTCGAGAAATTTTTCAACAATTATTTTATTTGTTGGGTGCAAAAGGCTTTCCACATTTTCAAACACAAACCCATCCGGCAAAATGTCAGTAACAACACGTAAATATTCATCCACTAGAGTCGCACGTGGGTCATTTATTCCCTTTCTTGTCTGGTTTCCAACCCAATAGCCGGCTTTAGAAAAAGGCTGACAAGGTGCACCACCAATAATGATAAATTTATTTGCCTTCCGTTTTTCAACGCAAGATATAAAGACTGAACTTTCTATATCGTGTAAATCTCCCTCAAAAATGTCAGAATCCTTAAATATTTCATTTGCTTTTAATGTTTGAATACAGTCTTGATCTATATCTGTACTTGAAACCACAGGAACTCCAGCCATAAAGCTGGCAATATCCAATCCGCCTGCGCCGGAAAATAAACTCACTGAAACTATATCTTCCTTCATGTTAAACCACCTATTCTAGTTGTATATTTTAGCAACACTACTTCATTTAATGGCACTTTTGCCGCTTTTAATCCATTCATCTAATTCGGAACGCTTAAATTTCCATAACTTCCCGATTTTTTGAGCAGGTATACCATTCTTTTTTCTAATCCAGTTTCTAACAGTCACCGGCTTCACACCTAGATACTCAGCTGCTTCTTCAATGCTAATCCAGTTATCACTGGGTATTTCATTCATTTTCTTCACCTCATGTGTTACTATTTGACGATAAAAACTCAACATCATTTTACCATGAAAACTCGAAATTTTCAATATATCTAATTATATTTAATGATATTTAGTTATATTTGTTAATAAGAGTAGAACTCTAGTATTCTTGCTAATTTATTATCTATCCTATCTCCTCAACCCCAATAAAAAATCTATTCTGTCAACTCAACCCTATCGTATTAAGTGCAGTTGATATGTTCCCGCAAACAATAAAAATAAGGGTTTCCAGACATTGTCACTTCAGGCTAAAGATCCAAAAGAAAAGTTCAATGTCTGGAAACCCTTTATTTATCAGTATTTTGAATACTCCTATTTCTCTACCCTTGACATCAATACTACGCACTCCACATGCCTTGAGGATACAAAAAAGAAGTCGTATCCTTCTGGTATCCCCTTGGCGTGAGGAATTTATCCGTATCAGATCTGTTATCTAAAAATTATTTGATACTGATTATAATGCTTGAAGCTACTTGTTCATTATAACGGTCCAAAAAAAAATATATGCTATATGATGCTTAACAGCCTTATTCTAATAATAAAATACTTACAATTTTGCAGTACGTGATCCACTCTTTGCTATAGAGCGATGTCAGTAAAGTTTCAAATTCCTGAGGGTTAGAAAGATACTTTTGAATGCCATGAAATTCGAGCTTGTCCTGAATATAAAGCTGTTTCAGGTGATATAGAAATTTCCCTCTGAATTTTCGGGATATAACCTTAACAGGGATAAAAAACTTCTTACGGCTATTCACCCATTTACCAATGCGAGAAAGCCCACCACCAGGCACAATGCAGTGGATATGCGGATGGTGCATCAAGTTCTGGCCCCAAGTATGCAGAATGGATGTAAACCCAATCTTTGCTCCAAGATACTTTTTGTCAGCGGCTAATTCGGTAAGGGTTTCAGCAACCGTCTGAAATAGAAGGGTATACACTAATTTTTGATTCTGGTAGGCTATTAAATTCAGAGTATCAGGAATCGTAAAAACAACATGGAAGTATCCAATGTTGAGTAAATTAGTTTTTTTGTTTTCAATCCAGCGCTCTTTGGCAAGAGCTTGGCATTTGGGGCAGTGTCTGTTGCGACATGAGTTGTAAGAAAATGCGAGTATCACCACAACTGTCACAAACCTCCTTGTGACCACCTAACTGTGACGTTCTGCATTTTTGAATAGCCGACATTGCTTTATGTTGGACAAGTGTAAGCTTGTGGCTGGCTCGGTACTCTTTACCATATCGTTGAAAAATATCTTGCACCTCAGCCATTGTCTTTGTCCATTTCAGTCATTCGGTCAAGGGGGCTTATTACGTTGAGTGATTCAATCTTAATTAAATGCAGGTAGAAGCAGGTTGCGGTGATATCGGTGTGTCCGAGCATCTGCTTGATGCGAAAAATATCTGTTCCATCCTCCAGTAAATGAGTAGCAAAGCTATGCCTCAACGAATGGACCGTAACAGGTTTAGTAATTTTAGCTTTAGCTACATACTTTTGAAAAATGTTTTGAACAGCCCTGGCGGTAATATGAGTACCTGTACGATTTCTGCTGTAAAATAACCACTCCTCGGGACGGTAAGCTTTCCAATACTTTCTGAGTATTTTAAGATTGGCTTGGGAAAGCAGAGCGTAACGATCTTTATTGCCTTTAGCATCACGAATAAACAACTGCATTTTTTGACTATCGATGTCTGACACTTTTAGAGCGGCGACCTCACTGATGAGGCGAAGTCCTGCACCATAGAGAGTCATAAGGATACATTTATCTCTTAAGTTATCACAGGCATTAAAAAGGGCTTGGAGTTCCTTTTTGGTGAAGATAGCAGGAAGTATGCGGTGTTTACGGTGACGAGGAATTTTTCTAACATCTAAATTAATATCCAATGTTTTGCTATACAAAAAGCGTAGACCAGCATTGTAGGTATTAACTGATCCAGAAGTAAGCTTCTTTTCAGTGGTAAGGTAATGGAGAAACTGCCTGACATGTTCCGTGCTTAGTTCCGTAGCAGGGTTGTCAAAGAATTCCTGAAAAAGTTTTACTTTGGTGTAGTATTCATCTTTGGTATTTTTGCTTAATCCTCTAAGTTCCACTTCGAATTTAAGCTTGGCCAAAATCTCTTCTTTGGTCATGGTTTGAACATCTCCTTTTAATAGAATTAGCTCTATTTTAAAGGAGAGAAATGAAAAAAGAACTGACTCTTTGCAGAGCAGTTGAGGGAAAACATGGCTTGTATTATTACCGAACCACCGCCCAGCGGTTTAGTGCTATCTTTATAATCCGCCTCTGGCCTAGTTACTATCGTGAGCTTAGCTCCGTTGTTAATGCCGGAAGACAGGATATTCAGCATCTGGGATAGCCGCTTTTTTGTCATATAAGGGCTGACTATAACAATATCCGATTTGGAGGATGAAATATCATTGCTGAATACTGTCATAAAATTATGCTGTCCGAAAACCGATCAATTTATTTTACCATTCACACCCGTCCCTTTGACAACCCAAAAGTTTTACCAAGACATAGCCGTTGTCAACAACCCCGTCCCTTTGACACTCTTAGTTGCATTAGGAGTTATCTTCTAAGGGCATTCCCAAACTGAAGCATGCAATCACTAAGAATAGCCCGATCGACTGATTCGATCGGGCTATTTTGGTCAGTTGAAGAGAAAATCGAGCGCTCCCCATCTTCAAATGATCTGTTTATCTATAAGGATTCTAGATGGTAAATTGGTAATTGCTTGAATTATTTACGTTTATTAAGTTATAATTTGGTGTATAAGAAACAACCTAAAGCGGGCACTTAACCCTCTTTAGGTCTTTTGCTATTGATGAAATCAATAGACTAATAAAAGAGGAATTAATATGAGTAAAAATTACTTAGAAGAGAAGATTGATCCTGAGTTCATAAGTGTCTTAACTAATCCACCAGCTTATATGGGAGCTTGGAGTAATGAAACTATAATTAGAAAAATTGGGAGAGATATTATCTATCCATTGATTCCTACGCCCCCAGATCCAGACGTTATACTAACTGTAAGGTCTATTCCAGGACCTGAAGGTGCACCAGACATTCCTGTTCGTATCTATGAACCAAAAATAAAAAAAGGGCTGTTGCCCGGTGTACTTTACCTGCATTACGGTGGATTTACTATTGGAAGTCCAGCTCATGAGGATGCTACTTGTTACAAATATGTGAAAGAAATAAACTGTATAATTATATCTCCGGATTATCGCTTGTCACCAGAGAATCCTGCACCAGCCGCTTATGAAGATTGTTATTCTACGCTTTTATGGTTTGAGGCGAATTCCAAGGAACTTGGAGTTGATTCTGAGCGTCTTGCGGTAACCGGTTTGAGTTGTGGCGGAGGATTGTCTATTGCAGTGGCATTAATGGCGAGAGACCGCAAAGGTCCTAAACTGATATTTCAAATGCCGATTGCCCCCACAATTGATGACCGGTTAAAGACAAAATCCTGTCTGGAGTACACCGATCCTAGAGCGCTTAATTATGATTCATGCAAGAAAATATGGAATTTATATTTAGGAAAAGGTCACGAAAACAGAGATGATATTTCTCCTTATGCGGCGCCAAGCAGAGCTAAGGATTTTTCAGGCTTACCCCCTTGCTATTGCTACATTGGAGATTTGGATCCGCACCGCGATGAAACTATAGAATATGTAAATAGGCTAATTCAAGCAGGCGTTCCTGTTGGGTTCACTCTCTATCCTGGCGGAATTCATGGTTTTGAGCTGGAGATTCCGGAAGCAAGTATAAGTAGACATGCTGTAAATACGGCAATGTGGTTCTTGAAACGTGCGTTGTATAAATAGATATACGGAAATATATCCGTTACGAGATTCGTTGTTATCAAGACTCATTATTAAGTAATTCTTCTATTGTGAAATCTTCCAATACTGATTGAAAAGCTTTTTCTCCTTTTGTTACTATGAGTGAAATAAAATACTCGGAACCTGTAGAAGGGACTGAATAGTAGGGTGTGGGTGTCGTGTTTACCAAGGCTTGATAGACATCCAGCACCTTTATTTCATTTACGGGTTTACCTAGAGTATATCCCCCATAACGTCCAGGATAGGAGATGACAATATTGCTTTTGGATAAACGCACCAGTATTTTTCTAAGAAAGGTACTTTCACTTCCTAGTCTTTCAGCGATTTGAGTACTGGTTAACATATCTCTAGACTGTGCTATCAGAACTAGAGCGCGTAAAGCAAGATGAAACCATTTGGGACCAAGATCCCCTGCTAGTGCGACTAATTGCATATTAATCTCCTTTCAGTACATTCTATGCATTGACAAAATATTTTAACTTGCAAAACAAATAAGATAGGGCTATAATTAAATTGTGCAAAGATAAGCACAGTTATTAAAGCATAAATTTATAAAACTAAATGATATACGTAAAAACGTGTATTATCAAGGATAGGCAGCCGTTTCACAAAATACTAGGGCTTGGTTCCAAGTAAATTGTGCAATAATATTCACTATTCAATGCGGCTATATTCTTTAATATTCCAGAAGAAACCTATAGGATATAATTTTACCCTTGATAAGTGAAAATGTAAAGAATCAAGGTTGTAGAATAATATAATTGTGCAAAAAAATGCACAGTATTATATGGAAAAATGGCTTTAGGGGGTGAAGTACGGATTCATAAGTTGGATTAATTTCTTCTAAAAGATGTAAAAAAGAAGGGAGAGGATTAAATGTTTAAGGAAATTGGTCAATCTAACTATTTCACATTGCGGGACGGGGTTCGTTTACACTACCTGGAAGCAGGTTCGGGTAAGCCATTGGTGATGATTCACGGCTGGTCTCAATCTGCGGCAGAGTTCAAGAAAAACATAGCAGAATTAAGTAAATACTATCGGGTTATTGCAGTGGATCTTAGAGGTCACGGTGAATCTGATAAACCTAGCCATGGTTATCGTATTTCACGATTTGCTAAGGACGTTCATGAACTTTTCATTTATTTAGGATTAGAAGATGTGAATATTCTTGGCTGGTCTATGGGATGTTCTGTTATATGGAGTTACTGGGATTTATTCGGCTCGGAAAGATTGTCAAAAATGATTTTGGTAGATCAACCAGGATGGTTGCTGAAAACAGATGAGAATGATTTGGGTTTATGGACATTTGATGAGCTTGTCGCGGTATGTAAAAGTATTAATGCTGATAAACCAAAATTTACGAAGGATCTGATTGATGGTTTACTTACCATAAATGCATCTGAGGATGACAGAAATTTTTTAATAGAAGAAAATCTTAAAATGCCTGCTGAGAATTCTTCACGTTTAGCCTTTATACACTGGTTGAATGACTGGAGGGATGTAATACCTACAATCAATATTCCTGCTCTGATAGTTGGCGGTAAAAAGAGTTTCATAAACTGGCATTCTCAAGTATGGAATCATGAAAAAATCGCCGGCTCTAAACTTGAAATATTTGAAGAAAGAGGACATCTCATGTTCTTTGAAGAACCTGAGCGATTTAATAAACTAGTAATAGAATTTATTGGATAGAATATTAATCAATTGAATAATAAAAATATTTTTATGGGAGGTTGCAAAAGTAACCTCTGTTTTCTTTTTATATATGTGCCAAAAATATTAGTTGGTGTATTTTTGGATAGGAATTTTCTTTTCCACACATATACGATTTAATCTATTTGATGGTCTATATCAAGGTATTTTTGAGGAAAATTGAGCTGTTAGTTTATAATGAGAAGATTTCATACGGCAAAAAGAGAGCGAGAGCATTAATAAACAGGCAGTGATTCAGACGGTAATTAAATTTGCGCATGGCATACAGAGTGGGAAGCAGCAAATACAAATTCCTCCATATAATATCCCAGTTCTCATAGGGTGTCTGCTGTGAAAAATCATCTTCATAAGGCTTTTGCATGCTGTCATCCACATACTCGAGGTCTGATACTTGGTTAACAGCTTCCCACCACTCAAAGCTTCTTTGCGGCTGAACTTGAAGCATAATGCTGCCAGGTGGATGGTCATGGTTGTCCGGCAGCCAGAGATTAAGATGAATCAATACCTTTTTTATGGCAGCTTCATCTTCAATAAACGATATTATCCTCATTTCGCCGTTGCACTTCGGACATAATAGAGGATTAACATGGTAGATTTTCTGAATAAGCCGTGCCCAGTTTTTACGGAATTTCTTCCTTCCAATATTGGAATCAACTATTACTTGAACAGAATCAGGATTATTGCCGTCTTGCTTCTCCTGTTCTTCCTTCTTCCGCATACCCCGCGATTTGTTGGAGTAGAAGCCATAGTACCTGACCATCTGTTCACCCCTGCCGGGAATGTGGGTTACAAGCCTGGCCAGAAAATCGAGAGCTGTGAAGGTTTCGCTTAACTTGCTGGTCTTGCCTTCATAGATAACCCTGGCTGCAGGCGTTTTGGAAGGCTGAAAACCCACTGGCGGTGGGCTACATCTTCTAAAACCTCCTCGTGCAAGTGTTCACCGAATTCAACCACTCGCTTCTGATGGCAAGTAGGACAAAAGCTGCGACGTTTACAGGAAAAAGGAAGAAGGTATTCATGATTGCAGTCATTGCATTTGACCCGGGCGGAACCCTGGTGAAGGTCACCGCAGTCAAGGTATTTATATATCACGTCCAGAACATGGGGCCACAATACCCGTACTGCTTTTGGTAACGGCTGTCCCATGTGCGTTCAAGCTCCTCAAAATGCGCTTCAACACACCTGTAGTATTGGCTCTTGCGAGGGCTGCGCGGAGTATATGATTCAGGTATGGTTACACAGGCAGCTAACATGGAAATCACCTCAAGTAGAACATATGTTCGTTCTGAGGTTACCACGATTTACCATTATATTCAAGAACCTTTTCCTATACCTGACGGCAGTATTTTATACCTGATAGCAACCTTTATTTAATTGTGCTGGTCTATATGAAGCCAGAGGCGCCGAATTCAGCGTTCCGATGCCTCTGGCTTTCATCAATAAAATGTATTTTTTGCGCCTCATCTTCAAAAATACCAATGTCATCTATGTAATGCCTAAAAACCACTACATATAGTGGTTGACTTGCCTCATTTGTCCTCCGAACCACATTTCGTCATCATTATTATCGTCTCCACGTGCGTTGAGCGTGTGAAACAGATAAAACTAAAAAGCATTGACCGAATATCCGTCTATGCTAGCTCTTTAATCTCATTAATTATTTGGTATATTTGATGTCTTCGGTTATGCTTTACAACAAATAGATGTCATCAAAAATTCCAAACATAAAATTTATATATTTTTTTAAAGAGTTTACAGGATGCTATATTAAAAATTAACAGCTCTGAAATAGTTTGCATAGACACGAGCCTTTGCTTCCTCCAAATCGCATTTCCAAGCATTAGCGAGAAAATAAATCACATTAATGACCTCAGCAGGAACCGCTGGTACTTTTCCGACACGAACAAAAGGACCGTCAGTCTCAGTGAGTACCAGATTAGGGTCCAAATGCTTTATTAGGCTTTGACCTTTAGCCGATCTTACCATGGAAATATTGACTGATATGTACATACCATACTCCATTGCTTTTTTTAGGTCTTTTATTGTTCCGCTAAACCAGTGAAGAATAACTCGTCCCGGATAATTAGGCCCAATCATAGCAATAACATCACTGGCTGCCCTACGTGAATGAACATTGAGAATTTTATTTCCTTCTGCTGCGCATTGCTTTAAAATCTCTTCGAAAACCTTTCGCTGGAGCTTAATTTCCTGTTCGTTTCCGGTAGTGTAATCCAGGCCTACTTCCCCAATAAAACGGGTTTCCTTCATTAGATTCTCCATGAGTACAAGTTCCTGGCTCCGCGTTCCCACAAGTTGGGGATGTAAACCCAGAGAAGCGTGAATATATTTATAGCAACTCACAAGGTTCTGAGTGGCTTTAAAAACAGAGGGCGTATTCGTAACAGCTATTACCTCAACCCCTGAGGCCTCAATTTCAGTTGCGATCCTAACTGGATTTTCAAACAGGTCCAAATGAAAATGACAGTCTACTAGCCGACCCGTATTCAGGCTATTCATCTTTATTACTCCTCAAAAATTTTGCTATTTCTTTCATCCCACGACAATATACCCCGATGTAATGGGATAATTCATCAGGAGAGATAGGTCCGGAACTGAGTACGTCAAAAACAGCCTTCTCCTCTCCCCGTTGACTAAATCTTTCCAGAGCAATTTCCATTGCCCGTAGGTCTTTCCCTTTATCTGATCTTGAGAGTGGCGGCAGGTGAAAAATGTCATTGTCATAGGCTGCATCCGGTATACCACTTTCAAAGACTGCTGCCTGGCGGATGATGCAGGGGAAGCAATACCCGCAGTGACCACCAGGCGGTAAGTTCTCAAGGCGGCGATTATCCGGGTGGGCGCAGGACATGCTAAGAGGAAGGGTTCTTCTTAACAAATCCTGATTCTTACTTTCCCTAAGCATCTCACCTTTTGTCTTAAACCGGTAATCGAGATTCAGAGGATGAGCTAAATTTAAGGCCTGCAATAATTCCCTAAACAAAGCAATGTAGTATGGATGGGTTGTACGAGTGCTACAACTGCCAAGCCGAGCTGGTGTCAGTGGGACATTGAGTGAGATAAGCCCGTTTTCAGCCACATATAGGGGAATACCCGTACCCAGAGTATCAGCCACTGCAATACCCAGTACAAAAAACAGAAAAGATCTCGTGCGTGTAGTATCTTCGTTGTCTGGGTCCGAATCTAATCTGGGAACTTGCGGAGGAAGAACATAAAACTGGAGTGGCACTACCTGTTCACCATATTCGTCTTTTAAACACTTAAATAGGTCATTCTGGAATTTGGGCGTGCTGCCCCCTCCATGGTGTGACACAAGTGCTACCTTTTTACCTTCCGATAGCAGGTCAATAGCACCAATAAGGGAGTCGAGACCCCCGGAAAATAAAGATACTACCTCAGGCAGATTTTCAGGCAGTTTTTTATAACATTCCTGTTCTGCTGAAGACTCCCGGAAGTAAAATTGCCAGCGGTCCCCACTAAGAAAGGTCAATAATTTGGTAAGTAACGGCCCTGCCTGCTGCCAAACTGCTAACGAAGTGACAGGAAGATAAACATTAATATCCCTTGTCCACCCATCTGCTGCATATCTGCGTGAGATTAATAGATCAGCAGAATAAACAACAATTGCAGCACGCAAAAGATCGCAAGCAGTATTTCCTGGGACAGAACCAAGAACATCTGCGATTTTATCAAGGACACTTTCCCGAGCCAAAAATGGATCTCCCGGCCTGTCAAATGATACGCCTAATACAGGCCCACCCTGGCTTATAGGAGCAAAACTATCACTATTCCCAATTCTAACAACTACATCCCAACTCATTGTTCCACCTCCAAAAAGCCATATGCCTCCTGAAAAACTGTATCAATGATATTACGCCCAGCAGGGCCATTCCAGTCAATTGACGCCGGATCTTGTTCTCCCAGTTCAAGCCTTACACGTTCCCTGACATATACCCTGACATCACGTTCTAAACCTACTGCCTGCAATGGTGATATCGCCTTTGTTTCTATGCTTAAGCCCAGTTCATCAAGCCAGAGGTTATATATGTAGCCAGCAACACTTGCTTCAATGGCATTGGTAATACCATCTTTATCAAGACTTTCCAGGGCTGTTACATCTCCTGTTTTTGCAATATAGTCTTCGTATAGTTTCTCCAAGACGTCATCAGCAGCTTTCCTGGCAGCCGCTTCCTGGAGTGTGGCACCAGCGGGAGCAAGTACATCTATAAGGGCAGCCAATACTTCCGGTGCACTTCTTCCTACCATATGGCCTAGGCCAATCTCATCAAGTGCTGTCCTTATCCCGGCACTTGCCACCGTGGAAAGAAATCCACCCACTTTTAGGGCCACCGATTTACCTGTGCTGGCCGCTTGAGCTGCCGCCCTCCTACCACCTTTGGCCCCGACATAATCTCTGCCCGCCCTAGATAAAGAATTCCTTTCACCAGTACTAGCAAACCGGGACATGGAAGCCTTAGCCATCTGCCATGTCACCGGTGGTGTTGGGAGGGGTGAATTATCTTGTTGATCCCCATTATCAGGGGATTCATTTTCGCCATCATTCGGCTCCGCATCGTTGCCTGTATCTGGTGGAAGTGCCCAGGACGGCAAAAGGGGTTGTCTATCAAACGGACCAGGGTTTGAAGTTGAGGTACCCATTACAACATCTCCTTATTCCTTCTTTTTTAAAGCGCTAACTGCTGCCTTTTTTAGCTTGGTATTTGCACTACTATCAGCCCAACGAGTGATTAATTGCCATGCCGCAGGTGCAGTTGGCGTTTCATTACATATATTAACAAGTTTTATGGGCGTAAACATCGGAAGGCTTTCTTCAGGCAGTCCATTTAATATAGTAACTATCTGCCCAAGAAGTTCAGGACGAGCCTCTCCCCAGTCAAAGAGACGTTGAAATGCAGAAGCATCCGCTCCATAATCTTCTTCTTGCCGAACACGGGAACTGATTCCTTCAAGAACCGATGCAGCATCCATTTCACTCAGTTGTGCTGCGTTTTTAAGCGCAGTCCTTCTGACAGCTTCACTTTCATTGAGAATTTTGGCTAATATTTCTTGCGCCTGCCTGCTCATTCTCTGGGCTGAACCAGAGATCGCACCTAACAGGTCCCGTGAGAAAAAGAAATAGGGGCGGAGATCTGTATCTCGAAGCCTGGGCTCAAATTCGATCCATTCTTTTAATACAGGATCGGAAAGCCAGGCTTGCATATCCGTATCCAATTGTTGAGGTGATTTTTCTGGTTCTTTTCCTGTAGCTCCCTTTTCAGTTTCGCTCACACCATGTTTATCTCTTGCCTCATCTCTTGCTTCGACTGAAGGTTGGCAATATTCTTTTTCTGCTTCTAAGAATAATTCAGCATTTTTTAGTTGTTGTGGCCGCCCACCCTGGGCAGCCTGCCAGCGGGCAAGTTGTTTAAAAGATTCCGGCCTGAATCGCTCAAGCAACATCAGTTTTACCAGGACGCGCTGCTCAAGGGTAATTCCACGCAGTCTAGCCATTTCTAAACGGAGAACAAATGTGTTTAGGAATCGCTTGCACTGACGTGGATTCCCATTGAGTCCCCTCGCTAAAAGCGGCGCAATTCGAGCAGAGATGGCCAGGCTCTCCTGTAATTCTTTAGATAGTTCCCCAATCACTCCCTGGGCTTCCTCAATGCCAAAGCTTAGTTCAAGGTCCGTGCCTATACACTCTAAAGCTTTGGTGCGTGTTTTCGTTATTAAGTCACTGTCTAAACCAGAGGCTTCGGTAAAAAGTAGTGAGATATAGGTTTCCATTTCTGCCCTGCCAAGAGGGGGTACCCTTACCGGATATTGAATTAGCTTTTCCAGGTAGTCCTTGCCTACCTCTGATTTGTTGCCCTGAAACTCCGGAAAACGCTGTTTTACAGCGTATTCTACCAGCCTCTCATCCGCTCCGATTATAAAGGCTGTCCGGGGTACAAAGAGAAAAAGCTTAATGGCTTCAAGAGTTTCTATAATTGTGTCAGGCAGGCACCTATCAAGATCATCAATGATAACTACTAGTTTTTCTATGTTACTCTCACTGAGTAAGGACTCAAAATCCTTCCGGAATTCACGTATGCCCCGCCTTAAATTGTGTGCCGTCTCGCTCTCAAACAGCTTGTTTAACTCTTCCTCTTTTACATCACTAATTTTCTCTGAGGCCTTTTCCAGAGCCTGTTTGGCATCAAGGCCTGCAATCAGCCCCACACCTGCTGGACCTCCGGTAAGCAATGCTGTCCCATATTTAACACTGTGGCGCATCACCGTACCTGCCACCCGGAACCAATTTACCCGGCGCAACAAATTCACCGCAAGAGTTTTTACCTTTTTACTTGGTGTTTGATGACTTAAAATCTCATCGATAATTGTACCCATAAGCGCGGACTTTGCGTCATCATATCCCTCAAAGAGCCAGCCATTAAAATCTAGCACTAATGTTCTTTCGTTTTTTTCAAGCTTTTGCCGAACCATTGAAATCAGGCTTGACTTGCCACTACCCCAGTCACCAAAAACGCCAATGGTAGCTGGAAGCAAATGATCTGCGGAAGCCAGATTTGCAACAGCATCAGCAATGTAGGAAAAGCCAAGAAGGTCGATATTTGTTTCATGATCTGGCCATAAATTCATTTCTATCCCCCCGCAATAATTTAAAACTCTTTACTAAATTTGCGTATATATCCATTTATCTAGTGGTAACCTTTTAAACGACTTATTATTTTTCATTACCGGAAGTGCTACGACAAGAAGCTTTCGTGGTCTTGTCATAGCTACATATGCTATACGAATTAACTCACTATCTAAAGGAGCTGTATCTATCATAGTAGGCGTTAACGTATTGCCTTTTATCCCTTCAATAATTAACATAATTGCATCATAGGTTTCTCCCTTTACTCCATGTACAGAAGATAAGGTAATATCATTTTCGTCCCTTTTTTCAATATAATTACGTAATGGTATTGACTGAAAACCTGGGTTTTTAGTATCCCGTAACTTAATTTTTATTTTATCTTGCAATGATATAGCTGGTATCAGAGAAATATCTTCCGCAGACTGAATTATATTAGTAATTGTTGATAACATGCTTTTAACCCAGTCTGATAATTTGATGTTTGGATCAGGGAGTGAAACAAGTAGTTTTACTACATGTTTTCTCCAGTTTTCGTAAGGCATAATGTTTTCGATAACTTGTCTAATCTCATGTTTTATATCGCCTATGTCACCAATTGTAAGGCTGTACAGCACTTTTTCACAAAGACTAAATGCTTTACGGCGTGAACCTTTATACCATTCGTAAGATGCTTTAGCCAAGGATTCGACCTCTGGGCTCTTCCAAAGCCCATCGATATCAATACCTTTATGGATTTTAGCTCTAGTCAAAACTGCTATTTTGCTTGGAGTCCATTCAATTCCGTTTTCTTGGCAGAGTTCCTTAAATTTATTAATAATGTCACTCTTATCAGTTTGATTGCTATAATTCAATAAAATCGGTTTCTGTTGATACAGAGCAAACTCTCCCTCAGCCTTACTTGGTTGCCTTGAAGCCAATGAGTGTGAAAACACTTGTGTTGCATTACATATTAACTGGGAGCTCCTAAAATTGGAAGTCAGCCACATTGTTTTCCAGTTGTCATCCTTCACTTTGGCAATAAAAAATTCCGGAGTAGCATTACGCCATTCATATATTGATTGGTCTGGGTCTCCAACGAGAATAATAGTTTTTACGCCTGCATCAGTTAACAAATCAATAATTTCCATTTGTTCCTTTGATGTATCTTGTGCTTCATCAATCATTACAATAGGGAAGCGCCGTACAATAGCATCTACAATTTGAGGATATTTTTTAAGAAGTCTATATGATAATGCAGTTGCTTCATTCTGTGTAACAAAGCCTTTTTTTATCATTGCCTGTTTAAACGCAACACATGGTTTTTTAGTCGTAATGGAGCAATCGACTTTTTTACCATTTCTCAACAACTTCCCATCTGAAGACCAATGAAATTCAAAAGGATTGGATATACAACCTCGAGCATGGCATTCCTTATTTTTGGTATAAAACCTTATCTCACCATAGTTTTCATGTAATATTACTGGTCTTTTCCTACTTCCTTCTTGCATCAGATACCCAAACCTTAAAAGAATAAAACTGTCAATAAAGCTATCTATTGTTCCAATAAAATGAGGGTATTCTATACGATACCCCTCTGGCATCAGTTCTTTAGTTTGTTTATCTATTTCTTGACTTGCAACATTAGTAAACGACAGTACAGCTACACCTCTATGTGCATACTCCCAATTCTCAACGTATTTTAGCAATTTCCTTGCAACGATAAATGTTTTGCCGCTTCCGGGGCACGCACAAAGAACAATTTTACCCTCTGCTTCTAAAAAGGCTTCTTGCTCAGGTGTCAATTTCTTCATCAACGGAGTCCTCCTCTTCAGTAACAGCATAGATAGCCTTTTTAATGTACAATGGAACACAAAATTTCTTTTCTACTTCTATGTTTTCTGCTAGTTTTTCAACCTGGTCTCTTATAATTTTTGACAATGCTTGAGCAAAACTACCTTTGCTTTTATTTCTAGTTTGAATAAAGAGCCATATGCATGCAGCCCTTTCTTCATCGGTATTTAAGGATGCAACTCTTTCTGATAGTTTTGGTCCTACCTGTGGGTATGCTTCAATTATAGCGTTAAGAATAAACGGCACATTATTAGGTGATAGTGCCAGTTCGTACTCTAAAGTCTTTTTAGCGGTAAATGGCTGTATATGAGTAGCTTCACATACAGAACATATTTCTGTGCACCTTGATGATGGTTTTCCTATAGAAAGTTTTTTAATTACCTCGTCCAGCTTGTCCGTATCATAGTCGTAATCCTTAGATATATAAGTATCTTTATCCTCTTTATCAGTGCATCTATCGTCATCAGTTATCAGTGCAGTTTTCGCGAATGCACAAACTGAGGAATCCGACTTAGTGAATAGATGTGCAAATGGTTTAAAAGAAACGCCGTCAACATTTACTACCTCGACAGCATATTTATCTAATGGTCGTGATAAGAGTTTCGCCATCTCCGGTAATAGTAAGGCTTCACAAATTCCTTCAACGAATATAATACCTTTTGCAAAAAACATTTGTGATTTAGTTACATCAAGGTAACGTTCAAGATACTCTTTTTCGTTGCCCTTTAAATTAGCTTCAGCTAATGGAGTGCATTGTATCCTATGGTCTTTTTCAAAAAGTAAATTGATTTTATCTATTCCAATACGTGAAACAAGAGTCGGCGAATGTGATGTGTAAAAAACTTGTATGCTGGGCGAAGGTTGCTGCTTATTTTCGAAAAAGCTATGTACTAACTCTTGTAACTGAGGATGAAGATGGGCTTCTGGTTCTTCTACTATAAGAAGATTATAGACTATATTGCCTTTTGAATATCCCATATCCCCTAAGACCGCCGACATAAACAAAATGTTGTTATACCCAAGTCCGTTTTGATATAATTCCAATGAGTGAGATGCTAAATTGGTAAGTGCTTCTTTAGTTTTTGTTTCAATAGGCTCATCTAGCCTCAAAAAACCCTGAATATCAAGGTAAACTCCTTCCACACATTGTTCAATTAATTTCTGATTCCCTTCTTTAGAGCATATCTCAATTATATTTGTGTATATATCATTGTCCTTATCAATAAAAAACCAGCGAGGTTTTAGCCATGTTCTTAAAGATGATGCAATAGATTCAAACCTTGGTTCAATTAAACCTATATCGATTCTTTGCTGCATAACTTCTTGTTCAATCATTGCAAGGTTAGTATTAATAATTTCTCGTGTTTTTGTTATAGCTGTCTTTTTTAGTAATTCTGCATTTGCTTTGATAAGTATATCGATAAGCTCTTGTCGTGCAATATCACTATCTGCCACTGTCCCAAGTAAGTTCGCAAGTTTGCTAGAACGTGAAGGCTTCAATTCACTTTCAGCATCCCTTAAGGCCCCTAAAAATACCACTTCAAGGGCATCAAAAGTTTCTACTGATAATGTGTTACCTTCAACAGGCCCACCCCAAGCCGTATAGCGAATCTTCTCTAAACCATTTTTTCCGGGCACAGTATAATACCGAACATGAAACTCACCCTTGGTTGGATTTTCCGGGTCCCATATTTCAAAAAGATCTTCTGACACTTCATCAAAATATACATCTATTTGTGCAGTCTTCGCAACTTCTCCCTTAGTATTAATATGGAAATCTGATTTATTAAAGTAAATGTCTTTTTTATAAGGGACACTGGAGAAAGCGATTCTAATAGCATCAATCAGGGCTGTTTTTCCGCTATTGTTTTCTCCAATAATAGCATTAACGCCCTTTTTGAAAGTGGCAACAATTCCAATATCGTCAAATACTCTAAAATTTCTAATCGCAACTTTACTGATATACATTTATTTCCTCCTTGTGCGAGCATCTGCAGGCTTGTCCGATTCTTTTGGAATTGCCCATGCCCATCCTAACCGAACCGCCCCCGCAACTCGACCTTGCTCACATAAAAGCTGAACTCTGCGCTGGGATATTCCCCATTTTTCTGCTGCTTCTTTTGCCGTAATATAATCCATTCCTTATACCTCGCAGAAATATTTTCCATATAAATATTGTATACGAAGAAACGAATGAAAACAATGAATTTTGTGAATATATTTCTGTGATGCACTATTCAAGCAAGTACAATACATGAATAAAAACAGCCGCCATCCTGCTTTTTCACAGTTTGGCGGTTGTCTTTTCTCGGTAATGCTATTTTTTAGCAAGCTCCTGCTCCATCTCCAAACCCGACTTGAATTTTATGAGAATCTTATCCTTTGACATGACCTTGATGCTTTGTATAAGCTGCCTGACAAGCTGGTTGTCAAAATTTGATAATTTGCAGTCTGCGGTGTTCAGAAACTTCTTCATATCCTCGATTCTTCGCTGGAAGCTGTCTTGCCTGGCTTGCTGCTCGGTATACTGCGTTTTTATCTCCTGAAGCTCTTTCATCTCGGCGGAGATTTTGGCATAGTGCTCGTCAAAGTCTGTATTATCTGCTCCACATCTTGCATTTTCCTCTACGAAGCCTATCATCTCATTTTTCAATTCCGTGATCCGTTCCTCAATTTTTGCTATGTCCATCTGCTTGGCTCGGTTGCCCATCACCAGCTGAATATTGGACTGGAGCGTGTCCACAAAATCCCCCTTATCCTGTATGAGCGAGTTGAAAGCATCCATAATGGCTCTATGCAAAACATCTTCATCGATGGTCGGGGACTTTTGGCAGTGTTTTTTCCCATACTCCAGCCTGTTTAAGCACCGCCAGACAATCCTTTTCTCGCTGTATGCTGTCCAGGATGCCCGTCTATAAGGCTTGCCGCACTCCCCGCATATCAATAATTCGGTGAGAGCATATATTGAGCTGTATTTCCCGCTGTCGGTTTTGGTTCTTTTTTCAGCACTCTTTTTAATGTTAGCCCGGCGTGCTTTTTCTTCCTGTATCCGGTGAAACAAGTCTTTGGAAATGATGGCCGGATGGCTGTCCTCCACATAATACTGCGGGACAATTCCATTGTTTTTAACTCTTTTCTTTGTGAGGTAGTCTACGGTGTAGCTTTTTTGCAGCAAGGCATCTCCCATGTACTTCTCATTGGAGAGCATGTTGTTGATGGTAGTTGTAGACCATTGGTTTTTTCCGGTAACGGTTTTAATGCCGTTTTCCTCCAGGTACTTTTTGATTTGGGTGATGCTTAGACCCTCTAAATACAGCCTGAAAATCAGCCTTACTATTTCTGCTTCCTCCGGCACTATCACCAATTCACCGGCCTCATTCTTTGTATATCCCAAAAACTTGTTGTGATTGACCATAACCTGTCCTTTCTCAAACCGGCGGACCACACCCCACCTTGTGTTGGTGCTTAAGGAACGGCTTTCTTCCTGGGCCAGGCTTCCGAGGATGGTGATGAGAAATTCTCCGGTACTGTCCAGGGTGTTGACGTTTTCTTTTTCGAAGAACACGCCGATGTTTTTTTCTTTCAGTTTCCGTATGTATTGAATGCAGTCAAGGGTGTTTCGTGCAAAACGGCTGATGGATTTTGTCAGCACCAGGTCAATCTTGCCTGCCATGCAGTCTTCAATCAATTTATTGAAGCCTGTCCTGTTTTTTGTGCTGGTGCCGGATATGCCCTCATCGGCATAGATGCCTGCAAACTTCCAGCCTGGGTTTTTCATAATCTCCATCGTGTAATAATCCACCTGCGCCTGGTAGCTGGACTGCTGTTCCTCCAGCTCCGTGCTGACCCGGCAGTAGGCAGCTACTCTCAGTTTTTTTATCTTTGCTTTTTCCTTAAAATCATAAATCGGATTTGCAGGGATTACCGATACTGTTCTTTGTCCCATCGCCATGGGCTTTTCCTCCTTTTCCCCGTAGTGTATATGAAGTGCTCAACACCACTCCGTTGATCAGTTCAAACCGGAGCTGCCCGGTGGTTTCCACCGTAATGCTTTTGATGGTTGCTTTGAATAAAGCCTCATCAAATGCTTTAATGGGCTTGCAGCTCTCAAGCACCGCTTTCAATTTCCTGGTTTTATATTCAAAGTCATCCACCTGGGAGATTCGATATTGTTCTACAGCTCTTTTGAACAGCAGCTGTGCCATATCCGACGGTTTCAGGCCGTTTTGACCGAGTCCGCTGGATATTTGCATTTTTATCTTTCTTAATTCTGCACTCTCTGCACAGCATTAACTGCCGGACGCTTTTCTATCATTTCAGGGTTCTCCATCACCCGGTTGATAATCTGTATAAAGCCTGCTTCAAGCTGCTTGTCGTCAACCACGCCGCTTTTGCAGCAGACCCTGTTGTCAACGATATACCGTTTGCATTTCCAGTTGCACTTTTTGTTTTTGTCATGGTGTTCGGTGTACCTTTTGAAAACACTCCCGCATTCCCCGCATATCAACCTGCCGCTGAAGGGGTAAGTGCTGGCGATGCCGTTGGCATAGTAATTGACATTTCTGCCAAGCCGGGCGTTCTTTTCTTCCCTGAGCCTGTTGGCGGCATTGAATACTTCCTCCGGGATAATGGCAGGATAGAAGTCACTTCCGGTGTATTTGCAGTTGCTCAAGATTTTTCCGATGGAGCCGTGATTCCAGGAGGGCTTTCCGTTGGCATTGGGAACCTTCATTTCCGTCAGGTCCTTTGCCATCTGCTTCAAGGATATGCCCGATATAAAATCATTGAACATTTTTCTGACCAGGTCTGCCTTTTCCGGTTCGATGGTTACGGCTCCGTCTATGATTTTATAGCCGAAGGGCATATGTCTTTGCGCCATTTAGCCCACTTCCTCTCCGATGATTTCCGGAAGCTCCAGTCCGTTGATCAGGCGGAAGGCGATTTCAAGCTTGGATTTTACGATGATCTTTTCTACCATCAGCGAAAATATGTTTTCATCAAAGCTCTCCATCAGGTCATCCTGCTTTTTGAGGAAAGCAATCAGTTCCTCCGTCCTGGCGGCCTCGTCATTAAATCCGTTGTATTCGAACAGCTTGCTTCGCTGCTTTTTGGCTTCGCAGAGCTGCTTGGTAATCAGATTGCTTTGCTCCATAAAAAGAACAGAGTCAAGATATCCTTTCGACCTCAGTCTACTTAATACATGACTCTGTTCCGTAAGTTCCGTTATTTTTTTGTTGATTTCCCTGACCTGGGATTCATACTCCCTGCCGCAGTGAAGCTTTTTCAAATCCTCGGCCAGGGGGGTTAATATTTTGTCATGATTGCTTTTCAGCTTGTTATATAGATTGATGAATGCAGCTTTGATGTGATTGTCCTTGATGGCCGTCATGCTGCATTCCGTCCGATTTCTGATATGCCTTGGTGCAGCACCACTGCACGGTTTCATAAGGTTTGCCTTTGAATATGATTTGCCTTTTAAAATTACTCCCGCATTCACCGCATTGGATTTTGCTGCTGAACGGGTACCGCTGGTTATATTTCCGGGTGTCGGTATCCACCATGGCTTTTTCAGTTTTTCGCTGCTCCATGATCTCCCTGACCCGTTCAGCCTGCTCTTTTGAAATAATGGGTTCATGGTCGTTGGCGATGTAGTAGCACTGTTTTTGTCCCCGGTTCCGCTTTCGTTGGAAGGGCAATGTGTCGGTGGTAAAGGTCTTCTGAAGGAGCATGTCGCCGTAATATTTTTCATTCATGAGTATTTCCTTCACCACATTTTCTCCCCAGGCTTCCGCCCCTTTTCTTGTTGGAACTCCTTCTTCCGTAAGCTCCTTTGCGATGACGTACGTTCCTTTCCCGTTCAGGTAATCGGTGTAAATCCTTCGGACAATAGCGGCTTCTTCTTCATTGATGACGATTCCTCCGTCCTTACCCTTCATATAGCCGTAGGGAAGGTAGGAAGGCTTCCATTCGCCTTTCATAAACCTTTTTTGTATCGCCCACCGGTTGTTTTTGGAGGTGGAAATGGATTCCTCCTGGGCAATGGAGCTTAAAACCGTCATCAGCAGCTCGCTTTCAGCGGACATGGTGTTGATGTTTTCTTTCTCAAAAAAACGGCAATCCCCAGCGCTTTCAGCTTTCTCACCGTCTCAATGCAGTCGGCGGTGTTTCTTGCAAACCTGGATATGGACTTGGTAATGACCATGTCCACCTTTTTGGCTTCACAGTCGGCAATGAGCCTTAGAAACTCATCCCGCTTGTCTTTGGCGGTGCCGCTGATGCCTTCGTCCGCATAAATTCCGGCAAAAGTCCAGGCATCGTTGCTTTCTATCAGCCGGGTGTAGTACTCCACCTGTGCTGAAAAGGATTGCAGCTGCCCGGTGTGGTCCGAGCTGACCCGGCAGTATGCGCACACCCGCAGTTTCGGAGCTTCAGCTTCTGCTTCCATACGATGGATGGGCTTGATGACTCTTACCTTTGCCATACGCTTCCTCCTTTCACTTTTCAGTACATGATGCTTTATCAGCAACACACAGTACCACACAACCCCGGCCATATCAAGTGTTTTTACACATATACCTCCGCCAGAGTTGGAGTGAATGAATTCCGATTTAATCTGTCAATTTCTTTCAATTCAGAAAGAGTAATAAGCCCTTTTTCAAGCAGGCTGTTCAGCAGCGAAAGCGCTATTTTGTACTTGATTTCATTGGTTATTTGAGTCTGTGACATGGTTAAATCCCCCTTTACATTTTGCTTTAATACCACAAGGATGCAGCGGATTTGAGTTCCGCTGCATAGTTTCTGATATCAAAGCGGTTACGCTTGTTATCAATCTTCATCCTGTGCTCTATTTGCCGCTGCTTCCCAAGCACCGGGGCAACAGCTCAAACTGCCTGTGGTCAGCAGGCATCACAGGAATTCCACCTCCCCGAGAACCTCCGGGCTGCACTCTGGGACTCAACCTCGACTATGCAGGAGTATCATTGTAGGCTGTTCAGGTCCTGGCGAAACAATCCACCACAGATTGTTTTATGGTCAAACATTTCTCGCTCATAGCCTTTGATGCCATCGGTTTGACGGGCAAAAAATGCCCGCAGGCTGTCTTGGCGTGTTTACCAATGTCGCTTTCCGTTTCAGCGGCTGAACAGCTAACGTATTTGAGCTGTTGGATATGTGGCCGGTTATAAGACTCGCAAGCGAGCCTTTGCCGGCAATTTTTCAAAGAGCAATAAGGGATAAAAAATACCCCTTCACTTTTTAAGCCGAAAAAATGAAGGGGTGGACGAAACAAATTTTTATTTTTCAATGATTTTTTTAAGTTTGCTGATAATGCTGTTTTTGCGAGACTGCAAAGTTGTTCTTGGCAGCTTCATTGAATCTGCCAGCTCTCTTTCGCTTTTGCCATTAAAGAACAGTTCGTTAATTATTAACCGCTCATACTCTGTCAATTCTTCAAGCGCCAGCATTAATTTCTCAAGCATGATTTTTTCAATAATAACGTCTTCAACAAGAAGTTGCGGATCACACATTTTCTGCTCGATAGGATAGTCCAGCTCGACTAACTGGTCATAAGAAAGATTGTTCTTTATGCTGATTTCCTCTATGTACCTTTCACGTCTTCTCATCTTGTAATAGGCAGTATATATTTCCTTGCTTACAGTAACAATTTCATTTTTCACTCTTATTTTGTATTCTTTCATCTTTCCTTCCCTCCGTTTTGCTTTGTTTGCGGGCCTTAGCAAAACAGAGGAAATCAAGGATACCGGATGTAGTACCAAAACAAACGCTTCACGGATGTCCCCTTTCCGGCAGCAAAAAAGGGCCGCACGATTTTTCGTGCGACCCTTTTTTTGCTGCCTATGTGCAATTTGGGGATGGGTTTCGAGGCATAAAAAAACCCTCGATTCATGGCTGTATAAGCCTGAAATCGAGGGCTTTAAAGTATGCAGCTACCCATCATAATTATCGTAACACCCTGGCAGTTCATATTCAGTACTTGTTATGTAGGTATTTTGTCCTTTATCAGTTCGTATTTAGTTCACATTCCGTTTGCCATATATCCCTTAAAGCAGGTATCACATATCCCCATATGGCAATACCCATTAAATTTATAGCTTCTTTTTTTCTTTTATAAAAGGTTGTCCTCTCACAATTGAGAGATTCGATAATATCCTTTTCCGAATACCTGTATTTTACGATGTACTGCTTATAAAGGATATTGAAATACAAATCCCCATAATCAGGATAATTCTTTATTTTTAACAATGCCTTGTCCACAATTTCAATAAGCCACTTGCTTTTCAATAATGAGCACAGCTTTTCTTCAAGGTCTTTCTTATTGATATTGGGGTCATAATCATCCAGGTAATCCAAGGCTTCAGCCAGACGATTGCCTCCCATGGCATAATACTCTGCTTCAATCTCGCATATCCTGTCTTCAATACACCAAACCACATCCCGGTATATTTTCAGCAACAATTTTGTTTTATGATATACCCGCTCTTCATCAATGTGCATGGAAGCCAATCCTCGTTTCAACACAGCTAACGCCATTTTTTCAGAACTCATCTGTTTTCACCTCTTTTTCAAAATTATTGACATATTTTTTGTTCTCTTGTATTATAATATGTGAACAATATTTTTGTCAATAAATTTGTTCTCTCTATGAATAATTAGTGAACAATATAGCCAAAATATTACCGGAGGTGTTTTATCAAATGCAGTTTGGCGAAAAAATTAGATTATTACGCAAAAGGGCAGGGATTTCTCAGAAAGATTTTGCAGAGCAGCTCGGGATTACAAGACGGGCTTTGGTTTATTATGAAAACGGACAGCGTTTTCCAAGGGAAGCAGAGCTAATTGATAAAATCGCCGGTTTCTTTAACGTATCTTCAGATTTCCTGACAGACGACAGCGAAAGCATTGCAATGACCAAGGAAGAAATATTTCTTGAGGAAGCTAAAGCAGAAGATAAGTTGAGGGGAAAAAGCGAAGCAAAAAAATTCATTGAAACTACAAAATGTTTATTTGCCGGCGGAGAATTATCAGAAGAAGATAAAGATGCGCTTTTTGAGGTATTAACCGAAATATACTTTGACTCAAAGAAAAAAGCCAAAAAGTATGGTGTCCGTAAAAATAAAGGCAACAAAAATCCACCAACTGATTAGCTGCGGGGTGAAAAGTATGGAATTTATTTTGAGAGAAGCCGAGAGGTTGATCCAAAAGCATAAAACCCGAAACCCCTTTGAGATTGCCGATTGTCTTAATATTAATGTTCTCTACAGGCCGCTCGGCAAGCTTAAAGGGATTTACATATACACAAGGCGGAGCCGGTATATCTGCATTAACAATGAATTGGACAGTCCTGCCAGACGATTGGTATGCGCTCATGAAATTGGCCATGACCGCTTCCACAGGCATTTGGCCAAAATGAATCCCCAGGCCCAGGAGCTTATCAGCTATGATATGTCTTCAAAGCCGGAAAGGGAAGCAAATGTTTTCGCTGCTGAAATCCTCTTGCCTGATGATGAGGTTATTAAACTGATAAATGACGCAGAAATGAATTTTTTCAGAGCCGCAAGGGAACTTTATGTACCACCGGAATTAATGGATTTCAAATTTCAGATATTGAAAAATAGAGGCTACAGGCTTGAAGCTCCATTAAATGCTACCGGAGATTTCCTGAAAAAATAACACCCCGAAACATCACATGTTTAAAGATGTACGGGGTGTTTTTGTTTTTTGTTTATACTATTCCAGTCTTACATCCTTGTTTCTAATTTTAAGACAATAAACAATCATTTCATTGCCAATCCTTTATTTATTGCTTTCTGAATGATCTTATGGTAGCAAACGCCCATTGGATTATTCTCTTTGTAATTAGAATTTTTTGGTATATTTTCCTGCTGCTTCGCCTTTATTATTGCAGATAGGGCAAATCCCTTGGTTTGAGCTAAATCCTGCGAACAGCATCCGCAACTGCACGCATTATTGTTTTTTATCATGGTAGAATCCCCCGCTACTTTACTTTTTTGATTTTCAAGCATGTCTTTAGCAGATCATTCCTAAAGTCAATGTCAAATTCCCTGTAATGCTGGCTTTCTCCCCATTGCCGCATTGATTCATGTTCCGGATGCTTAGGGTCATTCCATGCTTCAAGAAATTCTTTGTAACCGCCAAGACCACCTACATCTTCCGGCGGACAAGCCCCCGCGCCTGCAAGTATTATAGGGTAACCAAACTCATAATCTTCTATGGTTTTTTCCAGTTCAATTTTATGTCTCCAGTAGTCGCCAAAGTCATAAATGTACTCAAGGGTCTTATATTTTTCCAGATAGTTATCAATTTTGACCGTTTGAGGCTGTCTAACGGTTGTTTCAATTATCCTGGCTATAATGCCATGAGGGTCTTCCTTTTTTGTTGGCTTTTTGTTTTTATACTTGGCAGAGTAAAATTTGAATTCCTCATAGGATTCTTCGTCATTAGTAATTCTGAGTTTCTCCTGCGGGAACTCAAACTCATAAAGATGATAATCCCGCCAACCCATTGAAAATTGTATTGTGTCATGCAGGCGTCTGAAGGTAACATCCGCCGGGATAACTACCCTTCTCCATATTAGTGGTTCGGAATCAATTAATTCGATTTTTATCTGAAAGGCTTTCATCACTTTCACCTGAATTCCTTTCCGGTTATTCTTTTAATCACTCTTACAGAACTGCTTCCATTCTTCCGGAAACTTATTGTCGCCATACTTTTCTGACGGTTCTCCCGTCTAGTAATTATTTCAACGCTCCATTGAGTACCGTCACAGATTCCGGGTTCTATGTACCTGGCTTTCCAATTCAGCAAATCAATTTCTTTTAAACACTTAATAAATTCTTCTGCAGTTTTATTTCGGATGGATCTTGTACTGGTTTTTTCAGAACCACCCTCTTTGAACAGCCATGTAGTTTTAAGATTTTTCAAATCAATATCTACATGATAATACCCGCCAAAGTAACCACCCACTGATGCTTTAAGCCCTTTAATCTGACCGTATGTGATGTCAAGCACCTGCTCCCGGTTCCACTCATTTTTACAATCCTTGCAGTGGTATTCCGGACCGCCTTCTATAATGCAACAACCGCCCAATTTTACTTTTCCGGCTTCCGCTTCCTGAAAAAGCTTAAAACTTGGCATGCCATATACAATTTTAACCGAATTCTTAGACCCGCATTTAGGGCATTTTTTATAATTAACAGCCACTTTTCCGCACCTCTTTGCTACATAGCAGTCATTATTAATCCACTACTTCTTTGCCTTATCTATTTCTGAGGTCATACCTGATTTTTATAGTCGAACTATAACCGCTGGGAGTAGTATGTAAAACTTCATCACCAGGCATCATTTTCTCATACATAATCCTGCATATCTGCGGCATCCTGTTTTTCATACCCATCTGCTTATGAATATCCCCTGAAACCAAATCAATATAGTCCTCGCCTCGCAATTTTGCTTCCTGTAACAATTTTTCTATATACTGCCTTACATCATCGGCTGTTTTCCCTTGTGAACCCGTAGCTTCAACAGCCACCCTGACACTATCTTTTGCTCTTTGTACACGTGCTCTATGCCCCGTATTGTTTCTGTAACTATCGTTTCCAAATCTGGCAAGCCACACAACCCGCTCTAATTCTTCATCAGATAAAGGTTGTCCCAGCAAACCCTGTCTATTCCAAAGGCCGCTGTTTGCAATCTCAGGCACAGGGCTATGCAAACCAAGCCAATTGCTGCTCGGGCCAAATGATGAATGCCTGTTTAGTGATGCAATAATACCTTCTTCTAACCTCAATCGCTCAGCTTCTTTATCAACCGGAAAACAAACAAAGGTGATGTTATCTCTTAAATATCGGCTAATTTTTGCCTCAAGTTCAGTTTCAAGCCCTTCATTTATTAAGTGTCCATAGTTTCTTTCGTTTTCAGAATTATGCATATCAATTTCCCACACTTGTAAATATGGATCCGATGCCATTTTCAAAAAAGCCCTACCGATATTTTTACGGAAAATACTACCGTCAGCATCCTCTTTCACAAAGTGATCTCTTAATCTTTGCAACAAACGGTCTTGACCTCTATGGGTACCTACTCTGACTATTCTATCCATACCATGATAATTCTCGCCTTTTTCAAACATTATATATATACCATTTTTATAAGGAATACTGTTAATTATTGACCAATCCAGACGAGGCAAACTATTAAAAAGCATATGAAGAACCTTTGTTTTATCCGATTCTTTTTCAAGCTTAATCAATCTCTCTAACTCTGGAATCCATTCCCCTTGACGTTTACCTTTCAAAGGAAGCCAAAAATGATTCATATGGGGCAACAAATTTTCATGATAAACTTCACCAGCTAAAACAATAAACTCATCATGCTCTAGATCTGAAACCTTTCTTAATTCGTTTAGCACCATTTCTGCCCATGCACGGCGTTCCTGAGTACTTTTATCTTTCAAGGTTTCATTATAAGGTTCGATAATCATGTTCTCTGGTATTAAGCCATATTTTGCAGAAAGGATAAATATTTTATCTGCAATAAGCTTTGCAAAAGAAAAGGCCAGCTGAAACCGCGAGCTTTCTGAATATAAATCTTTTGCTTGGCATTTATATGATTTTTTCCTACTTGTGCAAGAAATCAAAGCAATTTTCATTTTTGTTCGCCACCTATAATTTAAATCTTAAACAAATCGAAACATGCGCTATTTCAGCATGTCCCAATTATTCAAATGATTGTTAACATCAAGTCTTTTCTCAGACTTCAAGCTATGTTCATAACTACCAGAGCGATGTTCGAAGCTTTTGCTATAATAAAATTTAATTATTAAAGGTTTTTTGGCATCAGGTTTGAAGACCTTTATATCGCAAACTATATTTCATAAGGAATTCGAATCCGGATTCCGATTGCATGATGAATAACTCATCAGTTAATCAATCCTTTTACTCAATGCTAATCATTATCTCTTTCATGCTGTCAATTAAATAGTCCTTTTCAGAATCTGACACCTCGCTGTTCTCTTGCAGTCTGGCAATATAGGATTTAATAATATCTTTGGATTTTACAAAGCTGATGTTTCCAGGCAAATTGCTGAGTATCAATTGAGCGTCTATAAATGCGCCCATACTATTAATAACTTGATTCATTAATTTTTCTGCTTGTTCGATGTTCCCGTTTTTCATTGCTTCTTTTGCAGAAATACTAAGGCTACGGATGTCTTCTCCCCATATTGCATATCTTGATGGAGTTGCCTTGCATTCTTCATCACATGAGTCAAAAATCGCTCTTTCTAGTCTGTCCATGCACATTCTTTCACTGTCGTGTTCTTTTACTCTTGTGATTACTACGGGATCATTTCTGTTGTTAAAATTATAAAAGTTTATTACAGCCCGCATCAATGATTGTATTTGAGCCAATCTTTATCATCCCTTTCATCTTAACAATCAATTATAATCAGTTTTCACTGATAAATATGTTTCAGACTGTTGGTAAGGATAAATCACTTCAAAATTCACATCATGGCTGTTTTTCATGTATACTACATTTAAATTCATCGCAATATCCTAAACCATCATCAAATTCCTTAATCTTTCCCTTTGTGCAGCACTTAGGTATACCATTTTCGTCATGTTTACAAAACCAGCAAAAATCGCAAACTGGATCACAAACGGGGTCATTACAGATATACATTCTAATCCTCCTTCAACTTAATGTAGTTGCCTGGCAATGCTTCAAACATATCAGGGTAATGCCCGCACCTTGCCCTTATCTGTGTATATTCCGCCTTACTGCCATCCTTTTTTAAATACAGCCTACGCTTATATATCTCATCGGCAAGTTCAGCAGCATGCATCGTTTTGTTTTCCGCCTCTGATAAGACAATTCTCATAGCTTCATGAAGCGTATAGTTAGGCATTTCGCTCATGCTAATTCCTACATCAGTTAAATTATTTTCATCGTATTTTAAGACTATATAAACCGGCTTATTATCTTTAAGCAGAACAACTTTTCCGTTTTTATCAACAACAGAGAATACATGATCTATATTGGTTTTCAATGAATCAAAGGGAATTAAGCTGTCTATTCTAATATCCATAATTCACCACCTCATTACAATTATATATGAAAAACATTTATTTGTCTATATATTTGTTTATACATTTGTACAAAAATAAAAAAGCCGCCAATTAAGAAGGTTTCCTCCTCAACTGGCGGCAATCTTATTACAATCTTATAGATTCACTTCTATTTCTAACCCAGACTTAAACTCAACCACTAACCTATCATCATATACAATCACTTTTTCAATCAGTTTTCTGACCAGTTTATCATCAAACTCCGTAATATCACCCGTTTGCGTGTTAAGGAAGTCCGTCATCTCAGCAATCCGATCCCTCTTATCTTGGCGAAGAGCGTTTCTTGAAAGTGTTTCTTGCCTTAAATCTCGCAACCTGTAAATCTCATTTACAATATTATCGTATTCTTCCTTTGAATTTGCCTTTTGGATCAACTCGGTTTGGAGTTCTTCCAGCCTTTTATCAATATCTGCTGTACTCTCATCCAAATCCTCGCTTAATACGGTTTCAATATTCTTCTTCAGTATGGCCAGAAAAGAGTTTTTTCCGCTGACCGCTACATTGATGGCTTCTACAATTTTCTCTTTAAGCGTATCTTCAAGTATAGTGGAAGCGGTACAAAATAAACCGGTGTTTTCCAATCTGCTGACGCATCTCCATACGATTGATTTCTTTCCTCGGTTATTCCAATGAACCCTTCGAAATATTTCATGACAGTTGCCGCAGAAAACCATCTGTGATAAAGGATGCTTGTTGCTATAGTTTCTTTTCTTTCCGTTCTTACTTATATGCACACATCTTCTTTTGACAAGCTGTTCCTGAACCTGCATAAAAATTTCACGCGGGATTATAGGCTCATGGCTGTTTTCTACATAGTATTGTGGAACTATACCGTTATTGGGTACCCTTTTCTTTGATAAAAAATCTACCGTATAGGTTTTCTGCAGCAGCGCATCACCGATATATTTTTCATTTCTCAAAATCTTATTGATGGTACTGGTATGCCATCTGGGATTGCCTGCACCCGTCAGAATTCCGTCAGCCTCCAAACCCCTAGCTATCTGTAGCATACTGGAACCTTCAAGGTATTCTCTGTAAATGCGTTTGACGATCTCAGCTTCTTCAGGTACGATAACTAAATTGCCATCCTTATCCTTTGTATAGCCAAGAAACCGGTTGTGATTGATATGGATTTTTCCTTGCTGATATCGGTACTGAATACCCAGTTTTACATTCTGGCTTAACGATTGGCTTTCTTGCTGTGCCAAAGATGCCATAATGGTCAACAGGATTTCTCCTTTGGTATCCAATGTGTTTATATTTTCCTTTTCAAAGTAAACCGGAATATTTTTTTCTTTAAGCTGCCTTATGTACTTTAGGCAGTCCAGCGTATTTCTTGCAAACCGGCTGATAGATTTCGTAATTATCATATCGATTTTGCCCTGCATGCATTCTTCTATCATCCGGTTAAATTCTTCACGCTTTTTTGTGTTAGTTCCGGTAATACCTTCATCTGCAAATATACCTGCTAACTCCCATTCGGGATTGCTTTTGATATAGTTTGTGTAGTGCTCAATTTGCGCTTCATAACTGGTTGCCTGCTCCTCGCTGTCCGTAGAAACACGACAGTAAGCTGCTACCCGAAGCTTAGGCAATTCCTCGGCCTTTGCACTATTCCCGATTCGCTTACGGGCAGGAATTACCGTAACATTCCTGGTTGTCATCTAAAATCACCTCGCTCTTAATAAGACTATAAGCATACTCTGCCTGCTGAAATGGATCATCGTATAGATTATCTGGCATTGAAGCATGAAACTTAAAATTCAGGCATTTCTTTTCATTTCCTTTATGTTCATAAATCCTGCCAAGCGCCTCAGCTCGCCTGCGTCTTTCCAGTTGTGCTTTTTCGAATGTGTCCTTGCTGATAATTGGCGGATAAAATTTGTCCTCAACATACCGTTTATCTGAAAGCATTCTTGCAACAGATGTGTGGTAACGCTTAATACCTGCTTTTTGTGCCGCTTCGCTTAAAGAAAGCCCGGAAAGATAAGCCTCAAATAGTTTCTCAATCTTAACTGCTTCCTCTTCATTAATTACAGCCCTGCCGTTTTGAATGGTATATCCAAAAGGTATATGGCTCATCATTTCACCAGCCTTTCTCTTAAGTTCAACCCGCATTTCATTTTGAAACCTATTTCTTCTTGTGAAAACACAATGATTTCTTCAATAAAATCCTCAAATATTTTGCTATCGAATGCATCAATCTGCTTTTCAGCTTTCGTTGCAAATTTAAGAAGCTTCTCAACCTCAACAAGGATAGTCTGACTCCCATCGATTGCGCGTTTTATGGCTTCTTTTTGTTCTTTTAATATGGCTGCTTCTTTGAGCAGCTCATTTTTCTGTGTATTAAAAAGAGCGGGTTCCAGGTATCCTTTGGCCATAAGTCCCATAATCACCTGAACTCGCTCTGTATTTTCTTTGATTTTTGTTTCCATCTCCTGAATCTTTGTTATGTTATCTGAGTAATTTGTCTTCTTTAAGCTTTGCAGCAATGGTCTTAGAATGAACTTATGACCGAAAATAAGCTTATTGATCATTACAACGAAGGCCTGATGGATTGCATCCTCTCTGACAAACTTCATGGAACAGCTTGATGCGTCCTTTATATGCTTTGTGCAGCACCATGCAATATATTTACGGTTACCGCTGCCATGAATTCGACGCTTAAAATTGCTGCCACATTCTGCGCATTTGATTTTCCCAGAGAAAGGGTAGCGTTTTTGATACTTGCTGCTTCCCTTAATTACACCTTTTTCTTTTCCTCTTTGCTTTAATATCTCTTGGGCGGCTTCAAATTCCTCATGGGATATAATGGCTTCATGATGATCTTTTATCATGTATTGATCTTTTTCCCCATGATTATAATGCCGCTTAAAATTCTCATCTGTATAGGTTTTTTGCAGAAGAACATCCCCAGTATATTTTTCATTGCTTAAAATGCCGCGGATAGTTGTCGCTGTCCAGTGTGAACCTCTCTTTGTTGGGATTTTATCGGAATTTAGCCCATCTGCAATTTTCTGTGTGCCTTTACCGTCCAAAGCCTCGGAAAAAATCCGCTTTATGATTTCAGCCTGTTCTTTATTGATAAATAGCTTTCCATCCACATAATCGTAACCATAGGGAGGATACGAAATTTTGTATGTTCCGTTTTGGAACCTACGTCTGATAGACCACTTACTATTTTCTGCAATGGATAATGACTCGTTTTCTGCAAGACTGCTCAAAATTGTCAGCACCAATTCGCCTTCCATGCGCTGTGTGTTTATATTCTCTTTCTCGAAATAGATGAAAACACCGAGATCGGTAAGTTTTCTCACCATCTCAATACAGTCGGTTGTGTTTCTGGCAAATCTGCTGACCGACTTGGTTATAATAAAGTCAATTTTCTTGTTTTCACAATCTGCAAGCAGCCTTAAAAGTCCAGTCCGATTCTCCTTTTTTGTGCCTGATATGCCTTCATCATAGTAAATCCCTGCAAATTCCCAATCAGGATTTGCTTTTATATAGGATTCATAATGGTCCTTTTGTGCTTCCAGGCTTGCCATTTGCTCATCACTGTCTGTTGAAACCCTGCAATAAGCCGCTACCCTCACCTTTGGCTTGAAAGCTTGGAGAGCATTGTTTCCATCAATCCTTGTTACCTTTCTCACTGTTTTCACCTCCTTTGGGCATGTGACATGTTACCTCTGTGTGCCGCTAATAGCAAGCCAATTAGGCCATAAGCTGTGCATACATCGGCGAGAAAGTTTTGCGGTTCAACTTGTCGATTTTGTTGAATTCTTCTTCTGAAATCAGTCCCGCCTTAAGCATCCTCTGCAGAATTTTGTACGCCCGCCAGTAATCAACCTCTCTTTGAATTTCCTCCTGTGTTATCTTTGTATAGTTCGTTTCCTGCGGGTTATATGGTAAATGATTAGCCGCCTCTATCATTCAAGCACCTCCTATAAAGACTTAGGACAGCCGCGATTGGCTGTCCTTTATCGTTATTCCGGCAATTTGAGAACTTGTCCGGGGTAAATAGTATCTGAAGTCAGGCCATTGAGTTTCTTAATCTCCGGATATCTTGTTCCTCTACCGAGTTCTTTTTCCGCTATTCTCCATAAGGTATCGCCTTTTTGCACTGTATAGGTTCTATTGCCCTTGTTATCAGGAATGCTGTTTACAATTACAAGGTTTTCTTTTGCTACCCAAGTGTTTATGCCTGCGATTTCTTGACCGCCGGATTTCTTAACCTTTTTGCCAAGCAATACACATTCTTTGCCGCCTTTTATGACCGGCTTGCCTTTGTATAAAGTCTGTGTGACCCTGTGGTAATAGTCATTTTTGACCCACGTTGGAACTTCCACACTGCCGGGGTAGTAATTCTTTACACTGACCTTAAACTCCACCATATCTCCAATTCCAATATCAGTATTGATATCTGTACTGTTCTCCAGCGCTTTTTTTACTGCTTTACGGAAAGTGTCCATATTCTCCCCATGCTTGGGAAACCAGTGCATCACATCAGCATGGTTGCTGGCAATACCGAGCTTATATCCTTCGGAGTGGCAGATGATGTCATTCTCATTAAGACCGTACTTCTTGCAGAGCATAACGCAGAGTTCAACAGCATTCTGCCACGCTTTACGGAAATAATCTTCCTGCTTTGCTGCATCATAACCCACCATTACCGACCCGGATTTATACGAAAACCCAGCAGGCTCACAGATTTCAAAGCCAATATGGGTATTGTTTGCTGCTCCTCCCGCATGCCACCCGCGATGATCCCAAGGCAGGTATTGCCAAACCTCTTTATCGTCTACAAAAGCGTGAACACATACCTGCCTATTTATTTCGCCGGCCTTGTAAGATTTGTTCCAACGGGAAAACCACTCAGCCGCCATTACACCCGGCACAGCCGTCGAATGTGCCATGATTCCTTTAGGCGTGATTTTGCGGCCTGCTGTATAGCAATCGTTTCGCGTCATGTATTTTGTAAAAAGCTTCATTTCTTTTCATCCTCCTCATTTGAGTGGCCATGCAGTTGTTCCAATGCGTTCTTCAGCTTTTCAGGAATGGGCAGTCCTATATGTGCTGCATTCTCAAGAATTGAAATTCCCTCGTTACTCAGGTAAAAGAAAATCACCGCTGTCCGGATTGCCCCGCCGTTGCCGAGCACCTGGCTGTCGATTATGTGTCCCACACCCACAAGTACAAAAATAAGTACCTTCTTAAAGATGCCCTTGGCTCCGACTTCACTCGAAAGCTTTTTGTCTACAATGGCACACATCACGCCGGTCACATAGTCAATGGCCACAAAAGCGATGAGCGCATATAAAAATCCATCCAGCCCTCCAAGAAACCAGCCAAGAAATCCACCAATAGCAGTAAAAACCGCCTGTACCCAGTTCCATACCGTTTTCATTGTCTTAACCCTCCGTTCAACTTGAATTTTGCATATAAAAAAGCGCCCTGCCTTAAAGCAAAGCGCTGAATATATAAAACTTTTAACCTATATTTGCTTCGGAAGCGCCTCCCACAGCCGCATATCCTCCTGCCCAAGCGACCAGATGGCTATACCTCGCAGTTTCCATCGATAAGCCGCTTCGTTTGCCCAGTAAACAAGGCTGTCCACATCCTGATAATACAGAATAGAAAAACCATCCGCATCTCCGAGGAAGAGACGGGATATCCAGATATTGATGTCTTTCGGTATAACTTTTACTTCATAGTCATTACCGCAGGAAAGCGTCAAAAGCTGCGAGTGGAAAAAATCATAGTCCATCGAAATGTCCTCACTGCGAGTTGCCGATTCCTCCACATCGCTATTTACTGAAAACACCTGAAATTCATCATCCCACGTGACACCAGTGCGAGCAAGCCTGCCAAAGCTGGTTATATTTCCATCCGGAAGTTCCACATCAAAACGCTCGTATGGTTCATATACCCATGCATCGCCCAGTCTCAGTAGCTCGCATACCGTCCGGTTGTCCGAGCAGTACCCTGCATAACCACTACCACCGTTTACATTCACTGTGAAACGCAGGGTTGAAGCTGCACCTGAATATACTCTTACCTTATTGCCGCGTTTTCGCATCTCTATAGTATACATATTCGGATTAGCACGAAGATCGGCATCTGCAGTTTTTGAGAAACTGGTGGAATAGCTACCAAGCAAGGAATTACCTTGATAAAGCTCGACTCTTTGCGTGTCATAATTTAAGCAGCAGAAAATATCTCCAAGGAACACCCCAGCCCGTCCACTGCTATTTTGAGGGAAAGCCAGCCTTGCCCGGATATGAATATCGGAAAACCCGTCGTATTTCCATGCAAGTTTGCCATATCCCTCGAGCTGGGAATATGGGCGACTTTCTGTGCTGTCTGGATCTTGCCAAACATCCCATTCGCCATCCAGCACAGTCCAGTAATTTTCAGGCAGGATGTTCCTGTCCCGAAAATCCTCATACCAAATAAGCGCCGAGTCGGGTTTTCTTCGCAACATTTCAAAGGTCAGTTTAAAACCTCGATCCGGCTCAACCATCACACCATTTACATCCTTGAACCGACGAGGAGAGAGCATAAAGCTGGCTTCACCGGCAAAGGGATACTCCGAAAATCCACTGCAAACCCTAAAACCGTAAAACTGGACTCCCGGCACACCACCGCTTATGCTGACAGCATGCGTTCCCTCTTGGAGAAATACACCTTTTGCAAGTGTCAACCAGCAAACTCTTCTCCAGTATGGCCACCATAAACGGTTCTCGCTGAAAGTCTTTGATTCACCATCAAGGGAAACGATAATCGCATTTTTGTCCCAGTAAGGAAAGCAAAGCTGTACTGCAATATCGTAATATCCCGCTTCTCTTATCTCAAAACGGTACTCTGCTGACGCCTGGTCATCTCCAAGTGAGGCCATCTCATCAGTAATAATGACATTTCCTTCGTATTCATCCGGAACTCCGTTCCTGTCAATATAAATGGTTCCGAACTCCGATTTCTGCTCCTTGCCATAGCTTGTCAAATATCTTCGCCTGTTATAAACCCCTTTTAGCAGCGGATATTCCCAGGATACAGCATCCCATCCTTCCATATAATCATATACATGAGGAAGAGCCCAAGGTACTTTGTTATAGTCATCCCAGTAAGCCACAATTGGAATAAACGGCTGGGGCGGTGCATCGCCTGTGAAATTGTAAACCCCAGTCATCCAGTATTTTGCCGCATAGTAGGTATTAGACACCCCTCGATAGGTTATTCCAAGGTTTTCAGGTGTATCATGAATCCTCCAGTTCCAGCCATAAGCAGGCAACCCCATGAATATCTTATCGGGTGACATAACGGAAACAGCATAATCATATATGCCCTCAAGCCAGTCACGAGGAGATACTGGGCCGGGAGCAGAGCCCGCCCATGCCATGCCATAGCTCATGATGGCGGCGGTATCGCAATAGTCGTTAAGATCGGCATAAACACACCAGTTTTCACCGCCCACCGAGCCTTGAACGCCGGTCATACCAGGCAGGCAGATGTTGACAAGCTTTGTTGCATCGTAAGACTTAACTGTATTGTATATATCCCTAAACAGCGCATTCGCCGCATCCTTGTTTTCATAACCGCCGCCGCGCTCCAGGTCAATATCTACCCCAGCGCACCATGGATACTTGTTCATTATTCGGATGATTTCAGTGAGAAACTTATCCTTTGCACCGTTTTTGTTGTTGCGAAGTGCAGTAAAAATATTGGCTATTCCATGATTCATAATTGTGAGCAGCCACTTAATGTGCGGCCATTTCTGAATATACGGAAGCATGCTGCTGATGCTGGTACCGGTTTCAGTGATTGTGCCTGTTGCGTCAACCTCAAAAGTAAAAATGCCTACCGTATCAAAGCGGTCGCCGTAGTCTCTAAGCGCTTCATACATTCGGGCATTACCCATAAAACTCCACACCATGCACCGTTTGCCTTTTAAGAAATCCCTCACAACCGATCACCGCCCTCTTGCATCTCCTGAAATTCAAAGAGTACCCGCGCCGATTTTCTCTCTTCCAGCTTCACCATATGTTTGCTATCCCATGCCGCAGAGTATTGATAAAACCCATCCTTAGGAGTCTGACTTCCGTTTTTTAGGCATTGGCGGGTGGAAGCCTTGAGTGTCAGCTCATCGCCTGCATTAACCGGGTCAAGGAACTTTACCTTATGCGCGCCCATACCTTGGGACATTTCAATACTTCCTGCGGCCATATCCTGTATAGGATAGATATAGCAGTCAAGACCAACAGAAGTTTTGCCCAGGTTGAATAAGACTACAGTCTCCGCTGTTCGCACCACACCGTTATAATGCCGGGGCGGAACTGGCTGCCCGTTTTCCTGCATTTTCGTTAGCATCTTGCTCGTGTGGACGGTATAGCCTGTCAGCTGATCTCCATCCTGAAGCTGCAGGTCGGTGAAATAGATAATTCCGTTACAGTCGGAAATCTTGAGTGTCACAGTTACGCTCACCACATGATTATTGTTTTTTAATTGTATGGTTTCTGCAAACCTTGAAAACTTCATAGTTTTTTCCTCCAAAACCATTTGACAAACATAGGCATTAATGCTAAACTATAATTTGATTTTATATTTGGAGGCTAGTATACACCTATGTATGGTATTTTTCGTATTCGTAAATAAAAGTGCACAGAAAGAAAGATAGCTCATAGCAGCATCTTTGTTTTTGTGCACCTTTTTCGATTACGAAAAAACGAAAGAGGTGTATTTTTTATGCCCCAAAATAGAAAAAAAGGGACAACTCCGCCCATTTGGGTATCTCAAAACTTTTTAACAAGTTACAAAATTATCAACAGAATTATTCGCAGAACAACCCTTAACAAAAAAGATCATGTTATTGAAATTGGTCCGGGAAAGGGTCATATAACAGGTTTCTTGATAAAAAGATGCCGGAAAGTTTCGGCAATTGAAATTGACGGCCGTTTATATAATAAATTGACAGCAAAATTCAAGGACGTCAAAAATATCCGTATATATCATCAGGACTTTTTGAAATGGAAACTTCCTAATTATGAAGATTATAAAGTTTTTTCAAATATCCCTTTTTGCTTCACTACGGATATTATGCGAAAATTGACGGAATGCAAAAACGCACCTTCTGAAGCATGGCTTACCATGGAAAAAGGCGCAGCCAAACGTTTTATGGGTGAGCCTTCAGAATCATTGCGTTCTCTGCTTATAAAGCCCAAGTTCGATTTAGATATTGCTTACTATTTCAGCAGGGAGGATTTCCATCCCAAACCAAGCGTTGATGCAGTACTTCTTCACCTTAAGAAAAAGAGCCAACCGGACATACCCGCAAACCAGTGGTTTGCCTATGAACAATTTGTTTCAAAGGCACTAAAATATGGATTCCGCAGTCTTTTTACAAGCAAGCAGTTATCTAGGGCATTCCGTCAGGCTGGTGTGCAAAATAAAAATATTACTCCTACAGAGATTCTTTATGTTCAGTGGCTCTGCCTTTTCCGATGCTACTGGGAGCATGTGTTAGGCAGAAAATAATTTTAGCGGCTCATTACCCGTCCAATGTCCACCGGATTTCGCATACATGCCCGATCCATCCAGTGGAAACCGAACCGCCCTGAAGCAATAAGTCTGTAAAGTACACTGTGCCGATGCAGTCAGTGACGCACAGCCTGATGGTGATAGATTTGACTCTGCTGATACTTTTGGGAGAAATACTGTGTGCAATCTGATTGAAATATGCCATATCATCACCCTCAAATCAGGTCTATAAATCTTGTTTCTGTTGTACCGTCCTCGTATTCAATGACTATCTCAACACCAACTTGGCCGTTTTCGCCCTTTTCAAGGTTTTCGGAAGCAATCTGCGCTGAAAATGTATAACTTTTACGTGTTGCTGGGTATACCGTCTGTGACAGACTCTTTGTCATACCAGGTACACCAACAGCCTTGAAGGAAGCAGTTCCCGAAACACCATTCTCAGTGTCTACTTCAAAACCGGAATTGACCCAGTAGGCAAAACCATCATCCGCCCTGGAATTGCGCAGATGGTTGAATGGTACCATATCTTTAATTTCCTGACGGTTTACCAACTCTGCTGAGGACAGCGCATCTGCTGCCTTGTCCCACTGTGCTGAAGAATCGCCGAGTTCCCGCAGTTTAGAAGAAAGCTCGATCACTGTTTTCCAAGGCTCCTGCAAGTTGTACTGCCTACGCACAACACGTGTCTTTACCAAAAGGCCTAGTTCTTTATCGTCCACTGTAACAATATCACCCAGTTTCCATGCTTCGTGCTCATAACCGGTCAGTGCAGATAAATCCATTGCAGACAGTACATAAGAAACGCGAGGCTTCGAATATTCTGCAAGCCGCATTTTTGCATATTCCAGCATCTGATACGGATTTGTAAACGACGAACAATCAAGCGTCGACACCTTCACTTCACTGGAAAAAGTGTAATCTTCCACGTATTCCTTACCTCCATTAATTGAAGCGAAGGTCATTCCGTCCTTTCCATAAGCATAGAGCCTTGTCACTAATTCGCGTGTATCGACTACCCGCTGAATACTTTTCAGGTTCTTTCTATATGAAAAAAGCGCTCCGCTGTCGGTACCGCTAAAAGTCAAAAGGTGTACCTGGCGGTTGGCGCTGTCAAACACCAGATCGCCGCCATAAATATTCTGTACGGCTCGAAGGATGGATAAAGCATTTTTTTCTGCACACTGCCATGTCCGTTTCGTAGTGACAGTAACATTACCTACTGTCCAGCCTGTACCCAAAAGTGCATATTGCATCGGAACATCTGCAGTATCTGCATTGAATTCCCTAGGTTCTTTTTCCGCACTGAAAGACAGATCGTAAAACACCGCTTCAGCATATACTTGCGTAATAACACGCCCATCTTCGCCTTTATTGTCCGTTAAGGTACGGATCCGGTAAATGTCATTTACGATTTGCACTTGTTTTTCATTTTCCAGTGTGCTTCTTTTTGGATCATGGAACGGAAGCTTGAATTCCAGCGTATCCGCACCGTTCACCTCACCAGTGACAATGACATCAAAGGCATTTTCAAGAACAGCTTCCCATGCTCCGTTTTTGTCCAAAATCACAGGACGGGCAAAGCCTAATTTCTCATAGGGCGCTTTCGGTATATCATGAAGCTGTATTTCCAGAAGTTTTGGCGTCCTCAACGGATCGCTGCTGGTAAGGGTAACACGGAACCTTATATATTGCCGATTTGGCGATTGAAGTTCACCGCTGGTTCCCACAGCCTGCCATGCAGACCATTCTTCAAGATCATCGCTTGTGCTGGTCTCTACTAAAGCCACTGACGTAACACCTGCAGTATATTCGCTTGTGACAGCTACACGGCCGCTGCCTGATAAAGCACATGAAATCGCCCTTGTATAAAGTACGCCACTTGCAGGATACTCGCCATCTGTTGCTTTAAGGGTGACTGCACCAGGCTCTGCCAAAGCATCTACATCCGAAGCAGCATCCCCACCGTTTGCATGTAAAGACGACTTAAAATATAGCAGCAAATCATCAGCTGTAAGCTGTGAGTCCGTTTCCAGAAACCAGTCGTCGAAGCCTCCGGCATAGTAGTAGGTATTTGCATGCATCCCCATAATAATGTCTGCTATACATTCCCGATTCAACTCTCCCGAAAAGGAACGCACAGGCGACACCCAGGTTGCCCCGTCGCTGCGATCGCATATGATGTTCTGCACCTTTTTGTTGCTTACTTCAATGATGGAGGCGATAAAATACCAGCCGCCGTTTTTCAAGGTAATGGTAGCTGTTTCACTCTGGTCGTAGATTAGTGTGCCGGAGGAGTTATACAACATAAGCCTAAGTCTTCCTTGATAAAGTGAAACATAAAAAATTGGCTGACCGGGTCCTTGGCGGGTATTGAATATGGGTATATATGTCTGGCCGACCGAATAGGTGGTAGGATTAATCCAACCGCCTACAACAATCTTTTCGCCCAGATTGCTAAAGAAACTCCCATCATTTTCTGCTATAAGATGGGTCTTTTCAGAAGTCGGATTAACAATATTTTGCCTGAAGTATCTTCCGAATCTTCCAGCAATAAGGTTTGCCGATGTCCCTGACCAGCCGGAGATGGTAAAATGTCTGCCATGTCCCGATGAGTCTATAAGCTGAAGATTTTCGTCTGGTGTTTTTTCATTAAATCGCCATAAAGCAGACGTCCTTGATGTTACAGGAAACTCACCGGTAAAATCCTCTTGGCTCGTTAGAATTGATTTTATCGCCATGTTATCACCTCCATCTGCTTTTTGCCTGTATTTTTAACTCAGTAAAGGTCGCGTTTTCTGCGGCAATCTCAATATGATTAACACCTTTCCTGAGAATTGGAAAATTCAGATCCTGCAGGCTGGGAAGACCATTTCTCAAGGTTCGGCCTGTTTCATCAATAACCTTAGCTGTTACCATGCCGGAGTCGACAATCAGAGTTTCACCTTCAGATAATGAGCCAACAATTAGCAATTCCTCGCCGTTTGTAATAAGCGAAATATAGCTTGATGAGGACGTTGATATCAAACCCTTCAAGAGATAAACCGGATTGGAATCCGTATTTCCTTTAACCCTCTCCAACTCATGCAGACCTGTTTCAGAAAGAACAAATATCTCATCTTCCAACGCGTAAACATACGGGTCGGGACAAACAAACCGAAGTTCAAAGCTGCCCGCTGTCCGCAATATCCGCTCACAGTCAACCGCTTCTGATAAGCGAGCCATGAAATATCGGTCGGGCAAATCATCTATAACAAGTTGCTTAAGCCCGTTTTCCGGATTTAACCATTCTGCAACATTATCAAGAACCGATACAAGCTCAGCAAAACTGCGCTGGGGAAGCACACTACAGCTAATTATTATGTTTCGTTCTGATATGTCGCAGCCAAAATCTGCAATACCTGCTTTGCCCGGCACAGTTTCAAAGGAATTGCGCAGGGCAGGGGAGACCTGCCATTTGGTAAGTCTTGCTCGTATTTTCATACTTTGCGACGATATTCCATTGTAGATAAATCCCATATGCTTCCCTCCATTACGCTGTTATAAAACGTCCCTGCGCCCTTGAACCTGTCTGCATCAGGTTATATAACTCCTGTGAAATCCTACGTATGTCTTCTTCACCACGAACAATCATCTGCTGCACCACAACAAGCGGCCCAGAAGCTAAACCGCTAAATCCACCTCTTCCACTTACATTAATATCAGGAGATATATTAAAATCTGTCGGCACTGCATTTTGCATATCGTCTGCCACTCTGGCCATAGCCTTGTCAAATCCCTCACCAATACCCAGTGCCATATTGCCGCCAATACCTTCAAAAACAGTGGACGGAGATCTGATTCCAAGAAAATTCTTTACTCCATCAACAATACCGGAAAAGAAACCGGAAACCTTATCCTTAATCCAGCTACCAAGGCTTTTAATACCTTCCCAGATGCCTTTTACAATGTTCTTACCAATCTCAACCACTGAAACAACCGCCTTGCCCAAACCTTCTATAATAGCCGCAACAATCTGAGGTAAAGACTTTACTAGTTCTGGAATGGCTTTCACAAGCCCGGCAGCAAGCTGTACGATAAGCGTAATTCCCAATTCTATGATCTTCGGCATATTGTTCGTCACAAAGTCAATGATTGTTGTAATTATCCTCGGCAGTGCTTCAATTAGTTCTGGCAATGCATTTAAAAGTCCCTGCGCCAGTCCCTGAATCAATGTAAAAGCAGCTTCAAGGATTTTGTCCATATTATCCAGCAGCCCTTGCACAATGGTGATCACTGCTTGAACCGCTGCTGGAATTAGCTCCGGTAATGCTTCTCCAAGCCCCATTACCAACGCTGTGATTAGCTGCACCGCTGCATCAATGAGTAAAGGCAGGTTATCAATGAGTGCTCCGACAATGGTCATGACCGCATCTACTGCTGCTGGAATCAGCTCCGGCAGCAGGCTCAAGAGAGTTTGAAGCACCTGAGAGAACAATTCAGTTACAGTTTGCAACAGCACGGGAAGCAGATCTTTGACTGCTGAGATAATCGCACCGGTTGCCTCCGGCAGAGCAGCCACTATATTTTCCAAAACCGGTACAATATTTTTAACTACAGCCTGAAAGGCATCCACAAGATTTTGTGTTAGGTTCGTCATATCAGCGTTCGCATTGCCAAGTCCTGCTATAAACGAACTTAGAGAGGCTTGTAAAAGACCAATGGAACCGCTGATGGTCTGGGTAGACTCTCTTGCGAAGTTGCCAGCATACTGTTCGGTTTTTTCAAAAAACATCTGCATGGCGATCTCGGCCTTTTCGGCATTGGTTGCGCTATTCCAGGCAAAATCCAGCCCTTTTGCAAGAGCATAAGCTTCGATGGTAGTGGCGTTCATGGCGACACCCAGATTATCCATCATGGTGAAGTTACCCTTGGCTGCGCCAGCGATGGATTCCATGGCAGTCTGCATGTCAATGCCCATAACCGAAGCCATATCTGCCGCCCGTTGCATGGCCTTCTCGGTAAGTTCCAGACTTTTTTGCTGATCGACACCAGCACCCTGAAACAGTGCGCCCATTTTGTTGGCGGTGGCAAGGTACTCGGATTGGGACAAGCCCAGATTCTTGTAGGCTTCTTCTCCCGTTTTTTGGATACGTGCAGCATATTCTCCAAACACAGCTTCAGAACCGCCAAGGTTCTGCTCAAGCTCACCAAACTGCTCCACGACCTCTTTTCCCAGCTTGATGGCAGCCGCGCCCGCTGCGGCCGCTGCAGCACCCATAGCCGCGCCAACACCTTTAAGAACGCTGCCCAGCTTCTCAAATTTCGAGCTGGATTTTTCGGCATTGTCTCCACTTTCCTTCAATTCGTCCCCAAGCTCGTCTGCACTTTCAGCAGACTGTTCGAGCTCGCGCTCCATTTTGTTCAGTTCGGCTTTTGCATTATTAAGCTGTATTTGCCACGACTGAGTACGTCTGTCGGTTTCTCCGAAAGATGAGGCGGCATTGGCAAGCGCTTTCTCCAAAGTAGCTATTTTTTCTTTCTGCAATTCGATCTCTTTGTTAAGCACCTTGTTTCTTGCAGTAACAGCTTCAACTGACTTATCCTGCTTGTCGAACTGAGATGCAACCAGGTTCATTTCGCTACCCAGTACCTTAAAACTTTGGTTGATCTCACGAATGGCGTTTTTAAATTCCTTTTCGCCTTCAATCCCAATCTTCAAGCCAAAATTGTCTGCCACATAACCGCCTCCTTTCGAGTAAAAATTAAAAAATTATAAAAGGCTATTGTATTTCAATGCGGTTTGGCATATACTAATAGTAGGGAAAGTAGGGAATTTCCTGCTTTTCAAATCCTAAAAAGGAGGACTTAGCATGAACGTTCCCATAGTTGATAATGCAAAGGTAATGGCAAAAGGCCAGATCACGCTGCCAAAAGATATCCGCTCCAAACTTCGCCTTTCCACCGGAGACCGCGTCACCCTCATTTGCGAGGAAGACCGGGTTATCCTTATGAACTCCGCTGTCTACGCCATGAAAATGCTACAGAAAGAAATGGAGGGCGAAGCGGAAAAAGCCGGGATCCGCAATGATGACGATGTTATGGATCTGGTGAAGGACGTCCGCGCGGAGATTGAAGGTCTATGAGAGTGTTAATTGACACCAACATCCTGATCTCCGCTTCCTTGAGCTGCGAAGGAACGCCTTATCAGGCGTACATTAAAGCTGTAACACACCCCAACCATGGTATGGTTTGCGATCAAAACATCGATGAGCTTCGCCGGGTATACAACCGGAAATTCCCCCATAAGATCCAGGCGCTTGAACGCTTTTTGGCGATTGCGCTTACTGTTCTTGAAGTTGTTCCAACTCCCGCAGTTGACGTGTCGGATGAGGCGCTTGTCCGGGACGCATCCGACAGGCCAATACTCAGGGCGGCCATTGCGGCAAAAGCTGACGTGCTTGTAACCGGAGACAGGGATTTCCTTGAATCCGGCATAACAAACCCAAAGATCGTAACAGCGGCAGAGTTTTTGCAAATGGAATAAAAGCAGCTTTTTAAAGCAGGGATTACAGCCACCCTGCTTTTTTGCTGCTTATATTCCATAAGGTATCACATCATCAATGGTAAGCATACGCTTTGGTTTCGCCAGCCCTAAAAACTGCTTATGGCACTCCCATAAATCAAGCAGGTACCCAATAGGCATTAGCCATACTTCATCCTCTGAACGGTTGAGCTGGACAGTACCGTAATATAAAAGCCGAGTGAACAATTCCTCATCGCTCACTCGGCCGGTGTGTTTTTTAAGTCATCCTCACTTTCAACGTTTCTTTTGGTACCCTTGAACATTGCTTCCATGATAGCGTCTTTATATGCTGCCAGTTCCAAAGGAGATGTGAGAAGTTCCACTGTCTCTTCAGTCAGGAGTTCACGCTTATCCTGATTTTTGAGGTTGTGTATCAAAATGCTCTGGTTAGCCAGCAGTGTAATCAGCCATACCACTTCGTCAAGAGCCATCTCGAAGTTCTCGGTTTTCATCAGTTTCGTGCCGAGGTTTTCAAGACCGCCGTACCTTTTTGCAATCTCCTTTGTCGCTTTAGTGGTTAGAATAAGCTGATATTCTTCATCGCCGATTTTGATAATTGCGCTTCTGTCATTATCCTGCATTATTCGCTGCCTCCTCCCACAGCAAATACCGGCTCATAAACTTCCGTATACCAGCCGGTAATAGTTTCAGGCGATACACCGGGATCGTCTTCGCTGACCTCTGCCTTCCAAGGGTGCTTTCCCTGGCCATCTGGTTTGTTACGTCTCATGACTGTCCCTTCAATGGTGGGTGTCGAAAAGGTAATGCTGTCGCCTTTCGTTTGCAGATTTGTCGCCGGGATGCCGAATTTAACCCTGTAAAGCCAAAAATACCTGTACTTGCCGTTAGCTTTCTTGGCTCTAAAGCCGATTGCCACAGGCGCGCCTCCATCCTCGCTGGTGGAAATCAGCACCTTATTGTCATCAAGGGTGGCTCCCGTCAAAACCTCAGCAGCGTCTACTCCGATATCTGCAACACCAAGAGTCAGGGTGCCGCTTTGAAATTCCTTGACCACTTCTGCCGCCCCGTCATCGGCATAAAGTGTCGCCTCTGCCAGCTCCACAGAAAGTTCTGCCGTAATAGCCTTAGCCAGCGGAACAGGCGTGTCGTATGTCTCTTCTCCGTTTTCATTCTCAGTTATTTTGGCATAATATAACCTGTCCAGTCCGATTGTGGCCATGTTTTTCATTCCTCCTTTACTTCATACTCTTTTGCCACATCAATGGCATAGTGGTGATAGCCGGTATCGTCCTCATGGCCTATATACCGCCTGTCGGTAATGGTAAAGCCTGCTTGAAGCAATGTGTTCACTATTTCGTTTTTACGGGCAGTGTAGTTTCCCTTTATAAATAAAGACAACCTTACCTCCTGGGTTTCTACCTGAGGCCGGTTGTCTGCAAAAACTTCAAATGTATCTGTCATCGGAGTAATGACAAGGTACTCATCTGGCGGTACACCGCTAAATACCCCGGTTTCAATGGGGATACCCAAACCATCCAATAACGAGTTTAATTCTGACAATATGCTCATATACGACCCAGCTCCTGTTCCAGTCTTGACTTCATTACTTCGATGCAGGACTTCCTTGTAGCTGATTTTGCCGGTTTCAAAAAGGGCCTTGGAGGCTGCCCGGACTTGCCATACTCAATAATATTAGCAATCTTCGCATTGCTTTCCCCATCCTTCCTTGGTTCAGTAAAGCCGATTTTTATGTTGTGGTTTCCATCCCTGTCCTGTTTGGCAGGAGAGAGTCCCAAAGCATTTACCAATTCACCGGTTGCTCTGGACGGATATTTAGTGCCGCTCCCGATAACTGACTGAAGATTGGACTTCACTTTTGAAAGAACCACTTCCCCGCCTGCTTCCAGCACCTTAGGTATGATTTCGTCTGTTCTTTCTCCAAGTCTGGATAACTTGAGCAAGAACTCTTCCGGCATTTTAACTTCCACCTTAGCCACGTTGCAGCCCCTCCTTTTATGCTTTGCTTGATTTCACTTTTTCCGCAAGCACCTCAATATACATTCCGCGTCCCTTTACGTCCTCAACACTGATAATGTTGTACCTGCCATCGCTGCAAACGAGTACAAGATCTGTGGTAACTTCCAGGTTAGGGATCCTACGGAAGCGGAACAGGGCAGACGCCTGCGAAAACGCCGCCCTGTTTGCCCATTTTTCACTGCCATGCCTATCTTCCTTGTATGCCCTTACCGAAGCAAGAATGACATCACCTTTTTCAGCAAAACCCTCACTGTCCTTAACCGGCTTGGTTGAGATAATATCCACAAAAGTTCTCATTTTCCCAAAGCCCATATTTACACCTTCCAATCCCGGTCAAGCCGCAACAAAAGGTTAACTGTATTCCATACCTGCTGTCCTGCCTGCACACTATCCCCAAAAAAGCCAGCCGTCGAGCCATCCCTGCTTTCATAAAAATGGCTCGACAGCATAATGACAGCCTGCTCAGTAGTAGGCGGCATGGGGTTTTCGGCATAATATCCTTCCGGCTTTTTCTGGTAACTTTCCGCATAGGCCACTGCGGCTTTGATATACTCTTGTAAAAGTGCGTCATCTTCGCTGTGCTGCAATATGAGGTTTGCTTTAACCTTCTCCAAAAGTTCCATGCCGCAGCACCTCCGTTTTCATTAAGCTGATTTCTGCTGCAGTATCTTGACTGCTTCAGCCAGTACCAGCTTGCCATCTACACGCTGGGTTGCCATGAATCCAACTTGTCCGGTCGCAGCATACAACTCATTAAGCCGCTTAAAAACCCTGCCTTGACGGTCTGCCACCCAGTAATAAGAAAAATCGCCGAATACAATCGTTTTTGCTCCAGCGGCAATGGCAGGCATAAATGCAGAAGTTTTAACTGGACGATTGAGGATAGTATCCGGTGTTCCAGCAGTTACAGAAGGCTGCCAGAGATACTGACCGTTGTTGTCTTTGAGCTTCCTTATAGCTTTAATTGTCGAATCATTCATAATGAATACAGCGTTCCTGCGGTACGGAGACTTTAGGCTGTAGAACAAGTCCATGATCTCGTCAAGGGTAATGGCTGTTGCACTCGCCGCAGTTACTCCTATCTCGCCACCGCCGTTATCTGCCAAGATACCGGTTGGCTTGCCAGATCCGTCACCGATAAAAAATGCTTCCTCCTCTTTTGCTCCGATTCGGCGGGCGAATTCTTTGGCTATATACTGTTCAAGGTTAAATACACTATCGTTTAACAATTCCTCTGACACCTTGATCATAGTAGCCAGCTTATATGCGCCGATGGATACCTGTGCAAAGGAGTCATCGCTTTCGGGAATCTGGCCTTCCTCATCCACCCAGGATGCAGTACCCTTGCTTGCCACCACAGGAATTTTCTTGTCACCGCTGGACGTGGTAATAACATTGGCAATCTGCCTAAAGATATTCTCCTCCTCCAGTGCTTCCACAAGAGTACGCTCAAAGTCGTCGGGAACAAGATATCCACCTTCGGTGTCCTCTCCAATCTGCAGCGCGTTGTGTACGTCATATTTGCGCCTGCCGCGCATCATGTTCCAGAAAGACTGCCTGTACTCATCGCTGGCACGTCCGGTTTTTTCATTGTTGCCAGATATGGAAGTGGGTTTGTCTGTAATAGGAATATTCAACGGTTTTGACAGTTCCAAATCTATGGCAGCCTGACGCTCAAGACGTTCTATTTCTTTGCCCAGCGCAATAACATCGGCTTCCATTTTTTCATAAGTTGCGGTATCCTCCGGTGAAAGCAGTCCGTCGTTCCCGCGTTTGCTGTCGAGGAAAGCTTTAGCAGCTTCCCATACTTTAGCGCGTTTTTCACGCAGTTCCAGTATTTTGCTCATAATCAAATCCTCCTTAAGGTTTTAATAAAAAAAGCCGCTTTTCAAGCGACTCAATTGGTGTTCCTTTTGGTTTTTCTTTTGGTTTAAGCTTTTGCAGGATGGAATTTGTTACTGCCTGCCTGCTGAAGATCATTCCTCCTGATACTTCAAATTCGGATGGGAATGATTCATCCTCCATAAACAAGATTCCATCGGCAAAGCCAAGTTCCACCGCTTTTCTTGCGTTAAACCAGCTTTCTGCATCCATTAAGTGCGATATTTTTGCCCTGGAAAGTCCGGTTTTCAGCTCATAAGCGTTGATGATGGATTCCTTTATTTCTTCCAGCATTGCGATAGCTTTCTCCATTTCTTCCGTATCACCGATGGCTATTGTCATAGGGTTGTGAATCATCATCATGCTGACTGGTGACATAAAGACGTCACCTCCGGCCATAGCTATGACCGAAGCGGCGCTGGCTGCAATACCGTCAATCTTTACCGTCACTTTGCCTTTGTAATCCATAAGCATGTTGTAAATTTGATTAGCTGCAAATATATCTCCGCCAGGGCTGTTGATCCAGATCGTTATATCACCCTCTCCGGACAACAGCTCTGATTTGAACTGTTTGGGAGTTACTTCGTCTCCCAGCCAGCTTTCTTCAGCTATTGGGCCGTCAATATATAATGTCCGGCTGCCATCATCGTTTTGTATCCAGTTCCAGAAGCGGCGAACCGGTTTTGGTTTTTGTGATTTGTTCAACTTTTGATCCCTCCGTTTTAGCATTGTTTTTGCCTGCAAAGGCACCTGCATCGGCAAGCCTGGTCATGTTACCGTTAACAAGATACAGATCTCCACCCAACTCCGCCGGAATCCGGTTCATGTCCTCAAGCTCGCGGATATCGTTAGCAGACATCCAGCCGTTCTGTCGAGCTACAGCATAACCATTCATGCGGCTTGCATAATCACCGCGCAGAAGGCCATCTACATTGAATTTGACAAAGTATGCCCGCTTCTCTGATGGTAAAAGCAGCGCTTTTTGGAGAGCCTGTTCCCAACGCACCACCCACGGGTCAAGCGTGTATTTAACAAATTCCAGAGATTGCTGTTCGATGTTTGAAAAGCTTGACTTTTCAAGATCTCCAACCATATGGGGAGGCACTCGGAATATCCGAGCAATTTCATTTATCTGAAACTTTCTTGTCTCTAAAAACTGTGCCTGTTCGGGTGGAATGCCGATTGGTTGAAACTTCATTCCCTCTTCCAGAACTGCAATGCGATGAGCATTGGCACTTCCTTGATAAACAGCATTCCAGCTTTCTCGCACCTTTGCCGGATCCTTTAATACGCCGGGATGTTCCAGAACGCCACCCGGATTTGCTCCGTTGGCAAAAAAGGATGCACCATACTCCTCACAGGCAATAGCCATGCCTATGGCGTTCTTGGCCATAGCAATAGGGGAGTATCCGATCAGTCCGTCAAAACCGAGTCCCGGGATGTGAAGAACCTCATCACTTCGTAGGTATATAAGGCCTGCTTTTGGATTAACCCTACTCTCATCGCTGTCGCGCCGATAAGTGTAAAACAGTTCTCCGTTTGGAGCCCTGTCTACCGTCATTTTGTTTGGCAAAAGTGGATAAAGCGCCAGCACTCGTCCGGAACCATCCCTAATAATTTGAGCGTAAGCATTTCCCCATAAAAGAAGATGACTCATCAGTGTTTCTCGGAACACGAATGAAGTCATCTCAGGGTTTGGTTCGTCATGGAGTAAATAATAGAGCGGGTGGGTCAACGCTTTTTCTTTGCCACCGTCTTCTTTATAGCGGTACACATGAAGCGGAAGCCCGGCGATGGCTTCTGCAAGTATCCTTACACAGGCATACACTGCAGTTGTCTGCATAGCAGTCCGCTCATTGACAGCCTTTCCGCTGGATGTGCCGCCGAAGAAAAAGCTATATGCATTACCGAACAGGCTGTTTTTCGGCTTATCCCTTGCTTTGAACAGGTGTGAAAAAAACCTCATAGGCATCACTCTCCTAAAAATGGGCATGAAAAAAGCACCTACGAAAGTAGATGCTTGAAGTAAAAACTATTTTTTACATGTTATTTGATATCGAACTTTAAGGTCATTAAATCGGTTGTAAGGAACATAGTTCTCTTTCTGAAGGCGTCCTAAAACAATTCCAGGAGCAATTTCAATTTTACTTGCAAACTCAATAATGCAATCCCTAGTAAAGCAATTTGCTTTTATAAAAGCTTTGTATTGCTCTGGAGGTATAAGGATATCTCTTGCAAAAGCATCCGCCTCTTCTTCTTGTTTTTCACAGGTTCCACTTAGTTCACTAATATGGCCCCGAATAACGTGACACATTTCGTGAAACAAACTAAACCAAAATTTATCTGCATATTTACCCCGAACGGTTAGCCCCATAACAATGTGGTTGCCATCATAAAATGATGCTCCATGCAGAAAAGATCCGCCAATGTGGGGTAAGAACACCAAAGCAATACCGCACTCAGCAAATAAATCCGTAAGTTTGCTACAAAACTCTTCAGGATTCTTTACTGTCATTTCACGAATTCGAGGTATTTCCTGTTCAAGCTTGCTAATGTTAATCGGAGCAGTCTTATACTTTCTTGCTTCTATTCTTGCTTTCTGTGCCCAAGCTGCAAGGCTGTAGTCACTTGTTTCATTTGTGCCTGTTTTTCGGTAAGCAATACCGGGAATTCTCAATCTATCAAGTAAATCAAGCTTTGCAACTTCAAAAAAGCGTCTTAAATTAAGTGCCTTTTCTTCGGCTTTTCGTGTGGCCTCAACCCAACCCAAAGCAGCCATCTTTGAATAGGGGAATGCAGACGCAAGCTCAGCATCTCGTTCCAATTCATTCTCCGCAATTATTCGTGCCAATTTTTCACGATAAATGGCCTCAAGATTATTCCAAAAGCTTGCTGGCACACCGAGAACAGACTCAAGTCTCAAAGCGACATCCTGAGTAAGTTCAACCTGTCCGTTTATCAAACGACTAATATGTTTTTCTGATAATCCCATCCTGAGTGCGAACTCCTTTTGTTTCATACCACGATTCTCAAGCTGCTCTCGTATTGTCGCACCCGGTGGAATAGCAACTGCGTTTTTGCTATACATCATATAAAATCCTCCTTACCACATAACTACAACAAATTAGTGGTAGTCTTCAATATTAACAATTCTTACTACCTGGATATCCGTTTTGTTTTGTTCAAATATTAAGCGATATGGGTGTACTAAATCCATGGCATATTCACCTTTTCTATCGCCTTCAAGAGGATGACATCTGCCGATTGAGTATTGAATAAGCATCTCAACCGATACTGCGGATTTCAACTCATCAACTCGTTGATGTATAAGCCTGGCCATTCTCTCTCCATATTTTCGTTTCGCTATTGTATAATTTGTGCATATACGCTCTAAACTATTAGACTTGTAAATTATCTGAAGCAAAATGTCACCTCTTTACCTCCCAGGTAAATTTATCATAGCACTTTTGAATGACGTTGTCAATATACAATTTACCTCTTAGGTTAATTTTATATTGACAATAAACCCCGCAAATCATAGATAGAGCCGCCATTGCTATTGCCTCCACGAATTGCTCTATCCAATGCCATAATGAGCGCCACCGCGCCGTCTATCTTCTCGGTGGATTTTTCTTTATCAGGCTTTATGTTTCCAGCTGGATCAGTTTTGACATAGATATTGTCCATCATCCAGCGCAGTACTGGATGGCCACCATGGGCGATGCGTTCTTCCAATGTCAGCTTCATCAACTCTTTTGTAGGCGGCGACATATCTTTGAAACCCTGGCCGAACGGAACAACCGTAAAGCCCAAGGCCTCGAGGTTTTGCGTCATCTGAATTGCTCCCCAGCGGTCAAAGGCTATTTCCTTAATGTTATATTTCATCCCGAGCTCCTCAATAAAAGTCTCGATAAAACCGTAATGCACCACGTTACCCTCAGTGGTATATAAAAAGCCCTGCCGCTCCCAGACATCATAAGGTACGTGATCTCTCCGCACACGCTGATCGATATTCTCCTCCGGTATCCAGAAAAAAGGCAGTATCTGATATTTGTCCGATTCATCAAGCGGCGGAAACACCAGTACAAATGCAGTAATATCGGTAGTAGATGACAGGTCAAGTCCACCGTAACAGGTTCTGCCGCGCAATTTTTCCGCATCAACAGGAAATGCACACTTATCCCATTTATCCATTGGCATCCAGCGCACCGATTGTTTCACCCACTGATTTAAGCGGAGCTGACGGAATAAATTTTCCTCTGCGGGGTTTTGCTTGGCATTTTCACAAGCCACCCTCAGTTTTTCGATGTCAACTGTAATGCCTAGTGACGGATTAACCTTTCTCCATACCTTTTCACTTGTCCAGTCGTCGGTATCGGATGCGCTGTAGATAACAGGGTAGAAAGTCGGATCTATCTTACGTCCCTGCAGAATATCCTCTGCCTTTTGATGCACTTCCCAGCAGATGGAATTGCGGTCGGTGCCAGCAGTTGTAATCAGGAAAAACAGCGGCTGCTTTCTTGCATCGCCAGATCCGTGAAGCATTACATCATAAAGATCCCGGTTTGGCTGGGCATGAAGTTCGTCAAATACCACACCATGGACGTTTAGCCCATGTTTCGTATATGCCTCCGCTGAAAGCACCTGATAAAAACTGCCTAACGGTTTATATACCAGCCGCTTCTGCGACAGCATTGGTTTAATTCGAGACTTTAATGCCGGACACTGTTCCACCATATCTACCGCAACGTCGAAAACAATGGATGCCTGCTGACGGTCAGATGCACACCCGTAAACCTCGCCACCATGCTCGAAATCACCGCATGTCAGGTATAAAGCGATTGCCGCTGCAAGCTCGCTCTTACCCTGCTTTTTTGGGATTTCTATATAGGCAGTGTTAAACTGCCGGTATCCGTTAGGTTTCAAGATTCCGAATATATCCCGGACAATTTGTTCCTGCCAGTCAATGAGTTCAAAAGGCATCCCATACCATTCGCCCTTGGTATGCTTCAAGCAGTTTATAAAAGTAACAGCGGCATCCGCCGCTTCCTTGTCATATCGAGAATCTTCCGCCATAAACTTTGTTGGTTTATACCGTTTTAACTTCCGCAGCTTTGCCGCCTCCTTTCCTAAAATTGAGCAAGAAAAAAGGAACCTCAGGGATGAAGTTCCTCTCGTTAGTGGATTTCTATGAAGCCTGTTACGTTATTACTGTTATCGTTTGCCTGTCAGGATAAACTCGGCATATTCTTTTTTGTGTTCATTTAGAAAGACCACCAATTCATAAAAACCCTTTTTGTATGCCTCCTCCTGCACTCTTGGCAAATCAAACATATTGCAGACACCGCTGTCCCGTATGACAATTATCTGCCGGTAAATCTTATCAGTTATCAGATTTTCGTTACCCATGTCCTACACCTCAGACTTCTCTGCCGCTGAAACTGAATCGCGTACCGCTTTATTGAGAACTGAAATATCAAAACCCGCGTCTATATATCCGTGCCGAATCACCTCGTAATAGTAACGACTCGGTGCTCCCAAAGGTCTACCTTCATTCATGATATACACCATTGCGGACACCCACTGCCCTTTGAAACGCACCTTAACTGTTTCTTTCCTGTATAGATGCGGATAACCTTCATATCGGTCCAGCGCTTCCTCGTCATTAGGCATGATTCTCCAAAGCAGTACCGGTACACTTTCACCTTTTTGTTTTTCTATTGTCGCTACTGCGCCGCCATTCCCTCCTCTGAATAACAGCCGGTATCCTGTGAGTTTTGCACTCCCCAGCACTTTTGCCGTTGGGCAGCGGTATGCCATCTGCCTTAAATTCAGATTGCTTCCGTATGCTAAATATATTGTTCCTTTTTCTTTGCTCATCGTATCATCCTCCTTGTGTTTACCAAGGCAGGGGCGGCTCTCCGCCCCCAGCGCCTGGCTATCTATGCTGCCCGAAACCGCCATGCCGCGTTGCCATCGAGATGTTTGCAAAGGTGCTCCCGGCAGTTTTTGAACTCGTCGCCGATAAGCCCTATGCGGTTGAGGTATGTCCGCATGGCAAATTTCTCGTTTTCAACCTGCGGTTTCTTGCTGGAAGCACATTTTTGGGTTAATGCCTGATGGTTTAGCGCAAGGGCAAGCACTATGTAGCTTCTGATTTTCCCCGCATGAAGTTCGCTGTTAAAGCCTCGAAGCTCAATAGTCCCGTTGCCGTTAAAAAAGCTGTGCAGGTTCAAAAAATGGTACCTGCTATTGTGGTAATGGGTGCTTCGGCTTTCGCTGTAACCTTCGTACCATATACTTTCAATCGCCGCCATGGTTTTGGGCTTACGCCGGTTCATCTTCTCAACCAGTGCTGCATCCATCTTTTTGCAAAACCGCATCCTGTCCGGTGCAATCTGCAATGCCTTATAGAAAAGGTCATTCTTACTGGCGATAATGTTGATAAAATTACGAATGCTTCGCGGCGTGTGGTTTGCCCCGTCTATATGGATATGAATTCCACAGCTTGTGTTTGCAAAACCTCCAGCCTTGCGAAGCCTCCTTATCAATTCCTGCAGGGTTTCAATGTCTTCGCAGTATGTCAGTATCGGGCTTACCAACTCGACGCTATATTCCCGGCCAGCCGCCACAATCCTGCCGTTTTCCTTTTTCTGAGTCCGGATGCTCCCGTCGCTCATGAATTTCCATATCCGTCCATCCGGTGCAATAACCTTTTGGGTATCGTAATAATCTCCGCTGGATTCAACCCTCCCTCCAAGAAAAGCTGCTGCAGTTTTTGCCGCTTGTTTTCTTGTAATCCCCGTCAATTCTACCTCGATTCCAAATCTCGTTGTAAGCATTGCGCTTTCTCCTCGCTTTCTCTGTGTTTTTTGCCCTTTGGCAGTGTACATTAGGCCATTGAAAACACAGGATAGCAAGGCAATTCTGCGTGAGTTTCCACTGGATTTTGAACAATTTTACACATCTTGAATTGTGTACATTTACAGCTTTCTGATCACATCTATACCATAGGCTACACCCAAAGAAGAACCGCAGTCCCAGTTGATATGAACAGTTCCGATATCATCCACGAAAGATACTGTTCCTTGGTCTCCAGGTTTCAGCTTAGAGTACGGATCATCCATGCAGATAAGCTCAACGCGTGTTCCCGGCGGATACTGCTCTTTAAGGCGAAGGACTGTTTCTTTTGAAGGAAAGCCTCTTACACTCATAGCTCGTCCTCCTCTCCAGGATAATATGCGGCATACTTTGGATAATCTCTACCATCCGGCATTACCAACACTCCATCAGACTGTCCCCGCTGCTTAACCAGCAAGCAAAGCCACACTCCATCCTCATTAACGTGACAAAACCCTTTGTTTTCCTCAATAAATGTGCGGTCAACGCATAGGTCGGCAACGAAGTTGTCATAGTCAATCTTTGAAATCTCGATGGTTTTTACAACTGCAAATCGTTTCCTCGTCTCATACCGATGCGGCACTTTTAGATCCTCAATCCTAAACGGATGCTTGACAAAGAAGGCGGTGCTATGAAAATCATTCATTTTCGTCCACCGCCTTTGCTCTGCCTTTCCGGTACGCCCCGTTGCCGGACAGCCTTGAAAGCAGCACCTTGCGTTCAGTTTTGAAGTTATCACCTATAAATCCCAACCTAAGCAGGAAACAGCGAAAAGCATATTTTTCATTATCTGCTGGTTTTTCGTTGCGCAGCACTCGCTTCTGTGCTTTTGCCTGTTCTGCCATTTGCTTTGCCAGCGTTATATATGTCTGCACTTCATCAGCATTTAGGGTCGCGTTCCAGAAAGAGAAGGAAATCTCATCATTTTCAGTTAATACTTCAAGTTCCCGTTCAATCGACATCGCTTTCTTTATCAATGTCTCTTTGCTGGCCAGCATATTATTAAGGTTTTCAAGGCTTGTCTCGCTAAAGCCCTCCAAAAAAAGAGTAATTGTCATGGTTCCCTCTGCTGATAAGCCCGCCATATTCAGCGCGTCAATAACAGAACGGATGCTTTTGATTTCATTAAGACTGATTTTCGGTGAGTGAACCACACTGTCCCTGTCAACCGTCCAGCTGCCAGCGGATTTCTCGTCGTTAACCTCATACATAAACCCCGGTGCTCCGGCATAGCGCACCTGGCCTTCAAGGGCTTCAGCTATGACTGAGGCAATGGCTTTTCTCTCCTGACCGACAACCTTCTGTGAAAAGCGAAAGCTGTTATTGTTCATGCCATACACCTCCCCTCAAACAAGCTAAAGCATTTCTGATTCCCATAAAAAATCCCACCTTTCCTTTTTGGTGGGGTACATTAACGCTCTGTTTTGAGGGGAAAGCAAGGACATTTTTAAGCAATCTGTGTTTCCGCGTAAGGTATTTTTTCGCTACCTGACACCAAGAATACTGAATCTGCTCCAAATTGTGAAACATAGCGCTTTACAATCACATCGCAGTATTTCGGGTCAAGCTCCATCATAAAACAAACCCGCCCGGTCTGCTGCGCCGCAATCATTGTCGTACCAGAACCACCGAACAGGTCAAGGGCTAAATCTCCAGTATGGGAACTGTTGAGCATTGCCTTTGCTACAAGCGAAACCGGCTTCATGGTGGGGTGCTCCTCCGATACTTTAGGACGGGGGATCTCCCAAACATCTGACTGTTTACGGTCTTTAAGCGGGCAAAGACGTGTCCCTTCAAGCCAGCCATACCAGATCGGCTCGTACTGGGTATGATAGTCCTTTCTGGATAGTACCAGGCTGTCCTTTTTCCATATAATTGTGCTCGACCAGTGATACCCTACCTCACGCATGACGTTCATCAAACTGCCCCATTCCTGAGCACTCATTACCACATAGGTCATGCATCCGGCTTCAGAAACCTCTTTCATGCAATTAAAAGCGCGCAATAAAAAAGCGCCGAATTCTTCGGTGCTCATCTTGTCATTTAGAATTTGCCTTGGCTTCCAGCTCGGATGCTTGGTATCTGAACCATAATCCACGTTCCAAGGCGGGTCAGTGAAAACAAACCTCGCCTTTTGGCCATCCATCAGCTTTTGCACGTCTGAAAGCAGGGTGCTATCACCGCACATCAGCCGGTGGCCGCCAAGCGTCCATATATCGCCCTTTTTGGTAACCGGAGCTTTAATCTCTGCTGCTGCCTTTTCTGCATCGAAATTATCCTCTTTGACATTTGTGGTTGTTTTATCGCGGAACAACTCATCGATTTCCGCGGCATCAAACCCGGTAAGGTAAATGTCAAAGCCATCTTCATTCAAGTCCATAAGCAGATCGGTCAAAAGCGGAATATCAAACTCGCCACTGATTTTATTCAGTGCAACATTGAGCGCCTTTTCCCGCTGTTCATCCAAATCAACTACAACACAGTCGATCTCCTTATACCCCAAAGCTGTCAATACCTTATATCGCTGATGACCGCCGACAATATTCCCGGTTCGTTTGTTCCATATGACCGGCTCTACATATCCAAACTCTTCAATAGACCGACGTAATTTTTCATATTCAGGGTCGCCCGGCTTTAAATCCTTCCGCGGATTATATTTCGAAGGTTTTAATTTTTCTGCTGGTATTTTCAGTATATCCATAAATCTTAACCCTCCAGTTTGATGGCTTTTTCACCGGTGAATTCCTCCCAGCGCTTAACAGCTAAATCACAGTAAATAGGTGATAATTCCATCGCATAGCATTTACGCTCGGTCTGTTCAGCCGCAATTATAGTGGTTCCGCTACCGGAGAACGGTTCAAGCACAATACCGCCCTTATCGCTGTGCATTTTGATGCACCGCCATGGAAGCTCCACAGGGAACATTGCCGGATGCTCCTTGTTTGCCCTGACAGTCGTCATTTCCCATATGCCAGCATAGCCCCATTTCTTGCGTTCTTCCTTTGTAAGCCGTTTCACAAATTTATAACTGTGTCCCGCAAAGGCCGAAAGCCATACATATTCCTGATCGTTATATTCCTCAGTCTCGCCTTTATTACTGAAGGCTGAAATATACTCATAATGCTGTACCGGCTTATTTGAAACAAGGTGATAGGGGCCTACACCGAAGTTTTGCCCCTGCTTCTTCCAAATACGGATCCAGATAGGTCGATAGCCATTGTCCAAAAACATATTCACGCTGTACACGCTGGTGGGTTCAATAAACTGGGAGCCGGTTGCATATAGATCACCTAAGTTCCAGCAGACAATATCTGCATACCTGCACAAGTTTCTAATCACTGGGCGTACTGTTTCAAACCATGGCTCAATCCCAGCTTTTTCATATTCTTTGCCTACCCCATATGGCGGGGAAGTCACTGCCATCTGTGCGTGACATCCGTCCATCAACTTCTCAAAATCCTCATCCTTCGTAGAGTCGCCGCACATCAAACGGTGATTTCCAAGAAGCCAGATATCGCCCCGCTTCGTTACCGGCTCGCGCTGCATGATTTCCTCATGCGCTTTATCTATGTCAAAGCTGTCTTGTACCGCCTCTTTGGAATACCATCGGTTAAGCAGTTCGTCTATTTCAGAAGCGTCAAACCCTGTAAGCGAAACATCAAATGCACCTGCGTCCAACTCAGCCATCAGTTCAGCCAGTTTATTCTCGTCCCACTCTCCCTGAATCTTATTAAGAGCAAGATTAAGCGCTTTTTCTCTCTGCGGGTCAAGATCCACTACAACGCAGTCTATCTCAGTCTGTCCCAAGTCCAGCAAAACCTTTAAGCGTTGATGCCCGCCTACCACATTACCTGTTTTTTGGTTCCAGATAACAGGCTCCACATAGCCAAATTCCTCTATTGACCGTTTTAGCTTTTCATATTCCTTATCGCCAGGTTTTAAATCCTTGCGCGGGTTGTATACTGCTGGATTAAGTTTTTCAACAGATATTTTTTGTATGTTCATGCTGCATTCTCCTGTTCAATATTTTCTTAAGACCCTTTTTTGCGCCCTCACAATCTCCGTTTATTACTTGTCCCCGCAGAGTCTTAAACTGCTGCTTCGTTAAATGGTCTTTATATTTTCTAAGTTCTCTAAGAAAGATTGAATTTGTTTTATGCATCAGCCACCCCTCCTGGCTGTCAGGAGTTTTTCCATCACATCATCGTGGGGAGTTGCCCCTTTGTATTCGGTAGCACAGTTTTCCCGCACAACTTGGTAAATCTGATACCACAGGTTATTGGCCTGTTTCATGAAGCTTTGACTCATGGCCACATAAGGTGACGGGATGGCATTGCCAGTCGTCGGATGCTTGGCAAGAAAGCCAAATTCAGTGATACATTCCTCGCACTGGATCCACCGCGCCACACTCTGGGCATATTGCTCTATAAGCTGCGCAGGGATAAGGTGAACACACCTGCGTTCCTTAAGCCACTGCCATGTTTTTTCGTATATTTCCACCGCCAGTGTTGTTTTTCCGTTCTTCTGCTTTGCAGCAAGATAATCCCTCGGTGGCGGCATGCTCTCTCCTTCCAGTTCCGCAGCATCCGTAAACTCCATTACCATGAGCTTTCGTCTGCCAGGGTTTCCTTCCAAAATCTTATCCGCCAGCGGCTTTTTCTTCTGTCCTGCACCAATACGTGCCCCGCCGCGGTTGGTACCGTCCTTTGCCATACACATCACCTCGATTCATGTAAAAATAAACGGGGGATATACCCCGTTTGAAACTGCGATTTTTCGCGCGTGACCCCCCGCCCGTTGCACAAAACTGCTTCACCAGAGATTTTGACCCCCCTACCGTCTTGCCCATCGCTCCCCTTCGCGGGCAGTGATCGATGAGTGGCATTGTTTGCACAGGCTCATAAGGTTACTGTCTGCATTGGTTCCGCCTTTGGATAAAGGGATAATATGATGTACCTCTTCGGCTGGTGTAAGCCTTCCGTACTTTTGGCACTCCTCGCAAAGCGGATGCTCTGAGATATATCTGTCCCTGATGCGTTTCCATCTCCGGCCATAGCGTTTTCTTGTTTGGGGATCTCGTTCGTATTTGTTGTAATAAGCATCCACTTGCCTTTGATGCATGTCGCAGTACCTTCCGTCCGTCAGTTCAGGACAGCCGGGAAAGGAGCAAGGCCTTTTTGGTTTTCTTGGCATCTGGCCACCTCCTTTACGGGTATAAAAAAAGCCCTCACAGGTTCATCCCATGAAGGCTTATCCATAACTTTTCACAATACCATTATATTTGGTTTTTTACTGAATTTCATCTCATAAAAATCTCATCTGGAATATTGAACAACACATTTGCTATTTGACCATGGCATCTTACCGTTATAATACTTATCGGAGATATACCGCTGCATATCGGGTGGTAAAGCTGCAAGCAAAAGATAAGCCTTTTTTCTATCTTCCTCTAACTCCTGGGTGCTTTTATAGAAGGAACATTTATCTTGCTGACACTTGTGTACAGTCAGGATATTGCAGCCATTCCTTCCGTTACTGCCAAAACAATTATCGTACATCTTTCCTCACTCCTGTTTTATGGCATAAAAAAAGCCCCGAAGGGCTTATGCGTTTTAATGTTATTTTTTCACGATATCATTATATATGGGATACCTGTGTTTTACATCTCATAAAAATCTCATTACTACTTCCCGTATAAAAGCAGTGCCAGATGATTAAGTGCCTTGTCCTTCCTGCGGTACACCTGTGCTCTTTCAAGAAACAGCTTCTCTCCGATGTTTGCTACAGCTTCTGTCTTGCTCACATCATTAACAAAAAATTCTGTCAGTATAAACTGTTCTTCCTCCGACAGGGCTTCCCAAGCAGGCTTGAACCACTCCATATATTCTAATGCCCGTCTGTAACGTTCTTTCAACACATCAATCTCGTCAAGGCAAGCAGCAAGGCGTTCTTCGCCACTTTTGGGATTGTGTTTGCCCGGAACTCCGGTAATCTTTGCACTATGAGGGCTTGTCATACGGGTTTCAACTTCATATATATCCTCATCACTGTGTTCAATAATGTACTGCATGCTGCTGTAATCTTTCAAAGCTTCAACAGCAGCCGCTTTTTTATCTAAATACTGCCATGCAATCAGCATATCGCACCTCCAAAAAATCAAGATAAAAACCTTGATCTTTGAAGCAGTGTGCTTTTTTGCGTTGCTTTGCAGTGCTCTATTTCCTTGTTCGTTATGTCTTCGTTCTTTATAGAAGGCCATGCTTTTCCAGAATAGCCTTCACCTCATCTACCGAATGGACAACCGCTGCCACTCCTCCGGCATTGAGGATTTTCCTTATAGTTGCTTCCTGCAGTTTTGTTGCCTTTCCTGATGGGGTTTTTACTTCAAAAGCTACAAACCGTCCGTTTACACTGAGTTACCCCCAATAAAATCAGGCAATATTTATGCAGACAAAACTCCGAAAAAGTAATATAATAGAATCAAACGGAGGATAAAAATATGTCTGATACGACGAGAAAGCAATATGATGAGAACTTTAAGCGTCATATAGTGGAACTATATGACGCCGGACAAACACGGGCAGAACTCGCAAAAGCGTATAATTTACACCCGACGTCGGTAAGCAACTGGATAAGGTTTTACAAGAACAGCGGGAGCTTTAAGGCTAAAGACAACCTGACAGATGAGCAGAAGAGAATCCGAGAACTTGAAAAGCAGCTCAAAGATAAGCAAATGGAGATTGACATATTAAAAAAAGCAATGGTGGTAATGCTGAAAACTTAAGCACCGAAGCCAAGAGAGCCATTATCACCGAACTGAAAGCGAAGTATCCGGTAACGAAGCTTTGCAAATTTCTTGGCATAAACAGAGATGTATACTATTATTCGCCCCAAAAGCCTAAAATTGATGAAGATTTGCGTAAAGTGGTCAAAGCTACTTTTGAGCAAAACAAATGCGTTTACGGGCATAAAAAACTATATATGGCACTGCGGAAAAAGGGCGTATCTATCGGAAAAGAAAAGCTTTCAAGAATAATGAAGGAAGAGAATTTAATTTCAAAATATGTAAGACGCAGAAACTCAAAAGCATGTGAATGTGCTGTAAATCACGATGAAATCGGGAACAAAATCAAACGCAAATTCAATGACAGGAAACCGTTGGAAGTTGTTGCTTCCGACCTTACTTATGTGGATGTTAACCATAAATGGCATTATATCTGCCTGTTGATAGAACTTTCACACCGGGAAATCATCGGGTATTCGGCAGGAAGAAATAAAGATGCAGAGCTTGTTAAAGCTGCATGGCTTACGGTGAAAGAGGATATTCGTAATATTTGTGTATTTCACACTGACCGTGGCAGCGAATTCAAAAATGAAGATATTGATAAAATTCTTAAAATCGGACGCATCGAGCGAAGTTTGAGCCGTCCCGGAAAGCCGATTGATAACGCAGTTTGCGAATCCATGTATGATATTGTGAAAACAGAGTTTATTTTTGAGGAAAGCTTTGCTGATTTATCGGATTTGCAGGGAAAACTTGCGGCTTGGGTATGGTGGTACAATAACGAACGGCTCCATTCGTCACTTGGATATAAAACACCGGTAGAAAGCCGAAAAACGTGCGAAATCGAAGCGACTGATGAAAAAATCGCAAATAAAAAGTATCAAAAGTTTTGGAAGCAAGTCGCCGTGCATGGCCAAAAGGTAGAAGTTGACAAATAATACGACGAGCAGTATACTTTAAACAGTATTGCATATTCGGAGTGGTCTACTAAATAATTGTCGGAATAATTAAGGTAACTTAGTAAGAATCAAAAAATGTAAATGGTATTACAGAAAATCACTGTTTTTCTTCGGCATAACCGACACCGCAATCCGCACCAGATTTTCCTTGGAGTCTGCATCAAAATCTCCCTGTACATAGGTATGCGGCTTTTGATACCACGACGTACGCTATCCTTTCCCAATAAGTTTCATAGCCAGAGCGGTGGCACCGTCAATCTTTCATAAGAATTAGAAAGGTTTCCAGTAAAGAGAAGCAACGAGGAGACTCTGTAATACAACCTCGACATCTGTAGTGGGCAGTTGTTGTGCTAAGGTACTGCTTAATCATAGATAAAGGACATTGAACAATTTTACCAGAATATAACTAAGTTTTTACGCCAATATGATAGATGAAATATTTATCATTTACTATATTGTAATTGTATGAAGCAACCAACACATAATTGAGAAAGGAACGTGGTATAACATGAAAAGAACTGTTCAGAGGCTACTGTCATTGCTAATTACATTTTCTCTTGTTTTTGCAGGGACAATATCAGCAGCTGCCGCCAGCCCGACAACTGGCACCAACGCATTACTCTCTTCCATGAAAGGATTAACTGGCATCCGCACGAACCTTACCTTTTTAGAAGGACGAGCCGGTGATACACACTTGGTTTATACGTATGAACAAGATGGGAACAGTTTCAAGGTAGTGGAGGATTTCTCCAAGGGTTTGACAGAAGGCAACAGCACAGTTTATATTTTGAATCCCAATGGAGACTATGATGTATTTTACACTCAGGAGGTCTCCGCAGGTTCTGACGAAGTGGTTGTCACGTTTACTGACACCTTATAAGGCTGTTGAAAAAGTTGTTATAACTCCTAACTCAATGGCCAAAGAGGTATTGAAATCTGGGGTAAGTCCTTATGGCGATGAATGGATTACTGAATACTACTCTGGAAGCACCTTTGTCCGTAACATGACAGTTAATGCCATTATCTCGGCTCTTGCAGGTGCAATAGGGTATTATTGCGCCGGTCCGGTAGGGGCTGCAGTAGTTGCAGGTATCAGTTCGGTGGCTGCATCAATTTTCCAAGAAAATGTTCCCACCGTATACTACGATGCAATCTATAACTGGCGCAATAGTCCAAAGAACTGGCTAGTAATCGATGAAACCGAGTGGTCTGACTGGTACTCTGACTCCGCACATAGCAATTATATCGGTCATACGTACTATGAATACATCTTTTAAACTTAGTGTGTGAAGAATGAATGTCAACAAGACAAGACATCGTGTTGAGATGTCTTGTCTTGTTGAGTCATCTGTAATTACCACAAAAAGGGATGTTGCATTTTAAGTTGATATTACTGTATACTGTATTCCTCAGACTTGCAACCATGAAAACAATACTCAACTTTCTTTTCTCCATGATGACATGGTGAATAATGACGATTATCTCAATCTCGGGGTTGGAGAGAGTAGGTTTTCAAAATAAATTATTTACTTTTGTTATTTAAATATATTTGTCACACTTTCAGCGATTGTATTTCAAAAAACAACATTGAGGGTACTTACTGGTCTGACGAAGAATATGATTAGTGCAGGATGGGAGGGAGCTTTATGGCTAATAAAGTTGATAAAGGATTTGAATTGAGGTATTGGAGATTAAGTTATCGCAGAAAATTTATCAGGACACTATGGATGATTCCGTTTTTATTAGCCGCAATTATATTAATTTTTGTTTCGCCGCTGAAAATTGTCTACGCTGTTGCTGTTTCCATTATCTTATTAGTAATATTTTTAATTCAACTTATATATACCTATAAAAAATGGAAGTGTACGGAGAACTAATAAGCAATGGTTTACCATTTGTTGATTTTTACTCAGAAGTTATATTCGATATAGTGTTATTAGGATGCTGGCTACGATGTAAGACAAATGATCAGCGCCACATATTGAAAATGAAAACGAAATAAGCTATTCACGCAAAAGGTGCACAGGTTGATATTTCAGCCTGTGCACCTTTTGTAATACAAGTATTATTCAAAGTGAAATCTGCAATATAGCTCTTGGGAGGTACCGTCAATAATTTTTCGCAAATTCATTTACCCGCCTGGTAGGCATCAGTTAACCAGCAGTTACTTTTGAACCATCCATGGCACCCAGTTCCTCAAGATGTCTCATACTCATATAACGCTTGGTTCCCCATTCTTTGCTTGCAACATACCTTAATCTTGCGCAAACCAGCATTAAAGCTGAATTCCCATCAGGAAAGGTGCCAACAACTCTGGTCCTACGCCTGATCTCCCGATTAAGCCGTTCGATGACATTATTACTCCGCAATTTGCTCCAATGGGCATAGGGGAATTCCATGTACGTCAGCGTTTCCTCGATGCCCTTTTCTATCTTAGCTGCCGCTTCTTTTAGCTTCATTTCCCGTAGCTTCTGGACTACACTCTGGGCCTTTTGCCTTGCGGCCTCTTTGTTCTCTTGCGCATGGATAGCCTTCAACATTGCAGCCACTTCTCTCACTTTGGAACGGGGGGTGACTGTAAAAACATTTCGGTAGAAATGGACTGTACATCTCTGATACTTTGCATCGGGAAAGACCTCATTGATTGCCTCCAGAAGTCCTAAACATTTATCGCCTATGAATAATTGAACTCCTGTTAAGCCTCGCTCCCTCAATCCCTGTAAAAAGGCCAGCCAGCTTGCCTTGTCTTCTTTCATTCCTTCTGATGCACCAATTACTTCTCTATAGCCTTCTTCATTTACAGCCATGGCTATGAGAATGGACACGTTCTCGTATTCACCGCCCCAGTTGCGTTTTAAATAGATGCCATCTAAGTAGACATAGGGATATTTGCTCTTCAGTGGCCTATTACGCCATGCGTCTATATGTACGTATACCTTCTTGTTCAATTCACTTATGGTACCAGGTGATACTCTTGTCCCCCACAGGGCCTCGGTTATATCTTCAACTCGTCTTACTGATACACCGGCCAAATACATTTCTATTAATGCCTCTTCCACTGAACTCTCTCGGCGTCGATATCGCTCAATTATGGCTGTTTCAAAGGCTATCCCTTTTAGTTTAGGTATCTTTAGTCTTACATTTCCTGATGTTGTTGTTAGATTCCTTTCGTAGTGTCCAGATCTATAACCCTGTCTCTCCGTAGTACGTTCATAGCGCCCTGCTTTAGTTAGCTCTGCGGCTTCCTGTTCCAATAGATTATTGAGAGTTTCCTCAACGCTGCTACGAACTAATTCCTTTAACTCCTGCTTTATTACTCCCTCATTTAGCTGTATAATCTTATCTGACATGGTACGTAACCTCCTTTGGTTGGTATTTTGTGTGCTAACTTAATTCTACCAAACGGTTACGTCCATGTCATTTTTATTGGACTTCTATGAATTTGCGAAAAATATTATACTTTAGCCATTCCTTCCGTTACTGCCAAAACAATTATCGTACATCTTTCCTCACTCCTGTTTTATGGCATAAAAAAAGCCCCGAAGGGCTTATGCGTTTTAATGACATTTTTTCATGATATCATTATATATGGGATACCTGTGTTTTGCATCTCATAAATATCTCATTTCTACTTCCCATATAAAAGCAGTGCCAAATGATTAAGCGCCTTGTCTTTCCTGCGGTACACCTGTGCTCTTTCAAGAAACAGCTTCTCTCCGATGTTTGCCACAGCTTCTGTCTTGCTCACATCGTTGACAAAAAATTCTGTCAGTATAAACTGTTCTTCCTCCGACAGGGCTTCCCAAGCAGGCTTGAACCACTCCATATATTCCAATGCCCGCCTGTAACGTTCTTTCAACACATCAATCTCGTCAAGGCAAGCAGCAAGGCGTTCTTCGCCGCTTTTGGGATTGTGTTTGCCCGGAACTCCGGTAATCTTTGCACTGTGAGGGCTTGTCATACAGGTTTCAACTTCATATATATCCTCATCACTGTGTTCGATAATGTACTGCATGCTGCTGTAATCTTTCAAAGCTTCAACAGCAGCCGCTTTTTTATCTAAATACTGCCATGCAATCAGCATATCGCACCTCCAAAAAAATCAAGATAAAAAACCTTGATCTTTGAAGCAGTGTGCTTTTTTTCGTTGCTTTGCAGTGCTTGTTTCCTTGTTCGTTATATCTTCGTTCTTTGCAGAAGGTCATGCTTTTCCAGAATAACCTTCACCTCATCTACCGAATGGACAACCGCTGCCACGCCTCCGGCATTGAGGATTTTTTTGATGGTTGCTTCCTGCAGTTTTGTTGTCTTTCCCGATGGGGTTTTTACTTCAAAAGCTATAAACCGCCCATTTACACAGGCAATAATGTCTGGTAGCCCGGCTGTGCCGTACATACCGCCATGTTCCTTCCAACAGAAACACCCCGGTACTGTCTTTAAGTACCGCAGGATTTTAGTCACAATACTCTTTTCAGACATAACCGCTTATCCTCCAAAAATGTTACCTTTTCCCCTCTTGTTACCCCGGTATTTCTAAAAAGGTAACTTCTCAAACCCGCTTTACAAGCGCATTTGCGGATTTTGTTACCTTGTTACCTCTTTTTTGGGGTAGGTATAGACACAAATATTTATATTTTTTTATTTTTTATTTTTCAAAAAATAATTTCATCTCTCGCGCGTATATATAAAGTTGAGGTAACAAAGGTAACATAGGTAACAAGTGGCTATTCATCAGCGTTTCGGGTGTTACCTTTTTGTTACCTTGTTACCTTTTTCAATACTAAAGAGGCTCAATATCTGTGATTTCAAAGCCGCTCACATCGCATCGCTCTTTCAGTATCGAGAAATCAAGAGCCCACGCTTTTTTTGTTTCATTCCCGAAACGCATCGTTTTATTACTCTCTATAAAAAAGTCACTTTGCCTCAATTGCTTCAGAAACTGGTTATATGGAAGACATTCCCCTGTGATTGCATAATCGCGTCTGTACTTGGTATAGCGGTCATATACATCACAGAAACGAATCCCGATAACCTTGCCATCTTTATCAAAAGTGTAGTCTTGATTCGGAGCCAGTTTCATCCGGGCCATGATTTCCAGCGTCTGTTCTACAATGGTCTTGTTATTGCTGCCGCCATCCAGCAAGTACTCCTGCACACCGTTTTGAAGATATCGAATACATGCCCCTTTGTTAATGGGAAACACTTCAGCCCATGTAACATTAAGGAATTCACACAGTTTGTTTACTAGGCTCAATCCGGCATAGCAACAGGCGAGATTATTGACGATACGAGATGGAAACTCATCAGATATCTCTGACTTTGCTTCCTCATACCACTTCTCTGCCTCAGCAACCGATACTCTGAGTGCTATATCCAGCAGGCTCCGACCGAAGCTGCCAAGCAGATCCGCTTTTGCACACAGCTTATAAAATGCTTGTCTATGGCTGGCTGGTTTTAAGTCCTTCTTGCTGAATAGCAATTCTATGCTCCGTTCTCTGATGGCCGCTTCATCCGGCGATTCCTCACCAGCTACAATAATAGGTGCCAACAGTTCATAAGTAACAGCACTTTGATCCGCCCTACCGCGGACACCTTCATGGCCGTCATATGCATCTCGAAGATGGTTGTATAAGGCATTTAGCCTTAACTTATCTATCTTTGAAGGCTTGAACTCATCCATCAACTGCGGTATCAGATTCGATGATGCAGATTCCTTCATCAGTGTAAATGCAGTAACCTGTGTAGCCGCGCGGATTTTGCTGCACGAAAATACCGGCAGAATAACCCGCTCCAATGTATTACTTTTTCCGCTGCCTTGTTCTCCGACAAGCAATAAATGAGGAAACTTGATGCCTGATTTTTTAAGATGCGGTTTAATGAAGCATCCGGCCACCCAGGCCATTACTGATACCGTTTTTATGGGCTCGTTATAGCTGAGGAGCCATTCACCAAGCATAATAAGCTGTTTCTTTGTCAATGGCTCAAAGGTTAGGATATCGGTTGTTATGCTTTTATACTTATCAAGCTGCACGATATCTTCAACAATGTTGCCTCCTGCTTCAATGGCACCATCCGTTGAAACATATACCATCCGCCCGCCATGCTCATAAATCCCAAGAGCCTTGACCCCTGTTTTCCTTACCCACTCCATTTCAGATATATAACCTTTCAGCAGTTCCAAATCTCCTTCTGAGCCAAAATAGCCTAAGGATATTGTCCGGCGGTTCAAGATATTTTTAAATTTTTGGATGTTATTGAAGTCGGTAGTCATAAATGTCTGGCGGTATATTTCATCGCGGATTGTAATAAGGTCAGCAGTCATCTGCGTTTCATCTTCCGATACAATCATCTCCACCGGTTGAATGATAAAATTTGTTATAGGATACACACTTTCGCCTCTGGTGCGGTAATACCTGCCCTCATGTTCAAAGATAACTGACTCGCTTTCGCGGCTGTATACGTTCTCTGTAACTTCAATGGCCTTATCCAGTGTCTCCTGCCCATATGTTGCTCCACTTGCATGATGTACCGTATCCCACTTTTCCCGGAATAACCCGGAATTTCTAAACAGCCTGTCCATCTGCTCTTTGTTTTTGCCTGACCAGAAAGCCAGCATACAGCAAAGAGCAAGGTCGGCTTCGGACTGGCTCGGATACCCTGCTTCCTGCCATTTTCCTTCCCATAGCAGATTAAATTCCTTATGGTTTTCGGCTGTCCGGGCTTTCTCCAGAATTTCTTCATCTGTAAGCGGCTCTAGCTTAACCACCTTACTGTCTTTCTTGCTTTTTCCTCTCCGCTTTTTACTTTTGATATAATTCTCATGTATCCAGGCCAGTGCCCCGTTATCTTCAGCAATGTAATCAGGAGTCCCTGGCAGTCGCTCGCCAGTCATTGTGAAGTATCTGCTGTGGGCATACATTTCAACGCCGGTTTTAGTGTTTTTATTGCCCTTAGCAGGCATCTCCCCTTTATAGAAAATATGAAGCCCAGTTCCTGAAGGGCTGATTTCCGTATAGGACGGAAACCGCTCAAGGATATCCTTGGCGGTATCGCTTAATTCCCCAGTGTTTTTGTCGCGGCAGTGATCTATGTCTATCCCCACTAAACCTCCGCTTTTTGCGAATACAAAACCTAATCCGGTATAGAGGTATTGTTCTTTTGCCGCAATCGCATCGTCAAGCGTCGACCAGTCGTTTGGGTTAGTGCTTGAGGCTTTTCTACCGGTTAAGGGATTGTAAGGGATTTTACTGTCTCTTCCGTCCTTTGTGTTTGGTTCCAGACGCCAGCAGATCCATTGCTTCCGGTTTGCCAATTCTTTAGGGAATGAGATGCTCACTTACACTGCACCTCCTCGCATCGTTCATTAAAATACCGGATCGGAATGCTGCGCTGCTTTGCCTTTTCAATCTCAATGGACATCCCTTTAGTAATTTTTCTGCCAAATACCCACACTTCTGAGCACTTTGACATCAATACCATGCCAAAGTACAAGCCCAGATTTCGCATTTGTTCATCATCGTCGTCCATAAACTGCGGAAACAAGAGGTGCGGAGCAATAGGTATGCAATTCCTGCTCACTGCAAAGCGGCAGTACCCCTGAGCCTTACGGATATTACGTTCTATATCACCAGCATATGGGCTGCAGATAAATACCATCGGTCTGTAAGGCGCTTTCCTGGCCTCTCGCTCAATCCTAAGCAATGCTTCATAAGGTGTGGGGTCGTAATATCCTTCCGCGTTAAACTTGCTGATACTCATGGTATTACCCCCTGCCTATGCGCTTTTTTGTTCACGTTCGATTACAGGCAATATACCTTTCTTGTTTTTAAGAAGGTCATAGATAAATAGCCTTCCTTTTTGTGTCCAATATGTGTGCATTACGCTTCTTTCTGCATCAATAGCATGAGTCTTGGACTGCGTGTATCCTTGATCGGCGTACTCCTGATATAAAAGCCAGCAGTTTCCCATTTTGTACTGTACTCCAAGCTCATGAAGCAGCTTATTGAAAGCGCGGCCAGACATTCCGTAATCCTTGGCAATCTTGCTGATCGGCACAAGGCTTTTATTTTGCAATATGAGATCATAATAGCTCGCCTTGGGCTTCAACTCGCTGATAATCTGTTTATTCTTTGCATTTTCTATTTCTAAAGCTTTCCGTCTGTCGCGTTCTGCCTTCAGTTCAGAGAAAATCCTGATACCATACTCCGGATTGGAAATCATCTCTTCGATAACTTTATCTGTAGCATAAACTCCATATTTTCTGATCGTGGGCAGCACTTCATCAAAGACCCATCTTTCAAAGCGTTCAGCAGCAGGAAGTTTGCTACGTATAATGAGACGATATAGATTTCCCTCTGTAATATAAGTCCGTTCAACATGCTGTTCAGTCGAGACACCATATTGATTTGTAGTTAAGGTGACCCCGTCGTGTTTCACGACCCCGTCTGGTTTGCAATGGCGTTGTATCGCATCACGAGGGTTACTATATCCTAGCATCCTTGCACAATCCGTTGCAGGAAAGTATTCCTTTCCATCAATAACGAGTACTTTAAGTTCTCCAAATTCTGTATTCTTAAAAACCTGTAAGTTATTCATAACATCAATCCTCCATTTCTTTCATTTCTCCAAAATTTCTCCCTACCGAAGCCTCTGCCACAATAGGTACATCAAATTCAGGGAAGGGTTGTGTTTCCATACACTCTTTTATAAAAACAACTGCTTCGTCCGCCTTGTCTTCCGGTAATTCAAAAACCAGCTCGTCATGTATCTGCAGTATAGGTTTCAGCCAGAGCCTTTCGGGAAGTCCACTGATGATGCGCCCACAGGCAAGCTTTAGAATATCTGCCGCTGTACCTTGAATAGGTGTATTTAATGCGCACCGCTCGGCAAACGACTTCTTGCCCCAATCTGATGACCGAATTCCCAGCAGGTATCTTCGCCTGCCCAGCCATGTTTCTGTATAGCAGCTTACAGCAGCCCGCTTTTTTACCTCATCCTGCCATTTGGCAAGACCGGGGTATCCGGATTTCAAGTTTTGAATGATGGTCTCACATTCGGACAAAGTTGGGTTCAGCCCAGCTTTAAATTTAAGTGTTCTCTGTAAGCCAGTAGGAAACAGGCCATAGAACACACCGAAATTGCAGTTCTTTGCAATGGTCCTACGCTCTTTATAATGTGGAGCATTTTTGTCTGCTGCCTCCTCAAAAGGAATGCGGTAAATAACAGAAGTGGTCTGAGCATGGATATCACCGCCAGTACGATAGGTTTCCAGCATACGTTTGTCCCTGCAATAAAACGCTCCGACGCGCAGTTCTATCTGTGAAAAGTCAAGGGATAAAATAGCCTTTCCTTCCGGTGCAATGATAAATTTCCGTACGCCTATTGGGTCATTGTCTTTCTGCGGACAATTCTGCATATTCGGGTTTCTTGACGCAAATCTGCCTGTCTCTGTCCCCAATGGTATAAGGTCCGGATGAATCCTGCCGGTATCCTCATCAATAAATCGAAGATACCCGTCTATATAGGTGGATTTGAGTTTTCCCCACTTGCGGTATTCCTGCACCAGTTCAAATAAGCGAGCAAGTTCAGGCCTGTTGGATTCACACCATCCTTTTAATAGGATCATGGTTTCATCATCGGCAGCTTCCTGATGTTTTGCGGTCGTTTTCATTACCGGAAGACCGAGATCCACAAAAAGATATTTTTTAAATGCTGAAGTTGAAGCATTTGCCCCAATCTCTACATTGCCGATAATTCCGGCAATCTCTTTTCTGATACTGACAATCTTTTCTGCGGCTTCCGCTTGTTTCTTCAGCATGGCTGACTTATCCACCAATATGCCGTTATACTTCATTATCCCGACATATACTGATGTAGGCGATTCTACCTCTTCCACAATAGTTCTGTGTTTGGGTAAAAATCTATCAAACCACTGATTGAAAACATGATACAAGCGAAGAGTGTAGTCGCTGTCAGCACAAGCGTAGCGGACAGTCTTCTCATCCTGAGGGTTCAATTCATCGAAAAACCGACCTTCAGTAACCGTTGAGAATTCTGTCATTTCTGCTTTGCAGAGTGCAGGCGCAAGCGTTTTAAGTCCGCTGTCAGCAAGACTTCTGAACTCCCACTTGCTTTTTAATGTAAGTTGTGATGCTGCAATCGTGTCATAGCAAGGCTTTTGAAGGACGATACCTCTTGCGTAAAGGAACATAGACTCAAAAGCCAGATTATGAGCAACTTTTATTACATCTTTTGATTCGAATAGTAATTTCAGATAATCCCATATTGCCGCCTGGTTCTCTGCATTTCGCCCGCTACGATGTTTAAGTGGAACATATATAGCAGTCCCTTCTGATACTGAAAAACTGATTCCTGTAATATCTGCTTTATGAGCATCCAGAGCTGCACTTTTATCGTTCCTCCATTTATCGCGGGGTGACGTTTCAAAGTCGAAAGCAAATAGGACAGTGTTTTTCAGATACTCTTTTATTTCAGACAGCATATAAACACATTTGTATCCCATGCGGTTCTCCTTTCCGCCCTATCGGAGATAGAAGTTACTCTCCGATAGGGCCTTTGATCACTTAAGCGGCTCAGTAATTTCACCTGATTCAGGGTCTACATTTATTACCTCTTCACCGGCAGGTTCAGTGTCATGGCCGACTCGGGTACTGAATGCTTTGACCTGCTCGGAAAGCTTGGATATCAACGCATATTCGTCAGCGGTCAGATCCCGATCTACAGCAAACTGAGCCTGTGAATAGGTGATACCGCTTGAATTGGTCGCCTTTTTCAATGAAAAGCGGGTAACTACGCTGTTCGATTTTTTAGCTTTAGAAAGCAGCCTTTTGATGTAGCGGGAAAACTCTTTCAACGATCCTGTTGGCAATGAGAGTATCAACGGGAAAATCTCCCCTTCACGCAGTACATATATCCTGCGGCGGTTCTTGCAAGCTTTGCTGCCGTTTTCCCCCGAACCGAACTGATTATATGGGCATTTGGCACAGCTTCCTCCGGGGTCTCCTTCGCCGGTTACACCATCAAAGCTTCCGCAATCCGGTGGGTTACTTCCTCCGGTATACTTGTCCTTGTAGTATGCATAAAGTGGATGATGATAAAGAATTACCGCTGAGAATTCCTTGACAGTATCAGGTTCTCCGGGATTTTCCCCGGGTACTTCGAATACTGTGCTGCCTGCGGACGGGATTTTTATGCGTTCAAAAGTCATGTCAAGACCGTCAAGTTCTGATGCCATTGCCTCGTCAAGATTGAAATCAGCGAGCTGAAGAAAACCTGTATTTTCGTTAATAGTTACGAGTTCATTGTTTTTCATGCTTTTATACCTCCGTAAATATGAATTTGAAATGTAATCTATATCATTGTTCTTTGAAGCATTGTTCTTCGAACAGTTATTCCTTGAACATTGATATTGAAGCATTGCTTTCTGAAGCTATTTACCTTGCTGCTTTCCGCACAGTTACTGTTGTCTTTTCGAAGACATTCACAAGGCCTTTCAGCCAGTCCGGAAGCTCGTTCCCATTCTCCGCAATCTGTTCTTTAACAAATGCCGACAGAGAGTTTGCATTGACTGTTTCATAGATGAGTTCTCCAAAGCCTTTACTGCGTAGTGCGTCAAACAGTTCCTCCTTCATGCCTGCGGCAGCACTGGCTCTTGTTGTCGTTGAAAGGCAGAACATTGTTCCTGCTCTTGTGAAGTTTTGCGTCTCACTGCTGATCATCAGCTCAGACAGACGGTATTCGACCTCGTCAATCTCCGCATTTATGCTTTTCAGTTCCTCTTCAACAGCCTTCTTTGCCTCGCGCAGCTCCTTAAGACGGTCAGCAAGTTCAAACATCGCATTATTGCTCACAGCTTTCACCTCCCTCTGGGGCAAAAGGATTTGCTCCTTTGCGGTAGTCGTCTATCAGCATTTTTGCAAGATCTGCCTTATTGCGCAGAGCAGTCAGGATTTTTGAATCCACAGTACCCTTGGCAATAAGGTAGATATATGTGCAGCCATTCTTCTGTCCAACTCTATGGATGCGGGCCTTTGTCTGCTCGAAATTCGACATGGAATAATCAAGGGAGTAAAATACCATTGTGCTTGCAGCGGTCAGCGTAATACCGAGTCCAGCGGTTGCAATCTGGCCTACAAACACCATGTAGTCGGGATCACATTGAAACCGGTTTACTTGCTCTTGGCGGTCCTTAGTCGCACCATAAATACACGCATAGCCGATGTTCTTTTTCTCCAGCAACCTGCATATAGCATGAATTTCAGGGATAAACCTTGCTATGACAACCAGCTTATGTCCTTCTTGAATACTGCTTTCAAGGATATCTTCAAGAGCTTTCAACTTGGCATCACTGACTTGCTCGATTTTCCCACCGTCATCGCTTCCGATGAAGCCGCCGGTTAATTGCGAAAGACGAAGCAAGCGTGTCAGTATGTTTGTAGCTGTTACTTCTCCTGCTGACAGCTCAGTATAGCTTTGTTTGACAAGCTCTTTATATTTCTTTAAAGTGACAGGCTCAAGCTCAATATGGCGAATAATATCGGTGGTTTCCGGCAAATCCAGACACTCAGCTTTAGTCGCCCTGAACGCTACGCTGTGGATTCTTTTCATCAAATCCTGTTCCATTGATTTTTTCAGCACCGGCGTATGGTTGCCATAGCCGACCATGTTGAAATAACGGTTTCTGAAGGCATAGAAGCTGTTTCCAAAGATGCGTGAATCGAGAAACTTATATTGACTGAATACATCTATGGCTTTGTTGGTTATAACCGTTCCTGTCAGTAGGAGCCGATACTGGGCAAGCAAGCCTAACCGGTGCATTGCCTTTGAAACAGAAGTATTATGAGTTTTAATTTTGTGTCCTTCATCGGCGATGATAATGTCAGGATGCCAGTTTGCCAGTTCCTTTTCCATTCTCCATGCAGATTCGTAGTTGACTACCACCACATGGACACCTTCGCCAGTTAAAAATCTTAGCTGTTGGATTTTCTTTTGAATCATGCCATTAAGGACTATAAGCTGATATGGAAAATCTGCGAACCGTTTAAACTCGTCTTCCCACACTCCAAGTATGGAAAGCGGTGCAACAATCAGCACACGTTTTATTTTTCCTACAGCGTTCAATGCTCCAATAATGGCGATTGATACAAGCGTTTTCCCGGTGCTGGTCAGCCCATTTCCATCAGGAGCGCTGCACCCCATCCGGAAATGGCAGGAAAACCACCACCCTTCAAAAGTCCAAATAGACTGCAGATGAAATTGAAAGCACGAATCTGATGCTTGTATGGTCTGCCCTTTATGGGCATTGGAATTATTGGCTGCGTTTTTGCATTGTTCATAGAGTCTTGCATCTTATATCCTCCATCCTTCAATTTTGAGGGTTGGCCAACTCTCTGACTTAATGCTACTTGAATTGTTAAAGCCTGTCCGGACATCTAAAGTCCATGATTTTGGCAAAAAAATAGCCATTATGCAGTAAGGTTTTTGCGCCTTTTTTGCATAATGGCTTAAAATCTCATTATAATAGCCGGTTTAAAATATAAAAAGTTGGACTTCAGAAGTCCAACAATTTTTTTAACTTATCATTTCTTTATATGCCTTTGCACAAAGAGGGGAAAGCCCTAAGGCTTCCAAAACTTCATTACATTCATATATTGAATGCCCTCTGTACGAATGAAGCAGCTTCTTATATGCCAATTGTTGAGGTGTATTATTGAGAGTATAACCGGCAAGCCTTAATATCTCTTCACTGTATGTAGGGCTTAGCTCCAATCCGATGCAGATTGCAACAACGGTTTCTAAAGTTGGATTGTTAAGTTCATTGTTTTTTATTCTGTCATATGTTTTCCCTGAAAGCAAAGTCTTTTCTATAAAAACAACCTTATTGTAGCCTTTCCTTTTGATATGTCCATATACCGCTTGGGAAAATGTCTGGGTTGTACGGCTCAAATGCTGACCTTCTTCAACGAATTCTTCGTGAAATTTCTTTAGCTCTTCTGAACGATTGAATATCTCCATATTATGCTTGTCCGGATTAAATGTCGGAACTCTGTTATAATCCGGTGTAGCTTTACGGAACATTATAGAATCGAGATATACTACAATGTCCATTTTGGAAGCTTTATTTATCTTTAGATCAAACAGAAGACAGCATTCATCCACATGCAGTTTTGCATAATCTGTAAGATCAATGCTTCCATTTTCCAACCTTTTAATGTACTTGGAGTCATTAATAACGTAATGACCATCAACATAAATAAAATTGCCGCTGTTTATAATCTTTGCGAATTCCGGATTTGCATAGTATTCAAAAAAGGAATCACTTAGGCTAATGCTGTACGTTTGATTCTTGTGTAGTGAGTCTGCATTAAAAGAATAATTGCTGACAAAGTGGTCATCTACGTATGATCTTGTCAATATTACTTGACACATTTTTCTCGAACAATTTGTGGTTTTTGCGCTGGAATATAATGGGATGGAGCGTAGCGAAATCCCATTATATTCCAGCGCATCGCCTTGCTCCCATCGTCACGCTGTTTTAGCATATTGTCTTTCATAGAACTTCTTCCTCTTTACCATCGGCGGAAGCCCACCATTCGCCGAACAGATCCTACGATTATTCCAATAACTCATGAAATATCGCCATATTAGGCTCTTGACCGCTGCCATCGACATTTTCTTTGCATCATATCTATCGTACAATAGTTCTTCCTTGAATCGGCCCCACAGGGATTCACATTTTGCATTGTCATGACACCTACCGCCGGCACTGTTCATACTCTGAATTATTCCATATTTTTCTATTGCTTGGCGATATTCATAACTGGTATATTGGCTTCCCCTGTCGGAATGGATAATCGCCCCTCTTAGTCCAGGATATGCTATAATTGCACTTTTTAAAGTGTCTACACATAACCCGGCTTTCATGTTGTCTGCCATTGAAAGTCCTAAAACTGCATTGTCAAAGCAATCTTCTATTATTGATATATAAAGCTTACCATCGGCAGTCTGAATCTCCGTGATGTCCGTCACAGCCTTCTCCAGTGGTCTTTCTGCTGTGAAGTCCCTTTTGATCTTGTCATCGGACTTCATGGCTTCCCTGTCTGCCTTTGTTATCCCATTGGGCTTGCGCTTAGGGGTGTGCACTATGCCCAAACGTTCCATTATTCGATACACTGTCCTTTCGCAGGGGATATGTGGAAAATCACCATCTTTGGCTTCTTTCTTTAGTTCTAAGGCTTTATGCATCCGATATCGCCCATATGTATCATTACACTCGTCTTCATCTATTATTTCGTACATTTCGGCCGCCAGAGCTTCGTATTTCCAAGGCTTCTTCTGTGCTTCAAGGTGATTATAGAACCCTTGTCGAGAGACCTTCAATACCCTGCAATAAAACGCAATATCTCCCGTCAATTTACCATTTTCGGTCTTTATTGCGATGAGCTTCATTCGCTCTTCTTTGCCAACCTCTGACGGCTCGCGGCGAAAAAAGCGGAAGCCTCCTCCAAAAAGTCATTCTCTTTCTTCAATCTTGCATTTTCCTTTACTAAAGCTTTAATTTCTGCTCGTAACTGCTGAATCTCCATAGCTTGAGTAATTGCAGAACCTGGAGTTTGAGTGCCTATACCGGTATCCAAATCACCTATCTCTGCACGCTTTACCCACTGGCTTAAAGTACTCTTGGGTACACCTAATTCTATAGCTGCCTTTGTGGTCCCTATTTCTCTCATAAGTTTTACCGCTTCTGCTTTGTACTCTTTTGTATACTGTTTAGTAATTCTCTTTACTTTTTCTGACATGCCTGACCTCCGTTTTTTCTTTTTTCTAGACTATTTGTTCGAGGTCTTCGTGTCAAGTATTATTATACAATATCATTACAAACCCAAATCTTCAATTCTTCCCCTATGCTGTATTCATAGAACGGTTGGAAGAATGGCATCATGCTACATTTTTTTATGAAAGCATGTGGAATTTGTGTGTATTTGCTGTACTGGTTTATTTCCGCAAAAGGACAAAGTTTAACGGTCAGCTTTTGGCAACTTACTTTATCGGATATGGGCTAGGTCGTTTTTGGATTGAAGGATTGCGTTCAGATAGTCTTTATCTGGTCCCGGGACTTAGAATATCGCAAGCACTGTCATTGGTTCTGATCATTATCGGAATTATTATAATCGTATTCCACAATAAACTCTTCAAAAAAACCACTGATTATACAGGTAAATATATGACTAAATAAAAAGATACCGCTGTCAGTATTTGTACTGAAGCGGTGTCTTTTTATTTGCACAGTGTAATAATCAAGTATAGGAAATTATAATTCAAAGTCCTGTTTCATTCTCCACATTCATCTTGATGCTCATGTTCATGGCAAACAGAACCAGTAGATTTAAGAGAACCCTGTAGGTATGCTTCTACTGCTGCTTTGGCTTCACCTCTTGCCCCAACAATAACCTCAATGTTCCTTTCATTAAAAATGTCAACTGCACCTCCTCCCATACCACCACTGATGATGACGTTTACTCCACGATTGGCAAGAAAATTAGGCAAGAATCCAGGTTTATGTCCAGGGTTAGCAATAGTTTCACTTTTAACAATTTTGTTATTTTCGGCGTCAAAAATCATAAAACCTTCGCAATGTCCAAAGTGCTCAGTCACCATTCCGTTATCACTTGCTACAGCAATTCTAATCATTTTAATAACCTCCATTTTATCTAATTCTCTTGCAACCGGCTCAAGCCAATCGCCATCAAAAAGTTCTATCATGCCCTTATCACAGGCGGCAGAAATTTTGGGGTTGACCGGAAGCTTAGCAAGCACTTTTAAATTATGCTTTTCGGCAATTTCGTCAATATGGCTGTCACCGAAAATTTTGTGTTCCTTACCGCAATCAGGACATTTAAAATAGGACATATTTTCTACTATACCAATGATAGGAATATTCATCATTTCAGCCATCCTGACTGCTTTTGATACAATCATGGATACAAGCTCCTGAGGCGAGGTTACAACAATGATCCCATCAACAGCAATGGATTGAAATACAGTAAGGGGAACATCGCCGGTGCCCGGTGGCATATCGATGAACATAAAATCCACATCGCTCCAGATAACATCTGACCAGAACTGCTTTACCATATTTCCGATCAGGGGTCCTCTCCACACAACTGGATCGGTATCATTCTCTAAAAGCAAATTAACAGACATGATATCAATACCTGTCTTACTTTTAACTGGGAATAAGCCAAATTCACTTCCTGTGGCTTTTTCCTTGATACCAAATGCCTTAGGAATAGAAGGACCGGTTACATCAGCGTCCAGAACAGCGGTATGATAACCCATTCTATTCATGGTAACAGCTAGCATGGAAGTTACCAGTGACTTTCCAACCCCTCCTTTACCGCTGACAACACCAATAACCTTTTTAATGCTGCTCATTTCATGTGGTTTCACGGAGAAATCATTTTTCTTCTCTTTTCTTTCTGCGCAGTCCTCCGAGCAACTGCTGCAGCTTTGGTTGCAATTTTCGCTCATAATATTAGCTCCTTCCTGTATATTTTTCATGCATGGTTGTTATGCTGTATTTGTTGTAAGATAAAAATACCGAAAGTTGCAAGTTAAAATTCCAGAATGTTGCAATTGGAAATTCCATAGTATTGCAAAAAATCCATTGCAGGCATAAACCATAACCTATATCCTTGTATCTGACCAAAGCTACAAGGAGGAAAGGAGAATGCTTACAATGGACAAGATACATGATATCAGATTCCGTTTCTTCATGAAAGGAGAGAACATTTCCCAAATTGCAAATGCAATGCAAGTGGACTGGAAAACAGTACGGAAGTATGTCGATATGACGGACTTCAATGAACCGGCTCCCAAACCAGCTTCGGAACAGCATTTATGCCCAAAGCTGGATCCCTACAAGCCAACTATAGACAAATGGCTTGAAGAGGATAAACAGGCACCGCGTAAACAAAGACATACTGCCAAGAGGGTATTTCAGCGTCTTAAAAAAGAGTTTGCGGATTTTAATTGTTCCTATAGGACAGTCGCTACTTACTATGCCGTAAAACATAAGGAGATATTTAATGGTGCCAGGGGTGGGTTCCTCCCTCTGGAACATCGCCCGGGAGAAGCCCAGGTTGATTTCGGCACAGCCGATTTTTATGAAAACGGTAAGCGCCTAACTGGAAAATACCTCGAAGTGTCATTCCCTTACAGCAATAAAGGCTACTTGCAACTATTCTACGGCGAAAACATGGAATGCCTACTGGAAGGACTGGACACAATCTTCCGACACATTGGTGTTGTGCCCGGCGAGGTATGGTTTGACAACACTAAAACAATTGTTACTAAAGTAATCCGAGGCGGCGGCCGTGAGACCACAGAAAGGTTTGACCGGTTCAGGGAGCACTACCGTTTCCAAGCCGTGTTCATGAATCCCGGTGAAGGCCATGAAAAAGGCAACGTTGAAAACAAAGTCGGTTACCATAGACGTAACTTACTTGTCCCCATACCGCGTTTTCTTAATCTTCCCGATTTTAACCGGCAACTTCTCAATATGTGTGAGGATGATGCCGAAAGGGAGCATTACCGCCACAATAAAACAATAGAAGAACTGTTTGAAGAAGATTTAAAACATTGTCATCCCCTTCCTGAAATTGAATTCGACCTGAGCGGTAAAAAGGCTGTTACTACTAACAACTGGGGCAAATTTTATTTGAATAAAGGAATGCATGAATATTCGGTATCACCGAAACATGCAAATACAACGGTTAACCTGAAACTGACATCATCGCTTGTTATCGTGATGGATGAAAACTATCGCGAAATCGTAAGACACCGCCGTCTTTACGGCGATACTAAACAGCAGAGCATGGACTGGCTTCCATACCTTAGGCAGCTTTCCATACGACCGCGCGCATTGAAATATTCGGGTATCTATGACATAATGCCGTCTGCAATGAAACAGTTCCTTGAGGGCTGTTCCAATACGGAAACAGGAAAGATCCTTAAAGTTCTGGCAGAACTCACGGACAGAAGCGGCTTTGAAAGTGCTCTTAACACTGTCAATCAGGCGCTATGTTATGGGGCATCCGATGCCGATAGTCTGAGAAACCTTTACCGGCGTCTTTACGCCGATGTGCCGGAACTTCCGCCTATGCCGCTTGGTCCGGAAATACCAAAAGTCGGTCAGATGACAACCAACCTTATTGCTTACGACGTCTTCCTGAAAAAGGGAGGTGCCGCAAATGCTTGAAGATAAAATTATAGACTGTTGCAAAAAACTAAAGTTAAGCCGCAATCTGGCCGATATGGCACAGACAATGGAGGGCGAATCCCATCAGGAGTATTTATATAAATTATTATCTGCAGAACTAAAAAACCGTGAACAAGGCCGTGTAGCTAAACTGATTAATAATGCAGGCTTCTATAGCATCAAAACATTTGAAGGATTCCGTTTTGATGAAATTACCCTTCCTTCAGACCTAACGCCGGAAAGCCTGAAATCCCTTAATTTTGTGAGGGAAAAGAAAAATATTATCATGTACGGCAGAACAGGAACCGGTAAAACCATGCTTTCAATTGCACTGGGCGTGACTGCCTGTCAAAAAGGCATTCCTGTTAAGTTTTACCGTACCGCAGCATTGGTCAATCAACTTTCGGAAGCAAAGAAGGCTGGAACACTCGGAATGTTACTAAAAAAACTGAATAAAGCGTCTATCATTATCCTTGATGAGTGGGGTTACGTACCATACGACCGTACTGGCGCCCAATTGCTCTTTGACTTTCTTTCCGAGATACATGAGCAGAAATCGGTCATTCTTAACACAAACTTGGAATTTTCCCGGTGGGTTAATGTACTCTATGATGAGCAGATGACTGCCGCCCTTGTAGGTGGAGTGCTCAGGCCTAGCTAGACACGCAAAAGCGTTCTTTTTCTCTTAATTTCATAGAATTGCTTTATAATTTATAACTTCTTAATATTAACTTCTTTTGTGGGCTCTGCCCACACCCGCCCTCGCCGGGAGGCAGTTGGTCATGCTTTGCAAGACCAACTTACAATAGGGTTTGTACCTGGGGCAGTAAAGGATAAAGTGTAGTGCACCCCGTTGTCAAGACATAATCTCAAAAATTTTAAGCTATGCTGCACCTCCATTAATTGTAATTTTTTAACAACCACCGCCAGCTAGATTATACTAGCTCCGGCCGCATCAATGTCAAGGTTTCGCTTCGCCGGCTGAAGCCAACCTTGACATTGGCGCCCTCCGCCAGTTTATTATACCTAAGCGGTGGTTAGATAGCCTCTGCCGATGAAATCAGCCCGTAATAAACACTGGCAGGTGTTTCGTAACCTAAAGCCTGATGGGGCCTGGTATTGTTGTATTCTTCGATGTATGTCCTTACGGCCCGGTAAACTTCTTTAGGTTTGTGATAAGAATCGTAATATATTCTCTCCCACTTGAGATTGCGGAAGAACCGCTCCGTTATGGCGTTGTCAGTAGCACGGCCTTTGCCGTCCATGCTGATTTGAATTTCGTGTTCTTTCAAAAAATTAATATAGTCTCCGCAGGTAAAATGGGCTCCTTGATCGCTGTTGATGATTTCCGGTTTCCTTGAGGCAATTGCTTTTCGAAGCGCCCTGAGGACAAACCCTTTTTCCAGCGTGGAGGAAAGCTCCCAGCTCACTATGTACCGGGAATACCAGTCGATAATCGCCACAAGGTACATGAATCCGCCTGTCATCCGGATATAGGTGATGTCTATGCCCCAGATATGATCCGGGTGTTTTGGCTTTACTCCCCGCAGCAAGTAAGGATAGGTGTGGTGCTGGTGGTTCCGTTTGCTCAAATTCGGCCCGGGCGCTATCCCGTATATCCCCATGCGCCTCATCAGACGCAGTACCCGTTTCCGGTTTGCCGGAATATTTCGGTTGTGCAGTTCTTTGGTGATTCTCCGGTATCCGTAATGGGGCCACCTGGTGTAGATTTCATCAATCATATGCATGATTTCTATATCAGGATCAGGCTTTTGGACCGGACGGTAATAGACGCTGGTGCGATTGACTTCCAGGAGTTCCGCCTGTTTTTTGACGGTGATGCCTTTTTCATTCCGGTCAAGCATTTCACGTCTTTCTTCGGCGCTCGTAGAGTTCAGCAGATTTTTTTTTCAACCAATTGACTTCAATTGTCAACTGGCCGATCTGTTTGGTCAGTTCCTCCTTTTCAGCTTCGTACTGCTTGCGCATTTTCTCTACTTCGCTGGCGCCTCTGGTGAAAAGGCTGGGAAGATTTTCGATGGCTTCTGCTTTCCATCGGGCTAAAACCGTAGGGTGTACACCTGTTTCCGAAGCGATCTGGGCAATGGTTTTTTCCTCCCGGAGCAATTGAAGAACAATATTAGCTTTTTCTTCTGGCTTGTAAGTTTTTCTTTTTTCCATAGTACCTTTATTATAGCTTATTTTTTTTGATTTTGTGTCAAACTCTTGGGTCCATTATAAAGCTTCGCCTGGCTAACGCCAGCCCTTGACTGCCAGTAACTTTATAATTACTAAGCTACTAAGGTGTGCGAGTTACTGTGGTTTCTTTGGTATTCCATAGGAGACATATAGTCTAAACCACTGTGAGATCTTTTGCAATTGTACCAGGTTTCAATATAGTTAATTATTGCTAATTTTGCCTCCTCCCGGGTCTTAAACCGTTTCCTATGAACCAAATCCTTCTTTAAGGTAGCGAAAAATGATTCCATACATGCATTGTCGTAGCAGTCTCCCTTGGCACTCATACTTTGCATTATTCCGTTTTCTTTTAGTTTATCCTGGTAATCATAGGCAGCATATTGTGACCCCCTATCGGAATGAAATATAAGCCCTTTTGGAGGTCTTTCCCTTCTGATTGCTTGTTCTAAGGCCTTTATTGTTAGCTGCTTTGTTATTCTACCATCAAGAGACCAGCCTACAATTTTTTTGTGATATAGATCTTCAATAGCAGCTAGGTAAAGCCAACCTTCCTGGGTTGCTATATAAGTTATATCTCCAACCCATTTTTGATTAATCCTATTAGCTTTAAAGTCTTTATTCAGTAAATTTGGTGCTACCGGATAATTATGATTAGAATTAGTTGTAGCTTTATATTTTGATTTCAATACACTAATTAGACCGTTCTCTTTCATTAGCCGTCTTACTCGCTGATTGCTGGTTTTTATTCCTCTTTTTCTTAAAGCCTTTTTGATTCTCCTATGGCCATAAGTGCTGTCTGACTCATCAAATATTTCTTTAATATGAATGATTAATTCTTTGTCATTTTCTTCACGATAGCTTACAGGTCTTTTAAGCCAATCATAATATGCGCTCCTGCTTACTTCTAGGACTTGGCACATCTTCTTGACGAAAAATTCGGAGCTGTGTTCTTTGATAAATAAATACTTTATTTCACGTCCTTGGTGAAGATGGCCATAGCTTTTTTTAATATTGCTATTTCCTCCTGGAGATCCTTATTTCTTTTTTCCAATGCCTTTAATTCTGCGTCTGCAGGCCTTAGTTTTCCTTTACCGGGAAAAGCATTTTCTCCATGCTCACTAAATTGTCTCACCCATCTTCTTACTGATGTAGCAGTTACTCCTATATCTCTGGCTACATCAACTGGTTTCTTACCTAATTCTGTAATTAACCTCACTATTTCCTTTTTGTAGTCTTCTGTAAAAGTTTGCTTGCCCATGCTTTCCACACGCCCTTTCTTATTCTTTATTATAGAACCTTTCTGCGTGTCCGGCAAACCCACTACAGACTAAGGCAGGCTTATGCACCACTGCTATCTTCTCTTGTTTCCGGGAGAAAACAACCGTCTAAGGGAATCCAGCATCAACGACATTTACCGCTCGATAACCTCAACAGACAACAAGGAGGGCCGATGACATAACCAAACACCAATGATTAAAGAACTCGAACACAGGTATAGTAATATTTCTAGCTGATCTTATAAAAGTACATACCTGGCGGCTGTCAAGGGCGAAGCGTAGCGGAGTTCATCGAAGGCGCTAGCCGAAGACCCTTGACGGCCAGTCAATACCAAAACCCTTAATTCAAGGGCCATTCTAATGGCCCTCTGCCCCCCGGCGAGGGCGGGGTTTCAGGGGCAGAGCCCCTGAGAAAATCCTCATTTTTCAAAGATCAAAATTGTGATAAATGTCTGCAAAACTCTATTTTTCTGCTGAAAAGTAGAAAATGGAGCTTGCAACATTATGGAAAATGGAGTTGCAATACTATGGAAAAATTATTTGCAACTTTCGGTAAAAAACTCTTGCAAAAAACAATGCTGTAATAACTTTAGTGTTCGGCAAACATAATAAGCAGTGCGAAAACAATTCCCAATATAAATGCTAGGGTAGAGTGCTTTTTCTCATAATCCCTTGCTTCAGGCAATAAATGCGATGCCGAAACGTATATTAAAACACCAGCAACAAATCCAAGCATATGTCCTAAAACATTGTTACTAAGATGTTGAACAATTGGATATGCTATAAAGGCACCGATAGGAGTTGTTAATGCTGCTGCAAGAAAAGCATAAATCCCAGCTTTCCTTGTGCTATATCCACCTTTAAGTAACATTGAAAAAGTTATAACGCCTTCGGCGAACTCATGAACAACCAACCCAACTCCAGTAAGAATTCCAACTACTGTGCTGATACTAAAAGTAACTGTGTATACAACGCCATCTATAAGTGAATGAATTAAGATACCTTCAATTGCAGTTATGCCAAAGGCCAGTTCTTTTTGCTTTGTTTTGTATTTGATGATCTCATTGCTGAAATACATAAATAAAAATCCTGCGAGCGCAGTGAATCCCGCGTAGGTGTTTTTTTGTATTGCTTGAGGTAAAGCCATTATCAGCGGGGAAGAGATAAGTATTCCCGCAGCAAAACACATACAATAGTCTTTGATTTTTTCCTGCCCATTCGCGATTTTTATAAAGAATCCAAATTCCCAAACTGTTTACTAACATTGCACCTATCGCAAAGGCTGAAATCAAAATAAATGTATTAATATCTTTCACAGGCATTCATCTCCCTTGATTTGCACTATCAAATAATTCATATGTGTATTTCACTGCCTGCTGACAGATAATCGATGCTATCACCCATAATAGTTTTCAGCCTTTTATAAGGCTCCAGACCAGTGCAATGACATGTGTAAAACTTTGCTTTTGTATCCACCAGGTATTTACCAATTCTATCTATCATTTCATGGGCCTCGTTTCCGCCAGAACGGCTGGAAAGATGAAATCCACCTATCACATAGTTAGGCATACGTCTTTTTAAGTCATGGAAGTATTCAAGAATATTTACAATACCATTGTGGGCGCAGCCTGTTACCAAAAGCGTCTTTCCTGCCTCCTCTATAATGAGGTTTTGTTCATGCGCAAAAGTATCCTGTACTATTTTGCCGTCATGTTTCATAAGCAAACTGTCATTTGACTTTGGTAGAGGTTCCTTTTTAGTTATATTTGAGAACACTTGAATCCCCTTGTAGATAAAGAAGCGGTCTGATGTAAGTACAATTCGCCTGTTTTGTTTCAGTTCTTCATCCAGACCAATATACTCCGGTTCATCATTCGAACGCAAAGCATAGTATTTTTCAAATGCCAGTCGGTGTAGGAATATCTCGGCTTTTGTGTTTTCACGCAAAAAAGCTCTTAGCCCGCCACCATGATCATAATGCCCATGCGAAATAATCAGATAATCAACCTCAGAGATATCTACATTCAGTTTCTTTGCATTTTCAAGAAATAATTCACTAGCGCCAACATCAAAAAGAATTTTGCGACTATTTGCTTCTATATAAAGGCTAAGTCCGTGTTCGCTGCCGAAGTTTTTGGATAGCGCTGTATTCTCAACTAATGTTTTGATAATCATGACCTCAGCCCACCACCTTCTTCAAACAGCAGCTCCATTGTCTTGCGAAAAACTACTTTCACTGCTGCACCTGAGGCACAGACTATATCAACAATTGTCTGCCCATTATTAATTGCTTTTACCGCGTCCGAATCAAAGGGTATTCTACCCAAAAGGCTAATTCCCTGACCTTTACAGAAGTTTTCTATCTTTTCTGTGTTTTGCATATTTGTGTCAAACTTATTGATACATACCGCCGTCTTTACGCCAAATTTCGTAGCTGTATTTATAATCCGCTCCATGTCACTAATTCCGGATATGGATGGCTCGGCCACAATTAACACCATATCAACACCGCTCAAAGACGCTATAACCGGGCAGCCTATACCGGGAGATCCGTCAATAATAGCAAACTCCACATCAGCGGATGCTGACTTCATTTGCTTTTTTACCTCGGTAACCAACATTCCGGAGGTTCCGCTGCCCATTTTTAGCTGCGCTGTAGAAAATACTTTTTCCTCATCTGTATATAACAACAGTTCACCGGCTACAGCAGGTTTTAAAGTCACAGCTCCAACAGGGCAAACAAGCTTGCAAACCCCGCAGCCTTCACAGGCAAAAGGATCTATCTTGTATTTCCCATCTGCTGAAATAGCGTCAAAACGGCAGTTTTGCCTGCATTGTCCGCACTCTATGCACAACTCTGTATCTATCTCGGCTTTCGGCAAGCCATAATAGTCTCTTTTCTTTGGCAAGGAGTTTTGCTTTGTTATAAGATGCAGGTTAGGTGCATCAACATCGCAATCCGCATAAACGCGAGCTTTAGATAGCTTGATAAACGCGCTTGCTATGGTTGTCTTTCCAGTACCACCTTTACCACTAAGAATCAGAAGTTGTTTCATGATGCACCTCCTTTTTCACAGCCTCCAGCAAAGAAGAAAAAATCATTCGGTACCTTTCACTTTTCCTTACAGCAATTTCTGCATTTGAGTTCAATGTTCCAAGCTCATTATCAAAAGGTATTCGGCCTAAAATCTGAATATCTTTTTCTATGCAGAATTTTTCCGACGGATTTTCACCGTCAAGGCACTTGTTTAAAACCACTCCGAACGGCTTACTAAATAACTTGACTAGTTCATACACCATGTTAAGGTTATGAACTCCGAACAATGTAGGCTCAGCTACTAATATACAGTAGTCTGCATCCTTAATGCTTTCCATGACTATACAGGCACTTCCAGGAGGGCAGTCGATAAATATCGTCTTGTTTCTTTCATGTTCATTCTCATCAAGCAGCTTTTTTATTATGGGTATCCCTGAAGGTTCACCAGGATTCAATATCCCGGTATATACTGTCACCTGCTCTGAAGTACCTTTTTGCACCCTGCCGATAACCTTTTCTTTCTCTGTCAATGCCTTTTCAGGGCAAAGCAAGATACATCCACCGCAAGAGTGGCAAATATCTTCAAATACTATCAGTTTATCTTTTATATAGGCAAGAGCATTAAACTTGCAAAATTCAACACACCTTCGGCATCCGCTGCATAGATTTCCATCCACCTTTGGAATTTTAACTGAAATTTCTTCTTCAATGATATCCTTGGGCTTAAAGAATAGATGTCCATTTGGTTCCTCAACATCACAGTCTATATAGGTTGATGTTTTGGCTACCGCAGCCAAATTTACTGATACCAACGTTTTTCCTGTGCCGCCCTTGCCACTTAGCACAGCTATCCTCATTTTAGTTCCCTCCATGGCCTTGAAAACCAGGATGAATTTCATCGAGTAAGGATAGCTTTCCACTGATGAAGTCATCAATATTTTTTTTAGCGGAAATACCCGCTGTTTTATATATTTTAATATCAGCGGATTTGAGCACATTAGCTGCATTTTCGCCACATCGGGGAGTAAGTAAAGCGTTCACTTTATTATCCACTATTGTTTGTGCTGCCTTAATTCCTGCTCCGCCTGTACTTGCTGCTGCACTGTTATCAAGAAATACACTTTCCTTGGTTTCAGTATCATAAATGAGATAATAGGGAGCCCGTCCAAAGGATACACATACATTCGACTCCAAACTTTTTTCATCTACCGGAATTGATATTTTCATGAGAATCCTCCATTCTATTAATATAATTATTGATCGCATTTCGTAATGCGCTAACGCCTAAATTAGAGCAATGAACCTTGTTCTCAGGAAGTCCATCTAAGGCATGTATGACATCTTCTTCTGAAATTTCCAATGCTTCATCCAGGGTTTTACCCTTAGCTAATACCGTCGTCATACTGGATGTTGCAATTGCTGCAGGGCAACCAAGCACAAGAAAGCTTATTTCGCTTATACGATTGTCTTTTACTTTAATATAAATCGTAAGATAATCTCCGCATGTAGGATCACCGAAACTCCCTTCTGCATCAGCATCCGGCATACTATAAGCATTTTGAGGACACATAAAATGTTCTATCACTTTGTCAGAATACATTATCAGTCACCTCTATCACTACCTGCAAAGCGCCAACCATGTCGATGCCTGCGACAACCTCGTCCGCACCCATTTCCGAATCCTTCACATAGCCTGTATTCACCACCTTCTATCAAGAGTACCTTACCATTTACCAGAGACTCGGCAATCTTTTTTCTAGCTTCAGCGTAAATGCCTTGAACAGTAGTGCGTGCAACATCCATCTGCTTGGCGCATTCCTCTTGCGTAAAGCCTTCCAAATCAATAAGCCTTATGGCTTCATACTCATCAACTGTCATTCTAACAATATTCTCATCATCCACCTTTAAGTCAAGGGGACCAAACTTACTGCTTTCAGGCAAACAGCATACTTTTCTCCATTTCATTGGTCTAGGCATTTTTTAGTCACCTCAATATAAATAAAAGTAGCTAAAGCGCTCTTTAATTGTTTAAAATTAAGCATTTATAAATTTTGGTTGTTTTACAAACTATCTTTTTTATTAAAAAAAAGCAAATTTTTTTTGTAAAAAGTTTTTCCTTGGTATGTACATCTAATTATTTTGTTCTGCTTTATTAATTCTTGCAAGATTGAGCTATCTGCTTTCACCAATTTAAAATAGTGCTTAATAATTTCTTCTCTGATTGGATGTACCGAAGTTATGCTTAAAAGATCCTTTACAATGTTATCGGTAAAGAAAAAACCTTGTTCTGTATCATCTGCGGTTATACATTCAACATCTACGCCCGAAATACTGTTGATAATGCCAGCAGCTTGGATGAGTTTTTCTCCGGTCACTCTGGATATATTTTTTTCAGCAGGCGGTCTTGTTGGAACCAATAAATAAGATTTACGCGGATTGATTTTTGAAATTTGTTCAGCTATTCCCTCAATATGCTGAAGATCATCATTAAATCCAGAGACAAGCATGGTTTCAGTTACAAGGTTTCCCTTATATGATTTTGAAAAATTAATTATACTATCTAAAATGTTTTTGAGACTTAAACCACCATGCGGTCTATTGATCTTGTGCCAAACATCGTCCCAAACTGCATCGATCTTTACAGACACCCAATCTGCTTTTGATAAATCCTCTTTAACATCATCCATCCATAAAAGAGATGCATTCGTAATAACCGCTGTCTTAATATTTAATTCTTTTATAAGATCAAGTTCAGTGCCTAGATTTTTATCAAGCGTAGGTTCACCATCTGGAACAAAAGATATATAGTCCAGCTTCTTTTCATATTCCTGAAGCTGTTTTACCTTAGACTGAACTAGTGAATATACTTCAAGAGGCTCATAGAATTTTTTTCTGTTTATCCGCATATTTGTCGTTCTTCCAATCTGGCAATAAATACAGGAATAAGAACAAGCTTTTGGCGGAATATTGTTGACCCCAAGACTTTGCCCCAATCTTCGTGAGGGTATAGGACCGAATACAAGCATTATTTTATTTCCTTTCTGGTAGAATCTCACTTTCACATAGGATTAGAGTAAGTATTATTTTGTAACTTCATATCTATGCATAATAGCGAAAGGCAGGCAGCAAGCCTGCCTTTCGCATTACGACAGGACTATTCTTCTAACTCATCGAGGCGCTTTTTTACATCATCAAGCTGATTTTCAAGAAATTTAGCCTGCCTTTTCAGAAATTCTTTTTCATCAGCATCTGATGCAAAGTACGCCCCATTTGCATTTTGAGTACCAAAGCGTGCCCACCTTGGCAAACCGGTCGCATAAAACATTCGCCTAAAGCCTCGTCCCCGTCCGAATCCAAATCCGTAACCGATTGGATTTGCATAACCCGGAACGGCAAAACCTGCGCAAAATCCTGCACCTCGCCCTGTCATAGGACCCATTCCCATAGGCCCGGTTCCGTCTCCTCTTGGCATAATGTCACCCCCTTTCCTTATAATCTCTTACTTTTAATTTTGCTACGATTAAATAAGTGATAAGCTAGATAAAAACACCAGGGTATCATTCCAGCAAGCCAGAATGCACGCCTGTAACCTCGTCGTTCAAACCAAAATTCTCGTCTGTAATTTGCGTTCAAATAACCGGGCACTTTGGAACCAGCACAAAAACCTAACCTCCGTCCAGTTAATGGTCCCATTCCCAAAGGACCAGTTCTGTCACCTCTGGGCATAATAATCCTCCTTAATACTTAACAAGCTATTTAAATGATCGTTAATTCTTTCGGCTGTTTCTTGGCTGATAGCATGTTCTATATTACAAGCATCTTTTTTTGCGGTTGCTTTGTTTACTCCTAAAACATCTACCAGAAACGATACGATAATGTCATATTTGCTTTTTATTTGTTCCGCAAGTTTATATCCATCTTCTGTCAGAGAAATCCATCCATATTTTTCTTTGTCTATCAATCCGCAGTTTTTTAGCTTTGTCATCATACCACTAACACTAGCCCGCGTGACCCCGAGTCTTTCTGCAATATCTGATGTTCGGATTGCTTTATTTAATCTAAACAACTCATAAATAACACGCAAATAGTCTTCTCTTGAACGTGTAATTGGCTTTTTTTGAGTATTAGCCATTTCTATGAACCTCTGATTATTGATTCCTGTAGTACTGTTAGTAACCGCACTCTCCCTCAAACTATTCACCTCCGTGTAAATGACATATGTCATTTACATCTTATATTATACCCCGATTCTGACATATGTCAATAACTATTTTAAAAAAATACGCCAATCAAGAATTTTTCTCGATTGGCGGCAATCATATTAAAATCCTATAGTTTCACTTCTATTTCTAACCCCGACTTAAACTCTACCATTAGCCTGTCATCATATACAATTAAAGTGTCCCCCTTGTCAAGACAAAAATTTTAATTTTCTTAGTGAACCAGATATTCCCAATAATGATTAGTTTGGTTATGGCTAGGGTTTAGTCATCGTCATCATCTTTAATAATCGTCGGGGCTGTGGAGAGTGTGGACAACATGGTTTTTGTTGTCCAAGCCTTGTGGGGCAACCTGAAAGGTTGTCCACATGGCGGCACTATCCATCAGCCCAATTGCTCGAATATCCTATTTGTAGTGTTACGCCGCCTTTTTTCCCTGATATACTTCTTGCGGAGTTAAGTAGTCGTGGGTTTCATGAGGCCGTTCTGTATTGTATTCCTGAACATATTCCCGGATCCCGTTCCTTAACGCTCTGGGTGTTAGGTATTCATGGGTATAAATTCGTTCTGTTTTTAGACTCCTGAACCAACGCTCTATGACAACGTTATCAATCCAGCGGGCTTTGCCATCCATGCTTTGTTTGATATTCGCTGTTTTTAAGTAGCTCGTATAATCGTCGCTGGTAAACTGGCTGCCTTGGTCACTGTTAATGATTTCGGGCTTGCCATACCTTTGGATAGCATTTTTGACAGCTGCTAAAACCGGGGCGGTATCAAAGGTATCCGATAGCTCCCAGCCGACGATGTAGCGGCTGTACCAGTCGATAATAGCGGTCAGATACATATGACTCTTACTCATTCTTATGTAGGTAATATCAATGGCCCAGACTTGGTTTGGCCGGTTAATATCCAGGTTCCTTAACAGGTAAGGGTATACTTTATGCTCTTTATTTCGCTTTGATAGATTGGGCTTGGGGTAAACTGCATAAATTCCCATTTCGTCCATGTAACGTTTAATCAGTTTACGGCCGACCTTAATATGGTCTTCATCCTGTAACTTTCTACGAAGCTTTCTAACGCCAAGGTAGGGCATCTTGGTATGCCAGTAGTCCAGCCGGCGTTTAATCAAATTTTCTCTTTTCCTGTCAGGTTCGGCAGGCGTGTAATAAACACTGCTTCTGTTAACATCCAGCAATTCACATTGTCTGGTAACAGTGAGTTTTTCATCTTTTGAAACCAGTTCTAGTCTCCCAGTCGTAGCCAAAGACTTCTTTAGATTTTTTTTTCAACCAATCATTCTCGATGGTGAGTTGACCGACTTTCGCCATTAATTGGTTTCTTTCTTCTTCCAAGGCTTTTTCCTTGGCCAGGAGTTCTTTTTCTTGTTTGCTCGGGGAGAACACTTTTGGTGCGTTTTCTAAGAATTCTTTCCTCCAGTTGCGTAGCTGGTTGGGGCTTAATTCATATTCGGCCGCTAACTCGCCAAGCTGTTTTTCTTCCTTAAGGAGTTCCAATACAACTCTAGTTTTGAATTCTGCTGTAAATTGTCTCCTTTTGGCCATGTTATGTGAACCTTCCTTCCTGACAGTTTCCTGTCTTTTATTATATCAGGTTCACTTAGATTATCGGAAATTTTGTCTAGTTTTATGGGTACATTATAAATCAATGTATCCCCTTGCGATATTCCAAAGATTAAGTTTTTGAGCTAATTCACGGATTTCTGTTATATCAGCCATCGATTTCCTTCCTTATTTCTTTACTCCTGGCCAAATGGTTAAAATACTGCTGATTCGGCAAAAACTTCTTAGCTATATGCTCTCCGTACTGATACATGAGATAAGCCAAAAGCTCATAGGCACTGCAGCGTTCAGTATCAATGCAGTATTCTATTCCATCAAGCAATTGTCCAATTGTATAAAACTTTGTCATCCGGTATAATCGAATGCAATGTGTATTAAAATATTTCGACTGTTGCTGCTCCATCCGGCGAATGAATTCCTGAGCTATTTCGTATTCTGCAAAATATTGTTTTATGATGGTTAAAGAAACCCTGTCTCTGCTGTAATTTTCTTCTGGTTTGAACAACTGCCCGGTATCTTCTGTGACTGGATATTTAGCCAATAAATCATTTGTTTCAGCATCATAGAACAAAAGCATTTCACCATCATCTTCAATTCGAATGCGTTTATGAGCATCCATCATACCTGTATTAATCTGATAACGGTTGCCTTTATAACTTACCACTCCATCCTTATCAAAAGAGGCAACAGTGCTTGATACTTCGGAATAAGGTTTGACATGGAGCAGGTATTTTTGCTCTTCCATGAACATTTCACGCGGCACTTTTCTGGTCACAGTATGTATTCTGATCTTGTCAATATTACTTGACACATTTTTCTCGAACAATTTGTGGTTTTTGCGCTGGAATATAATGGGATGGAGCGTAGCGAAATCCCATTATATTCCAGCGCATCGCCTTGCTCCCATCGTCACGCTGTTTTAGCATATTGTCTTTCATAGAACTTCTTCCTCTTTACCATCGGCGGAAGCCCACCATTCGCCGAACAGATCCTACGATTATTCCAATAACTCATGAAATATCGCCATATTAGGCTCTTGACCGCTGCCATCGACATTTTCTTTGCATCATATCTATCGTACAATAGTTCTTCCTTGAATCGGCCCCACAGGGATTCACATTTTGCATTGTCATGACACCTACCGCCGGCACTGTTCATACTCTGAATTATTCCATATTTTTCTATTGCTTGGCGATATTCATAACTGGTATATTGGCTTCCCCTGTCGGAATGGATAATCGCCCCTCTTAGTCCAGGATATGCTATAATTGCACTTTTTAAAGTGTCTACACATAACCCGGCTTTCATGTTGTCTGCCATTGAAAGTCCTAAAACTGCATTGTCAAAGCAATCTTCTATTATTGATATATAAAGCTTACCATCGGCAGTCTGAATCTCCGTGATGTCCGTCACAGCCTTCTCCAGTGGTCTTTCTGCTGTGAAGTCCCTTTTGATCTTGTCATCGGACTTCATGGCTTCCCTGTCTGCCTTTGTTATCCCATTGGGCTTGCGCTTAGGGGTGTGCACTATGCCCAAACGTTCCATTATTCGATACACTGTCCTTTCGCAGGGGATATGTGGAAAATCACCATCTTTGGCTTCTTTCTTTAGTTCTAAGGCTTTATGCATCCGATATCGCCCATATGTATCATTACACTCGTCTTCATCTATTATTTCGTACATTTCGGCCGCCAGAGCTTCGTATTTCCAAGGCTTCTTCTGTGCTTCAAGGTGATTATAGAACCCTTGTCGAGAGACCTTCAATACCCTGCAATAAAACGCAATATCTCCCGTCAATTTACCATTTTCGGTCTTTATTGCGATGAGCTTCATTCGCTCTTCTTTGCCAACCTCTGACGGCTCGCGGCGAAAAAAGCGGAAGCCTCCTCCAAAAAGTCATTCTCTTTCTTCAATCTTGCATTTTCCTTTACTAAAGCTTTAATTTCTGCTCGTAACTGCTGAATCTCCATAGCTTGAGTAATTGCAGAACCTGGAGTTTGAGTGCCTATACCGGTATCCAAATCACCTATCTCTGCACGCTTTACCCACTGGCTTAAAGTACTCTTGGGTACACCTAATTCTATAGCTGCCTTTGTGGTCCCTATTTCTCTCATAAGTTTTACCGCTTCTGCTTTGTACTCTTTTGTATACTGTTTAGTAATTCTCTTTACTTTTTCTGACATGCCTGACCTCCGTTTTTTCTTTTTTCTAGACTATTTGTTCGAGGTCTTCGTGTCAAGTATTATTATACAATATCATTCGCCCGTTGCCTTCCCTATCTAACCATGCAAGGGCAGCACTGTTAAGGCTATCAATTCCGGTGTATATCCTGCCCTCAAGAAAACTTTGCTTTATGTATCCAATCACCTCTTCAACCTTGCCTTTACTTTGAGGATCTCTTGGTCTACATAGCGAAACACTGTAACCTATACGCCTAACATATTCTTCAAATGTGGGTACGAATATGATATTCCCCAGATTTTCACTGACTACATAGACACGGTCAAGGTCATAAAGAATAGTCTGTGTACTTCCTCCAAAATATTGGAATGCATAGTTATGAGCTTTAATGGCTGTTTTGGTTGTAAAGGGATCCGGTGAAAAATAAACAAATTTCATTCTGCTATAACTCAGAACCATGCAAAAGAAATATATTCGTACAATTCGCCCGTACATATCCTTAAGTTTGTATTGACCAAAATCCGCCTGCGCTTCATATCCCGGTGGAGAAATTTCACGGGGTGAGGTTTTACGTTTACTGGCATGCGGATACCCGTGCTGTTCTCTTAAGGCTTTCATATAGCGGTAGAATGTAGCTCGTTTAACTTGTAAATCAGGGAAGGCCTCCACCAATTTGAGATAGATGTTTGTATCCCTCATTTGTGGACAAATTTTCAAATGTTCCAGTATGTACTGACGGTAGTTATCCATGTGGTACCTTTCCTTTTCAGCTTCCCTTACATAATCTTCTTCGCTCATATTCCAGTATTTGCTGACAGAAGAATAGGTTATCCCCCAGTGCTTTTGCGGTTTTTGTCTGAGCAAGTCCAAGTGCTTTGTACTCCAGGATTTTTCGGTATTGCTCGATTCCAATCATTTTTGATTTCCTCCTTTGGTTTTTGTGTTATTAAAGTCATAATACCTATATTAGTACAAGCATAGGCATCACCTCCTTGTTAGGAGTCTATAAACTAAGGTGGACTACTTTGTCAAGACAATTTTTTAACCCTATTTAAGGTGTATTCACACCACCTTTCGCTATTTGATAATTGTATATAAATGGAATTTATCTTTAAAATGGGGCTGGTAACTCTGATAATTAATTCCAGGGGATTGAATAAGTGTCAAGGGTCGGCTATGCCGACAAGCGAAGCTTGCTTGCCCTTGACACGCAACACATCCAATACCCTATTGTTGCCGGGCTGGTTTTATACCAGACCGGTTGCCCCCCGGCGAGGGCGGGGTGGTTTGGAGGGGCAGCGCCCATCCAAGGTTTTATTGAGCTTATTTCTCAAAGTATATTTTTGCCGGGGTAAGTCCATTCAAGGCTTGGTGTGGCCGATACGTATTGTACTTATTCAGATATTTGCCAATTCCCTGCCTGGCATCTCTAGGATTTGCATATTCGTTTATGTATATTTCCTGGTACTTCACCGACCTCCATAATCGCTCTGTAAAAATATTATCTAATGCTCGGCCTCTTCCGTCCATGCTTATTTGGATGCCGTTGTCTATGAGCATGTTAGTATACCGTCTGGAGGTAAATTGACTTCCTTGATCACTGTTAGCAATTAAAGGTTTTCCGGTTTTTAGCGCCGATTCCAAAGCGGACAGGACAAAATCAACTTCAAGGTTATCGCTTAATTCCCAGGAAACAACGTAACGTGAATACCAATCAAGAAAGGCTACAAGATAAAGCCAGCCACGTCGTAGGCGGACATATGTAATGTCTGTACCCCATATATGATTTGGGTAACTGGCAGTAATATTTCGTAACAAATAAGGATAAATTTTATGCTCATGGTTTCTTTTGCTGAGGTTAGGACCGGGATGGATGGCAGCCAGACCCATCTCACGCATATACTTTTGAACGGTTGATCGGCAAACAGAGTATCCTTCACGTTTTAAGACTGTGGTGATGCTTCTAGATCCAAAATAGGGTGACTCAGTGTGCGTATTCCGGTGAAAATGGACACCCAAACCGATTTGTTTTGGACGGCTATTCCAGATTGAACTGGACAGCCAATCCGATTTAATATGGACAGCTGTTCCGGTTCTTACTGGACAATGCTTCAAAATAGATTTTGCAGATTTTTATCTGCCATTATAGTAACATATTTTTTTGTATTTAAAAGTATTATTTTGATGTTTCAACTTCCACCGGTTTTGCAGCATCCTTACGCTTCTGGGCATCCATGCCTCTAAAGGATGGTCCATCTGGATTCAGAATATATGCGTTATGTATGATTCTGTCCATAATGGCATCAGCAATGGTGGAATCACCTATGACTTTGCCCCAAGTATCAATGGGTATCTGGCTGACAATAATAGTCGATTTTTTTAGGTTTCTATCATCAACCACATCAAGGAGCGTACGGCTTTCCGATGTGGAGAAAGAGTTTAGTCCCCAGTCATCCAGAATTAGAAGGTCACATTTTTGGAGCTGTTTTAAGAACTTTAAGTATCCACCGTTTGCCTTGGCTGTGGCAAGTTCCTCCAGGAGTTTGTTTACCCGGTAGTATTTTACCTGCTGGTTTCTACGGCAGGCCATGAATCCAAATGCTACAGCCAAATATGTTTTACCTACCCCGGTTGGTCCGGTGAGTATTAAATTTAGCCCTTGTTTAATCCAATCTGTAGTTGATAAGGTTTGTATCAGGTTTTTGTTTAGCTTGCGTTTTTCGGTATATATGATGTCTTCTAAGAGAGCTTCCTGCGGAAAATTTGCCTGTCTGATCAGGCGATCCAGTTGGTTACTTTTTCGCTTAGTCCATTCATAATCTACGATAAGACTGAATCGCTCTTCAAAGGTAAGCCCTGTGGCATCCGGTAGCTCCAGCTGTCTTGTATAGGCATCGACCATACCACTTAACTTCATATCCTTAAGATGCTCTAGTGTTGGATTCGTAAGCATTAACCTTCACCTCCGTTTACTACCTGACGGAAATATTCCCTTCCACGGACATTGGAATGCTCCGGTATCGGTTGGTCTGTATCTAAGGGAATATTCGGAAGGTTATCAATTATGATTTTCAGGGCTTTGTAAGAATACTTTCCGTATTCCAAAGCCTGAGCGCAGGATTTTTCAAGTGCTGCCTGGCCATAAGTGTTACTAAGCTTTAAAATACCTAAACTTGCACGAAATCCCTGTTCCGGATGCTGTCGGTTCTGCATGACCTTATTGACATAGGTCATGGTATCCGGTCCAATTTTCTCCGCCCACTTGATCAGGCGTTCTGGTGTCCATTCCGCCTGAAAGCGGTGTTTTTCCGGCATATGCTCTGGCAAAGTATTGTAACCGTATTTCTTGTCGGGCTTAATCCGGGGATGTGATGCAATTCGTTTGTTGTCCTTAAGAATCTCTATGGTTCCACTGGTTGCCCTGATGAGAACCTCATCCTTGACAAACTGGAAAGGAACACTATAGAAGTTACCTTTGAATTCCACATGATAGTTGTGAAACCGCACGAAATCTCAAACAGATCCAACCAGAAAAATGCAAAATGTTTTCACCCGGATAAGTTGCGTAAGATTATTTAATCTGCCTTTTTGTTATGCAAATTCATTAATCTGTCAATACTCTCCATAAAAAGGAAAATGGGAAAGCGGACCCTGTAATCCGACTTTCCCTCCAATAAGACTCACATGATAAGTATTGACAATTTTTTGAGAAATATTACCATGAATTCTCTTTTTGAAGAGAAAATTTTGTTTCATATGTATGGATGTAAAAACTGCGGTTACGCCGGTATGCTTCACAGACATGGGTGTTATACCCGAAACGTTATCACCATCTATCAGCATTTTCCCTTTAAAGTGCAACGTTTTATCTGCCCTTCCTGTCGCAAAACATACTCGCGTCTTCCTGCCTGCCTTATCCCATATTTTGTTTATTCCTTCGATGTCATTATCTTTTGCCTGTTTGCTACTTTTTCTCTTTCACTAAAATTAAATACTTCCAGCCATTTTTTACATTCCCTGAACCCTCAAAGCTTTATTTCTAAACAATCTGTGTTTTTCTTAAAAAAAAGATTTTTGACATCCCTATCATTGACCAATAGTTTTTTTGCCCTCTTTAGTTCTTTTAATTATGATATGGATTTATCTATCTTTAAACTTGATTATGCCGCCGGCATTGTGATACGCAAAATCCTTAAATTTGATACATGTTCTTCTTTTAATCTGGATTTCTTTAATAACATGCCCAAATATTTTTTCTCTCCTTAAATTCCTTCCTTGTTATGGGATAGCTATGCCTAAATCCATTCTTAATCCCTGTTTTTTAACTCTTATGCATTTTCCTCCATCTTTATTTACCGTTTTTGAGTTCATTTTTATCAGGTTTTATCATCCCACAGAGCTTTTTACTTTTCATACTCGTGTATTTATAGGTATTTTTGTACATATTAATTCCTATAAATTTCAACCGGAGGTATTTCTATGAATGATAAAGCTAAAGAACAGTTAGCTCTCTTTAGGTTCTCTCTGATCGCCCCTCTTTTAAACAATACTTTTTCAGCACCATCAGCTAAGAGTTATCTGGAGACTATCTGTGCCAAAATCTATGATGTCCCCTACTACGGTAAACAGGAATATTCTCCTTCTACAGTAAAAGGATGGCTGCTTTTGTACCGAAAGCATGGCTTGGAAGGTCTTTATCCTGCTAGCCGTAATGACAAGGGGCAATCCCGGGCCTTAAGTGAACATGTTAAACAATTTGTCAAAGATGCAAAAACTTTTTGTCCTGAGCGTTCCGCTAAAAGTATTTATCATGAATTAATAGCTAAAGGATTGATTTCCCCTGGCAGCGTATCTCTTTCTACTTTGCAGCGATTTATTCAAAAAAACGGTCTTAACAAGGTAAAGGTTGAGCCTAAAGACCGCCGTGCCTTTGAAATGGAGTTCCCTAATGACTGCTGGCAAACCGACATTAGCGCAGGACCTTATCTCTCTATTAATGGCAAAAAGATGAAAACTTATCTCATTGCTTTCATTGACGATTGTTCTAGGACAATTATGGCTTGTTCTTTTTGCTATGAACAAAATCTGCTTTCTGTTTTGTCAGTATTTAAGACTGCTGTCATGAGGAGAGGCATCCCCAAAAAACTTTTCATGGACTATACCGAAAAATTAACTATGCCGAAGTATTCCTGAAACCCTCATAAATGCTTAGTTTTGTTTAAGAAACTTCGGCATAGTTTTTCTGCCAATATACAGCCTTAAAAGTTCCTTCAGAGTTGCCTTATTATTCCATTTCTTATCAGATGAGGTCTCCCCACTTACTTTATTCATTGCTTTTGCCAAAGTATCCAATGTTGCAAAGGCATAAAACCCAGAAGTCGTTGACAAATCTTCATGTCCGAGCAACTGCTGTATGTGTGTAAGCGGAACCCCGCTTTGATACAGGTCCATTGCCCTTGTCTTTCGAATCATGTGGCAGTGCGGTGAGTCGGGCATCTCGACCCCTGACCCAATGCACTTCCTTGTATATTTATTAAGCATAGTTTCCATAATATCAGCAGATAGACGATGTCTTTTACCATATGTGACGCAATAAAATAGCGGTTCATCCTTCACATTTAACAAATGGAACTCGTTTAGATATCGTTTTAGATGCTGTTGTGTCTTATCCATCAGAGGAATATTTCGATACTTGCGACCTTTCCCGTATATTGTGATATACGGAATTTCCGAATCTATGTGTAAACTTCCTATCGTTAACTCCAGTAACTCAGATACTCTAGCCGCAGTATCATAAAGGAGTATAAGCATCATCTGATTTCTGCGTTCTGCTTTCCTGGATATGTCCGGTGCCGCTAGCAATGCCTGCATTTGTCTACGTTCGAAAAACTTTATCGGTTTGGATGTAACTTTGACCCCCTTTACGCTACACGCACTTAAATAAAGTGCCATTAGTTCAGAATATTCATTGGATGCGTACTCAAGCATTGAATGTATAGCTGTAAGCCGGAGATTGCATGTTTTTTCAGCCAATTTACGCACATTCAGCATCCAGTCAAGATAATCATTCATGTTTTCCCGGTCGCAGTCTGAGAAAGAAATAACCTTTCTGTTTAAGTTTTTCACTTTCTCCAGATAATCAATAAATGAATTCAGGCCATCCCTGTAGGCAAAGATTGTGTTAGGGCTTGCCTTCCTTATGTCCGGCAAATGGTGGTAAAGATACTTCTTTGCTGTATCCCAGAATATGAGGCTGCTATGCGAGCTATCTTTCTTCATGTGGAACCTCCGGAATAATGTCTTCCGTCACTCTTGATATATCTGAATAGGTAGGAAAGAATTCCGGAACAAAATGGAAATAGTACAATGTATCGCTAATGCACTGATGTCCCATATACCGCATCAAATATGGAAGCATAGCATTGACGTCTAGTCCTTCCGCTGCCCATCGGTTTAGGTTTGCCCATGCGAAGTGATGGCGAAAATCGTATGCTCTTGGTCTTGATCCGTGTATAAAATTTGGATACGCTTGCCCCCAGATGCGGCGGAAGTTTTTAGAAATCACCTCAGTCCGATAGCAACTTTCCCTACTTGGAAAAAAGTATTTTCGATTAGGAAACAGGACGGAGATGGAACATTCATATTTTTTGAGATAATCTGCAAGCTCACTACTGATATATATCCTTCGGCTTTTTGGACCTTTGGACTGTTTGACATCAAGAAAACCACTATCTAAATGGACATCCTCACAAAGCAGCGTCCTTACTTCCTTGCATCTCATGCCGCAACAATACAAAACCCGGAACATTACAGGAAGTGTCAGTTCACGCCCCTTAAAACTTGGGTTGGGTTTAATGGTATCACATTTGCTGAAAAAACGTATAATTTCTTCACCTGCAAAAAAGTAAGGTGGCTCAGGTGTCGGCAGGGAAACGGTTTTAGGCGGTATGATATATATACTCGTATATCCGCACTTAATTAAATGGCGTCCGAATTCCCTGAGAACAGTTGCTGCACCATAAAGAGAACCCGGTACATCTGCTAGGGTATCAAGATATTCCTTGACACTTTCCCTGTCAAGAAGGGTTTCTCCTGTCCGACCTTTTTCGGCATATTTGACATAATTCATAAGGTAGAGGCACGGGGTCTCATAGATGTAACCCAATCGCCGTTTGTAAATTATGAATTCTTCCGCTAATGAGCGTAGTGTATAATTTTTATTCATGGCACACCTCCGGAAGTGGGAGCGTGCACTCAGCAAGTTTTGCATCCTCTGTAGAAAGATATACCATGACACTATTCGGGTTTCCGTGCCCGAGGGCCTCTGATATTACGGGCAGGGGGACACCATGCCTGAGCATTCTTGAGGCGGTGCTGTGCCTTGTAATTCTTGTCCCTGAAATTCTGCCGTTTGCTTCAATACCTGCATCTGATATGACATCAAGTAACACTTTTCTGTAGCCTGAGTGTGCTTTCATTGGCGTATGCGGGGCATAACTTGAAAGAAAAATATATTCAGAGTCAGATGCAGGGCGTTCTGAGAGTAGATAGTCAGTAAGTGCATTTCCAATGGATGCACGTAACGGTATATTCATCGGTTTCCCTGTCTTTTCTTGGACGATATGGATGCTGTCATGTCCCCAATCTATATCCCCCAGCTTGAGATTGCAAATATCTACTGCACGTAGACCTGTTTCAAGTGCAATCAGGCAGATTGCCTTATTTCTGAATGAAATGTTGCCTGATTCCAGGCGTTTTAATATTTGATCATGTTCTTCATCGGAATAGACTCCAATAATGTCCCTTTTCTTCGGTAGATGCTCTGGCAGTTCTGCTTCAAATTTTGCGGTAGATTCATACATTTTGAGGAACATTCTCAGCCCAGGCAGATGGGCCCCAAGACTTGTTGGCTGATAATGCTCCTTGCATACCAGTGCAACAAATGTGATTATATCGCCGCCTTTCAATTCAGTTACAGAGCGGTATCCTTTATTTTCGAGATACATAAGAAAGTAGTGTACAAATCTTCCGTATCCATCAATTGTATTGGCTTTAAGGCCCGATGAAACCATAAGGTCCCCAAAGCTTATTTGCGTATCCGAGAGTTCCTTGGATTTCAGACTATGTTTTGGCAGTACACGTTGTGGTAACCAGTCTACTTGTCCATCCTCAAGATATGACTCAATAAATTGGATGCAGCGATTATGCAGACAGTATCTTGTTCGGCAATAACCTTCCGATTTGACATAACTACTATCCTCGATAAAGCTCCTACCCAACTCTGATGTGTAATACAAATCTTTACGCTTTTTTGCTAACATTTCCAGTCGCTTAAATATATTTGCATAGCCTTTAATTGTGCCCGCACTGAACAGTGCATTTCCCATTTCCCTAAGAATTACATCTGCCAGTTCCCTGATTGTTATGTTCTGTTTCATTGCGCTTACCCCCTGATATTATTTGATAAGGTAAGCGTCTCAAAACATAAGGAATATTTCAATAAAAACTATACCGAAGTTTCTTAAACAAAACTAAGCATTTATAAGGGTTTCAGGAATACTTCGGCATAGTTAATTCTTCGGTATAGTCCAGGCTATTCCGAGTTCGGAATAGCATGGATAACGGTAAGGTTTTTCGTTCTGACCAATTACAATTTATCTGTGCTTCTTTGGGCACCATTGTTTCATATGCCCAAATTTTCCAACCCCAATCAAAAGGCAAAATCGAACGCTGGTTTCAAACCTTGCAAAAACAGTGGATGAATCTCTTAGACTGGTCCATGATTACTTCTTTGGACCAGCTTAATGATATGCTTCATAATTACGTCGAAAACCATTATCACCAAACAATACATTCTGCGATTAAAGCTAAGCCTATTGACAAATTCACAGAACATATTGACCGGATTCGCTTTGTTCCATCCATTCAGGAACTGGATCACATTTTCCTTTATCGGGTAACCAGAAAGGTAAAAAATGACGCCACTATTGCTGTTTCCAATGTCCTCTTTGAAGCACCTGCTAAATATATTGGGGAGCAAGTTAAACTGCGTTATGACCCTTCTTCTATGGATAAAGCGTACATTTTTGATGATAAAGGATGTTGTCTTGATATCATTTATCCCGTTAACAAAAAGGATAATGCAAGAACTATCAGAAACTCCGCCAAGAAGTCTCAGGATTTTTCCCCATTTACTATTCTGAAGGAGGGTAATTAATGTTTACCGCCTATTATGGTATGGATTTTAATCCTTTTACCAATGAAATTGATCCTAAGTTTAAGTTTCAGTCTAATGACTTTTTACAGTCTTCTGCTCGTTTAGATATTTTAAAACAGCATAAAGGCATCGGCCTGTTAACTGGAGAACCAGGCTCAGGTAAATCTTTTACCCTGAAATGTCTTGCTGCTTCCCTCAATAAAAGCCTGTACAAAATTATCTATATCCCTATTACCACCCTAACTGTCAAGGAGTTCTATATGGCCCTTTGTGACGGCCTGGGAGTGATTCACGCCTACAAAAAGGTAGATATGTTTAAACAGATCCAAGAATCCATTTGTGCTTATGCTGCCAAAAATATCACTCCTGTGATCATTGTTGATGAAATTCAATTTATCTCCAACAGTATTTTAGATGACTTTAGGATGATCCTTAACTTTGATATGGATTCTAAAAACTATTGTATTGTTGTCTTTTCCGGCCAACCTAAACTGGTGATTCAGCTAAACAGACAGCACCATGAGGCCTTGAGACAGAGAATTGCTATTAATTATTCTTTCACCGGACTTTCTAGGTCAGAAACCCAGGACTATATCGCTTCTAGGTTTAAAGCCTGTGGTAGACCCGATATCCCTATGGAAGAGTCTGTTTATGAATTTATCTTTACTACCACCGGCGGATTTCCCAGGAAGGTGAATCAACTCATGACCATGGCCTTATTAATCGGCGTTAAAGATAAAATCCCCGTCCTTAATTCGGACATCTTACTAAAGGCCAACGATGAGATTAATATTGTTGCCTCATGAAGAAAAAAACAAGTCTTTTAATCATGTTGCCACAGAAGATCTGTTTTGATTGCACTGTGGCTGCCGGTACACATCTTGAAGAAACTTGGCCGGGATTTGTCACTTATCTTAAAAATTATGGCAGTCATTATGAGATGCAGATTCAAAGCCGTTCCAGTATTAATGTTTTATTTGGCAAAACCACCAGGGGGTATTTTGCGTGTATTCCAGATTTTAATGTCGGTTGCCATTTGGTTGATTTTAAAGATCTGTTTTGGAATACCGAAAAACTATCTATTATCTTAGGCGAAGCTGATGGTATTACCGTTGCCAATGCTTTTTATGCCATCTCCAAAAAACTTAATTACTAACTGTTTTACAATCGGCTCTTGCCCTTCAGGAGGATAGGGCTCTGTAGGGATACAACCTGAGCGCCTGTTGGGATTCTATAAAGAGTAGTTCGGAAATGGGGTAATGCTTTATTGCCCCTTTTCTATTTTACTCTTGGAGAACAAATGCGTTAAATCCCGGGGGTTGGGGCAGAGCCCCGTTCTTTTTAAAGTTGGTTCAATATGCATTTTTACCCGTTTTTATATATTGCAGTTTAATTAATCTGATCGTTTTTTGAATTTTGGGGGTCAATTTTGAAACGATTTAATATGACTTTCTTAGGCTGCTTTAATTTTCCGTGTAACAGATAGTCAAGACTGACACGGGCATTAACGAATATCGCCATTTCATACGGACGTATTGGAAGAGGACGCAGCAATTGTTTTTCAGTTTGTTCAAAAGCACTTCGCCGGCATCCCTCCATCTTTTGAAATGGGCGTAGGTTAGCGGCATCCAATTCCTTGTGGATAGTTCTATTCAGTTCATATAGACTGAAAAAGGTTTCATTACGGTATTTGGCAATAATCCAGCGTTCTACCAACTGCACCGTAAGCTCTGCCAGTGATTTATCCTGAGGTTTTCTAACCCGTGCAGGGATGATAGCTGTATGATAATGCCTTGCCATTTCCAGGTAAGTAGGTTGTATTTCCGGCTCGTAATAGCATGATTTTGTTACACCAGTTTTCAAATTATCGGGTACAATGATTTCTGTTACGCCTCCAAAGTAATTAAACATATGGACATGGGCATTAATCCAATACTCCAGTTCCATAGAGGGAAAAGCCTCGGTGTAAAGCAATTCCGATGCACCGAGCACACCAACAAACAGGTAGGCGGGGGAAGTTTCCCCAGTTCTTCTGTCCATGGTTTTCATAGTGGGTCCAACCCAGTCCACATAGCATTTTTCTCCTGCTTTATGGATCTGGTGCATGGAAATCTTCCTTTTGCCACGCCATTTGAGATAATAGTCGCAAAACTGGCTGTATCCAAGGCCATTCGGATACTGTTCTAAGTATTCTTGCCACAATAACTGCAGGGTTACGCCTTTCTTCTTCATCTCCCGGTGGATGAAGTTCATATCCGGAAGTGGCCTTTCCGTGCGGTAGTTTTCATCGGGATAAAGCTTGTCCTCCAATTCGGAATCGGACATTTTATGAATCATTGGCCAATCTAAAGTAAGATTGGCGGATTTTGCTCTTTCAAGAACTGCAGTAACAGTTGATGGCGAGCAACTGCAGCTTTTGGCTATCTGTCTTATGGAGAGATAACCATCGGATGCAAGCCGTAGAATTTCCTTGATGTTTTTCATAGACAATCTCCTTGCCATTTAGATTCTCCTTTCAACGATGAGTAAATAAGTTACTCTCATTGTAGGAGTAATGTTTGATAACATCCACAAAATCTATATGGCAATGTCCAGAAAACTCCGGAAAGGGTGTCCATGAAACATCGGAATTTATGTCCACGAAATGCCGGAATGGTGTCCGGTAAATACCGGAATAGGTGTCCAATTAAAACCGGTACGGGTGTCCAAATGTTTCCGGAACCAGTGTCCAGTTAAACCCGGTTTAAGTGTCCAGATGGCTCCGGAATATGCATTAGTGTAAATTTCGTCAATCGCATGTTTAATTTTGATTTCCTCTTCTGATGGAGGAACAGGCTTATAATAAAGACCGCTACGATTAAGAGAAAGCATCTTAGCCTGGACAAGAACTGACATTTCGGGGTCATCAAAATCCACCAGCGCAACCCGTTCACTTCTTTCCAGGGTCAATGCCAGATTTTTTTTAAGCCAATTGAATTGCGCAGTAACTTCTCCAAGTTGCGTATAAAGCTCTTGCACCTGTAGTCTTAATGCTTCTTTTTCATCGTCCTTTCTGCGACCATCTGCAAGTAACTGGGGAAGCCCTGCAATTGCTTCTTTTTTCCAACTAGACAGCTGATTTGGATGTACTTCATATTCAGCAGCAAGTTGAGATATGGACTTTTCTTCTCTTAGAATTTCCAGTACGACTTTGGCTTTGAATTCTCCTGTAAATGTTTTTCGCATACCTCATTATACACTTTAAATCAGGCTGTTTTGTTGTCTAGTTTTCTTAGTCCATTATAATAAATGGTTTCTTTCGTTCTCTTATTCGAGAGAATAAAGCCGATATTGCTTTCATCATGCCCGACGGAAGTAACGCCGGTGTATATCCAGTTATCGTTGCCTTGGGGAATATAGTTATAACCATCTGTTGTTACCTTAACTCCCTTTTGTCCAAAGATGGAGTTAAAATAGCCGTTTTGTAAACTCCCATAATCATCATATTGGGAAATAATCAAATCCGAATTATAAACATTATCTATCCATTCCGGTACCTCTTCCACAGTATATTTTTCAATACCGCCTGTCACAGCATTCACCAACAGAACATAATCCACGTCAGTACCACCAAACAGGCCAATGGTATGCTTTTCAACAGGAACTATCCAAAAAGGCTCTCCCTCCTCATTTATTTCAAAATTAAATGAATTAAAAATAGCGGTAGGATACTTCATTCTTAAATATCTTTTCAGGTCTCTTCCAAAAAACTCACTGGGACTATATTTTATGCCTTCTTTTAATCTGACAAGTTCTGCATCCTGAGTCATCATATCAATTTTGATATATCCCGGAGTTCCTTCATTTCTATTATTATTCCATTTAAAGAAACTTCCATAGTATAAAGGCGTTACTCTTACTGATTTCCCGTTTAATGTTATCTGCTCATTTGGACCAAGTTCAAACTGTGATACTACATCAACCAGACTACCCAGTTCTCTATTGCTGATCTGAATAGCTGAATCTTTATCAAGCAGAGGAACATTATCCAAGGTTGCCTGATAAGTTGAAAAATCCGATTCTCTTATCTTATCTTTCATTAAACCGGCATAATATGATGAATTAAATAACCTGCTGCCCGCAAAACAAGAAATAATAAAAATCAATATCGCTAAAGCTAATACTATACCTCCGGCTTTGACACCCACCCCGGAATTAGGTTGAGATTTTGGGGATTCGGCCATACCGGTTATAACTAGTGATATTTCTAATAAGAAAAGTAATACTACAATATAAAGCCAGAAGCCTAATGATTTAAAGGTAAAAGCCGGCAATGCAAAGTAATAAATTATCATCCCCACTATGACTGTAAGGATAACCGGAACTAAACACCTTTTTATATTTCCTGACATATTTTTCTCTCCCACTTAATATCTTTCAGCTTACGGTGCGACTAATTACTCTGGGTTATCTGTATTTGATCCCTTTTCTTTATTAATAATTGGGGTAATACAATTATCATCTGATAAATTTAATAAATTCTATTTGATAAGACCATTAATAACAATAGTAAATTGAACCTAAAAAAATCAGTGTCACAGGTACCCTCGGATGTCTGTAGCTTTGTTTTACAAACACAATGCTGTTGTATGCGCTAGCGAGTATTTTTTATGTTTAGAAGTGCAGTGGACGCTTATCGGGACTTCTGATAACCACTCAATATTAAACTCTTAAATAATAGACTCTCGCGTAGCTCTTGAAGTTTACGTATAGTCTTACCCTCAATCTGCCTTACCCTTTCCCGAGTAAGGCCTAATTCCATACCAACTTCCTGTAAAGTCCACTCATTTCCGTCTAAATAACCGGATCTCATCAAAATTATTTTTTGATCCCTTAGTTTAAATGTTTTTAGCATTTCCAATGTAGCACGTGCCTCTTCCTTTAAATAACAATCATCCAGCATTTTATCCTGAGCTTCGCCTCTGTCATCAAAACAATTGTCATTATCCATACTTAAAATCTCATCAATTGATTCAAATTGTCTTAAATAACCAAGGCATTCTTTTGCCTCATCAATACTGCAATTTAACTTTTCCGCGACCGCTTCAATGATTCCAGTATCTATTTCGTCCCATTCAAATAAATCACAAGCATTATAGCCTAGAACATCATAAATACTAAATAATCTATCCTTAATATAAACAGGAAAATAAAACAATGGGTTTTTTGTGGGAGCTTCTCGCATGATAACTTGTCTTACCCACCAGGGAGCATATGTTAAAAAATTACCGTGTTTGCCGGGCTCATACTTATCTAAAGCAATGATTAAGCCGACACATCCATCCTGTATAGTATCGGCTAGAGGAAGTTTATATTTTTCATGATGCCAAAAAGCTATTCTAACAACAAAACGTAAATACATTTCAATTATGCGTTGTTTGGCATAAAGATTTCCGTTCTTTGCCTGGGGCAAGAGATTCTGAAACTCCCTGTGCTGCGGCGGTTTAATGCGGCTTATTTCCTTCATAAAAAGAGCTAAACTTTCGTCCCTCTTTGTAATCTCTTGAAATAACTTTTCATAATCTATTCGGCCGCGATCATAAACTTCATCGTCATTATCCGGTTTTTCGGCAGTATCACCACTGATAATTACACCCATTGTAAGGAGTTGATCACATAAATACTCTACTTCATCCAAGGGCAAGTTATACTCAAAAACGGCGGTAAAAACCTGATCCTCCGTAATATACCCTTTTATCTTATAAACGCCTAACAGCTTGCTGATGATTTCCTGATGTAAATCCTTACATACCATAGGTCTAACTTCTCGCCAATCGACACAAATCTAATATACTATCTATGCTGACAGCCTGGTTATATCGTTCATCAAATTCTTCCAGAAAATCATATAGATTTTTAAGGTAATCATCGCTGTTCTTGGCGGTTTCAACCAGCTTTTCATACAATACATCAACGCCTCCGCGCACGTATTGTTCATACAATTGCTCGTCAGCCTGTGCCTTTTCACTGCCATAATATCTAAAAGCTTTATTAATACGTTCCTCCAAATCTGGTTCACTGTCCTTATCTAATAGCATGATCAGCCTGTAGTTAAATTTGAGGTTTGGTTGTTCCCTGATTAAAATATCGGAAAAAATTTTAGTTGTCTCAATACCTTTATCCAGGTCGGCTTTACGCCCATATAAGAATCCGATAATGGGAGCCACCATATAAACGTCAAAGTTCCTAGCAAACAGCTGATTATCTTTATCAAATTTTGCAGTTAGTTTTATAACTTTTTCTGCGTGAATACCACGGAAAGAGTATTCTTTATCAAACACCTCTATCACCTCGCTACTAAAAATGTTTCAAACTCGTTCTTTTTATCTAACATGTACCTCAATCCGACCTTATTAGCCATATTGGCTTCAGCGATTTCACCGTCTGTATCTTTAATAAAAATAATAACCTGTTCCGCAACTTCGGGCAGTGCTTCACAAACTGCCTTAATCCTGGTTTTATCAAAAGCCGATAAGGGTGCGTCCATAACAAGCGGGTAGGGCTCAGAAACCAGCATCTCGTTTTCAGGGTTTTTGCTTTGCCGAGCCATTTTTATCACACCAGAAATAAACGCAAAAATAACTGAAATACTTTGAGCCGTTGATGTTTCCACATATTCATTGTAACCATCAAAATCATTCACTGTAATTTGAATATTGTATTTTTCATCTATAGAAAGTGACAATCCTCCGTTATAGATGCTCTTAAAAATGTCATTGATACTTTTCTCCAGTTCTGTCCTGGTTTCTGCTTCTTTTTGTTTATACAATTCATTCAATGTGTCATACATATATTGGGCGTACGCTTTGTAAACTTCTATTTTTCTGTTGTTTTCATCCTTCAGGGTTAATTCATTTCTTTCCGTGATACGCCTCTCTTTTGATGTTTCATAACTACCTTTTTGTTGGTTCTTCGCATCTCTTTCATCACGCAGATCTCTTAATACCTTTTCATATTTTCTCAACTCTTTTTGTAGCTCCCCTACTTTTTCCATTCCTTCTAACTTATCTTCAATTAGCTTAATCTGATTTTGGATTTCACCATAGGTAGTTTCAAAATCGCGAATCATAGAATACTTTTCCGAAACATCCTCAAACAAGCTTTCTGAACTTTTGCTTTTTAATTCACACTCTCTGACAAATTGACCAATTAAGGAGCCGATAGATTGGGGCGGAATAAATTCTAATACCTTATTTAGTTCTTTGTACGCTTCATTACCAATATGAATTTTATTTCCACAAATGCAGGTTCCACGTTTAATCAAGAATTCGATTGTTCTGGCATGAATATCGGGAATACCCTTATCCAATTTATCTGCCTCGGATAATATTTCCAAAGCATCTTTCATTAGTTTTTTGGCAAAATATGATGGTGCGTTTTTATTAAATGCTTTAAGAAGGGTAGATGTAGCAGATACCCTGCTTTGTTCTAAGCCTTCAAGCTTCTTACGTAGTCTTTCCTTTTCCTGGGCAAGATGCTCGGATTCTTCGTTTTGTTTAATCTTATCCGATAGGGTGCTACATTTTTCTTTGGCAATCTCTTCTTCCCTGTCAATTTCTTCTAGGCGTTTGTCAATTTTATCGATCTTCTCTTCATAATCACTAATTTCTTTGGTATATTGGGCAATCTTACTGTCGCTTTTTGAGTCATAACTCTCATCATAGCTGCGAATCACAGATAATCTGGAGCCACGTCCTTTTAAATGATCCAAAGCGGCAGTAAAAGCATTTAAGCCTAAAAGTCCTCTCACTGCTTGGGCAAATTCCTGACTTTTACCTTTTCGGATTTCCTTACTCATGTTCCCAATACGTTCGCCATCAAAAAAGAAATACTTGGACAGCTCTTTGGGCAAAATTTCTTTCATGCGAATATCAGTTTCAATATCTCTGATAAACTCCTGCTGTCCGTCACGGTTTTTATAGGATATCTTGAAAACTGTATTGTTAGGTCTTCTTAAATTCCCTATTCCGTCTTTTATATAACGCTGTTCCCGGATCAGTTTATATTCTATACCGCTATGCACCAAATCCAATTCCACACGGACAATCTCCTCTGCATTAGGGAGCATAGCTAGTGCAGTCGCCTTACAAAGCATCGATTTATCATCAAAGTCTGTGTCCCCGTATAAGCACCAGGTAAAAGCCTGAGCTAGAGTTGTTTTGCCTGATCCATTTTCCCCCATTACTACCGTGACATTTTTCTTCGGATCAGTAGAAAATTTAATAGTTTGTTCCCCCTTAAACTGTCGGAAGTCTTTTAGCTTTATTTTTTTTAATAGCACTGTACTTCCTCCTCAATAATCTTCTTGATCATTTTTACCATTTCAATGTCATTATATTGTTTTGTTTTTATATTCGTCTTTTCTTTCACAATCAACTTTGTCAGCATTTTAACTGCTTTTTCCGTATCTATTTCCACACCATTAACCATCTTAGTTTTAGTCTTATTCATAATCGTATTCCTCCTCACCCTCAAAAGCAAAAAGATTATCATTAATAGAGTAAGCCTCTTTGATTTCATCCAATACCGATTCAGCTTCCACCATATTCATTGCAATGCGGGCAAACTCTTTTGCCCTGGACAATTCATTCTTCACTAACGACAATTCCTTATTCATTTGGTCCCTAGTTAGGGAAGGCACATCATCAAGCGCACGAGGTAAAGTTATAAAATCATAAATTTCTGCGTATTCCTTACCCTCAGCTAACCGGAGGACGCGACCTCTTCTTTGTATATATTCTTTAGGATTAGTCGTACTTGCTAAAATAAAAGCCACTTTGATTTTCGGAATATTAACCCCTTCATCAAGGCATTTAATGGCAATTAAGGCTTGCAGGTTATCCCCTGCAGCAAACTCTCTTTTTAAGACCTCTCTTTCGACCACATCTTCCCTGGACGTAAACTGTGATACTTTCATATTGAGTTTATTTCCTAAGAGATCTGTGATTACATCGATCTGTCTTAAATCGTCCTCATCTATAGACGTAGAATCCTGATCTTCCCGGAGCATATTAGTGGCTCCGCAGTATACCAAAATATGTTTATCATGTAAATAAGGGGTGATACAATCTTCTAATTTATTAATTTTATCTTTTGCCCCGGCTACTAATCTTGCTCTTTTTATTGCTAGGATTTTACCTTTTTCATTCAATTTTAATTTGCCGTTTCTACCCTTTATCAAGCATTTCCCGATTTCATAACTTAATTGTGTATATAGTTCGAGTTCTTGTTCGTTCAAAGTAACAATGATTGGATAATATTTATATTTGGTCAGCTTCTTTTCTTCAATAGCTCTTTCCAATGGATATTCAATACATTTCTCCCCAAAGTAGGAAAATAGTCTTTCTGTTCCTTCTTCATCATTATGTCTTTCCAGAGTGGCGGAAAGAGCAAGTCTGTAAGGAATTTTTTCGTTAAGCAATCTACTTAAACGTTCAGCCCCAAAATTATGGGCTTCATCTACCACTAAAAGGATATTACCGCGAATTTTATTTATTTGATATTGAACAAATTCGGAAGCGAATGTTGCATTTGTACAAACCAAACAAAAGAATTCCCTATTTCTCACTTTTAATTTTTGATCTCTGACAGCATCCTCTAGTCGGCGTTTCCAATCCTTTTGCATCGAAGCACTGTATCCGATAATAGGCGCCATATTAAATTTGGTAATATCCTCAATCCATTGTTCAACCAAATGTTGGTAAGGACATACAATAATAACGGCCAGTTTATGAGATACCTGTTCTGATAATGCTGTAATCGCACCAAGGCCGGTAAAGGTTTTCCCGGTGCCTGTGGCCATATCAAAAATGCCTCGGTAGCCGCGCTTTGCCCACTCACTAATAGCTTCAAGCTGATACTGGTAAAAGGATACATCCTTTGGCACTCTAGGACCAAGAATTTTCTCTTCTACAACATACCTAATCTCGTCTTCTCTTACTTCATCCATATCTAAATTTAAATTAACTGTTTGTTGCTTATATGATTGCAGTTTATCGTATGCAACTTTGGGAAAATCGATAATTCTTACATTAGGTTCATTATCATTCCACAATCTATTAAAAGCAGCTAACTTATCATTTACTTTATTTTTTTCAAATTCACTTTGCCAAGAGCAATAAACATCAATTGCCTCATAATTTTCCATAATTCCTGATATAGTCTCATTCATTGATCCTGAAAAAGCTATTATGTATCCGTATGCATCGTAAAGTAATCCCATTTTTTCATGGAAGATACCCAAGTTATTTTTATTAAGAGTAAATGCTATCTTTATATCTAGATGCTCAGAACTAATTAAATTTGCCAATAAATTTAATCGTTCCTTTTCAAAGTATGTTTTTGGCTCACTAAACTCTCGAAGTATCGCACGCTCAACTATGTTCTCTCTTGCTTCATACCCTTTATTAATAGCTTCAATATCTTCGGCTGACAATCGTGGAGACGCAATTAGTTGGATTTTCCCACTGTTCTTTACCAAGCCTGTTATTCCACTCGAAACCTGGATTAGCGCAGTAGAAGAAAAAAAACCAACTGCTCGCTGATAAAGGACTGCCTCATTCAACAAAGGAATATAAAAATCTCTGACCATATTATCATTAAGTGTACGGTACTCTCTTTTTATTGAAAGTTTAATAAAAGACATGATATTCCTCCAACACTGCCATTTATATAAAATTGACAGTGTTTAACAAATCAAATCCTTCATTTTATACATAAAGTCCCATTAAAAATATTCTTCATTAATTTACAGAAATCCTTTTTAATTTAAGAAAAAGCAAAAAAGCCTGTTAACAAAATATTTAAACAGGCCTTTTTTTCAGAAATTACGAAAAAAATATGTTTCGAAGTTTCAAAATACAATTCAATAATATATTTCCTTTAAGGCTTCGTCTAAAAGTTCCAAATCTCTTTTATTATTATGGATTCCAAAGCTAAATCTAACTGTTCCTAATGGCATGGTACCCAAAAATCTGTGGGCAAGAGGAGCACATTGTAACCCAGCTCTAACAGCAATATTAAAATTTTGGTCCAATGTCAATGCTATTTCTTGTGGTGTGTATCCCTCAAAAACACATGACACCACAGGAACCATTTTATCGACAGCTTCAATTCCGACAACTTTTATTTCCGGGTAATCACTTACTAAAGAAAAGAATTCACCAAGTAATCGCCTTTCCTTATCTAGCAGTCCTTGCTGTTCCTTTAACCATTTTATGCCAGCATTGAGTCCTGCAATAGCATTAATGTTAGGACTTCCTGCTTCTAATCTTCCCGGGTAATCATATGGCATAACTAGTTCCTCAGAATTAGTCCCGGTACCTCCTACTATTGAGGGTTCTAATAAATAATCATTATTGACGATAATTCCGCCCACACCAAAGACACCATATAAATTTTTATGGCCGGCAAAGACATAGTAATCACACTTGGTTTTGGTTAAATCAATAGGTACTAAACCCAAAGTTTGCGCTCCATCAACTAATATTTGCCCCCCATATTTGTGTACTAATTGAGTAACCTCTGCCACAGGAGTAATAATGCCGCATACATTGCTGGCATGGGACAATATGGCTAGTTTGGGCCGAAACCTCTTTAGCATCTGTTCCAGTTTATTAAGTTCAGCTTCACAGTTTATTTTATTAAACGGCATTTCGATCAGATTTAAATGAAACTTGTTTTTTAGTACTTCTAATGGCCTTAGGGTGGAATTGTGTTCGAAAGGACTGAAGTATACATTGTCACCAGCTAGCCAATTTATGCCGTTTAAAACTGTATTTAAAGCAATGGTAGCAGAGGGCATAAATATTACTTTTCTATCATCAGAAATATTGACTAACTCTGCTAAAAACCTTCTGGTTTCATCAATAATCATGCCCGCCTGACTGGCAAGACGGTACCCGCCTCTCCCCGAATTAACAGATAGAGTCCGAGTCACTCTGTCTAGTGTATCGTATACAACTTCAGGTTTCGGAAATGTGGTCGCCGCATTATCAAAATAAATAATCTTATCCATTATTCTCACATTTAAACTAACCTTTCTAACAAACTTAATAAAATCTGTCTTTTTTCATTGAGGGAGATACTATCCGCAAAACTGTCAATACTGCTCTCAAGATTATTCAGCAAAAGCTCTCCCATCTCGGATATCTCCGTTTTTTCAAAGGTTTGTTCTTTTTTTTCCCCGTCGTATCCCATATGGATAATCTTAACTAAATTTGGCAGAAAGCTTTTCTCTGATCGCATATCCAGGTTAAAATCTTCAATTTCCTTTTTTGTATCAATAATTGCTTGTTTAAAAGCATCCCATAAATCATCAGACCAATCTTCAACGCGTAAACCCATCATATTTTTGGCTAATTGATTAATAAACTTATAATTATCATAACTGGTAAATTGTTTTAATGTATTAATAAATATCCCCGGGCTTCCGGAAAATAAATGAATTTTAGTCTGTTGATTAAGTGCCTCAAACCAGGTTCTTATCCTGGACAAGGAACTTTCCTGTTTTGTCCCGCCAAAAACCTCTGCTAAAAAACTGTTTAATTCAGTTTTTATCCCATCAAGATGACCATCTAAATAATTCTTTGCCTCAGTTATCTTTTTCAAATACGTTAGATAGTTATCTGAAACAAAATATTGATCCCCACAAATACTCTTTGGTATCTTCTTTAATAACAATTCTTTAGAATCAGTTGATGGACTCCTTAATACTCTTTTTAATTCAGCAAACTCACTCCCCAATTGTGTCTCCCGGGTAAACTTGGGCAGAGATATAAACCAGTTCTTTAAACCCATGGCCACCGGGAAAAGTCTATTAGAAGACGCCTTGGTTTTATTAATAAATTCACTATACAAAATTGACAACTGTTTTATGTATTCTTCTTTTGCTGAATCCCAGGATTCAAGCTCAAGATAATAATTATTAGGGTGTTTGGACATTGCATCTAACACCTCCGGGGAAAAAGGCTGTTCAATACCCCTAGAATCTTTGATAACCATATAACCTGAGTATTTCCTTAGACTTAAAGCTATAATAATTGGTATAATACCAAGTCTTACCCCATAGGGAGGCTTTCGAAGTATTGCATATATCTCTTCCATATTTTTGCTCTTACTTGAACTGTCTAATATCCATTCATCGATCCTATGTATGATATAAGCCAAGTTTTCTTCTTTCGGCTTTCCTAAAATCACTTGGTCTTCCCGTTCCTCAAAAATGCCAGTTCTTACTAGTAAAGAACGAAAGATAGAAACATCAGGTCCGAACCCGGTCAACCCTAAATTAGGTTTGAGATGTTGTTCCAAGATACCGGAAATCACCTTTTTCCTTGCGGTACTAATTGTAGAAGTAATGCTATTTTTGTTTATTAGTTCGTTATTGATCTTAGGAGACAAGCAGAAAACTTTTTCACAGATATTAGAAACACATCGAGATAGTTTGGCGCCGGAATTAATATTCTCGATTCTTTTACCTAGATAGTAGTAATTAACAAGACCCGATCTCGGTTCCGTTAGCTTTGACAACTCTAATTTTATTTGTTCCTCATAATCATCTAAATAGGCCTCTAATTCCACCAGTACCTTAGGATCTTGTTCCACAAACTTCTTATCCATTTTCAAAAGTTCTAACGCCTGGTAATCAAATAGAATTTCTGCTATATTTAATTTAACACTGCTTATAGCAAAGAGTATTTGATCGTGCCTATTACTTTCAAACAGTTTTTCAACAGATATTTCCATATTCTCCTCAGAAAGCACTACCAAAGCAAGAATTCCATCAGCATATCCCAAATCTATCAGTTCCTTGTCCCAATCAACACCCTGTACTAATTCCTCATAGGTGTAGAACTTTGGCCAGAAATACCTGGTCATTTCATTCTGGTCATTATATCTATTAGCCAAAATTGGATACGGTAAAAAATACTCATTTAATATACGACTTATATTAAACATCGGTTGATATTTATAGGTACCTTTTACTTTTAGGATTTCATCATTGAAATCCACGTCACTTCCATCAAAAAAATGAATATGCCCGTCGCTCTTCCGGATATATATAATTTTATCACTTGATAAAAGCTTAATTATTTCCTCGTATTCATCATTATTTGTTGTTTCTGACAGAGCAAACTTTAAGATTTCCGTTGTTGGTGGTAGACTTTGCTCCTCAGAAACAATTTTTATAATTCCTAAGGCTTTTAGGAATCTTTCCGCTTTAACATTAGGTTCTGCTAGCTTCTGAATTGACCTATTTACTTGAACCCAAACATTAAAAATCGGATCATTATAGTTTTGTTTTTTCATTAAATCAGAAAAATAATCAAAAAGAACATCAATGGTAACTAAGTTAAAAATCCCCTCATTGTATTCTTCAATAAATTTACCAAGAGAGTAAAAATCATTAGTTGCTAAAAAAGTAAATAAAGTTCGCTCGTTCTGGGCAATTTTATTTGACAATCTGGGCAAACAAAAAGTGGTAACCGGATGTAAAGGGAAACATCCTTTTACAACCCATTCATGCAATTCACCCTGAGACAATTCTTTAAAAAGTCCAAATAAATTTGCCTTATCACTTAAATATTGCAGTTTGTCATGAAATATATTGGTAAATTCTTGCCATTTTACCTGATTTTTTATAATTACCTTAGAAATAAGATTATAGGTTTTGGCCGAATTCTGAGTCAGTTCAAATGGCTTAAAACGTCCCTCTACCTTTCTCCATTCGTTAACCAAATCAAGTGAAAGTTTTGAGGCATATTGGGATATATGCTGATGAGATACAATGATTAAATGAACTTGATGTTCCTCACTCCGGTTACACATTTCCGCGAAATCCTGCAGGGGTTTTAAATCCAATAACTCCTGTGATTTAACTGCACTCTCTAAATATTTATTAAACTCATCAAAAATTACATTGATGCCGTTGAATTTATCTTTAATTTTTATGGCAATATCATGGTATAGCTCAGCTGTATCAGATACGTGAAAGGGATTAAAATCCGATCCAGAGGTAAGCTCCGGATATAAAGAACGAAAAATTTGATGACTCTTCGGGTCACAATTATCCAATAATGATGTAAACTCATCCAAAGTGATTCCGGATTCTTTATTTAATAAACTTTTAAAAGAATCATATGTAATTTGATATTCATTTTTCCAAGATTTAATTTTTGTTTGAATTTGGGAATATATAGTATCGGGAATGATATCCTCTAACCCTTCTTCCTTTAATGCTTTTTGTAAACCAGCCATTAAACTTTGTTCCAAGTTTTTTCCATTTCCATTAATAATAACTGTGAGAAACCTCCGGTGCAAAGCGATATCTCCCAATTCTTTTGCCAGTTTCGGTTTGTTGCTAGCCGATATCTTTTCTAAAATGGGCTCAAAGAACTTATAATCTAATTTATGCCTTAAAATAGCTCCAAATACAGCAACTAAGTGTGATTTCCCAGTACCGTATGGTCCCACAACTAATCTAGATCTGTCATGGGATTGTGGATTTAGTGATTTAACCAAGTCTTCTAATAAGAGAATTGCCTTTTCTGTTGGTATATAAGATGATATTTTTAACCCATTATCAATATCATGTTTAATATTAACCGAGTATTGAAACCCGGGTGATATTCTTAACATTTGATCCGCCATGATTCACCCTCACTCTTTGTTTTGGTAATAAGTCTCTAAAATTTCTATTGGAGTCATTTGCTCTATATTCACTGCATCCATTCCTGCTGTTCTTGTTACAGATAAATAACCTAAATCCTGTAGTTTTTCCAAAAAATATATCAAGTCTTCATAGTTTAAATTAAATACTTTACCCGCATTACATTGGTCATCTAAAATATTTGATATAGTAGTTTTGTCATATCTTTTTTCAATTATGGATTGATTGTCACATTTACAGAAATCGTTTTTATTTAAATCATAATCATCATTTTTTTTCGAATTATTCCTATGATATATATTAGGCCAATTAGATATTGCATAAAAAACAATTAAAGGATGCAAACTAGCCCTATTTATTTGATTCAGTCTATATGTTTTTGGCCCGGTCTTTTTAATTAACATGAGCCCCCTTAGGGGGCAATTGATATTCTCTTCCGGCGAATTATTTTTACCATTAGATTTTTCTAAGAGGTAGGAATTAATTAGGCACTGGTAATCCTTTCTTAAGGAACTTGCTGCAACAGTAGTACCTTCTGTTTTGGTAAAATTATTTAACCAAAATAAAAATGTTTCCTCGTCAAATTCTTTATGATTAAAAACATTAAAAAACCAGAACCACGTCGTTGCTTGGTTTTTATTTGTTACTAAATAGTAATGAATTAGCCATAATGTAGCTTCATCTTCAAAATAAGGGTCATATTTAGAAATAATTTTTGCAAAATCCGAAGGCTCGTTTTTCCGCTCCCCCTCGCTTTCTACCATGTTTGTTGCTTGAAGCCAAAATTTAAGTGATTGAACCATGTTCTTCCCAATACCTAATTCCTCAGGGGCATCATTACTGTTAAAAAAATCAAATCCTTTCTTTTCTACTAATTTCAGTCCTTTTCTTAACCATCCATCTCTAATATAAAAAGTCTCATGTCGTGCGTATGCCATATTATTAAACTCCTCTCCGAAAAGCTAACACCTTAGTCATTAAACAGCCCCCCTTCCAGGGGTTAATACATTGGAGGCAGCCTTTACATTTATTTTCTAAAATCTTATAAGTACCATCTGCGTAAGAAATTGCATTATATGGGCAAATACTCACACATCCAAGGCACCCAATACATGACTGGTATTTTCGCAATTGACAGTCAATGCGTTGAGATAAAAGTCGGTAATTAGTAGGATTAATACATACTACCTTCAAAGTGTAGGAATTATTTGCTCCCTGCAGCTTAATTATGGGCTTCTTGGTTGTCCTGTCCAATATCAGAACTTCATTAAGCAATTTCCTGCCCAGTTCCCGTGATACAACACCAAAAGGCCGGAAATATTCATAAAGCTCAGGGCTGATAGGTTTCGCCAAAGAAAAAGTTCTCCCGAACTCTTCATCAACACAAGGCTTTGCTTCCACGTAAATTTGGTTATTATTAAGTCCGGCTCCGCCCTGTCTTGCCTTCCACTTACCAGTTTTTACATAAACCTCAGGATCAGGTTTCCCTATTTTTGACGCAAATTGAATTAAAAAGTTATTCCATTCTTTATATTGATCTGGAATATATATACGTGCTAAAAACTCAGACCATTTGGAATCATTAGGACAGCACCAGCAGCCAACCCTGGAAAAACCTAGCCTGTATCCTTCATTAAAGTCAAGATTATGCGTAAGTATGTACAACCAAATGTCAATATCAAGCCATTCAAAAATCGGTGAGGTTACCAACTGCTGCGTGATTTTTGGGCTTATACTCACATTTGAATCTTTATGAAATCCTCCAAAATCTACATCAATAACATCTTGATACTTGTTTCTTTCAATGGATTCTACTCCCCGGATACCATAAAAAGTTAATAACTTTTTGTCCTTGGCAAAACTGTGGATCATGTTATTTAAAGGCCCTGTTTTGAAAACAGTACAGCACCAACTCATAACCCGACTTGGAGGTCCCATGCTTTTACATAATTCCATAAAACCATGATTGGATTTTGAAATAAAAAACGGCGTGCGGGGATTTTCTGTCCGAAATCTCCTAATATATTCATAGGTATGAGGATATTCCAATGTTGTATTGCCGAATAAATGTAAAACTGCGGAGGTTGATAATGCCCTCCTGACTAGATGTGAAACAACTGTAGAATCTTTCCCGCCGCTGAAACTAACAACTTTTATACTGTTTGGTCTTTCTAATACCACCTTTTTTATAAATTCGATAGCTTTATACTCCATACGCAAAAAATGCTGCTCATTATTTAAAACAAATTTGTTGATTTCAAGCTGAAATTTACGATAATCCTCTGTTAAATCAACATTTTTTAAATAATCTGAAATTTCTTTAAAATTTGTTATTTGGTCGATAAAGTCTAAAGTAATTACTTCAGGTTTGCCATTAATAAAATATTTTGTATTTTTTCCTCTCCATACAGGTTCCTCAATAAATCGTTTATTACCGGTAATTATGTATAATAAATGTCTTTCTTCAGGAAATACCGGCCGGGCGTCTGTTGACATATAACTTGATTCAGAACCACAATAACAAGTTTTGTGATTTATTATTGGAGCCTTGCATTTGTTACACCAATAAACTTTCACAATTTTTCTCCTTTATACTCATTTTAATTCATATCTAAGGATTGGATGCAAAGTAATATTTCTACATTTTTTCTCCCAATCCTTCTAATAATCATAATTTTAAAGAAAATATGTTCGTATGCTATTTACTATCAGAAAATTTCATTAAATAATAACTAACTCAACTTTCCCACTAACAGTATGGGCTTGATCTTTGAAAAATTCATATAGAAACGCACATTAAAACAACAGAAAACCCCCTTGGAATGGTATAATTGAATTGGCCAAAACCCAATAATACCAGCCGCTAGGAGGTTTCCCATGACCAGTATTATATCAAATAATGAAAGCAAAAAACAGATGCTTGAGTCTCGAATTGACTGTTTTTTTAGCCAGTTTAATATTTCAAAAATGCTGCTTAAATGTAATTTCTACAAACAGTCAGGTATTCATTGCACTGTCGTCCTAAAAGAATTATTTTCCCTGGTTTTTCACGGCAAAAATCTCTTTCGAACCCTAGCTGTACAAAGCGAGGAATTATCTTTCAAGAAAAATACTGCTTATCGCTTCCTTAATGATAGCCGTTTTAACTGGGAAAAGTTTATTCGAATGATTATGACACACCTAATATTGCTTATTGATCGACTATTTGTTGTAAGATAAAAATACCGAAAGTTGCAAGTTAAAATTCCAGAATGTTGCAATACTATGGAAAAATTATTTGCAACTTTCGGTAAAAAACTCTTGCAAAAAACAATCGACTAACCGAAAAGAATCGTCAATCCGTACTTATTTTTGACGACTCACTTTTCAGCCGTAATCGTAGCAAGAAGGTTGAATTGCTGGCAAAAGTGTTTGATCACACCAGCCATAAATTCTGTAAAGGTTTCAGAATGTTGACTTTAGGCTGGTCTGACGGGAATACCTTTCTTCCTATCTCCTTCAACTTACTAAGCTCAACTAAGGACGAAAATGTGCTTTGTGGAGCCAAGACCGTAGACAAACGGACGCTTGCTTATAAACGTCGAGTTCAAGCTAGGCAGTCAACTCTTGATGTCATGCTTACCCTTCTTCGTGGTGCTAAGGATATCCCGGCGAAATTTGTACTGTTTGATAGCTGGTTCACAATGCCAAAGACCGTAGTCCGTGTAAAAAAGGAGAATCGTGATGTTATAGGAATGATCCGTATAACAGAGAAAATCCATTATCAATACCAAGGTCAATGGCAAAACGTCAAAGACATTTATCAGAAGATTAAGTCGGCATCTAATGCTAAAAACATCATTGGTTCGGCTTGCGTCAAACTTAGAGAAGACAAAACAGCAACTTCTGATGAATTTATTGATGCCAGAATTGTTTTTGTAAAAGACCGCCGTTCTGATAATTGGCTTGCCCTTCTTTGTACCGATCTTTCCATTTGTGAGGAAGAAATCGTTCGAATCTATGGGAAACGCTGGGACATAGAGGTTTTCTTCAAGGTTTGCAAATCGTATCTTTCTTTGGCTAAAGAGTATCAAGGCCGTAGTTACGACATGCAGGTGGCAGCAACATCCATTGTATTCCTTAGATATGCCATGTTATCACAGGAAGCAAGAAACGCCACTGATGATAGAACGTTAGGTGATCTGTTTTATTACCTTAGAGAAGAGCTGGCAGATATAAAACTCTCTCAATCTCTAATGTTGCTTGTTGATACCCTTCGTCAGGTTCTAAGTCAGTTGCCCTTACTCAGTAAAAAAATGGCTAATGAGATAATGAATTCATTCTTGAACGCGATACCACATCCTGAGGCTGAATAATCATCCGTGTAAATGGAAATAATCTCCATATAGAAGAATGGAGGTTATACCATGAAAACATCAAAAAACATCCTTAGTGAAAAGGAAATGGAACTGGTCAAGCTGCTAATGCAGGACTGTAAAAGCACAGGAGATATTCAGTCGAAGTTAAAACGTCTATTTGCAGGAACAATCGAGCAAATGCTCGAAGCAGAGATGGATGAACATCTCGGGTATGAAAAACATGACGTAGCGGGAAATAATTCAGGTAATTCCCGTAATGGCTATAATCACAAGACCATCATTAGTGACTATGGGGAATGCGAAATTGCCGTACCACGTGATCGTAACGGCGAGTTTGAGCCAAAAGTTCTCGAAAAGAGGCAGACCCGGACAGATGAGATCGAGCAAAAAATAATGGCAATGTATGCAAAAGGCATGAGTCAGCGAGATATTGAGGATAATCTGCGTGAGATTTACGGAGTGGAAATTCCGCAGACACTGATTTCCAAAATAACAGACAAAATTTTGCCTGAAGTGAACGAGTGGCAGAACCGGCCGCTAGAGTCAATTTATCCTATCATCTACTTTGATGGGATCATATTCAAAAGTCGCAAGGACAGCCAGATTATCAATAAATGTGTCTATACAGTATTGGGCATTGATATGAATGGCCAGAAGGACATCTTAGGGATCTGGATTAGTGAAAACGAGAGCGCAAGTTTTTACGCATCAATCTGCTCTGACCTCAAAAAGCGTGGAGTACAGGACATATTCATTGCTTGCCACGATAACCTGAAAGGACTTGGTGAAGCAATTAATGCAGTATTTCCGAAAACGAAGCAGCAGCTATGCATAGTCCATCAGATTCGGAATTCAACCAAATTCGTGCAGTACAAGGATAGGAAGGAAATCTGTGCAGATCTCAAGAAAATATATGGAGCAGTAAATCTTGAAGATGCAGAGTATGCAAAAGAGGAATTTAGGGAAAAATGGGATAGGAAGTATCCATCCATTCTGCGGTCCTGGGACGCTAACTGGGCAGAACTCACCACGTTTTTCAGCTATCCCGAACAAATACGGCATTTAATTTATACGACAAATGTGGTGGAAGCCTATCACAGAATGGTGCGGAAATTTACTAAGACGAAATCCATTTTTCCTACAGATGATTCAATCCGAAAAGTAGTATTTCTTTCGGCTAAGGAGATTACGAAGAAGTGGACGCAGCCATCAAGGGACTGGGCAATGGCATATAGCCAGATTATGATCTTCTTTGCAGATAGGTTTGTGGCATAAGGTTTTGAGGGCTCTGCCCTCAAACTCCCGAGGTTTATCCGCTTAGGGCTTACCGGTGAAATGGAAAACGGCAGACTTCACAGCCCACCGTTTCACCGTATAAGCCACAGCATGTGTTGGGTCGCTCCTCAGCGTTGCCCGATTTATGCTGCAGTATTATTATTAACAATTTTTTGGAGGATTATTCCATTTACACTAAAGAATGTTCACTCCCATAAGAAATCAGCATTGTAATTTATTTGAAGATTAAATTGACGACATTGGTTAACTATCTGTAATATCCCCATTCATTTTACCAATTTGCAGCTTTCGAATTCGGTATTGTAAATTTTGACGGCTTATACCAATATCATTTGCTGCCCGGGACACATTACCATTACAATTTTGCAAAGCATTAATAATCACCTTTTCTTCTACCTTTTTTAGGATATCTTGCAGAGATTCCGTAGTATCTGCTAATGAAATATATTTATAATTGTTTTCTTGACCAAATCTATTTCGAATTTGGGCTGGCAAATGCTGTATACAAAGCTCATCCTCATCCTCTAACATTGCGACAGAACTCTCTAAGGCATGCTCAAGTTCTCTTACATTTCCAGGCCAGGCATGTTTTTTTAGTGCCTTTAAGTACTCATCAGACAGTCTAATTTGAGTCTTTCCATACAATCGAGCATATTTTTGAAGAAAATACTTAACCAATAAGTCAATGTCATCTCGCCTTTTTCTTAAAGGCGGAATGTTTAAATTGATCACCATCAAACGGTAGTAAAGATCCTTACGCAAAGACCCTTTAATAACGCATTGCCACGGATCTACGTTAGTTGAACTAATGATCCTACATTGAATAGGGACTTCGGCCACTGCCCCTACTCTCCTAATCATTTTTTCTTGAAGAGCCCGTAATATTTTGGCCTGGAGTGACACAGACATAGAATTAATTTCATCAAGGAACAAGGTGCCCTTGTTTGCTTGTTCAAAAAGACCTTTGCATCCCTCCGCTCCGGTAAAAGCACCTTTCACTGTACCATACAACAAGCTTTCTAAAAGAGTTTCCGGAATAGCCGCGCAATTTACGGCAACAAAAGGCTGATCCTTTTCCGGGCCAGCATTATGAATGCTCTGTGCAAAAAGTTCTTTTCCAGTTCCTGTTTCACCATAAATTAGAACTGGGGACATGCTATATGCCGCCTTTTTTGCTTTGTTAATAACTGCTTTAATAGCTGGACTCTCCCCAATTATGTCCGCAAAAGTGTATTTGGTACCATTTGTCAAAACATTTTTATTGCCGTGAAACATTTTACCCTGTAATTCCACAGTTTTGGCAAGTAAGCGGCGAATTTCCGTCACATTTCTACTCACCGAAACCACAGCAATTAATTGCCCGTTTTTAATTATTGGATAAGTACTTGACACCACATTAATCTCTTTGCCGTTAGTAACATAATTCAGATTCACATCTATTAATGGTTTGCCTGTTTTTAACACCCTAAGCTGTTCGCTGGTATCAGAAGTAACATCGTAGACATCTGTTATATGTTTCCCTAATATTTTTTCCCGAGAACGACCTTCAAAGCGTTCAATTTGACTGTTGAAAATAAAAACCTCGCCCTCAATATTAGAGGCTAAAACTCCTTCGTTGATTGAATCTAGTATGGTATTCAAACATAACAATCGATCTTCCTGTTGAACCTTTTCGGAAATATCAGAAACATAGTATAGCCTAACCTTATGCTCGACTGAAGAACAATCTTTAACTCTTACGGATATTGTTTTGTCTCTCAACTTCATTTCTTTCTGGCCTTTTTCACTCCGATTGGCTAAATCCAAAGGCAAGATGCCAAACAGATTCGTGTTTTTTTCAATCCGCATATCTAAGATACTTTGTGCTGCATGATTAAAATATAAAATGGACTCCTCACTGTCGGTGACGATAATTCCTTCCTTGGTGTTTTCAACAATTAATTGAAATAAACTATTATCTATTTCATTCATTTCGGAACACCCCCCATTATTTACCGCGGGAAATGACCCTCCACAGCAATTGGTTAACTTATTCTATATTTTTTCATGGCAACCTTTTTTTATGATAATAAAAGTGAAAACAACTTTTTTCAGATAAAGGAAAGTTTAATCAATTGATCTTTCAAGAAACAGGATAATGAGCGTCCGCATATTCTTCCAATTCTTTTTCTAAGGACCTTTCCAAATCCGGCGGGCTAAAGTTGTTTAGTATATCCTCAACTTTGCCATGTGCTTCGGCGATTAGTTCTTTTCCTTCCTTAATCCAGTTTTCATATGGTTTCCGGGAAAAAACCTGGGGCTGATAAAACTCATGACGAAAATTATTAAAGGTATGTTCTTCCGAAATAAAACTTCCCCTTGGACCAACTTTGTTTATCAACTCTGTTCCTATCGTATCTTCATTAAATACTAAAGGCGTGATCAGCCTTTTCACATAACCGCCTATTTCGGCATCTAACACCAGCTTCTCTAAGGATCCAATATTCCAACTGCCCATGGCTCCTAGGCCGGGTAAAAGATTTATACCGCATCTTACAGCGTTAACAAAATGAAAGGCTGATTCGGCACCTGCCTGAAAATTTATATCATTTGCATCTGTAAGGCCAACATCCCCTCTAGCAGGTATACCGTAAAATTTTGCGATTTGAGCAGATGCGTATTCGATCAGTCTACTTTCCGGTGCACCAATTGCCCCGTTTACATATTTCATATCAGTGATCGTACCTATACAGCCATACATTACAGGACAACCAGGATTGATCAACTGGGTTAACACCAAACAAGAGAGGATTTCACAATTTTGGGAAACCAGCAAACCGGGCAAGGTACAAGGAGCAGTTGTCCCCGCCATGGGCATTGGGGAAATTGCTAACGCTACACCAAATTTACATAGCTCTGTTAGCCTATCACTCTCATGGGCAGAAAGGCCTAAAGGCGAAATAGGGTTAATGTAAGATAATGCGTAGGCAATGCCTTTTCTGGCAGATTCCTGCATCTCTTTTTTGCTGATGCCAAATAGAATCGACAGTAGTCCAATTCCATCTACCGTGGGACAATCCAAGGGTTTATCTGTTAGTTTCATCGCCGTTAGCAATTGATATAAAGGAACATTAGCGGGATGAATATCTCCATCAGAGGTAACCAGTCCCCTGTTAAAATCAATAACATCCAGTGCTTGACCAATCTTAATCGAGTCCTGACAGTCTTTGCTGGTGCCTCTGTGTAAATTTCCTTTGTAATCTAAAATAAAGGGTGATCCCCCACTGGGCCCTAGAATATAGCTATTTAAACTTACTTCCTTGCTCTGTTTGGGGTTTCTTGCAATGAGAAGAAATTTTTCCGGAATTGTCTTTAACCCTTGATTAATTGCCTCCTCGGTAAAATAAACAATCTCACCTTTTACCGCAAATCCATGTCGTTTAAAAATATTTCTGGTTTCTTCCGATTGGAACCACATTCCTGTACGACCAAGTATCTCAATTGTTTTGTTATGAATAAATTCTATATTTTCCCTTGTTAAAGTCTGTAACCTGTCAAAAATAATACTCACTTTTTATTAACCTCCCTGGTTATCTCTTTTAATATAAGAGATATATCAATCATTAAAGGGCAAAACAGCACCCATAAGTCAAAAAAGTAAGCAAGGTAATACCTCAGGGTCTTCCCGTAGTATTACCTCACCTATTGCTTTGATCAATTATCGGTTTCCTAACGCCCTTGAGCTTCGGCATCCCTCTTTGCAGATATTTCTTTTACTTTTTCCACCACATCACTTGGTAATTGGACAGGACAATGGTTTTCCAAAATGTCCCTCACTTTTCGGTTCGCCCGCTGGTCAAAGGAAGCAGCTCCTGCCTCTTGCCATTTATCGAACCCATAACGGTTTAACAGGTCAGGAAAGTATAAATGTTTCTTGAAATTGTTAAAGGTATGCTCTTCTGCGAAAAAGTTTCCACCAGGTCCTACCTTTTCAATTACCTCAAGAGCTAAGGTTTCAGGGTTGAATTCTATGCCTTTAATAAAGTGTTTTACCATACCCACAGCTTCATTGCATAAAACCAGCATTTCCAAAGAAGAGGTCATCCCGGAGGCAATATAGCCTAAATCGTGAATTAAATTACCTCCTGCTAAACTGGAACTTAGTAGATTAAATCCAGCTTCCATTCCAGCCTGCTGGTCAAATACTATGGCATCGGAACATCCTGCCGTGGTGAATACAGGCAGGTTATAATATTGGGCAGCCATCGTAATTAATGCCGCACAGTTTTGATGTTCTTCGGGACCGGCATAAGAGCATACCTGAGTCCTCATATCCATGGGAGGTACCCCGCCGCCGTAGATAAAGGGTGCTCCCTTACCCTTTAATTGGTGCAATACCAGTCCGGACAAGGTTTCGCAATTTGCCACAACTAAAGCCCCTGCAGGGGTTACAGGACCGGTAGCACCCATCATAACCGCAGGAATGTAAATTAGAGGCAACCGTTTTTCTGCTAAAAATAATAACTTTTGCACGGCCTCTTCACTGTGCTGCAAAGGTGAAGTAGGTTCATTATATAATGCCAAAAAGGGATTCGCTCTTAATTCCTCTGGACTTCCCGCCACGATCTCCGCCATTTGAACAATATCTACCACATCTTTATAGTCGGCAGCAGTATAAACAATAGGTTTACTGGTATTTAAGAGCATCGCCTCAAATTGATGAACGTAGGAATTCTTTCGGGATACATCCGAGGCGAGAGCCATTGACATCACAAAATTGACATTATCCAGCGCATCGCTTACGATGCTGAAATTAACAACATCCTGCTTTATGGCAAATCTACGCTCACCGCTATAGAGGTCCATGGTATAGGGGGTATCCGAACCGGTACCATAGTAGCTGCGGCCTTTTTCCAAAAACATGGCCCGATCCCCATCTCTATTTCCCATGGGCACCCGACAAGGCGCTGTAGCCAGTGCCTCCTGTACCATCCATGCAGGAATACGCACACGATAGCCATCAACTTTTGCCCCGCCCTGCTTTAACAGTGCCAACGCCTCCTTATCAAAGACGTTAACTCCTACTCGGTCAAGGATCTCCAAAGTTGCCAGATGAATCTCTTCACACTGGTTTGTACTCAAAACATTTATTCCCAAGCTTGTCTGGTGCTTCATATTCACTCTCATATCAAGCGTCCTCCTTTTTGTCTGATTTATCTAGGGAAAATATATAATACTTTTTTAACATTAAATTCCTCTGATATCTCTTTGCTTTGTTATATCTTTTACTTTGTTGACAATATCTTTGGATAGTTCCGGCACCCTATGGTTTTCTAAAATGCTCTTTACTTTATCATTGGCCCTTTGAGAAAAACAAGTGCCTCCTGATTCCTTCCATTTATCATAAGCATGTCGATTCAACAGTTCCGGAAAATGCATGTACTTCTTAAAATTAACAAAGGTATGTTCCTCAGCAAAGAAATTTCCTCCAGGTCCCACCTGTTCTATGATGTCAAGGGCCAGTGTCTCCGGTTTAATTTCAATCCCTTTTAAAAAGTGCTTAACCATTCCCACCGTTTCATCACATAAAGCCATCATCTCCATGGAGGTAATGGCACCCGCCCCCATATAGCCCAAGTCATGAATCAGATTGCTACCAGCTAGACCGTGAACTAATAAATTAAATCCTGCTTCCATTCCCGCTTGTTGGTCAAAAACAGGAGAATCAGAACACCCAGAGGTAGTAAACACCGGCAATTTATAATATTGAGCCATGTTAACCATGGCAGCACTGTTTAAATGCTCTTCCGGAGCTGCATATGAACACATAAAAGTCTTCATATCCATCGGAGGAACCCCTCCGCCATAGATAAATGGGGCCCCTTTACTTTTTAATTGATGCATCACCAACCCGGCTAAGATTTCACAATTAGCAATCACCAGAGACCCTGCTGCGCTCACCGGACCGGTAGCCCCCATCATTACCGCCGGCCCACAAATCACAGGCACCCTTTTTTCCGCGCAGTAAAACATTTTTTCTATAGTCTCCCGAGAGAGCTGCAAGGGTGAGGATGGCTCGGCATATAAAACTATAAAAGGATTCTCTGCCAGGGCATCTTCACCCCCGGCAACAATTTCCGCTATTTTGGTGATACAACCCAGATCGTGCAAATCATTGGCACAAAAGAGAATAGGTTTAATCGTATTTAAAACCATTGCCTCAAATTCATGAACAAAAGCATTGTGTAAAGCTACATCTGAAGCAACAGACATTGCCATCACGAAGTCAACGTTCTTTAGCCCGTCGGCAATCTTTGCCGCATTTGCCACATCCTGTTTTACTGTTGCCCGGAGTTGACCGTTGAAGATATCAGCGATATATTGGGTTGCTGAACCGGTTCCATAATGGATGCGCCCCTTTTCCAAAAACATTGCCCGATCTCCAGCTCTATTAGAAATCGCTACTCTGGAAGGAGCCGAAGCTAAGGCCTCTTGAACCATCCAGGCAGGAATACGTACCCGGTTGTTATCAACATAAGCTCCCCTTTCCTTGAGAAGAGTCAGCGCTTCCTTTTTAAAGATATTAACTCCTACCCGGTCCAATACTTCCAATGTTGCCAGATGTATCTCTTCAACCTGATCAGGGCTAATTGTGTTTATTCCCATACTGGTTTGGAACTGCATATTGACTCTCACTCCAAAACCCCTCGTTTCTTCTGCATATTTAATCATGAACTAACCGTAATAAAAACTTCAGACGGTAACCTACGGAGTCTTTTAGGAAACGCTCAAAATACCTCTTAAAACTATCCCCAGCCTTTTGATCCCTTCCTCGATTTTTTCTTCCGGCATATTGGAAAAGTTTAATCTCAAGCAGTTTTCTCTTCCGCCATTAGGGAAGAACCCTCCCCCGGGAATAAAAGCCACCTTTACTTTTAAAGCTTCTACCAAAAGCTCTCTGGTATTAACCGTAGCGGGCAGCTCTGCCCAAATAAACATTCCCCCATCAGGGAAAGTAAAGATACAATTTTCCGGGAAATATTTCTTAATCGAAGAACTCATCACGTCTCTGCGTCTTTTGTAAACAGACCTAATTTTAGCAATATGTTCATCTAGACTGTATTGTTCAAGAAACCCATCAATTTCCCTTTGGGCAACCGAGTTACTGTGAATATCCGCCGCCTGCTTTACTAACACATATTTCCGAAAAGCCTGCCCCTCAGCTGCAACCCATCCAATTCTTAGTCCTGGACAAAGGGTTTTAGAAAATGTACCAAGATATATTACTTTACCTTGGTTGTCAAAAGATTTTATTGCCGGTGGTATTTCTCCCTGGAATCTTAAAACGGCATAAGGATCATCTTCTATGATGGGAATATCATACTGGTTAGCAAGCTCTACCAATTTTTTTCGCCTCTCAATTGACCATGTTCTCCCGGTAGGATTTTGAAAATCCGGTACTACATAAATCATTCTAATGTTTTTCTTGTTTTGTAGGGCCTTCTCTAATTCTTCCATATTCATTCCCTGATCATCAGTTGTAATTTCGATAAACTCCGGCTGATATGAAACAAAAGCATTGACCGCCCCTGAATAGGTGGGACTTTCGCAAACAACAGCGTCCCCTTTGTTTAGAAATATTTTGCCGGAAAAATCAATTCCCTGCTGTGACCCGCTAGTGATTAGCACATTATTTGCACTGACTTGAAAACCACGAGCCTTCATCAACAGAGTAATCTTGTTTCTCAGAGGGAGATATCCTTCGGTAGAATTATATTGGAGGGATCTTCTTCCATCCTCAGCAAAGACTTTTTCTGTAACCTTTTTGATTTCATCCAATGGAAATAATGAAGGATCAGGGACCCCTCCTGCAAAAGAAATAATCTCTGGATTTTCAGTTAGCTTAAGTATTTCCCGGATATCAGAGGGCTTAACTGCATCCATCGCGTTAGAAAATATCATGAATAATTACTTCTCCTTTCTCACTTATGCAAAATTCTAAAACAAATACACCCATATTTCCCATCCTTCAAAAGGCGGCCCAATTAATTAACTGTTCTTATCTTTGGATAACCTATTAAAAATCCTTATATCTTTTCTTCTGAAGCGATGGATTTTTTAATTTCATTTTTTTTCTCAAACCAAAAATTAGAACCAGGCCACCACAATCCCTTGACAATTGATATTGCCATCACAATCATCAGAAACATAATGGGGAATCCGGCCAGGTTGGAGATCATCTTAAAGCCATCAACTCCAGCGTAACTAATCATAACCCAGGAAATTATTCCGATCACAATACCCCAAACAATTTTCAATAGCACAGGTGCTTCATTGTCTTCTTCAGTTAACCCAATAGTACTCATTGATGCGATAGTTGATGTCATTGAGTCTGCTAAAGTAATAAAAGACAGTGCCACTGTAAAGAGGAAAATTCCTGAGAACAATGTCCCAGCAGGAAACATTTGAAAGAATCCGAATATAGCATTTTCTACTCCATTTTCCGTCATGTTTTTTGATAAGTCAGCAATACCATTTAACTGGGCATGGACGGCAGCACCCCCAAAAATAGAAAACCAAATCATTCCAAAAACAGCCGGCGCCACAAGATTAACCGCTATAAATTGACGAATATTTCTACCTTTAGCAAGCCGGACCAGAAACAATCCTACAATAGGTCCAAAGGCCATCCAGTTTGCCCAATAATATAAACTCCACCACCTTGGCCATTGGTCACCGTCAACAGGACTTAAAAATAAAGATTGATTGACAAAATTGCTCATAAATTCCCCAAAACCTTGCACACCAAAATTGAGAATAAATTTGGTTGGGCCGAAAACAAAGACAAATAACATAACAAATATAAATATTTTAGTATTTTGGTCACTCAGAATTCGAATCCCTTTATTTAGACCGGAATAACTGGAAGCCGTGTAACTGGCAATAATAAAGACGGCAATAGCGGCCCACAGAAGACTGCTGATAGGCACTCCAAAAATAAAGTTCATACCACTGCCGATTTGCAGTAATCCACCACCAAGGGAAGTGGCCATTCCTCCTGCTAATGCATACAAACATAGTGCATCTACGATTTTTCCCGCCCCACCTTGGCACCTATCCCCAATAAGAAAATAGAGTCCGGAGCTGACCATAAATGGTTGCTTATAATTGTAGTAAGCTAACGCAATGGGGATTGCACAAAGAATATATATGGCGTATGGGGTAAACGTCCAATGGAGAAAAACTGTGGAAATAGAGAACATCGCCGCTTCAGAAGAAAAAGCCTCAATGCCTAAAGATGCCGGGGGAGTTGCCAAATGCAAGATAGGCTCTGCTGCTCCCCAAAACACAATTCCTGTTCCAATTCCTGCACATAATGAAATGGCGAACCAATTAAATGTAGTAAATTCTGGTTTGGCATCAGCGCCACCAAACTTTATTTTTCCAGCTGGAGAAATTCCAATTATTGCACATATAACTAAAAAGGCAAAAGCTGAGAGGGCAAACAACCACCCAAAGTAATCAGTAGTCCAATAAAAAGCGTTAGTCACAGTTGTGGTAAATGTATCATAAGCAGTGAGACTAAATATAGCGGCAGCAAAGAAAAGAAGAAACGGAGGCCAAAATACCCAGGTATTTATTTTCTTCCCATTTAAAAATCGTTCCATGAATCTTCCTCCTCGTATATTTTGGTAGTGTCAAAAGTTTTAATAGTCTTTTGACTTCTAACCCTTGATTTTATTGACTTTTATTCAATTGAGGTTTTACCCCCTGTTATACTGGAAATTCAGAATGTATAGATGTGAAAAGGTACTTACCTTTCTTGTGGTATAATGTTGTTGCCAATACAACCCCAAAAGAAAGGAGATAAGTACCTTTGAACAACATTATAACAGTTTTACTACTATACATTCAAATACAAGCTAAAATTATTTTTTACCTCATGTGTGCACTCTTTAGTAAAGGATCCATCCGTAAGTACTACGATGAGCCGGTAAAGAAGCCTTACCGCAAGCTTGCGGTGGACACCATGCCGATTATTAAGACACTTGAGAAGCTTGATTATAAGCAGCTTATTTCAAATCATCTCAAGAAAACCGGTAAGCCTATAACTCCTATTAAAAGGAGAAAGGCTTCTCCCGTACCCGAGTCTATGGTATGCCCCAGGTGCGGAGCTCCCCATGATTACCTTTACGATAATACCGGCGGTAAAGGTCAGTACCTGTGCAAGGTTTGTAAGTGCACTTTCAACAAGAAAAACCACTACCTAAAAAATCTCATCTTCCTCTGCCCCCACTGTGGAAGGACACTGGAATTAAAAAAGGAGCGTAAGGACTTTAACGTACATAAATGCATCAACCCCAAATGCCCATACTACCTTGACAGGCTTAATTCCATGTCTGAGGACGACAGGCAACGCTACAAGTCTTCTCCGCATGATTTCAAGCTCCATTATATCTACAGGGAGTTTGATATTGACTTTGAACCTTTGGTAAGAAAGCCTTCCCAGCCTCCGAATGTAGATATATCAAGGCTTTATGTCTCTCCTCATGTCCTGGGGCTGATACTTACATACCATGTCAATTTTGGTCTTTCTACCCGGATGACAGCTGCACTCATGCGTGAAGTACATGGTGTAAGTGTTTCTCATCAGTCGGTATCAAATTATGCCGATGCTGTTGCCACAAACATTAAACCCTTCATTGACAACTACAAGTATGATCTCTCAGGTTCCATCTGCGGGGATGAGACGTACATAAAGGTTCTGGGTAAATGGCATTACGTATTCTTTATATTCGATGCAGTAAAGAAGATTATCCTGTCATACCCCGTCTCTGCCAACCGTGATGTTAAAGCTGCAATTTATGCTCTTGACGAAGCATTGTCCAAGTTCGATAAGCTTCCTGAGGATCTTACCCTGATCTTTGACGGGAACCCTATTTACATGCTTGCTCAACACTATTTCGCCCAGTATGGCATCCACTTTGACATAAAGCAGGTAATCGGTCTTAGCAACGATGACCCTATCTCCGAAGAATACAGGCCTTTAAAGCAGATCATCGAAAGGCTAAACCGTACTTTCAGGAGAAACTACAGACCCACCAACGGCTTTAACAACTATGAAGGTTCAGTATCCTTCCTTACACTGTTTGTTGCCTACTTCAACTTCCTAAGGCCTCATTCCTCTCTAGAAGGCAGGGTGCCAGTGGTCTTAGAAGAGCTCAAAGACCGGCCTAATATGCCTGCCAGGTGGGTTACACTCATTAAAATGTCCCAAGAATTCATCAAAGCCCAACAATCTGCTTAAGGAACGAAATTCATCCGGTTATTTTTGTAGCATAGCATATCAAAACAGTCGCCGCCGAACCTGTGGAGCTTGTGGGTAACCCGCTGATTTTAGGGGTGTGGGTAACTTGTGTGATAAAGTGTTGGCAACGCGCTTTTCGTTGCCAACGTTTTATCCACATGTTATCCATGCCCCGGGCGGGTTATCCATCAAATCCACAGGTATTATATTCCCATGGTCTTTCTTATTGCTTATTTGGTTTCCAATGTGCATATTTGGTAAATACCCCCATTTCTAACATCAAAACTTCATTCTTTCATAAAACTTTTTACACTACCTATATTTTTTCTAAGTGGGTTTACTCAACTCATTTAGGGCTTATCTGATAGCCAATTATGCAGAACCTCCCCACCTGTAATAGTGCAACCATTAGTATAATAGAAGGCTCCAATAACTTCCTTAGGAACCAGACGGGTAAATTCTTCAAGTTCAGACGGAAAAAGTTTTATAGTACCATTACCTGCCCAAACATCTTCTCCGTGACGAAAATCCTCCGCATGTATCTTAACTAGTTCACAAACGGAAGGTGGGGCATTTCTTACAATACTGGGAAAATATCTAATATTGAATAATGGTAATAGAATTGGATTTGGCAACTCTGCATAAGGTATTTTCTTGGTTATTTCTAGAGTTCCCTCCATGAGACGCTCCCCATGGGCACAGGTCCACCCTTTCATTTTTGACCCAATTCCCAACGGCTCCATTTTTGGATTAACTGGCCTGGGATCAGTTTTATATGTTTGCCCAAACTTTTTATTGAATCCCATAAACATTCCTCTAGCTAAACTGAAGTCATTATCCACCCATGTTTGGATACATGTTTTTCCCTGTTCACCTTTGAATGAGGAGCTAACCCAAATAACAGTCTCTTGATACCAGGTACGTTCGGGATTAACAAACTGCATGTCTAATTGACTATCCCACAGAGAAAACCACTTTCCAAATTCAATAAATACCACATCCGGGTTCTCGCCAGGCTCAAGTGGTTCCGGAAGATAAGACGCAACCACATCGGGATCTGTTTTATAAAGTATTCCTAAATGTTCAGTCCCAAAATGCCAGGGAAGATCCCCCACAACTGTTGCAATCCCCTGCGGCGAAGGGTAAGCAAACCCTTTCAAATCCCCAATCTTTGTCATATCAATTCACCTCTTCATTTAGCATTCTTTTAATCCAATAAGCTTCACTTCTTAATAAGTTACAGTCTTCATTTATCACCTCTCTTATGGAACAGCTATACTTGTCAGATAATTTGGCCGTTAAAGAAGCGGACGTTAACTTATGTCAATTTCGCCATTAAAATATCTTAATATTACCTACTTGCAAGTACTATGCCATTTTTATTTCCTAACACATACCCCAACAAACGTTAGAAATTCAATAACTTATCCGGAATACATATTTTTATTAAATTTGCTTTAAATGCAAAACTTATTTTCACTTAAAGATAGGTATATAAACCAGTAATTTTCAATGCAAATAACTTTTGCATTGAAAATTATTTTTGCACCTATTTTTCTGAACCCGTTCTGTTTTTAAAGAATAATTATTTAACATCAAGAAAAGCTCGTTACAGAGTTTCATCAATCCCAATATGCTTGAAAACAACGAAATTATCGCTGTTAAAAGCTGAATGAATTTCATCTTTGCCACCCCCTTCCCTCACCACCACGCCCCCATGTTAGTGCGGCAGGGAAGGTTTCATTGGGTTTTACCACCAAACCCTAACCCGGACGAGCCGGAACCAATAGGATTTTTATAAACCCATGTCGAAATAATTAAGCAAATACGTTATTCGACATGGGGGAAAAGAAATGATGTTACTAACCGAGCGATATAAAGATCAAATCAAAGGCGTACTTTCTTGTTACGACCGAATTTTGATTCATGGCAACATTCCTGAATTATGCTATGCCGGTGGGATGACCTCGTATCTATATAGCAAGAACATCAAGATATTTGATTATCCTTCTTGGGCCAATGATCTGCGTGATGAGATCCGAACCCATGCAGAGCAAATTGCCAAGGATAACAAATTAGATATTGAATTTATCCGCAAGGTTGGCGAGTTTCGCAAAGATAATCGAATCCAAGAAATCATCAAGACCCGCGGGGATCACCCCGGATTGATACACATCTTCTCTGCAATGGAGAGTTGTAACGCCTATAAGCCTTGGCATGATAAGACTACAGGAAAGACGTTTGTGAAGAATGATTCGGGTAAGTGTCTGCATTACTACTTCTACTTCATTGATCCCGACTTTGGATTGTGTTATCTTCGTGTTCCAACTTGGTCACCTTTTCGTCTGCAGTTTTACATGAATGGGCACAATTGGCTTGCGTCCCGGCTTGAGAAACAAGGCATCGCTTATGAAATGCGTGATAACGCCTTTGTCAGCATCGATGATTGGGAGAAGGCACAGCATTTGTCCGATCATATCCGGGTAGAGGATCTTCATCAGGTCTTGGACATTTTAGCGAATCGCTACTGCCCCGCTGCCAAGAAACTCGGGCTTATGTACCGCTGGAGTATCATGCAGGTTGAATATGCCACTGATATCGCGTTTGAACATCCAGATGATTTAAAGTTCGTCTATGACACCATTGTGCATACAGCCATCCACTCCGTTAAACCTGACAATATCGCCACCTTTCTAGGAGCAAAACTCCACTGGAAGTATGAGGGTGAAATGGGCAATCAATTTAACCAACGAATTCTCGGAACGAGAATCAAGCACCATATGGGTGCAGTCAGCATCAAAATGTACGATAAGTTCGGCTCTGTATTGCGTATTGAGACCACGGCGAACGATGTATCGCAGTTCAAGATTTCCCGTGACGTGCAGCATCGTGATGGCACGGTCACTCAGAGAGTCGCGCCGATGAAGAAGAACATTTACAGCCTATTTCCGCTTGCCAAGCTCCTTCTGTCTTCGAACCGTCGTTATCTAGAGCTGGTTTCTTCATGGGATGATCCAAGTAACGGTGCCAAGAAACTGGAAGACCTCTCGGAGTCGAAGAAGGAGAACGGCCGCAGGTTTAAAGGTTTCAACTTCTTCAGCCAAGAAGACCAGACTTTGTTTCGGGTACTCTCGCGTGGTGAGTTTAACATCAACGGATTTCAAAACAAATCAATTCGAAGGCTACTTCCCGAACTCAGTCCGGCTTCCATTTCCCGCATCTTAAAACGTCTACGTATTCACGGCATAGTGAAGAAGGTGGCGGGTACGCGGAAGTATTATCTGACCAAACTCGGGAAAAGTGTCATTACGCTTGGGCTGAAAACCAAGGAACTTATTATCATCCCCGGGCTGGCAGAAGCTACTACAAACTAATGAACTGATACCGGTTTTACCATGAACAAGGGCTGTCGCCCCGGCAGTCTTGTTTCATTCTATCTTTATAAGTCTTCCAACATTTCTTTCCACTTTTCGAAGATCTTTGGAATTAAGAGCCTAAAGAACAATTTATAGCCTTTATCAATACGTTCTACTATATCCTGTATTGCTTGGGAGCCAAGTTGGTTCCAAAACTTAAACCTGGGAGTTTTCTTTAGTTTAGTGATATGCACCTTTAGCCTATTGGCACCAAGGGATTTGCCGTACAGGCGATAGTATCTCTTATGCAGAGCAATACAATGATTGTAGATGCTGCCACCTATGTTTATTGCCCTATGGAGTTTTTTGTTTCGTTTTGACCGGTAAAGCTTAATGCAATAGGTTCTCATTAATACAACTACTCCCTTTGTGATCTTTTCTGGTTCTCTATATACTGTTTGATTGCAGAAAGAGGGGCGCCGCCCACTGTAGCCACAAAATAACTGTTTGTCCAAAGGGTAGGCAGTTTAGTTGTCAGATGCTTAAATTCTTGCCTGAGTATCCGTGAAGTTCTGCCTTTAATCTCTTTAATTAGCTTATGTATGCCGAACTGGGGATCAACCTCCACAAGCAGATGCACATGGTCTGGCATGATTTCCAGCTCTAGGATTTCTGATTGACGTAAATCACAAATTTCTAGCAACAGCTCCTTTAACCGCTGTTCTACCTCGCCAGCCAGAACTTTCCTCCGGTATTTCGGACACCAGACTACATGGTATTTACATGAGTACACAATGTTGTTATTAGATTTTATATCCATACATATATTATACTACGGCATACTGTCTAATACAATCATTTGTTCTCTTGCTTCACAAAAAAAGATTCGCCTTATATCCCCATAGCTGAAGCTAGGGGTATTACGGCGTTTTCCGATAATATTAATACTATCAACTACCACGCTAGCAACATTCTTATTATTTGACCAAGTAGATAACAAACAGCGAAAAACATGAAGGATGGTGTTACTTTCTCAAAAAGAGAATCTAATTTGTAAAATCCCCACAATTCCCATGGTTCGCTGTTTTCGTAGTGATAGCTTTTAGTAAAAGTTGTTCTGCCGGCTCCCTTGCGTAGCTTATTTTCTGATTGAATATTAATTGACATTATTGTCACCGGCAACAAGAGGATCTGCCCCATACCGGAACAGAGATTTATCCTCTCTGCCCCGGTGGGCACCTCCCTTTATTTTGTTTTTAAAATTACATTAGATCCATTTCTTTAAAACTGCTTATTCTTCCATCCCCGATAATAATATGATCGAAAATGTTTATGTTAATAATTTTACTGGCTTCTATCAATTTTTTTGTAAAGTCTTTATCCTGCTGACTTGGAGTAACATCTCCACTAGGGTGATTATGTACCAAAAGGATGGCTGCGGCTCCTTCTTTGATTGCTTCCTTAAATATCTCCCTGGCATGGCCGGGAGCATGGTCTAATCCCCCAATGGAAACAGTAACCACCTTAATAACATGATTTTTGTTGGTAAGCAGGATTACTTTTAAATGCTCACGGTCCAAATATCTCATTTCAGGCATGAGAAGATTAGCTACATCCTTTGGGCTGTGTATTCTAGGATGTTCTAAACGAGCTTCATCCAGAATCTTTTTATATAAAGAGAATACTCCCTTTATTCTTAAGAGTCCTTTAGGACCAATGCCTTTATAAGCGAGAAGATCTTTTTCAGAAGCATTAATTAAGCCTCTAATACCTATTTCCGCCAGTCTTTCCGCAGTTTCTTTCGGACACTCAACAAGTAAACCAATTAACTGATCTAAGGCAAGATTGTCAGTGCCATACTTTACCGCTGCTTCCCGACATATATATGGGTAGTTTTCTCTGCTTTTATTTATATAGTTGTTATCATCGCCCCATAATAGAGCTTGTTGGGCATTATTCATATTTTTTCTGTTAGAAGGAGTATTACCCCCTAAGGGGAATACTTACTCCCCTGTTAGGGGAGTAGAATCACTCCCCTAACAGGCACCTCCTTTTAGTTTTTATTTAAAATAATTTTTACCAAGCAAACCCTATCTGGCCTATAACAGGTGCATATTTCCCTCTATATCCTGATTGCTTACTTTCCACAACTTTCAAAGGTATAGTAAAATCTACATCATCAGATGATCTATCATCCTCTGATTCAATTGAGAAAAGGTCAATTTGAATTAGATTGTTTTCAGCAACTGTTTTAACTAGTTTAGGTTCGGTATTTGCAACTGGAACCTTTTGCATTGATTGGAGGAACGATTCTCTCTCAGTTTCCGTAACTCCACATAAACTCATTGTCTCGGATTGTAATTTTTTCATGGCTTCAGCCACTTCATGTTTAAAATCAGCTTCACTTACTACTTTTAGATCTTTATCCAAATCTCTAGCCGCTAATTCCTGCCATTGGTTAGCTAGGTTTGCATCAGCTAAACACCCGGCTAAATCACTAGCCATGGAATTATGAGCATCTCGCCCAAACTGGGCTAATTCAGGCCGATCAAGCCTACCCTCAACAATAAGGGCATGTGCCCGTTTAGTCATAAGGTTTTGGAACTGAGCGACTTGTTGCGTTTCGTTAAGTATCGGATAGTAAATCCTGCATTCTCTATGCTGTCCGATTCTCCACGATCTTGCCCCCGATTGCCTGACAATGTTTATATCATAGTCAAGCTGATAAAATATTAGTGTTGGCCACGGGAGAAGGTCGAGCCCAACTTCCACTAACCTCATGTTACAGATCAGGACTTTTCTGCCTGCATTTGCTTTTTCTGCCAACCATTCAACTCGTTTTTCAGGGCTGGTATTAGAACTTAAGATGTCTGAATCTATACCGTGGTTCTTTAGTACCATTTGGATACGTTCATTAACTCCATATCCATCTGTGTACTTATTATAAATAACCACACCACGGTTTTCGGCAAGTTCCTTCTTTACTGTTTCTATCAGCCACCGTTCTTTTGATGTATAGTAGCTTTTATCAAATTCCGGGGCTGCAATAACATCTCCGTTTTTAAATTCAACTACAGAGCCTAAATCCGGCCTATCAGCGTAATTTAAAACGGCGGGAAGGAATTTACTCCAGGCACCCTTACCTCCTAGTTGGGCTATTTTTTTACATTTTTCATGGAGTGTTTCGTGAAAGGATTTATATTCCTGCGCATGTTCTTTATCCATATCGAGAAAGACAGGTATTTCTTTTTTCTCGATTAAGGGCAATCCTAAATCCCCCAACTCCATGAATGCTGTTTTATGAAGCAAAAACTCTGTTGTCATAGAAGGTGATATACCAGGTTCCTCGGTTGGCTGTAATTCTGTTTTCTTTTTCCTCACTGTTACCCCAGTATCGGTTTCTGATACCGTGGTGACTTTTTTTAGCACTCCATAACGCCCCGCCCATTGGACCATGCCAGTTCTGTGATCGAAACCGTTATCTAAAAGTGCTTTCGGATCAGTTCGCCAGATTATCTCTTTAATGCTGGTAGATTTTCCGTTTACGAGGGTTCCCGTAAGCATTAGCACTTTTTTTGCTGCTTTAATCATCTGACCAAAGGCATCGCCACGGCCCGAATCTTGAGCTTTACATTGATGAACTTCATCCTGAATCATTAGGTCAAACCACGGACCCATTTTTTTAATTATGCGAGATATAAACCAACGAGGTCTATTCCTTGCTTCATCCCGGGATTTTAGACCGGGACGCCACAATTTACTTTTCCCCTTTGTTTTTATATCGTTTTCGCAATGTGAACATTTTTTTAAACGGGAATGGTTTTTCCATTTTAAAGGATGATTAACCGGTACCCCGTTGGTATTTTTTTCGCCTGTTAAGTCAGCACCATCCGGTGGGCTACCATAAGCTAATACATTCCACCCTGCTAAACAATCGCCAGATTCGTCTGTATCCGGATCAGGATCGAGCAAGGCTTCTCCGCAATTTGGACAATGCCAAGCGTAGAACTTTTCTCCTTTTACCCTTTTCCAAATAGCAGAGCACCAAGGCTCAGGACCTAGTTTTGCCCGGTCGGTTCCAACTATTACGAACTCCAGGCCGTCTGGTTCATAGCCATCCTTGGATTGTTTTAGTAGTTTTAAGGCATTATTCTGGTTGGAAATAACCCGAATTTTTGCCCAGGGTAAGGTTTTTTTAATTTCGGCATTAATCCATTTGGGTATTGTAAGCCCTGGGGCTACCAAAAGCACCTTGTAACCCTTTCTTCCATTTTGAATGGCTTTCTGATGTAATAAATGAGTCACTCCAAGGGCAGATATGCTTTTGCCTGTGCCCATATCCCCTCCGCAAAAAATGGAGGTTTCGGGGTTTTTCTTGGCAGTCATGGCATTAACTGTACCTTGGATTACCATGGCTTGGACAGGAAGGGGTAGCCGGTTCATTAATCCTAAATTCTTATCTAATTTATGATAAGAATTTTTAGGATCAAACCTTGGCTGCATTACATCTAACTGACCTGCCAAAGCAATAGCATTTTCAGTTAGATATTCTTTAGTGGTCCAACTCGGATTAAATTTACCATTGGGAGTGCCTAATATTTTTGGAATGGTCAATCGACCATTTTTTAATTTTGTGTCAATTTCATTAAGAATTGTTTCTTCTGTAATCCGATCTGATAAACGAACGGCTCTCAAATTAGCGTATTTTCCAACTAACGGATTGGTATGTACTTCTAATTCCTCTACCTCATCTTTTGGTAGAAAACTATAGTATTCTCCGATCCATTCCTTTGGAAGAGCAAACCTTTTTGAGAGAAAATACCCTACCGCCTGTTCAATATTACCATCTTCAGCAAATATAATTGGACTCGGGCAATTTTCTTCATATACTGCGGCCTTGTGTATCACAAGACCATGAGCCGTTTGCCCTGACATTTTAATCAGCCGTTTGTATTCTCCATCAGATCTTATTTGATAGAAACGATTATTATCTAAATCTAGCTGGCATTGTCGGTGCTCAATAATAGCTGCTGTAACAGCTGTAACCGAGCTTTCAATACCGCCAATGCTGGCACAGATTAGACTATCTGTTTTGTCTATTACCACAAAGTGCAGGAATGTGCTAAACTGCCTTTGATTATTTATAACTCTTAATTCCATTTTTCACCCTCCGTTAAGTATTTATGGAGGGCTGAGGCCCTCCACATTTTTCTTAACTGTGGAAGGGACCTCCCTTCATGAATTAATTAGCTTACTAAGCTAATTAATTTTTTTATGAGTGATTACAAATGTTTCGTCGACAACCTTGACACCACCGTTTAATTCCCTTCCGGAAGTCCCGTCTACAGAATTATCAGCTCCGCATGTGCAGGTTATCAACTGCAAATCATTATAATCGCCGGTCCATTCTTTACCGCATACGTTACATTTACACCTAGTTATTGCCATACAATTCCCTTCTTTCTTAGTAATACATTCTTTGCTTGGCCAATTCAGTTAGAGTATTTGCCCTTTCCGGAGAAACCACCGCCAGTTTTTTTAGCATTCGCATTTGCGTACTGCGGCTGATTTTGCCGGTTTTAAGCCTACTACTAACTAATGTAGCCCAAACTTCTTTTTCTAAAGCAGATAGGCTGTTATTCAAGAGTGGACACCCCCTCTGCCCCTTTATGTTGACTGTAAACTCGAATTTTTGTTACATGCCTTTCGGTGAATATTATTTTCTCAGAGGTGCTATTTTCGGTTTCTTCATATTTAACAGAAGTATCAGTCTTTTTGCTTGTAAGTCCAACTAAAATATGAGCCGTCATGTTTCCACCTACTGCACCTGCGGCAATAGCTGTTGCCATGTGAGCAGGTTTTAACGGAAGAATAGGGCTTTTGAGTTTTGCTTCATTCCGTAAGTTTGCGGGTAAACGTAAGTTCTCAAAATCCCTCCAAGTTGGAGCAGCATCAACATCCATAGCAACCTCTACCGGGTCCAGAATGTACCCGCGAAATTGCTTTACCTCTCCTGCTGATTCTGGAATATTAAAGTTAATTCCATCTTCATTATCTAATGTAGGTAAAGATTCCGGACTACATTCTGCCAATATAGTTAGCCATTCTTTTATGACTTTTACCTTCTCCGGATCTCCTCTTCCTTTCATCCTGTAACCAAAAACCACTATTTGCTTGAATATAGGGAAATTTTTATCGGTAAACCGATAAACGCCTATATTTTCAAAGCGATGGGCTAATAATTGGGCACAATCCGTAAGAATATATTGGGGAATACAAAACCCCAATAAACCGCCCGGCTGAAGGTATTTACTCGGTGCAGTTAGGTCTCTTAAAAAGTTTAACTCCATCCGACTACCATTTCGGGCCTGGTCATAAGGTGGATTCAGCCACATAAAAGAAAAGACTTCATTGCTTGCCCGGAGTGTTTCATAACCACCCTTAACAACTTTATTAAGAAGCTGCTTGGCTGCTTCTGCTCGGTTTTCTTCCAGCTCGACACCGTACATTAATGGATTAGCACCTAAAGTTATCAAATGGTCACCCATTTGTTTTAGTGCTTCTCCCTTTCCACAGCAGGGGTCCAGCATGTTTATTGTAGTAGTACCTTGTTTGCAGTTTAGCCGGTTGCAGATAAAGGCAATTTCCTCCGGAGGAGTGGCATAAAAACCACCTTGAGATTGACTTGCGATCCTTGCCATTAGTACCCACCATCCTTCATGATCTCGGACATGGGTGTTGGATCGAAATACAAATCCCGTTCCACTGGAAGCGAAAACCTTTTCTTATATCCGTTAATTAAGATTGCTCCCGGGCACTGTAGTGCTTCTATCTCAGAAAGAGAAAAATAACCAATTTCTCGTTCAAAAATTTCAGCGATGCCATATAGAAGATCACCGTCTTTTTCCTTTTCTGCTATCCACCAGGTACCTGCTCCACAAGGGTTAAATAGTTTAATTAAGCAAATCGGATCTCCTTTTGGAGTAGATTTACCGATGTTGGGCAGCTTCTTTTCTAATTCCTTAGTTATTAATTTTATCCTTGCCATATAGACCATAAGAAGGCCAGTTTCCCCCAAAAGGGGGAAGATTGCTCTTGCCCCCTTACGGGTTTCACCTCCTTATTTGTTTTTGGTGTCCATATATTCAGAACTTAGTTTTGTGAATTTTTAAAGTCGTCGTCATGCTTTCAAGAAACTTTGACATTTTTAGCTTCCTCCTTACCTTCTGATTGGGCTTTTGTCCATTTATATGTTTCAGTGATTTTTTGCTTGCCACCGAACTTCTTATAAGTGGTTTCATCCCAACCTAAAGCGTCTATTTGTTTATTTTTTAACTGAGTTGAACCAAGAGCAAATATTTCCCATGGATTAATACCTTCCTCAGCTATGGCCTTTGCAATTTCTTTTTTCTGTTCAGCGTTAAAGGACCAAGAGATTGAAGTTGATGAGCCATATTGCTGGTCGGCAACTTCTACTACATCACCCGTCCTTTTGCAGTAATCCTTTAAAGCATTCTGCAACTTATCATGGGCTGCCTTTAACCTTAAAACTTCTGCGGCTATGTCAGCTGCTTCTTCGGGTAAATTAATCTTTAACTCACCCTTCTCCAAATCCTTGACACTGGCAGTAAAGGAGCTTTTTTTACTTTCTGATTGCTTTTGGCATTCGCAAACAAAGCTACAATACTTACATTGTCCGGATTCGGGATTAGCAGGAAATAAAACTTCCGGATCACCGCCAAACTCAAGTTGACCTAACCGACATTCTAAATCACAGGCTAAGGTATAAGCCCACTTACGAGCCCCTTCCATCTCCTCAGCTGTGTAAGTATGTCTCTTTGAACACTTTTTCCCTTTATAGCGAAGGAACCGCAAGACTCCATCTACTTCCTGGTAACCGTATTTTTGAGATAATACCCAGGAATATAAACCTAACTGATGGTTGTCGGTTGGTTCAAAGTCAACATGGTGAGTTTTCCAATCAAGGACTTTACCGGTATTGTTTTTCTTTGTTTCAGACAGATCCAAGTCTATATAAACTTGAAGTAACGGTGAAAATGGGTCAGAAGGATCTAAGTTTACCCGATGATAGGTTTCTACTTTCCCAATCCCCGGGCATGCCTTAGCAGCTAAAATTAAATTTACTGCCTCGTCTAAATCCACCCCTACTTTAGCTGTTTCTGCATACATTTCAAAAGAACCAGGGACTACCACATCTTTCAATCTTTCAGGATCTATTAACCCTGCAACTGTTTCATGGACGATTTTTCCTTGTATAGCCGGAGGACCTGATGGTTCCTCCTGCTTAAGTACATACTTAAGATAAAATCTCTTAAGACAATCGGCAGTAGTTAGTCTGGAAAATGAATAGACGTGATCTTCGCTGTTTCTTGTTTCCTGTAACACTTTAAAGATAGCTTTGGGTAATGCTTTCATTAAAGCTCTTTCTTCTTCTCGTGTCATTGCCATTAAAATTTTTCTCTCCTCTCTTAATAAAGTCTCGATATCTTCGTTTTCCTTTGATTTTCACAGTTTTTTAAATTGATTTATTAAGCCATTCTCTTGGATTCCAGGATTCTTCTGATCGATGTGTGGATAATGGCACAACAAATTAAACCGCTCGTGTTTTATTTACTGGCCATCGGGATTCCACATCAACTCCAGGTGACAACCCTCTCATATCTTGCGGGGTCAAATTGCCCCTAATTCCTTCGTTCTGCCTGTCCAGGAGATGGAACGTCAGTCATGCTTTCTAACTGGGTCATATGCCCGAATGGAGAGAATTCAACCTGACTGCCCCGGCTCAACTTTTCAATGTACAAAACTGATTGTAGATAACTTTTTGTATACCATTGCTGTCATGTCTGATGCGGCAACTCAGTCATTCGCTTGCAATGTTAGATTTAGCCTTGTCTCTGTCTGCTTATGCAGCTTTCATCGACAGATTCATGTCTTTTACCAGCTTGTCAGCATTATACTCCACACCCTTTTTCAAGATGGCATAGATAACTCTCACAAGCTTGCCGCATAAGGCAATAATGGATTGCATTTTGTTCAACGGGTTATTCTCACGGGTCAGGTTTCGGTGGTGTATCTGCCGGAATTCCTCGTTGTTAGCCAGCATTGGAATCATGGCATTGAAGAGTCCTTCCCGTAACCGCCTTCGCCCCCGTTTACTTATAGTGGTTCGTCCTTTGTGTTTGCCGGAGCTGTTTTCTCTTAGATTTAATCCTGCCATTTTCAATATCTGACGAGGATCCTGGAACCTGTGGACATCTCCAATTTCACTCACAATCACAGCTGCTGTTAGCAGGCCTATACCCTTAATTTCCATTAATTTGCCGGCATTCGGTATTTGCAGCAGGAGTTCCTGCATCAATAACTCTTGTTCCTGAAGCTGCTTCATCAGCATTTCATACTGCACAAGGAGATTATGGATCGAAGCCTCTGCTGCCACAGAACCCGCTGTTCTCCCGATGGATTCTTTCCCTGCCCGTATGATGGCTTCAGCTCGCTTCCGGCTGGGTTTCTTGAGTGTCTGCCGCCAGATACCCATTATTCCCTCAATGCCGGCTTCAATGACCTTTGCCGGCGTTGGGTAGTGCTTCAATAACAACAGTGCTGCCATACCATGCCACGACTTGAATACTTTGCTGAATTCCGGAAACCGGATATCCAACCACCGGATGACCTGATTATTAATCGCATTCAGCTGATCCTGCAATCGCTCGTGCTCCGATACAGCCTCTCTCAGTTCCTGGTACAAATCCTCGGGTATGTACACTTCCCGATACCGGCCATCCTTGACCAGCATGGCAATGGTTTTCGGATCCTTTCGGTCATTCTTGGTCGGACTGTTATCATCCAGTTCTTTTGTGCATTTTACATGAAATGGGTTCACGATGGCCAGTTTATGCCCTTTCCCTTTGAGGTGATCTCCCAGTGTGAACCAGTAGTGCCCTGTGGGTTCAAAACCCACGATGGCCTCGGTTTTCCCTTTCTGCTGCATAATCTCCTGCATCCATGTCTCAAGACTGTTGTAGCCGTGAGCATCATTGCTGAACCGCAGCAGCTTTGCCTGCTCAATCCCTCTTGCATCAAAAGCTCTGGCATAATGTGTCTCTTTCCCGATGTCTATTCCAACAACCAAAGTTTCATCTTTTATTTGCATTATCTTCTCATTTTGTGTACTCTTCATATAGAGGCGCCTCCTTGATGATTTTTGTGCCTTCCTTGCCGTGGTCAGCACAATTGTTATTCTATAGGATGGCGTCTCGTTTTTCAAAGTCCGTTATTATTCATTACAGGAATGCTTTCTTATAATAATTTTTCATATATTTTTTGCTTTTCAGCGGTGAAACGCTCTTCCGCTCTACTAACAGTCTCCCTATACAGTGAACTTTCCTTTTCATAATGGGTTACTAACTCTTTTTGCTCTTCCATACTAAGTAGCGGTATTTCCATTTCAGCGATGTCCATATGATTTATATTTACAATGGTTGTCCCCCGTTGAAAGCTTTTTATGAGTGCTATTCCTACTGGACTTTCAAAGAATATCCTAAGATAATCACTTAAAATTCTATGATTTGGTCTTATAACAATAACATTAGCTGATGCTATAACGATATTCTTTTGCTTACGGAATACACCTGTTTTAATTGCCGTCCCCCTGCAAGACAGGACAATATCTCCGTCCATTAGTTCATAGCGTTTGATTTTTCGCTCTTCTTCGTCAATACTGTCCATATCGGAATAATCAATGCCGGTATGGGTAATGTTTGAAATATTCAGTACCTTAATATTCCCAGGCTTCACATCTTTTTTTAAGATTGATTTCCCCCTAAAGACCTCAGCAACTTCATGCAGTTTAACCCTTTCATGTGTTGATGACTTATACTTTTTGATATTCTCGTCATCATCTTCAAGTATGAGTTCAATACGCCAATCTTCATGATTGGAGAAGTCTTTGTTCCCCACCACTTTCACTTTATCGATATATAGGCCGTTATCATAACCTAAATAACCTACGTTCACACTTTCTTTTTTCACAACACCTATTCTGAGTATATAGGTCTTTATACTGGTATATGGCCTGAAAGTACCTTCAGGAAGACTGTAAATGCCCTCCAATTGATAATTGGTCATAATATGCTCGCGCAGCTTGGCTTCTGAACCGCTTGAAAATGTTATCTTTGCTGGTAGCACAGTCACGAGTGTACCATTTTTCGATAAGTGCCTAAGTAAATTTTGTGTTGCTATAATATCTGGTCTTGAAGACTTGAATTTGTTGTTTAAAGATTCAATTTTTCCACCAAAATCAGGCATGGAATAAATAAAGTCAAAACGTGTTTCAATAAGAAGTTCCTGGTATATAGATTGATTAAGTATGCTGACATTCTTGTATTCTTCAAATCCTAGCTTAAGCAACATAAACATTAGTGCATTTGAGGTGGTAAATGTTATGTTGCTTGACTTATGTTTATCCACAAAGTTTTTAAGACCTGAAAGGCTTTTCTCTGCTTCGGTAATAAGAATCGTCCGAGCATTTACTTCCTCTGCCATGCTACAAATATATTTCGTTAAATAAGCCGGAGAAAATATCTGTCCAAAACGGTCATTTTGATAAAGTTTAAGAGTGAACTCAATAAGATCTACATTATGAGCAACTTTATAAACAGTAGAGAAAAAATCCCTGTCTCCCGGAAAGTATCCCAGTATTGTATTTTCTGTAGACTGCTTCATTAATTCAAAAAGCTGCTCTTCATCCTGATTGGATTTTTTCTGAGATTTTATTGCATTTGCTGTAAGTTTAACACGCAGTATTTCATTTAAGATTTGCTCTCTGGAGGTTATACCGCGAATGGTAAACAGATTAATAAAGTAATCTATTGCTGTATTCACGTTTTTCCTCCTTTCTATCAAGATGTGAGAATCTTCCACTAATAGTAGTGTATCAGTTTAATTTTAGTATGTCAATACTAAATTTTTATATTGATAATTTGAAGCTTTAAAAACATATAAAACATGCTAGACAAGAGAAAAAATATTTATATACTTTACATCCATCCTGTCTCCTCAACCCCTATCAAAAATGCCCGTTATCTAATCTGTCAACTCAACCCTACCAATTTTTGAGTTCAAATTTTACCCCAAAATACCCCGTTGATATGTTTCCATGTACGTATTTTAGCCCTTTAGGTCGAGTAGGCAAACTGGATGTAAATTCGGAAACCCGCTTAAATAAACACTTACAGCTTTGTAATCAATACCACGCACTCCACATG
>JBMNGP010000002.1:0-14913 GCA_050949905.1 Desulfitobacteriia bacterium | reverse complement strand
CAAACGAAAGGCTATATAATACTGTATTCAAGGATACTATCACCAGGTATAAAGTTAATTGTTTAAAGTCAATAAATAAAAACAGCGGTTCAAGAGTCATTCGCTGAACCGCTCTGCTAAAAAGTGATGTATAATAATCCATAGACTTAAACCAGTTGGGAGGAATAAATATTGAGTATTTTTGAAGCTACCATGCTAATATGTTTTGGCGCCGCCTGGCCATTCTCAATTTATAAATCTTACACCTCAAAATCCGTTCAAGGAAAAAGCTTCTTCTTCTTGGTGGTTCTTCTTATTGGTTATACGGCGGGGATTTTGCATAAGGTAATTTATAATTTTGACTATGTTATTTATCTCTATATCCTTAACTTTTGTATGATCTTTACCGACAGTATGCTCTACCTGAGAAACCGCCGTTTAAACTTAGACAAACCAGGCAACTAAGCTTTTAAACTTCTATTAACATTGTTAAGCCAATTAAGCTATGAATTTCTGTTCTTTTCTTATATAAACTATTTTATCAATATTATGAACCTAGTTAAGCCGGGTTCTTCGCTTTTGCCAAAATCTCAGCCAGCTCTTTTTTCTCCTGCTCCCCTAAAGGCAGTAAAGGCTTGCGAGCTTCGCCGCCATAAAGACCGACTAAGTCCAGGGCAGCTTTTAAGCCGCTGACGCCCCAGCGTCCGGTAACCGCATAATTAATATCCAAAAGCCGCAGCTGGAGTTCTTTGGCCTCGGTATGTTTACCGGCTTCCACCAAATCCACCATTTCCGCACATTCATTGGGCAGGATATTGGCTAAAGCCAAAGTTCCTCCCTTGGCTCCGAGAGCCAGGCTGGGATAAAGGAAACTCGCCGATCCGGCAAAGACCGTGAAATCCAGGTTTCGGGTATTATTAATAATCTCCGCGATTTGAACAATATTTCCCCCTGAGTCTTTAACGCCAATAATGTTGGGATGAGCAGCCAGCTCCGAGACCAATTTGGAGGAAAGATTGATTCCCGAGTTGCCGGGCATATTATAAAGGATAACAGGGATTGGACTCTTATCAGCTACTTCAAGATAAAAATTTCTAATTAAGGAGTCATTCATAGCTCTTTTGTAGTAATTGGGGCTTAGAACTAAAGCCGCAGCCGCTCCGGCTTCAGCCGAATATTCATTCAGCTCCATGGTTTCTTTAGTAGACTCACTGCCTGTACCTACGATCACCGGTTTCTGACCTTGTGCAGCCTCACAGACCGCTGTAATCAGCTTCCTTTTTTCCTCAGGGCTTAAGACCACAAATTCTCCATTGGAGCCCATGACAACAATTCCGGCTAATTTGGAACTTAACCAGAAATTCATATTTTGATTGAGTTTATCAAATGCTATTTCCCCTTGAACAAAAGGGGTTGCAATCGGAGCATAGATCCCGTGTAATTTAAACATAGAAAAACCTCCTCCTTATACAGCAAATTGTTTATCAGTATATTTTGAATATTAATTATTAATAATACAATTATTTAGGTGCTAAGACAAGCAATCTTTTACTTCTGCTCCACTTTTCTTACCCTTTATTTTTCTAATACCTTTCTTTCTGTAACAAAAAACGAGTTGTGCAAACTCGTCTAATGGTAATTTGCTTAGTTGGTAATTGGTTGCCGGTAATCTTTTAGTCGGTAACCGGTTTATTTGCTAACCGGTTTATTAAGATGGAGATTTATTCTACCTTATCCAAGAAGCGTTTTAATCTCTTCATGCCTTCTTCGATTACTTGAGGCGAAGTGGCATAAGAAACCCGCAAGAAGTTAGGGGCGAGGAAAGCACTGCCCGGCACAACTGCTACGAGCTCAGCCTCCAGCAGTAAACTGCAAAAAGATAAATCGTCTTCGATTAGCTTACCGTCATATTTTTTCCCGACACAGCCTTCAATGTTCACAAAAACGTAAAAAGCACCGTCAGGCTTGGGAAAAGTAATATGGGGCATAGCACTTAAAAGGCTGCATATCAAATCTCTTCTCTCTTCAAAAATTTCCCGCATACGCAAAACATCGGCTTCACTGTGCTTCATAGCGCCTACAGCTGCCCACTGGGCAATGGAGGTAGGGTTGGAGGTTAAATGGCTTTGGAAAGCATTTATCTTGGGGGCTAACTCCTTAGGAGCAATTACATAGCCGATCCGCCAGCCCGTCATGGCATACCCCTTACTAACGCCGTTAATAATGATTGTCCGGGACATCAGCTCCGGCATAACCTGAACGGCATTATAATGTTTCGCTTCACCGTAAACCAGCCGTTCGTAAATCTCATCCCAGATCAGCCAAAGATCGTGTTTAATAGCAAGCTCCCCAATTCCTTTAATTGTCCGCGGATCCAGCATCACTCCAGTAGGATTGGAAGGAGAGTTTAAGAGAATAGCCACCGTTCGCTCAGTAATTAGAGCCTCAATCTCCTGCAAATCGGGAACAAAGCCCTTATCCTGAGTATTGGCTACAACTACTTTCCCGTCTAATAACTGTATTTGCTCGATATAGCTAACCCAGGTAGGCGCTAGGACTATAACTTCATCCCCAGGATCAACAATAGCTGCCAAAGCCTCGTAAATGCAAGGCTTGGCTCCGCATCCTACTATCACTTGCGAAGGGGCATAATCCAGCCCAAAACGTTTCTTGTAATAAGTACAAATTTCCTGACGCAGTTCCGGAATGCCCGGAGTGGGAGTGTAGTGCGTTTCCCCCTTAGCCATTGCTGCCTTGGCATATTCGAAAGCCGCCGGAGGGGAAATAAAATCAGGCTCCCCTGCTCCAAAGGAAATTACGTCTTTGCCCTGATTGGCAAGTTCCTTCGCTTTGGCATCCACTGCAAAAGTTGCCGAAGGCTTAATGCCTAGGATACGCTGAGACAGCTTCATGTTTTCCATCCTTTCAAGATATTTTTCTGTTTTTTTTTATAATACAGTAATCTTTAATTAATTTCATCATTTTGTTTTCTACATTTTTTATTTTTTTATGCTAGCTTTTCTTGGACTCATAATCCTTTAAAGCCTCGCGCAAAGCCTGCGGACCGAGTACGGAACAATGGAGTTTATCCTTGGGCAGGCCGTCTAAGGCCTCATTAACATCTTGAGGCTTAACTTTCCTAGCTTCTTCGACGGATTTGCCTTTAACCATCTCGGAAAAAACACTGCTGGCTGCCACGGCTGCACCGCAGCCAAACACCAAGTAGTTAATATCGGTGATTACCCCATTTTTTATTTTCAGATAAACCGTTAGAGAATCTCCGCAGTTTATATCTCCATAAGTTCCTTCCGCATCAGCATCGGGCATATTGCCAACATTGCGCGGGCACATAAAATGTTCAATAACCTTATATGAATAATCCACGGCACTGCCTCCGGTTAGTCGAGTTAATCCCGTATCTAGTCTACAACCATTTTGACTAAAGCTCAAGGTTAAGGCTGCTTAAGCCCTAACCTACAAAAGCTGTTTAAGCCCTAACCATTTGTCAAGATGAATTAAAGATAAAAAATATGATGGCATTAATATGATTGCATTTATATGATTGGATTAATAATTAATGCTAGAATACAAATTAGAGCATAAGCTCCGAATTTTCCCGGGCTTTAGCCATCTTAAGGACTTGGTGAAAAATGACGTTAACCGGACAAAAAAAATAAAAAATAAAAGATATTCAGAAAGCAGGGATAAAATGCAAGTCAATATCTATCAGGTAGATGCTTTTACATCTCAACCCTTTCACGGTAACCCGGCCGCAGTCTGCCTGCTACAGGAACCGGTTAACCCTGCGTGGGCTCAAAAAGTGGCTATGGAAATGAATCTCTCGGAAACAGCCTTTCTCTATAAAGAAGGCGATAAGTATAACCTGCGCTGGTTTACGCCCAAGGTGGAAGTTGATCTCTGCGGCCATGCGACGCTCGCCAGTGCCCATATTCTTTGGGAAGAAAAATACCTTAAGCCTGAAGAGCAGGCTGTCTTCAGCACCAGAAGCGGAATCCTGCTGGCGGAATTAACGCAAGACTGGATTAAGCTCGACTTTCCTGTTAAGAGGATAACGGAAACCGTTCCTCCGCCTGGATTATTAAGAGCCCTAGGGGTTCAGGCCAAATTCGTAAAATTCATAGGTGTTAACAAATTCGATTATCTGGTGGAAGTAGAGGGAGAGGATCTGGTTAGGAATCTAGCCCCCGATATCGCCGGACTGAGCAAATTACCTCTCAGAGCCGTAATCATTACCAGCAGGGCAGACCAGAGCGGCTATGATTTTATCTCCCGCTTCTTTGCTCCTGGCTCAGGTATCGCTGAAGACCCGGTCACCGGTTCGGCACATTGCCTTTTAGGTCCTTATTGGCTGGCAAAACTAAAAAGAGATACTTTTAAAGCCTATCAAGCCTCCCCCAGAGGAGGAGAATTGCAGGTCAAAGTACAAGGTGAGCGGGTTCATTTATATGGGCAGGCTGTTACCGTTTTAAGAGGCCAATTAAACTACTAGCAACATTAGACTGCTAGCAGCACTCCGCCAAAGCCTCCTCCAATACCTTAAGCGCCTGATCAATTTCACTTCTGGTTACGACCAGCGGGGGGAGGAAGCGGAGAATTTCTCCGGCCACACAATTAATCAGCAAGCCCTGCTCCCGGCATTTATCCACAATTGCCGGGGCCTTCTTACCCACTGGCAGCCCAAGCATCATACCCTTGCCCCGGACTTGGGCTTCAAGCTTATATTTTGAGGCCAGCTCCTGCAATTTGGCTTGCAAGTATTCTCCCTTGGCTGTTACTTCTTCCAGGAAACCTTCTCCGGTCATAATCTCCATAACCTTGCAGCCTACGGCCATAGCCAAGTAATTGCCGCCAAAGGTCGAAGCATGGTTACCCGGCTCAAAGGCGGCGGCCACTTGCTCCGTGGCTAAAACTGCTCCAATAGGAACACCATTGCCAAGGGCTTTTGCCAAAGTCATGATGTCCGGAGTTACTCCCAGCCACTCATGGGCAAATAACTTACCCGTCCGGCCCATTCCACACTGTACTTCATCAAAAATTAAAAGTGCTCCGCTGCGATTACATAATTCTCTAACCTCTTGGATGTACTCTTGCGCAACCGGGTAAACCCCGCCTTCACCCTGAATAGGCTCAATAAGGACAGCCGCTGTTTTTGGGTTAATGGCTTTCTTAAGTTCCTCAGAATTATTAATTTCCACATAGGAAAAACCTGCCGGCAGCGGTTCAAAGCCTTTCTGATATTTAACCTGTCCCGTAGCGGTCAAGGTAGCAAGGGTCCGGCCGTGAAAGGAATTCTTCAGGGAGATAATCTCATATTTATCTTCGCCGTAGTTGTCCTTTGCATACTTGCGAGCCAGCTTCAAGGCACCTTCATTAGCCTCCGCCCCACTGTTGCAGAAAAAGACTTTATCAGCAAAAGAATGGGCTGTTAACATCTCCGCTAACTTCACCTGCTCCGGAATCCAATAAAGATTGGAGGAATGCAGAATCTTTTCCGCCTGTTCTTTTATGACCTCGACAATCTCCGGGTGAGAATGCCCTAAGGAATTTACGGCCAATCCCGTCACAAAATCCAAATACTTACGGCCTTCGCTATCCCAGACCCAGGCGCCGCAACCTTTCACTAAGGCCATTGGCAGCCTGTTATAGGTATTCATCACTTTTGCTTTGCCCAAAGCTATAAGTTCACTACTATTTAATTCTTTATTCATCTCTATCGTTCACCTTTCCGGTTTTAGACTATCTCGAGCAAATGCACATTAAAATTTGCATGCAAATTTATTCTATCATGGTACCAATGCCACCATCGGTGAAGAGTTCCAATAATATAGCATGCGGCTGCCTGCCATCAATAATGTGAACTGTCCCCACACCTTGTTCCAAAGCATTAACGGCACATTCCACTTTGGGAATCATCCCGCCTTGCAAGACTCCTTCCTTAAGCATAGCGGGAACTTCACTGCTGGCAATAACCGATATTAAGGAATCCGGGTCATGGATGTCCCTGAGGACTCCTTTGACATCCGTCAAGAGCAAGAATTTATCGGCTTGAAGCGCCCCGGCCAAAATCCCGGCTGCAGTATCGGCATTAACATTATAGTTTTCACCGTTTTCCCCACCGGCTACGGGAGAAATAACCGGAATATAGCCTTGGTCCAAAAGGCTGGTGAGAATGCCGGGAGTGACTTTCTTGATCTGGCCTACATAACCTAAGTCCACTTCTTCCACAAGCCCGTCTTTATTCTCGAGCTTCATGGGCTTTTTATCAGCTAGCAGAAGACGGGCATCCTGGCCGCTTAAGCCCACAGCCTTGCCCCCAAAAGCATTAAGCATGGAGACAATCTCGGTATTAAGTTTGCCTACCAGAACCATAGCAGCAATTTCCATGGTCTCTTTATCCGTAACCCTTAAACCTTGAATAAAAGTGCTCTCTTTGCCCACTCTTTTCAGCATAGCGTTAATTTCCGGACCCCCGCCATGGACAATGACCGGCCTGATACCTACGGTATGGAGCAGGAGAATATCCAGCATGACCTTTTCTTTTAAGGCCTGGTCTATCATGGCATGGCCGCCGTATTTAATGACCACGGTTGACCCGGAAAACTTCTGGATATAGGGCAGGGCTTCAATTAAAATATTGGCTTTATCCAAATTGCTTAAACCTTGCGAAGCTGAACTCATCATCCACTTTCCCTTCTTCTGTGCTTCTCTTATTATCTAACAACTATTCTTCAAATAGAACTCACTTTTACCCTTGTGTTAATCCCTGGTATTTACGTCCGATAATTAGCATTAATGTCAACATACTTATGGGTTAAATCACACCCCCAGGCTGTAGCCTGATAATCGCCGTCCTGCAGCCTGATCTCGATTAAAATATCTTTATGCTGCAAGCGTTGCAGCGCTTCTTCTTCTGAGAATTTCAAACCCTGCCCGGCAGCAGCAACCTGCAAGCCGCAAAGATAAATGTCGGCGTGCTGGGGATTAAAATCTGCACCCGAGTAGCCGGCCGCCGCCAAGATTCTCCCCCAGTTGGCATCCCGGCCGTACATTGCTGCCTTAACCAAGCTCGAAGAACAGATACTGCGAGCTATCTTCCGAGCATCCTGTAAAGATTTGGAGCCTGTTACCTTAATCTCTAAAAATTTACTGGCTCCTTCCCCATCTTTGGCGATGGCTATGGCCATGGCACGACAGGCTTCTTTAAACATTGCAGAAAAATTTTCCCAATCTGCACCTTGAGGTTCAATCCCGGACTGGCCGTTGGCCAAAGCTATCACCATGTCGTTAGTGCTCGTGTCACCGTCTACCGAGACCATATTAAAGCTTTCCTCGGTAGCAGCCCACAGTAGTTCCTTAAGGGTAGAAGCCTCGACCTGAGCATCTGTAGTGATAAAACACAGCATGGTTCCCATATTGGGATGAATCATACCCGAGCCTTTAGCCATTATCCCCAGTTTTATTGAGCCCCCGGCACATTTCAATTCCAGAGCCAATTCTTTAACGACAGTGTCGGTCGTTAAAATGGCCAAGGCTGCCCGGTGGGCCTGCTGAGCTTTCAGATTCCTATCTTCTCTGCCTGCTAAAGATCTCACTTCCTGAGCCGCTTTCCTGATCCCCGGGCTAACCCTGTCCAGGGGCAGCTCCTGGCCAATAACACCGGTAGAAGATACTAAGACTTCTTCTAAATCCAAGCTTAATTCTTCCGCAGTAATCCGAGCCATTTCTAAGGCTGCCCGCTCCCCAATCTCTCCCATACAAGCGTTGGCGTTTCCGCTGTTTACGACTACTGCTTGCGCTGTACCCTTTTGCAGATGCCTTTCCGTAAGCACCAAGGGATGTGCTTTAACTAAGTTCCGGGTAAACACTCCGGCGGCACTCGCCGGAACAGCAGACAGGATCAAGGCAACATCATATTTTTCCGTGTATTTGATACCGGCTTTAACTCCACTGGCATAAAAACCTCTGGGTGCCGCAATTCCACCTTCGATTTGCTGCCAAGGAGACATAGTACTGGACATTTTCATTTCCTCCGTTTCTTTCTTCTAGGGATCACTGGAACAAGTGGGACAAGTGGGACAAGGGGACGGTTCTTCAGGGTGGGACAAGGGGACGGTTCTTCTGTCCCACCCTTCTTCTATCCCACCCATAATCGATCATCGCACCTTGAGAACTTTAAACCTCGAACATCATACCTAGATCAGGGCCAAAGGGCGTTCATGTGCAGGCCTGTTGTTTCCGGCAGTCCAAAAAGAATATTCATATTTTGCACTGCTTGACCGGAAGCCCCTTTAACCAGGTTATCAATGACTGAGACCAGAATAACCCTGCCCGTTCTTTGATCAAATTTTAACTGAAGAAAAGCATGGTTGCTGCCATAAGCGTACTTGGTCTGCGGCCAGGTATCCTCCGGCAAAACATGCACAAAAGGTTCTTCCGCGTATGCTTCCTGCCAGCACCTTCTTAAAGCATCCTCATCTGTTCCGCTTTTAACCTGAGCGTAGATCGTAGCTAAAATTCCTCTGGTCATGGGCACCAGATGAGGCGTGAAATTAATAAGCACTTCTGTGCCGGTGACTTTTGTGAGTTGCTGCTCAATCTCCGGGGTATGCCTATGCACCCCGACTCCGTAGGCTTTAAAATTTTCATTTACTTCCGAGTAGTGGACACTAAGGTTTATTCCACGCCCGGCTCCGGATACTCCGGATTTAGCGTCTATAATAATACTGTCTTTTTGCAATAATCCCGCCTTTAAGAGGGGTACCAGAGCTAAAAGAGATGCTGTCGGGTAACAGCCCGGATTTGCTACCAGTGATTTCCCGGCAATATCCGCCCTGTAGAGTTCCGGCAGGCCATAAACAGCTTGCGCCAGAACTTGAGGAGCTGCATGTTTAGTCTTGTACCACTGTTCATAAACCCGGTAGTCAAGGAGCCTGAAATCAGCACCTAAATCAATGATTTTAATCCCTTTTCTAAGGAGGCTTTCAGCTCTGGCTGCAGCTATTCCATGTGGCAAAGCCATAAATAAAACATCAACATCAGGAACATTCTCTTCATCTTCCAAAAGGTAATCATTGAAACTTAAGTGCGGATAAATTGTCGCCAGATTCTTCCCGGCGGAACTAGATGTACCTAAATAGACAACAGTCGCCTCCGGATGAATATTCAGCAAACGCAGCAGTTCCTGTCCTGTATAGCCGGTTGCTCCTAAGATTCCCACCTTAATGCCCATTCTCAATTCCCTGCTTTCGTATCAGATTTATTCTTGCTTTTTGCCCTTGGTCAAAAGGTTTATTTATAATTATACATTTCTGTGTATAATTATTCAACTATTTTAACCATCTTTTTTCTTAGGATTGCCTCTTTAAAACGATTTTCTTCAACCATAAAACTGTTTTCTTCAACCATACCGCCTAAAATAATTACACCAAAAATAAGGCTGACTTTGCTTGCCAGCCTTACCAATGCAGGTATTTTATTTAACCCCTCGTTACTCTAAATATTATATTCATTCAGTATCTGGGATTTGAATGATTAAACCATCTATATTGGATTGAATCAACTCCCAATGTCCTTCTAATTTTCCAATAAATATTCTAAGTTACCGTTAAGCACTTTATGAATATCAAGTAAAATATTATAAACATTAATATTTATAAAGTTAAAGATAATCTGGATTGTAAAGCTTAAGTCTAATTATCCCGCCAGAAGTCCCGCTTAATCTTCTCCTGCAGCCTTTCATCCGTAAGCACATCGTATCCGGTTAAAGATAAGGCTTTAACAGCTAAAGATAAAACATTTTCCCCTTCCCTGGAAAGAGTCCTTTGGGCAAACTCAACAGTGTGAGGTATATAAACCCCATTGCCCAGCCGGAGGTAAGCATGCAACGACGGAACAAGCTGACTGACATTACCCATATCGACAGACCCTAACATGGTTTGAGGAGGCTCAATGTCTTTCACCCCTAAACGGAGAAGGTTATCTCGAAAGCTTTTGGCTAAGGAGCTGTTTGTTTTCATTTCATGATAAGAAAATTCATAAAAACGCCAGCTCATTTGAGCCCGCACCTCTGCGGCAGCCTTGTGGGCACATTCCAAAAACTTCTCGCGAACCTTATTAAGATTTGCTCGCTTACCTGCTCGCAGATAAAACCTGGCAACGGCCAGATCCGGTACAATATTGGGTGATTTGCCTCCCTGGATAATAATTCCGTCAATTCTTTCATCTCTCGCTAGGCGACGCTTGATTTTATTGACCTTCCCAAAAAGATTAATCAGAGCTTCCAAAGCATTAACCCCAATGTTGTCTGAAACCGCCATATGAGAGGAGCGCCCATGAAAAGAGACTTCGATCGCATCCAAAGCGAGACTCGATATTTCGGGGACATTACAGCTTCCGGGATGAAACATCAGAGCCGTATCAATATCCTGAAAAATCCCTGCTTCGGCCAGAGCAACTTTGGCTCCGCTGGTTTCCTCGGCAGGGCTCCCTATGACTATAATTTCCCCTTTCAGATTAGGCAGAGTGCTAAGGATAGCTGCCGCTCCCACACTTGCTGCCCCAATAAGATTATGCCCGCAGCCATGCCCAATATCCGGCAAGGCGTCATATTCAGCTAAATAAGCAATCCTCACCCCAGCCTCTTTCCCCCTGAAGCGAGCAAAAAAAGCCGTAGCCATCCCGGCCAAAGGCATTTCCACCGTAAAACCCTTGGCTTTCAGATAACCGGTGAGCAGTTCTGAAGCTAAATACTCCTGATAACCTTCCTCCGGATGAAGGCCTATTTCTCTGGCTAAGCCCCAGATCTCAGGCATTAAGGAGTCTGCTGTTTTCAATATTTTTAGCTTCTGATGTTCCATCTTACTGTCCCCATATTCCATCTATTTTTGAGAAGAAAATATACCGAATAATCTTATTTAATAATTCGGTATATTTATCGAACTTCCTGCTATTTAAGCTTCCTTTAATTGTTAAAGGTATGACAGTGCTATTATTGCGATTTAATCATCACTCACCACAGGTTTGACATCCAACACATAATTGCCGACTCCTTCAAAAATTGCCATAGCTATTTTTTGTTGATACTCGGCCTGCTCGAGCTTAGCTTCTTCTTCAGGGTTGGATAAAAAGCCCACTTCTACGGTCACAGCTACCATGTCCGTATTTTTTAAGATGAAATAGCTCTGATTGGCTTTGGCAACTCTTTTTTTAGTGCTTAGTTTATTAAGGCTGGCTTGAATACTTTCGGCCAGAAGTTTTCCTTCAGACGAGTTTGGATGATAAAAGACCTGAGGTCCATACTGCCTTTGATCAGGGAAACTGTTGGCATGAATACTAAGATAAATATCGGCATGAGAATCCATGGCCATTTGAATCCTGGCGGCCAGATCTTCCCGCTTTCTCTGTAAAAGCTTCGAAGATGTCCCAAAATCACGATCCTCTTCTCTTAACATCATTACTTTACAACCGGCCTGGGTAAACAAAACATGAAGCCTTTTGGAGATTTCTAAATTAACGTCTTTTTCCAAGGTATTGTTTAGCCCAACAGCTCCAGGATCAACACCGCCGTGGCCGGCATCAATCGTAATCGCTTTGCCGCCTAAAACCCAGCTCCAGCTGGGGGCATCCTTAGAAATCTCCTTAATTTGCCGGTCATGAAGGTATTTGCCGCCAGCTAAGGCCAAACATAAAACTACCGCAATTAAAGCCAGAGTATTTCTATGAAATAATTTAAGCCTCTTTTCTCTCCGGTAAAACTTAAAAGTATTGGACATGGCTTTTCCCCCTTTCGTCAATATTTATGGGGGGAAAGCCTTCATTATTCGATTTTTGTGGACGGCAAAGAAGAAAGTTTCCTTAACCGCACTTGGAATAGCCGCAATAAACGCAGACCACACAGCCGCTTTCATGATTAATTGGCTTGCCGCATTCCGGGCAGGCGTCATCAATAGCCACTCCGGCATGCGCTTTCTTGATTACGGCTTGCTCCGCTTTTCCCAGGCCTGACGGAAAGACCATTTTGGCTATATGCTCCGTCGGTTGGCTGTCCTGACCTTGGGTAAGGTTCGAATTGCCGTTGGTGCCAATATCCTTATATTTTTTGATAACTCTTGCAATAGCATCCGGACAGGAGGTGACATTAACTCCTTCCCGGCGAATGCAGGCAGGACAGCGGATACCCCTAATTTGCTCAACAATGGCATCTACAGCAATCCCGGAACGCATAGCAATAGATATTAAACGTGCTGTGGCTTCCGATTGGGAAGCACAGCCGCCGGCTCGACCGGTATTGGTAAATACTTCACAGATACTGTGTTCATCAGCATTGACACTGACATAGAGGTTGCCGCAGCCAATCTTGATCTTCTCAGTTACCCCCACTGTTACGGGAGGCCTGGGCCTGGGTACAATAGTATTGGCCTGGGGCTTAGGTTGAGGGGCTTTCCCGTCATTCCCGGCTTTGCCTGCACTCTCGGCACTGCCGGCAGTCCCTGTCGAAAGTACTTGTTCCTCTCTGCTGCCGTCCCGGTAGACAGTTATCCCTTTACAGCCCAACTCGTATGCTAAAAAATAAGCTCTGCTAACATCTTCCCGGGTAGCGGAATGAGGAAAGTTTATGGTTTTGGATACGGCGTTATCGGTATATTTTTGGAAAGCAGCTTGAATCCGGATATGCCACTCCGGTTCAATTTCGTGAGCGGTCAAAAAAATGGCTTGAACCCAGTCCGGAACCTCTGAAATCCCGGTTACTGAGCCCTTCTTGGCGATTTGAGCCATTAACTCCGTTGAGTAGAAGTTATATCTTTTAGCATATTCTTCAAAAAGCGGGTTCACTTCCACGAGAGGGGTTCCATCCAGAACAGTTTTGGTATAGGCAACGGCAAAAAGAGGTTCGACCCCGCTGGATGAACCGCAGATCATAGAAATTGTCCCGGTAGGAGCAATGGTTGTAAGGGTGGCATTTCTCAATTCTATCTTGCCGTCATAAATTGACCCCTGGTAATTAGGAAAAACTCCCCTCTCCTTAGCTAGGCGCTGCGACTCCAACTGAGCCTCTGTCCGGATAAAGCGCATTATCTTCTCGGCATATTCCACAGCTTCCATTGAGGCATAGGGAATGTTCAGCTGTATTAGGAGGTCGGCAAAACCCATTACCCCTAAGCCGATTTTGCGGTTGCTCCTAACCATTTGGTCAATGATGGCCAAGGGATATTGATTGGCATCAATAACATTATCAAGAAACCGGACAGCCAATCTTGTGACTGCTGATAACCTTTCCCAGTTAACAGCAGCCTTACCTTCCTGTTCGGTTACCATCAGCTTCAGATTAATAGAGCCGAGATTACAAGCTTCGTTAGGAAGTAGAGGCTGTTCCCCGCAGGGGTTTGTTGCTTCGATCTTTCCTACCTCTGGTGTAGGGTTATCGCGGTTTAAACGATCCAGAAATACCATTCCCGGTTCCCCGTTGCGCCAGGCATGGTCAACAATCTTCGCAAACACCTCTCTGGCAGGCAACTTCCCGACAACTTCCCGCGTATGCGGGTCTATAAGCTCATACTCCAGATCAGCCTCCACCGCTTCCATAAATTTTTCGGTTACCCCTACGGAAATATTGAAATTGGTAATCTCTTGATTATCCTCTTTGCAGGAAATAAACTCCAAAATATCGGGATGGTCTACCCGGAGGATACCCATATTGGCTCCCCGCCTGGTTCCGCCCTGTTTGACTGCTTCTGTAGCGGCATTAAAGACTTTCATAAAAGAAACCGGGCCGGAGGCCACCCCTCCGGTCGAACGCACTGTACTGTTTTTGGGGCGCAGTCGGGAAAAGCTAAAACCTGTGCCACCGCCTGATTTATGTATAATGGCAGCATTTTTAATGGCATCAAAGATAGCTTCCATACTGTCTTCAATAGGGAGAACAAAACAGGCACTGAGCTGACCCAGATCCCGGCCGGCATTCATCAAAGTCGGAGAATTGGGCATGAACTCCAACCCGGCCATCATGGTATAAAATTCTTTAGTTAAATCCAAAATCTCTTGTTCCTCTTTGCCGTAGTGTTCTTCCACTCCGGCAATCACCTGTGCTACCCTCAAAAGCATCTCTTCGGGTGATTCGCACACGGTACCGTTTTCCTGTTTTAAGTACCTGCGCTCTAAGATCACACGGGCATTAGGAGACAGCTCCACTTGAGGCCAGCTTTGCAGAATTTCCTTATTAAGATTCAACTTAAATCCCTCACTCTTCTTGAACTGCTAATTCTTCTATAATTAGTGCTTCTTAAGTTTACCAATACTATATCTGGTAGTCAACCCGACGCTGGTCCTAATTATTCACATCTTTAGGCCTAATCAAAAAACCGGAGCGAAAGCTCGATCCTGGCTAAACCGTCATGAACCCTCACACTGACATCTCTAAAACCCAAGCTTTAGATTATTCTTTCGGCTTTTTCCACTGAAGTTAACGCTAAGAGAAAATCCCCCACCCATTTGGGTTTGGGGGATTTGCGTTTGTTTGATCTTGTTCAGTTACAAATAAGTTTGCTCACGGAGTGACAAAGTTTGCTCGTGTTGAAATGTAGTTGTTGCAAGGCTTCTCGCGGTTTCTTCCCTTGTAGTGACAAAGTTTGCTCGCGGGTTTTATTACCTTAAAAAATATAAAAAAATATATAAAAAATGAGAAAATGACAAGCGAGTTTGCTCGTGAGCAGTGAAGAATGACAAAGTTTGCTCGTGGAAGGTAATGAGTATTCATACGCAGGGTATAACCTACGGGAGGAAATATCGAAACCACCTACACATACGAATTATACAGGCTTACGAGGGATTAAAACTGCGTCCGTTTAGCATATTTTTATTTATTTCTATATCTATTTTTACACAAAAAAAAACCGCCAAAGGGAATTCTCCCCCTGA
>JBMNGP010000001.1:0-117054 GCA_050949905.1 Desulfitobacteriia bacterium | reverse complement strand
TTTCTTTTTCCGCCAGTCCATCCAAGGCTTTTTTAACCATATCCAAATGGAATTTTTCATGAATCCTAAAGGCCAGCTTGCCTTCTCTCGTCAACCTGATATTTACAAATCTGCGGTCAGCCTCATCCCTTTCTCTGCTTACATAACCTTTGCGCACTAAATTATTGATACTGGCGGTCAAAGCGCCAACCGTAATCCCTAAATCAGCTGCCACCTGAGACATAGTCCTGGCCTGATACATGCCAATAGCTTCGATGGTATGTATTTCGGCTATAGATAAATTTTTAAAGTGTCCTTGGCGGATTTCGTGCTCTTCCACAGCGAGGATATCATTAAAGGTCCGAACCAGAAGTTCACTTAAAACCGAGCTTACAGACCTTTCCATTGTTACACTTCCTTCCGTTCTAGGTAAAATATTAACCGATTTATAATTTGGTTGTCAAACATTTTAATTATCAAAGCAAGTTATTTTTTGTCGAGAGGAGTTTTTTGTCAAAAGAAACATATTTTTAAAGACTGTCCCCCAGGCAGACGGACAAGGCAGTAGGGCATAGAATAAACCAAAATAAAAAAAACACAGGAGTGAGCTTATGTCAGCAAACTTAAGAGGAACAATCCCGTATCACCTTAAACCAGGCGACACCTTTCATGCCCTGGCCCGCAGATTTAGTACCACAGTGGAAGCCATTCAAGCGGCAAATCCCGGAACAGACCCCCACAATCTGCAGATTGGTGAGGTAATCTACATTCCGGTGCGCAGAAGTGTTGTCCCCTGCCCTCCTGAAAACAGGTATGTCATTAAAGCCGGTGATACTTTTTCCAAGCTGGCTCACAAATACAGGCTCTCCACAGCCACTCTCACGGCCTTAAATCCAGGTGTGGATCCCTTGAACCTGCAGGTCGGCCAGGTAATCTGCCTGCCGGCCAGGAGACGGCGGCGCCCGCGCTAGCTGAAAACCTCAGCAGCCAAGAAGCGCTGCCTCAGGACTTGAGACGCCAAAGAAAAAAATAAAAGAGAGATAAGGCCTATCCCGTGGAGACTGATTTAGAGAGGCTACAATAGCTATAATTACGGTTAAGGCAAACAGACTGAATAAGAATTCGATAGAAAGCAATACTTGGATTTCCGGTTTTTCTGGAATAACATTGACTGTCTCTCCCACCGAAACCGATCCGACGCTAATCGAAAAAAAAGATAAAAATTGGGTTAAAGGCGTCTTGCCGATTGTTCCGGAGAAGGTCGCCGGGTATAAAGAATAAATCAAATTATATATTGCCCCAAAGAAAAAAATTAATATTAAGGAGGGAATGATTACTTCACCTAAGGTCGTCCTGCCAAGGCGGGCCTGGTAAATATAAGCGCCAACCCCTAAACTGGCTATCAGGGCTAAAACTATCATAAAGAAAACAAATTTGTTATAACCCCCGCTAAGACAATGCCCATAGAAGCCAAAGCCAAGCAAAAAAGCTCCGGCACCGCCAAAGATTGCCGGTGTTAAAAGCAAGGGATTAGGAGGGTAAGGTGATCTAAACTGTAGCCCAGCAACTTCCCGAGGATTGTAATTAATGCTTGCCGCAGAGCAGGTATTTCCCCCTGCCGGCGAAGGGTTAAAAAAGCATCCCGCCGGCTTTAGCATCACCTGATTTTGATCTTCCCGGAAGAAGCTGCAAGCCCTGACATCGCTTTGAGGGTTGAACCTTTTGTTCATAAGCAGAAAACTCCTTAAATTTGATCCTTACATCATATGCAAAAATCCTTGCTTGTGCTTCCATATTTTGGTTCCGGACGATTATCATTGGGCTTTTGTAATTACCCTGTGTTATTGCACTATTATAGATTAACCGAACGGTTTAGGAAAAAAGGAAGTCATTTGGAACTGTGAAAATAGGTTACTACCGAAGCCTGACCGGCTCTTGCTCCAAAGCCAGGGTTTTAAATTCAAAACCCTGAGCGAGCAGGTGCTCAATTAATTTTTCCAAATGCTCGGCGGTTGTCTCAAGTTCGTGAATGAGAATGACCGGCTCAATCCCTTGAGCGGCAAGCTTGTCAACTTGTTCTATAGTCCGTAAAACATATTCTTCATCCCGATAATACCAATCCCGGCTGTCTACGTTCCAGTCCCAAATCCGGTAGCCCGCCTCCACTACTAATTTTTCTTGAGCAGCTGCTAAATAAGGTACACTACCATAAGGGGTTCTTACCAAGTGATAATCCTGCCCTGTCGCTTCGCGCAGGGCTGCTTTTGTCTGATTGAATTCCCTTACGGCAGAATCAACCGCACCGTAGAACTGCCCGACAGCATGTGTTACCCCATGACAGCCAAGAGCATGCCCCTCCCGGGCCATACGGATTACTTCCTCCGAGTAGACTTTAACCCGGGGCTCTAATAAAAAGAAGGTTACTTTTACTTCATATTTAGCCAGAATATCCAGAAACTTGGCTGATACCCCTCCCGGACCGTCATCAATTGTCAGGTAGACAGCTTTTTGTCCCTCCTGCTGCTCAATCTCCTGCTCAGTATGCTCTTTTCCCGCCAGACCGGCAGGCTCTACACTCTGGGACCCGCTGTCACTTTGGGCATTCATTCTAGTAATCCGGTATTCTTCCAAACTCTGATAGTTTACCGATATCAAGCCGTTTTCTGCTGCCGGAGCCCAATTGGCCGGTGAATTATCGGTTTTACCAAGAGCATATTGACTTAAGGGAACCTGCAAGAAAGTAAAAACACTCATGATAAGCAGCACTTTTAACCAACTTATCCATTGTTTACCCGGTGACATCCGCTTCTCCTCCTTTTGGACCTCTCAAGGCTTGTCTATATTTCTCTAGACTATGTTTACGCCGGAGGGAGGAGAAGAATTCCAAATACAGGAAACTATTTTAATCCCAGGTGAAGGATGCGGGGTTTAAGCCTAAGCAAAAGAGAAATCAGAAAAAAGCCGGTATTGCAGAGGACAATAGTGGCACCTGTTGCTGTCCCCCAATAAAAAGAAAGGATAAGTCCCGCTATTCCGGAAAAAAGGCTGATCCCTACTGCTAAAAGATGATAGTCTTGCATATTGCCGGTTAAATTACGAGCAGTGGCTGCCGGTAAAATAAGCAAGGAATTTATGATTAAGATCCCCACCCACTGGATAGACTCGATTATAATCACAGCAACTAAGACAGCAAAAAAAGCTTCGGTGAACATGACTTTGATGCCGCGGCTGCGCGCCATTACCGGGTTAATACTCACCAGTAACAATTGATTAAAAAAGAAGAACCAATAAAACAGAACTAAAATAAAAGTTATTCCTAAAGCTGTTATCTCGGCGTTAGTAATACTTAAGATATCGCCGATTAAGAAGCGGGAATATTTGCTGAACCCTCCTCCTTGGGATAGAATCACGATACCTAAGGCAACGGCGCTGGCAGAAAAAACACCAATGACGGTGTCGGTGGAAGCGGCAGTGACTTTCTTAACTGCACAAAGGCCAATGGCCATAGTCAAAGCAAAAATAAGCATTGAGATTGAAGGATCTTTCAACCCCATAATTACCCCTAAGGCAATCCCGGTTAGAGCGGAATGACCCAAAGAATCCGAAAAAAAAGCCATGCGGTTGTTGACCACCATGGTTCCCAGCATGCCAAAAAGCGGAGTGATAAGAATTACTGCTAAAAGTGCATATCTCATAAATAAATGCTCCGTCCAGGCAAACGGCAGAAAAGCGATTAGTTTATCCCAAAAAGCCATAGTCCTTTTAATCCTTCCTTTATTCTTTTTGTTTCCTTTTTTCTTTTTTCCCTTTTCCCTTTTTGTCCTTGTAATCTTGCATCTTTGAACTTGTATCTTTTATTCTTATTTCTTCCTGTGTTCTTTTGTTTTTGTCCTTGTAATCTTCTATCTTATCTCTATTATCCTTAGTCTTTTATTTACTCTGCAGGCTCTTTTACTCTGCAGACCTCTTTTACTCTGCAGGCTCTTTTGCTCTGCAAGCCCTTTTTATAATCATCCACAGATTAGCCTGAAAGAGAAACGATGCAGGGTCTTTCTCCCCGGATTTACAAGTATCGGCAGGATGTTACAGAGACAGGGTAATCACCCGGCAAGCAGGCTTTAAAAGTATTTTGAAAATTTTCATCGGCAAAGACCTCTTCCGGTGTACCGATGGACTGCACGGAATGATTAAGAAAAATCATCCGTTTGGCGTATTTGGCGGCAAGAGCCAGGTCATGGGAAACAATGATGGCGGCAAAGTCGTATTTCCTTACTAGGCCCTCTACCAGACGGTAGAAGACTTCCAGATCACTCGGATCAACCGCAGAGAAAGGCTCGTCCAAAAGCAGCAAATCCGGAATGGGATTTAAGGCTAAAGCCAGCAAAACCCGCTGCAGTTCTCCCCCTGAGAGGTCACCCAGCCTTTTAGGAAGCAAATGACCCGCTTTTACTATCTCCAGGTACTCCCGGGTAGTTTCCCGAATTTTTCTGCCAGGTGAAAGCCAAACCGGAGTATTGGTAAGGCTGGCAGTAAAAAGATCCAAGACGCTAAGCGGTGAAGCTCGATCAAATTCCAATCTTTGAGGAACATAACCAATCTTGGGGCGGCTCTCCCGCTTTGAGGAGTCAGCATAAATAAAACTTCCCTTAAAGGGAATATCCCCAATAAGGGCTTTAAAAAGAGTGCTTTTCCCGGCACCGTTCGGTCCGATAAGGGCAGTAAGCTCCCCATTATGAATATGCAAATTGATATCCTTTAAAATTACAGTTTGGCCTCTCTGCACACTTAAATTAACTATTTGGAAACACTTCATTCCTGCAAAGCCTCCTTCAAAGTAAGCAGGTTCTTCTCCATGGTTTGAAGGTAAGCATCGGCTGTTAAGGGGCCTGTTGCCGCCGGATCCAGTGTATATACCTTAGCCTCGGTTTCCCTGGCAATGGCCTGAGCAGCACTATCAGGATATTGTGGTTCGATAAATATAGCCTTGACTTGATGCTCCCGGATCAGCTTAATAACCTCCGCCAACTCTCTGGCACTGGGTTCAGATCCTGCATGAGCCTGAACAACTGCCAGGATCTCAAGACCTAACTCTTCTGCCAAATAGGGAAATGCTTGATGAAAGGTTACTATTTTATGGTTTAGCCCAAAGGCTAAGCTTTGTGCCATTCTCTTTTTAAGGTCCTGGAGCTTGGCAATATAATTCGCCGCATTTTTCAGATACAGCTGGCTATTCTCAGGGTTAAGCTCGGCCAGTTTTTCGCCGATAGCCTGAACTTGTTTAATATTTAAACCAACACTGACCCAGGTATGCGAATTAGTTAAATTCAAGCCGGCGGTGGAGTCAATAACTTTGAGCCGGGGTAGGCCTTGCAGGACATCAGTGAGGTATCCTTCCATGCCTGAGCCATTAATAATAAAAATATCGCTTTCTTCAAGAACTTTAAAATCAGCCGGCGAAAGATGGATGTCGTGCAGACACCCGGTATCCGGAGGCGCAATATTTACGAGTTCCACCCCAGGCACGTCCTGGACAATGTTGAGAGCCATAATGTAGATAGGATAAAAAGAAGTACAGATCCTTAACTTCTGCTTTTCAGGCTCCACCAGGGAGGCCTGTCTGGTCAGGCTGCAATCGGCGGCGATGACTGCCAAAAGGCAGATTATTATTACTATAAGATTTCTTACTCTTAGGCGGTTATCAAATTTAAGCAGCAATTTTCTCCAAGCCAAGGCCTAAACCTCCTAGTTTTTGCAATTATTCTTTCCAGAGTTAGGTAATCTCAAACGTAATTTTTTTAATTAGTAGACACGCTTTAGTCCTTTGGGACATATCATATAGCAACTAGTCCATATCTCCTCTTAGCTCAGACCCATCTGAGCGTTTTTTATGTCTAAAGCGTTTTTCATGTCTAAGGAACTTGTACTATTTTGTTTATTTATTTCCAAATAGTACCAATCAAGGAATCTGCTTCATACTATGTTATTGGTAAGAGGTTAATACCTGGTTATCAAAGGAAACAAATCGCTTAAAGGAGGTCTTCATATGGCAGTAGCCGGTTTAGAAGCAGGTTTTGGTGGAGGCAGATGTGCTTGTGGGATCGCTATAGTTGTAGTAATCATCCTCTTATTAATTGCTTTGGGCATCGTATTCTAACCCTAATAAAAAACGATTAAGGTTCAAGGAGGTAGTTTGTAATGTACGGATGTGGAGGTTACCCAGGAATGGGTTATGGTTTTGGCGGTTATGGAACCGGCGCAGGAATCATCGCAATTGCGGTATTAATCCTGATCGCTTTGGCAGTAATCTTCTAATTAAAAAATAATCTTTCAAAAACCTTTTCTAAGGATAAAAGCCTCATTATATTTTTTAGAAGGGAATCCGCCTGCCTTGTGGCAGGCGGATTCCCTTCTGCTTGTTAACTCTTTGCAAATATTAATTGTTCAACTTTCGGCAATTTAAGTTTTACTGAGCGAAGATACCCGACATATATCCTGAAATTAATGTCAATAATAATAAACGTATACTAATAATCTAAGAAACTCGGAGGTGCTTAAATTTTGAGTAAAATTAAGTGTACTGTCCTGGAATGTGCCTACAACAAAAACGTAATGTGCCATGCCCCGATGATTCAAGTCAACCATAATGGAGTGAGGCAATCCAGAGAGTCCGCTCAAACCCAGTGTGATACTTTCAAACCTAAAGACGTCTAAATTCTTCCCTTTCTCTCAGAAACCGTTATCTTGGATCAACCAAAATGTCCCCTTTAAATTAATTAAGTATTGGATAATTGAGTATTGGAAAAACCCAAGAAATATTTTTTTCTAAACGCCTGCGGGCGTTTTTTTTATTGTCAGTCAATAACATAACCGTTTCCCATTTATACATTTATAGCTGCAATTTTTAATCCTGCAGTTTACCCAATGATGCCCCATAGACCACAAATAAGTTCTGACCATCCAACCCCAAGATATTGTTAAGCTCATCATCAGAGAAAGCTCCCAGGGCACAGGCTCCGCATCCTAGAGGTAAGGCGCTTAAATAAAGGTTTTGGCAGATATGCCCGGCGTCGAGAAGCAGATACCTATAACCTCTTGCTCCAAATCTCCAGATCATTCTTTTCTTTACCGCCACCCAGAAGAAAGTCAGGGCACCGCTTACAGCAAAGTGCTGTCCGTAACAGGCCTCCGCCAATTTTTCCGCCAGTCCTTCTGCCAGCTGAAGAGGGATCAGAGCGTGCTTGACAGCCAGAAAGCGGTAGAGTCCCGGTTTTAGGCCTTCCACCCTATTGACCAGTATATAGGTTTCAAAAGCATGACAAGCACCGGCTGAAGGTACTGTGCGGAAGGTAACTTTCTCCGGCACCACTTTTTGTACCCCTTGGGTACTCCAGAGCAGAAAGGATAACTCCTCCAGGGAGAGAGCCTCCCCGGAATACCTGCGGATACTCCTTCTTCTTTCTATAGCAGCCCGTAAATCCAAGGTATTCACTGTAAAATTCTCGGGTTTTGGCAGGCTGATAAGCTGACAATCCTTAGGGTAATCCAGTTCCAGAGGCGGCTTCTTCCTTTCTTTGCTCTGCTCAATTGATTCAGTTTTCCGGTGTTTGCTTTCCTCCCAGAAATCCCGGCCTGCTTTCGGCATTAATAACACCCCCATTTATTTTTAGTCTGAAATTTATAGCGTTTTTACCTTTACATTTTGCGATCTTTTTTACTCACTCATCCATATTTATGCTTTGCTCTCTGAACTAAAATTCAGCAAGGCACCAAACAGTTTATTCTATTTTCCGGCTGCTTAACTGTCATTAACCGCATGCCGGTCCTAAACATATATATAAAGTGATACTCTTACGGTTAGGCCTTGCTAAAAAGAAACCTCAATGTTTGGCATAATGAATAAGTTATGCTGTCCCATGGAAGGGAGGAATTGCTATGGGAGTTCAGGATACGGGTTGTCTCAGGAATGTCCCCGCAGGGCATGGGGTTATCCGGGAGTATAACGGCAGATGTACCTATTATCGTGATGATCAGTTTGTTGCTCCCAACTTCCGCATGAGAGAATTTAATCCCGCCAGGGTTCGCCCCTATGGAGTGATGCGAAAGCTGGTCGATCAGCTGCAAAGTATGCGCTATGCCTTAGGAGCCCCCATTATCATTACCAGCGGCTACCGCAGTGGCTCAACCCATGCTTCAGGCCTGGCGGCAGATATTTCTGTGCCTTCTCGGACTTTTATCCAAGTAGCTCAAGCCGCTTATAATGCCGGTTTCCGGCGGATCGAAGTTGTTAAAAGAGCGGGTACATCTTATTGGAATAATATGAGTGTCGGGGGACACGTGCACGTCGACGTCTACGACGGCAGCGGGAATACGACCAGAGGAACTATGTATGACTGCCCGACTTGTGCTTCGCTGCCCTGCTATCCCTGGTATGCTTGGGGAGTATCCGGTTCCTGGTGGGCTACCAGCCGGCCGAATACCTTCACTCAGCTCATGGCCAACCTGCGAGCCGACCGCGGTAATACTGGCTACAGAGGCTGCTAGCCTAACACCTATCCAGAAGGCGAAATATAAGGATGAAGAAGAATAATAACAACTCTTCCCCGCTGACATAAAGTATGGCAAGAAAAATAGTAAATAACACCTGGGGAGGTTAGAAAAAATGATTAAACCAACCATGCCGGCACCGGATTTTCAAGCCGATGCCTATTTTTTAGGAAGCAGGACAACAATTCGTTTATCAGAATATCATCAAAATTGGGTAGTTCTTTTCTTTTATGCCGGTGACTTTACATTTGTCTGACCGACAGAATTGGCGGCCGTGGCTGCCCATCATCATATTTTTGAACAGCTCGACGTCAAGGTCCTGGCAATCAGTACCGACAGTGTTTTTGCTCATAAAGTCTTTGCCGAAACATCACCTTCAGCCAGAAAAGTTCAATTTCCGCTCTTATCTGACCGAACTCACCAGATCTCCTGCCGGTACGGCGTACTAAGAGAAGATCAGGGATTCTCCTTTAGAGCTACTTTCATCATCGCCCCGGGCGGTGAAGTTAAGTATTCTTCTCTCTATCCGCCCGAAGTCGCTAGAAATGTCGGGGAAATTATCCGTATTATCCAAGGCCTACAGTATGAACAAGCCACCGGAGAAGGCATTCCCGCCGGCTGGCGGCCTGGAAGGCCCGGCATAGTCAGAGATTTTACCCTGGCCGGAAGAATCTAAAGGGTAAAAGGCTACTAGTCTTTTGCTTGCCACTTAAATAATCTTAAATGACTTTGGCAAAGACCAGCTGGTCAATTGTTTCGCCGAATTTAGTGATGCTCTTTCGCAGGCGCCCTTCAAACCGGTAGCCTGCTTTCTCCAAAACCCGCATTGAAGCCGGATTAGTGGCAAAAACTCCGGCTTGCAACCGGCAAAGGTCAAAATTGCGGAAGGCATAGGCTGTTACAGCCTTTACGGCTTCTGTCATGATGCCCTGGCCCCAATAACTTTCACCCAGCCAATAACCAATTTCCGCCGAGCGCCTAAATATGTCTCCTTGGGACTCAAACCCTATACCTCCGACAGCTTGATCTTTAACCACTATCGCGAAATTGGTCTGAGAAAATTCCCTGGTGGCAAACTCCAGCCAATTAGCGGCGGCCGCTTCGTCATAGGGATAGGGGAAGCGGTCTTTAACCATTTTGGCTATTTTATAATTATCGGCGTTTTTGATCAGGGAAGCTTTATCTTCCCAGCGCCATTCCCTGAGAATACATTTCCTAAGTACAATTTCCATCTTCGGCTTCCCCCGGAGTGAATCGTTTAATCTCTCTAAATCAACCGGTTTTTTATAATCTGAGCCACTTTTCATTCTATGGTTTAGTACTGCTGATTAGTACTGGTCCGGAAGGATTACTGGTTTTTGTCATCTGTAGCCCGTCCGTCACCGCTCACCGGAATAGCCTCTCCCAGAAAGGTAGGTTTTGGTTTTAATATTTTGGCCAGCAGAAAATCCTTATTGCGGGCTGCTATCTCTCTCAACTTATAGTGCTCCATGAAAAGATACTGTCTTTGATCAGAAGGTACTCCGTAAGCCTCCAGCCCGAGCTCCCGGGCAATGAATAATGCCCTCAGCAAATGATATTCCTGGGTTACAATGATTACTTTTTTCACCTGAAAAATATCCCTGGCCCGATAAACACTTTCGTAAGTACTGAACCCGGCATGATCCATAAAAATATCCTCGGCGAGAACATTTTTGGCCTTTAAGTAATCTTTCATGGCATTCACTTCATCATAATCTTTGCGGCCGTGATCCCCGCTGACAATAATTTTAGGCGCTTTACCCTTTTGGTAAAGCTCATAACCAATAGCCAGCCGGTCATTTAACATCGGAGACACCGTGCCGTCAGGGTAAACGTAAGCACCTAAGACCAGGACTGCCTCAGCCTGAGGCACTTCGGCGGCATTCAAAATATACTGAGAGCCGATCTTTTGCACATAGCTATTAATAAGCAGGATAGCCGCCGCTGCTCCCAGGCATATGAGTACCGACAGCAGGATTAATCGCTGCCAGTACGGTTGCTTGCGCTTAGCACTTTCTTTCATCATCACTACCTCAACGCTCAATTTGTTCCTTATCTACCTCAACACTTAATTTGTCCCTTTAAACCAATCCTTAAGCGGCAATCTCCATGTAAGCGGCAATCCCAAAGCAAGCCCATCACTTCTGAATATCAATACTTAAGAAGCCCGATTGCATCGCCAGTTTGCGCAGCCTATTCGCAAACATTACAGGAGCCTTTAGATTTTTCAGGTTAATATTCATCTTCAAACCCTTGGTATTCTGAGCATAGCCTTTGATAAGCTCTGCCGGGTTGCTCCGATTTTCCTGATAGCTTGCCGCCAGCGCAAGTGCGCTCCGAAAAGCGTAACTCAAACCTTCCGCTGAAGTAGGGCTAATCCAACCGGCTGCTTCACCAATGAGCGCAATGCTGCCCTGCCCTAAATAGATTTGGCGGCTGCTTGTTGGCCTTAAAATGAAAGCTCCTTCCCTTTTTACTCTCTTCTGCAATTCAAACCCATAAGTATTTAGCTTTTCTTTAAAGAGCTCAAATTTTTGCGGAGCATTAGCGGAGGGCAGGAGTGCCGCTCCCACCAGCAGGAAGTCCTCTTTGGGTATGGTCCAGGCATAGAAATCACTTATCTCCCGGTCAAAAATTGCCGAATAATAAGCCGAACTCTCTTTTACTTGAAACCATTCCTGAATGGATATATATTTCCTGGTTTCAATTTTTGACCCCAGCCTGCGGCGCACCCCGGATGCCGCACCGTCTGCCCCCACTAAAAATTTGGTCCAAACTTCGTAAACCTGACCGGCCTGAGTATACTTTACTTTTATCCCTGCCGGAGTCTTGCTCAAAGGATTGCCAAGAAGCATCCAGAGCCAAATCCACTTCCGGCGGCAGCAGTGAGACCAGCCAGGAGTCAAACTTTTCCCGATTAATATTAATATAATGCCTTTGGTAATATCTTTCTAATTTGTTTTGCACATCGATAGTCCGCACTGTGAAAAGCTGCGGACTGACAAGAACCCCTCGCGGTACTCCTAGGCCCATCCTGGCCAGCATTTGCTGGGCATCGGGCGCTATTAGCCCGCCGCAGGCTTTCTCGAAGCCGTTCTTAGCTCCGAGCTCTGAGGATTGGTCCAGACGCCTTCTGTCTATTAGCAAAATTTTATTATCTTTGCCCAAGAGCCTCGCTAAAGTAGCCCCTGCCGGGCCGGCCCCAATGATAATCAGGTCATACATTTTTTCTCGCTCCACATTTTAGATATTTAAGCTGCTTAAACAGTTCTCTGCCTCATCTTGCCAGCTGCCTCTTGACATTTGCTGCAACTTCCTAACTACGATCAATCCTCCATACCTTTAGGTCTTTTAGGTCTTTATGGTCTTTCAAGTTAATTATACACCAGTTTAAAGCTCTTTTTCTCTATTATTGCGCCGGGCAATTATTGTTAATTATGCAAACCAAGCGTATACTTATTTTAGACTAAGAAAACCGGCGTGCTTCTAGGCAAGAAGCAGATTATCCACAAGGAAAAGGAGAAGGAAAGAGAAGCAATGAGCTACATAGATTTGCGCAGTGATACCGTAACCGTCCCTACCCAGGAAATGAGAGATGCCATGTACACGGCTGAAGTGGGTGATGATGTCTATGGTGATGACCCAACTGTCCTGAAGCTAGAAAAATATGCCGCTGAGCTTACCGGCAAAGAAGCTGCTCTCCTCGTGCCCAGCGGTACTTTCGGCAATCAGCTCGCTATTTTTACCCATTGCCGGCGGGGGGATGAAGTGATCTTAGGGGAGGACTGCCATATTGTAGTCCATGAGGTAGGTGCCCCGGCGGTGATTGCCGGCGTAAACTTAAGGCCTTTAGCCGGCTGCAAAGGGGTCCTTAACCCTCGGGAGATTGCCGCCCGGATAAGGTCGGCAAAAGAGGATATCCATTATCCCCAGACAAGCCTGATCTGTTTGGAAAATGCCCATTCCAACGGCAGAGTTATCCCCTTGGAGAATATGCGGGAAATCTCCGCTATCGCCAAGGAGCGCCATGTCCCGATTCATCTGGACGGTGCCCGGCTTTTTAATGCTGCCGCTTCCTTAGGGGTAGAGGCTCCGGCCATAACCCAGTACTGTGATTCCGTGATGTTTTGCCTCTCCAAAGGACTTTGTGCCCCGTTTGGCTCTATGCTCGCCGGCAGCAAGGAATTTATTGCCCAAGCCCGCAAAAAGCGCAAACTAATGGGCGGAGGCCTGCGCCAAGCAGGCATCATGGCCGCGGCCGGGCTTGTTGCCCTGGAACAAATGCGGCTGCGTCTCCCGGAAGATCACGCCAATGCGCGCCTCCTGGGAGAAAAACTGGCGGAAATCCCCGGTATTAAGGTCTTTACTGAAGATATCCAAATTAACATGGTCTTCTTCGACATGAGCGGCACCGGCTATGAGCCGGCAAAGCTGGTAACCGAGCTAGCTAAAAAAGGGATCAAGATCAACGGGGCTGAAAACGGCCTGATGCGTTTTGTCACGAACTATTGGGTTTCCAGGGATGATGTCCTCTATGTGGCAGATTGTATGCGGAAGATTCTCCAACCGGCTTCTTAAAGCTTATCTAAGAAGCAAAAAGGCTTAAGACATTATTAGAAGAACCTATTTGGCCGGCGATAATTCATTACCGCCGCTTAAATAGGTTCTTGCTTTTGCTTTTTTCACCTTTATCACTTATGAACATATATTCATATATTCATTACTTGCTGGAATGGTAAAAAACCTGGCAGCAGTAACTGTTGTTCATAGATAACCCCTATTCAATAATAATCTGCATTATTCCTTAACCCTCTTAAAAAATTTAAATATTATAGCTACGGCACACAGGCCAATTAAACCGCAGCTTGTAACCCCCAAATGAGCACCCAGAAGCTCGGTGATCTGCCCGGCAAAAATACTTCCTAAAGGCATCATGCCGCCGAAGACCCAGGAATAGACACTCATAACCCTGCCGCGCATGACATTGGCCGAATTAAGCTGGACGGTGGAATTGACGGAAGCGGTAAAAGTCATAGCCGAGAAACCAACTATGAACATAATCAGGCAAGCCAGATAATAATTGCTCTGGAAACCTAAAATGCTCATGAAAAAGGATAGGGAAAAAGCTGCCCCAAAGAGAACCTTTAGGCGAGGGCCTTTTTTGCTATTTGCCGCCAAAGTCAAGGCTCCCAGAAAAGAACCTATCCCCATCGACGTCATTAATAGCCCATAGCCAAGGGCATCCTGGTCAAGGCCTTCTTTGGCAAAAGCCGGCACCAGAACATTGAAATTCATGGTGAAGGTGCTGATTACCGCCAGCAGTAGCAGCGGGAAAAGAATCATCTTTTTCCCCCTAATATAGCACAGCCCTTCCTTAACCTCAGCCAGCAAATCCTTCTTTTCCCGTTCCGGAACATAGTTAGGCACATTGATTAAAAAAAGCCCCACAAGCACCGCACAAAAGCTTAAAGCATTAAGATAAAAACAAACAGCCATCCCCAGGACACCGATTAAGATTCCCGCTACTGCCGGGCCAACCACTCGGCCAAGGTTAAAAACCGCTGAGTTAAGAGCAATGGCATTCATCAGGCTTTGCTTACCGACCAGCTCAATGACAAAGGACTGGCGGGCGGGCATATCCAAGGTATTAACAAAGCCTAAACCTAAGGCTAAGATTAGAATGTGCCAGTACTCAATAACCTCGAAATAAGTTAAAGTTGCTAAAACTAAGGCCAGCAGCATAAGACAACTCTGCGTAAAGATAATTAGCTTCCTTTTGGGAAAGCGATCCACGACCGGGCCGATGAATAAAGAAAAAAAGGTCAACGGTAAAAATTGCAGGGCATTGACAACGCCCAGCTTAAAAGCGGAATCAGTTAATTGCAGAACCAGCCAGGCCTGACCGATATTTTGCATCCAGGTGCCGATAAGGGAGATAAGCTGGCCGCCCCAAAACAATTGGTAATTCCTAATGGTCAAAGCGGGAAACCTATCCCGGAAATTTTCTTTTAGTCTGTAAACTATCATCTTTTCTACTGTTGAAAGCATTCTCTCATGGCGAACTGCATCCCAAGAGCTGCTTATTTCCTCTCTTTCTATTACTATTAATAAATTTTATTTTCATATATATTTTAGAAGAAATCTTAAAAGGACATTAGTGCTATATTATATTCTATCATCTTTGGGAAATATATAAAGCTAAATAGTTTCTATAGTAAATTTTTCCCTTAAGAAATATTAGCGCTTTTCTGCGACTCAACATATTTATTTGACATCCTGAGCAGTTTATAGAGAAGGATTTTGCTTATTTAAGTTGAATAGTGATGCAGTATAAAAACAGATAACCAAAAGAGGTGCCAAGTATGAAGCATTTTGTCAGATTCCAAACCGGAGCTCGGATTGCCTACGGCCTGCTTAAGGGAGAAGAAATCCTGGCCTTAGAGGGCGATATCTTTGGCCACTACCAGGAAACAGGCCAAAAATTTAAGAGGGGGGAGGTCAAGCTCCTGGCTCCCTGCCAGCCCAGCAAAGCAGTCTGCGTCGGCCTCAATTACCGGAAGCACGCTTCCGAACTAACCATGAAAGTACCCGAGGAACCTATCCTTTTTTTAAAACCCCCCAGCAGTATCATCGCTCTGAGCGATGATATAATCTATTGGCCTAATGTCCGCCAGCTGGATTATGAAGCGGAATTAGTCGTTGTCATCGGCCGAAAGGCTCATAATGTCCCTGAAAAAGATGCCCTGGATTATGTTTTCGGCTACACGGCCGGGAATGATGTTACCGCCAGAGATTTGCAAAAAAAAGACGGCCAATGGACAATCTGCAAGGGTTTTGACACTTTTCTCCCTTTGGGGCCTGCCATTGTTACCGGGCTCGATCCCGCCGATCTTGGTGTTCAATCCTTCTTAAACGGGGAGTTAAAACAGGACGGACGCACTTCCAGCCTGATCTTTAGCGTCCCTTATCTGGTAAGTTTTATATCCAAAGTAATGACTCTCTTTCCAGGGGATATAATCATGACCGGAACCCCCGCAGGCGTAGGGCCTATGCAGGTTGGCGACACTATCGAAGTGAAAATTGAACAAATTGGCTCCCTGGTTAACCGGGTGGCAGCCCAGTAAAATTCCTCTCCGGATCACAAGTGGAAAGGGCTACCGCAAAACTTAGACTCTTTCAGTTAGCTGAGCAAAAGTTTAAGGAATTCATCCTTAGTTAAGAGTCCCAGGTACTTCACTAAATCAACCTGATCTAAAGCCGCTTTGAGATCCTCCTCCCGGTATTTTACCCCCTGCAGGCTTTGCGCCAGTTCATCTATATCTTCGTTGCTGAAAAAATCGCCGTATATCTTACAGTCTTGAATAAGCCCTTTGGTAACATTTAAGCCTACTTCGATTCCTCCCCAGGGGAAGTGCCCGCTGCGGGTCAGATTAAAGGATGGGGAATGGCCATAATTCCACTCCCAGGTAAGATATTTATTTTCCATCAGTTCACGAACCTTGCTTAAGTCATCTTCCGTAAGCTTATATTCCCGGATAGGCTCTCCCTCAAAAAGATAGTGCAATAGCAGCTCCCGGAATTCAGCCAGAGGCAGCTTCTGCTCTAAATAATCCACAATATTGGTCACCCTACTGCGCACGGATTTTAAGCCTTTGGATTCAATCTTCTGGGGTTTAACCTGCAAGGCTTTCTGCACATCCTCCAAACGGGAACTATAGAGAATGGTGCCGTGATGCAGGGTTCTGTCCCGATAATGATACTGGGCATTGCCTGAAAACTTCTTATTGTCAATGGTAAGGTCATTGCGCCCGCTGAGTTCCGCCCGGATACCCATCTGGGTTAAGGCTTTAACCACCGGTTCGGTAAATTTCCGAAAATCAATGGTTTTTTGCTTATCCGGGACAATAAAAGAAAAATTTAGATTTCCCAAGTCATGATAAACTGCTCCCCCACCGGTAATTCTCCGGACAACATGAATGGAATTTTCCTTAACATAATCCGAGTTTATTTCGGTCAGTGTATTTTGAAAACGGCCAATAATAACCGAGGGTTCATTTTGCCAGAGCAATAGGTAGCTTTCCCCTCGGTCAAGATTCTTTAAAACATATTCTTCCAAAGCCAGGTTGTAATGCGGATCAAGCGAAGTATTGCGGATATAAAGCATATGACTTAAAACTGTCCTTTCTCTTATTCTTTTATTCTTTTATCTTCTATTCATTTTTTTTATTCTCTGAGCTTCTCTTCTTTTGTCTATCTAAGTTGAACAAATCTATCTAGACAATATTATTCTGAAAAACATGTCATATTCTGAGTAAAATGAAGCTTCTTGAATAAGCTTATTGATAGAAAGCTGCGATTAGTTTTGCGGCCGGTAGAAAGAAAACCTGCCCCAGCAAAGTGCCGATTATCTTGGTAGCAATGAGCAGAACCACCAAAGCCTTGACATCTTCATAGGGTCTCTTGCCTCTTAAAGCCTGGTCGGTAATGATCGCTGCCTTAGGGTCAATAAAGAGAGTCAATAATATAGCAGCTATTCCGTTAATCATCCCGGAGGAAGCGGCCGCTGCCAGCCGGTATTCTTCAGCTACGAAAATGGCCGAGTAATTAGCCGCTAAGACTCCGATGGTATAGATCCCGGTTACCAGCGCGTTAATAAGCAGGAGCCTCTTAGGAATCTCCCTGTACCTCAGCCTCTGGAGCATGGATTTCGATGGCCGGGCAGCTTTCTTAACCATCCTTTTAATGTTATTAAGATGCAGGGCTTCCACGACGAGCGTAGGAACGGAACCCGTGATTTCCATTTTCCGAACGGCAGCTTCAAAAATCCGCAGGAATGTAGGGATAAGAATAACCCCGGAAAAAGTCCCTACGGTAGCGGCCAGAATTATTTTGCGCATATCCAGGATAGGATCAAGGCCTTGGGCTATACTTAAGCCGATAATACTCCCAATGAGGGGAGCCTGAAAAGTATTGGCCGTTCTGGAAACCAGGACAAAAACATTAAAAAGAGAAAAAGAAAGTGCTACCTGCCCGCTTTTTACCGAGTTCAGCCGGACAGAATAGGCTAAAGTATCAATTAAATGAATTATTACTGTTAAAACAAAGAGTTGGAGGAGAGTATTTTCCATACGAGCGACCTCCTAACACATTCCACTCTAGTTCCCAAAAAGTTCCACTCCACTTAAAGGTAATGGACTCCAGCAGGATACCACTTTTTCTTTTGATCGCCGACCATAAAGTCTTGGGGGCGGTTCTTTTTAATTATAGTCGATAAAACACTACATATATTACCGCAAGATTAAGCAAAAACAAAAGCGGTATCCCATAAACAAATCGCCAATGCTGCGTTTTATGCCTAAAGAGCCTCATACCTAAATATATCCCGAAAGCTCCTCCGCACAAACCCAGTAAAAAAAAATTCCTTTCCGGAATACGCCGGCGCCTCCGCCTGGCTTTATTTTTATCCGACCAGGTCATTATAAAACCGGCTAGATTGACGGCCAGGAGCAAAAAGTAGAAATAATTATCAGCCATAATACCTCCCAAATAGCAAGAAATATATTAAGTATATACCAGAAAAACCATCAAGCATTTAATGGAGCCAAAGTGACTAATTCCTTATTTTCCTGTCAAAAATAGGCTCGTAAAACTTACTTAAGCTCTAAATATTTTTTTCGCAAACTTTTATGTAATTTATACCATTCTAACACTTTTTTAGCCTACTTGTTAGGAATTAGGCCGAATTTAAGAGTATTTCTGAAAAATCAATCCACTCAGGCCAAAAAAAGGTTAGGATCTGGATTTTTTCTTCAATCTAACCAGGATTTTTGCAAGGAAACTGTGAAAATGCTCACTTATACTGGAGACATCTTGTTTGGCTCTTAGGAGCATACCTCAAAGAAAGGACGTGCTATTATTAAGCGTTTATACTATACTATCGTACCCCTTCTGCTGGGGATCACCTTAACTGTAAGTCTGGCCAATCCCCTGCCGGCATCCGACAAGCCCCTTTTTGCCGGTGAAATTACTGCTGAAGAGAACCTGAGGGTTCTTAATGCCCAACAAAACCCTTCTGAGCAAGAAATGTCAAGGATAGCCGAAGAGCAAAAAGCAAAAGCAGAGGAAAAAAAGAGGGCACAAGAAAAAAAGGAGCAGGAAAAAAAGCAAAAGGAACAAGCCGCTTTAGCGGCAGCGTCCAAGCCGGCTAACAGCAATGCAGTTAAAGCCGCACCAAGTAAAAAGGCTCAATCAGTCGCTGTTTCTTCTGCCAAACCCAAAACTGCCTCCAGAGCCGCCGCCGAACCAAGCACTTCCCGCAGCAGTTCAAACCCGGCTCCAAGTCCTCCTGCCAACAGCACTCCTAAGAGCACAGCAAATAGCAAGGCTTCAGCCTTGGTGAATACTGCCAAACAATATCTTGGAGTTAAATATCTTTGGGGTGGGGCAACCCCTCAAGGCTTTGACTGCTCGGGTTTTGTCAAATATGTCTATGCCCGGCACGGTATAACTCTGCCCCGGGTTTCCCGGGATCAGTTCAATACCGGGACGGCCGTAGCTTTTGCCAATCTGCAGCCGGCTGATCTGGTCTTCTTCTCCTTAGACGGTGACAAGATTACCGACCATGTGGGCATGTATATCGGCAATGGGCAATTCATCCACGCTTCATCTTCCAAAGGTGTGACCATCAGTTCCTTCACATCTTACTGGCAGCCCAAATACCTGGGTGCTAAGAGAATCCTGTAACAGCTCACAATAATAACTAATTCCCCTGTCGTATTGTAGTATAAAGCTGTTTACTTGCTGCTACAGCTACTGCACCTGAACCTCCGGGTACTCTACCCGATGTGAACCACGATGCAGTTTAACGCTATACCAGCTGCGCTCACGACGCTTCTCTGCTTTAACGGTTCGCTAAGTAATGCAAAAAATATAAGTTAAATTTACTGCACATTGCGAAAGCCTTTACCTATAATCTCCGAAGAGTTGGTTATAGCGATAAAGGCTTTTTTGTCTATTTCCCTGATAAACCGCCGCAGCCGAACAGCCTGCCGCCGGCTCATGATCGCTGTGATAACCTCTTTTTCGTCATGGGAGAAGGCCCCGTAAGCCTTATGCACAGTAGCACCTCTTTTTAGTTCTTTGACAATGAATTCTTGGATCTCCGCTGATTTATCGCTGACGATCACAAACTGCTTGCTGATATTTAAGCCTTCGATAACCAAATCAACAATAAAGGCTTTCAAAATCAGTCCCAGGATAGAATAAAGACCTGTTCTCACCCCAAAGACGAAGAGGGCTGTTAAGGCAATGCCAAAATCAGCAATAAATAAGGTTTTACCAATATTAATTGCCGTATATTTACTTAAGATTTTGGCCACGATATCTGTTCCGCCGGTAGAAGCATTACAGTTAAAAACAATACCTGAGCCAATAGCCGGCAGCATAATGGCAAAGATCAATTCCAGTAAAGTATCCCCAGTCAAGGGATTAGTAATTACGATTAAATGTTCTAATAACCAGACCATCCCTGATAACATAAAACTGGAATAGACAGTTTTGGAGCCGAAGTCCCGGCCTAAAAAAATAAATCCCAAGATAACCAATAGAGTATTGATAGCCAGCATTAACAACCCCACCGGAGCAGTGGAATATTTGTCAATAATAATGGCAATACCGCTGACTCCCCCGGTGGCAAAATTGTTCGGAATCTTAAAGAGGACAATTCCCGCCGCTACTAAAAAAAGGCCTAAGTTAATCAGGATAAACTCCCCAATTTTTTTCATCTTCAACCCCCGCAGTAAAACTATAAAGCAATTATAAGCTTGCTCTTATCTTCTAGTCTCTGAAATTTCAAGAGAGCAAAGTTCATTTTTAGTCTGCGAATTACTAATAATTGCTTACCTCTTATGTAATAACTCTAGCACGGCTGTTAAACAGGAGCAAGTTTCAGTTCTGAAGATCCAGATCCTCCGTAAGGAAATTGAGGTCGTATGTATAATTACTGCTTTGACCTGTTTACAATATAGATTACATGAATATTTTGCCAAATACTAGAATTGGTGGAATCAATGAAAAAGATTACTATTTTAATACCTGCTTATAATGAAGAAGACGTCCTTCTGCAGCTCCATGTCAGGCTAGAGCAAGTTCTAACAAACCTAGCTAATTATGACTTGGAAATTCTTTTTGTAAACGACGGCAGCAGGGACAGAACCTTGGATATTATTAAAGACCTGCAGAAAAAAGACCGCAGGATCTCCTATATCGACCTTTCCAGAAATTATGGGAAGGAGATTGCCATGATTGCCGGCTTAGACTATGCTACCGGCGACGCGGTAGTGATTATTGATGCCGACCTCCAAGACCCCCCCGAATTGATACCCGAAATGGTTAAATACTGGGAAGCAGGCTATGACGATGTCTTCGCCAAGAGAAACAGCCGGCGCGGGGAAACTTGGCTGAAGAAATCCACCGCCAATGTTTTTTATAAGATGCTTCAGAAATTCAGCAAAATACCTATTCAAGAAAATACCGGCGACTTTCGCCTGCTTGACAGGCGCTGTGTCAATGCTTTGAAACAGCTGCGCGAAACCCAGCGCTATACCAAAGGCATGTTTGATTGGATAGGCTACAACAAAAAAGAAATCCTATTCGACAGGGACCCCCGGGCAGCCGGCCAAACTAAATGGAATTACCTGAAACTTTTGGATTTGGCCATTGAAGGGATTACTTCCTTTACTACTGTGCCTTTGCGTTTTTCCAGCCTCTTGGGGACGATAATTTCTCTTTTTGCTTTTTGCTATATGCTGCTCATTATTTTTAAAACCGTAGTCTATGGGGAAGCCGTACAAGGCTACCCTTCCTTAATGGTTATTATCCTCTTCTTAGGGGGAATCCAGCTGCTCTCCCTGGGTATTATCGGGGAATACATCGGCCGCATTTTTAATGAAACCAAGCGGCGACCCCTTTATTTTGTGGATGAATATAATGGCAAGAGGGTCTGAGATGAAAAACCTTTGGCTTTTATGTGACGCAGTGTGACTCAGGGACGGTTCCGCTACGCACCTGGCCCAGCTGTGCTCGGCTGAGCAAGATTGAAGGTGGCTTATGAAACTAAAAAAAGAACTTCTCAATTACTTAATCTTTGGGGTCTTAACGACATTAATCAACATCATAAGCTATGCCTTTTTCAGCAAACTCTTACAGCTTGATTTTAAGGTCGCTGCCACTATCGCTTGGCTACTCTCCGTCCTTTTTGCCTTTGTCACAAACAAGGTCTATGTCTTTGCCAGTAAAGAACAGGATTTCCAGACTATTTCCAAAGAATTGGGCTCTTTCCTCTTGTCCAGGGTGCTCTCCTACGGCCTGGATATCTTCACCATGATTTTCCTGGTTGAGTTCCTGCTCCTTAATGACTTAGCAGCCAAAATAATAGCCAATATTCTGGTAATTGTCTTTAATTACTTAGCCAGCAAGCTTTTTGTCTTTAAGGAAATGCAGCCAAAAAGTTAAGTTTGAGATGATATGATAGCCATGGATGGGAAGAAGTTAAAGATTATAAACCTAAAACAAACCGGCCAAAAACTCAATAGCATAGCAAAATCTTCTTTTGCCCTCTACTTATTAGCCTTTTTCCTCCCTTTCTTTATCCTGGGACTTGTCTACCTGAAGCACGGCATGTATCCCTTGGGGGACAAGACAGTGCTGATCTGCGACTTAAGCGGGCAATATGTGGATTTCTTCGCTACTTATTATGAAATTTTAACCCAAGGGCAAAGCCTCCTTTATTCCTGGCAGGCCGGATTGGGGCTGAACTTTCTGGGGCTCTTTGCCTACTACCTGGCCAGCCCTTTTTCGCTCTTAATTGTCCTCTTCCCCAAAGAAAACCTGACCGAAGCTTTACTGCTAATTACTCTCCTGAAAATTGCCACAGCCGGCTTAACTTTTGCCATATACGCTTATTATACTTTCGGTCCTAAGCTAACCTGCCCGGCTCCGGCTGCTCATGCTCCAACTACCCATGCTTGCAATCTTCATTCTTCAGCTCCTCCAACTCCGACTCCCGCTACTCCCACTTTTGAAGCTTTGATCCCCGAAATTCCAGACTCCCAATCTTCAAGGCCCAAATCCTTAGCTCCCAACCAAAACCTAGCTGCCAGCCAACCGAATACTCCCTATCACCCTGAATCTAAACTGCTCCTTTTAATCTTCTCTGTTCTGTATGCTCTAATGGCTTATTCTGTTTCCTATTCTTTCAACCTCATGTGGCTTGACGGTGTCCTTCTTTTGCCCCTGGTTCTCCTGGGAGTGGAGAAAATACTCCGTGAAAATAAATATTTTCTGTTTTTATTGAGCTTAATTGTAATTTTCCTGGCCAATTATTACATATCCTATATGGTTGGCCTTTTTTCCTTCCTTTACTTCCTGGCGGCCTCTTTTTCCCGGCATCCCTTTACAAGGCAGTCTGTTAGGCTTTTCGTCCGTAAATTTTTCCTCTTTGGTTTTTCCACCATTTTGGCCGCCGGCTGTGCCGCAGTATTACTACTCCCGACCTTCTTGGCCTTAAGGAATGGGCAGGGAGGGCCCAATCTGAGTACGGTCTTCGATTGGCAAATCAATTTTCCGCTCTTGGATCTTTTCACCAAAACTCAGCCGGGGAGCTACGATACCCTGCAGAATAAAGGAACGCCCAATATCTACTGCGGGATACTGCCTCTTCTCTTGCTTCCCCTTTACTATGGCCAGCAGAATATCCTTAAGCGGGAGAAATTTATTTATTCTGCCCTTTTAGTTTTGCTTATTTTCAGCTTTAATTTTTCCAACTTGGATGTCATCTGGCATGCTTTTGACCGGCCGGACTGGTTCCCCCACCGCTATTCCTTTGTTTTTTCCTTTATGCTTCTCTTCCTGGCCTTAAGAGGCCTTGAGAATCTGGAGAAAAGCGATCTCCCCCGGCTGTACCAGAGTTGTCTCTTTTGGTTAGCTTTGGTTATTATTATGCAAAAAATTAACAGCCCGCTTCTTTCCGAGAAGATGCTGATGATTAGTATTTTGCTCTACGGTATTTATTCCCTGCTTCTAGCGGGATGGCTCACTGTCTCTAAGCCTAAAAGGAAGCTTCTTTTGCTCGGCTTAAGCATCCTGATTATCATGGAAACTTCCCTTAATTCCTGGTATTTGCTTGGGAAAATGAACGGGGAATTTCAATATGTAACCAAACAGGACTATGAGCGAACCTTAAGCAAACTTGAGCCTTTTATTCCGGAGCTTAAAGCCCGAGACCAAAGCTTTTACCGGCTGGAGAGGATAGGCGGCAGGACCTTCAATGACCCGATGAATTTAAACTACCCGGGGCTCGCTCACTTTAGCTCGGCTTCGAATACCGAAGCCCATTGGGCCTTAAGGCAGCTGGGTTTTTTAACTACCGCCAGCTACAAATCGATTAATTTCGCCGGCTCTACCGCTATCACGGAGTCTTTGCTGGGTATTAAATATGTGCTTTCTGCAGGAGACAAAGGACTGGGCTATCAAGAAATCATGGACAAAGGCGAATTTAAGGCTTACCAAAATACCTACGCTTTACCGCTGGCCTTTCTTACCGACCGCGCCCTGCTAAAATATGACCCGACCAAAGACGATAACCCTTTCACTCTGCAGAACACCCTGCTCAATTTGGCTCAAGGCTACTGGGACGAAACAAAATTTCAGGATTATTTCCGGCCTCTCTCTCTCTCCGCTACCAAGTTAGCCAATGCTTTCTTGAACCAGGAACAGGGTAAAGAAGTTATCGGCCGGGTTAATACCTCCCAGGAAGCTTCTATAGAATATACCCTGGTATGCCCCGAGGAAGGTCAGGCCTATGCCTGTTTCCAAACCATTACCAATGAGGTCAAAATTTATGTTAATGATCAGGAAATCAAGGGCTACCTTCCCCTCTATAATAAAAGAATTGTTGACCTAGGCTATCAGCGCCAAGGTGCCGAACTGCGCGTCCGCCTTTCCTTCCGCAATCAAGGGTTTACCTTAGCGAAGAAATATTTCTATTATTTAAGCGAAGACTCTCTCGCTAAGGCCATTCGTCCTCTCCAAAGCAAACCCCTGGAGAATATCCGGGTGAACGGAACTTCAGTCCAGGGGAAAGTTAATGTTACTAGTGAAGCCAAGGGATTGCTGTTCACTTCAATCCCATATGATCCGGGCTGGCAGGCCTTTATCGACGGCCAAGAGGCTCCTGCCAGAAAAATCGGTCGGGCCTTCCTCGGGGTGGAAGTTCCCCCCGGAGAGCATGAAATACTCTTAAAATTCACCCCTAAAGGTTTAGCCGCCGGGAAGGTTATTTCCGGGATTAGTCTGGGGATGCTTGTCTTCTTGGTATTCCTTCGACCTAGTAAAAAACTTATACGGAACCGGTTATCCCGATAGCAGCGATCTCATCCGTCTTAATCTGTGTTCCACCCAGCCCGGTTGAGGATAAAATGGGGTAATCTCCTTTTGCTTTTACTTTTTACTTTTTTAAGCTTTTACTTTAACATTTTCTTGTTCCGGTAAACCAGGAAAAGAACAGTACCCAAAGAGACCAGAAAAGCAGCAAAGAACATAATACCATAAACAAACCCGCCCAGACGCTCAAAACCTTCCGAGCTGCCGGTTTTGGCAATATAGAGATTGTAAACAGTTAGAACTAAAGCGACGAAAGTGGGCAAATAAACTATAGCCAGCTTACCTTGAGAAAAGCGCCAGAGTAAATATGTTGCCAGGAAAAAAGCTCCTATGAGCAATAGGGTAACCATAATTATTTTATCCATATCTTTCTCTGATCCTCCATTGCTTTCTTTAGTATCCTCATTTCCGTGCTTTAGCGTGGCTGAGAGGTATTACTAACCGCTCATTTATTCTCTTTAAGTTTAGCTAAGGCATCAGCCAAAGCCGTATTGAGCGGTGTATTATCTTTTTGCCGGCTAAGATACTTACTGGTTTCTTTCTTACTTAGTCCGCTGACGCTTTTTTCTTTCCTTTTCTGAAAAGCGGTTAGCTTTTCCCGGAAACCGCAGGCACAGCTAAAGAATTTTGCCTCACCCTCTCCCCTCAGTTCCATTTTTTTGTGACACTCCGGACAGCGGGCATTGGATATTACGGATATCCCTTTACGGTAGCCGCATTCCCTATCCTGGCAGATTAGCATTTCACCCCGTTTGCCCTTAACCTGCAGCAGATATTTGCCGCATTCCGGGCATTTGGTGCGGGTAAGGTTATCATGGTGGTAATTCTTCTCACTACCCTTAATACTATAGACCAACTCGGTGGTATAATTTCTGATGCTGTTTAAAAAATCTTTAGGCGGGACTTTCTCCCGGCTTATTTCAGTTAGTTGTTGCTCCCATCTGGCTGTTAATTCCGGAGATCTCAGCTCTTCCGGGACCAGCCCGATTAGCTGCATCCCTTTGGAAGTTGGTATAATTTCTTTGCCGTTTCTCTCTAAGTAAAAGGAATTAAACAGCTTCTCGATGATCTCGGCTCTGGTGGCCGGGGTGCCCAGGCCGCTGCTTTGAGCAATTGCTTCCTTAAGCTTTTGATCCTCAATCATTTTTCCGGGATGCTCCATAGCGGAAAGCAATGTTGCTTCGGTATACCTAGCAGGTGGTTTGGTCTTGCCGGCCTGAGTTCTCACAGCTAAGAGTCGTACCGGATCACCTTTCTGCACTTCCGGCAACTGCTGAGAAGTTATTTCGCCAGGTTCCGCTTCTTCCTCATCCGCTTCTGAACTATGATCCTTTACCCCGTAAATACTTCGCCAGCCAGCCTCTTTTACTACTTTACCCCTGGCTGTAAATATCTCGCCTTTAACCTCCACCAGAAGGGTTGTTTGTTCATATTCAAAGGCCGGAGAAAGGACAGCCAGAAATCTTTTGACTATCAGGTCGAAGATGCGGGCTTCTTCCGTACTGAGTTTGCCTAATTGTACAAACTGCTCGGTGGGAATAATAGCATGGTGGTCGGTTACTTTGGAGTTGTCGACCAGCCTTTTAGTAGTTATAATTTTACTTCTTAATATCGCCTTAGCCCTTTGAGCATAAGGGCCGACAGCGATACTTTTGAGTCGTTCCGGCAAAGTCGGGACAATATCCGTGGTCAGATAGCGGGAATCAGTCCGGGGGTAGGTTACAATTTTATGGTACTCATAGAGGGATTGCATGACAGCAGAGGTTGTTTTCGCCGAATAGCCATAGATGCGGTTGGCATCTCTCTGCAGTTCGGTCAAATCATAGGCTAGTGGTGGGAGCTCTTTTTTAGCTTCTTTTTTGACCTCAATGATTTTTCCGGTTTGGCCGGCTGTCTTAGCCACAAGGGCCTCGGCTTTCTCTTTGGAGAATATCCGAGTTTGTCCTCCGGCTTTATCCCGCCAGCACAAAGTAAACCCCTCACTCTGGGCGTTAACAGTCCAATATTCTTTGGGCACAAAGTTTTTGATCTCTTTTTCCCGTTCCACTATTAAAGCCAAGGTCGGGGTCTGCACCCTCCCGGCGGAAAGCTGGGCATTATATTTGCAAGTTAAAGCTCTGGTGACATTTAAGCCCACCAGCCAATCAGCCTGAGCCCGACACTCGGCAGAAGCATAGAGGTTTTCATAGGCTTTGCCTGGTTTTAAGTTAGCAAAGCCATCAAGGATAGCTTTATCGGTCTGCGAAGATATCCATAATCTCCTAATTGGTTTTCTAAAGCCGGCTTTTTGAATTATCCACCTGGCTACCAGTTCCCCTTCGCGGCCGGCATCGGTGGCAATGATCAGTTCCTCAATCTCCGGCAGCCGCAGCAGCTTCTTCACGGCTGCAAATTGCTTAGAAGTTTCCCTGATTACTTCCAACTCCATTTTCTCCGGCAGCATAGGCAAATCTTCAATTCGCCAGTTTTTGTATTTGGCATCGTATTTTTCCGGGTCGGCTAAGGTTACCAAATGGCCGAGAGCCCAGGTTACAATGTACTTAGGACCAAGGAGACAGCCGTTGCCTTTTTGCTTACAATTAAGGACTTTGGCTATATCCCGGCCAACGGAAGGTTTCTCGGTTAGAACCAGACTTTTACCCATTGCTTACACTCCAATTTACTTTTTCTCTTTCACTATGCCTAATTTATTGTTTCAATATTATGTGCTTATCCTGCCTTTTAAGTATACCATATCATTTTCCCGGCCAGATATATGATGGATCGTTTAGCAATCCTCCAGCAGACCGGTAATTTTTCGACATAATATCGAAAGAATCTCGCTAATCTAGCACTTTCTTCCTTCATTTTGCTTTGACAATTTGCTTTTAATTAGATATACTATATTAAGCTCGTCTGTTCATGTGGATTTAAGAAGACCTTCTCGATTGCCTAAGGCTCAGGGAAGATGTCGTACGAACTTCCCTTGTCGCGGGTAAAAAAATCTAGGAGGTCATTTAATGTATAATGACAAAACTCTAACCTGTAAAGAGTGTGGCCGTGAATTTATTTTCTCGGCATCTGAGCAAGAATTCTATGCTGAAAAAGGATTCACCAATGAGCCGGGTCGTTGCCCAGAGTGCCGTGCTGCCAGAAAAGCACAAAACAGAGGTTTCTCACGCCCGCAGCGTGAAATGTTCCCGGCAGTTTGCTCAGCTTGCGGCAAAGAGACCACAGTTCCTTTCCAACCTACAGGTGACAAACCCGTTTACTGCCGCGAATGCTACCAACCTCGTCCCAGAAACAATTGGTAAGATGATGAGCAAACCCTCTCCGGCTTCTTAGCCTGAGAGGGTTTCTTGCTTTATGATGTCTGCCGCTTCTTGCTTTTCCTGCCTGGGCTTACATAATAACCCAGCCCTCTGCACACAATACAAGTAATTATTTGTTTGGAGGGTGCACTGGATATGTTCACCAAGTACCCGGCTCAATTCCCCTATACTCAATAGTGAGATATTCTTCATCCTAGAAAACTTGACCAAATACGGTAATGAGCGTTAAGACATACCAAAGCTAAAGTCCAATGCAAAAGAAGATGCCTTCAAATAAGGATGAAGACATCTTCTCTAATTTTTGGTTTAACATTTGACAGAGAGCCTTTTAATGGTGTCGCAGCATAGCATCAAGATTACTCTTTATTGGTCCGCGGGGCGGTAAAGAGCTTGACAATTTCCATAATAATAAGCGGTGTAATTGCTAAGCCGGCGACAATGGCCCATTGGTTAGCGTTCATACTGATAACTTCAAAAATCTCTTGGAAGAAGGGCACGCAGAGGACAGTAAGCATCAAGGCCAGTGAAATAAGGAAGGCACCAATCATATATTTATTGGTTAAGAAACCAACCTTAAACAGGGAATGCGAAGAACGAATATTTAAGGAGTGAACTAATTGCGAGATAGCCAGGACGGCAAAAGCCATAGTTTCGCCGAGCGGAATCCCGGCATTGGCAATATTAGTCCGGCTGCCGATATAATAGGCGACAAGGGTTAGTCCACCAATCATCATACCCTGAAGAATAGCCATTAAGCCGACACCATGTGCAAAGATGCTTTCATTTTTAGCCCGCGGTTTCCTGCTCATCACATCGTGTTCAACCGGCTCTACGCCAAGAGCTAAGGCAGGAAAGCTGTCGGTAACTAAGTTAACAAACAAGAGCTGGATAGGCAAGAGAGGAGACTCATGCCACAAAAGCATAGCAATAAAGATAGTTACAATTTCTCCTAGGTTACAGGACAAAAGAAAATGCACTGCTTTGCGGATGTTGTCGTAAATGCCGCGTCCTTCTTTGACAGCGGTCACAATGGTCGCAAAGTTATCATCGGTTAAGGTCATGTCGGCAGCGCCTTTGGCTACGTCAGTACCGGTAATACCCATGGCACAGCCGATATCGGCAGCTTTTAAAGCCGGAGCATCATTAACACCGTCCCCGGTCATGGCCACAATTTGCTCTTCCTTCTGCCAAGCTTTGACAATGCGAATTTTATCAGTAGGTGTCACCCGGGCATAAACGCGGTATTTCCAGATATTAGCCGTTAATTCATCATCGCTTAAAGCAGCCAGTTTGGTACCGGTAATAGCTTCGCTTTCATCTTTTAAAATGCCCAGCTGCTTGGCAATGGCGGAAGCCGTAACGACATGGTCACCGGTAATCATTATGGTCCGGATCCCTGCGCCGTTACATTCTCGAATAGAATCCATGACCTCGGGACGCGGCGGGTCGATCATCCCCACCAGGCCGACAAAGGTAAGGCCCTGCTCCATTTCCTCAGGCTTAAACTCGTCAGGAAGGGTAGGAATTTCTTTAATACCTACGGCTAAGACCCTCAGAGCTTCCCGCCCCATGTCTTCATTGGCTTGAGAGGCAGCAGCAATATCGCCTGCTACACAGCGTTCCATCAGGATGTCAGGAGCACCTTTAACTATCACAATATTTTTACCATCCATCTGATTGACGGTAGTCATTAGCTTGCGGTCGCTATCAAAGGGTATTTCCCCTACCCGGGGGTATTTGGCAGTCAGATCCGGTTTAGGCATGCCATTTTTGAGCGCTGCAGCCACAATAGCAGTTTCGGTAGGATCCCCAATATGCTTTTCTCTATCGTCAACAATCTCTACTGTACCATCTGTGCAAAGGGTACCTAATTTGATGAGATTTAAGATACTGTCCGGTAAAGTTCCCTCCAGGGAAACAAGCTGACCGTCGGCATAAGCCTTAACCAAGGTCATGCGATTCTGGGTAAGGGTGCCGGTCTTATCGGAACAGATTACCGAGGTACTGCCCAGAGTTTCCACAGCCGGCAAACGGCGGATAATGGCGTTCTTAGCAACCATCCGCTGCACCCCGATGGCTAGCACGATAGTGACAATAGCCGGCAAACCTTCAGGAATAGCAGCTACAGCCAGGGCAATAGCCGTCATAAACATCTCCATGATCGGCAAGCGCTCAATAACCCCGATGCCAAATATAATAGCGCAAATTGCCAAAGCGAGGAATCCCAGGTATTTGCCCAGCTGAGCTAATCTAGCCTGCAGCGGGGTTTGCCCTTCGCCTTCATCTTCCAGCATGGTGGCAATCTTGCCCATTTCGGTTTTCATGGCCGTTTCCACAACAATAGCCGAGGCTCGGCCATATGATACAGCACAGCCGGAATAAACCATATTGAGGCGATCCCCTAGGGGAGCGTCTTCTTTAATGGCGGCGTTAGCATCTTTCTCCACGGGCAGTGATTCTCCGGTTAGAGCTGCTTCGTCAGTTTTTAAAGATGCTGATTGAATCAAACGGCAGTCAGCAGGAATAAAGTCCCCTGCTTCCAGCAAGACAACATCTCCGGGCACCAATTCCGCAGAAGCAATCGATTCCTCTTTGCCGCCCCTCAGAACACGGGCATGCGGTGCCGACATCTTTTTCAGAGCTTCGAGGGCGGCTTCGGCTTTACTCTCCTGAATAACACCAAGAACACCGTTAAGTAAAACAATCAGGACAATAACAATTGGCTCAACCCAATCGGCTTCTTGGCCGCTCATGGAATGATAGATGCTCAATCCCAGCGAGATAGCAGCCGCTATCAGCAGGATGATAATCATTACATCTTTCATTTGGTCAATAAACCGCTGCAAATTGGTTTTGGGCGGCTTTTCCTTAAGCTTATTAGGCCCGTATTTCTCCAGCCGCTGTTTAGCCTCTTCGGCAGTCAAGCCTTGCCGGATATCTGTTTGCAGCTCTTTGGCCACATGTTCAAGGGATTCACTGTACCAGTTCAATCTTAAGTCCTCCTTATAAGTTCTGCTATTAAAGTTTTTACCAAAAGCGAAAAGAATATTTTTTGAAATACTGTGATAAGGATAAAAATTGCGGCTTGCTGAACTTTTATAAATATTCAGTTATTAAAGAACATAATTAGACCTTTTCGGGTACTGTAATTTTTTAGAATACTATACATTTTAGTAATGCCATCATTTTAAGAAAACTATCATTTGGGATTACTATAATTTCTGGATTCCTATTCTTCAGATTAGGAACATTTAAAATACTAGCAGGATTAGGAATCCAGGTACAAAAAAAGACCTAACCCCTAAAGGTTAAGGTCTCGTTACAACAAAGTTGCCTCAAAAACCGGGATCAAAATCCGACATGACGGCTTTGAGTTTTCAAACTACTCCCCTTGAATGTTTTTAGTATAGCGAAATGAACTCTCCAATGCAAGAGAAAATTAAGAAAAAATTGGATTGACAACCACTCACCGTAATCCTTTTCTGGAAATATTATATAGCGGGGATAATTTACCTTAGTTAATTTTAAACTCATTTAAAGCCATAAACCCAAACTTTAAAAATTATAAATTAAAAATCTTTAGCAAATATTACAAAGGAGTGTTCAAAGTGTCCCAAGAAGGAATGCAGAGAATCAAAGCAAAACTTCAGGAATTGGCAGCACTAATTAAAGAAGAGACTTTTGAGCAAAGGAAAGAGATAAAAGATGAACTTCTCAGCGGTTTAAATCAAATAAGAACGGCAGTAGAAGGAAAATTTCAGGTCGTAAATGAGAAATACGGAGATAATATTGTCCAAATCATTGGCGAACTGGAGAATAAAGCTCAAAAAGCCCAGCGCACCATCCAGGATAAAGTGAGCAAGACCGTGAAGAAGTATAAGCGTTCTCGTTAGTTATAATTCTTCCCTGGTATAAAGCCCGGTGTTATGAATGGCTAATGGTCGAACCAGAGGATAGTGCAAGATATAATAATCTGAGGAAATAAACTTTGTATGATTTATAGGAAATCTTCAAAAACTAAGACAAACCTCTCAACAATTAGTCACATATTGTTGATTATAGCAAATTAGTTAATTATGCTTTCCTCAAACTAAGCGGAAGGAGTTTTAGCAATGGCAGCAAAAAAGAAAAATAGTTTTATGGCTCTACCAATTGAAAACCACCAAACAGCGGCCTGGATGGAAAACTGGAAAGAGGTCAAGTCTGACTCTCAAGTGCTTATTCCTACAGAGTATGATGTTAGAAATGCTAAGGAATGGGTGGATTCCAATCAATTATAACACTTTTTAAAAATAGCCCTTCCATTTTAATTTTAGCGGGAGGGCTAATTTATTTGAGAAAGTCGTCATATTAAATCATCCCGTGAAGGTTTTCAAACGCCTTCACGGGAAGCTAAGGATTTAATAAGATTCTTCACTGCGTTCAGAATGACAGGGAAAGGCCGGCCTGAAGGAGACTCAGAATTACGATTTAAGCAACCTATCATCTTTCTTTTTTCTGGTATTTAACTGCTTATTGCGCAGGCTATGCTCCAAAATATTCTTTTCCGCCATGCGCGTTAGGATGGAAATTAATCTGTCCCTGTTACTCATCCGAATCCCTGCTTTGCAAACTTTTTTCTGCTTTGCTTGACCGGCTCTATCTAAAACACTCATTTTCGGCCATGCGCCGGTAAGTTTCATAGCGGATGGCAGCATGTTCTTCAGCTACGGTAAACATCTCATCGGCTATATCAGGGAAGACATTCATCAATGAGGAGTAGCGGATCTCGCTTTGGATGAACTCGCGGAAACTGCCTCTGGGCTCTTTGGAATCCAGGATAAAAGGATTCTTGCCCTGTTCTTTTAGCATGGGGTTATACCTGTAGAGATGCCAGTACCCTGCTTCCACAGCTTTTTTCTGCTGAGCGAGGCTCATGCCCATGCCATTTTTTATACCGTGGTTAACACAGGTCGAATAGGCAATAACCAGCGAAGGCCCTTTATACCTTTCGGCTTCCGTAATGGCCTTGATTGTCTGCTGCATATTGGCACCCATGGCAATCTGCGCGACATAAACATAGCCGTAGGACATAGCCATCATCCCTAAGTCCTTCTTGCGGATCTTTTTACCGGCTGCGGCAAACTTGGCAATGGCTGCGGTTTGGGTAGCCTTGGAAGACTGGCCGCCGGTATTGGAGTAAACTTCCGTATCCAAAACCAAGAGATTAATGTCATCGCCGCTGGCCAGAACGTGGTCAACTCCGTTGTAGCCAATGTCATAAGCCCAGCCGTCCCCGCCAACCGACCAGACCGAGCGTTTCACCAGGTAATCCTTTCTTTTCAGGATTTCAGCGATTAGCGGATTATCTTGCAAGGGGTGAGCCTCTAAGGTCTGGAGGACTTTATCCGAAGCAAATCTGGATTGATCACCGTCATCAAAAGTGTCCAGCCACTCCCGGAAAGCGCCGGCGACTTGCCCCGGCAGCTCAGTATTGAGGGCCTCTTCCATCAGTTGGGCAATTTTTTCCCGGACTTGTTTGGAGCCCAAATACATACCGTAGCCGTACTCGGCATTATTTTCAAAGAGAGAATTAGCCCAGGCGGGCCCTTTGCCCTCGGCATTGGTTGTGTAAGGAATGGACGGGTAGCTGCCGCCCCAGATGGAAGAACAACCGGTGGCATTAGCAATCATCAGCCGCTCACCGAAAAGCTGGGTCAGAAGTTTGACATAGGGAGTCTCGCCACAACCGGGGCAGGCACCGTTGAATTCCAGCAATGGCCGCATGAGCTGGCTGCCTTTGAGCGTATAGCGATCCAGTAAATCCTCTTTGGGGGTTACCGTCATGGCGTACTCCCAGTTTTCCGACTCCATCTCGATCTCATCGGCAGCAGGCTTCATGACCAAAGCCTTGCCGGGAGCCGGGCAAATATCGGCGCAGTTCATACAGCCCGTGCAGTCCAAGGGTGCGACCTGAATGCGGAAATGCAGTCCCTCCAAGGCTTTGCCCACAGGTTTTTTGGTTTTAAAAGTATCCGGAGCTTGAGCTTTTTCCTCGTCCGTTAAGAGAAATGGTCTAATGGTGGCATGGGGGCAAATGTAAGAGCACTGATAGCATTGGATACACTTGTCGATTTGCCACTCGGGAAGAAAAACGGCAATACCGCGTTTTTCATAGGCGGTAGTACCTAAGGGGACACGCCCGTCTTCCATCTTGAGAAAAGTGCTGGTGGGCAGTTCATCCCCTTCATAGCGGGTAATCGGCTGGTGAATTTTCTGAATAAAATCAGGCAATTCTTTCTCTTCAGACTTAGGGCTTTCCTCAGCCTGAGCCCAGTCCGCCGGAATTTCCACTTTAATAACCTGGGCAATGCCTTCCTCAACAGCCGCTTTATTCATTTCCACAATCTTGGAACCCTTACGGCCATAAGTTTTTTCAATAGAATTTTTGAGATAGCGAACTGCCTCTTCCAGCGGGATGACCTTAGCCAGTTTAAAGAAAACGGCCTGCATAATCATATTGATTCTGGCACCTAAGCCAATCTTTTGCGCAATATCCACCGCATCAATAATATAGAAATTGATGTTATTTTCCGCCAGGTACCGCTTGAGGTAAGCAGGCAAGTGCTCTTCCAACTCTTCCGGTTTCCAAGGGCAATTTAAAACAAAGGTTCCGTTCTTCTTTAAACCTTGCACCAAATTATACTGGTAGAGGAAAGATTTATTGTGGCAAGCAATATAATCGGCATTAATAACCAGATAACGGGACTTAATAGGTTTTTTGCCAAACCTTAAGTGGGAGACGGTTGTCCCGCCCGATTTCTTGCTGTCATAAGAAAAGTAAGCCTGAGCATAGAGATCGGTGTTATCGCCAATGATTTTAACCGCCGACTTATTGGCGCCGACCGTCCCGTCCGAGCCTAAGCCCCAGAATTTGCAGTTTATGGTTCCTTCGGGAGTGGTATCGATGATTTCCTCTTCAGGCAGGGAAGTATTGGAAACATCATCGACAATACCGATCGTAAAATGGTTCTTGGGATTGGCTGTCTTAAGATTTTTATAAACCGCCAGAATTTGCGAAGGTGTCGTATCTTTGGAACCAAGGCCATAGCGCCCTCCTACAATCAAAGGTTTGTTTTGCTTAGTGCTGAAAAGTTCCACAACGTCAAGATAAAGGGGCTCTCCGGGAGAGCCGGGTTCTTTGGTCCGGTCTAAGACAGCGATCTTTTTCACGGTCTCCGGCAGAACTTTAAAGAAATAATCGGCAGAGAAAGGACGATAGAGATGGACTATGATAAGCCCCACTTTTTCTCCTTTCTTGGTCAAATAATCAATTGTTTCCTCGATGGTATCGCAGACCGAACCCATTGCAACAATTATATACTCGGCATCCGGTGCCCCATAATAATTAAAAGGATGATAGACGCGGCCGGTTACTTTCTCCAGCTCCCGCATGGTTTCCTCGACAATGTCCGGAACCTTTTCATAGAAAGGATTAGAAACTTCCCGGTATTGAAAATAAACATCCGGATTCTGGGTTGAGCCGCGGACAATGGGGTGTTCAGGGTTTAAAGAATTATCCCGGAAACGCTGGATAGCATCATAATCAACAATTTGCTTAATAGTCTCCTGATCGGTCACTTCAATCTTTTGGTATTCATGGGAAGTACGGAAACCATCAAAGAAGTGCAGAAAGGGAATTCTGGACTTAAGTGTTGCCAAATGAGAGACGTATCCTAAATCCATACATTCCTGAACACTGGTGGAAGCCAACAGAGCAAAACCCGTCTGCCGACAGGCCATTACGTCTTGATGGTCACCGAAAATTGACAGAGCATGGGTAGCTAAAGCCCTGGCACTGACATGAAAAACACTGGGCAAAAGTTCCCCGGCTATCTTATACATATTGGGAATCATTAAAAGAAGCCCTTGGGAGGCGGTGTATGTAGTGGTCAGCGCTCCCGCAGCCAGCGAGCCGTGAACCGCGCCGGCCGCTCCGGCTTCCGACTCCATTTCCACTACTTTCACCGGTTGGCCGAAAATATTGGTCTTCCCGTGAGCCGACCATTCATCTACTCCTTCGGCCATAGGCGAGGAAGGTGTTATCGGAAAAATCGTCGCAACTTCTGTTAAGGCATAGGAAGCGCGCGCAGCGGCTTCATTGCCGTCCATAGTCGCCATTTTTTGTGGCATTGTGTGCAACCCCCTTGTGTGTTTTGCTGAAATGAACCATACCATCCTTATTATTGAAATATTAGGCTAAAAAAATGTATAAGAGCTGCAAGAGTAACTTTCTTGCAGCTCAATCTTTTTTACCCGGGAGGCGTGGTATGTCTTTAATCAATATTCCAAATACACCTTTGCCTATGAAGGCAATGGTAAATATGACGCCCTTTAGGCTTTTATTAGCTAAATCTCTAGAATGATTTTATTTACTAATTCGAATAATAAAGGTTAAAGGTGGTAGGACTATGAAAAGGAAACAAAAAAAATATATTTTGAAATGGGAATTATTCGGCATCTTTTTTCTTGTTATCGTCGGCTCTTTATTAAGCTTCATCTATGAATGGTCAAATAAGTCCGTTGCCGGCGGGATCATTGGACCGGTCAACGAAAGTGTCTGGGAACATTTAAAACTCGGGTTTTGGTCCTTGGTTTTTTTCTCAGCAATTGAATACCGGTTTATTCGCAATAAAACTTCTAATTTCTTTTGGGCCAAAGGTTTGGGAATCTTAATATTACAGGGAACTATTTTGGTTATATACTACACCTACACCATGTTTACAGCAGAACCGATGTTAGTGATCGATATTCTATCTTATATACTGGGCTGCAGCCTCTGTCAGGTAGCCGGCTACCGAGTTCTTATTAAGAAGCATTACTCCAGAATCATGAACGTGTTAGGACTGGCAGTACTTTTCATTCACGCTGCTTTACTCATAACCTTTACTTTTGTGCCACCTAAGCTTCAGCTTTTTCAAGACCCTAACACCTTAACTTACGGAATCTAGCATCTAGCCTTTCGCTAGGCAGTTTTTATCCGTTAAACTATCCTTCAAACTTTTTTTCTCGCTCCAGCTCTTCAATCCTGCGGTGGAGGTCACTAAGGATCGGGGCATAGCCGGTAGCTATCCTTTCTTCCAACTCATCAATTCTCTTATTTAACCTAACAATAGACCAAACAAGAAAAACGAGTAGTAAAAATGGGATAGACGATATTAAATATAACAAAGTTAACCCCTCCTCACTCTTTGTTTATCACTATTTTATTGCAGGTCATTTTAGTGTTATTATTATGGCAGATTAGACAACAAATTACTTTATTATGGGAGTGATTACTATCAAGCTAGTTTATAAGGGAAAAACTAAAGATGTCTTTGAATTGGAAAACGGCAATTATCTATTGAAATTCAAGGACGATGTAACCGGAGAAAATGGGGTATTTGATCCCGGTGCCAATCAAGTTGGCCTTACGATGGAAGGTTCCGGCAAAGCCGGACTTCAACTGACAAAATTCTTCTTTGAAAAAATCAATGAACAAGGGATACCCACTCACTTTATTTCCGCTAACCCCGAAGAACTAACAATGACTGTGCAAAAAGCTACTCCTTTCGGCAAAGGCCTGGAAGTCATCTGCCGTTATCGCGCCGTGGGCAGTTTCTTCCGCCGTTATGGCCTCTATGCCAAAGAGGGTCAACCTTTGGATGCTTTAGTAGAGGTAACCCTAAAAGATGATAGCAGGAACGATCCTTTAATCACGGATGACGCCTTGGATATGCTGGGCATACTATCCAAAGAGGAATATGGTATCTTGCGGGATCTGACCAAAAGAATAGGAAATATCGTCAAAAATGAACTGGCTAAAAAGGGACTTGAACTATACGATATAAAGTTTGAATTTGGCCGGATTGGTGAAGATCAACATATTGCCTTAATCGATGAAATATCCGGTGGGAATATGAGAGCTTATAAGGACGGCTCACCTGTTAGCCCCTTAGAACTGGAAAAAATCATGCTGGATAACTAAAGAATTTAAACAACCAGGTGAACCCTATATCTTAACACTGTCTTTAGTTTGGATTTTTCAGTTTTTCTGGGATCCGAAATGTAAATTTCTCTATGTTTCAGTGTTGTTATTTCCAGATTATTGTCTTTGATAAACTTTTTCATTTGCTCAAAACTTCCGGCTTCTTCATCATAGGGACCAATATGCATCATTTCGACGCATAAACCGTCTTCCATAGATTCAAAAGTCACCTCATCCAATAAAGGATGGGGTTTTTTCTTTCTTACATTCTCAAAGGCTCTAGCAGCTATTTCTTGGGTAACAAAATCAGGTTGCCTTATCATAATTGTGTAGACTAATTCATCTTTATTTAAGGTGGCTGATTTTCTCCCTTCTTCAGTTAAATCCCAGACTCCTTCCAGCGGATAAACAGTATATTCAAAATAGCCATCCGGTGTATATCCCTGCTTGGGCATCATCCGAACAGCATAGGCTAATGAATATAATACTGCTGTTCTTTCAGCAAATTCTTCTTTATTCGGATCCCCTTGCCCGCTTATCATAAAGAATTTTTGTTTTGGTACGTTTACTAAGACGGGTTTCTCTTTCGGCAAATATAACTCTTTCTCCTGTTTTTTCCATTCATATTTCACCTTATTTCCCTACCTTCCATCACCTTTATAATTCTATCGCCATTCGGTTAATTATAGCGTAAATAGTTTTATTATTTTCACTGTCTGCCACAAGGGGAGCTACCAAATGATTGGTGTCACAAATTTTTGTTTTATTACTGTCTACTTGACAGGGAGCGGTTCAAATGAGTATAAGCTTTTATTTTCGTTATTTTGCTTTAAGTTTTTTCAAAGCAACCCCAATTATTAAACCCAGCATAAAGACTACTGCGGCCCCTAAGACCAGGGGAGTAAAATAACCAAATGTATTCTCGATTCTGCCCTGCAGCTTATCCCAGAAAGTAATCTTCTCTTTGGCATAAAGGGTAAAGGTCAAGTCTTCATCGGGCAAACCCTTTAAGGAAGCCGTATAGATCCGCCCTCCACCGATCTGCTCCCTATCGACCTTCTCCCCACCGGCCTGTTCTTCAGCGGGCACAAAATCAATACTGCTCTTTACAACATAAGGGGCGGCCTCCGGTGTTAAAAGTGTGATTTTTAAATTCGCAAAGGCAGGCCAGTGCTGTGCGGGGTTTAAAAGGTAGACAAAGGAATAAAGAGGGTTAACCGTACCAGTCTTATCCATTGTCCCCGCCGTGACATAACTGACGCTAACCTCTTTCGTGCTGCGGGCCGGAAATTCCACAGTGTAAACCAAGGTCAAAATCCGTTTGGCATACTCCTTAGACATAAGCTCATCCTCGGATGCGAAGCCGAGATTCCAGTTAAAGCCCTCATCCAGAGCCCGGGCATAGAGATTAGTTAATTGGTTAGGTGCCAGGAGGCTTCTGATGGTTAGCCAAACGTTTTCTTCCGCCGGATCTGCAGGGTTTAGGCTTGCCGCAACCTTCGGCAAATAGTCCAGCAAATAAGCTTGGACTTCCACTTCCTGCATCAGGAACTCAGCGGTAAACAACTCCGTTTGCTCTTGTAACCTGCCGTCAGTGTAGCCCTTAACAGTGAGTTCAATATCCTCACCCAAAACATAGATTTCCAAAGTCTGCTGCTCATCATACCATTCCGCAATGCGCACTTTATCTCCGTCCCGCTCGAAACGGCTGAAGCCGGTAGTAAGTATTTTGGTACGCTCCGGGTTAAAACTAAACTCAACAGCCAGATTGAGCCGCTCTGCGCTTGTCGGCTGCGCTTTAAGGGTATAAAGTTTGCCTTTTTGCGTAAGCGCAAAATTCTTGGGGGTATAGGGCTCAGCGGTAATGGTCTTGACAATATCGGCAAAATTAAGGCTTATTTGTTCCTCCGGCTTGAAGCCACCGCCGCTTTTTACTTCTTCACCAAGATAGATTTGGTAGGGAAGCTTTTGACCATCCGCACTAATAACAAGCTCCTGCGGACGCAGATTATTAAGGGCTTCGATCAAAGGAAAAGCCATCTGGACTGTTTGCTCAGAATTTGTAGGATTATGCATTTGGTAAGTCGCTTTGACTTTCCCGCTTAGGGCATAGCTTACGCCCGGTTTATCTCGAAAATCAAAAACTAAATCTTCACCTTTGATCATAACCGGAGAATCATCGTCGATCATCATTAGCTGGGAAGATGGATAACCCTGCCAGAAGACCGGCGCGGAATTGGCTAAAGCCGTTTGGGGCCAAGCGCCGACCAGAAGAACCAGAACAAGAATTGTCAGCAATTTTTTCATGAGGTCACCTCTTCAAATAGCCAATTCTCCGTAAGGAGAGGTATCTCCTGCCCGGGCTGCAAAAAACATTACTAAGACGTTAGCGTTAATTATTTTTTTAACGCTAAATATTTTTTATTTGCTTCACTTTTGCCTTACTTTTTAACAGTTTCCTAATTCCTCAATAAAATATAGAAGAAACCTAAAAGAACCTGCTAAAGGGTGAAACGCTATGGCTTATTCGCTAGTCATCTCCTTAAGCAAAAGACAGCTCTCCCTCCTCAAAGACGGGAGCCTAATCAGGAATTATCCGGTTGCTGTCGGCAAAAAACAAACCCCCACCCCAACGGGAACCTTTACTATTGTTAATAAAGCCCGGCAACCCGGCGGTGCCTACGGAGCTTTTTGGCTGGGTTTAAGCCGGCCTCATTACGGCATCCATGGCACCAATAATCCCTCTTCCATCGGCAAAGCAATCTCCAACGGCTGTATCCGGATGTATAACAATGATATCAAAGAACTAGCCGCTCTTGTCCCGGTAGGGACAACAGTACGCATCAGCCCTTAAACGCCAGCAAGCAACTGTATTTAGGGTGTTCCAATAAAAATATCACATGATATCACATGCCGCTGGGCATGGGCTTTGATTAGAGGTGTGCCCGCTTAGAGATTGGTGTATAATGAGCTTAATAATTATTACTATCAGAACAAGCGGAGTTTTCCATGGACGATATTTTTGCCAAAATTGCCTTAAATAAAATCGAAGAGGCAATAAAAAATGGTGAATTTGAGAACCTGCCCGGGCAGGGTCAGCCGGTAAATCTCGAATACCTGACCGCTATCCCGCCGGAGAAGCGAGCCGCCTATACCGTACTTAAAAATTCAGGTGTATTGCCGCAAGAGGCTCAACTTCTTAAAGAGATCGCCGAGCTTAAAGAAAAGCTTTGTACTTGTCCGGAGAGAGAAACCAGGGAAACCCTGCAAAAAAAACTTCGGGATACGGAGTTAAAATACAAGCTCCTGCTGGAGACCAGCAGAAGAAAAAAATAATATTATTTAAGGTTATCCCTTGCTCCTTGTCGGAGTCAACTGTCTTTCCTGGCATCAGTTTTTGAAGCCTCTAACAGTCAAATTATACTGGATAATTTATACCTTAGGGAAGCGCGTTGGGGTTAACTTCTTAAAGTCAGAGGTAAAGAAAACTAAAGTGAACCGGAAAGGATACTCCAATGAGAAAACTAATCCTTATCTTCTTACTAATAGCTATCGCGGGAGCCTTAACAGGGCTCTTTCTGGCTTATGACGGGGACTTGGAAAATATATTGCCGGGGAGACTTCAGCCCGACGAAGATGTGCAGCACAATACTTCCGGTTCAGAACCGGAGCAGCTCCCTGAAGATGCCTTTGCCATCCGCGGGATTGTGGAAGGCTTCTACGGCACTCCCTGGACCTTTGCCCAAAGGAAAGAAATGCTTGCTTTTATGGAAGCAAATCATTTTAACACCTATGTCTATGCTCCCAAAGACGACCCCTACCAGCGCGCTAACTGGTGGGAGCTATATCCTACCGGCGAATTTGCAGAGCTTAGGGAGCTGGTAGCCAACAGCAAAGCTAATAATATTAATTTTGTCTACTCCCTATCCCCCGGAATCCCCCAGCCCTTGTCAGGTCAAAAGCTTACTCAGGATATGATCGATAATTCCTTTACTTTTACCTCTGAAGCTGATCTGGCAAAGCTCCTGGCTAAAATCGGCCAGCTGAGTTCCGCCGGGGTCAATACTTTTATGCTCTCTTTTGATGATGTGGAACGCTTTCTTAAAAACGAAGACAAGGCGGTTTATGGCGATAATTACCCCAAAGCCCATCTAGACCTGGCAAATAAACTCCTGCGGGAAGGGCAAAAGGGCAATCCCGCTTTTCGACTCTGGTTTGCCCCGACTTCTTATTATGGCTTAAAAGATAATGCCTACTGGCAGGAATTAAGATCGACCCTCAACCCGGAGATTGAAGTAATTTGGACCGGTTCCTGGGTTCTAGCCAAAGAGATTACCACTGAGGAAGTAAAACAAGTGGAAACATTACTGGGCCGCCGCCCTTTAATCTGGGATAATTACCCGGTCAATGATTATACCTATGCCGTAGACAAAAAACCACGCCTGCTTCTGGGGCCTGTGGAGCACCGCTCCCCGGACTTAAGCAAGCACACTGCGGGGGTCATAGCTAACCCCATGATTCAGCCGGAAGCATCGAAGATTGCCTTAGCTACCATAGGCGAATACCTCTGGCATCCCTTGACCTACAATCCGGAAGAGGCTTGGCTAAAGGCCGTTCAAGCCGCTGCTCAAGCTGCCCCAGGTGAGTACCAAGCCCTCTGGAAGTTCTGTACTTATTCTGCAGCCAGCGTCTTAACGGATAATATTAGCAAATCGGGTTTTTCTTCCCTAGCCGAGTCTTTTTGGCTGGAATACAAGCCGAACCAAACAGCAAATGCGGAAGAAAAACTAAAAGCTGAACTCCGGCTTCTTTCCCGACTGCCGCAGCAAATACAGCAAGCAGTACCTAATACAGCCCTCGTTCAGGAAATCAGCCCTTGGCTGGAAAAACTCGCTTTGGCAGGGGATACAGGCTTGCAGGCCTTGGAATATTTAAAGCTGGCCAAGACCGATCCGGCTAAAGGTGCGGTGCGCGGACAGTTGGAACAAAAACTGACAGCTTTAAAAACTAATCCCTTAAATATTGGTACGGAAGTTATAATTTTGATAGAGAAATGCTTGCAATCCCAGATTTAACCATTAACAAATCCTCCCTGATTTATTATATTAGAAGTAACAACTTTAATGAGCGCTGGGAGTGTTTGTTGTGCTGGCTGCCGCCATACTTTTAATTATCTGTATATTTATCGTTACCGCTTACTTTTTAGCCCGAGAGGCCAAATCAACGAGAGCCAGCAAGAACTACGGTAAAATCATCAGTGTTGCCCTGCTGGCGATTATGATTATTGTTATCTATGTCGGTTATATGTTTTTTACTTACATGAAATAAAAGAGTTATCATAAATTAAAGAGCTATCATAAATTAAAGAGTGTCGATTATTAAGAGTGTCATCAAAATTAACCAAAAAGCATGAAGCGCTTTAAAATAAGCTTCATGCTTTTTAATTTCTCTTTAAGCTCGTTTAGTTAGGCCCCATCGTACTTTTTAGGAGCGCCTTCAGTCATAAAACTTCAATTACTTGACAGCTTCAAACTGGTCTTTATCGACCCCGCAGACCGGGCAAACCCAGTCATCCGGAAGAGCTTCAAAAGCTGTTCCCGGGGCAATGCCGGAATCCGGATCCCCTTCGGCCGGATCATAAATATAGCCGCAAGGAAGGCATTCATACTTGGTCATCGATTTATCCTCCTTAGTATTATTTAGAGGTTAGTTTATTTTACCAAGATTATAAAGGAATAATGATTTTAATTCAAGAACATTAGCTGCTTTTCAGTTTTGATTTTGCTAAAACTAACTTACTCCTCAATTTTTGGGAATACTTTCTTATTCTTGAAGATATGTATTTTAATATAAAGGAGGGATAAGCTATGCAAACTTTCAGGCCGAAAGCGCCTAGGACAATATCTTTAAGAACTGCTGTATTTTTGCTGCTTGCGGCTCTCCTCATCCAGTACCTCTGGTTGGAAGGCTCAGCACTCGCAGCTAATGCCAGGTATTATTCCCGGTATGCCTTCCCTGTTTTATCCCCGGCCTGGGAGTTCAAAGAATATCGGTTGGCAGGTTACCAGGTGAGCCTGGAAGTTCCTGAAAACACGGCCATAATAGTCACTCCGGACCAAGGGGAGGACATGCGGTTTAATATCTATTTTACCAACGATACTCTGGCTTTCCGGGGTTATATCCAGCTCTGGAAAATAAAGGACTTAGAATCCTTCCTTAAAAAAAGTAAAGCCCTTAGTCCTTTTGATTTTATTTATTATCAGCTAAACGCTCTTATCCAGGATCACAAAGAAGGGTTTACAACAGAATGGTCGGCTGACTTTGGGGACAGCCGGGTGAGCGGCCGGGAGTACTGGCTTAAAACAGACAGCAGCGAAGAAGTCCTGCGCCTTTCCTTTTTCACTGAGAGCGCAGATTTCCCGGAAGGGCTGAAACCTGTAACCCAAAAAGTTCTCGCTTCCTTAAGAGTGGCGAAAGCTCCTTAAGGCTGCGGTAGCCTTACAAACTTCAGCCATCCTTTTGCCTAAAACTTCGGCTCGCCGTAAGGCGAAAGAGTCCTCCGCTCCCGGCCTTTGAGCGCAGACACCGTGATGGCCGCAGTCATCAGCAAAATAACCGTCGCCGACAATAAGCATGCCATGAACCAGCATTATATCCTGGAGGGCTTTCATGGTAGTCTCCTGGCCGCCGAATTTGGAAGCGCCCACGGTAACCCCCGCCGCTACGGTATTATAAAGGCCTTTCTCGGATCTTAATTTGCGGGTTTTGTCAAAAAAAGCCTTCAGCTGGCCGGAAATACTGCCAAAATAGACCGGACTACCCAAAAGAAGCCCATCTGCTCTTTTCAGCAATTCATAGGCAGCTTCCAAGGGCGTATCCCGAAAGCAGCGGCCGGAACAAGGGCTGGAACAAGCGGTACAAAAAGGCTGTTGGCAACTGTTTATAATCTCAGGTATCTCCAGGATCTTGGTCTCAGCACCTAGACTACTTGAGGTAGCGAGTACTTTTTCTAAGAGCAGTTTAGTATTGCCTTTCTTGTTGGGACTTCCGTTTAAACCAATAATGAGCATAAAGTCACCCCGTCTCTACAATAGATTCATATTTATCCGAACAAGCCAAACTATTTCTTTGCTGCTCTGCTTCATTCTACACCAGAAGCAGAATCTCCTTCCAGTTTAAGTGGAAAGAAGAGGCCTAACTCTTAGGGTTAAAACCTCTTCTTTCCAGCAGCTTGGTTTACCTTAAATATATTTTTCTCTTTAAACTATTTAAAATTACCTAGAACTATCTAATAACCCAAAACTATCTAAGTAACCCATCTGAAACTTAGAATACTTGCTTCTATTTTCCTTTAGCATAAGACTCGGCTAAAAGCTGGACAACATGGACAACTTGATGATCCAATCCGGAATTGACCACACCGCTATGAAGCTGCAGGCGGCAGGCCGGACAGGCCGTGGCGACCGTATCGGTTTTGGTACCGGCAATATCGGCGATTTTCTTAGCACCAATTTTATCGGACAGGTCAGGATGAACAATACTGAAGGAGCCGGCCATACCGCAGCAGCGGCCCGGTTCTTTCATCTCCACTAACTCTAACCCAGGGATACTCTTCAAGATCTCCCGCGGCTCCTGATTAATTTTTTGCCCACGATTCAGGTGGCAGGGATCGTGATAAGTGACTTTTCTCTCGACTCTGCCCAGGCCATCTTTCTTAAACGGTGCTACTTTAACCAGGAACTCGTTAATATCATAGGTTTTAGCAGCCCATTTGTCAGCCAATCCCTTAAATTCGGGCTCATCCTCCAAAAGCTCGCTGTAAACATGTTTCCAGGCAGTTCCCCCGGAAGAACAAGATACTACCACCGCATCGGCGCCCATTTGCTCAAAGGCCTGAAGATTACGCTTAGCCAGAGCTTTGGCATTAAGCACATCGCCGTTGACTGAAGCCGGGATTCCGCAGCAGCCTTGTTCCGGCGGGATAACGACTTCAATATCGTTGGCTGTCAAAACATCAACTACGGCCTTACCCATATCGGTATAGAAGTAATTGATCATACAGCCGGTAAAGAAGCCGACTCGCATCTTCGGATTAGCAACTTTAATCACAGTAGGATATTGGGAACGGAAAGGCTTGGCTGCCAGGTTAGGAAAGACTTTCTCTTTACCCAAACCGACATTAAAACGCATTCTAGCGCCGTAATGCTTGCCTTCAATCCTTTTCAAGGCCAGCCCCTGGAATTTGCTGCCGGTCTTCATACCAAAATCGAATAAGCGCTGCAATTTTAAGGTTTTGAAAATAACCTTTTTGATCGGATGCAATCCCCGCTTGCGGACCGCTTCCGCCCGAGCAGCCAAGATAATCTTATCGGCAGGTACAGAGCTTGGACAATTGTCAACACAGGCCATACAAGTTGTGCAGAGGGAAAAGCGTTCCGCCATCCCTTCTGTCAGCTCCATTTTACCGTCTAAGAGAACTTCTACCAGGCTTAATTTTCCGCGGGCAACAGCGACTTCTTTAAGCATTTCCTTAAAGATAGGGCAAACCGCCTGACAGTTGCCGCATTTGGTACATCTAACGATCTCATCACTTACTGAAGCCAGGGAAGTATAAATTGACATTTTCTACTCCTCCCTTAGCACCATTTTACCAGGATTCAAGAGATAGTCCGGATCTAGTGCTTCCTTAATCCGGCGGATAGTTTGCACTCCGGCTTCACCGAACTCCAGCGGCAGGTACCTTACTTTGCCGATACCAATACCGTGTTCGCCGGAGAGCGTCCCGCCGAGGGAAATAGCTGCGTGGAAGATCTCATCCACAGCTTGGTGCATTCTCTGTACTTCGTCTTCGTCGCGGGGGTCAATAACAATAGTTGGATGTAGATTGCCGTCACCGGCATGGCCGTAAGTGCCGATCATTAAGTTGTACTTTTCGGCAATCCGGCGAATTTCTTTAATAACATTGGGAATTTTACTGCGAGGCACGGTCGCATCCTCCAAAACTAAAGCCGGTTTAACCTGAGCAAGGGAGGGCAAGGCATTACGGCGGGCAAACCAGATCAGATCCCTTTCCTCATCGGTTTTAGCGACTTTAATTTCCACAGCCCCATTGTCCCGGCAAACTTGTTCCACCATGGGGGCTTCCCTTTCCACGACTTCCTTATAACCGTCAACTTCGATTAAGAGTATAGCCTCGGCATCGGTCGGCAGCCCGGCATGGGTAAAGTTTTCTACTGTTCCAATGGTAACCCTGTCCAAAATTTCCAAAGTTGCCGGGATAACTTTATGGCGGATAATATCGGAGATTGCATTGCCGGCTTTATCCAAATCATCAAAAACAGCTAAGAGGGCTTTGCGCGCCTCTGGGGTCGGGGTCAGTTTTACCATGATTTTTGTGATAATGCCTAAGGTTCCTTCCGCCCCGGTGAAAAGTGCCGTCAGATCATAACCGGAGACATTTTTAACAGTCTTGCCTCCCCATTTGATGACTTCGCCCGAAGCAAGGACAACTTCCAGCCCCATGACATAATGTTTGGTAACTCCGTATTTTAGGCCTTTTAACCCTCCGGAGCATTCCGAAACCGAACCGCCCATAGTAGCCGTAGTCACTGTACCGGGATCCGGCGGATACATTAAACCATGCTTCATCGCTTCGTCATTTAAGGCCTGAATAACCACACCCGGCTGGACGGTAGCAACCAGATTATCAGTGTCCAACTCTAAGATTTTATTCATTTTCCAGGTAGTTAAGACAATACCTTTCTTTATGGGGACTGCTCCGCCGCTTAAATTAGTGCCTGAACCCCGGGGATAAATGGGTACCTTGTAGCGGTTGGCAATCTTAACGATCTCGACCACATCTTCAGTCGAAGTAGGGGTTACTACAACATCCGGCTCCTGATGAGGAACGGCGGCGGTTGCATCGTAAGAATAGGTAATGAGATCCTCTCTCTCGCTCAAAACCTTGTCCTTACCCAATACCTTGATTAGTTCATCAAGAACTTCTTTGTTGAACATGACCTTATCATCCTCCCAAAAACTTTTTTAACCTTAAATAAACCGGCTGAGCCGCATACGAAGTTCATTGGTCTGACCATCATACATAATACATGTAAATATCTAGAATCATTATAGCGGGATTACCCGTTATTTGTAAATATATTTGTCAGAAAAAAAACACTATTTTATTTATTCTTAAATTGTTTACGATTCTAATTTGCTTTTCGGCAGCAATTTAAGACTTCATTCCGTATAACTGTCGTCTTACAAAACTCAGACTTCCATTTGCCGCAGCCTGCGAAGCTCATTTTCTACCTTGACCAGATGTTCATACATCAGCTGGCGGGCTTTGCCGCCGTCCTGGTCGGCTATAGCCAGGAGAATATCCTTGTGCTCTTCAAACAGCCTTTCAGTAGTCCCGGAATTCAGCCAAAGGGCTCGGGTGACATGCAGTGTCTGGCTAATTATTTCCTGTACAGTGTTCATCAGGCGATCTAAAAGGGGATTCTTACTGGCTTTGGCTATAGAGAGGTGAAAGGCTAAGTCAATATTTTCGCTGTTTTTGGCTTCAGGCAGATCCTTCTCCATCTTTTCTATTAAGGTTTGGATTGCCGCTAAATCTTCCCGGTCTCTTCTTTGAGCTGCCAGAGCGGCGGCCTCAACTTCTAAAGCCTTGCGTACTTCCAGGATATTTTGCAATTGATCCTTTTCCAAAAGCAATATAAAACTTAGGGGTTCAATAACTGCGTTGGAAGGGGATTTTTTCACGAAAATACCTTCACCCTGGCGAATCTCTAATATTCCGGTCAGGCTTAAAGCCGCCAGAGCTTCCCGGACCGATGTCCGGCTCACTTCGAACTTATCCGCCAATTCCATCTCTGTCGGTAATTTATCCCCAGGATTAAGATGCCCCTGGATCATAAAATTCTTGATTTGTTCCAAAATAATCTCGGTAGTTCTGCGGTTCTTAATTGGTTTAATCTCCATATAACCATCCTTTCTACCCCAGTGCAATAACTCCTAAATTAAACCGTATAAAGTTCTTACTGCAAGTTTCTTAGTACTGCCAGCATTCATCATTGAGTCTTTGTTTGTTTCAGTGGCCTGAATAGTTGTCCGACATCCTACACCTAAATTATAACACACTTAATACAAGTTATCTGAATCTTTTTGCAAATCTTTTTTTGATTTTGGCAGGAAGCTACGGCCTTATCTTTAAAACTTGTTCTTTGGATAAATTTAACCTTCTTAAGGCAGACTAATGGAAAAAAGAGCAAGAGGTGATATCATGTTTTCCCGCCTTCGCCCATGGATTGTCTTAACAACTGTATTGCTTCTTTTGACTATATGCACTTCTTCAGTCAGCAATGCTGCTCTCGGCGACCGCCTCCTAGCCAGAGGTTCCAGGGGGCCCGAGGTCACGGAGTTACAGAAAAGACTGCAGATGCTGGGCTATGTGGTGGGGCCGCTTGACGGCATTTTTGGCCGTCAAACTGAAGCCGGAGTCCGCTTGTTTCAGAAAGAGCACGGACTGGCTGTAGATGGTCTGGCCGGGCCCCGGACAATTAGTGAATTGAAAAGACTAACAGGCCAAAGTGTTACCACTGGCGGAAAATCTGTAGGGTATAAAAGTTCGGACATTAACCTGCTGGCCAGATTAGTTAGTGCTGAGGCTAAGGGAGAACCTTACCGCGGACAAGTAGCAGTCGCCGCAGTGGTGTTGAATCGGATTAAAAGCTCGCAATTCCCAAATAGCATTCCTGATGTTATATATGAACCCGGAGCTTTTTCACCGGTCGCTAACGGAGAAATTTGGAAAAACCCGGTATCTTCCGCTATTAATGCTACCTATGAGGCCTTAAACGGAACCGATCCTTCCTATGGAGCGCTTTTCTTTTTTAACCCAGCCAAAACAACCAATAAATTTATGTGGTCCCGGCCGCAGATTATCCAAATTGGCAAGCATATCTTTACACGTTAGGGGGTCAAGGAATGACTTATAGATTTTGGTTAAGAGCTCTGGGAGTGGTTCTGACACTCTCCCTTTTATGGGGGGTAAGTGAATACAGAAGGGCTGAGGAATTAAAAATTGCTACCGAAAACCAGTATCGGAGGTCACTGGCGGATTTTGTAACCCAGCTGGACTCCCTGGAAACAAATTTGGCCAAAAGCAGGGCAGCAGGCACTCCTACCCAACAAATTTACTATTTAAGCCAATCCTCCCAACAGAGCAATACGGCTATCAAGGATCTTTCCTTCCTGCCTGCCAAAGAATTCGGTTTAGGCTATGTTGACCAGTTTCTCAATCAAATTGGTGAATATACGGGGATATTAACACAGCGAATTGCCAAAGGAGACCGGCTTGGAGCCGAGCAGGAAAAAAACCTGGCCGATATGCACGATCGTTTGCTTACTGTTAATCGTGATGTCCAGGAGTTTTATGTTAACCTCAATACCGAGAATATTGCCTGGCTGGATAAAGGCTCCGGTCAAGCCTCCTGGAATTTCCGCAGCCCATCCACAGTACCGACAGCCGCTCAAGGGGACGAAGGTGAACAAAATAAACCCACTACAGTCAGATCCAGCCTCGAACAGCTTGATGCTTCCCTGCAAAAATTACCTCCTTTCTCTTACAGCGGCCAGACAGATACCCACGCTGTCCCTGAACCACTGGGACTGCCGAAAAGTAGCGTAACTGAAGCAGAAGCGCAGGCCATTGCAACTGACTTTCTCAAAATAATTGGTTATGATCATCCCAGCCCCAAAGCGGTTGGTACGTCTAACGGCCCTTTGGGCGGGTATATCTTTGAGTATGAAAGTGCTACGGTAGATGTCTGTAAAAAAGGAGGGGTAGTCACCCTCTTCCGGGACGAACGCCCCTTAGGCTTGCAGCAATTGACAGTGGAGCAAACCGTATCCCGAGCGATGAAAACCTTAAAAACTATAGGCTGGAAAGAGTTTGTTAAAACTTCCACCGAAGACTTCGGCGGATATATTCAACTGGAAGCAGTCAGCGAAGATCAGGATGTCCGGATTTATCCCGACAAAATAAGGCTGACTGTCGGAAGGGACAACGGCCAAATAACCTCTTATGACTCCACACCGTATTGGCTGTATCATCACGACCGGAATTTAAAACCTAAGCTGACTTTGGCTGAGGCTAAGAAAAAACTGCGTTCCGACCTTGCCATTAAAGAAAACAGGCTGGCTATCATTTCCCTGCCTGGCTGGGAAGAAGCTTTTTGTTATGAATTCCGAGGCAGTATCAATGATGAAGATTTCTTAGTCTATATCAATGCCCAGAATGGAACGGAGGAAAAAATTCAAAGAATAATCCGTACCCCCCGGGGGGAATTTTTACAGTAATCCTTACTCAACGACTGTCAAGACTTATTAATATTAGCCGGTGCTCTAAAACTCTTAAGGCTGCTGCTAAATTTTCCAACTTTGTTGGTATTGGCAGCAGTCTTTCTTTTATTTATTATAAGGTTCGTTGTATAATAAATTAGGAATCAATCTTAGATAAATGGTTGAAGGAGGAGTTGTCGTGTACCGTAAATGGCTGGGTTCAATCAGCAAGTGTGCACTTTTTGATGGCATACCTACCGAGCAATTGCTTGGTGTCCTGCAATGTATGAACCTTAAAATCAGTGAATTCAAAAAAGGTGATTACATTACTCTGGCCGGCAATGTCTTTACCGAAATCGGAATTGTTCTCAGCGGGGCGGTAGCTTTAACCAAGGAGACTGCCTCCGGCAGCCGAGTGATTATCGGCCTCCTGGAAACCGGTGAAATGTTCGGGGAAATGGCTGCTTACTCAGGCAAAGAAACTTGGCCAATGACAGTAATAGCCCAGTCTAACTGCACCGTGATGTTCTTCTCTCAGGATAAAATTGTAGGCTGCTGTGAAAAGGTTTGTACCAGCCATAAACTGCTGATCATGAATATGCTTAAAGTCCTGGCTAACAGAGCCCAGATGTTGAATAAAAAAGTTGAATACCTCTCCATTAGAAGCCTGCGGGGTAAAATTTGCTGCTATCTTTTGGAGGAATATAATAAAAACGGCCGCACGACCTTCCAATTAAACTTTAACCGCAATGAATTAGCAGATTTTATTAATGTCAGCCGCCCTTCCCTCTCCCGGGAGCTTGGCAAGATGCGGGATGAGGGTCTCCTTGATTTTTACGGTACGGCAGTTAAGCTCAAAGACTTTCAAGCTTTGAAAGAATTATGTGAGTAAAAAGTCTTGTTCCATGTATAGTCTTGGGCCAAGGGTAACAAACTAGAGTAATAATATGACAAGGGAGCATAAGGATGAATAAGGACCATTTTGCCAAATCTTTCGGGTTTATTGACTATGAAGAAATGGTTGGTAACAGCACCACTATATTCCAGGATGATGATGTTTCCTGGTGCATTGCCAAGCTGCCCCATGGCAAGTTTCTGACCTGGGATGATGCCGAGATTGCCGATGACCGAGTAGAAGTATTCTTTACCAGAGATGAAGCTGAAGAATATCTAAGCATCTTAAGAAATAAGGCTAAAGAATCTAAAAGAACAGCGCATTAACTCCTAAATTAAACCGTATAAAGTTGTAGAATTTACTTTAAACCTAAATTTTTAAATATTAGGTACGAAATGTAATCGTTAAATTGTGAATAATTAGAATTATCATAGTATTTTTTCTTTTAAAATTTAAGAATTTTTCCTTGCTATACTTTCTTTTCCTAGGTATACTAATCTTGTCAAGGGGAGTAGCTTAATCTTAAAGTCGTCATTTCGGATTAAAATTCCCGGCTTTGAGGCAACTTTGTTGTTAGCAAGACCTTCACCATTTGGTTAAGGTCTTTTTATTTTGCACTCTCCACTATTTCAAAAATGAAAGGAAGGAAATAATGGAAATCCTCGGGCTATCTGTCGCACAATTCTTAACATCACTCTTTTCCATAGTAATGATTGACCTGGTACTCGCCGGTGATAATGCGATCGTTATTGGTTTAGCCTGCCGCAATCTGCCGAAAAACGTCCAGCTCAAAGGAATTGTCTTGGGAACTGCCGGGGCAATTGTTCTCCGGATCGCAGCTACTCTGGCTGTTGTCTGGCTCTTGCAGATCCAAGGGCTTATGCTGGGCGGAGGCCTGCTTTTGATTTGCATTGCTTATAAGTTATTAGCTAAAAAAGATGATCATGAAAATGTGGAAGCGAAAGATTCATTGCTCGCGGCAGTGATTACGATTATTGTTGCCGATGCCGTTATGGGGCTGGATAATGTCTTGGCTGTCGCCGGAGCATCGCATGGCAGTTATTTGATGGTTGTAATCGGCCTAATTATCAGTATCCCTATTATGGTTTTCGGGAGCACTTTAATCATTAAGCTTATGGATCGTTTTCCCATTATTATTAATATCGGGGCGGGCGTAATTGCCTATACAGCCGGCAAAATGATTACCGAGGAACCTTTCCTCCACAGCTTTTTTGCCCCAGCAATTATTAAATATTCCCTGATAGCCGCAATTGTTGTTGGAGTCCTGCTAGCCGGAAAATTCAAAAAGCAGAAGCGTGCTCAATCTTCGCTGGCAAAATAACGGGTTTAGTACAAATATAATATCAGGGAAAAACACTTTCTCGCTAAAGGGGGATGGATTCCGGTCAGCACTTCAGCTGCCCGGGAACCATCCCCCTTTAGCTTGGGCCTTTTAAGGTCATGCCCAGGACTTTCTACGGCAGCCCTCTTTACAATGAGCCACTTCTCTCAGCATCCAATGCTTTGTAAACATTTCTGCACCTCCTACACTTCATATATATGTTCGGCCTTAAAGATAATGAATACCGGTGGCTGTATTTTCTTTCTGCCTATTCTTAAGCTATAATCAACATATATTAATTTAGGTTAAGGAGTTAAAAAGATTCAAACTATGAATTATAAATATTGGGAAACAGGCTAAAGCTATAATTAGTCTTTACATCCTCTGTAAAAACAACTTATCCTCATAACCACCAAATAATTGTAAAGGAGACTCTTAGAAGAATGTCCACTTTTAATGAAATAGGCCTTAGTGAACCTCTAATTAGAGCTATCGCGGACATGGGTTTTGAAGAAACCACACCTATTCAAGAAAAAACTATTCCCCTTGGTTTAGCAGGCCGGGATCTTATCGGGCAAGCTCAAACAGGGACCGGAAAAACGGCAGCTTTTGGGATTCCCATGATTGAGAGGCTGCCGGCAGAAAGAGAAAGTGTTAAAGGGCTGGTTATTACCCCAACCAGAGAATTAGCTATCCAAGTAGCCGAAGAATTAAACAGAATCGGCCACTTTAAAGGTGTCCGGGCTTTACCGGTTTATGGCGGCCAGGATATTGACCGTCAGATCCGGGCTCTGAAAAACCGCCCGCAAATCATTGTCGGCACCCCGGGGCGTTTGATGGATCATATGCGGCGCAAAACAGTCCGCCTGCAAAACATTGAGATTGTTATCCTCGATGAAGCCGATGAGATGCTCAGCATGGGCTTTGTCGAAGATATTGAAAATATCCTGCAAGAGGTGCCTGCCGAACGCCAAACTTTGCTCTTTTCGGCTACCATGCCCAAGCCGATTAAGGATCTAGCCCAGCGGTTTATGAAAAACCCTGAGTTTATCGGGATTCAAGCCAAAGAGATGACAGTTCCCCAGATCGAACAGTATTATGTAGAAGTTCAGGAAAAACAAAAATTTGATGTCCTCTGCCGGATGCTGGATATTCATTCGCCGGATCTCGCCATAGTCTTCGGCCGCACCAAGAGACGAGTAGATGAGCTCTTTGAAGCCTTAAGCAAAAGAGGCTATTCAGCCGAAGGTATCCATGGTGACTTGACTCAAGCCAGGCGGGATACCGTCATGCGGCACTTTAAAGAAGGCCTCACCGATATCCTGGTGGCAACCGATGTAGCAGCTCGCGGGCTGGATATCAGCGGGGTTACTCATGTCTATAATTTTGATATTCCTCAGGATCCGGAAAGCTATGTACACCGCATCGGGCGGACAGGCAGAGCCGGCAAAGCAGGCCTGGCCGTTACTCTGGTCACACCCCGAGAAATCGGGCACTTAAGGCTGATCGAGCAAGTGGCTAAAAGAAGAATACCCCGCAAACCTTTACCGACTTTAAGTGATGCTTTAGCCGGGCAGCAGCGCCTAACCATCGATAAAATTCTCAAAACTGTGGAAGAAAAAGATATCAGCAGGTATAAAGAAATTGCCGAAGAGCTCTTGGAAACTTATGATTCTCTTACTCTCTTGTCGGCAGCTCTTAAACTCCTAACCAAGGAACCGGATACTACGCCGGTCCAATTAACTGAGGAATCTACCGTTAAGAAGCAGGCAGCCACATAGGAACAGGTTTAGTGAGCGCCGGTATGACCAGCCTCGCCGGGATAGATTTAATGAACCCCGCCGCGACAGGTTTGATCCAGGACGCAGGGACAGGTTCGAGCATACCGGCTCCAATCGCAAACGCGAGAATATGTACAGCACCCGCTATCCCAACAAGTAAACAGTTTGAAGATGAGGCGGCAGCCAATGTAGCTTCAGACAAATTTGGAATTTTCTTTGTATTTACACTTGAAACCTAAATGATATAATAGTCTTAACCTTCCTCGTGCGTGAGTTTCCTAAGTTTTGATCCTATTTTAGTTTCGGGGAACTGAAAGTAATTGTTTTGAGTACGTCAAGCCTGCTGATTGTTTGGCAATTATGTTAGGAAGACGGAAAGCAACATTCAGGTTCCCACCTTGCCAGAGCAGGGTCTTGAAACTTGGAACCTTACGGCCAGGCGGGACTCAAGAATTAAAGCCTCATAAATAATTTTGGGCTGAATAATGCAGGGCTTTTCTCTTAACACCCTTGTTGTTAAGAGAAAAGCCCTTGTTTTAATTAATGCAGTTTTTTCAATATTTATTGCGTAACATTTAACAATCTTTCATATTTCTATCTTTTTATCTAAATGTCCCGCTTTATTAATACTCTACCTCTTTGGGATCATCTTCTTGAGGGCATAGCTTCCATTCATCTTCAGTATCAAATTCAGCTATTTTTTCAATCGGAAGTTTCATATATTTGCCGCTGGCTGTAACAGCCACTTCGCCGTTAGGGAGGATTATTTCCCCGCTGCCTTCAAAAAGCCGTTTGCTGTCTTTGGTAATCCTGCCAACCGCTCTGAGCTCCACATCCAAGGGTACCGGCTTTTTATAGCGCAGACTCAGTTCCACAGTCACACCCCAGATGCCATCCTGCTTAAGATTAATCGCCCGACCAATGGTCTCATCCAAAATGGCCGAGGCAACTCCGCCGTGCAGCCTTCCAGGGTAGCTTTGGTGCCCCTCCAGGGGTTGAAAGACGGCTAGAAGCTCATCATTGTCGAGTTCATAGAAAGAAGCTTTCAAGCTATAATCATTATTAACTCCACAGACAAAACACAGTTTGCTATTGTTTTGCTTTTTAAGAACCTGATGTTTCATAGTTATTCTCCTCCTGTAAGCAAATCTGCTATTATTAGTCAGGTTAACATCAAAGCCTCCTTGTTAATTGTAGCTATCTAAAATTATTAATTCAAATTGGTCTTCCCCCCTGCTACAGGAGAGTATTAATTTTCATTACTGCTACTTAAGTGATCAGTGCTATATTTAATAATTTTTTACCTTTTCAGAATAAGCGAAAGGAAAAAGCAAGATTTGACAGAATATAATTAAGTGTTACTAATTTTTTTAGATATTACGGAAATTGCATTAATGCAAACCTATAAATAATTATTAGCACATTTAAAAGATTGTTAGAGGGACTTAACCGGGTCAAGAAAATCAGAGAAAAGAGGTGCCAAAAAAATAATGTTCTGGATTCAAAAGGATAATCTTAATGATAGCTCTAAGGATAAAACCCTGGTTATCAAAGAAAAGGAATTAACAGCTCTCATCACTGCTTTGGTGAGTGTCCCGAGTGTTCTGCAGACTGTGAATATTCCAACAGACAGCCCTTTATACCCTTTGTTGAAAACTCTCCGCCAAGCGGAAAAAATGCGCGGTGAAGCTGCCCACCAAGCTTTAATGGATATCAATACCCGGGTGGGGAAAATCACCAGTATCTCCTCTATTATGGATATGGTTAAGATTATTAGCGAGCAATCAACCGACGTTAATAATCTGGCCGCCCAAGCTGAAGAAATGAGTGCCGCCGGGGAACAGATAGCGGCGACAACGAGCAATGCCGCATCTTTTGCCCAACAGGCCTTAGAGACCGCTACCTCCGGCGTGCAAAAGGTTAATGAAGCCATCTCCCTTGTTGACTGCTCTTTCACAAATTTTGAAAAAACAAATCAACAAGTCCAGGATATGCTTGAACATATGCAGGAAATCGAAGCTATCGTCAGCCTTATTGCCGGGGTGGCAGATCAAACTAACCTTTTAGCTTTAAATGCAGCTATTGAAGCCGCCCGCGCCGGAGAACAAGGACGGGGTTTCGCCGTTGTTGCCGATGAAGTCCGCAAATTAGCTGAAGATACGAAATCCTCTGTGCAAACTATTAGAAAGAAAATCGACTTCTTAAATCAGGAATCCCACAAAACGGCTGACGGCATTTTCCAGGTTGCCAAGCAAATGGAAACCGGTAAAGCCACGATGGTGCAAGCCGAAAAGTCTATCGGAGAAATCTTAAGCAACATTAACGCTATTACCGATGATCTTAACCAAATAGCTGCCGGCAATGAAGAACAGAGTTCTACTTTACAGAATTTCGGGGAGATTATCAACGGGTTTGCCGCCTCTTCCCAGGAAACCATCCAGCTTGCTCAAGAAGCAGGACAAGATCTTTATCATATCAGCGGCGAATTAATTGGGCTGCGTAACAAACGGATTGCTCAGGCCGAATCCCTAACTACTAAAGAAGCTTTGGAGATTTACCGAACCGACCACCTTTGCTTGACCTGGAAGATTCACAATATGCTCTTAGGCTACGATACAATTGAGCCGGATAGCTTAGAAGACTGGGATACCTGCAGTTTAGGCAAATGGCTGCAAGAAAACCAAAGTGTCGAAACTGAGAAACTAGCCTTAACCCATAAAAAGGTTCACGAATTATGCCAAGAAGCATTAAGAGCCCATACCGCTCATGATCCGGCCAGGATTGACCAAATCTGGCAGCAGCTAACTCTTTCTACCAATGAATTAATAGCTGAACTGGATAGGCTGATTTCCCTGTAAATTAAGCGTGGCTATCTAGACTCTACTGGAGCCGTTGCAAAGCAAAAAAATTGCTAAGCAATGGCTCCTTTGAATTTCTTTATCTAAACCACGGTGCAGTTTAACGCTATATCAGCTGCGCTCACGACGCTTCTCTGCTTTAACGGTTCGCTAAGTAATGCAAAAATATACTTTTTTAAGATTAAAGAACTCTGCCGCTGATTTACTAAGTTGGTTAATGTGCAACGGTTCCAATTTTTATAATTTTAAGCTATTTTAATTAAGTAAAGACTGTCAATTTATTTTTACTTCGGATCTATTCTTTAAACTGGATTGCCGCCCCAATCGTACCTTGACCGGTATGCGCCCCGATAACCGGACCGACTTGGGTAAAGATGGAGGCCGGCATTTCAAAAGCATTTTCCAGAGCTTCTTTCAAATAGAGACCCGCTTGCTGAGCCGCGCCGTGAGCCACTCCAAACCTGATATGCTTTCTCCCTCTGGAAAGAACCTGAAAGGCTTCCACAATACTCTTAAGAGCCTTTTCCTGGCTGCGAACTTTGCCGTAGCTATGATAGATGCCGTCGTCTCCCACCCGGATGATGGGCTTAATATTTAAGAAGGTGCCCATAATGCCTTGGACACGGCCAATCCTGCCGCCTTTTTGCAAGTATTCCAAGGTATCAACGGTAAAAAGAGTTTCCAAATTAGCCCTTGCTTCAGTAATCCTCTCCAGGATATGAATGGAATCCAATCCTTCCCGAATCAGCTTGGCCGCCTCCAGGATTAACATACCGATACCCAGGCTGATGGTTTTGGAATCCACCAGGTGAATCTTTCCTTTAATTCTCTCTTTAGCCAGACGGGCCGCATTATAGGTTCCGCTTAACCCGGACGAGATATGGATAGAAATAATCTCCTGATATTCTTCCAAGAGTTTACTGTATAGGAGGCGAAAGTCTTCAGGTGAGGGCTGGGAAGTCTTTGGAAGCTCTTCGGCCTCCTCCAGGCGTTCATAGAATTCCTGACTGGATAACTCTCCGTCACTGAATTCCTGTTCCCGGAATAAAACCTTAAGGGGAATAACATGGGTGTTGCATTCCTTCCTAAATTCCTCCGGGAGGTCTGCAGTACTGTCCGTCACTAAAGCAATTTTTTTCATAGCCGGCCTCTCTTTCCATTAAATAATAGCAGGCGGTGCTGCTAGCCTTTAAGTCAATAGTCATATTATCATTTATTAACAAAAATAGATATATTAAACCATTAATTTATTAATTTCCGGCTTCTTCACACGCTGCCGAGCATCTCCTTCTGCTGCAAGTTAACTCGGCAGAACCACAGCACTTACAGACCCTTTGTTTTTGTTCATAAGAGAACTCACTTTCACCGCCACAGTCCCTACAACGAAACCTGCAAATATTTCTGGTATAATGCCCACCCCCTACGGAGATAGCCTTGCCCTCAATTAAAGCCTGGGCAACTTTCTTGCGGGCTTCATCAATTATATTCTGAAAGGTTTGCCTGGAGATTTCCATTCTTTCCGCACATTCTTCCTGATTAAGCCCTTCAATATCTTTGAGCCTCATTGCTTCCAACTCTTCAACTTTCAGCTGAATTTCACCAATCTCGGCAAAGCGGCTGCACTTCCCGTGCGAACAAGGCAAAAAGTAGGTCTCCTTAGGTATAAACTCCACTTTTCTCCATTTAACCGGTCTGGGCATTTTTTTCACCTGCAATACTTTTTAAATTATTGTCTGAAAAGGAAAGAAAGGTCAAATTCTTAACAACCTGGCTTTACAAATTGTTTCTATGCCTGCCATGCTGGCGCCTCCGGCAGTGACCGCACTTTTTGACTTCAAAGTCACCGCTGCAGACAGAATAACAGCCGCCTTCAATCTTTAAAGTTTTCCCCAGGACAAGGCTTTCTGCAATCTTCCTCCGGGCTTCATTATATAATCTCTGAACGGTAGAACGGGCTACTTCCATACGCTCCGCACAATGCTCCTGATCCAAACCTTCGTAATCAATTAAGCGGATGGCTTCAAACTCTTCTATGGACATAATTACTACGCCCGGTGAGTCGGTACAATTAACCGGGGCATAAAGGTTATATTCGGGAAGAGCGCAAACTAGCTTCCTTTTAATGGGCCTGGGCATTATTCCACCTACCTACTAAAATAATAAGCTTCACTATATTCAAGTTCACGAACACATAGCCTAAGCATGACAGTTTAAGTCCGACCAGCTTATGTTCCTAAGCTTGGTAATATTATACCACAAGAGGAGTGCTGTTCTTCACTCCTCCGTGGGGATTAATGGGTTTATTAGTTTTTTAGTCTTAGGCTTGGAATTTAGGCCTTTGGGGGTTGGGTTTTAGTCTAAATCTTATTCCTGTTCTTCTTCAGGCAGAGAGGCCAGCCTCTCTTGAACCCTTTTAAGCTCAGCTTCGAGAGTTTCCTGCCTTTGTTGCAAAAAAATTCTGTCGGGCGGTCCAAAGCCTTGCCCCAGACCTCTGCCTATTCCTCTGCCTCTGCCTAAGCCCCAGCCACAAAAACCTACTCCTCTGCGCAACGGGGCATTCGGGTTACAATATCCGAGTCCTCTTCCAGTCCAAGGTCCTTGACCCCAAGGTCCGGTTCCATCCATTCCAGGCATATGCGGCACCTCCTTTATGGGTATATGTTTTTAACTTATACCCATTATATTCTGTTTTTGGGCATATGTCAATAATAATTTTGGGTTTTTATTATTCTGAGCTATATTTACTTTGACCTTTGACCTTGCTAAGTTATATAAAGGATTACATATCAAAACGGCCACTCTGGTTAGCATCGAAATTGAGGAAAGGTACTTTGGCACTGGAAGCATTTATCAGTGGCAGGAATCATGATGCTCATGTTCGTGACAAACTGAACCTGTGGATTCCAACACCCCTTCCAGGTACTTTCTTATTACCTCTTGGGTGGAGCCACCGGCACCGATAATCACTGTAATGCCATTAGCCTTAAAAAGTTCCTGCGCTGCGGCTCCCATCCCGCCGGCTATTATTACTTCTACCCCGTGTTCTTTTAAGAAAAGCGGCAGAAAACCTGGCCGGTGGCCGGGATTAGGCAAAAAGTCTTTAGCGCCGATTTTTTGCTCCTCAACCTCAAAGACAGTAAAACCTTCACAATGGCCAAAATGCGGGCTAACATTGTTCTTATCACTAGCTACGGCAATTTTCATTTTCTTTTCCTCCTCAATTAACAATTAAATAATTCCTTTCTGACTTTGTCCCAAACCGCCCGGATGGCTTGATTGGCCAAGCTGTTTTCATAATAAATAATTGGTTTAAGTTCATTAATTGATTTAAGAACAGTTTCATCGTAAGGTATCCTGCCTGAAAAAATAAGGCCGGTTTCCTTACAGTAAGCTTCGATTTGGGCTGACATTTCTTCATTAATATCAGCTTTATTAATACAAACAAAGGTTTTTAATTTAAACTGCCGGCAGAGCGTTGCTATTCTCTGCAAATCTTCCAAGCCCGACTGGGTTGGCTCGGTTACAATTAAAGCCGCATCCGTGGCTGTCAGGGAAGATATAACGGGGCAACCTATCCCAGGAGAGCCGTCATTAATGATTAACTCCTCCTCGGCATACTCCTGGGCTTTCTTACGTAAAATAGTAATCAATTTACCGGAGCCTTCACTGCCGATTTCCATGCGGGAATGACTTAATATCCCGTCGGAGACTCTGGTTACCAAGACTTGAGCAGTTATTTCCTCCCTTAACTCTATAGCTTGCTCCGGGCAAGCAAGAACACAGGCTCCACAGCCTTCACAAGAAAAAGGAAGTATTTGGCCGTTTACTATCGCCTCAAATTTGCAAACGGTTTGACATATTCCACACTCGCTGCATAAGAGCTGATCGACTACCGCCTGCTTACCCCCGGAAAAGCCTTCTTGGAAAATCTCCTGCCCTTGATAATACAGGTAGAGGTTGGGAGCATCGACATCGCAATCAACTTTGGCACTCCTCTCCAATTCGGAAATAGCTACGGCGATGGTGGTTTTCCCGGTACCGCCTTTACCACTGATTACGGTTAACTGCATGAGAATACCTCCTTAACCTCTTGCGCAAGGGCAGTAAACCTGGCCTGATAAAGAGGAATGTCCATTAATAACCGGCCTTGAGAGTATTCTTCCGCAGCTTTCCTGGCCTGGGGAAGGCGTCCTAAGACCTTTATATTTTCCTGCCGCAAATATTCTTCCAAAAGGCGCCCGCTTTCGTTCCATTTGTTAATAACTAGCCCAAAAGGCAAGTTAAACTCGCGCACAAGTTTAACTGCCATCTTAAGATCGTGTAAGCCAAAAGCCGAAGGCTCGGTCACGAGAATTGCTCCCTGAGCATACTTAAGAGAGCTCACGGCATTACAGGATGTCCCCGGAGAACAATCCAGAAGATTAAGACCTTCCGGCACACTCTTTAACAGCTGCCGGATAACCGGAACAGCCATTGGCTCACCAATATCTAAAATACCCCGGTAACATGTAAGGCCATCTCCCTGTCCCTCTTCTATTACCCCGATTTTTCTTTCCTGAAAAGAAAGCGCGCCGCTGGCGCAAGGTATCCGGCAGGCCTCACAGCTGTGGCACAATTTCTCAAAGACCAGAATTTCTTTTTTGGTATTAAATAAAGCATTGAATTGGCATGCCTTTACGCATTCCCCGCAGAGGGTGCATTTTGCCTTATCAATTACGGGGTTTAAGACTTTCACATCCTGAGATCTGATATTTTGAGGTTTGAGAAAAATAAAGCCATTGGGTTCTTCCACGTCACAATCCACGTAATTTGCTTTTAAGATTGCGGCCAGGTTAACGGCCACTGTAGTCTTACCCGTACCCCCTTTGCCGCTTAAGACAGCTATATTCACTGCTTTAACCACCTTACTTTCTTAGGCCCTCTGTCTTCCCGCTTTAGGACATTCCGGCATGGGAAGGCCCGGCCTGGCTAATTTCTAAGAGCTTACCTGCCTTATATAGAGCCAGGGCATCCTGGCAGGAAGCGACCTTACATTGGTAAGCCTTAATTCCGGATGCTTTAATCAAGTTATAAGCATTAGGACCCAAATTGCCTGTCAAAACGACCTGAACACCTTCGTCCGTCATTTGCTGAGCGGCGGCAATTCCGGCCCCACCTCCGGCAAGCTGGCCTTTATTCTCCACTGCTTTATAAGTATCCTCTTCCGTGTCATAGATTAAAAAATAGGCACACCTGCCAAAACGCGGGTCATGTCCGGCAGTTAATTCTTGGCCCATACTGGTTATAGCAATCTTCATATCAAAAACCCTCCAGTTTTTAACTTTTATGTCCTTTTTTCATTTTTCCAGTTTACTAACTAAGTTACGATTACTCTTGCAGCTCTACCTGCAGAAGAACATCTCCTACACGAAGGATGCTTAAAGGAGAACCCTCCTCTGCTAGGTACATCTTCGCAGACCTTTAATCCTGAACACCGCTCATAATCTTTGCGGCTGCCTCCTGCATTATCTTTAAGACCTGGGGATGATCCCAGGCTTTTTCTCCGGCCAAAGCTGCTATCTCTCTGCACATCGGCAGTTCCGCCAGGAGCTCCAGGTCCATCCTGGCTAAGAAAGCACTGAGATCCTCATCCTCAAAAACTTTAATCTTTTCGCCGCATTGGGGACAAGTCAGGTAACTCATATTTTCGATAATACCGAGGACCGGAATATTCATGGTTTTAGCCATATTAATGGCTTTAGCCACAATCATGGAAACCATATCCTGCGGAGTTGTGACCATAACCATACCGTTAATCGGGATAGACTGCATGGCTGTTAAGGCCACATCTCCTGTCCCCGGGGGCATATCCAGAATCAAATAATCTAAATCTCCCCAGTAAACATCTTTCCAGAACTGCTTGACAGCCCCGGAGATAATCGGCCCCCGCCAAATTACCGGCTGTTCTTCATCAGGCATTAAGAGGTTTAAGGACATAACTTGAATGCCCTCTTCAGAAAGGACAGGCAGTAAACCCAATTCATTGTTTCCCACCTTTTTGTCTTTTACCTTGAGAAGCCGAGGAATACTAGGACCGGTAATATCCGCATCCAAAATCCCCACTTGCAGTCCTTTAGCTCGAAACGCTTTAGCCAACAAGACTGAAATAGTTGACTTTCCAACCCCTCCTTTACCGCTCATCACGGCAATAACTTTGCGAACATTGTTCAAGGGATTGTTTTCGATCAGGCAGTTTTCTTGAGAGTCACACTTATTTTTAGTTGGGCAAGTTTCACAATTCGACAACTCTAACCTTCCTCCTTATAAATGGCATATGCTATTTAAATTATAAGATCACTTATTGTTATTGTCAAATGCCAATAATTATGGATAAATAAATTTCTCTCTTTACCGCTTCGTTGGCAGGCAAAGCAAAAAACCCCGCCTTTTCGACGAGGTTACCGGCCTTCACTCATTTGGTAATTGTGCTTCTCTAAGAAATTCCCCAGGAATATGGAGCTTATGATAACCAAAGGAAGAGCAACCAAATACCTGATAATCGTAAATTTGAGACCAAGGAAAGAAGCCTCAAAGATCGTCATGGGAATTCGGCAGACTCCCGAAGCTCCCACATAAGTCAACAAAACGCTGAGTTTGGCTCCTTTCTTAAAGAGAGTATAGGCTACAGGAAAAGCTACAATAACCCCGCCTACCGAAGTGCCTGCTAAAAAAATTGCCCAGACATAACCTAAGATTCCCGCTCTTTCGCCCATGTGTTTTTCTACTGTTTCCTGTTTGACCCAAACTTCAAAAAGACCAATTAATATAAAAGTACAAGGCAAAATTTTTAACATATCCAGGGTAAAACCCCATAAGTTCAAGCCCATTTCCCGGCCGGGCTGAAAATCAATCAAACAGGAAATGAGGATAAAGAGGAGGTAGAGCTAAAACTCCCGCCCCAACCAAAGCCTTTTTATTTTTGTTTTTGGCACTGCTATTCACCTTATTGACGTCCTTTTCTGTGCCTGCAGTCTTTTCCCGGACGCAATTCTCTTCTATTCCGGCCTTATTTTTTACAGCCTTATTTTTTACGGCCTGATCATTTTTACTGTCAGGATTATTCACCTAGAACACCTCCCCGAAGAAGAGCCCGGTTGCCAAGGCAACAATCAAGGCTATGCCTAAACTAAGTACATTTCTGATGATTGTAACCCGGTGCCCAAAGTATTCTTTTTCCAGCGGATAAGTTACAATCCCGACCATCATCAGGGTAGTGGTGAAAGCGGAAATAACCATATAGGAAACCCCTTTTTCCAGGAGGATTCCCCCTAAAGGAAAAGCAATAAAACCTGGCATTACTGTTATAGAACCGAACAGAGTGGCCAGCATAACGCCTAAGGTTTTATTAGAACTGCCCAGGTAATGGGAAATATAAGCTTCGGGAACAGCATAGAGCAAAATAGAAACAAAAATAAGCATTAAGGCGATGGAAGGCAAAATATTTTTCATTTTCTTGCCGGCAATTTTCAGCCCTTTAATAGTTTTCTGCCGGTTAGCTAAAAATGAAATGCCCACCAGTAGTCCCGTGATTAGAAAGTAGTACATAAATAACAGCTTACACCCCTTCTGATTATTTTCCTGTCAAATGCCAATAACTATAATATACTATCCCCCAATTATAGACAATAGATAATTGGGGGTCATTTTTTAACCCGGTCTACTTGGAATTCTCCTTATGACATAGCGGGCGGAACAATATACGACTTTTGCAAACGCCAATCCTAAGGTAAAATAGAACTATATCTTTTGAGTTCTTATTAGAGCATAATCAATAATTGTCAATAACTTTATAAAGGAGTAATGATTTGTGTTTTCAGAAAAAATTATCGGTAATTTGGAACGTTCCTCCTGGATCAGAGCCATGTTTGAAGAAGGTACCAGACTGGCCGCCATTCACGGAGCCGACAAAGTCTACGACTTTAGCTTAGGTAATCCTTTTGATGAACCCCCCCGGGAAGTAATGGCCGCCATGCAAAAGTATGTCTCCGGCGAGATCAAAGGTGTTCACCGCTATATGAGCAATGCCGGTTTCCCGGAAGTCAGAGCCAAGATTGCCCGGGCTTTGCAGCAGGAAAGCGGGGTAGAGCTTACTGCCGAACATGTCGTTATGACCGTTGGTGCTGCCGGCGGACTGAATGTGGTTTTAAAATCCCTTCTTAATCCTGGGGAAGAAGTTCTCATTTTCGCTCCCTATTTTATGGAATATAACTTTTATGTCGATAACCACGGCGGGAAGGTTGTTCTCGTACCCCCTGACACTTCTACTTTTGAGCCCGACCTGCAGGCTTTGGAAAAGTTAATAACACAGAAAACTAAAGCCATGATCATCAATACGCCTAATAACCCTACCGGGGTTGTCTACAGCGAAGAGACTCTTAAAAAAATAGCCCAAATTCTAACCGCTAAGGAAGAAGAATTCGGGACTTCGATTTATGTCTTATCGGATCAACCTTATGCCGAAATTATTTTTGATAAGATAAAAATGCCCAGCCTCTTGGCCATTTTCAAAAACGGAATTATCGTCAACTCCTTCAGCAAATCTTTAGGCTTAGCCGGGGAAAGAATCGGCTACATAGCTGTAAGCAGCAAAATCAAAGATGTAGAGGTTTTAATTAATGCTTTAGGCTTTTGCAACCGGACCTTAGGTTTTGTTAATGCACCGGCTCTATTTCAAAAGGTTGTCGGCGATGCTTTGGAAGCCAAAGTCAATATCGAAGACTATCGGCAAAAAAGAGATTATTTATACGAGAATCTGACTAAGCTGGGGTTTTCGATCGTCAAACCACAAGGAGCCTTCTATTTCTTCCCTAAGGCTTTAATACCTGACGATATAGAATTTGTCCGCCGGGCAGTTAAGTACAATATCCTCCTCGTCCCGGGAAGCGGCTTCAGCTGCCCAGGCTATTTCCGCCTTTCCTATTGCGTCAGTATGGACACGATTATTAACTCCATGCCGGCCTTTGAGCAATTAGCCAAGGAATTTATAGCTTAGTACTTAAGACTTACGCTAGTCCGGAGAAGAGAAAGGGACTGTCGCAAAACAAAGATTCTTTAGGTAAGCTGAGGAAGGAATGACACTTCGCTGTCGCAAACTGGCGTTAAATGCTCATCTCCGGTCATTCCTTCCTCAGCCTAATCCTGGAATCTCTATCAGGTATTAGTTTTGCGACAGCCCCTTATTATTTTCCTTTTGCTTTCAACTATTTCTTCCCTGGATCTTTTGGAGCAAATCTTCTAAGGCCGGCAGATATTTATGCTGAATACTTTGGCAGATCGCAATAGCTTGTTCTTCATTGTAAATATGAACAGTCAGGTTCCGGTCTCTCAGCATTTGCAGCCAAAGCTCGTCATCGTTAAACAAGCTTGCTGCAAAGGCCTCAATCAAGACAGCCTTTGGCGAATTAAGATTCATGATGCCTTCTTCCTCAAAACATGCTTTTAAAGATTTCCAGGCAAGTTCAAAGGTGAATTCAAAACGTTGAATTACTCCGTCTCTTAGGAGGTCGTCTGCTTGATTTAACTTCTCCACGCCTTCCTTTAATCTTCGCAGGGCATTGCTAAAGTTAATGATTTTCTGTTGACAATCGCTCATAGAGAACTACCCCCTCCTTCTGAATGTTTTCTATCAATTCCCGATCTAGTTTCTCATTCATAAATACCAAATCGATTTTTTCATCCCCTTTGTTTTGGCGCGTTTAGTGCCATTAGCTATCTTCCACTATTTAACATCGTCATACCATATCTTTTTTCATTCTTGATGATTAATTATAAATTAAATAACCGCCGCCGCTTCGATTAGTTGCTTGGTATAGGGATGCCGGGGTCGGCTGGTGATTTCCCAGGACAACCCCTGCTCTACCAAAACACCGTTTTGCATCACCAGGATACGGTCGGCTATTTTGCGGGCTAAGGCAATATCATGCGATATAAAGAGCATCCCCAGGCCTCTTTTTTCCTGAAGTTCCAGCAAAAGTTTAACAACCCTGGCTTGGACCAAGGCATCCAGGGCGGAAGTAGGTTCATCTGCTATTAAAAGCTTAGGTTCGAGAATAAGGGAGCGGGCAATTACCAGCCTCTGTAATTCTCCGCCGCTTAAGGCTATAGGGTAGCTCTCCAGAAAACTATCTTTACTGGGCAGGCCTACTTCTTTCAGTACTTGGCACACTCGATCCTTGCTGTTTTGGCTTCTGTCCAGTTTTTGAATTACCAGGGGTTCCTCTACAATTTCCCGGATAGTTAAACGAGGGTTTATAGCCTCATAAGGATTCTGAAATATTAATTGTACCTGACGGAAAAATTCCTTCTTTCGCGGATAAGGAACTTTTTCTTCTTCCAGCAGGATTGTGCCCTGGTCAGCTTTTTCCAAACCCATGATTAATTTGGCCAGAGTTGACTTGCCGGAACCGCTCTCGCCTACCAAAGCTACGGTCTCCCCCTCAAAGACTATAAAGCTTAGAGGCTTAAGGTGAAACCCGGAATATTTTTTAGCCAGCCGGTGGGTAACTAGATAGGGTACTATCCCGCCCCGATGGCAGGCAACTTTGCTGGGGATGAAGGACGGAATACCGGACGGGGAATTAGGTGCCGCCCGGCTGCTGTCGTCAGCCGGCAAGACAGCCAGCTTATATTCCAGCAAAGGCGGGTTCTCAGTCCTGCAAACAGCCAGGGCTTGTGTACAACGTGGATAATAAATACAGCCCTGAGTAGGAGTTTCTAAGGTAAGCTTAGCTGCTTGCAGGTCCTTGGAAGTTTCCAGGCGCGGATAGGACCGCAGCAAGGCCCGCATGTAAGGATGGTGCGGGGTCTGCAGCACTTTTTCGGTTGGGCCTTCCTCCAAAACTTTCCCCTGATAGAGGACGGCGGTTCTGGTGCTTAAAGCGGCGGCTCCGGCTAAATCATGGGTTATTAAAAGCATGGCCGATTCGCCGGCTATTTGAGCAAGAAGAGCGGCGATTTCTTGGCGGGTAAGAGGATCTAAAGAGGCCGTAGGCTCATCCAGAATTATAACTTGCGGTTTATTTATTAAGGCCATGGCTATTAAAGCTCGCTGGATTTCTCCTCCGCTAAGCTGATGAGGATAGTAGGAGCTTTTAGCCGCAGGAAAACGGACTTCTTCCAGCATCTGGGCAGCACGGGCCCAAGCCTCTTGACGGCTGCCCAAGCCATGCGCCCAGAAAGGTTCAGCCACCTGTTCTTGGATTGTTAAGAGCGGGTTAAGGGCATTGGCTACATTTTGAAAGACAAAAGAAATTTCCTTCCACCGTAACCGGCGCAGTTCCTCCTCCGTTAAAGTTAAAATATCCCGGTCTGCAAAAAGGATTTGTCCCTCAGTCTGAACTTCGCCTGCTTCCTTTCCCGTTTTCCCGGGAAGGGCATTTTTTTGGCCGGCTAAACCACCGATAGCTAAACCCAAAGTGGTTTTACCGGCTCCGGATTCTCCTACCAGTGCGAGGACTTCTCCCTTATTAAGCTCTAAATCTATCCCCTTGAGAACTTTCTTAGATCCAAAAGCAAGATGTAGATTACGAATTTGCAGTACCATGCTTTCTCCTTTCCGAGCTTAAGATATATCTTTCTTCCAGACTGTAGCCAATTAAAGTCAAGGAAATAAGGCTTAAAGCCAAAACTCCGGCTGTGGGCAGGAGCCACCATTTCCAGACATCCAGGTAAAAGAAATTAAGAGCTTGGCCGATCATTGAGCCCCAGCTAATGAAATTTGGATCACACAGCCCCAAAAACCCCAGTCCTGCTTCGATTAAGACAGCCCTCCGCACCCCCTGCAAGAACAAGGTAAGCAATAACGGGATAAGTTCCGGCCAAATATGTTTCCGTAATATATAAAACTCACCAGCCCCAAAGAGCCTAGCCGCATAAATATGTGGCCTTTCTTTCAGGCTGAGAACCTGAGCGCGGATTATTCTTGCTCCACCTAGCCAAGCTAAAAGCGAAATAATTAGAATCTCTCCGGTTATGTTCGGGGTGAGATAAGATGCTATCAGGATTATGATGATAATATTGGGGATCACCAGCATAACGTCAACCAGGCGCATCAGGAGTTTATCAAACCAGCCTCCGGCTAAACCCGCACTCACTCCGCAGGCTGCCGCCAGGAGAGTTGAGCAAAAACCTACCCCCAGGGCAACTTGCAGAGAATTTTTTCCCCCTGTCATTAACCTGGCGAAGATATCCTGGCCGACATCATTAGTTCCCAGCAAATACCGGCCGCCGGGAGGAGCAAAGATATCCAAAGTTGTCTGAAAAGGATCAACCTCCTGGATTAAAGGAAAAAGAAAAAAAGACCCTGCTAAGAAAAGCAAGAGAAAAGTACCAACCAGTAATTCTTTGGAAGCTAAACCTTGCAAGCTGCGCTTGTTAGTCAAAGTGCTGCTCCTTTCTGGTTCGGGGATCTATCCGTTGGGCAAAGCAGTCAGCTCCCCAGTTGGCCATAATAATTGCACAGGCCACAACCAGCAGTATTCCTTGCAGCAAAGGATAATCCCTATTTATAATGGCCTGATGCAAAAGGGAGCCAATACCGGGATAGGCAAAGACAATTTCAATAAATAATGTTCCGGCAAAAGAGCTGCCGACTGCTACCCCCAGCCGAGCACTGACCGGCAAAAGAGAATTGCGCCCGGCATGCCTGTAGCGAACCCTGAAGTCCTTTAAACCCTTAGCCTTAGCCGTAAGAATATAAGGAGCTTTAACACTGCCGACCATCGCTGCCCGGGTTAAAAGGATGATATCCGTTAATTGAGTCAGGGCTAAGGTCAGCATCGGCAAAAACAAATGTTTTAAAACATCTGCCAAGAATCCAAAGCCACTTAAACCGCTATAAGGGGTAAAGGCTCCCCCTAGAGGAAACCAGGCTAAGTGAACAGCAAAAAACAAAAGCAAAATACTGCCGATCAGAAAATTGGGCAAGGCACTCAAGCTCATGGCAGTCAAAAGAATAAAGCGATCCCAGCGGCTTCCCAGCCGCCACCCGGACTCAATGCCCAGTACAATTCCTAAAAGAGTGGAAATAACCAACGAACTCCCTATTAAGAGAATGGTCCAGGGCAAAACACGGCCGATAAGAGCTAAGACCGGGGAATTGAACCCATAGGAGTATCCCAGATCTCCGCGCATTAAATGTGCTAAATAGCTTCCAAACTGCTGCCAAAGAGGTTTATCCAAATTTAGAGCTGCTATTAATTCCAATTTAGTTTCTTCACTTAAAGTAAGAGCGGCTTCTTCTCCATAGATCGCTAAAAAAGGATCTCCGGGCATCAGCCGGGGAAGCAAGAAATTCAGAATAATTATTAAGAGAAATGCCGCCAGATAAGTTAAAATTTTGGCTCGGTTCATAATACTGTTTCTCCCGCCGTTTGTCATCCCGGAGCATTAAGATCCTTCACTTTGCGTGAAGGCGTTTGAAAGCCTTCACGGGACATGCCTTCGTTCATTCAAGACGAAAACGTTTTTATAGTTTAAAAATAGCTATTCCTTGTTTAACGGAGAAAGCTTAGCTTATTCAAAGGCAAAGGTACACCGATGCCAATTCCATCAGGCGTATAAAAGAGGGGTATGCGGCCATTATGTGCCCAGTAGGACTCAGGATAGTACAGCGTTAAAAAAGGTACTTCCTCTGCAAGCTTGTTTTGAATCTCTCTTACGGTCTTTTGGCGCTCGGCCTCATCCATTTGTTCTGCTTGTTTTTCAATTAATCTTTGAAGTTCTACGTTTTTCTGGTAACGACAGCTGTTAAAATCTTCTGCCAGGACAAATTTGGCGAAGAGATTAGGGTCACCCCCCAAACCGCCATGGGAATTTAGAGCTAAATCAAATTCCCAGGCCAGTACCCGGGCATCTCTGGTCTGGCTTTCCACGCTTTTAATATCTATTTCCAGGCCGATCAAAGCCAGTTGCTCCTTAATCACTTCTGCCGCCCGCAGCAAATTGGCGTCACATAAGAGCTCCAATTTGACTAGGCGGCCGTCTTTAGCCCAAAAGCCTTTTTCCCGTCCCTTTGACGCAGTCACCAGTTCGTAACCCAGTTCCGCCAGTATTTCCTCCGCTTTTTGCGGATTGTATTCGTACTGCTCGGCCTCGGGACTATACCAACTACTAGCCGGGGTATAAAACCAGGGATTACCCGGCAAGCCGTACCCCCGCCCGGCTTTGGCTGTCAGCTCTTCTCGGTTTAGGGCATAAGCTAAGGCCTGGCGAAATTCTTTTTGGGCTAAAGGCTCTTTCTGATGGTTAAACATTAACTTAACATTACTGGAACCTGTCTCCGAGATTACGGAATACTCCTTAGGAAGCTGGTTGACCATTTCCGGCTGAATGGCAGCGGCATCCACTTCTCCCTTGGTTAAAGCCGCTACGGTCATTTGTGAACTTATCTTAACAAACCTAAGCTCATCGACCAAGACTTCCCCGCCGTAGTAATTTTCATTAACCCGGTAAAGATAGGTGCCTTGTTCCTGGCTGTAATCGGCCAGTTTAAAAGGTCCTGTACCAATTAAAGCCAAAGGCTCCCTGTATGTTCGCGGCTCGCTCACATTTTCCCAGATATGTTTAGGGATGATTGGCATAGTTGCTGCGACATTAGCCAAGAATGGAGCAAATTCGTTTTTTAAAGTGAACTTTACCATATTATTTTCTGCTGCTTCCACCTTGTGGATAGGCTGCAAATCAACCCAGGGATAGGGATGATTCCGCATATAATCATAGGTAAATATTACATCCTCAGCACTGAATTTCCGGCCGTCATGCCAATAAATATCATCTCTCAAGGTAAAAGTGTAAGCTTTTTCCTGAGGGTCGTACTTCCAGTCCGCTGCTAAGGCCGGAACAAAGCCCTTTTCATCTTTCCAAAGCAAGGTATCAAAGATGAGGCTCATTCTGATATAACCCGGTCCCCGCTGATAATGCCCCCAAGGAGAAGGAAAGCCCCAATCCCCTGTGGGATCGGCAATGGTATAGCTAATAGATCCTCCAGGCGCTTGCAGTTCTCCCTGCTGTCCTGTCGAACTAGCGCAGCCTGCCGCCAAAATACTAAAACAAAGCACCGCAATTAGTAAATAATGAACTTTCCAATAACGAACATTTAATTTCTTTCGCCAAAACATTTTTATCTCCTAACCGTTAAGAAAACTTTTTCATGAGCTTCCTCATCCGCCCTAAGTTTTTTGCCCTTCCAAAGAAGACCTGCTATGGGCGGCTTACCAACCCCGAGTATAGTCTTGAAAACAGTCGGAACATACTATTTGGCCGCCCATCACTCTGGCTTTCCCCTCGGAGAAAGGCTCTTGGCACTTGCTGCAAGTAATGGTCGGGAAAAGGCGAGCCTTTTCAATCTCCGGAAAATCCACCCAGCGGGCTTGAAAGATGTCCGCAAAGGGCAGGGAAAGGAACTTATGTACTCTCTCCTTTTGAATTTTGGCCCATTCGGCTTGATCTTCCTTCGTAGCGGCACCGCTTGTTATTTTCCGGCGGACGGCGTGAAAGTGCTCGTCTTCCGGTAAAGCGTTCTCCCGCTTAATAATCCGGATAGCCTTCCTTGTGCGACGGTTGGCTAAGGTCAAAGCCATTTTACCTTTATCTTGATAGATTAAATTACCTTTGCCTATTGTACAACCGGTTAAGACTTGGATTGCATCTACCCCACAGGCATCGGTTTCCACTATGGCCAAAAGGTCTTCATTACCGTCTTTGGCCGTCTCTAAGGCTTCCAAGGCATGAAGAGCCTGCCTATAGCCAATAGCTAAGCCAAGGCATTCATGTCCATGAAATTCCAGGCATTGCTCCCATTTTGTTTGTGGTCGGCACATTTCTTAATAACACTCCTTTGTAAACTTTTTTGCTTACCCTATTAACTCGGTTGGTCCAAACCTTGCTGTGCAAACTAAGGCTAACTGCTCATCTTAAGCTCAGACAAGACCCCCATGTTTTTTAAGAATGACGTTACGGCAGGGAAGTTACCCTGAGGCAAACAAGGTAAGGGAAATAAGTACATATCTAAACTACCAGAAAAAACTAACCTTCACAATCCTGGGGAGGGGGATAGGATAATATAGGATCTAGAGTACAAAGGTACTTGGCGAGACCGTTGAAAAATTCAGGGCAAATAAAAAGAGCTCCCTAGAGATTTAATACTCCTTGGGAACCCCTAAGTTTTAATTATCTTCTCTCCATTATAAGTAGTTTAACGGATTAACCGTATTGCCATTAATAATCAGCTCAAAGTGCAAATGCGGTCCGCTGGACCTGCCGGTACTGCCTACATAGCCGATGGTTTGCCCTTTACTTACTGTTTGCCCCGCGGAAACTAAGAGCTGGGAGGAATGAGCATACCTGGTTGCCACCCCATTGCCGTGATCAATTAGAATCATCCGGCCGTAGTTTCCATGCCAGCCGGCTTCCACAACCTTGCCGCCGGCTGCGGCCACATAGGGCTGGCCGGTATCGCCGTCAATATCTATCCCGGTATGGAACCCCCCGCCCCGGTAACCATAGTAAGAATTAATCCTGCCGCTTAAAGGCCAGCTTAAACCGGAGACACTTCCCGATCCACGGGAGGTGCCGACAGCTACGGTAGTTCTTCTCGGTCCCTGGGCAATAACCTGTTTGACCGGCTCGGCAAGAACTGTTTCTTTGACAATAATCTTTTCCGTCACATCACCGTTTTTGGCGGTATAAGTGTAAACCACTTCTTTTTCGCCGTCTTTACCGGCCTGTCTCACAACACTCTTGCCTGAAGCCAAAGAGTTATCAATTTTGGTATCCACATCAAAAGGTATTGTCTCTTTAACAGTTCTTTGGCCTTTACTTATTACCGTTAAGTAAGGAACAGCAGCGCTCAACTTTAAAACCTGACCGGGCTGCAAGATTGATTCTTCGGTTATGTCGGGGTTGGCAGCCAAAAGATCCTTGGTGTACATATTGTTCTTGCGGGCAATAGTCCAAAGAGAATCGTTCTTTTCCACTGTATATTCCACGGCTGTCACTTTGCCCACTTTTAACATTTCCAATACTTCTTCTTTAGTTTTAAGCTCTGCCAAGCCGGCTTGAACTTGTTCCTCAAATATTTCTTCAGCATATTCAGCGGAAAAAACCTGGTTGGTCTCTGAAGGTTTGGTTAAATACTCCTGGTAAGCATTTAACACTTGTTCAATTTCTTCTGCACTGGCCAAAACTGCAATCACTTCGCCGTTAACGGCTAAGCCATAAGCGTCGACATAGGGAGTTATGGCGCTCGCCAGCCGGTTCTCGCTTAAGGAGTTGGCACGCAACTCTTCCTTGCTAATCCAGGTTCTCTCATAGACTATTTCATCATTGGTTTTGACCGTAAGCCCTAAAGGCTCTCCTTGTTTGCCCAGAATATTTTCAACCATAGCCTTGGCCTCATTCATTCCAGGCGCATACCCTAGCAGTTCCCCGTTAACACTTACCCCCACTGCATAGGTAAAAATACTAAACAAACTTACACAGGTTATTAATAAGACGGAACAGAGCAAGAGTACCTTCATATTTAAATGTGATTTTATTAGCATAGTTGGATTTATTAGTTTCTTTAAATTTTCTGTTATCTTACTGTTATGTCCTTCCAGAATACTCATCCCTTTTCCCAAGTTGTCCGTGGATGTTTTTCATTATACCACAAACTTTAAAAAAATAAACTACCCAAGCAGTATAGGTTAAGCCAATTAAAGCCATGATAACAAAGAGCATACTTCCAGCTCTGCTTTGGAATGGAGGATCAGGAATGAGGAAACATGCCCTGCCGGTTTATGTGGCTTTACTGCTTAGTATTATTATTGCCGCCAAATTAGGTTATTTCCCTTCCCACCCGGCCCAGTCCGAAACTAAAATCTTGAATGCGGAAGAATTTTCACAACTTTGGGTTAAGAGCGATATTTATAAAAATAAAAAGGTGGATTTTGGGGCTGAAGTATTAAATATCGTTCCGGAAGCTTTTTCCGATTACCTCCTGGTCTCCGTCAACACGCCAAACTGGGGTAAAAAAGAGCTTATCATTATCGTCAACTGCCAATACCCTGAACTAAAAACCGGTGACAGCATTCAGGTTCAAGGTTATGTAGACGGCTGTCTGACAACCAGAAATCACCGGAGCGAGCTGCACTATACACCATTAATAGTTGGTACGGCTATCGAGAAGTCAGGTACTGTTCCTGCTGTGAATAGCAGGAAAGCTGCTGATCCCTAGAAATAATCCAGAGTCCAACAGCTTACCCATTAGGAGTTCAAATATTGAAGGAGAGGAAAACTTAATAATCTACAATCTTATTTCCCCGGAGGGAGAATAACTACTTTCATTGCCCCGTCTCTCCGGTTGACAAAGTAGTCATAGCCTGTCGCAAAGTCGTCTAAGGAGAAGGTATGGGTAATGATCTGCTTGGTATCAATTCGGCCTTGGCTCATAAGGGACAGAGCACGTTTGCAGTTATTGCGTCCCTCGCCGCGAACCGTCATGATATTGATCCCGTTTAGAACAGCATAATCCAAAGAAGCTGTAACAGGCTGTTTGTAGAAGGAAACACAGGTCATAACATGACCACGCATGGTAGACTTCAGGCAGAGATCAAAGGAGGAATCATTGCCGGCACACTCATAGGTTCTTTCACAGCCCCGGCCGCCGGTGATTTTCATAATCTCAGCCAAAGGATCTGCTACTTCATTAACATTAATTGTATGGGTGGCTCCGACATCCCTGCCGATGGCCAGTCTATCGTTTTTTGTCCCTGTTAAGATAATCTTCTCAGCACCAACAGCTTTGCAGGCCTGAACCATAGAGAGACCGATGGGGCCAGGACCGGTGACTAAAACCGTATCCCCGGCAATATAGCCGCCGCTCATATCCAGAGCCCAAAGAGCACAGCCCAGAGTAGTTACATAGGTAGCATCAACAAAGCTAACATTATCCGGAATTTTATAAACAGAGTTAATATGATGGACGGCATACTCAGCAAAGCCGCCGTCACGGGTCATACCGGAGGCAATTTGGCCTTTTTGGGCATAGTTTAAGCAGCTGGTATACAGTCCTTCAATACAGTTCTGGCAGCGGCCGCAGCCTTTATGAGCCTCAATGGCTACTCTGTCCCCGATTTGAAACTCATCAACTGTATCGCCTAAAGCTACAACTGTACCGGCCCATTCGTGACCCTGGGTAAATTGTCCGTAAGGGGGCATCTTGGGCATTCCCTTGGTGATAATTTTAACGTCTGTTCCGCAAATCCCGCAGGCTTCAACTTTAACCAGCACTTCACCCGGTCCCGGCTTAGGCACCGGTTTGTCGTTTACCACCCGAAAGTCATTAGGTCCATAAAGTACAAGGGCTTTCATTTTTTCCGGAATCTCAAAAGTCATCTCTTTTTCCTCCTCTTAATTGGTTATCAACTTATTCTCCACTTATTGACCAATTCTATTGACCTATGTGGAAAACTGACTTTATCTGCTTAGGCCAAAGCCCAGGCTTCCTGTATATAACGTTTCAAGTTGCCCAGAATTAGCTCCGAAGTTTCCATCGGCAAGAGCGGGCGTACTTCGGCACTGACAATCGGCATTTTGTCGGGGCCAATAAGGTTTAGGTCTTTCAAGATACGATAGTACTTGCTGAGCATTGCTCTGTCGACTTCGCCGCCTTCGACACCAAAACGCGGCTGCAAGTCGCCGTAGACAGGATGCAGCGGATCTTTGTAAACACAGTTGCCAATGTGGAAAGCTTTGACATATTTCTGCAGCTTAGGCAGGGTTTCAGCCGGATCTTCATGCAGCAACGGGAAATGGGAAAGGTCGGTTAAAAGCCCGAATCTTTCATAGCTGGGGGCGAGAGCTTCAGCAATATCCAGGGCATCATCGACAGGGCCGATTAAAGCTTTTTTGTCGTATAACCGGTCAAAAATCTTTAAGGTAATAAGCGGATTACCCATCTCTTTAGCTTTTTCCAGGATTTGAGAAAGAGAATCAATCAATATTTTCTTGGCTTCTTCCCTTTTCTCCGGGCCAGGGTCTTTACCCGAAGGAATTCTTACCGAGGTTGCGCCCAGGTCATAGGCTTGTTTCAGACAATTAAATACGGCATTTAAAGCTTTTTGCCTTTCGGTTTTATCCAGGGAACACAAACTTACTTTCATGGGGAAAAGTGTTGGCTGAGTGCCATAGGCTACTTCCAAACCGGAAATCTCCAACAGCTTAGCCACTTCAGTTCTTTGCTTAATATCTTTGATAGCACCCATTTCAACCGCGGTAAAGAACCCGTCTTCACAAATTTTGCGCACTGTTTCCACAAAGGGCCCGTCACCATTTACACATTCCGGGTAAGCCTTAAAATGTACTACTCCCACCTTCATGTTGCCATAGATCGATTCTTGCATAAGGTCTTCCTCCTTTAATTTTTTAATATTAATAACCTGCAAATATAGTAGGGACAAGCCTCTTATTTGGCAGGCAATTTTCCATCCGCAGCCGGCAGCTTTAGGGAAGCTGTATTTCTAGTATGAGCTCTCAGGTATTATTTATTTAAAAACTTAGCAGATATACACATGCTTTTTGCCTAGGTTCATTCAAATTTTTGATTTTTAGCCTTTTGCTTCTCCAGTTCACTTAAGAAAAACAAGTGATTATCCATCCTCTTGCGAATATCTTCTTCTGATTCCAGAAGCATTTGCCAGCCTTTGGCTGTCAAATCATAGTATTTAACCGGCCTGCCCGTTCCCGGTATTTCCCAGTTGGACTCTACTGCTCCTTCCTCTTCCAGTTCCTGCAACATCCTGTAAATCATGGAGCTGTCTCCTAAAAAACAGGGAATTTCCTCTTCCATCATTTTAAGGATTGCTCCTCCGTAATTGCGACCCCGAGCCAGGAAGAGAAGGACAAAGGCGGGAGAGTGCCGGGGTGAATATTTTTTGCCTCTTTTCAAGTCTGAATACCTCCCGAAAAACAATTAGGTTTAAGAACGCGTGTATCTTTTGGTTTGTATAAATTTTCTGAATCAGCAATGAAGCTATGTAAGTGTATTTTTAATTATATAATACTGCAATACGCACAATACTGCAAGATGCAGTATTGTGTTTTTGATCATGGCAAATTTTACTTTTTAAAGACGGGTTCAACTTTGTGCTACGAAATGTTCTTTGCGCTGCGAAATGTTTCTCTTGACAAGAGAGCCGGTCCTCAATTATAGTAATGATACATAGTACATTACACTACTAATGCACTAACTTAGATACTTATAGGAAGTGATAATTTGCTGCTTAATCCCGAGAGTATGAAGCCTATTTATGTGCAAATTGCCGAGTGGCTGGAAGGGGAAATCCTCTCCGGTAACATTCGGGAAGAAGAGCGGATCTATTCCCAATATCAGCTGGCCGATATGTTTGATATTAACCCCGCTACTGCTGCCAAAGGTTTAAATCTCCTGGCAGATAATAATATTGTCTATAAAAAGCGGGGCTTAGGGATGTTTGTATCTCCCCAAGCCCGGGAAATAGTGCGCCAAAAACGGCAAGACACCATCCTCAAGCAACTGGTCTTTGACCTTGTGTGTGAAGCCGAACGCTTAAGGGTTAGCGAAGACTGTTTGGCAGAAATGATTAAAGAGGCCAGGGAGCAATTAAAGGAGGAAGAGCAATGACAGTAATAGAATGCATTAATCTCAGGAAAAGTTTCAAAAAAACCCAAGCTTTAGACGATTTTTCAGTTCTTATCGAGGAAAATAAAATTACCGGGTTGATTGGGCGTAATGGGGCAGGTAAAACCACTCTCTTAAAAATCATAGCCGGTTACTTAAAGCCTACCTCCGGCGAAGTAAAAATATTCGGGCAGAATCCTTTTAATAGTCTCCACGTCGCAGCCAATTTGATTTTTGTCGATGAACAAATGAGCTTTCCGGAATCTTGGACTTTAGAGGAGATTTTGGATTCGCTCGGCCTCTTTTATCCTCATTGGAATAAGGAGCTGGCTTTTAGGCTTCTGGCTTACTTCTCTTTAAATCCCAAGCAAACCCATAGCCGCTTATCCAAAGGAATGCGCAGCACATTTAACGTTATTATCGGCCTGGCTGCTCGCTGCCCCCTGACGATTTTCGATGAGCCTACAACTGGGATGGATGCCGCTGTCCGCAAAGATTTTTACCGGGCGTTGCTTAAAGACTACGTCGCGCACCCCCGGACCATTCTGCTCTCCAGTCATCTCTTAAGCGAAATTGAGAATATTTTGGAGGACATTCTACTAATTAAAGATGGTAGAAAATGTCTGCACTTGCCGGTTACCGAGCTAAAATACTATGCTTTGGGCTTAAGGGGCAAGACAGCCGCTCTAAACCAATTTCTTACCGGCAAGGAGGAGTTTTACCGGGAAGATTTTGCTCCGGAGCAGAGCTTTGTCGTTACGAAGAATGATTTCTCCGAAGCCGAGCTGCGGGAGCTTAAAAAGGCCGGCATCAGCACCTCAGCCGTTCCCACCGAAGATGTCTGTGTTTACCTTACCGCTCAAAGCAAAGGAGGAATCAACGATGTTTTCAACAGAGACTAGCGTTTTAACCGTAACCCGCAAGCAATACTTGACCAAACTTAAAGCTTTCTCCTTCAGCGGACTGATTATTATGCAGGTCGTTATTCTTAACCTTTGGGACCGGCGGCGTAGGGATGTATGGCTCCAGTAACGGCCTTCTCTCCTTAAATGTCAGGAATTATACCAGCGATATGGTAATTATCGCCACCATGATCTGGGCTTTCGCCATAGCCATAATCCAAACCAAAAAACAAGCTAAAAATATTGATTTTACCTTGGTAAGCAACCGTTTAACCAGCTGCCTGTCCGACATAGGAATATTAGCCACAATTTCTTTCTTAGGCGCTCTGACCTCAATCCTCTCCGGCATGCTGCAGCGGGTTTTAATGTACTTCGCTCTGGAGCACAGCACCGTTATCAACAGCTCTTTTAAACCGCCTTTGGCCGATCTTGCCCAGGATATCCTGGCTGTTGCCCTTTATATCTTTTTGCTCGCAGCGGGGGGCTATCTCTTCGGCATGCTGCTGGAAATAAGTAAATTGTTTGCTTTTCTTATCCCCGCTCTAATCCTAGGCTTAGCCCGGGGACAAAACAGCCTCTTCCTTGACTTCCTGCGCTTTTACATTACGGAAACCTCTCTTTTGCTTTTTGCCGGCAAGGTCCTTTTAACCACTGCGCTTTGCTTTGCCTTAAGTATTTTAATCTATAACAGAATGGAGGTCCGTAGCTAATGCTGAGACTATTTGCAGTCTTACTGATAATTATTTTGGCTGTTCCGGCCCTCAGGTGGTTTTTGGCTAAAAATAAAAAACCCCTCCTTTCGAGGAGTCTCCAGCGATCCCTTTTTCCTATTTACTGCTTAATATTAATTGTGGCCTCCGTCGTAGTTTATGCCTTACCGGATAAAGGCTTCGTACACCCTCCGGTAGGCAATACTAAAGAAATATCTGCCGAAGCTTATCAATTAGCCGGGCGGATCTGGGAGGCAAATGCACCAAACCAGGCTATTTATGAAAATTTAAGCAAGAGCTATCCTTTAACCGCTAACGAACTAAAGCTCGTAGTTGCCGGCGATTATGAAGGCATGATCTGGATCGAAAGGCAAGACGCCAACCAAAAGCAAATCCAGGTGAAAAACTATGTAACTTCTTATCTCGTTGAAGATTATGATATTACCTCGCAGATCAAGCCGCCTATTCTATCTTGGGAGGACAATACCCTGCTGATTAAGTCTCCACCCAAGTACAAGCTGGAATTTGCCATTTTCAAGAATAACTTCCTCACCTCTCAATTTGAGAGTTCTGCAGGCCGCCAGCCCTTTAGAGGTCGTACTCATTTTGGCAATGAGGCCATCCATCTGGTGGTCCCCTCGGGAACAGAAGTTTTAACCGACTATCGTAATACGGTTTATTTAAATTAGGAACCTTGGAGGAGGGATATATTGCGGAAGATAATCAGCGCCGCCCTGGTAATCCTAATTTGGCTGGGATTGACCACTTATTTTGTTACCCTGCACACAGTTCACACCCGAGAAGCCGCAATTGGGCAAACTATTACTTTAGAAGGCTTTACTCTGGAATTTGACAAATTAATCCTTTATAATGCCGAACGCCCCAGGGATGAGCCTTTTAGAGAATATTCCTTAAAATATAATATTGTTTCCAAGCTCCCCTGGGAATTAGCATCTTTCTATTTGCGGCTGGATTATTTATATTCCAAACCCTTTATTATTAATAATGAATACTGGCATACCGCTCTCGCGGGAAAATGCCTTTTCAGGGAGAAGCTTACCGAGTCACAAGAATCCCTGGGCTACTTTCTTAAAGATCTTGAGGTCGAACTAATAGATTCGGTCGGCACCGTTTATGCCAGAGGCATTAGTACTCGCCGTGATGATAATAGCCAAGAACTGGACTTTGTGTTTCGGGGTGATAATTTCCCCTTGGAAAGGCTCAAAGCAGGGTTTACCGTTAGAGCCCGGGATAAACTGAGTGGCGAAGAGAAGGAATTCAGAGTAGAATCCCAGGATTTCGCCGCTAAGAAGTATAATGATGCCTTCGGCCGAACAGATCCAATTTGGAGTCAACTAAACCTCTAAACCAACCATAGGCTTATTTCGTACCGCAAATAGGCTTATTCCGTACCATAATTAGCATGATTGCAAGTACTCAAATATCAACTTTTCTGCTCTGAAAGCCTTATTTCCAGAGGAACAGCCGACTATTTAGGACTTGGCATCAATAATTATATCCGTTAAGGCCTCGTTCCCGGCTTTGTCCACCACCAGATTGGCAGGAATAACAAAATCAGCCTGGATCGAAGCAGAAGTAGTGCGATTTTTATTCTCCAGCTTAGCCGTAATCCCCCCGTCAATTGCGTAATTAATAGAGAGGTCCGTACTGTTAATCTTTTGAATCCACTTTCCGTTAATGGTATTGGTCTTAATAAGGTTAAAAACCTTGGTCCAGGAAGAATCACTTAAAGGGCCTTCCACCGCCGTTAAGGTTACAAAGCCTTGGAGCGGGATAAGGTTTTGGGCCGAAATCTCAATGGCCGTGGGAGGTGTTGTGTCAATCACAATTTTTGCGGGATAAGGAAGCAAGCCGCCTTCACCCGGGTCAGGCAGCGTCAGGTTAACCTCCTCACCGGTGAGCTTATCCCGAATGGTTCCGCCGTTTAAGCGGAGAGCATTACCTCCGGTATAAGTCAAATTGGCGCTGGTATCCCCGGCCTGAACAGTGTAAACAAAAGTCAGCTCTTGCGTCCCGCTGCCCGCTGTGTAAGAGGCCGGCCTATCAATGTCGCCTGTCTCCAACTCTAAAGTCGGTATTCCCTCTACTTCTACCGCGCGGTCAAAGGCTACCGTAATATAAATCTCGGCTCCGGCCTTATAATAACCTTTACCGGTAGTAGTACTTACTTTCGTGACCATCCTCGGGAAATAGGCATCAATCTTAATATCTCCTTCTGCTGTATTGCCTGCTCGGTCGCTAACCTTGGCAGCGGGAATGATAAAATCGGCAACTATGGCGGCAGGGTTTACACTCCTATTGCTTAAGACCGCTGTTACTCCGTCGGCTGCCGGAATTAAAGCCAAATCTTCAGCTGCTATACCTGTGATCCAGCTGCCGGCTATACCGGTGTGGTCTTTTATCACTTGAAGAATTTCCGCCCACGATTCGGGAGTAAGAGGTCCGTCCACGGCCTCAAGGATAATACTGCCCTGGCCGGCAAGGAGATTTTGAGCTGAAATATTAATGGCTGTCGGAGGACAGGCATCAATTTGGATATTTATATTCTTGCCAAGAGAACCGCTTTCCCCCGGGAGAGGCAAAAGGATTACGGCATCTACCGGAGTACCGGTAATTTTAATTGTTCCCCCGTTTAAATTAAGCGCCGCTGCGGAAGCATAATCAAGTCTGGCACTAAGATCACCATTTTCCACAGTATAACCGAAGGTTAAAACCTCTGTGCCGCTCCCCCCGGTATAAACCGCGTTCCTAAGTACACTCCCGGCGGCTAGCTGCAAAAGGGGTGTTCCGGCAACATCGACCTTGTCGCTAAAGGTTACTGTAAATTCAAGCGCATCTCCTGCCTTATAAAGCCCATCGGGTGTAAGTGCTCCAACCCCTGTAACATTGACCGGCAGGTGGGCGTCAATGCTTAGATCTTGGACAGCCTGATTACCGGCCCGATCGGTAAGCTTGCTGGCAGGGATGACAAAATCGGCTGCCAGCCCGGCACTTTTAACACTGTGGTTGGCCAGCACAGCTGTAACTCCGTCGGCAGCGGGGGTTAAAGTCAAGTCATCCTCATTTATCCCAATGATCCAGAACTGTCCTTTTCCTGTATGGGCTTTAATCTCCTCGAAAACAGCGAGCCAGGAAGCATCAGACAAAGGGCCGTCCACGACCCTTAAAGTAACACTTCCTTGAGCCGGAAGGCAATTTTGAGCAGAGATAGTTAGAGAACTGGGAGGAAGGTTATCAATCTCCGGTGGCGAATCTGAACCGGAGGAATTACCTCCGTCTAAGCCGGGGAAATTACCCCCGCCGGTTTTGGCTTTATTAACTGCTTGGACCTGGTTATGAAGTGCAACCAGCGTTGCTGCCGGAACTGCAGCTTCGCCGCCTACGGCAATAAGTGAGACGGAAGCAGGAATCCGAGCCGTTAGGTACTCCTTAAGTTCCTCAGCTGCTTTGCCCCCGGCTAAGAGCAAAGGCGAGGCTGTTCTTCCCGCCAGGGCAGCGGCACACAAGGCATCGGCAAAGCCGTCATTTCTCCCGCCGCCGGCTACTACATATATCTTCTTAAAGTTGAGTTGGTCAGCAAATTCATTTAAGATTAGGGCATTGGTTTCGTACCTGTCTTTTCCGGCAAGCCGGACAGAGCCCGGAACTTTCTTCTCTATATTCTGGCTAAGGACATTTTCTCCCCCGATCAAATAAGTACGGGAAACAGGCTGTTCCGCTAAAAATTCCCTAACAACAGCCGGTAATTCGTTCTTTGCAGTAAGCAATATGGGCATTGCTCGTTGGGCAGCAATAGCATTAAAAGCCAAAGCATCCCAAGGGCTTTCCCCCGATACCAAAGCTACTTCCAAGGAGTTAGCCAATTTTTGAGCTACTCTTACTGCTGTTTCATACCTATCTTGACCCCCCAGCCTTTCAAGCCGGAGGCTGCTTAAGGCCCGTAGCTGCCTTTCTGCTTGATAACTTATAGCCTGTGGGCCACCGATGAGAAAAACTTGCTTAGCTTTAAGCCTTTCCACTTCTGCTAGAACCTCCGGGGGTACCTCCTGTGGTTCGGTTAGAAGAATCGGGGCAGAATACTTAGAGGCTAACGATCCTGAACACAAAGCATCGGCATAATCCTGCCCGCTGGCCAGAATAACGTATTCGGAACTTGTCCAGCCTGCTTGGGAAACCTTAACAGCTGTTATGTATCTGTTTGGCCCGGCTATCCTTTGACTGCCACCCTCTGCCCAGGCCGGTGCAGAAGGAAACCCCAGGATGATAAATAGCAGGATTGCTGAATATAGGAAAAGCAGCTTGTTTTTCCTCATTATATACCCCTTCATATAACTCTTCTCGAAATTTGAGCCCGTTTTCATCGTTAAGTCCCCAACATCAAACTCTACTATTCTGCTATATTCTTCCATATTCAAGTTTTTTCCTGCTACCTACTGCAATTACCCAAAAAAAATTTATAAAATGAGTGAATTAGGAAACATTTAAAGTTAAAATAAAAAATGGAGTCCTGAACGAACTCCTTTCATATCGATATTTATTTTACCTTTCGGACATGTGCCGTTTCCATTTGCAAAATTTCAACTTTAGTTTCGATCCTTTCTAAAGCACCTATAATAGCATCGATTTTCTCATTTTGTACTTCACGGGCATCAAATAATGCTTTGATTTTATAGTCTAAATCATTTTCAACTTTGATTTCTATTTTTTGAACCCGGGAATTCAAATCCTGAAGCTGGGAATTGGTTTCAGTTAACTGAGCACTGATTCCGTCAACCCGGGAATTGGTTTCACCTAGCTGAGCACTGATTCCGTCAATCCGGGAATTGGTTTCACCTAGCTGAGCACTGATTCCGTCAATCCGGGAATTGGTTTCACCTAGCTGAGCACTGATTCCGTCAATCCGGGAATTGGTTTCAGTTAGCTGTGTACTGATACTGTCAACCCGGGAATTGGTTTCAGTTAGCTGAGTACTGATTCCGTCAATCCGGGAATTGGTTTCAGTTAGCTGTGTACTGATACTGTCAACCCGGGAATTGGTTTCAGTTAGCTGAGTACTGATTCCGTCAATCCGAGAATTGGTCTCAGTTAGCTGTGTACTGATACTGTCAACCCGGGAATTGGTTTCAGTTTGGTTATCGAGGATTCTTTCTAGAAAACCCATTATCTTATCACTCAACACTATCCCCTCCTACTAAAAAGCTTACTTCTTTGGGAAAAAAAGTCAAGGAGTTTTTTTAAGAATGGCTATCTATTATTTTGATAGAGAAAGCAAGGAAAAAAGAAAAGAAATCGTTATCGGCGATAAATACCTCCAATGGCTTTATGGCACCAAAAGCGGCTTTTTTCTGCTGGAAACCCTGGTAAAAAGGAAGCTATTCTCAACAATATACGGCAAACTGCAAGATACTCGCTTGAGCCGGCGTAAGATTAAAAGCTTTGTCACCGAACTTAAGATAAATATGCAGGAAGCTCTCAGAGAAGAGCTTAGTACTTACCAATCCTTTAATGACTTCTTTACCCGTCACTTAAAGCCTGAAGCCAGGCCTATTAACTCTAATCCCCGGGTCTTAATCTCCCCTGCCGACGGGCGGCTTTTAGCCTGGGAAAAAATCTCCACCGACAGTCTCCTGCAAGTCAAAGGGATGACCTATACACTATCAGATTTGCTGCAGGATAAAGAGCTGGCACTTGCTTACGAACAAGGGACGTGTGTGATAATTCGCCTCAATCCGGCCGATTACCACCGTTTCCACTTTCCGGACAGTGGTGTGCCCGCCGGGTCACTGAAAATTAAGGGCAAGTACTATTCTGTCAACCCCTTGGCCTTAAAACGTGTACCCCACCTATATTGCGAAAATAAAAGAGAGCTGACAATTTTCAGCTCAGATAATTTTGGGCAAATGCTGCTGATCGAAGTGGGCGCAACTTGCGTGGGAACAATTATTCAAACTTTTAGTCCTAATAAACATGCTCAGAAAGGCTCGGAAAAAGGCTATTTTAAATTTGGCGGCTCAACCGTCATCCTCCTGTTGCCCGAAAACACCGTGAAGATAGATGCCGATCTTTTGCATAATACCGCTGCCGGATTGGAAACCAAAGTCCGGCTCGGGGAACAAATCGGTCTCAAAGTTTAAATTTAAGGAAGATTAATGCTTGAAGAGCTCTACACTTGATAATTAAAATTAGTACCCTTAGAGGTTAGAGCGCATATATTATATTGGTATATTATACCAATATAATCTACCGCATAATGAGATTCCCTGCCAACTTATTTAATTACTGGGGAAAGGAATGATAAATAAAGTGTCTAGAGCTCACGTTCATGACTACTATAATGAAACGACCTTCGATGCCGGCCATCTGCATAGAATGTACGGAACCACCAGTTATGATATACCCAACGGTAATTCCCATTATCATACCTACCAGGGGGTTACCACTGTCAATAATGCCCACACTCATAGATTCTCCGGCAATACCGGCCCGGCTATTCCGCTAGCCGCAGGCGGGCATACTCACGAATACCAGGGTCCGACAACCTATGACCGTGGCCATGCTCACTTATACCGCTCTTATACCGGAAACGAGAAAAGGTCACAGCTCTTCTAATCCAACAACTTTGTTCTTCATTGCCGGTATGTCTTCTCTGTTCAGGCAGTAAGTTTTCTTTGCTTAGGTAGCTACCAAAAACTTAATAGCCTTGATGAGAGCAAGGGGCCGTTGCAAAGTGAAAAAAATGCTAAGCAATGGTCCCTTTTATTTGGTGGCAGTAATCAGTACAGCCCTTCTCTGACCAGGCTTTCATAAGTGATCTCCTGCTGCAGCAAATCCTTGGCTCTTAACCATTCTATAATTCTATTGACTTCTTTTTCCGCCGGCAGCTGAGGTTTGGAGTAATGCTGAATACTGTAAGTGCCGGCAATCTCCGCAGGAATATTAACGTTTTCTATTAATAATTCCCGGTATTTTTCCGGTTCCCTGTTGATATCCTCGACAGCTCTGGCATAAGCTTTATAAAATCTTTTTACGGCTTCTTCTTTGCCGGCCAGGGTCTTACCGGTCATGACAACCACCGCTTGCGATAAGTTCTCCCCTTTAGTATCTTCGGCCACTATTGTGGCTCCCTTAGCCAAGGTATAAGAAATATGCGGATCAGGAACCGTGATGGCATCAATTTTCTTACTTAAGAGCATTTCCAGCCTGAGAGGTATTTTGGCAACAGTTGTTTTATTAACCTCCGCCGGGTTTACTCCTCCGGCCAATAAAAGCCCGTCAGTAACATACTCGATAATAGAATTGTTGGAGATCCCGATGCTTTTACCCTTTAAATCGGCGACAGTTTCAATATTGCTGCCGGGAGCAGCCAAAATCGCAAAACGTCCTTCCTGCGGTGTTGCTCCCAGGGTTAAAGAAGTAATTTTAAGGTCGGCGCCGGCACTTTGCAAGAGAGCGCCAATCAGCATATCGGTGATCATCCCGTCAAGCTCTCCGGACTGAAAGGCACTCTGAAGTTCAACCGGGCTTTGAAAAGACACCAATTCTAGATCTAAATTTTCCTCGGCAAAATAGCCGTTTCGCTCTGCTACCAGGACAGGCAAATTATCTTCAATCGGCAGTGAACCAATTTTGAGCTTGCCGGCCTGTTTTTCCGCATCACCCGGAGACGCACAACCGCTTCCCAGGATCAGAATAAAGACAATTACCAAAATAGAAGCAAGCCAAGATTTTAAACGCATAAGCCGTTACCTCCCTCTAAATCAAGGAATGAACCGTAGTTCATTCCTTGAATATTCTATAAATATTTTGGGCTAAAGTCAAGAGCAAGAACCCGGCGAGTTCAGAACACCAAAACCTGTTCAGCACCCCAAAACCCGTTTAAACCCAGAACTCGTTCAAACACCAAACCCCAGCGGTTTCACAACAAGTACGAACGGTTGGCAGGAGAATGGGGAGCCCTGCCTTCCGGCGGTTGCAAAGGTAATATCAATAAGATAAACTTTAATAAGAAAATTTTACGGCTATGTTAGAGTACTTAAATATAAAAATACTTAGAGGATAAGATGGACAACATGAAAACTTCTCTCAGCAAGGAGAAAAAAACGAGCCAAGAGCAAAACCAATTAAGCCTCTGGAAGATCTGGTACCTGGCAATCCGGCCGAAAACCCTGCCGGCAGCAACCGGGCCGGTCATTATGGGTATAGGTTTAGCTTTAGGTGACGGAGTTTTTAAGTTAGGGCCGGCCTTAGGAGCACTTTTGGCAGCTCTGCTCCTGCAAATTGGTTCCAATCTGGCCAATGATGTCTACGATTTTAAAAAAGGCACGGATACCCAGGAAAGAACCGGCCCTTTGCGCGTAACCCAAGCAGGCTTATTGTCTCCCCGGCAGGTCATGGCCGGCATGGGTCTGGTTTTTGCCCTGGCCGCTCTCCTCGGGCTGTACTTGGTATATACAGGTGGCTGGCCAATACTTGCCATCGGTATTCTGGCTATTATCTCGGCTATTGCCTACACAGCGGGCCCCTTCCCTCTGGGCTATAAAGGAGTAGCTGATATTTTTGTGTTTATCTTTTTCGGACCGGCGGCCGTTTGCGGAACCTACTATCTGCAAACAGGTTATTTAACCGCTGCGGTCTGGTGGGCTTCTCTTCCCCCGGGATTGCTGGTAACGGCCATCCTAGTGGTTAATAACTTAAGAGATATTGAGACCGACCGTAAAGCAGGGAAAAAGACCTTAGCCGTGCGTTTTGGGGTAAGGTTTACCCAGGTTCAATATGTAGCGCTGGTCAGCCTAGCCTATCTAGTCCCTGTCCTGATGTGGCTTAAAGGCCAGGCACCATTCACTGTTCTTATAGCTTGGCTTTCCATCCCGCTCCTTATTCCCGCCTTTAAAGATGTTTTTACTAAAAAAGGCCCGCCCTTGAATGCCACCTTAGCTCGAACCGCCCAGGGCGGACTGCTGTTCAGCATTTTATTTGCGGCAGGATATTTGCTTGCCCTTTAAACCCGCAGGGGGACATACCCGGACTTCAGCTTTAGATTTCGGCTTCTGACTTCGTATTTCGGAACTCTGACATCAAACTTCGGATTTCGCACTTCGCACTTCGAACTTCGAATTCGCTTAGGGGTTAACCCAGGAACAAAAAATCTTCTCACAGGCATCCAACAAAAGATAGAGTACAAAGCCCATCAAACCCATGGCGATAATGCCGGCGAACATTTTGTCGTAAGCCAGGCTGCTCCAGGAGTCCATGATAAAAAAACCGATCCCTTCCCTGGTGGCATAAGTTTCTACCAGGAAAAGAACAGCGAGCGCCGTACCCAGGCCTAAGCGCAAAGAAGTAAGGATAGCGGGCAAACAAGCCGGAAAATAAACATGCCGGTAGAGTTCCAGTTCGGTCGCTCTTAAAGAGCGGACCGAGGTTACATATTCTTGCTGTAGATTCCGGGCTGCATCTCTGGTAGTAACCAGAATCTGATAAAAGACAATCAGGGAGATCAGAACAATCTTGGAAACATTGCCAATCCCCAAAAGGATTAAGAAAATGGGCAGAAACACTACCTTGGGGACAGGATAGGTAAGATAAATAAGAGGGGCGGATAACTCATCCGCTCTTTTGTTTTTCCCTAAATATAAACCGAGCGGGACTCCCAGAACGGTCGCTATTACTAAGCTTACGGTTACCCGGTAAAGGCTGACTTGAAGGTGAACGGCTATTTGACTTTGAAAGATGGCCAAGAAACTTTTGACAGCCGCCCAGGGGGGAGGAAAAACCGGCGTATGCAAAAGTAACGCCAGAAGCTGCCAAGATGCTAAAAGAACAATAACCCCGGCCAAAATACTAATTCCCTTATCCTTAAGTTTGCTGCCCAAGTTTTTTAAGCCCACACCTTATCTCCCCCTCGTAAGCTTAAGCGCAGGGAACCGGCCGTCTCCAAAAACTCCAATTTTCCCCGTGCCGAAATATCTCCGGCTAACGGATTTTCAAATTCGCGAACAATAGTCCCCGGACAGCCGGACATCACAAAAATCTTTTGCCCCAGAAATACGGCTTCCTCAATATTATGCGTAACAAAAAAAATAGTCAGCTGTGTATCCTGCCAAAGTTCCAGCACTAAATCCTGCATTTCTTCCCTTGTTAAAGCATCCAGGGAAGAAAAAGGCTCATCCATAAGCAAGAGCTTGGGCTCCAAAACAAGGGAACGGGCTATGGCCACTCTTTGCCGCTGGCCGCCGCTTAACTGGGTAGGAAACCTTTTCCTCAAAGGCAGCAAACCTAATTTGCCGAGAATCTTAGCAACCCTCTCCTCAGCTTCTGCTTTGCCTATCCCTTTAATCTGCAGTCCTAGCCCAACGTTATCCCAGACTGTCTTCCAGGGTAATAGGCCGTATTCCTGAAGGATTAAAGCTGTCTCCGGATTATTTGCCGGTTTCTTGCCGTCGAGTAAAACCTGCCCCTGGTAATTCCGGTGCAAACCGGCTAAAACATTCAGCAAAGTACTTTTGCCGCTGCCGGAAGGGCCAATCAGCGCTCCACTGCTTCCCTTGTCCAAAGCTAAATTAACATCCTGCAAAGCTAAAGTAAGGGCCTCATTTTGCTCATAGCCGGCGTGTAAAGACTGTATTATTAAATAACTCATAATACCATCCTTAAAACTCAATCATTTTCTTTGCCGGGTCCGGCCTGCCTATTCCCCGCATATTATACTCAATTAAAGTTTGCAGCGCTTGCTCCCAGTCTGCAGGTTCCCCGTTATTTAGCCAGGAAAGGATTACTTCCCGAAATGTACCGACAAAAGCAGCCGCACTGACTTGCGTATCCTGATCCGGGATAAGCTTGAGTTCCAGAAGTTCGTCCAAGTCCTGTTTCGCAAACTCAATCAAATCATTTTCGATACCCGTAAATCTGGTATTAAAGGCAGAATTGATCTCCGGAAAATGCTTCAGAAGAATTTTAGCTAAATGCTTTTCCTTGAGAAAAGTCCTAATACATACTTCCATGGAGGCTTGCAGCTTGTCAAAGACAGAGGTGTATTGAGCCCTCTCCTTTTTAATAATAGTAAGCAGCTCAGCGTAAAGTTCCTGAACTACAGTATCGATCAGTGCTTCTTTGTTCGTAAAATACAAATAAAAAGTACCTGTAGCAATACCTGCTTTTTTGGCAATGGCCTTGACCGAAGTATTCCCGGTCTCTTGAGCAGCTAGAACTTCCTTGGCTGCTTTCAGGATTTTTGCTCTTAATTTTTGCTGTTTTTGAATTATTTTTTCCGTTTTATTATAAACCACAGTACATTCCCCAAAAAATGAATTGCTATTCAGTTTATGGCTAGATTCTACTCCTTCTCTGCCTGACAGTCAAGTAGGCGCGCACCCAGGTCCACGCTCAGTCATTCCGTCCACCGTCTGCTTACAGCTATTCCATAACTCGCTAAACGCAAAATATTGGTGGAAAATTATTTCCATATGTACCCAGATAAGCCATATTGTGCATATCATGTATTAGTTAAGGAGGTGATTAATTCCATGCATTGTGGCTGTGTTAATCCTATCGTTTGTCCGGCACAATATGTTGTGCGCGATTTCTTCACTCCTCGGGTTGTTCCCGTTATCCATCCGGTAGTCACTGTTAACCGTCAGAATATCGTTAATGTTCCCCAACATTTTGTCCAGCCCCTTACTACTAATGTCGTCGCTGCCCCGCAGCAATTTGCCCCCGGTGGTGCAGGCTTCCTAGGTGGTGCCGGTTTTGCCGGCGGTGCCGGTTTCGGTCTTGGCGGCCGCCGCTTCCTATAGGTTTAATTCTTGTCCCTTTTAATTTTTATAATCGATCTTAAATAACGAACCTCCTGCCTAGGATCTAAAATCCCGGTACAGGAGGTCGTTAAGTTTTAAGTATTCGCCAACCGCGAATATGAGAATCCTAATAAATAATCAGGTACAATTTACTAGAGCCTTCGATAAAATTTATTGGTCAGCTGCTCCTGCCATTCCTCAATTTTAAGTTTGAATTCTTCAACCACCCGAACCACTTCCTCTTGAAAATTCTGCAAGGCTTTAGAAACATAGTCCTTAAACTTACGGCTTTGCTCCTCCAGCCAGCGCTCAAGACCTGCAAATCTCTCCAAAACAGCTTGGTCTTTAGCTGATAAGGTTTTTTGGAGTCGGAGTGAATCCTCGCCCGGGCTATAAAGGGCCGAGTGGTCAGCAAGAGCAGAAGCCGGCAAACTGTTCAGGAGAAAAGAGCTTACCATAAGCAAAGCAAAAAACAGCAAGAATATTTTGTTCTTCTTCATCGGGCATACCTCCTCACAGTTTGTGTTCCCAGATCGGAAGCTCTCCACATTTCTCCTAATATTATTACAGTATATTTGGGGGAAGAAAAAAGTTGAACCTAGCTAGCTATCCTCGGAGAGGGTAACCTGACGATGCCGGTAAAAATCATAGAGCATATAGGCTAGGAACATAACCAATAAGCTTAAGCTCACATACTCCAAAAAGGGAGTGGTAAAGGCAGCCAGCAGATCAACCAGCAGCGAAGCTATAACAAAGAAATAGAGTACTCCAAGTTTCCTGCTGATTTCTTCGACCTGATAACGGGCTGTCATTCTGGCGCCAAAGGGAGAGCCGATAAAAGCTCCGCCAATCAGGCAAAGCCCCAGGAGGAAATTCAGCTCCAGCCGGGCACTATAACCGAGTATTCCTCCGATAGAAATTACTATAATAGCCGCCAGGCTCGTCCCAATGGCCTTGCGGGAATCAAAGCCCAGCCATTTAATAAGCAGAGGAACGGTAATAAAGCCTCCGCCAATCCCAAAAAGAGCTGCCAGAAAGCCTACTATTAAGCCAATCAACAGAGCTGCAGCATATTGTTTTTTGAAAACCGCGCCAGTTTTGGCTGTCTTCTTTTGCCTTTGGTACAACGACCAAGCGAAATAAAGCAGCAACAAAATAAACAGGAAATTGAGCAGCCAATCATAACGGCCGGAGATATAAATTACAATCCGGTTTGAGCCTTGGGTGGCAAGAGCTCCTACTGTGCCGATGACAGCAGCAATTTTCCAATTGACATTGTTCATTCTGGTATGCGTAACAGCTCCCGACAAGCTCGTCCCTAAGGTAAACATCAGGGAAGTAGCCACGGCCACAGCAGGTTCAAAGCCCGCCAATAACAGAATAGGCATCAGCACAATCCCGCCACCGATGCCAAAGAAACCGGACAAAGTACCAACCAGCATTCCAATAGGAATAAAAAAGAAGATCCAATACATAAAAAACCTCTTCTCTGGCAAAAAATACTGCGTAAAATAAGCAAGTGGCCTTTGTACGCAAAGAATAGTCCTTAGCTGTTCCGGTATAAAATATAGAAGATGCAAATATCACAACACAAATAATAGCATATTTCCCTACACCCTTCAATTAAGCTCTAGCCCAAGCGGATCGCCTACTGATGCGCTACCCAAGCAGTTCGCATGCCGAATGAGCTAAATACTTGCCGGAAGATTCCTAAATGATTATAATTAATATTAGGAAAAGAAAGATGAGCATCTCTTTACAAGGAGTGAAAGAGGATGGATGATGTTCCTGCGGACATACGAAGTACAGGCTTGGAGCAATTCTTAAGAATTCATTACCGTCAGCCGGCAAGAATTTATTTTAGAAGGCTTTAGTAAATCTTATTTGATTTATTATGCCTTTTTTGTGTTTTTTAGACAATTTTTTGGAGGAAAAACAAATTGCTTACCGGTATTTTATTTTTACTAGTTTTAATTGCGCTAAATGCCTTTTTTGCTGCTTCGGAAATAGCCTTTATTTCTCTAAACGACCATAAAATAAGGCTGCAGGCTGAAGAAGGAAATTCTAAAGCCCAATTAATTAAAAAACTCCTGGATGAACCAAGCGGTTTCTTAGCTACGATTCAGATCGGCATTACTCTGGCCGGCTTTTTGGCCAGTGCCTTTGCTTCGGAGACTTTCGCCGATAAAATCGTCAGGTTAATGAAATTAACCGGCCTGCCTCTCCCGGAAAGCGTCTTAAAAACAGTTTCCATGATAGCGGTGACCGTAATTTTAGCTTATTTTACCCTGGTCTTAGGAGAACTTGTACCTAAAAGGCTGGCCATGCAAAAAGCGGAAGCCATCTCCCAGATAGTCATCCGCCCGCTGCGTGCTCTTTCTGTCCTTACCTATCCCTTTGTCAAATTACTGACCATATCCACCAACTTTTTTGTCCGTCTCTTGGGCGTTGATCCTCATGCTGAAGATGAACATGCCACCGAAGAGGAAATTCGCCTGATGATCGATGTCGGGGAAGAAAAAGGAACTATTGATGAAATTGAAAAAGTTATGATCAATAACATCTTTGAATTTGACAATAAAACCGTCGCCGAGATCATGACCCACCGCACCAAAATCGTTGCCCTGCCCGTGGAAGCCGACTTTAATCAGGTTATCGAAATGATTAATGCCGAAAAGTATACCAGAATGCCGGTCTATGAAAAGAATATCGATAATATTATCGGTATCCTGCACAGCAAAGATATTTTTGAATACATCAGCAAAAAGTCCAGCGAAACTTTTAACCTGAAGAATATCCTCCGCCAGCCTTATTTTGTCCCCTCATCTAAACGGACGGATGAACTCTTCACAGAAATGCAGCGGCAGAAAATTCATATGGCTATTATTATCGACGAATACGGCGGAACCGCGGGACTGGTGACCATGGAAGACCTGGTGGAAGAAATTGTAGGCAATATTTTCGATGAATACGATGAGGAAGAAAGCCAAATCGAAAAGCTAGATGAAAATACTTTTCTGATCAATGGCTCTTTAAGCCTTGATTTGGTTAGGGATTACCTGGATGTTGAACTGCCGACCGAAGATTATGAAACCTTAAGCGGTTTTATTGTCGGCCAGCTGGGGAGAATTCCCCGCAAAGATGACCACCCCAGCTTGGAATACAACGGGCTGGTCTTTAAAGTTGAGAAAGTCGAACACCGCAGGATAGCCAAAGTAAAAGTCTGTAGGACCTAAACCTATTTTCTAGATCCGACCTCTTCCTTACATCTACTATTCCAGCACTTCCACATCTATGGCCACTTTTTCCATTCCCAGAAGAGCCCGGGCTTCATTATAAATCTGATACCTTTTTTTCTGAAAAGTTCCCCATTCCAACAAGAACTTTAAGGCTTCCTCTTCTTTACCCTCTAAAGCCAGCCTGCTTAGCAGTTCCGGGAGTTCGTTGCGGATTCTATTATGCAGCCGGTGGTGCTCTTCTAAAGTGGTATCTCCCCAACAATTCTTAGGCACGAAATATTCCCTCCTTGGGCTAATAATAAATCATATACATAAAGTTTACCAGGTGTGAATTTATTATTACATCCTGAACACAGTGAAACTTGTTATCCTTGAACGCAATGACGGATCTTATCCTATCATCATTTAACTAAGGAGGTTTCCCCATGACCAATCCTACCAACCAGACAGAATTTGTCCAAGCTAAGCTAATTAAAACGGAAATACCCGTCCTGCTTTCCAAATTGATTCTGGCCGGCAAGCGAGATGAAGCCCTTAATCTTTTGCTTGCCTGGGGTACGAAGCAAAAGGACGAGCAAACTGTCTGGCAGGAGGCCAAAGCGCTCTTACCTTAGGATCGAGCGATTGATAACAATTAGAACTTAAGGAGTGATTAAAATAACAAAGCAGACTATCAAAGTTCAATACCTTTACCATAGCGGTTTCCGGGTAGAGACAAGAAATCACATTTTCATCTTTGATTACTTTAAGGGTAATGTTAATTTCGGAGATAAGGATACATTGGTCTTTGCTTCACATGCCCATCCCGACCATTATAACCCCCTGATATGGGAATGGAGAGCCGCTAAGCCCTCAATTAAGTATATTTTAAGCGATGATCTTAGAGCTCAGATCCCTCCCGAACTCCTTGCCGGCACTACCGGTCAAAAATCAGGCCTTACTCTTAACCGGAAAAAGAATCAAAAAAATAATTCAGTTTTTATCCTGCCTCCCTACCAAAAAGTCCGGGTAGGTGATGTCCTCATTAAAACCTACGGCTCCACTGATGCCGGTGTTTCTTTCCTGGTTGAGGCCGACAGGCTTAGGATTTTTCATGCCGGCGACTTAAACTGGTGGTACTGGTGGGGTGAGCCGGCGGAAGATATCGCCAGAGCCGAAGTAATGTTTTATGAAGAAATGGCCAAAATCAAGCAAGACTTGGCTACAAGCAGCAGCAAGCTCCTTGATCTTGCCTTTTTCCCGGTAGACCAAAGGCTGGAGCATAATTACCATCTGGGAGCCGATTACTTCATTAAGGAACTCGCCCCTAGATTCCTGATACCCATGCACTTTGGCGATCAGTTGGAGACAGCACATCAATATGCTCAAAAGATGATTAATAGCCCGACAAAAATTATTACTTTTAAGGAAAGAGGGCAGGAAATAATTCTCCAGGCCTAATAACCGGTCAGCCTCTTTTGGCAGGTACTATCTCCAGCCAGTAATTATCGGGATCATTAATGAAATAAATCCCTATTTCCTTATTCTCGTAACAAATACAACCCATCTCTTTATGATGCTGATAGGCAGCCTCATAATCATCCACTGTAAATGCCAGGTGAAATTCATTCTCCCCTAGGTTGTAAGGCTCAGTCCTATCCCTCAGCCAGGTCAGCTCCAGGCTATGAGTTGTAGTACCATCACCTAAGAAGACCAGGATAAAATCACCCTTAGGATGAACACGCCTTCTCACCTCGGTCAGCCCTAAGGCTTCCTGATAAAACTTCAGGCTCCTTTCCAGATTCAGGACATTGATGTTATTATGCGCGAATTGAAATTTCATTTTGCATCTCTCCTTGTGTGATTTATTGGATATTGATTTGCCCCAATTCCCAAACTTATCAAATATTATAAGTTATTATAAGTCAGGTTGCACTTTTTTATTGAGTAACCTATCCATAATCTTCGAAGTTAGATTAGCAAGGCGGGTTGAGCCCCCGCGCAGACAAGCGGAAGGCAGAGAGAAACTAATTATTCTCTGCCTATTTCTTTTTAGATAAGTGTAAATAATTTGCGCTTCATCAATATCCTCAGGGGTTAGCTGAGTTAAGCCGGAGTCAGCACTTTCCTTCAGCTCATAATGAGTCTTAATAAGCCGCTGCAAATAATCTTGCCAAAGGGTCCGCTCACCTGCCACCTGAAGAACTTCCCTGTGCAGAAGTCTGTTACCTTTAATCAAAAATAATTTGGGAAATCCATTAGCTAGAAATTCAACTGCCAGGATGTTTTGCTTACGGTTCGAAGACTCCACTAAATTCTGCTTACTTATTACATGCTTAAGGCCTAAGTAGTAATCTCTGTATTGGGCTGCCTTTTCAAATTCCAGCTTCTCCGTAGTCTTCTCAATTTTTTGCCAAAGTTCTTTGACCGGAGACAGATCCTTGCCGCTTAAAAGCTGCTGCACTTTCTCCATATATACCTGGTATTCCGCAGGACTTACCTGCCCGGTACAAGCTCCCAGGCAAGTGCCTAAATGCCGGTATAAACAGCCGTCAGCTTTGGACACTAGATTGGAACCGACACATTTACGCAAAGGAAAAATTTCATTTAGACCTTGGATAGCAGCTTCAACCCGCTGAACACTGGTAAAAGGGCCAAAATAAACGGCACCGTCAGCAGATTTCTCTTTGGCAATAGTTATTTTAGGGTAGGCTTCAGCCGGTATCTTCAGAAAAATATACCTTAGATCATTCTTCATCAACCTGTTATACCTGGGTTTAAGTTCTTTGATCAGGCGGCATTCATCGAGCAAAGCATCCAATTCCGTATCCGTAAGGAAATAGGTAAACGTTTGAATATTGCGGACCATTTCTTCCACTTTGGGTTCTCTGTTCTTGGAGCTGCGAAAATATTGCGTAACCCTGTTCTTGAGATTTTTCGCTTTCCCGACATAGATAATATTCCCCAGCGAATCATACATAAGATAAACACCAGGTTGAGGGGGCAGCTCTTTTAGCATTTTGGAGATAGATAAAAGATTCTTGTTAAGTATTTTCATTTTGTTCCACTCTTCAGATTAAGACCTCTTCCTGATTTCATCCGTTATTAATGATTTGGCAACATACATTGCTTTTATTATACTCATAAAGCGAGCATGCTGCGAGGTACCTTCCGCCAATTTCAGCTGTGCTTTTTCACATTTGCTTATTATCGAAGCTACGGGGCGTAGCGCTTCTGTTAATTCTTCTTGCGCATATTTGTCCCTAACATTTTGCCCTGTTATTAATGATTTGGCGATATACATTGCTTTTATCCTGTTTTTAAGGAGCGTATGCTGCGAGGTACCCTCAGCAAATTTAGGCTGAATTTTTTCACACCTGCTGATTGTTGAAGAAACAATTTGCAGAGCTTCTTCTAATTCTTCTCTTGGATATTTGTCCATGTCATTACCCCAAATTCAGATTTATTAATTAGCTATAGCCTAATTACACCATAGATTAGCTTAATCAGCAATTTCCCATACTAATTTCAGGACTATGCAAAAGCACAGCCATTAATTGCAACCAAACTATTAAACCCAAAATTCGGAGAAAAAATAAGCTAAAAAGCACTTAGAGAAGTGGTTTTCAGCTTATTAATTTTAATGTTTAATTTTCAATGTTTACTGTTTAATTTTTTGTTTACTTTTGTTTTAGCTAAGGGCTGGAGTGACACGATTCAGTTTTCTATTTTCTTGAACTAAGAGAAACTGAGGTAAGCCCTTCTTATCTGACTTATTTAGGCTGTCTGACCACATCGATAACCGTCCCATCCCTGTATTCAACTACAGCCACGATTTTATCTGTGAACTCGATGGGCTCCGGTTTGCCGGTCATCTTTTCGGCAATCTCTTTCAGTTCTGTGATTGACTTCACGGGCAGACCTGCTGCTACTAATTTTTCTTGGATCTCCTGCCTTCTGGGATTGACGGCAATTCCTCTTTCCGTTACCAGGACATCAATGGTTTCACCCGGGGTAGTTACGGTGGTAACTTTATCCTTAACAACCGGCAGCCTGCCTTTGCTTAAGTTGGTTACAACCATAGCAAGTTTAGCGCCTGCCGCCGTATCGTTATGGCCGCCGGAAGCACCCATAATGGTACCGTCGGAGCCGGTAACAACGTTAACATTGAAATCTAAATCGATTTCGGTAGCACCCAAGATCATAATATCGAGATTATTAACAATAGCGCCTTTATCATGGGGGTTGCCGTATAGGGAACCGGTCATAGCCTGATGCCGGGGGTTATCCCGGTAGGAAGCCACAGCTTTCAAATCAAAACACTGGACATCGAAGATATTGCGGAATAAGCCGTCATTAAGCATATCTACAATATAGCCGGTTACGCCGCCGGCGGCAAAACTACCGACAACACCTTTTTCCTTCATAAGCTTGCGTACTTCGGCTGCGACGGCCAGTGAAGTACCGCCCGCTCCGGTTTGGAATGACATTTCATTTTTAATATAGCCGGCCGCATCAATAACTTGGGCAGCCATTTTGGCTATTCTTAAGCCAACAGGGTCGGAGGTGACTTTGGTTGTGCCGGACACAATCCCATTAGGGTCACCGATAGAGTCCACGACAACTACATAGTCGACAAAATCCTGGGTAATATCAATCGGACAGGCCGGATAGGGTGAAAGATGGTCGGTAACGGCTACTACCTTATCGGCATAAATGGAATCCGCAACGGCATAGGATAAGGTGCCGCAAGCTGCCGGGCCGTTGACGCCGTTAATATTGCCATAAGCATCTGCTTCCGGGGCAGCGATAAAAGCTACGTCAATATGCAGATCGCCGCTTTCAATCGCTCTGGGCCGCCCGCCGTGGCTCATCATCCTGGCCGGGTTTTTCAAGTAACCTTGGGTGATTGCTTTAGCTACGGCACCAGGAGAAATATAATTGACAGAAATTCCGGTAACAATTTCTTTTTTGATATATTCGACTAAAGGCTCGTTAATGGGGAAAATCCCGGTCGCTGCCACATGAATATCTTTCAGCCCTTTTTTGGCTATAGCGGCCATAACCAAATTCAGGACATAGTCGCCGTTGCGTAAATGGTGGTGAAAGGACACCGTCATTCCGTCTTTTAAGCCTACTTTGTCCAGGGCTTCGTCAATGGAAGCCAATAACTTTCGTTCCCCAGGTTTTACGGAACGAAGTCTGACCGAAGCTCTCTCCCTTACGCCATAGTTAGCAAAGGCGCCCATAAAAGGCTTAACCTTGCCGTATCCTTCTATATACTCTGGTATTTCCCTGCCTACTGCATTTTTCATCGTCTTTTTCATCTCCATTTATTTATTAGCTAAAGATCCTGTGAATAGTCTCAATTTGCCGGCCATTAATAGCTGCTTTTCCGGTAAAGCCCATGTTGCGGGCTCTATAGCTGTCTTTTTCCAAACCTTCGTAATCATTGCTGTCCATATAAGGGGTGTCAATAGCATTGAGCTTTTCAGCCCGGCAGGCGACCACTACCCTGCTGCGGGCATAGAGAATCTCTTCGCCTTCTTTAGTTCTCTGCATGCCAAAATCAGCCGTCAAGCCTTCCGCATTGAGGAAAGCCCCGGTGATTCTCGGGGAAGCAGTAACTATTTGGTGTACATACTGGAGAGCATAGGCTGTTTCAATTACCGGGATTAACTTAATGCCGCCGGCAGGAATCCCCTCTTCTTTTTCAATTTGAGCAAGTTTGCTTGCAATCTGAGTAATCTGCTCGGCCGAAGCCTTAGGTACCATTAGGGCGAAAGGCCTTTCCCGGGCAATCAGTTCAATATCTTTTTCCCCAAAACCGGAGCAAAGAGGATTGATTCTAACAATTACATCCACACTGGAATAATCAAGAAAACGGAGAGCTTCTTTCACCAGCAGACGGGCGCTGTCTTTCTCTTCCGCCGCTACGGCTTGTTCCAAATCAAATACCAGTCCATCGGAACCAAAAACTGCAGCATCTTGAAGCATTTTCGGGTCATTTCCGGAAACAAATAAAATACTTTTTCTATATTGCCTCATTGTCCTACCTCTTTTAGTTTATTTTGATATATTAGATAGCCCGCTCTATAGCGGCCTGTACCCGTGCCCGGATTGTATAATCAAGAGCACCGTTGTCTTTAGCGGTTACCACGATGTCCTCTACTCCCATTTCCGTGATTTTTTCCCGGATTACTCTTTCAATCTGCTTGCCAAATTGTTTTAAAATAACCTTTTTGCTATCCAGTTGTAGCTTAATTCCGCCTTCAGGATTAGGAGAAACCATAACCAGAATATCACTGGAGTTTGATGTCCCCGCCTGAGCAGCTTTAGCAATTACCATTTCCGCTTTCCTCCTATTTATTGTAATTTTATTCAATAATGGACATTATTTTGGCACTTTAATATATTTTAAGACAAAATACGACGATAAGAAATCGTGGTATTTGGCAATCCCAGGTCATAACCCCTTTTCTAATTGTCTTAAATCCTTCATACTCACAAAATAGTACAAATACTAAATTTTAATCCAGTTAAATATTTGAATCAACAAAAAGAGGCTGACTTCAGTTTGCGGCCAATAAATTGCGACAAATAAAAAAACGGAAGCATCTCTTAACGCGCTTAAAGCATGCTTCCCTAAACAGTTTCAATAAATTAGTTTCCTAGGCGGAACACCCGGCTCCGCCGAATTTAGCATGATCCTCAGCCAAAGCCTGATTTACCGGATGAACAGGTCCCACAGTCTTTACTGCCGCCGCTTACCCCGCTGATATTCACGGCAGTAAACCTTTGGGAGATATTAGCGCTCTGGCACTCAGGACAAGTTTGCTTATCCTTGGCACTAATACTGCAAAAAACTGTAAATTTATGGCCGCAGTCTTGACACATCAGATCATAAGTTGGCATTTGGACTTCACTTCTTTCTCCTTCCTAAACAACAGTTTCATGAACCAATTTCGGTTGTAGGAAATTTGATATCTTTAAAACTCTTTTCTCTTCCTATATGATATCCGATCACCGCTTTACTATCAACCTTGAAGAACTCATCTCTAAAGTCCTCTAAATTAGCTTTAAGTAACGAGTTCTCTGTCTTTTAAATTTCAGGCGTTCAAAAAGCTTTACACCACAATATTTTTCCAATTCGGCGATAGCCTGACTAACTGTCGGCTGGGCAACATACAAGGCTTCCGCAGCCGCTGTCATACTCCCGGCATCGGCAACGGCAATGAAAATACGTAAATGCCTAAGCGTCATCTTGTTCCCCCCTGCATAGCTTATTACCTATACAATCTATCAGACAATCATATTTTACTTCCTTTGAGCAAAATATTAAACTAATACAGAACCATGCATAAAACTGCGCTAAAGTTCGAAGTATTAAAGCAACTGAAGTATTAAAACAACTAAAGATAAACCAGAGGAGGCAGAACATGCTAAGACGCTTAAAAACAATTGTTCCCGGATTATTCTTATGCTTAATACTGGCCGTTCCGGCTTTTTTATTAGGACAAACATTCCCTCTCATCGGCGGCCCTGTCTTTGGGATTTTGTTCGGCATGGTAATAACTATTACCCGCAACAAACCTTCCTTGACTGCCGGTATTAATTTCACATCCAAGAAACTCTTGCAATACGCCATTATTTTCTTAGGCTTTGAAATGAATCTTTTTCACGTTATCCGCGTGGGCGCTCAGTCCCTCCTGATCATTGTTTCTACTCTATCTGCGGCTTTTTTAACTGCATTTTTGGTCGGCAGATATCTTCATTTAAACGGCAAGATGACAACATTGATCGGAGTCGGAACCTCCATTTGCGGCGGCTCGGCCATTGCAGCAACAGCTCCTGTAATTCAGGCCAAGGATAAGGATATCGCCCAGGCCATTTCCACCATATTTCTTTTCAATATTGCGGCAGTTTTTATTTTCCCGGCACTCGGACATTTTTTAGGAATGAGTGACCTGGGCTTCGGTATATGGGCAGGAACAGCCATCAACGATACGTCTTCAGTTGTGGCGGCTGCTGCTTCCTGGAGTACTTTGGCCAATAACAATACAGCCCTGGCTCTGGCCACCATTGTCAAGCTAACTCGGACATTGATGATTGTCCCTATCACCCTGGCCTTAGCTATCTATACTGTTCGCCGGAGTCCCGGATCACAATCCGGCCGATCCTTCCGCCTGACTAAAGTTTTCCCCTGGTTTGTGATCGGCTTCATTCTCGCAGCTGTTATTAATACTTTTGTCGGCCTACCTGGTTCTGTATCCGACTTCTTTGTGGCCTCAGGAAAATTCTTGATCATTATGGCCATGGCAGCAATAGGTTTAAATACCGATCTAAAAAAATTATTATTAAACGGCTTAAAGCCGATTACCTTAGGCCTATCCTGCTGGCTGGCCGTAGCCGGTGTTTCACTGCTGGTACAAAAAATTCTGGCGCTTTGGTAAAGGTTATTTTCCTTGCAACCCATCCAGATACTTCACAGCCCAGAGGGCTGCCGTTGCTCCTTCCCCGGCAGCTTTTAAAAGCTGGTAAGGCTGGCCGGTACAGTCTCCGGCGGCAAATAACCCCGGAATATTGGTTTCTAAGTTATGGCTAACTTTAATTGCTCCTTTTTCCATCTCCAAGCCCGGCACCAGCTGTTCGGCAGGCACATTCTCTCTTAAAATAAACACGGCATCTACAGCTAAATCTTCTTGCTCTAAGACCAATTTCTCCACCTGCTTAGCACCGCTTATCTCCTTAACCTTAGCCTTTTTGACAATAACCCGCTCATCCAGTCTTGTTATTTCTTGATAATAAGGAATATAAAAGACCTGGGAACAAATCTCAGCAAGGTAGTTGGCTTCGTCTTCTGCCTCCGGCTCATAGGCGATGATAGCCACAGTTTTATTCCTGTAAAGGGGCCCGTCACAAGTCGCACAGTAGCCCACACCTTTACCTAATAGCTCAACTTCTCCTTTAAATAATTTTTGTGCTGACACCCCGGTGGCAATAATGACGGCATCAGCCTGCAAAAACACTCTATTGTCAGTTAGGGTAAAGGGCTCTCCCGGATAAATAGCGGTAACTTTCCAGGGTACGATCTCAATTTGCATTTGCTTTAAGTGCTGAAGAAAGCGCTGCCGTAGTTCTTCGCCTTTGATTTCCGGAAAGCCAAGAAAATTATCGACTTGAGCAGCCTTGGCTAATTTGGGGCTGCAAAATTCCTGTCCCAAAAGGACAAAATCCCTATTTCTTATTTTAGCATTTAGGGCTGCCGCCATCCCGGCCGGCCCGCAGCCGACAATTGCCAGCTCGTAATGATTTTTTAAATTCAATTTTTTTTCCGGCATTAATAGTCAACCTCTGTCCTTAAACATTTTGCTCTAATTAGCATACCCATCTTTTCTGGAAAAAGCTAAAAAATTACTAAAGACTAGAAAGAACTACTATTTGCTATTTTGTTGATTCAAGCTGCTATTCAACTTACTATCCCGGCATAAATTCAAAATAAGTTCAATTAGATCCGGAATTCTTTGCTTGATTTGCGGGCTTAATTCCAGAGAGTAGCTGATCTCCAGGGGCTCAACACCTACTATGATTAATTCCGTCCTAGTATTATAGCACTTCAAACACTCCAATACACTGAAAAAATCATCTTCATGCCGGAATAATCCGCTTTCATGATCCAGGAAGAGTTTATCTGCAGGTAGGAGGTAGAAAGTACCGGGAGGCCCTCCTCCCTGCAGCGCATCCACCACAATAACCTTTTCACTATTAACCAGGATATTCTAATAACTATAAAGATATCCTCCCGCCCAGAGCGCTTCGATGCCAGCGGGAAGGCTACTATGTTGCAGGATGCTAATAATATGCGGTCCGATACCGTCGTCTTTAAGTAAAGGATTTCCCAACCCTAGGATGGTGATCTTATTCATAGCCGGTAAATATTGATTTGAGTTTCTTTAGTTCATGGGTGAAGACAAAATAATGATGCCCCGCAATCAGGACAAAGACAGCTAGAGCAGCCAGATAATGCAGCCGGCGCAAAGGGTTTAAGCCCCCGGCCACTTTGACAACCTTTTGCCAGCTGGACGAAGCATAAAGGCTGAGTCCGGTAATTATCTGCACCAGAGTAAAGACAGCGAAACCGCTGAACAGGATTTTTTGGCCGGGATTATATTTGGGAAATTTAGGCTTTTTATGAGTTAGAAATAATTCATGTTTCAAAAATTTAGGAGTCTCCATAAACGTTTTTTTGCCGGGAAGGATCTCCCGGTAATTTTTGTTTTGCAAGCTGTAAATTATCCTGGCCAGAAAGGCAAATATAAGCACAAACTGAGAGATAAAGTGAGTTTTGCGGGCCGAATTCATATTCCGGAAGCCAAAAATACGGCGGGGTTGATTAATGTACAGCCCGCTGTAGAGGGAGGTCAGCACGGCAGGCGCATAGGACCAATGCAAGAGCCTGAGCACTGCCGAATGACGGGGCTTTTTTAACTTGCGAAATGAAGTGAACAAATCCTAAGAACCTCCCACAACTTTTTGCCAAAAGTATCTGATCTCATTTAGAATTGCCATATTTACCCCCACCACGTTAAACAACATCTCTCTTAAGCCAAGTACTAGTTCCTTCGCTTCGTTCAGGACATGCCTTCGGGCATTGCCCTCGGGAGCTATTTGCCTCAGGATGACTAGTAGCTTCTTGAACAAATATAGCTATACTTAGGGATGTATTACCACTTCCTGAACGGGTTTTCCCGGGATAAGCACATGGGCGGAACAGGAAGAACAAACGTCAAATGCCCGAATTACCCTGCCAATTTCGATAGGCTCCTTTTCATTAGCTATTGGGGTGCCAATTAAAGCTTCTTCCACCGGCCCCCTTTTACCGTTATTATCACGCGGTGAGAAATTCCAGGCAGTAGGAGTGATTATTTGATAATGGGCAATACGGCCCTTTTCAATTTTCAGCCAGTGCCCCAAGGGGCCGCGCATCGCCCCAGTGAGGCCAACCCCTTCGGCCTCAAGGGGTACTTCAAAAGGCGTGAATACAGGTTTTCCCGGCTCAAGCTCATTTACCCAGGTTTCCATCAGGAGGCCGGTTTTTTCCGCCTCCATAGCCCGCGCCATGATCCGATCCATGGTAGCTGTCCCTCGCCGGTAATCACCCCTAATCCAGAGCCTCGCCAAAGGGCCTCCTTCCATAGGCATCCTTCCATAGCGCGGTGCTTTCACCCAGGAATAAGCTCCCTTTTTCTTTCTGTCAGGAATAGTTTTGCCCTGCGCAGGGTATTCAGACCCGGCATCATCCTCATACCAGGATTTGCTCAAGTGTTCCCTAATGGCTAAGGTATTAACCTTACCCTGTTGCCCCCCTATGATGACCCCCGCCGGAAAATGCCTTCTTTGGCCCTTTTCATCGGAGGGGAAAACCCCGAATTCCAGCATATTGGGCGGTCTGGAACCTATCTCGTAATAATCCGGATAGGTCTCAGCCAGAAGGTGAACATCCGGGAGCATAGTATTACGAATAAAATCATTAATTTTTTGCAGCTTAGCTTTAAGTTTCATAATAATATCAGCGGACGGGGGCACTGTACTACCTCCGGCCAAGATTCCATGCGGGAAGGGGGCTTTACCGCCGAGCAAAGCCACCAATTCATGGGCCAGCCTCCCTATCTCCAAGGAAGCAAAAAGATGCCTGACCAGAGCTTCGTTTTCCTTTTTAGCCAGGCGCTTATCCGCGGAGGAACTTGGAACAAAAGGCGCAATCTTAGGACAGGAAATGAAATCGACCAGAGAAAACAAATATAAATGCCTGATATGGTTTTGCAGGAAGTCCGCTCCCAAGATTAAGTTGCGCAGCAATCGGCCATTGCGGGGAGGTTTTATACCGGCGGCATTTTCCAGCGCATAAGAAGCAGCCGTAGCATGAGCTGCCGAGCAAATTCCACAAATCCGTGCCGTCAGATAGCTGGCATCCCGGGGTTCTTTGCCCTGGAGAATTAGCTCAAATCCCCGGAAAAACGTCCCACTGCAGCGGGCATCAATCACTTTTTTATTTTCTATCGTTACCTCTACCTCGCAGGAGTTATTCGCCCTGGTAAAAGGGCCAATGGTAATTTTCTTCAAAGCAAATCCCTCTAGTGCCTAAGCTAAAAAACTAATACCTAAATCGGAAACACCAACGTGAACTCATGTAACTACTAATGGGCAAGGACAATTATTCCCCAAGGATAGCCGATTACGGAACACATCCCCTCAAAGAGGGTGGGAATAGTTCCTTCTACGATCAGGATATATTGACCGGCAAGCTCGGTCAGAGCAGCTTCAAGGATTCCAGTCGACTGATCTCCTTGGGCTGCGCCCAGCAGATAATCATAACGAAAATCGACCAAATCGGTAATAAAGCTCTGGTAGCCGGGATCATAGGCGTTAAGAAAGGAAAGCAGGTCACCTGCACAGGTGTTCGTTCCCATCCAAATAACAGGAAGCCTCATTCATCCCACCTCGATTTTATTGTTTCCAGTCGTTGGGTTAATATCCATTAAATCTAACTATATCTTCGCTCCTCATAAGTTGACCAAAGATTGCCGGACAGCATCTCACCATCTAGCAGCTAAAATATATCAGCCGCCATGATACTCTGACCGGATTATATAAAAAAAAATTCACTCAACAAAGTGAGTGAATTATGCCAAAATATCGATATTTTTTTACAAGTTATCTTACAGCAATAAGGGCTGTCGCAAAGCTTTGGGTACCTATCGAATAACCTAAGATCTCAATTCTTGCCGGGCGGCTCTTGCTCTTTGCCGCCTGGTATTTATTTTCACAGCCCCTAAAACGAGCAGAGCCACGAGTCCGCTTCCCGTCCCGTAAACACCTAAAGCGATTTTGTTGGGATTCTCCAGCAGGGCGGGTAGGCTGGTGTTATCGTCTACCACTTTCCGACCCTGGGTCTGGCTGTAATCTTCAGGGATTTGGGATACGCCATTAACCTGAGGGAAAGATTGCAGGTACTGAGCTAAGGCCTGCCACTCTTTCACTTCATTTTGAGAGCCGCTCCTAAGATCTCTGATAATTTGGGCTTCGAAATCCGTGATAGGAGTGCCATCCTTTGTTTTCGGAACAAGAGACAATAAACCAAAAGATTTATCCCCAACCACCGAGAGCATCTGAGCTGAGTATAAGCCGACCACAACCCGGTATAATTGATTATCAATAATCTCTTCCCGGGAGCCGTCCGGCTTTTGCAGGTAAACATCGGTAACCTTATTGAAAATTAATCTATTCGGATTAAAAGTAAAGTTCAAGCCGGAGAGGAAAAGCTGGGCATCGCCCATCAAAGGTGAAATCGAGGCATCCACCTCACAAACAGTTTTGAGCTCTTTCCCGGTCAGATAGACAGAAATTAATGGATACCCCGGAACCTGATCCGGCCCGATTCCTAGCGAACTGACATTAAACGCATCGGCCGCGGTTATATCTCCTTGGTAAAAAGTACCCCTGATAATCCCAACCGGCACGATAGCGGCTGCTACCGGAACATATTCATACCCTTCGGCTTGTTGCACTGCATAGATATAAGCATCACTAATCAAGTTACCAAGAGGGTCTTCCTCATGTTTAGCTTTAATTTCAGCGCGTGACAGGAAATTAAACGGTGCTTCCGCCAGTACCTGATCAAACTTAAGCTGAAAATTATCAAAATACTTTTCCTGAACCAGATCTTGATTTTCAGCTATCAGCGAGGCTATTTGCGGGTCGCTCTCCTGCCGCTCATCAATCGGCTCTAAGCGGTAGCTGTCCAGTTGCCAACCTTCATTACTACCGGCTGCAGGGCTATTGGCATCCTGGTTCTGTGCAGAAGGCTTAGCCCGGGAAAGGTTTATGACCCCTAAGTAGCGGCAACTGTCTTGGGTCGAACCAATAATTGTCCCTCCGCTAAGGATTGGCTCGGCAAGCTTAGTATGGGTATGGCCGCTGATGATGACATCAATCTCCGGCACTTCCCTAGCCAGGAGCTCATCTTCGGAATCTGCGGGATTATCCTCCGTACCGGAATGGGAGAGGCAAATAATTAGATCCACTTTTTCCTCCTCCCGGAGGATTTTCACGATGCGCTTAGCACTCTCAATCGGCTCCGCAAACTGCACTTCCGACATCGGCGCTTTGGCCGCGGCATCCTTTCCCATCAAGCCAAAGATCCCGATTGTTAATCCTCCGCGCTCAATTACCGTATATTCTTTAACGCCATACTCAACATAAGCATTTTGCAATTCTTGCAAGCTCGCAGTCAGATTTCCCTCTTGGTCAACGGGGAAAATAACATTAGCCTGCACAATCTCAGGCAATTTGTCCCCGCTTCGCTTCGCAGCTTTAAGGCTTGCAGCCAGACCAGCAGGCCGGTAGTCATATTCATGATTGCCAAAAGTCAGGGCATCATAACCCATTGCTCCCATAATTCTCAGCTGGGGCGCATCACTGGCAAATATGGTCTGAAACGGTGTCCCCATAGAATAATCCCCGGCATCCACTAACACTACATTGGGGTTATTCTCTTTTTCTCTGAGAATTGCCGTCTGCAGCCTGGCAAATCCTCCGGAGTTAATTATTTCCCCATCACGTTCATCCTTAACAGGCAGTATATGATCATGCAGGTCATGCGTAAAAAGAATGGTCATCCGATCTTCATTTTCCGCCGCCAATGATTGGGGAATACTTAAGTTTAAACTCAGGGCAATTAAGAAAATTAGGACAACCAGGCTTAGCTTAAGCCGTTTTGCTTTAACTTTATTTTCCGGCATAATAACAACCTCTCCTTATACCCAGGAACCTCTCCTTATACTCAGGGAAGTATTCTCAGGGAAGCATCTCCTCCCTTGTTATACATTTATTATAAGCTTCTGGCGCGATTTTTTGAACCAAATGTCTTTCTATAATCTCTTATCTAGATGAATCCTAGATGAATGATTTCTCCTAATGCGCCGGAAGTTCTCCAAAGTATTATGCTATTTGGAAAGTGATGGTTTTATTACGATCTATACCTCCTTCATCCTTAAGGAAACACAGCTCTTCTTATGTCAGACTATCCAAATAGTCTTGACAAACTCAGACTACTGGGATAGTATAATGCTATACTACCTGAATAGTCTGGGAGGTTCTATTTTGGAAACAGTTAAACTATTTGACAGTGAGCTTAAAATTATGGAGATTGTGTGGGCTAAAGAACCTATATCCGCAAAAGATATTTCCCTTCTGGCTTCCGAAACCATTGGCTGGAATAAAAATACCACTTATACCATTCTGAAAAAGCTTATCGAAAAAAAAGCCATTAAGAGAAGTGAACCCAACTTTATTTGCACTTCCCTGGTCAAAAAGGAAGCTATTCAAAAAGCCGAAACTAAAAATCTTATCGATAAGCTTTATAATGGTTCCCGCAAAGCCTTCTTCGCGGCCTTCAGCGATGATGATCTATCGGCAGAGGAGCTGGAAGTGTTGAGAAAACTGATCGAAAAGAGGTAGGCTATGCTTTCGGAAATATTCTACTGGGTACTTAATGCCAGTATCCTCGGCAGTCTGGCCGGACTAATTGTTTTAGGCCTGCGGAAAATAAAAGCCTTGCCGCGCCTCGTGGTCTATGTCCTATGGGCATTGCCTCTCCTCAGGCTGTGGTGCCCCTTTGGCCTGGCCAATGAATACAGCCTGCTGAGTCTGATCTCTAAAATAACCACCAAAACAGTTGTCCTTCGGGAAGAATTTCCCCAGTTTACAACCAGCAACATTATTATGAAGGCAAACAGCTATTTTCCTCTTACCTATCAGACTAACCTGCTGGAACAGGTTTTTCAGGTCGCCTCGCTTGTTTTGGGTTATCATTGGCGTCTCCGCCATCCTAGCCACAATTATTTTATACTTCCTATCGTTAAGAGCATTAAATCCGGCAGATTTGCTTCAAGGCAATATTTATAAAGCGGATCGTATAACAGTTCCTGCCGTTTATGGGATTATCCGTCCCAGGATCGTCATTCCTAAGGCAATGGCTTGAGGGCAGCAAGGATTTATACTTATATTATCCTGCACGAGCAAGCGCATCTAAGGCGCAGAAGACAATCTGTTCCGGCTCATCGCCGTGATCACGGCTTGTGTTCACTGGTTCAATCCCCTTAGCTGGCTGTTTTTAAAATATTTATTTTTATAGACATGGAACTGGCCTGTGATGCTAAAGTCTTGAAAAACCTTAAATGAAAGTCAAACCAAGGAATATGCTCTCCGCCATTCTGAACTGCTCTTCCGGTCAAGCCTTCTTAGCTGCGGCTTTTGGCGGGGCAAACAACCCAAAGAGCGTATTGAAAATATCCTAACGTATCAAAGACTCACGCTTGTATCATCTCTCTGCTCGCTAGCTTTGGCAGTGACTATTGCTGGTGACTATTATCACTAACGCTGCTGTATTAAATTAAATTTTCAAAGGTTTCATTAATAAAAGATGTATTAAAGCAAATGGTCGTGTATTAAACTTCTTTATTTTAATATAAGATACCGGTTTTATAGGAGACAAAGATTTTAAAAAGGCGGAGATTTTTAGGAGGTGTTGTTTTTGCCCAAGAAGTGTTTTCTCTTGCCCTCACTATTATCTTGCTGCTGACCGTGTGCGCCAGGCCGGACAGTTATAACAACCCGCTCAAGGCGGAATAATATTACAGTTTTTTATGGTGTATCCAGTTATGCGCATGTTTGGTGCCGAGCCGGAAGTTATTAATAAACTGCTGAAGCAAGTCAACTCCCTCCGTTTCCAGAGAGACCGACGCTGACATGGATTTGGCCAGCGCTTTGCACGTCAATTTCTCCTTAAACGGCAAAAATGTCAAAAGATTCTTAGTTGATAAAAACGGCGTTTTCTGGCTGGACGGTGAAGTCAAGAGCTATAAAATCGCTTCCGGCTCATTTGATTATGAGTATCTTAAAACCGTTTACGAAGAAAGCAAAAGCTAAGGCCGGCCTCGCCAGAGGCAGTCTTAAGCCTGAGTTATCGCAGTTAAATGACTGGAAATTTCACCTGAAAGGGATTGGGGAGCAAAGATGAAGTATAGAGACTTTTACTTAGAGGTCGCTAGGCGCTGTTGTTTTCCTGTCAGTTTACCCTATATATATGGGTGTGGCGACCTTAGGCAGTTATTGGCAAAACGGTTATATTCTTGCTGCCGACTATCCGAAATACATCATCCCCTACACTCCAATCTGTCTTTCTCTGATTATCTCTGTGGCACTCCTGCCCCTTTTCTTTAAATTCTGCCGGCAGTATACTCAAGCGGTTGTTTCTCTTTGGGGAATAGGTTTATTTTTAATTTTTGAATCCGGTTGGAGCAGATCAAAGTCCTGGAGGGCGCCGTGGAAATGCCGCTGGAATCCTGGCAATTAAGCTTATGTATCGCAACTCCGGAAGTTCTCCGCTCCCCTCGGTGAACCCCTTTACGCGGCGAATAATCCTGCTTTCAAGATTCACTTTTACTTAATTGCCATGCTCATCATTCTGGCTGTGCTCAATGTCATCTCTGGTTTTTCCAAGATGCTAAGAAATCAGGACTTCAGCAAAAAGCGGCCATTGGTTGCTCAGGCCGTTACGGTGGCAATTTTTATTATTCTCTGTCTCATTGCTTGTTTTACAGCTTTCTACCGCAATGGCACCATCAATATTTCACCTTTATCAGCTCTGCTGATGACTGTATTTTTTATTACCTTCGGTCTTACGGCCGGGATTTATGTCGGCACGGTTTTTTACAGGAAAAGTAATTTGTGGGCTAAAATACTACCGGCTCTAACCGCCTCGTTAACAACATTCCTGATGTATATCGGTGAACTGGTACTCATGGATGGAATACTGTTCAAATATGGCGGGGGTTTCTTCTTTAAACCGCTAATAGGGCCTTTCGCCGCCGCCGACCTGGTGATTATTCTGGCCTCCGGTGGGCTGGCCTTTCATATTATGAAGTTTCTTGAAAGTAAGGACAAAGAAAAATAATTGTTTTTAACTCATCAGGGGTTGTTTTTTGCTTCATCAGGGATTGTGAACAAAGAGCTCCTTTTAAGATTATTTTTAATTCCTGCCAGATAAAGGCAGGAATTTTTCTTTAATTATTGAAATATCTATGCAACGAAGGTTAGGAGGTGAGTTTTTGGATAACCGGCAGCAAGTTCTAGAAGTACCTCTGGTCTTCTCCTTAAATCCGGCCGCTGAACAAACGGTGCGGGGGACAGCCCGGCTCAGCACTGAAGATTTGTCGCTTTGCGGTCAAGGCCTTTCCTTAAACTTAAAGCTTAGGGACATTTTAGAGGTTAAGGCTGAAGACTACCAAATTCAACTCTCCTTAATTAACGGGGAGGATTTAAAGCTGTCGCAGCTTGGCTACAGATACGAGGATTTCCTGGAAAGCCTCTATTTCTGGAGGCAAGAAGTACTGCTTCAAGACATGCTGATGCAGGAAAAGTTCCTTAAACCGGATATTAATGCTCACTATGAATTAATGAACATGGCAGATACTGCCGAGGGCTTCCTAAGCAGCGGCAAAGGCCGAGTTCGCCTCTTTGAGACGGCAGTTGTTCTCCTGCCCGAGCAGGCCGATCCTCTTCGCTTTCCTTACTCTCTGCTTAGTACCGTCCGGGAAGAAGATTATTGCGTAATCCTCGAAACTGAATACCAAGAAATTCTGAAGCTATCCATGCTGGGAGCACGGCGGGATTTCCTGCTGCGGGAATTAGAAGCTGCCGAAGAGAGATTGACGGCTGAAACCACTTCTCTCTTAGAGGAAGTAATCCCCGGTATCGACAGCACCCTTTTGGCCAAAGCCGCTAAATTGTTAAAGGACGGTCAGGCTGTCAGCAAACAAAAACTTGATGCTCTTCACCCCTCCTTGTGGGTACAGTTCGCAAACAAAATCCTTAACTCACCTCTTAAAGATGAGTTCTTATTTTTAAAAAGTATTTCCCAGGAAAATCATATCTCCTTTGGGGTTAAAAAAGGCCTAATGGGAGACCTGACCGGAGTTTATTTATGGGCTCTTTTTCCGGTCTTCAGCTCCGATCCTCAAAAACCAGGTAATGCTGTTATCATGGAAACTCTGGCTGCGGCTGGGGAGAAAAAGATGGCAACTTATGTTTTCCGCCTCTTAAGCAGAAGCGAGTATCCGAAATGTTCAGCCGAGGTCCTGACTAAGGCCGCAGGCGATTTCACCGCTAAGTTCAACCGCTGTATGACAGCAATTAATTTTCGAAGGGAGCCCATTTATCTGACGGATGCGCAGCTCAAGGAGCCGGCCTACAGCAAATACCTCTATTCTCTGCAAAAACTCCCCTTGTTAAGGGAACTGCGCAGTATTTACCTGGGAAGAATTATTCATTCCGCGTTTGACTCCTGGCAAAGCCGTGTTCAGGATATCCTGACCTTTAATGTCAGCACCTTAGATGATAAGCAGAGATGGTCAAAAGAAAAAGAAGCCGGTTTGGAAGAAGCCGGGCTAGAAGAAACCTGTTTGGAAGAAGAAAGATGAGAAAGGAGGAAGAAATTTGCCCGGATATAAGCACCCCTGCCGCTATTGTGACCAATTCATACCCCCGGACTCTAGGACCTGCCCTTTTTGCGGACGCACCAACCCCTTAGGCCCGCTGCGCTGTCCAAAATGCAAGAGCCCCATTATGTTGGGGGCAAAAAACTGCAGCAGCTGCGGGCTATCCCTTCAGGTAAAATGTCCTAAGTGCGGAAAAATCACTTTCTTTGGGGATTACTGTGAGCATTGTGATTCCCGGCTGGTAGTGGTCTGCCCCAACAAAAAATGCTCGCTGGAACAACCACCCTTTAGCGAATACTGTATGAAATGCAAAACTAAGTTGTTCTAACCGGTAATTTTTAACCAGGAGTACTCCTACACTTTTAATATGGAGGCAACTTTAATTAGCTTAAAGTAATTTGTTTCTGGTGCTTTGTTGAGCAGTATTAATTTTAATTTTTAAGCAGGAGGTTTTAAAAATGGTTTTGCAACCCTTTACCGATAACTATGAAGATAACAGTACCGAAGCAGGTTTTCAGTTTACTTTCTATTGCGACCTTTGCCAAGAAGGTTATAAGACTAAGTTCATCGAATCAACTACATACAAGAAAGGGCGTTTTTTCCGGGAATCGGCGGAGCATTTGGTGCCGCTTCCTCCATGCTGGGAGGCATA